>CALXMF010000032.1 GCA_944389415.1 uncultured Spirochaetota bacterium | reverse complement strand
GGCCGCTGATGCGAAAGAAGGGAGTGCTGTAGATGAGATTGCCACAGTGCCGGAAGAAATTGCTGCCGGAAATGAGAGTGACAGGAGAGATACAGCAGTAGCAGAGGCCGCTGATGCGAAAGAAGGGAGTGCTGTAGATGAGATTGCCACAGTGCCGGAAGAAATTGCTGCCGGAAATGAGATTGACAGGAGAGATACAGCGGTAGCAGAGGCCTCAGATGTGAAAGACGAGAGTGCTGCTGATGAAGCAGCGGCGGAACCGCAAAAACTTGCCGCAGGGGAAGATACGGAAAGAGATACAACAGTCGCAGAGGCCGCAGATGCGAAAGAAGAGAGTACTGTAGATGAGATTGCCACAATGCCGGAAGAAATTGCTGCCGGAAATGAGAGTGACAGGAGAGATACAGCAGTAGCAGAGGCCTCAGATGCGAAAGACGAGAGTGCTGTAGATGAGATTGCCACAGTGACGGAAGAAATTGCTGCCGGAAATGAGAGTGACAGGAGAGATACAGCGGTAGCAGAGGCCTCAGATGTGAAAGACGAGAGTGCTGTAGATGAGATTGCCACAGTGCCGGAAGAAATTGCTGCCGGAAATGAGAGTGACAGGAGAGATACAGCGGTAGCAGAGGCCTCAGATGCGAAAGACGAGAGTGCTGCTGATGAAGCAGCAGCGGAACCGCAAGAACTTGCCGCTGGAGAAGATACGGAAAGAGATACCGCAGTAGCTGCTGTGGTGATTCCTGAAGTGATTGATCCAGATGAAGCAGTTATTGATGAGACAGATAGTTTGGCAGAATCTGAAATGGAAGACGACATACTATTTGATGAACCCTCCGTTGTTGTAGTTAGTTCTGAGGAAGAGAATAGTGATGTTCGCAATGTGGATTTTTCTTCTGAGGAGGAGCAGAAAAATTCAGATCCCGTTATATCTCGGTCTGTAGAGATGCAGCTTGGCCAGTCTCTTGAACTTGTATATCCAGGACAGGGGTGGATATATATAGGTGAGCTGGATACCGCACAGCCATTACTAAGTTATTCTGGGTGTGAGAAAAAATATCGGGATACAGTTTTTACTCTTACGTCACAGCGTACTGGTACTTCGCTGCTGCAGTTTGTAAAAAAAGATATACTGGCGGATGCTTATATCCGTGATTATTTAGAAGTAATAGTTTCTGGTCCGTATGATGATGATATCTCAACCACTTTAGTGACAGCTCCATCGTATGCGGAAATTATTCCCGCTAATCAGGATTATGTACTAAAAGCGCACCGTAGACAGAATTCTGCTATTCTTGTTGGCAGCGAAAATCGCGGCGTTTATTATAATACTCCTGAAGTGGATGTAAAATCAAAGATAGATACATCAGAAGGTGATGGAGTACCGGCTGGTGCCGCTGTTCCGCAGGAGCCTCAAAAAATAGGTGTAGATCGTGATGATGTACAAGAAGCACTTACGGCAGAGCCTGGGTCGATAGTACAGCAGGAGAATACAGAAGAATCTTCTGCGCAACCTTCTGTATCAGATTTGTTTGCACAGGCTCAACAGGCTTATAATAGTAAAGACTATGAAACAGCAGCATCATGCATTAATAGTTTTATAAAAAACTCAACGCAACGGCTTGATGAAGCGTTGTATTTGAAAGGGTTAATATTTGAAGCGAAATCCGGCATTCAGAATGTGAAAATTGCTTTGTCTGCCTATAAGGCTGTAGTTAATGGATGGCCTGAGAGTTCTGTGTGGAATTCTGCGAACGAACGCGCGATTTATCTGGAACGTTTCTATTTTAATATCCGTTGAAAGATATATTATTTTGTATAAAAAAAGCTGTCTGGTTCTAAAGCCGACAGCTTTTTTAGTATGACCAATATGTTTTTATGCTGGCTGTGGTATGCATTCGATAGTTGGTTTTTTTGTTTGATTAACAACTTCCTTGGTAATTACCAACCGTTTTTTACCGGGCATTGATGGAACCTCAAACATAATATCAAGCAGAAGTCGTTCTACAATAGCACGCAGACCACGAGCTCCTGTTTTATGCTTAATTGCGATATTTGCTATTTCATCAATAGCATCATCGGTAAATTCTATTTGCACATTATCTAACGCAAAAGATGCGGTAAATTGTTTGATTATAGAATTTTTAGGTTCTGTAAGAATGTGCTTAAGATCTTCTTTAGTCAGCTCCTTCAGGGCCACAGAGATAGGCATTCGTCCAATCAGTTCTGGTATCAAGCCGAAACGAACAAGATCATCAGGAATCACTTTATTCATCAGATTGACACGTTCTTCTTCTGTAAGTGTGGTCATTGATGCACCAAAACCCATTGTGTGCTGAGCGACTCGTTTTTCAATGATTTTATCAAGACCAACAAAGGCCCCGCCGCAAATAAACAGGATGTTAGTTGTATCGATTTCTATCATTTCCTGGTTAGGATGTTTTCGGCCTCCCTGCGGAGGAACACTGGCATGCGTTCCTTCAATAATTTTAAGAAGCGCTTGCTGAACACCTTCACCGGATACGTCTCGGGTAATTGATACATTTTCTGATTTTCTAGCAATTTTATCGATTTCATCAATGAAAATGATCCCCCTTTCTGCGGCGGCAACATTTCCATCTGCTGCATTGATCAGTTTTAACAGAACATTTTCAACGTCTTCACCAACATACCCTGCTTCAGTAAGAGTTGTTGCATCAGCAATAGCAAATGGTACTTTAAGTTTCTGTGCAAGTGTTTTTGCAAGCAGCGTCTTACCGGAACCTGTTGGACCAATGAGGAGTATGTTTGATTTTTCGAGTTGAACTTCATCCTCATTTTCTCTAGCTGTATTCTGAGTTGACATTCTTTTGTAGTGGTTATATACCGCTACAGCGAGAGCTTTTTTTGCATAATCCTGACCAATAACGTATTGATCAAGATATTCTTTAAATTGCCGTGGAGTGGGGACATCGTTTAGTTCAATTGGATGTACTTCACTTTGCTGATCATCGATCATACTCTGACAAATAGCAACACACTCAGTACAAATAAAAATATCATTTGGACCGGCAACAAGTCTGCGTGTTGCTGATGCTGGTTTGCCACAGAATGAGCAGTGCTGAATATCTCTGTTTCTAGGCATTTTTCCTCCGCGGCATTATCTGATCAATAATACCATATTCCTTTGCGTCTTCTGCAGACATATAAAAATCCCGTTCCATATCATGGGAGACTTCTTCTATTGTTTTGCCTGTTTGCTCGGAAAAATATTGAATCGAAAGTTTTTTCAAACGGATAATTTCTTTTGCCTGGATAGTAATATCTGCTGCCTGTCCCTGAGCTCCGCCCCATGGCTGGTGAATCATAACACGGGAAGAAGGAAGAGCATATCGTTTACCTTTTGTTCCTCCAGCAAGCAGAATAGCTCCCATACTTGCTGCTTGTCCCATACAGATAGTTTGAATATCGCATTTTACATATTGCATTGTATCATAGATTGCAAGACCGGCGGTTACAGAACCTCCTGGAGAATTAATATAAATACTGATATCTTTTTCAGGATTTTCTGATTCAAGAAATAAAATTTGTGCAACAGTGAGATCTGCTGTTAAATCAGTAATTTCACCATCGATAAAAATAATTCTGTCTTTTAGCAATCGTGAAAAAATATCGTAAGAACGTTCGCCGTTTCCGGTGTGTTCAATAACATAAGGAACAAGAGTGTTCATTTGTTCATTCATATTTTTTTCCTTTTGTCTGACTATTAAAGTAAAAGCAGACAGCCAATGGCAGTCTGCTTTATGAGAAACTCTTATACTATTTATCTGAAAAAATACTTCATGAACCTAGTTTTTAAACAAGTCTTCAAAGGATATAGTATCACCCTTTTCAATTTTTACCTGTTCAAACAGTTCTCTGTACAATTTCTGTTCTTTGACATCATCAATGAAATATTCTTTTGCCCTTGGGTCAGCATAGTGCTTTTGTACTTCTTCAACAGAAATACCTGCCTCCGCCGCGATGCGCTCATATTCTGCCTGAACTTCTTCCGGTGTAACTGTAATATTACGTTCTCTCATGAGAGAGTCAACAATTAAACGGCTCTTAAGACCTTTTTCTGCCTGTTGTTGCCAATCTTTCAGAATAGATTCTTTTGAATTCCCTGATGAGGCAAAAAGCTTTTCCATTTGTTCCGGTGTAGTCTGCATACGCTGTGCTGCCATTCTCCACCGTGATTCAAGCTCTGCAGAAATCATTGATTTTGGCAGTTGAATTTCATTTTTTTCAACCAGCTGCTCAAGAAGAGAATTGATTTTAAGTTCTCTGATGCGGTTGTTTTTTGCTGTTTCCAGATTTTTCCTTATATCGGCTTTAAGATCCTCAAGTGTCTTATATTTTTCATTAACATCTTGTGCAAGCTCATCATCGAGTTCAGGAAGATTACGTACTTTTACCGCAGTAACTGAAACCTGTAATTTTTTCGTTTTACCAGCCAAGTCTTTATCAGAGAAATCATCTGGATACGTTTTAACGATATCGCGTGTCTCAGTTTTTTTCATTCCGAGGATATCATCATCTATTTTGTACAGATTCATGCCGGTTCCAACAGTAAAGACATAGTCCTGACGTTTGGAACTCTCAATCACATTGCCATCTGTATCCAATTCCGCATAATTAATGGTAACAATATCATCTTTTGCAACAGGATCGTCATCTTTTTTATCAATAACAACCGCGTTCCGCTCACGGATTTCTTCAAGCTCTTTATTCAGCTCTGCATCCCCAACTTCAACCTGCGCTTCTTTTACGGTAATACCGTCAAATCCGGACACTGTTACTTG
The DNA here is from genome assembly GCA_944389415.1 of uncultured Spirochaetota bacterium. Lineage (GTDB taxonomy): Bacteria > Spirochaetota > Spirochaetia > Treponematales > Treponemataceae > Treponema_G. The sequence continues at coordinate 502 of CALXMF010000032.1, read as the reverse complement.
TGGGAAAACATCATAAGTGACGGTAAATATCATGTCTTGAGAAACATCTACAGCAGGTGTTTCTTCCATAGCAGGCTGTGAATAAGGAAGCGGACGAATGTCTTTGTTCTCTTCAAAAATTTCTTCTAGGGCTTTTTCGATTAAATCTGAAGCAGCATCTGCCTTTAATGCATCACCATACTTGCGTTCAAGAACAGAAATAGGAACATGTCCCTTGCGGAAGCCGGGTATCTGAATATTCTTTGCAATTTTTGCCACAGATTCTTTGTAGCTTGCAGCAACATCTTCTTTACTAATTGTTACTGTCAGTTTTACAGCTGAATTTTCAAGCCTGGTAATTTCCTTAGTTACATTCACAGCAGGATTCCTTAAAATAAAGATGTAAAAAAAAAGCGATTCAGAATATTCTGAATCGCCTTCATTCGAGCGGGAAACGGGAGTCGGACCCGCGACATCCACCTTGGCAAGGTGGCGCTCTACCACTGAGCTATTCCCGCATATG
>CALXMF010000031.1 GCA_944389415.1 uncultured Spirochaetota bacterium | reverse complement strand
TGTGGAAAGATTTTATCCGGAAATAGACAGAACAAAGGGTGTCAGTTGTGTGATTGTAAATTCTTGTAAGGGACAAGCGTTCTTTGATTCGGTGAAAGAGCAATTGAATACACGGAGAACGAATATCGAAAGTATATTGTTCCAAAATGATAACCTTAAGTTTCCAACGCAGCGGTCTTCTATGCGCAATTTTTTATATGACGACATTGATGCATCTCAAATAAAGAGTGTTTTTAGTAAATTTAAATATAACAAAAGTCTTATGTTTCGCATACGGGTTTCTATAAGCAATTATCTGCCATCAAACGTAAAACAAATGCTTAGAGTCTTTCTGCGGAGGTCATAATGAAAATAGGTATAATAACTATGCATAATGTACCTAATTATGGATCTCATTTGCAGGCATATGCACTTCAGAAGCAAATAGAAAAAATGGGAAACGCAGCGGAACTAATTAATTATAAGTATCCGAATAAGTTTCATCTAATGGAGATGAAGAAATCATCTACTAGGAAAATAAAGTTTGTTATTAAACGGATATTTTTTTTCCCTGTATATGTGTTTTATAAGATTGTTTTTGTAAAACAATCCTTGCTGTTTAAAGAATTTGAAAGAAAATACTTTAATCTTAGTAAAGAATATAATTCTCAAGAATCTCTTCAAAGTACTTCACTTGATTACGATGTATATCTTACAGGAAGTGATCAAGTATGGAATCCTAGGTTCGCTTGCGGTGATTCTATTTTTATGTGTAACTTTGGGTGCGAAAGTGTTCCTCGAATTGCATTTGGTGCATCTATCGCTGCTATGAGTGTTCCTGAAAAATTGCAGAATATGTATAAAGAATATTTAGCAAAATATTCTGCAATTGGAATTCGTGATACCTCTTCAAAAGATTTTTTGGAAACTCTTTTAGGCAAGACAATTGATGTTGTATGTGATCCTGTCTTTCTTTTAGAGAAAACAGAATGGGAGGAATTGGCCTTCCATTCTTCTTTAAAATTACCTGAAAAGTATATTCTTGTGTATATATTGACTTATTCATTTAATCCTTATCCTGAGATTGTGGATATTATAAAAAGAGTGAAGGATAAATTACAGATACCTGTTGTGTTCCTTAGTGCAAGTTTAAGATATTGCTTTCAAATAGAAGCAAATAAAAATATTTTTACAGCATCTGTTTTTGATTTTTTATATCTTTTCAGCAATGCATCGTACATTATAACAAGTTCATTTCATGGAACAGCTTTTTCTCTTATTTTTAATAAACAGTTTGTAAGTATTGTAAATGGCTCCAATAAAGATTCTCGTATAAAAGATTTATTAGATCAATTAGATGTGAATCAGTATTGTTGTATGAAAGATTTTAATATGAACATCATAGATCAGCAGATTGATTACGAAAAGACTAATTTAGAGCTTTCTTCTTATAGAGAAAAATCTCTGCTATTTTTAAATAATAATCTACATTCCTGTAATTAGCATTAATTTAATATGATATCTGATTTTACTTCACGAGTTTCAGTAATTATTCCGTGCTATAATGCCGAACGATTTGTTGAAAAAGCTGTTCGTTCGATTATGGAGCAGACTTATCACAATCTTGAAATCATATGTTGTGATGACTGTTCTTCTGATTCGACTCTTGCTATTCTGAAAAAACTTTCCGCAGAAGATGAGCGTATTCAGATTATTAAGCATTCAGAAAATAAACAGCTGATATATACATTAAATGAGCTTGTGGAAATCGCTGGCGGTGAGTATATCGCGCGTATGGATGCTGATGATATTTCTTTGCCTGAACGTATTGAAAAACAATTAGATTTTATGCAAAAGAATCCCGAAATTGATTTCTGCGGATGTAATGCATGGCATATTAATGAAAATGATAAAGTAATAGGTAAATCAACTCTACCAGAATCTTATGATGATATAAAATTCTTCTTACCATTTTATTCAACTTTTTATCATCCTACTGTTTTTGCTAAGGCTGCTGTTTTAAAAGAAAATCCGTATGATAAAGAATTTATACACGCAGAAGATTATGAATTATGGTGCAGATTGATATTTGAAAAGGGATTGCATGGGTTAAATATGCATGAACGATTTTTAAAATACCGAATGAATCTACAAGGGATAAGTTTTCAGAATCAGAAGATACAAAAACAAACAAGTTCAAAAATAATTGATACATATAAATTGTGTGAAGAACAATTTATGTCAGTTCATAAGAATATTTTTTTTTTACAGAACAAGCCAGTGAATGCAGAAGTAAAAGAGTATGTAAATGAGCTTTTTTATAATTTGAAACAGAAACAAATACGTCTAGCTGGTATCCCATTTGCAAAGGTGCTTATGTATTTATCAAAATTCAATAAATATTTATTTATGAAATATCTATTTACTCCTCTAGGAATAAATGTGATTTTCAGACATTTTGTGAAGTAAATTAGATGAATAATTTTCTGACTAGACCTTTTAGAAAAAAACTTACACTCTTTGATATTTTTCTCGGTACTTTTTGTTTTTTTCCCTTTTCTTTTAAGTTTGCGCGTGGAATTCAGGTTATTTTAACTTATGGAATAGCAACTCTGTATTTAATACTAAATTTAAAATATCTTTTATGCCTTTTTAAAGATTCTATTTTACGGGCATCGTTGGTTACTAAGCTTTTAGTGATAGCTGTAATATTATTTGCTCCCATTGTGACAAATTCAGAAGATTTTTCTTATATTGTAAATTATGCTGGTTATTTAAGGGGGTTTATATTAATTTTAGTATATGGTATTCATTTAAGGCGAAAATTTCCTGAATATACTGCATACGATTTCATGTTTTGTTTTGTTAAATCGATTAATTTATATGTTCTGACAAGTCTAATTTTAATGATTCCTGTACTCAGAATGTTATATACAAATATTATTTATATGAATGAACGAAATACAGAAATAGTTGAAGGAGTTGTGTATTATACAAGATTTGGTTTGCAAGGATTCTCAGGATTTGGGCATACCATAATGTGTTCACTAGCAGTAGTTTGTTTTTGGATTCTAAAACTTAATAATCAGAAAATATCTTATATTTATTTTATATTGTCTATTGTTGGTTGTGCTTGTTATGGGAGAGCAGGTTTAATGGTTAGCATTGCTGTTTCTATTTATTTTGCCGTTTGTGCCATAAAGTATAAAAATATAAAATATATTGTTGCTATTATCTGTTCCAGTGTGATATGCCTTGTCGCTATATTAATTTATATAGAACATTTTAGCAATCAATATAACGCTTTTTCATGGATGCTTGAGCCGTTTGTAAATATCATTGAAGGTAATAACCTATCTGCTTCGACAGATGACTTGAAAACAATGTATCGCCTTGATTTTACACCATTGCAGTTACTTTTGGGACATGGGAAATACAGTGAAGGAAATGGTCGTTACTATATGAACACTGATGTTGGTTTTTTAAGACTTCTATATTATGGAGGCTTGTTTTTCCTGCTTGCATATTATATAAGTGATATTTTACTATTTATAGGCGTAAGTTACAATGTTATGCATTGTTCTGGAAGTTTTTTTATATTTGTTTGCGTTATGATGGTGTTTGCTTTGTATGAAGCGAAAGGTGAATCATGTTATTTATTATATAAAGTTTTATTTACGTTTGCATTATTTCAAAATCGATCAGTAAAAAAGGAAATGTGTAATGGAAGTATTGTTTATAACAAATCAATTTAAAACCGGAGGCGTTGAACGTGTATTTATAAATATAGCACGTAATACTGATAAAAGGCTTCATTTGTTACCACTTCATAAAAATTTTGATGAAGATTTTATAAAGCAAATTCCAAGCAACGTTACAATACTTAAAAATCCTGTGATATTTAAGCGAAGTCTTATTGATTTATTTTATTTTCATAAAGCGATAAAAAGTATTACAAAGCAGCTTCCTGTTGATGAGAAGTTAATAGTTGTTAATTTTTCTGATACGCTTACTACTCTGTTGTTTACAATTTTAATAAATGCCGATAGAAAAATTTCTTGGATTCACTGTAATCCCTATGCAATAAAGAACTCTCGTTTTGGATTTTTATATAAACGATTATATAGTTGCTATGATGAAATCGTTTGTCTTTGCAATTTGCAAGCAAAAATTTTTAAGAATGTATTTTTTTCATCAAATAAAGTCAACATAACAATTTGCAATAATTTAATAGATATTAAAATTATAGAAAAATTATCAAAAGAAGAAATTAATTTTCATTATAAATATATTCTTATGGTTGCTAGGATAGATTTTAGATCAAAAGACTTTTACACTGTGATTAATGCATATAATTTGTTGCCTGAAAAAATAAAAAAAGAATATAAATTTATTCTTTTAGGAGATGGTCAAGATAAACAAAGATTGGAACACTATGTTAAAGAAAAAAATCTAACAGAAAATATATTATTACTTGGACAGGATGCTAATCCCTTCAAGTGGTATGCACATGCTTATTTTTCGATTTTATCTTCTAAAAGTGAGGGGTTTTCTCTAGCAGTTGCAGAGTCTCTGGCATGTAACTGTCCTGTTATTGCTAGTAATTGCATAGCTGGACCATCAGATATTTTACAGGAAAATGAATATGGTCTGCTTTTCCAAGTTGGTGATGAGAAAAAATTACTTAACAATATGATGTTATATTTTAACAATGAGAATTTTTATAATGGTTATAAAGCAAAATCATTGAGAAGAGTATTTGAAATCAATGAGCAAGG
>CALXMF010000030.1 GCA_944389415.1 uncultured Spirochaetota bacterium | reverse complement strand
AAAAGAAAAAGCCTGGCAGCGACCTACTTTCCCACAAGAAGCAGTATCATCGGCGCAGGAGAGCTTGACTTCCGTGTTCGGGATGGGAACGGGTATAACCTCACCGCTATGGCCACCAGGCATTATAAACAACATACAAGCGCTGTCAAACGACAGCTAAGATATATAAAAGATAGAAAGAAATATAAACGGAAAAGATAATATGGTCAAGCCTCACGACTTATTAGTACTGCTCGGCTCAACACATTACTGCGCTTACACCTGCAGCCTATCAACCAGATAGTCTCTCTGGAGTCTTTAGGGAACTTACGTTCCAGGGAACAATTATCTTGGGGTGGGCTTCCCACTTAGATGCTTTCAGCGGTTATCCCTTCCGGACTTAGCTACCCAGCACTTACCCTTGGCAGGATAACTGGTACACCAGCGGTCCGTCCACTTCGGTCCTCTCGTACTAAAAGCAGCTCCCCTCATTGTTCCTGCGCCCGCAGCAGATAGGGACCGAACTGTCTCGCGACGTTCTGAACCCAGCTCACGTACCGCTTTAATTGGCGAACAGCCAAACCCTTGGGACCTGCTCCAGCCCCAGGATGCGATGAGCCGACATCGAGGTGCCAAACCTTCCCGTCGATGTGAACTCTTGGGGAAGATCAGCCTGTTATCCCCGGAGTACCTTTTGTCCGTTAAGTGACGGCGCTTCCACTCGCTACCGCCAGATCACTAAGACCTACTTTCGTACCTGCTCGAGCTGTCACTCTCGCAGTCAAGCCTCCTTGTGCCTTTACACTCATACGCCGATTTCCAACCGGCGCGAGGAGACCTTCGCGCACCTCCGTTACTCTTTGGGAGGCGACCGCCCCAGTCAAACCGCCTGCCTATCATTGTCCGCATGCCAGCTTCATGGCTATCCGTTAGAAATCCCATTCAACAAGGGTGGTATTTCACCAGCGACTCCATACAACCTGACGGCCATACTTCTTCGTCTCCCACCTATCCTACACATCTTAAATAAGATCCCAATAATAAGTTACGGTGAAGGTTCACGGGGTCTTTCCGTCTAACTGCGGGTAACCGGCTTCTTTACCGGTATATAAATTTCACCGAGTCTCGCGTTGAGACAGTGCCCAGAATCGTTACACCATTCGTGCGGGTCGGAACTTACCCGACAAGGAATTTCGCTACCTTAGGACCGTTATAGTTACGGCCGCCGTTTACCGGGGCTTCAATTCAATGCTTCAGCGCTCGCTTCACATCTCCTCTTAACCTTCCGGCACCGGGCAGGTGTCACCACCTATACGTCCCATTGCTGGTTCGCAGATGGCTGTGTTTTTGTTAAACAGTCGCCTGGGCCTGCTCTGTGCCACCCACAATACTTTCACACCATGGGCCACACTTCTTCCGAAGTTACGTGTGCATTTTGCCGAGTTCCTTAACGCGAGTTCTCTCGTGCGCCTTAGATTTCTCATCCTTCCTACCTGTGTCGGTTTACGGTACGGTCTTTATAAGCCTAGCCTTAGACAGTATTTCCTGGCACCCTGATTACACCCGCTTCGCTTCAACTTTCTCTCCGCTCCCTGTCACAGCTCACCTCAGACTGCGGATTTCCCTGCAGCCCTCTTCAGCTTACTGCTTCGACCGGTACTACCATTCACCGGCCGGGTTTCACCTCATGCGTCCTGCCTTCGATACTTATAAAGGTTCTGGATTTTAAACCAGATTCCCATCGACTACGGCTTTCGCCCTCGCCTTAGGGGCCGACTTACCCTGGGCAGATTTCCTTTACCCAGGAATCCTTAGGTTTTCGGCGGACGGGCTTCTCACCCATCTTTTCGTTACTTATGCCTGCATTCTCTCTTCCATCCCCTCCAGCAGTCCTCACAGTTCTGCCTTCTCCGGTCCATGGAATGCTCCCCTACCACCTGTACCATTCGATACAGATCCAAAGCTTCGGTATACCGCTTAGCCCCGTTACATTCTCTGCGCACAACTGCTCGACCAGTGAGCTATTACGCACTCTTTCAAGGAATGGCTGCTTCTAAGCCAACCTCCTGGCTGTCTGTGCAGTTACACTTCATTTTACACTCAGCGGTATTTCGGGACCTTAGCTGTTGGTCCGGGCTGTTTCCCTCTTGACTATGAACCTTGTCGCACACAGTCTCACTCCCGTACGTTGAATACCGGCATTCTGAGTTTGATTGGGGTTGGTAGGCGGTGAGGCCCCCTAGCCCATCCAGTGCTTTACCTCCGGTATTTTTGTACGAGGCTGTCCCTAAAGGCATTTCGGGGAGAGCCAGCTATTTCCAGGTTTGTTTAGCCTTTCACTCCTAGTCACAGGTCATCCATACCTTTTTTAACAGATTATAGTTCGGTCCTCCACAGCGCTTTACCGCTGCTTCAACCTGCCCATAACTAGATCACCTTGGCTTCGGGTCTGCGTCATGCAACTATTCGCCCTTTTCAGGCTCGCTTTCACTCCGGCTCCGGAACTCCTATCCCTTAACCTCGCTGCATAACGCAACTCGCAGGCTCATTCTACAAAAGGCACGCCACAAACGTCGCCGTCCGTGACATCTTGTTAGTTTATGGTTTCAGGTTCTTTTTCACTCCCCTCACCGGGGTTCTTTTCGCCTTTCCCTCACGGTACTTCTTCGCTATCGGTAGCTGCCGAGTATTTAGCCTTGGATCGTGGTCGACCCAGATTCCGACAGGGTTCCTCGTGCCCCGCCGTACTCAGGTACCGCACCAAAGAGTGATATCTATTTCGCCTACGCGGCTCTCACGCTCTCAGGCGGGCCTTCCCATGCCCTTCCGCTATAGATACCTTTTATCTCAACTCTTCGGGTCATCCCCGTGCGGCCCTACAACCCCGCTTGCGCGGTTTGGGCTCTTCCGCTTTCGCTCGCCGCTACTCACGGAATCTCTGGAGGATCGCTCCTCTTCTTGATTTCTTTTCCCGTGTTACTTAGATGGTTCACTTCACACAGTATTGCTCCATCGACCTATCTTCTTCAGTCGCATGGTGACGGCATCTCTGCCGCCGGGTTACCCCATTCGGCTATCCGCGGATCTTCGCATATGTGCTGCTCCCCGCGGCTTTTCGCAGCTTATCACGGCCTTCTTCGCCTCTCAGCTCCTAGGCATCCACCATAAACCTATTCTTCGCTTGACCATATTATCTTTTCCGCTCCTGA
>CALXMF010000029.1 GCA_944389415.1 uncultured Spirochaetota bacterium | reverse complement strand
GATTTTATTTAACGTAGCATGATGGATATGTGGCTTTTTTCAGAATCAAAATTGCGAACTAAATTTGACACAATCCAAATAAACAGGAAAACAAGCAGTAAAAAACGCAAGTAAATCACACCATACATCTTCTTATTATTTCGACAAATTAAAGAACATTAGAATCGTACTTGTAATTGATAGCAATGTTGTAACAGGAACAGCAAAACGGTTAAAGTTATACAAAAAACCATTTCGTTCAGCTGTTATGGTTGTTTCAGGTAAAATAACATCTTTTTTTGATAATTTCACTCCATCAGGTCCCTGTATTGAAATTGCTTCCATACCATTTTGCTCATTAAAACCACCAGCAAGGCCAATATAATATTCCCATGTCCGATCAGGTACATATGGGAAACGACCAGGTGCATTAACAGCGCCAGCTACAGTTACATAATATAATCGAAATGGAACAACAACAGTATCAAATGGTTGAGCTGTTATCCCAGATTTTTCAATCCTATGATAAATAAGCTCTTCTATATTAAGCGGAACGATACCATCATCACGTATAATATATGCGTTTTTCAAATCAGACGCTGATGAAAAAGAATTGGAAATACGTCGCATGATATCACCATAGTCTTCACCGTTCTTAAAAACGACAACTGTTTTCTGAGAAGCTGCCTCGTCAACAACTTCTGCAGCAGTGTCAGCTTCTGTCTGTTTAACCGCACCTTCCATAAAAATAATTGGTTTCAATCTCAAAACTGAATCAATAAAAACAGTATCGTGATCATACAATACATATTTAAAACGATTACGAACATAAATATCTTCATAATTCAAATAAATATAATCACCAGAGTCAGATGGATGCTTTCCAGGCACACTGAGCCTAAAAACAGAAATTGTATCCATATCAGCAAATTCTGTAAGACCACCGCCGTAATAATTTATTAATTCCTCAAGGTTTTCGCCTTCAATAAGTTCATATTCACCAGGCCGTTCAACCGCACCGCTAATCGTCACTCTTCTATCATATCGTTTTATAACAACAATATCTCCCGGACGCAAAAAGGGATCTTGAGACATATCGCCATACCGCTGCGCCTGAAATAAATCGTATATTACGGATGATCCATCAGCAGAATATACCTCTATATTCCGTGTAGATGAGTATGGTGTTAAGCAGTCTTGTATCACAGAACTCAGACGGGTTCTTCCCCATAAAGCAGTCTTCTCCTGTACCGATGTTACTTCGCCTTTCACCGTCACTAGAAATGAATTAGTTTCATCCACACTTGCTGTCAGACGGAACGGTACCATCAGGGTATCATTCCGCATAGCCAGTATACCGGACAAATATTCCTCATCATACAGAATCGATTCTATATTTAGCTGCAAACTCTCTCCTGCCCGTAATATATATGCGTTCTGTAAATCTGCGTTATGTGTAAATATATCAGCGTATCGTCTGACTACAGTCGCATAATCTGTTCCTTCTGTAAAGGATACCGAAATTCGATTTGATCTTTCTTTTTCCGCCTCCTCTGTCTCAGCAAACTCGGTATTTTTTGATACGGCGCCTTCTACAAATAATACCGGCTGCTGAGACAATTTCGAACTAATCGTGATAATATCGCGATTCTCAAGACACAAAACAAATTTTCCATCAACCTGAATCTCATTTTTCTTCAAATACAGGATCTGTCCAATACTGTTTGTATCCTCACTCTCTCCCCGTTCTTTTTCCGTCATACGCGTCAAAGAAACTCTATCCAGATCTGCAAATTCATCCAGACCGCCGCCGTAATAATTTATCAATTCTTCCAGATTTTCACCTTCAACAAGCTCATATTCCCCCGGACGCTCCACAGCACCGCTAATCGTTACCTTTCTGTCATATCGCTGTAAAATAACCGTATCTCCCGGACGCAAAAAGGGATCTTGTGCCATATTGCCGTAGCGCTGTGCCTGAAACAAATCATACTTAGCCAAAGTCCCATCAGCAGACTTAACATCTACATTCCGTTTAGACGAATATGCCGTTGCCACTGTATTTACAAATTCACTTAGCCGTTGACCACCCCAGGCAGTGACTTCTGAAACAGCAACAACCTCACCCTGTATAAGCACGGTAAACTGAGCGGGAGTAACAAGTGTAAACTGTGCACCGCTGAATGGATAATTCTTTATAACGATATCTTCTACAGACTTTTTTACCTGTGTAAATTTTCGACCAGCAACATTTATTGTTGCAAGATTTGAAACTTTCAGTATATATGAAGTATCGAGTTGAATTGTATAACTTATAGCCTGACCGCCAGCATTATAACTTAAATTATATACATCACCGGCACAAACAACATATTCAGGGTTCGATAAGGCAAGCTGACGCAGTCTCTGGGATGCAGCATCTACATTCACACCAGCAGTCTCAACATTTTGCTGTGCAAATACAGAAAAACAAAACCAAGTAAAACAAATAATCCACAAAAATCCCTTGCAAAACTGTAGTTTCACCATAATCTTCCCGTTTAATAATAAATAATTATTAACAGTATAGTGTTATTGCTTACAGTTATGGTCGCCTAGTAAGCGACAAAACTACCGAGGAAACAAATGTGATAAAAAATATCAGCGAAAAAAAATACAGGAGTTAAAATAAAAGGCAAATACTAAAACAGCAATGTTCTTATTTTTATGATAAAAACAAATTTAATTATGGCAAGCAGATAAACGCAAAAGGAGTGTGGAGAAGAAAAAGAAAAAGCCTGGCAGCGACCTACTTTCCCACAAGAAGCAGTATCATCGGCGCAGGAG
>CALXMF010000028.1 GCA_944389415.1 uncultured Spirochaetota bacterium | reverse complement strand
GCCAAATAAAACAGGAGGATCTCTTTTATGAAAAAGATCTTGGGTGCAGCTGCTGCACTTTCACTTATCGGTTCCGCCGCTTTCGCGGATATCACTGTATCAGGCCGCGGATATGTTGAGACACAGGTTTTCAACTATAAAACAGATGCCGCCGGTAAAAATGGAACAACAAAACTGTTTGACAACTGGGACACAGGAGACAGTGATGTGTTCATCTCAGGCGATATCGGCGGCAAAGCGGGAGCGATGCTGAACATTGACTTCGGTTCCGTTGCTAATGGGTTTACAACAAAACCGTCTATCAACCAGGAAAAGGGAGAGATAACTATCGGAGCTGGTTGGATTGGCGACTGGAATGTGTGGATTAAACCGCTCGATTTCCTGACCATTAAGGCTTCTAATGAGGCAAATCGTGTGGCTAACCGCTATAACAGCATCATCGATAAGACAGAGTCCAAGTGGGGTACACTGTCTATTGGTGAACGAGGTGCTGACGGTTTTGTTGACGTAGGTAAGTTTAACTACAAAGATGCCAATGATGACGATTCTTTCAAGGGCTATCAGGTAAATATGGATTTTGGTGTCGTTAAAGTAGATTTAGGCTTTAACAAAGATATCCAGAAAAACGGTTTTGCTGCATCTTCAATGGCGTTTGGTAATAATTTAACAGAAATTGGTACCGGTGCTCGTGTAATTGTTCCTGTCGAAGGCCTGCTTAATGTTGATGCTTTCTTCAAAATGTATATGAATGATGTTGCAGACGATACTAAAGATGCAAACAACATGACATTCGGCGCTATCGTTGATATTGTCGCTATCGATAATATGGGACTGGCTATCGGCTATATCGGCCACAGTGACAAAGCAGGAAAAGGTGATACAACTCTGACTAGTGCGGTAGATGTACGTTTCCAGTACAATATGGATAAAATGGGCTTCGCGCTGCACAACAACGCAACATTCGGTGAAAAGAAATTTGCAGACAAACTTAACCTCGGCTTTATGTATGGTCTGACCGATGCCGCTACTCTGTTTGTAGAAGTTCAGAACTATCTTGCAAACTTTAATGATGGTACTGTTAAAGATAGAAAGGTAGCTGATTGGCTTGCAGATGTTGTTACTGTATATCCTCGCTTCGCGTTCGGTATCGCTGAAGGCGTCACACTCAAGACAGGTCTGCGCGCAGATTTCGGTTTAACAGACGATTTCAAACAGCTGGAAATCGCTCTGCCTCTCTCAATGGAAGTTATCTTCTAAGACTAAGACAGCATAGCTGTTAACACAAAACCGCTCTCACTTGAGAGCGGTTTTTTTATGTGCATGGATACGCTCTTGCTGACAAACGCCGGAAACTTACCTATAATAAAAATATGAATATGCGCAAACTGCCGGTTGGCATACAGAGCTTTGAATCACTGCGGACAGGCGGATATCTGTATGTGGATAAAACACGTTTTATTTATGAGCTTGTTCACAGCGGCAAAACATATTTTCTTTCACGGCCGCGGCGTTTTGGTAAAAGTATATTAGTATCTACATTACGGGCATATTTTGAAGGTAAAAAAGAACTGTTTGCCGGACTCGCTATTGATAAACTTGAAGCGGTACATAACGGCAAGTGGCAAGAGTATCCGGTGTTGTGCTTTGACTTTGCAGGAGGAGATTACCAGCAGCAAGAAACGCTTTCGCAAGTGCTTGACCGCTGCCTGCGTACCGCAGAAGAGCTCTTTGGCAGGGATACAAGCGCGGTATCGCTTGCCGACCGTTTTTACGCTCTTGTAAAACGTGCCAGAGAACAAACCGGCTTTGGAGCGGTTATTCTTGTTGATGAATATGATAAACCGCTTCTTGATACGCTGAATAATCCCGCTCTGAATGAGAAAAACCGTAATATTCTGAAAGGCTTTTTTTGGGTACTCAAAACTGTTGATCAGTGGACACGGTTTTCTCTGCTGACCGGTGTTACCAAATTTTCGCAGGTATCCGTATTCAGTGATTTGAACCAGCTGTGCGATATCAGTATGTTCGCGCGCTATGAAGCAATCTGCGGTATCACACAGACTGAACTTGAACAGACATTCCAGATAGAGATTAAAGAACTTGCGCAAGTACTGGGCACTGATTATGTACAGACTCTTAACAAACTGCGGGAAATGTATGATGGTTATCACTTCTGTGAAGAGAATGTGCACTCGCCTGATGGAATATATAATCCGTTCAGTCTGCTCAATGTGTTTTATGGCCTCAAATTGCAGAATTACTGGATACAGAGCGGGACATCGCAGTTTCTGGTAGATATACTGCAAAAATCAGGAATTGATCTGCGCTGTCTGCTCAATGGTATACAAGTTGGAGTTGATTCATTTATGGAATATCGGCTGGATACGGATAATCCGGTGCCGGTAATTTATCAGAGCGGTTATTTTACTATACGTGATTATGATGCTGAGACAGGTTTATATACACTCGGTTTTCCTAACGATGAAGTCGCTGCCGGTTTTCTGTTCCTTATTGCGCCGTATTATACAGGTATTCCCGAAATCCAGAAAGAATTTTATATCGCCCGTTTTGTGCAGGATCTAAGAAATGGTGACGTGGACAGTTTTATGACCAGAATGCAGGCGATATACGCAACACTGCCGACACACCGCAATACGGCACGTGATACAGAACGTGATTTTCAGACAGCCTTTCTGATTATTTTTGAACTGATGGGATTATCCGTCATCGTAGAAAAACAGCTTCCTGCCGGCCGCTGCGACGCGGTTGTTACAACAGCGAAATATGTATATGTTATAGAATTCAAACTCTCCCGCGGCGCGCAGACAGAAACAGCGGAAGCTGCTCTGGCGCAGATAAATGAAAAAGGATATGCGGCGCCGTATCTGGCGGGCAGCAGAAAGGTAATCAAGATTGGGGCGCAGTTTAATGCCCGTACCGGCGCTCTGGAACGCTGGATAGCGGAGCAGGGATAACGACTTTTGCTATTTGAAATATAATACTATCAGAGCTGCCATTATTAAACATGTTTTGATTTAAAATTAATGTATCTTTAAATCATTATTAATCTATTTTCGAGACAAAGATACACTGTTTTTATTCCAAAAATAGATTAATAATGAAACAAAAATAGTGTATTTTTAAATCAAAAAAAGATTAAAAACGAAACAAACTAAGTGTAATATCGTTTAAAAAATAGATTATATTTTTTATGCTTCACAAATTATCGCTTGCGTATCATTACCAGTACTGACAGACAGGATAAAGCATACTATACTGAAAGAACAGATAAGAGGAGAAAGAAGCGCACAGAAACGCAGTGTTTTTTCCATATATACAGACAGGAGGAAACACATGAACAAAGCGCAGGAAAGAAAAGACGTATCTTTTGTTAAAGGAAGTGCTGGGTGGGAGG
>CALXMF010000027.1 GCA_944389415.1 uncultured Spirochaetota bacterium | reverse complement strand
CGTTTTTAATCTTTCTTTTTCTTTTCTTAACGTATCTTTGATTTAAAAATTCACTTTCTTTATCTCGTTTTTAATCTTTTTTCTTTTTGTTTTTAATCTGTTTTCGTCCCGTTTTTAACGTATCTTTGAGCCAAAACTAGTCTTTCTTTGATTCATTGTTACTCTTCCCTTGCCTCGTTTTTAATCTGTCTTCAATTTATTTTTACTCTATAAATCTCTGCTTATTTAATATACGGAGGGCTGCCTAGTAAAATCACTATCATATCTTTGTATATGTGTGATAATAAATACTAAGACAGCCGCTTTATTTTTATTGTATTCGTTAGTCTTTGGCAGCTATTTCCATATCTGTAACTGTTCAGTCAGCGTCACAAGTTCTTCTTGGCTGACAAGTTCATCACCATACGAATTCACTGCTATGCAATATTCTTTCTGAGCAAAACTCAGCTCATGGCGTTTATCATTTTCAGCATACCATCCAGGCATGCCATGCAGTTCTATCTCACAAATACCGCTATCAGGTTTAACATGATTTTCAGCGGTAAATAATCGCTGGTTCTCTACTGCGTTCTTCTCATAATCAAGATTATATAATCCAATATTACAAGACCGACCATTCCAATCAAATGAGAAAGAAGCGTCCCAATGTCCAACTATTTGCTGCGCCCACAAAGTATTTCCACGCCGTTCTGCATAATCATTTTTTACTTTTGATAAAGTAAAAGCAAGAAAATTTAACCCATCAATATGCTCGTTTGACAAAACGTAAAGAGATTTTTTTATATCAGCGGACACTGATTCTCCGCTTTCATCAAGCATCTGTGAAACAAGCGTATCAAATTCTGCCTGCTCTAACCCACGGGCATAAAACACTACCCGATGACGGCTATCAGAGGTAACACCGGCAAATGCGATCCCCTCTTCTGTCCGGCTTCTATACCCAGTAAGCACATTACGTTCACCAGATATAACGGACTCCTCACATCCTTCAGCAGATGGAAAACAGGACTTAAAAAACGCCTGATTGATTTCGAAAGGCTCTGCGGCGCTGCTTTGAATCGATATATGAATTTCTCTATCAAACAATGTATCACAATATACAGCCATTGATACCGCTGATACACCAGCTTCAGTTACGGGAACATCTTCGGCATCTCCTATTGCATACCCGATGCTAACAGGATTATTACACGCACGTATATGATTCAAATCATACAGACGAAATGATTCAAGCTGATAATCAGCATGTACAGGAAGCAGCTTGACATTTTCCATAACAATTGAATCAATATTCTCCGGAGAATTATATAATTCAGTAGAAGGTTTAACCTTCTCTTCATCAGATAATTCATTATATTTGTTAAAATCATCCTCGAACTGTGTAAAATCAGATACCGAAACAGAATTTAATCCTTTTTCTGCGATTTCATCACGATACACAGCAGCATCTTCTGGCGTTGTAAACGCTCCGCTATGAAGCGCAAAATTCAGCAAAGTGTCATCGTTATAACTTTTAACAACATATGAATCAACATCATGTTCAGCAAGTCTCTCCCGATCATGCTCAGCACGTTCTTCTTCCTTATAATCACCAATTTTCACAGAATACGGGCGCTCGGCAGAAAGCGGAAGTGTGCTATCATTATCAGGTAAAACAGCCGCCTCCCACGGAGTCACCCATAAATCAGTAATTCCATGATCATGGAAAAACCAAATCTGTTCAAGCACAGATTTTTGCTGCAGCGCAATTTCACGAGTTGGATATTTTGTATCAAAAAAGATACGATTAAATAGTTGTCCGCTCGCGGTACGGAAGGGTACAATAACAGCAGGCAAATTGATTTCAGCAAGCTGTTTTACAGATTCTTCTGCAGCCTCATTTGTAAGATACGAACCAAAACAAATACCATATTCAGACGCAGACATAAAACAGGATACGATACTTACCAGAAGGGTGACAAGTAATCTATATTTTTTCATTTTACAAATCCTCCCACTTATATATACGGAGAAAAATAATCACAAAATGAGAATTCTTTGCCGAATAATTAAAGGAATGCCTGTCTTTGCAAAGATGTATAAAATAAAACGAAAATTATTTTCACCATTAAAAAAGTTCTCTGTTTTTCTTTTTCCTATTTTTTGTGTCTTCTTATATTTATTACTAATCGATATTCTGCGGATAAACGCCGGTATGATATATTGTGTGCATGATAAAATTATCCCCCTTGAACAAACAGGTCTGCTGGATAAAAAGGATTGCATTGTTATTCCCGGTGCCAGTATCAGGAATGGTACCAAACCCAGTCCAATGCTCGAAGACCGTCTGTTAACGGGATTACATATTTATCGCCTATCAGGTATCTCCAAATTTTTGATGAGCGGAGACCACGCAATCGACTATTATAACGAAGTTGAAGTAATGAAAAACTATGTGACCGAATACGGCGTACCATCAAAAGATGTTTTTATGGATCATTCCGGATTTTCAACCTATGAAACAATTTTCCGTGCGCAGCATGTGTTTGCCGCAAAAACAATCATATTCGTATCTCAGAAATATCATTTGTATCGGGGATTATACATCGCTAGAGAACAGGGATTACAGGCCCAGGGAGTAGCAGCACCTGAAAAACCCTACCAAGGACAGCTTAAACGTTCAATACGGGAAATCCTTGCCAGATATAAGGATTACTACCTATGTCTGTTTCATTATAAACCCCAAAACGATATGCAAATAATTCCAATTTCAGGAAACGGCAATATCACAAACAGCAAATAAGAACACATTCTTACTATAAAAGAGCTTTCAAGAGAGAAAAGAATTACTCCCTCTAGGCAGATTACCTGTTTTATAGTAAAATAATTTAAGCTGTAGCACTCAAATGCAGTCAATGTTAATTAATAGTATATTTTATCAATAATGAGAGGATAGTATATGATCAGAGGCGGCGATATCAACAAGGGAACAGTTCTGCTGATTAAGAACGCCCCATACCTTGTCGTTGAACGTGAATTTGTTAACCCTGGTAAGGGAACAGCTTTTGCACGAGTAAAAATGAAGAACCTAAAAGACGGTTCTGTACTCACCCAGACTATTAAAACACCCGATATGGTCGAAGATGCTGAGGTAGAGACTCGTGATTGCCAGTATCAGTATAATGATGGTGAAAATTATATTTTTATGGATTCTGTTTCATTCGATTCAGTAGCTGTGCCAGAATCTCTGAATCCTAACCTAAAATATTACCTCAAAGAAGGAGAAATCTATCCTATCGTCATCTGGGAAGAAGAACCAATAGACGTGAAAATCCCGCAGAAAATGATTTTTACTGTTGCAGAAAGTGAGAATTATGTTCGTGGCGATACTGTGTCTGGCGCTACAAAACCCATAATAACAGAAACCGGATTGACGGTTCGTGTTCCGCTTTTCATCAAACAAGATGAAAAAATTATGGTAAATACAGAAACAAACGAATATGTTGAACGGGTAAATAACTAAAACATCAATATGCTTTTATGAAATGTACTGCCTTGTGAACTACTGTATTTCACAAGGCAGTATTACAATATAATTTTTGTATCAGCGAATTTTTCTTTTGACATTTATTTAAAATTCTGCTATAGTACAAATCATCCGTTACGGGATCATAGCTCATCTGGATAGAGCAACTGCCTTCTAAGCAGTAGGTAGGGGGTTCGAGTCCCTCTGGTCCCGCTTCAGATATTATAATACGGGACGTAGCCTAGGGGCTAAGGCGTCTGCTTTGGGAGCAGAAGATCGCAGGTTCAAATCCTGTCGTCCCGATCAAAAGACTGTCTGTTATAGGGCAGTCTTTTTTTATTTCCTGATTACTTTTTCAGAAATCCTTACGATAGATAAAGATAGGATCATCTAAAACAGCCGGACTAGGGAAAATCCGATACTTATACACGATTATTGGTAGTGTCAAGAATTTTGCGCAAAATGGTTTGCAGCTCCTGGTATAAATGAAGTCAGCCAGCAATGGAGGCGTCCTCAAGGTCATCCTCCAGGTGCTTCAGTTCCTGTCAATAATCGTTCGCAATTTAGTTCGTGAAAAAAGCCTCAAAACCATCATGCTACGTTGAACAAAATCTCCCTTTGAACTTTTATCAACCCGGCATACATATAACTCCTATCCGTTTGCCAGTCCTCCGAATATTCAAGCAAGTAACTTGTAATCAATCTTATGTAACTGTCTGTAGACGGGAAAATACCGACCACAGATGACCTTCTTCTAATTTCCCTATTAAGCCGCTCCAAAGTGTTTGTACTCGAAATTTTTCGGCTGTCCAACTCCTCAAAGGCATAAAACCCTATAGAATCTTCAAACCCCTGTTCAAGACATTCTACCGCTTTCGGATATCGGTTTTCATATTCCCGACAAAAATCCTCCTTTAGTGCCCTGGCAGTTTTTTCATCCGGTGCTTTCCAAATCAGTTTCAACCGAGATGCAACCGTTTCTTTATGTGTCTGTGGAACATACGCAAGTATATTCCGCATAAAATGTACCTTACATCTTTGCCACGTCGTCCCGGGTAATGTTTTACGTATTGCCGCTTCCAGCCCTTTGTGGGCATCTGAAACACATAACCACACTTTTTCCATTCCCCGTTCCTGTAACTTCCGGAATAATGCCGAATAGGTCTGTTCGCTTTCATTTTCCATAGGTTCTACTGCCATGATTTCCTGCCGGCCATCCATATTCACCCCTTTTATTACCATTACGGCTTTGCTTACCACTCGGCCATTGTCCCTGATTTTTTCATACAGTGCATCCGCCCACAGTACCGGATACTCTTTATCCAGTTTCCTGCTTCGAAACTCTTCTACCATGTCATCCAACCCTTTATTTATTTCACTGACTTCCGATGCACTCAGACTTTCCAGTCCTAACTTTCCGGCTATCTTTTCTATCTTGCGTGTCGATACTCCGTTCAGCCAGCATTCCTGAACTACTTGGATCAGGGCTTGTTCACTACGTTTCTTTTCTGTCACAAAAAACGGTATATATCCTCCCTGCCTGATTTTAGGTACCGACAGGTACACTGTTCCCAGTCTGGTGTCAAACCGTCGGATTCGGTACCCGCTTCTGTATCCGGTTCGTTTTTCTGTTCGTTCTCCTTTCTCCGCCCCTGTCTTCTGTGACACCTCTATTTCCATGAATTTATCCATTACCCATTGTAACATTTCCAGCATTGGATCTTTTGTTCCCACAAATTCCAGTAGCTTTTTTTCAAAATATGTTGTATCTTCTCTCTTAGCCATTGTCTTATCCTTTTGTTTGTTCCTAGCTCACATTATGGATTTTTCAATGGCTTTTTTCTACTCCTTTTTGCGAACTTCATTGTACTGTATCATTAAAATTTTAGTAACCAAAATACTAATTTTGTTGTATAATATATTATATATTAAAAGACAAAAAAAAGGTATTACAAAAATGGCCGATGAAAACAAAAATCTTACCCCAGTCTGGATAGCCTA
>CALXMF010000026.1 GCA_944389415.1 uncultured Spirochaetota bacterium | reverse complement strand
AGATTTTATTTAACGTAGCATGATGGATATGTGGCTTTTTTCAGAATCAAAATTGCGAACTAAATTTGACACAATCACAAAAATAATACAAATTTAAAACAAAAAAAGTTTATTTTAAGAACAAAAACAATGCAAATTCAAAACAAAAAAAGACTGTTTTTAAAAAGAAAATAATGTATTTTTAAAATAAAAATAATCTTTTTTTTGATAGAAGATAATGCATCTTTAAAACAAAAATAATCTTTTTTTGGACAGAAGATAATGTATCTTTGAAACAAACACAGTCTGCTTTCGAGACATTTTTAATCTGTTTTTGATATCAAAAACAGATTAAAAACAAATCAAATATACACTAATAGTGAATCAAAGAAAGTGTATATTTGCGCAGCGTCATACAGTATAAACAAACTGGCGGCAGAAAGATTCAGACTCTTTTCTGCCGCTGTTTCAGCTGCGGTACTGTACAGTTGCTTGTCTCTTTGCGGATAAACAGCTATACTTTTAATATGAAAAAAGAACGCATACTGGCCAGCTGTCTTGCCGTATATGAATGTATCCGTTTGCTTGTGATTATTACGGTACGGCCTGAGGCATCTGTTTTTCAGCTGCCGGCCACATGGTATACGGGAGCACCGTTACTTGCGTTTCCCGTACTGCTTGCCTGCGGTTTTGCCTCGACAAATCATACAGATTTATACCGCGGACTATACTGCATCGCAAAAATCATGACTTCGTGCGGAATATTGTTTTACGCGCGGGCGGCACTTCCGGCAGCAATTGAATATGGGGCAAAAAACGGTTATTACACACTGCGCCGCATCATACTGCTGCTGATTTTTTTTCTGATTGATTGTATACTGATTATAAGTGTCTATTTTATAGAAAGATATCGTAACACACTAACCGTTGTGCCTGCAGAAGAACGCGAAGGCTGACGGGCAAATAAGATGAATACACAGACGGAGATGTGATAACTATGCAGATAATACCCGTTGCAAGCGGAAAAGGCGGTGTTGGAAAAAGCCTGTTCTCTGCGAATCTTGCAGTCGCACTTGGTGAGGCTGGAAAAAAAGTTGTTCTTGCGGACCTTGATCTGGGTGCGTCTAATTTACATTTGGTTATCGGCCACCAGGCTCCTAAAAGCGGAATCGGTACTTATATGACCGGTGCAAATTCTTTTAAAGATATTATCGCTGAAACAGAATACCCGAATGTTTTTTTTATCCCGGGGGATTCCGAAATTCCCGGGCTTAGCGTACTCAAGGCAAGTCAGAAAAATGACCTGATACGAAAACTCCGTTCATGCGAGGCGGATTATTTGATTGTAGACCTTGGAGCGGGAACACATCTGACTATTCTTGATATGTTTCTGATGTCGCCGCAGGGCGTGATTGTTTCGGCACCAACAGTAACCGCGACGCTGAATGGGTATCTCTTTTTAAAAAATGTTGTATTCCGTCTCATGTATAATTCCTTTAAGAAAAATTCAAAAGCATACTCTTTTATGGAGAAAATCCGTCTTGATTCGGCATCAATGCAGCGCCTGTATATTCCAAAACTCATTGATACAATAGAACGTATCGATAAAACAAGCTGCGACGCATTCAGAGAACAGCTTGAACAGTTTAAGCCGCGCCTTGTACTGAATATGATTGATGATCCAAAAGATACGGAAAAGGCATTAAAAATACGCAGATCCTGCAAAGAATATCTTGGCTTGGATCTTGAATTACTCGGCGCGATGTATCGGGACACCATGCAGGATAAAGCTCTTGCCTCACGTCTCCCGGTAATTGTGTATAAACCTCAGTCAGTACTTGCGCAGGCAATATACCGAATAGCAGATAAGATTCTGAATTCTCAGACACACAATTTCTCGGCAAATGTGGACAGTTTTGAACTGGCAAGTTCTGAAGCAGAGGATGATTTCTCAGCAAAACTTTCTTTTGTTGAAGATCTTATCGGTTCCGGTACCCTTACTATGGGAGAATTGGCGGAAACGATTAAACAACAGCAGTATGAACTGACACAGTTGAAAAAAGAAAATACGCTGCTTAAATCAAAACTATTAAAAGCAAGCCAGCAGGGCTTTAAAATTTAAGGAACAGAGATGCCCCTGTATATCGCTTATCCGCAATGGATTCATCCGCAAATTTTCCCGGGAGTACCGATTCTTGGCCTTGTCCGCTGGTACGGGCTGATGTATGTATTTGCTTTTACTACCGCGTTTCTGATAATTAAACAATTATTTAAAGAAGGGAGACTTGATTCACCTGGACAGAAAACAACCGAAGATGATTTATTTAGTTTTTTCGCGACCGGTATTATTTTTCTGCTCATAGGCGCTCGCGTTTTTTCAACTCTTGTATATGATACCACCGGCATATATTGGAAAAAACCCTGGTTAATTTTCTGGCCGTTTGATTCTCAGGGGCATTTTACCGGACTTGCCGGTATGTCGTATCATGGAGGATTTATCGGCGGTCTTTTGGGTATGATTTTCTGGTGTGTACGGCATAAACGGCCGGCACTGCGCTGGATAGACGCAATGACTATTGCGATTCCGCTCGGCTACACATTCGGCCGTATTGGAAATTTTCTAAACGGGGAACTTTATGGACGTGTCACCGCAATGCCTTGGGGAATGGTTTTTCCCAGCGCACAGAAATTTTCCGCCTCGCTGCAATGGGTACAAGATATAGCTCTGCGTGCCGGTATGCAAATTCCACAAAGCGGCCTGGTTAATCTGCCTCGTCATCCCAGCCAGTTATATGAAGCTTTTTTTGAGGGGCTTATACTCTGGTGTATATTATGGTTCTCCAGAAAAAAGAGTCCGTTTCCTGGATTTACCAGCGCGTTATATACTATTGGATATGGCACAGCCCGCTTTATTATTGAATATTTCCGTGAACCGGACGCTGATCTTGGATATCGTGTTGCAAAAATAAGCGACGCGCCAATTTATTTAAATGTTTCTCTTTTTAATATCTCAACAGGACAAATTCTTTGTATGCTGATGATTGCCGGCGGACTGATTCTCATGCTCTGCGCTGGTTTATATCATAAGCACTTACAGAGAAAATCTCTTTAGTAATCAGTAAATAGTATAGGTATGAAAAGGGAATCAGCTTTTTTTGATTTCCTTTTCCCTTAACTTAAGAAAAGCACACAGCTCGTCTTTGCCTGCATGTTTTTTTATCAATTCTATAAACGCAGCATCATTGATATATCGCGCAAGCAAACCAAGCGCCTGTAAATGGCGTTCTGAAGAACTCATAAGAAGTATAAATAAAACAGTAACCGGTTTACGATCCGGAGCCTTTACCTCTAAGGGCTTTTTGGGGTAACATACAATAATACATTCCTGATCGGGATTATTAAGCAGCAAAAAATTCGGATGCGGAAGCGCAACCCCATTACCTACCGCAGTAGTCATCATTTCTTCCCTTCGATTCAGTTCTCTGCATAGGGTATCCGCAGAAAGATCTCCAGGCAGCAGAGCTTTTTGCAGCAGATTATGAAAAACATCTGCCAAAGTGGCTCCTGGTATCCAGTCATAAGAACCGCCGCGATTTATTAATTCACTTATTTCAAGAATGTCATTCATACACTTTTTCTCCTTATTCAAACTTTTTATACTGATACTTAAATAACAGTAAAATTATTTTTTTTCAGACCATCAAGTTCATCAAGCAGCACTGCGCGCAAACCAGGAAATGAACTTTCTATACCATCAAGAGAACCCCACATGGCTGCCAGCTCTTCTTCATGCAGAATATCAGGATCCTGAGTAAATGTTTCTAATAACTGTATGATATGTCCTATCATCTGCTGAAAGGTAACAACAGGGTGTGTCGTTAATTCATGCATATCATTTGTCAGCCCTTCAATTTTTTGAGACAGTTCAAGAAATTGAGTCAGCAGCGAGATAACACGAGGACGATATTCGGCATATACATGATCCGCAAAACGGTTATAACGAGGAGCAAGGTCATCAAAATAATTTTGATATGCTTCCTGGACAATCGAACGATAGCGGGGGGTAATATCAATTGTTTCCGGCAGCAATCGTTTAAGCGCGCGAACAACATCTTTTTCTCCCCGGTATAATGCGTCACGAATAACAGAATCAACAACATAACAATCACTTGATAATAGAGAAGAAAGCAGCAATTCGTATAGTGTGGGGCGTAATTCTCCGTTAGATTCATTCCACTGTCCAACAACAGGAATTTCTTTATCTTTATACCAGAGCCGTGTTTCCACACCATATACAGAAAAACCGATCTTTGTAGTCCGGGACAGCAATTCCTCTATCGCACCACAGTTTGGCACACACAGCTGTTCTTCAAAATGAAAGAATACATTAAGTAACTGTTCATCGATTGATGCACATGGCCCCATCACCGGAAATGACTCCAGCAGACAATCTTCGAGTTCTGTATACCAGTTAAGAACACTTTCTTCCCGCGCGTCCTGATCAAACGGATTATTACCTGTTTTATTCGTCACAACAGGACAAAGTTCAATTATACCGCTATTCCAATCAAGCACACGCGCCAGAATACGGCTGCCAGCACGTAAAGTTGTGCGCTGAAAAATCGGCTGAAGATCAGATACGGTTATTTTTACACGGCTTGGCAATGCAAATTCATCATCCAGAGTATTGAGATCACTATTAGCATCATCAGAAAGAATATACTGAGAAATGTACTCCTTACCGAAAAGCAAAAAATATGGATACAAGCGGTTCATCTCTATTTCAATAACCCGCTTCGGCAGTACTTCGTTTCGATATACAAACTGCAAAGCAGCAGGATGCATATCAAAATTAGCAAAAGGAATACACCTGTGTCCCGTTATCAAAAGCTTGTTATCTATTTCGTACTGCCTCGGAATAATACAGAATTGCTTACCAGTAAAAGCACCTGCCCGCCCAAGATACAAATCTTCATCTAAAAAGAAAAGATTTCCGTTTCCTTTTAAAAAAGACGAAACAATTTCAGATTTTACAAAAACGCCAACGGATTCTAAATACATCTGTATATCGGCAAGAGTAAACGGTTCCAGCCTGACTGAAATGAAATGATTAATTTGATTTTCAAGCTTAAAATCCATATAAACTATGATATCCTGTTTGCTAAGAAAAATCAAATATCTATACAAGTCTTTTTAAGATTATATTCCCTTTCTTTTTGTATATAAACAATAAAAAGCTGGACAGATGAATTAAATATCGGTATTGTTAATAACTGTTTATGATAGGAGAATAATATGCTTACACAAGGAGATAAAGCGCCTGATTTTGAGCTTGCAGATAAAGATGGTAAAATGGTCAAGCTCTCTGATTTTGCGGGCAAAAAAGTCGTTATTTATTTTTATCCTCGAGATAATACGCCGGGATGTACTCGTCAGGCATGTACATTCAAAAACGCATATGAGGAATTTGCGCACAAAAACATAGTTGTTATTGGAATAAGCAAGGACAGCAGCAAATCACACCAGAATTTTGCAGAAAAATACTCTCTCCCGTTTATACTACTCTCTGACCCGGAACATACGGTTATTGAGGCATTTGGGGCATGGCAAGAGAAAAAAATGTATGGGAAAGTCACAATGGGGACAGTGCGCTCTACTTTTGTGATTGATGAAGAGGGGACTATCATTATGGTATTTCCAAAAGCAAGTCCTGATACAAACGCGCAAGAGATTCTTGCAAATCTGAGAGAGGCTTAAACGATGGATATTGATATATGTGAATATAAAACACAAAATACTGCTGAAGCTGCATGTATTTGGAATGAAATAGTCCGAGCAGGAAATGCGTTTCCTCAAGAAACAGAGTTGTCACCCCAGGAGGCAGATAGTTTTTTTAGGGCGCAGTCTTTTACCGCCATCG
The DNA here is from genome assembly GCA_944389415.1 of uncultured Spirochaetota bacterium. Classification (GTDB taxonomy): domain Bacteria; phylum Spirochaetota; class Spirochaetia; order Treponematales; family Treponemataceae; genus Treponema_G. The sequence continues at coordinate 1,330 of CALXMF010000026.1, read as the reverse complement.
CACGAGATATAGAAAAGAATAGTATTGTGGGCTTATATATTCTGCATCCAAATAACATCGGGCGCTGCGGACATCTGGCCAACGCATCATATGCTGTCGATTCGCGATATCGCGGTCAACATATTGGAGAGTTACTCGTAAAGCACTGTATTGCAAAAGCAGGAGAACTTGGTTTCCGTATTCTGCAATTTAACGCTGTTGTCGCAACCAATGTGCAGGCACTTAAATTATACAAAAAGCTTGGATTTGTGCAGCTTGGAATTATTCCTGGCGGATTCCGCCAGGCAGACGGCACATACATCGATATTATTCCTCACTACATACGAACGGATACCACACAGATATCAGAGGATAATTAATCATTAGGCCGCTGATAAAAGCGGCCATTTATCTGCCGAGTTGCAAGAACATTTACAAAGGCACCGGGATCGGCTTTTTTTATCAATGGCATCAATGCACGCACTTCATCAGCAGATACAACAGAATATAACATATTCCGTTCTGTATTTTTGTAACAACCTATTCCAGTAAACAATGTTGCATCATGGTGCGTTGTATCTTTAATAATAGTATAAACTTCTTCAGGTGATGAAGTAATAATGAGCATTGTCAGCCGTTGATATTTACGGTATAATAATTTCAACGCCTGTGTAGAAGTAAACTGAAAAAAGATAGAGTACAGAGCTCTGTTCCACCCAAATAAATATCCAGCCACAAGAAGTACAACCGCATTACCGATTAGTACATAATTCCATGCATCTTTGCCATGGCGTTCAGAAAAATAAATCGCAATAAAATCAGTCCCGCCGCTTGTAGCACCGGCAAATAAACAAATACTGATTGCACAGGCGTTTATAAATCCACCAAAAACAGCAGCCAAAAGTACATCGTCAGTAACACTAATACTTGGTAAGACGTCCGTAAAGAAAGAGGCTAGAACAATCATAACACAAGAAAAAATCGTAAATCGAGGGCCAATGAATTTAAAACTGATAATAGCAGGAATAGCATTAAGGATCAGGTTAATAACAGAAAACGGCAGGGTAATACCAACAAACCGATAAAAGATTTCTTGAAGAAGGAGACTTAGACCTGTAAAACCACCTGGAAACAAATTACCAGCATGTACAAAACTCTGGATATTAAAACCCATAAGCAAAGCACCTATTGCAACAAGAAGCAAACGTACTGCATCACGCAAGAAACAAGAAAAAGAATCAGTCAATTTTATTGTTTTCATAACTATACGCACGAGGAGTGTGGAGAAGAAAAAGAAAAAGCCTGGCAGCGACCTACTTTCCCACAAGAAGCAGTATCATCGGCGCAGGAG
>CALXMF010000025.1 GCA_944389415.1 uncultured Spirochaetota bacterium | reverse complement strand
TTGTTGTGGTAACTAACATTTTGGAATTTTCAATGGCTTTTTTCTACCCCAAATTGCGAACTTTATTGTACACTATCGAAAAATACGATATTAACTGGTATAATAAATAAAATAGACGATGTTGTGAATAAACTAAAAAGCTATGAAAAAATATTACAGGAATCATTTGTAACTTTACAGTATGCGCGAGACAAAAATAACAAAGCTCTTCAACAATCTAAGATACTAAAAGATTTGCCTAAATCAAATACTCCCGAATGGAAAAACTTCATACAAGCAGGGCAAAGTTATTCCTTAAAGTTAGAAGAGGAAGATAAAAAAAGGTGTCCTTATTGTCACCAAGAATTAAAGACTAATGAAGCTATAAAAATTATCCAAGCATATACGGATTTCTTGAATGATACTTCTGAAGCAGAATTAAGTAAAGCAAAAAAGGATGTCGATGACATAAAAAAAGATATTGAAAAGTTAGATACCACAATTCCTCTTATGGAAGAAATTAGTGATATTGTGAATAACTATGAGCAATTTAAAGAAAAATATACACAACTGCATTTATATAAAAAGTCTTTATTAAATGCAATAAAGAAAGATGACATTAATGATTTCAAATTTAATTTTGGGGAAGAAATAATCTTGATAGATATTGAGATTAAAAAAAATGATAAGCAGATAAAAGAATTGAGTTCTTCTCAAGAAGACAAAGATAAAGAAATTACAAAACTCCAAAAAAAGATTGCCGAATTAAAAGAAAAGGTGTCTATTGCAGAACAAAAAGATGATATAAAAGAATATTTCTCTGTTTATGATACTCTTAAAAAATATGAGATTAAAAAAAAGGATTTGACTACTAGAAGTTTAACTCGTATAGCAAATGAGGCACATGCTAATTTATTGACAGAATCTTTAAGGAGTAGATTTCAAACCGAATTACAGTGTTTGTGGCGTAATGATTTAAAAGTTCAGCTTATTGTAGTAAACGGTAATAAAGGTAATTGTATAACGCAGTTACAATTGTGCGGAAAATTTAAGCTTGCAAATATTCTTAGTGAAGGCGAACAAAAGGCTGTTGGATTAGCAATGTTTTTTGCAGAAATTCAAAGTGGAAATAATCCAATCATTCTTGATGATCCAACAACTAGTTTGGATCATAAAATTGCAAAAAAACTTGCTGTTCGTTTAATTTCATTTACTAATCAAGTAATTATTTTTACACATCATCAATTATTTCTTAATTTTTTGAATTCTGATAAATATAAAGGTCATTTTTGTGGAAAATATGGAGAAAAAACCTGCAATAAATCAGGAAAACATATATTTGTTTATTATGTAGATGAGAGTATATATGAAAAAGGAGTTATTAACCAATATGATGGACAAAATGCAGAAACCTATATTGAAAAGATTGAACAGGAAATTATATCTATTACGACGAGTAATCTGAAGGACGTTCCCACCAATATGAGAAAATGTATAGATTATATAATTGATGAAAAGATATTAAAAGAACAACTTCTACGTAAGTATAGTGCGGGTGACCAAATACGATGGGATATACTGAAACAATTAAATCCTAGCTTATCACAGTCAATTGATAAACTTCATAAAATTTATGGTAGAGTTTCTGGAGGAACAATGCATGTCGGTTTAGAATCAGAGGAAAATCCTCTTACACCCGAAGAGTTATTTGAATATTTACAAGATTTAAAGTCAATTTATTCTGAGGGGAAGGAAAAGTAATGGAAACTAATATTCCAACTTTAAGAAAGGGTATTTTTTATTTGGAACACATCTATTATTTATTGCATAGTTCCAGGAATGATAATTTGGATGAAAAAGTAGTATCTGTAAAAAATACCGCCTATTCATCCCGATACAACAAACATAAAGGACACAGGCTATGGCAAAGAAGCTGATAAATTTTAACGGCCGCTTTTGCGAGTCTGACTTTGAAAACGCGTTTCTCTCTTTTCTTGAAGATGCCGGCTGGTCATATCTTGCCGGAGACAGTATAAAGCGCGGTTCACCGGCAGAAGTTCTTTATCTTGATGACCTGAAAGCGTTTTTAACACGGCAGAATCCCGATTTAACAGAAGAAGAAATCATCCGGCTGTGTGATATGATTCGTCTTGCCGGAGGTGAAAGCGATTTTGCCGTACTGCACAAAGTCTACGGATGGACAGTAGATGGTATATCTTTTACTCCTCAGTCAGGCCATGCAAAAACGGTACAGCTTATCGATTTTGACCGCCCCGCTGAAAATATTTTTCGGGCGGTAAATCAGTTTTCCGTTGATTATGTGAATAACGGACAGACAAAAACCCGCCGTCCCGATATCATCCTGTTTGTGAACGGGCTTCCGCTGTGCGTTATGGAATTAAAAAATCCCGCCGATGAGAATGCCACCATTGCCGACGCGTGGGAACAGATTACCATTCGTTACTGGAGGGATATTCCCCATCTGCTGCATTACTGTCCACTTGCCTGTATCTCTGACGGAGTAAAAACCCGGCTGGGAACAGTGCGCACGCCCTATGAACATTTTTATGCATGGCGGCGGGTAAACGAGGGGGATAAAGTTTCTGTAACCCCGTTTGAGGAAACGCAGACTATGGTAAACGGTGTGTATGAGACGTGCCGGTTCCTTGAAATTTACCGTGATTATATCTATTTTCAGGATACGCAATATGACCGGGACGAAAGAGAAATAGTATGCCGGTATCCGCAGTTTTTCGCCGCCCGGCTTTTAAAAAAGAGTATTGTCAAATCGGTACAGGAAAAATCCGGCAAAGGCGGCACCTATTTTGGCGCCACCGGCTGCGGAAAAACATATACTATGGCGTTTCTTGCCCGTCAGCTTTCACTGCGCTGCGGGGCGGAAATCGACTCCCCTACAATTATCATGATTGTAGACAGAGATGACCTGCAAAAACAGGGGGCAAAGCTCTTTACAAAAAGCACTGAGTTTTTAGGACTGGGAGAAGTATCCGTAGTTCCTACACGAAATGTTTTGCGTGATGAGTTAAAAACCCGCCAGAGCGGCGGTTTTTATATCTGTACGATACAGAAATTCTGCGACCGTGCCGATGACCCGATAGGTCTTATCAATGACCGCGCGAACATTATCTGTTTTAGTGACGAGGCTCACCGTACACAGCTGGAGAATGCCAGACACATCAAATTCAGCAAAGACAGCAGCGAGAACATGAAGGCGCTGATTTCCAAGCCGTACGCGGCTGTTTTGCGTGAAGCTCTTCCCCATGCCACTTTTGTGGGATTTACAGGAACGCCCATTGCCGAAACCTACCAGACTTTCGGAGAAGAAATTGACCGTTATACCATGGATCAGGCAGTCGCCGACGGATTAACGGTTTCCATAAAATACCATCCCCGGATTGCGAAAGTATTGCTGGACACACAGAAAGTAAAATTAATAGAACAGTATTACAGTAAATGCGGAGAAGAAGGTTCTACCCGCGAAGATATTGAAGCCAGTAAAAAAGCCATGAGCTCCATGGAAGTTATTCTTGGGGAACGCTCCCGGCTGGAACGTCTGGCAGCCGATATTCACGACCATTATACCGCTTCATGCGATGCCGATCCCCACCGGATACAGAAAGCCATGATTGTTTCTTCCAAAAGAGAAATTGCCTATGAACTTCTCTGTGTGTTCCGTGAAAAATATCCTGAGTGGTTTGAGGAACGCAAGACGCCGCCGGGAATTACCGCATCCGAAGAAGAACTGAAAGAGCTGAAACCCTTGCCCGCGATTGCCATGGTGGCGAGTGTCGGCAGCAATGATAAAGAAGAAATGTATAATTATCTGGGAGGGGTACAGAATGGTAAGCGTTCCGATAATTTGGATGCCGCTTTTAAGCAGGATAAATCAAACTTCCGCATTGTAATCGTTGTCGATATGTGGATTACGGGATTTGATGTTCCCTGTCTGACCTATCTGTATAACGATAAACCGCTGCAAAAACATACGCTTATTCAGACAATCAGCCGGGTAAACCGCAAGTATCCGGGTAAAGAGTACGGCCTTATTATTGATTACATCGGTATTCGGGATAATATGCGGCAGGCTATTAAAATGTACGGCGGAGAAGGTAATTCTGTCGCGCCCAATCAGGATGATGTGGAACAGGCAGCCGGTGTTTTTAGGGAACAGCTTGAAATTCTGATAGATCTTTTTTCGGGATTCGATTTGGCACCTTTCCTGAATCCTGACACAGATCCCGCCGAGCGTTACCGGCTTCTGGCAAAAGCTGCCGAATATGTCTTTGCGTCGGCGTCGTCGCTTAATACGGAAAGTTCCGGGGGAACGCAGATACGGCGAGTTTCTTTTAAAACCTATTTTCTGGCAGTTGTTAAGCGGATGCGGCAGGCGTATGATATCTGTCAGCCTTCTGGGGAACTGGCTGAAGAACAGATGGCGCTCGCGCAGTGTTTTATGGCGATTGCCGGTTTTGTTCGTAAGTTAAGCGGTGTGGATGCCCCCGATACCGAAACCATGAATCGGGCAGTCGCGCGAATGGTAGAAGAAGCGCTCAAGTATAATAAAGTAGAAAGCATTCTGGAAAATGGGGAGCAGGAAGACCTGTTCAGCCCCGAATTTATTGAACGGTTAAGTGATGTTGAGATGCCCGCTTCCAAACTGGAACTGCTTGTTAAACTGCTGCGCAAACAAATCGCCGAGTATAAAAAAACAAATCTGACCGCCGCGAAAAAGTATCAGGAAATGCTGGAAGACACAATTAATCTGTATCATGAGCGGCGCAAGCATGTAACAGCGGAAGAAGCCGGGGAAACGCAGGAACAGGCGTCCGAAGAAATTATCAAAAACGCTACTGCGCAGGCACTGCGCCTGTTGCGGGATTTGCAGGAAGACCGTGAAAGTTTCCGTAAAATGGGGCTGACTTTTGAGGAAAAAGCGTTTTACGATATTTTACTGACACTGCGGGATACATACGGGTTTGAATATGGGCAGGATATTATAGCGGACGGCGTTCTGATTAACAGAAAATGCAAAGACCTTGCCAAAAAAATAAAAGAAATTATCGATACCAAATCCTCTTTTGCCGACTGGCTCAATAATCAAAATGTTCGCAATCAGCTGAAATTCGATATAAAGATATGCTTGGTAAAGAACGGCTATCCGCCCCAGTACAGCCCGGAAGTCTTTAAACAGGTAATGGAACAGGTAGAAAACTTTAAAGAGAACGAATAGGCTGGCTATTCAGTTCTGGATAGTCAGCCGGCATTTGTCATATTCTTTTAGAACTGCTTATTCTAATGTATCATTGTCAGTTTTCCCGTCCCATGTGTAGTGCGCGGAATGAAATCCTTTATGCGTAGTAAAAGACCGTTTGTCCTTAATAAGAACACTTTTCAGTATCCACCCCAAATCTTTTCCTGCCTGATCAGCCGCTCTTGCAATAAGCTGTTCTTCAGTTTCTTTTGGACATTCTTCTCGATAGTATTTTAATCTTGATTCAAATAAACTCCATAATGGAGTTCCTTGCCAATAATAATTAGTACCACCTGCAAAATCAGCTGCGCAAAAAGATTCTTTTTCCTTTGTATTACACCAGGTATATACACAGCCCTGTAAGTATGCTTGGATTTTCTCCAAGTCTTGATTAGATATGGAATCAACCTGATTCGCCGATTCCACAGGCTGTCCTTTTTCGTCATATAGCATATTCGTGGTTACCTCCGTTTAATTTTTTTATACTCTCAAGATAATACGCAATGGAAAGAAAGTAAAGAAAAACTATCTAAAACCAAAAAAATAGCAGAAACTGTTGCCAATAGCGGGAAAAAATTCCCTGATTACTATAAACACAATTTTGAGTATGTTCATAATATTATAATTGGTAGTGTTTTAATCAATGAAAAATGCAAAGAATCTACGTCCGCTCGGTAAATTGGATAAACTTCTCATTTGTCAGATAATCAAGGGAGATTTCCCGTTCCCATTTCTGCCGCTGCCGTATAATTTTCCCAATGGCGGCATACCGAATGACGATTTTACGAAAGGCGTTGTGTCTGCGCCGGATATACTCTTGATAAGCTTCAAGCTCGGTCGTGGAAATTTCCCCCTCTTTGAATAATAGTGCAGGGCGGCAACACCCCCTTTCCGTTGCTCCTTGTTTGCTATGCGTTAAAATCTATGAAGATACAGTTATTTCCAGTGCTTTAACTGCGAAAGATACAAATCAAACTGATTGCGTCTGGTTTTTTCATCTGCGTTATCCGGATTTGGCATATTCGCAACCAGATAATCCAATAAAGATTCCTTAGACTGATAAGCAAATTTTCCATCAGTGTAGCACCATTTGCAATAGTTCTCATTATAGCTTCCATCTGGTTCTCGGCTGATCAGACCATCCTCATTCAATGGCATTCCGCAGCACTGACAAATAAGTTGTCGTGGAGAACCTAACAGCGTATTGATTGATACATCAAAAATCTGTGATAACAATTTTAAGGTATCTGTATTTGGCTGTGTTTCTCCTGTTTCCCAGCGGCTAACCGCCTGTCTGGTAACATGTGTCTGCTCTGCCAATTCTTCCTGTGTCAGATTATTTTTTTCACGCAAATTCTTGAGAATATCTCGTGTTTCCATGCTTGTCCCTCCTAAAGAATATGTTATTATTTATTATAAGTTCAGAATCCTACTTTAACAAGCAACTCGCTGTTGCTATGGAAGAGTGGATTGCTGTCAATCAAAGTCTTGTGTGATACTTTATCAAGCATGAGCATTTTATCAGGTAATGGAACAGGCAGAAAACTTTAAGGAAAATGAATAAATATCTTGCCTGCGGCGGTTGGCGTATGCGAAATTAGTAGAATAGAAAAAACAGATAAAAAAAGTGCGTTTCTGATTTAAAGATAACTTAATAACAGATAAAAACTGGTGTATAATTTTTTGTATATATACTGGTTTTGTGAGGTGTGTGTTATGAAACGGGTATGGGCTTTTTGTGTCTGTCTGATTTTGGGTGCCGCTTTTTTGTGGGGAGAGGAGTTTGCCCCTGGCGCGGTAGCATTGGTATTGGATAATCTGCGTCTGCGTTCCGCGGACAGTATGGACGGCAGTGCCATTGTAACTATACAGAAAGGTTCACTTTTGGAAGTTATCGGTACCGGTAAGAATGAAACAATAGACGGCATAGACTCATCCTGGGTAAAAGTAAAAGCGCTCGAAAGTACTCAGAATAAAGACGGCAGCCTTGTTCAGGAAGAGACAGAAGGCTGGTGCTTTGGCGGGTACCTGACAACTGTTAAAGGCGGCAAAAAATATGAGATATGTTTTCCCGGAGTGGGAACGCAGTCTGTGGTGATAGATTCGATATATGAATATAACCGTGATGGAAAAGAAATTTATACTAGAACGTCAGACGGGTTTGAAAAATGGTTTGAATACGATGAAAACGGACGCAAGATATATATGCGGAACTCAGACGAGATTGAAGCATGGTATGAATATGATGAAAATGGAAATGAAATTTACACGAAGAGCTCCGCCGGCTTTGAAGAGTGGTCTGAGTATGATAAACAGGGAAACGAGATTCACTATAAAGACTGTTTTGGTTATGAATCCTGGCATGAATATGATAAAAACGGAAATGAAATTTACCGGAAAACTTCAGACGGGGGTGAAGAATGGTATGAATATGATAAAAACGGAAACAAAATTTACTGGAAAACTTCAGGCGGCCGTGAACAATGGTATGAATATGATGAAAATGGAAACGAAATTTACCGGAAAACTTCAGACGGCTATGAGATTTGGTATGAATATGATGAAAGGGGAAAACTCATTCATTCTAAAGACTCTGAAAACAATGAATACTGGCGTGAATATGATGAAAACGGAAACTGGGTTTATGGTAAAGACCCCTCCGGCAATGAAACAGTGAGGAAATATGACGAAAAAGGAAATGTCATTTATCGCAAAGACTATGACGGAAAAGAACGCTGGTATGAATATGATGAAAACGGAAACCGTATCCTGGAAACAACTTTTATAGGTGATGAAATCAGGAGAAAATACAATAAAAGGGGAGATTGCGTTTACATTGATGATTCTGACGGTACTAGGTATTTGATTGAATATATATACTGGCCGGATGGGTCAATACGAAAGAAGATAACCTTTTTTCTTTTTTTTTAAAGCGGTATTGTTTGTACTATCGAACATTCCCATTTACTGATGCTTGTGTATTTTTCTAGGTGGCGCCAGGCTGCACCCATGACTTCGTTCTTCCTGTATTCCCGGAGCAAATCCAAATCAATGGAGCAATATAAATTCCTTCTTCTTCCGGTGCTTCCAGAATGCACATATCCCTTGAGCCGGGCTGGTTTGGGAGCTAGGCCACTCCATCAAAAACCGTGGAATACCCGTTGCAGTCAGGCTGTTCCTTGGGATCATTGCAGGTTGCCACAGCAGTCATATTTTCGTAAGCCCGGGTACGGAGGGCGGAAAGCCGGTTTATTTCCATTGGGCCGTCATTGGGGCAAGGATAACTTCGGCGCCTTTTAACATCAGGATTCTTGCACTTTCAGGGAATTCCCGGTGTAAAAATCCTTCCCGGAAGAAAGAACTTTCTCCTGGTCAAAACCGCAGGTGTGGACTTTGGAATAATGAATTACTTCTTTTCCCAGACGGTCAAAAACCATAATTGAATTAAGAGGTTGGTCACTGCTTTTTTCCAAAAATGTAATCCCGATTGCCATTTCAAGCCGGGCAGCCAGGGCAGCGAAATTACAGGTAAAGCTACTTTGGGCTGTCAAAGCAAGCGTTTCCAGTTTTTCTTTATCTCGGGGAATTGAAAATCCACAGCTCCACATTTTGGGGAAGAGTGCTATATCCGCCCCAGAGCTTTTGCCCTTTCGCAGGCTGCGGTCCCCCAGTTGCAACTGTTCTTCAAGTGTTTTTCCGGGAAGAAGCTGGAGAAGGGCTATTTTTAAAGTCATGGGTGCCTCCGGTTTATATCTAAAGTTTAATACTCTTGTAAAATCAATTAAAGTTGTTGTTTAATCCTTGTCCGGGGCTTGGCCGGAGTGGGCTTTCCACATACATTCGCCAAAGACAAAACCGGTAAAAACGGCTTTAAATGAAGAATCTTCGGGGCTGCAGGCGTAAATACCAAAGTTGATTTCGTCCCGGGCCTTAAAAAGATGGCATATCCTCATTTGATGAAAAGTTTTTCCGTCCAGGGAATTTTCTATACAAAAATCATCTTCCCTCCGGCTCAATCTGTACCAAAAGTTTTTATACAACCGATGTCTGCACCGGTTGCGGTTTATGTGTAAAAAATTGTCCTGCACACACCATCACGATGGAAAACAATCGTCCGGTGTGGGGAGAGCAATGCTATCAATGCCTTAAATGTATCAACTGTTGCCCTGCCGCTGCAATCCAGTACGGCAAAGCTACGGAAAGTCGCGGACGGTATACAATAGAAAAATATTTGAAGAGCATATAAGCGGGGTAAGTGCGGTGTAGTGAAAAACACATGATTAATTTTAAATATTTATAAAATTAGAAATAAACTTGATTTCTGATATGTTGTGTTATACCGACTGATTGTTTACAAAAAAAAGTAAAAAGAGTTACAAAAAAATTGTTTTCCTTATATGTGTATGTTATACTTTAGAATGTACGGTAAAGCCACTGAAACCCGGGGTCGGTACACAATAGAAAAATATTTGGGGAGAATATAATTTAATATTTTATCCTGTATTTTAAACTAATAAATTATTTTGGGGTAATATTTGAAAATTAATGAAATACAAGTAAAAAGTATTATGACAAAATCAAGTTTGCCACTGGGAGGATATT
>CALXMF010000024.1 GCA_944389415.1 uncultured Spirochaetota bacterium | reverse complement strand
CAGCGTTTCCGCTGACTTCACCTTACTCTTTCTTCCCTTCCCTTTTCTGTCACAGATCATTACTTCTGTTTAAGAGGTCTTTTCTTAAACAGTGCATTTATTTTATATCTTTAAGAGCTTTTTGTCAAGTGCTTCTTAAAAATATTTTTTTTCATCTCTCTCACTATCACCACTTTGCAGATATCGCATTTACTGCTGTTTTATACTGCGCCGCAGGTGCCTTGTGAGGCGACGCTGTAGAACTTATCACATCTCTCCCCATTCTGTCAATGCCTTTTTTAATTTTTTTATCACATAATCGATTCATCTATAAAATATAAAAATTCATGTTCATTTCTATCTATATTGTATTACCCAATATCTATATCCAGTATGAAAATGCCAAGAGGTTTTGCATTTAAAGTATAGCCGATGAATAGGAAAAGCGTTATCATAATACAGTCATTGTAGATGGAGCTAGTAGCAGGAGCATTTTATGGGTAAGATTGAGAAAATAGAACGTATAAAAAAGATTCATGCGATGTTAAAAACTCCTGGTGCAAAAGTAACAGCATCGCTTCTTGCAAAAAAACTGGGAGTCAGTGTCGAAACGATTTATCGGGATATCCAGCTAATGCAGAGCAGTCAATTCTGTGCCGTAATTGATTTTGATCAACATGAAAAAACATATCGCTATGCGGATCCTTCATACGAATTACCCTTGCCCTTAATCACAAAAACTGATATTCCTGCTTTGTGCGCAGCACAAATGTTACTTTCCAGATTCGAGAATACACCTATTGCGCATGAGGCGCATACAATTATTGCAAATCTTTTACCGTCTCTTGATACTCAAAACACACAGAATACCTGCTGTCGGCATATTTCTGTAATTCCGTCTCCTGCTGCGGATATTGCCAGTGATATATGGTGTGATGTGCTGCGGGCACTTAATAGCACACAAATTCTGGAATTTGACTACAAAGGAAAAAACAGCACAGAACCAGTACGCAGGACTGTACGGCCTTATGAACTTGTTATTGATGATGGTATGTGTTATTTATACGGATATTCTGAAGATAAAAAAGCTCTGCGTACATACGCACTTACTCGTATATCTCATATAACAGTGACTAACAGACATTTTATCAGACCGGATGATACTCAAATCAAGAACCGGTACGGAGGCAGTAAATTTGATGCGTTTTCGTCAGATGAGACATTTGAATTTCGCATTGAATTCTATGGTTCCGGCGCCGTTTATGTAAAAGAACGTATTTGGGCTGATACACAGCGCATTACCCCTCTTGCTGATGGCAGTGGCATTGAAATTACATTCCGTTCTACGCAGACTGCCAGTATCCTCAGCTGGATTTTGTCACAGGGAGAAAACGCAAAGCCCCTTGCACCAGAGTGGCTTGTGGATGACTGGCAGGATCATATACTAGGTATGTACAAAATGATTAAAAACAAAGTTCCGCAATAGACTCATAAAAGCAGAAAATCAAATACAATCATTATATAATAGTATTGATCAATACACCGGTAAGGAATGAGAATACTCCTATAAAGAAAAGATATAACATAAAGTGATGGAGTGACAGTATTATTTTTAGCGCACCAAGATTGGTAATCTTGGTCGCCGGCCCGGTAAGCATAAAGGCAGCAGCGCTGCCCATACTCATCCCTTCAGACAGCCACAGACTGAGCAGCGGAATTGTACCACCTCCGCAGGCATACAGCGGAACACCAATTGTTGCCGCAAGCAGGACACCGAAATATCTATTTTGGCCAAATAATGCAGCTATATATTCTGCTGGAACATACCGCTGAAACATCGCAGACAGCAATATTCCTGCAAGAAAATACGGTCCTGTCGCTTTTAAATTTCGTCCTACATTTTTAAGATAACGCAGAAAAAGATTTGAATGCAGGTCTCTATTTATATGTTCAGTTGTATCTGAAAACATAAAAAAGTTTTGATTCCATATTTTTACTAAGAAGCCCGCAGTTATCCCGCAGATAAAACAGGACACCAGCCGCACAATAAGCGCTGTGCGGCCAAGTGCTGCTGAATATATAATAAGCTGCGGGTTTAGAAGAATAGAACTCATCATAAACGCAGCGAGAGCTGGCTGGCGTATACCGCCCTTTGCTAAAACCGAGGCGATTGGGATTGTTCCATACATACAAAGAGGCGACGCGATACCCAATACAGAAGCAAGTATCAGAGCCGGCAGTTTGTCTGAATACCGACCAATTACTTCCATAGCGGACAGAATCTTTTTTTTCAGAAAAACAGAGATAAGAGAACCAACGGCAATACCAAACAGATAGTATCCAATAATCTGATTGAACTGAATCTCGCAGTAATATGCTATATAAATGAATTCACGGTACAGAATTTCACTCATCAATATTTACCAATATATACGAACGGCTGCCCAACCCTATTTTTTCACCATGCTCCAGAGTATGTAATCCGTTTCGGGATTCAATGCGCTGTACCAGAGAAGCTCCATCACCGTCTTTTTGAGCGTAAATTAAATCAATACAGGCCTGATCAAGCGCTATCGGATCACATGATGCCAGAATACCAATATCATGCATATCAGGTTCGGCGGGATTACCCTCACAGTCGCAATCAACAGACAGATGGTTCATCACATTGATATATACAATCCTTTTGCCATGCCCCAGATAATCTGATACAGATTTTCCAGCCTCAGCCATGCTTTCTGTAAAAGCAGTCTGATTGCCTCCCCATGGATTTGTTACACTTTTTCCGCCGCTGTGAATCCAATTTTTTCCCTTCGATGAAGCAAGCCCAATTGAAATATTTTTGATAGCGCCGCCAAAACCCGCCATAATATGCCCCTTAAAATGGGACAGTACCAGATAACTGTCATACTCAGGGAATGAAGCACCAACATAATTTTCAGAAAGTACCTTACCATTTGCGACAGGAAGGGTAAAAGAACCATCCGCATCCTGAATATCTACAGCGGCAATTTCGGTAAAACCATGGTCTTTTGCTACCTGATAGTGCATTTTCGTTTGTGTCCGTGAACCTCCATATACCGTATTGCATTCTACAATAGTGCCGTTTACCTGACGCACCAGATCGGCTATAAGTTCAGGACGCAAATAATTACTTGCAGGCGGTTCTCCCGTAGACAGTTTTACGGCAACACGGCCTTCGGCTTTCCATCCGAGCGCGTTATAAATTTGAACAAGACTTTCTGCTGTAATTTCTCTGGTAAAATATACCAACGGAGAATGTTCCCCGTAAAAAAAGAACAGCAACACACTAAAATGCAGCAGCAGCGCAAAAAATTGTTTTTTCATATATCCTCAATGTTTCCTAATTTACAGTATGGCTGTCCAGATTTACCAGCCTGTATGCCCGTTTTCCAATCCCTAATTCTTCCGCATATTCCAGAACATTTGTCTGATGATACTTCATCCAATCCTGTTTTACAGCTTCTTCAGCATCAGAACGCGCCAGTATAAAATCAAGCGAACACTGGTCAAGCGCGACAACATCAAGAGATGCGATTATTCCAACATTACCTATATTAGAAGTGTGGGAACAATGATCATCAGGTTCAAAACTGTCCAGCACATTGATAAATGCCCAGTTTTTTTTGTACTCTGTGGCAGCTTTCGCGGCATCAGCAAATGAACGTGCAAGTACATCTGGATCTGTATTATGATATCTGTTCGCGTCTTTTCCGCCAGAATGGATAAGATTTTTACCCGCTTTGCTTGCCAGACACAGTGATATATTTTTAATGTTTCCGCCCATCGCTTCTATATAATGAAACTTAAAACGATGCACAGAAATCAAAGTTTCATAATCATCAAAATGACTTCCTGTTCTCACATGGTCAAGCAGAAAACCGCCGCTTACCGGCATACTGATATCGCTCTGTTCATCAAGTATCTGTATCTGCCCGATATCAGAAAAACCATGCACATCTGCTATAGCGTAATTCATCGCAGAAGTCCATCGGTTACCAGAAAGCCCATTGCTGTCAATAAGCGTACCGCCAGTCTCATTTACCAATCCCGATAGTAATTCCGGATTCAGATATTGTTCTCCCGGACCTCCAAAAGACACTTTTATACCGACTTTACCAGTAATCTGCTGTTCAAGAGCGCGGTATACTTTCATCAAGCCATCAGAGGAAATATCCTCTGTAAAATATACTACAGAAGATTCATGATCATCTCCGGTTAAAGATGATGTATCCTGTGCATATGTACCTGTACAAAATAATAAGAATACTGCAAAAATAAATACGCCAATTTGATATTTCATTTTATGCTCCTTCTGCTTTTATAATGTGTCTTGAAAAAGCAGAAGTCAAATACTTATTTTTTATACGGTTCCATAACCGGAAGTTATATCTTAATTTTATTCTGAAAAATCTGGTATACTATCCCAAGAATATTACAGGCAGGTTACAGCAAAAGCTATTTATAACTATATATTATATTGTTCAGGAAGGTAAATTTGGAATATCGGGTATTAAAATATTTTCTGGCCGTCGCGCAGGAAGAAAATATCACTAAGGCTGCTGATATTATTCATATTTCCCAGCCGGCACTTTCCCGGCAGCTTATGCAGCTTGAGGATGAACTGGGAGTAAAACTCTTTGATCGAGTAAAACACCGACTCACCCTCACTCCTGAAGGGTTATTTCTTCGCCGCCGTGCAATGGAAATTGTGGAACTAACCGAAAAAACGGTGCAGGATTTTCAAACAGCGCCGGAAAAACTGAGCGGAACAATTTCTATCGGCAGCGGCGAAAGCGATTCATTCCGAATAATCGCGCTGTGTATAAAAGAATTCAGTAAAATACATTCAGCGGTAAAATTTGATTTATATTCTAACAACGGAGATTTTATACGTGAACAGTTAGAAAAAGGACTTCTTGATATCGGCATTATTATCTCCCCCGCTCCCGCTGATCTGGCAAAATATGAATATATGCAGTTGCCTGATACTGACCGCTGGGGAATTATCACAGCGGCTGATAATCCTCTTGCAGAACGGGAAACTATCGCGCCGCATGACCTTATAGGCCAAAAACTGCTTATCTCAAAACGTGCAGAAGCACAGGGATTTAAAATCTGGGCGAGAGAATCATATAGCAAATATGATATCGCTGTCACATATAATCTCAGCTATAACGCCGCAGTACTGGTAATAAAAAAAATGGGAGTTGCTCTCACAATAGAAGGAGCTGTTTCACTGTATCATAATCCGCAGATTGTATTCAGACCATTCTTTCCTGAATTAACAGTAAACAGTTTTATGATTTGGAAACGAAATCAGCCGCAGCCTCCCGCCGCAAAAGAGTTTATCAAGTATGTCGCACAACAGCTGTAGTATTATATATCATTTTATCATACGTTTTAAGCATGAAATATAATGCAAAATAAGTATTAGACATATATCATTAACAACAGTACTTTATGTATATACTTTTTGTTAAAACCACAGGGAGGTTACACAATGAACTGTTCAAAAAAAGTACTGCTGCTGTCATCGCTGTTTGCGCTTTCATTAAATGCGGGCGCTGAAAACTCAAATGTTCTGGTCGCGTATTTTTCATGGTCGTCTTCTCACAACACACAGACAATGGCAGAATATATCGCCGAAGAGACCGGCGGAAAACTGTTTGCCATAACACCGGCTGTACCTTATACAGATAACTATAATCAGGTATTGGACGTTGCCCGTAAGGAACTGGCAGACAAAGCACGTCCAACCATTGCTGAAAATCTCACACAGCAGGAAATAGCTGCGTACGATACCATTTTTATCGGATATCCCATCTGGTGGTATGACGCACCAATGATTATTTATTCATTTCTTGAATCACATGATTTTTCAGGCAAGAAAATTATCCCATTTGCCACATCGGGAGGCAGCAGCTTAAATGAAGAAGAAAAAATCAGAGCTGTTACCGGTACAGAAGTAGCAGACGGGCTGTGTATCAGAAATATACGTTCATCAAGCGCCAAACGTGATATTCAAAACTGGCTTTCTAAAGTAATGAAATAATCCGCTTCTGAATAAGGAAAGAAAATATGATATCAGACTTAACACAAATAGCAGAAAAAAATACCAGTACATTAGGAATCGGTCATACATCAGCGCAAGATTCCGCTCTTTTTAAATCAGATCCTGAATTTATGCGCAATCTGTATAATTTCGCGTATGACGAAGTATTTATGGAAAAAAAAGCGTATCTTGAACCTAAAATACGTTCTATCGTGATTCTGGCGGCTCTGCTTGGATGTCAGTGCGGTGAAGAATTTACGGTTCTGCTTACCGCCGCCCTGAATACGGGACTTGCTCCCATTGAGGCAAGAGAAATCATATATCAGGCCGCAGCATATATGGGATGCGCTCGGATACGGCCTTTTCTTACAGCTGCGAATCAGGTGTTTACAGAACGGGGAATTACTCTTCCCCTTGAGGCAAAGGGAACAACAACAGCAGAAAACCGCCGTGAAAAAGGAAATCAGATACAAATAACTATTTTTGGCGAAGGTATGCGCAATAACTGGAATACAGGAAAACCCTGGCGGCAGACATTGAATTCATGGCTCGCGGCAAACTGTTTTGGAGATTATTACACACGCGGCGGCCTTGATATTAAAACACGTGAACTTGTAACATTCTGCATCCTTGCCGCGGATGGCAGCTGCGCTCCTCAGCTTGCCAGTCATATCGCGGGAAATATTACTGTAGGGAATACAAAAGATCTCCTTATACGGGCTGTACTGAATATGACACCCTATATAGGGTATCCGCGCACATTGAACGCCATCGCCTGTGTAGAAGCGGCGGAACAAAAAGTACAAATGAACTCATACGAGACAACTGACGCAGAAACGTTTGACCGGCAGAATATTTTTGGTAAAGGCACCGAGAATACGGCTTTTTCAGCATATTTTATCGGAAAATCATATCTTAATCCGGTAAAAACAGACAGCAGCAGTCCTGTAGCCATTTTTAATGTCACATTTGAACCAGGCTGCCGCAACAACTGGCATATACATCACGCTTCAAGCGGCGGCGGCCAGATGATTATTTGCACCGCAGGCAGCGGCTGGTATCAAATTGAAGGACATGAGGCAGTCAGCATGAAACCGGGAGATGCCGCCTATTTTCCTCCGGGTATCAAACACTGGCACGGCGCTAAAGCAAATTCATGGTTCAGCCATCTGGCTTTTGAGCTTCCTGGCGAAAATACTTCTAATGAGTGGCTGGAACCCGTTTCTGATGATTTTTACAGCAAACTATAAATAGAGGCCGCTTATGAGGATACGACAAACACCAGTACCCAAATATATATTTTTAGTCTGTACTTATTTTATTTTTCTGCTGTCCGTTGGTTCTCTTGCCGCGCAGACAAATGCAGATAACAAACAGAAAAGCACAATGACAATACCACAAAACAGAATCAAGCTTACTACAGGAACAACTGAATTATACGCAACACTTGAAGATAATTCAGTCAGCAGAGATTTATTATCACGCCTTCCGCTTGTTCTTGAATTCTCAGACTTTAACGGAACAGAAAAAATTGCCCGTCTGCCGCCAAACTCCCCAGAATGGGATACAGCCAATGCGCCTGATTTCTGTGATCCGGCACCGGGCGATATTACAATGTATGCTCCGTGGGGAAATCTCGCAATCTTTTACCGTGATTACGGATTTTCCCGCGGTCTTGTTCCGCTTGGAAAACTGGACAGCGGCGGCGAAGAATTTTTTGCCAGCCAGTCAGGAAATTTTACAGTCACTATAACACGCGCTGATAGTCAAAAATACTGAACAGGGAGACCGCATAATGAACATACAGAATCTATATCATCATGTTAAAATACGGACTGCACAGTTTATCGCCTTTTGCTGTGTACTGCTGTTTGCCGGAATACCAATATTCTGCCAGACAGGCAACTCCCAGAATACTGCCATCACCGGCGGAAAACAGAAAATTTTAATCGCATATTTTACCTGGGCAGACAATACCCGGGTAACAGATACCGCCGCCGCGGTACAAAGTGCATTGCAGCATTATGAAGCAATGGGAGATGCGTCTCGCTATACAGAGACAGACGCTGTTTCTTCTGCAAGTGTTGTTCCGCCGGGCAATACCGCCATAGTCGCCCAGTTTATTCAAGATGCAGTCGACGGAGATCTGTTTTCAATACAGACCGCAGAACCATATCCTGCAAACTACAATGACTGTCTGAACCGAGCCTCGGAAGAAAAAGCTAGAAACATCCGGCCTGTTCTGGCAAATCATGTCGAGAATATGGAAGACTATGATATCGTGTTTTTGGGATATCCAAACTGGTGGTATTCAGTACCTATGGCTGTGCTGACATTCGCAGAAACGTACGATTTCAGAGGCAAAACAGTTATACCATTTTGCTGCCACGGTACCGGAGGTCTTGCCCGCAGCATTCGGGATTTACGCCCCGCTTTTGACACCGGAACAAATTTTATCACAGACGCGTTTGGCGTATACCGTCCAAATACCAGCAGCTGCCGCCCGCAGGTGACAGAGTGGCTTAAAAAACTCGGTTTTGATACCTGATTATGGAACATATATGAAACAGACTACGACAAACAGCAGCGGTTCTGCCGCTGCGCCGCGGAATATCTGGAAGATACTCAGAATACTCGTTGACAGCGCGATGTTTATTCTGTTCCTGCTTCTCATGGGATATCATCTGTTTGAAAACCTGCATCATGAAATAATGGGCGCGACAGTTTTCTGCCTTTTTATAATTCACAACATACTGAACAGACGATGGTATCAGAATCTTTTTAAAGGAAAATACACCGCTGGCAGAATCCTGCAAACAGCGGTTAATCTGCTGCTGTGCGCCGCCATGCTGTGTACAATCACCGGTGCGCTGATGATTTCTCGCCATGTCTTTTATTTTCTGGGATTGATGAGCAGCGCGGCTGGCCGCAGGCTGCACATGGCAGGCACCGTCTGGACTTTTTTATTATCCTGTATGCATCTCGGACTTCACTGGAAAGCAAAGGCTGGATATATATGGCGGGCAGTACTTCTTGCAGTCTGCGTATATGGCGCATACGCTTTTTATACACGCGCGCTCTGGAACGAAATGTTCCTGCTTACTGAATTTAAATTCTTTGATTTTGATGAATCACCGCTGCACTTTTTCACTGACTTTGCGGCTATTTCGGTATTATTTACTGCTGCGGGATTTTATCTAAAACAGAACGTTTTACGTATCGGCAATACCTCATATCATACAAAAATCACACATATAAAAGAGGACTAAACTGCTCATCCAGAATTTTTTTGCGCTGCTTCCAGTCAGGAAGCAGCGCAGTCAACAGACTGTAAAACAATTTCGAGTGATTCGGATATATGAAGTGGCAGAATTCATGAACAGCAACATACTCAATACAGTCGCGAGAAGCCTGCGCCAGAGAGGTATTCAATGTGATAACACCTTTCTTCGGTGCACATGTTCCCCAACGCGTTTTCATTTTGCGCAGCCGCAGCCGGGGAAAAGCAATTCCATATTTCGAGAAAACGGGATACACCTTGTCTATCACACTGTTAAACAGTTCACGATACTGATTATCCAGATACTTTTGCATAAGCTGCCTGCGAAGAACATCATTATCACAATCTCTGATCTGTAGCAGGATATATATACCGTCACAGGAAACAGAGTTTTTATCCCCTTCTATCACTTTTAAACGGAGCGCCCGTCCTGCGATGTAAAATGTTTCACCACTGATATACCGCTTTTGTGAAGGATGAGTGGCAGCAAGAGAAGCAAACTTCTGTTGTGAGCGGCGGATATACTGAATATTTGCGCGTACAAATAGAGCCACATACTCTGCAGATACACAGGGCGCCGCCGATACATACACAGCCCCATCTCTGCGAACACGCAGATTGATATTCTTTACCGCTTTTCTTTCAAGCACATACCTGATTTCACCTGCCGCGTCGCATATCGTATATGATAGCGGCTGACTCACTGTTCAAATCTCCTTATCGCAACGGTCTTTACGTTCTCGATTACCTTATCTACGGTAGTAAAATCAAATTTAATGCCATGTGCTTTACTATACTTATAAAAATAATCGTCTATATCCTGGGCAATACGGTTGTGAATTGTTTTATTCTCGCTCCAATCCACCTGACTGTGATCTTCTATAATCTTAGTTATGTCCTTTGCAATTTTCGCAGTAGCTTCATAAGAGATACCAGTCTCACGAACTTCAGAAGCTCCATCAAAAATTTCAGAAAGAACACCATAAAAAGCCTGCGCATGAACATTGTTCTGTATTGACTGAGGATAGGTTATACCGCTGTTGCCGCCGCGAAAATCAGTTACAATCGTACGCAGTTTTTCCAGATATTCCGCATCAGAAATAATTTTTTCACGATACTGATCCAACGCTTCTTTTATCCGCTTTGAAAAACTGCCATAATAGGCGGGATTTTCCTCATATTTTTCACTGATAGTTTTGCTCAGTCGGTTTGAGATAGCATCAGCCTTCGCACGGATAGAAGTAAGTTCTTCCAGTTCTTTTTCAAAAGCTTCATGATTCAGTATATCCACAGGAGCGGTAATCTGTTTAAGACCGGCGACAGACAAATGGGTATCCAACAGATTTTGCATCAGCGGTTCATACTCTTTGTTGTCCACGGCATCGGCAAATCTTATCTTAACACTGCGCCGTACTTTAGAAAAAAACGCAAATGCTTTACGGTATCTTAACAATTCTGATTCCGGCAACGCCTCAGAAGCAGCAGGGGAATTTAATACCATCGTAAGAGCCTTACCAAAAGCACAAAGCCGGTTATAAAAATCCTTTCGTTTTTCTTCTTCAGCAAGTGAAACTTCAATTTTTTCCGTATCGTTAAAATCCTCGTCAGGGAAAAGCTCTATAAGACGGCTGTACGCCTGCCGCAACGTTCCAGCGGCAGATACGACATCAGTAACAAAACCTTTTAAGTCGCCTCCATCAAAATTTTCTAACCCAGCGCCTGCGTACATATCTATAGCCGTATCCAGATTTTCGATAAGACCCCGGTAATCTACAATAAGTCCGTAATCCTTACCGTCACACAGCCGGTTTGTCCGAGCTATTGCCTGCAAAAGCCCATGTTCTTTCAGTTCCTTGTCAATGTATAGTACCTGACAGATTGGCGCATCAAAACCGGTAAGCAGCTTACTGCATACAATAAGAATATCTATATCACCTGCACAAAATGCATCTTTTACAGCCTCTTCGTATTTATCAGCGCTGCCATAACGCTCCATCATTTTATTCCAGAAACCAACAACCTGATTGTCCGTTCCTTCATGAACGTCTTCTACCCCTTCCCGCATATCGGGAGCAGAAATCACCACCGCGCATTCCAGATCACCAAATTCCTCAAAACACTTGAGATACCGCACTGCGTCTTTTTTATAATTTACCGCCAGCATTGCCTTAAAACCAGTGTTCTTTATACTTTCTGTAAAGTGATTGTTAATATCAAGCGCGATGCGTTTGATTCGGGCATCGGTAGAAGCAAGACGGCGGATACTGCTCCATTTTCTGGAAAGGTCATTCTTCTGCGCCTCTGTAAGCCGTTTGGTAGTCTGTTCAAACCACAAATCTATATTTGCCTCATCAACATGCTGTTCCACAAAGCGCCCCTCATAAATGAGAGGTACAATAGCTTTATCGTCAACACCATCCTGAATTGTATACTTATGAATCAGAGTTCCAAATTTTGTCAGGGTGTTCTTTTCCTGTTTCATAAGCGGCGTACCGGTAAATCCAATATAGCAGGCACGGGGAAACACTTTCCGCATCTTTGCCGCAAGTTGGCCATAGTTGGAACGATGGCTTTCATCTATAAGGATAAACACATCAGCAGAAGTATTTTTTACCTCATGACGTTCCGCAGCATTGAATTTATTGATAATAGTGGTGATGATATCCGCTCTGCCTTCATTAATAAGGTGTACCAGATTTGCGCCACTGGTAGCCTGCGCAGGAATCAGGCGCGTATGAGTAAATGTACCGGTAATCTGCCGGTCAAGTTCTTTACGGTCTGTAACAACAACCACTTTTGGAGAAATGTCCGCCAGCTCAAGCAGCAGATATTTGGCAATCATAACCATGGTAAGGCTTTTTCCGCTGCCCTGTGTGTGCCAGATAACGCCGCCCTTTCTGGTGCCATCGCTGTTCCGCTGTGAAATAGTTTTTATAATTTCCCTGACGGCAAAATACTGCTGATACCGGCATATTTTTTTAACGTTTGCATCGAACAGTACAAAATACCGCGTCAGTTCCAGCAATCGGCGGGGACTAAACAGAGAAATTAAAATGCTATCCTGTTCCGTGGGAGTTCTATCAGGAACACAGCGGGCAAGTTCCTGTTCCAGAAAAGCATTATCCTGTTCCTTCCAGATACTCCAGAATCTTTTTGGCGTGCCGCATGTAGCGTATTTTACGGCGTTTTTGTTTGTGGAAACTACAATCTGAGCAAAAACATACAGGTGCGGAATATATTCATACTGCTGGTTTCTTACTGTCTGTTCTATCCCCTGTTCCACAGAAATATCGGGAGCCTTGCATTCAATGACCGCAAAGGGAATACCATTTACAAACAGTACGATATCCGGCCGTGCGTTGTGAAGTTTATCCCGGCTTTCTACCATAAATTCCTCAGTCACATGAATAACATTGTTTTCCGGATGTTCCCAGTCTATGTATTTAAGGTTAAAACTCTGCGGTTTGCCTGTTCCGACCAGTTCAGGATAACTTTTTCCCAGCAGAAGGGCATCGTATATTTTTTCTGAAGTATGAACAAGGCCGTCTGTCAGAGGAATTTCAAGATCATGTATCGCCTGCTGAATAGTGGCGGCAGAAAATTCTTTTTCCGTTCCGCCATAGCAAAAACGGTTCATTTTACGCAGCTGTTCCCGCAGGATATTTTTTAAAAGCACATGATACCGGCTTCCACGCTCATCTTCACACTCCTGCGGAGAAATATATGTGTACCCCATTGCCTGAAAAACTTCCAGCGCCGGATTTTTAGAGATGTTTTTTTCAAGGTAAGAGTCTTTGTTCATGGATTTGTCTTCCCACGGAAAATTACAGAAATAGAAGAGTTAAAAAGATACTTATGTTTCTTTGATGTTATTTTTCTTTTCTGACTCCCTTAAAAGGAGTACCATCTTTTTTGCCATCGATAAAACGGCCTGTCTCACTATCTCTTTTTACCCACTGATTTGTAACAGGATTATGAACTTGCGAACGGTTTTTTACAGCACCATTTCTGTGATTATCACCACTTGGGGGATTAGTTGCCATATTTTTTGCCTCCATAATTTAATTTTGTACAAAATTTTTCCAAAGATACTTAACTGTCAAAAAAATATTATTTTTGGGTGAATATGTTGGATATTTTTCCCTAAGTTTTTGGACAGAAGTATCAAAATCAGCATACTCAAATGCTCCAAGACTTGCAATATATAGCATCCCAAGTGTCGGCGCCCGGGATTCTCCCTGATTGCAGTGAATCAAAATTTTATATCCCTGTTCTCTGTATTCATCAAGAAAATTGAATGCTGTTTCAAACATTTTACGATTAAATTCCAAGTAGCATTCACTAAAATTATCCATATCCACGAGATTAAGCGCCATCTCATTGCCAAGGCGCTTAAATGCGTAATCCGGATGAGAAGATGGTAAATTTCCGCGATAATTTACAAATTGGCAATGAAACGGATGTTTGCAGCAATGAAGAACAGCCCAACCGCTTTTATTCTGAATTGCATAATAATCCTGCTCATTACCGATAAAAATATCCTTATATATTTCCGTCATACTGTTACCCTCACGATTCCCGTCAGCAAAAGCTGCATCAGGGCTTTTTTCTTTTGTTTTTCCGATTCTATATTTTGTCGAAGCAAGTCGATTTCCCGGTCGGCGGCGGAAAGAACATCGGCGATAGCAGTTTGTTCTTTGAAAGGTGGAAGAAGAATTTTTGAGTTAAAAAAATCATCTATTGCAATATTTAATAAACCATGATTACGAGCACCTTCTTGAGCAATGGCTTGTATTTCATGATTTAAAAGTCCAGCCTCAAAATATTGATCTAAAAATTCCCCAGAAACATTTTCTTTACTTATCCTAAAACAAATATAAAGAGGAGATACTATTCCTATATCATAACGTGTTAATCGTTTGATAGCTCCAAATGGGTATCCGCTAGAATAACTTTTATTATAAGCAAAATCACCTTTTTCTAGTAAGTAATAATCGCTTTTATCGTCGCTAGCAATTGTTTTATTAAAAAACTCAGATTGATTGATTAGTCCATACTGAGCAGAAATTGTAAGGACATTAGAATTTCCTATGGTATTTCGCTTAATATGTCTCACTGCAATATTACCAAGCAACTCTTTTTTCCACTCTCCGTTAAATCCCGGCAGGCGTTTTTTGCCTGTTAAAAGCTGCTGCATCAGATATTTTTTCTGTTGCTGTTTTTGGGCAAGTAGCTGTTCTTTTAACTCAATCACCCTGTCCTGGGTGGTGAGAATATCGGCGATTTTTTGCTGTTCGGGAAGAGGAGGATTTGCAATGATTGCATTAAAGAAATCTTCGATAGCTATATTTAATAAGCCATGATTTCTTGCACCTTCTTGTGCAAATGTCTGTATTTCGTGATTTAACATTCCGGCCTCAAAGTAATGAGTGTAGAATTCCGGACATTTATTCTCTTTAGTTTTTGAAAAGCAAATATATAAAGGAGATACAATACCTTTTTCATACAGAGAAAGTGTTTTAATTGCACCATACGGATATCCATTTGAATAACTTTTGTTATAAGCAAAATCTCCACGATACAAGAGATAGTAATTTTCTTTATTTTCACCTGCTACACTTTTACTAAAAAAATCTTCTTGACTAATCAAACCATATTGTGCGGAAATTGTAAGAACATTTGTATTTCCTTCTGTGTTTTTTCTTGTTTGTCGAATAAATTGTTTATTTAATCGAGACAATTCCCAGTCTTCCGGTATAACACCGGCTTTTGTTTTCTTATACCCTTCCGGCACTTCACCCCGCCGGATTTGTTCAATTCGCTGTTTAATGTCGAGTTTCATACTTTTGCTCCCTCCTTTTTCCTCTTATATAGTTTATGAAGAAAAACTATATTTGAAGCTACCAGATTCAGCGTGTATTCAACATATTCATCAGGTATATTCTGAATAGAATCCCCCTGACCATGTCCGGAAGTCTTATTTCTCAATGTCGGTGCACCTGATTCCAAAGTCGTACGAATAGCTACGATATGGGTATTTAGATAAGAAGGATAAAATTTATTTTTTTCTAAAATATTGATTAAATCTTTTGCTGTATCTTTCTTATCGTCAAATGCATAATTCATTCCAGAACATATTGCTTTCATAGCACTTTCAAAAGCTTTTCCTGCATTAAAAATAGCATTTTTATTTTTACCTTGACGATAATCTTCAAAAGCCAATAGATACTCTTCCTCCGCACCACGAAATTCTTCTTCCAACAGTAATTTCAATGCTGGTTTTACAATTCTCTCGTGTGTTACAGTGTTGGTTTTTACGATAATTTCTCCATTTAAAAATTCATATCCTAGGTTATGTTGTTTTAATCTAAAATTTAACTCATCAATGGCATTTTGAAAAAAGTTATTATTCTGACCATAGCGACAACACTGTCTTTGAATCTCTTGATTTGAAATAAATACACCAAAAATATAATCCATCAAATCTAAAAAATCTTCATTGTTACAGTTATCAATGTATCTTTCTAATGCGTCACAATCATTTATATGTGTTATACATCCTGCAAATGTTGCAATACATTTTAACCCTTTTTCTTGCGCAAAAGCTTTACATAAGTCTCCTATCGCATTATGCAATCCATAATACTCCGCCTTTTTCAAGACCTCTATGACAATTGTAAAAAATTGGTTTCTAAAGGCAGTTGGAAAGTCATCATATACAAATACCTCAGGATTTCCTTGTGCATCTTTTTTTCTTTTTGAGTATAAATTATACATGTTACAATAATCCCCCTTTTATCCGCTTTATGCCTGCGGTCAGTTCGTCTATATCGTCTGCCGAGTCCGTTCTCTGGCTACCTGCCGGGTACCCTCAGTTTGAACTGTTCGGAATTTCCGAACAGTTGTTTCCGGCTCCAATTCCCCATCCTGAAAAATATTACTGATATGCTCACTGACAGAAGATTTTGAAACCTGATACAGCTCATACAGTGCCTTTTAAGTCAGCCAAATCGTGTCCTCTTCAAAATAGACATCAATTTTGGTGTCTCCTTTTTCGTTTTGGTAAATCAGGATTTTTCCGGTATGTGCAGGTTCTCCGTTCATAAACCCAACTCCTCCAGAAACTTTCTCATCTGTGTCTGCACCTGTGCCAATTCTGATTCGATGTCGGCAATGTTTTTCTGCACTTCCTCAATATCCACAGGAGCCTCTTCTTCAAAGGTATCTACATACCGGGGAATATTCAAGTTAAAATCGTTTTCTTTGATTTCTTCAAATGATGCCACATGGGAATACTTTTCAATATCTACACGCTTGTGGTATGCGTCCAGAATCCGACTGATATCCTCATCACGCAGAATATTCTGATTTTTGCCTTTTTCATAGTTGCCCTCTCCGGAAGCGTCTATAAACAGCACGTCTTTACGGGAACGGTTTTTTCTGAACACAAGAATACACGCTGGTATGCCAGTTCCATAAAACAGGTTTGCAGGCAGACCGATAACTGCGTCCAGCAGATTCAGTTCTACCAGCTGCCGTCGGATTTTGCCTTCTGACGCGCCCCTGAACAATACCCCATGCGGCAGTACAATCGCCATACGGCCGTTTTCTTCATCCAAGCTCGCCAGCATATGAAGCACAAACGCGTAATCCCCCTTTGAAGCAGGCGGTACTCCCAGCTCAAAACGTTTATAGGGATCAAGAGAGGCAGTCATTTTTACGCTTTCCTTACCGTCCGTCTTTGCCTGAGAAATAAATCCGCTGTCCCATTTATCCAGACTAAAAGGCGGATTTGCTACTACTACCTGAAACTTCATAAGTTTGTCGTTTTCTGTATGCTGGGGATTACACAGGGTATCTCCCTGGCGAATGCGGGCGTCATCCACTTCGTGGAGGAACATATTCATAGTACACAGCGCCCATGTCTGTGCGTTCTGTTCCTGGCCGTAAACGGCAACTTTTCCGGAAGGTACTTTTTTACAGGCTTTCAGAAGAAGGCCGCCGCTTCCGCAGGTTGGGTCGTATATGCGGTCATTCTCCCGTGGTTCCACAAGGGATGCGATAAGTTCCGATACCTGACTTGGTGTAAAAAATTCACCTCCTTTTTTTCCGGCATCAGAGGCAAAGTTGGCAATCATGTATTCGTAAGCGTCACCGATAATATCAGCTGATCCCAACTGGGACGGCCGCAGATCAAGTGTATTAAAGTCTTCTAGTAAGTTTTTCAGTGTGGCGTTTTTTTCCCTCATCTCACCAAAATCAATTGGAGAGTTAAAATCTATTGCCCTGAAAACGTTGCGCAGCTTGCCGCTGTTATGTTCCTCGATGAGTGACAGAGCGATATTTATTTTCTGACCAATTTCAGGATCACTGCGTGATTCATACAGGTAGTTAAAAGAAGATTCCTTATCTATGGCGAACCGTTCCCGGCTCATCGCCCGCTGTATGTGTTGTTCATCACCATCGTACTGGAGACGGTACTGCTCATATTTTTCAGCTGAGACATCGCTTAAATATTTTACGAACAGCATTGAAAGTATATAGTCCTTGTAGCGGGAACTGTCTATTTTTCCACGAAAGCTGTCGCAGGCTTTCCACAGTGTCTGTTCAATATCATTTTTGGTAGTCATTATGTTCCTCCATCCGGGATATTTCTTTTCCTGATAGAATTTGTTCTATCAGGGTGTTGTAATATGATTCTTTTTTTTCTGCCAGCTCTCTGAGTAATCTGCACTCCTGTCCGGCCAGCTGTCTGATACGGGTTATTTTCTGTTGTGTTTCAGAAGACGGCAGCATAATTTCTGCCGTGCTGAAAAACGATGTAGTAACTGCTTCCAGCATATTACTGGTGGAGGCTCTGTAAATATTGCGGTGAAACTGCGATGTGTTTAAAAGCCACGCCAGATATTCCGGTTGTACCTGTTCGGTATCAGCACGTATAATAATAAAATTTGACGATACAACGATTCCGGCTGTATCTGTATCAATAAGAACAGCAGTATATGGACTGGTAAGACGGATAATAATATCTCCTGTATGGGTAAGATAATCCGGCTGCAATTCTTCTACTGCACAGAAAGTTCGTAACTCACGCTGAGAAATAGTACCATCTGTCTGTATTGCCTGAAGGGTAAGCAGCGGATATGTAAATGAGGTTTTCTGCCTTGCCTGCTTTCGTGACAGCACGAGTCCGCTGCGAATCTTCGCAATATCTGATAATTTTACATTTTTTAGGTCATGTTTGATAAATAACATGCTTGTATTATAATATTCATTCTTTATTTTGTCAAGTTATTTTAACCCCATGACGAATTAATATACATGTAATTGAAAGCAAAATAAAAACAGCAGCAAAAAATGCCGCTGTATCTCATACTTTATATAGATTATAAAAGTCGGGCAGGCGGGATTCGAACCCGCGACCTCTAAGTCCCGAACCTAGCGCGCTACCACCTGCGCTACTGCCCGAAAAAAAAGCACCGTACCAAATACGGTAGGTGCTTAGCGGGAGCGACGGGGCTTGAACCCGCGATCTTCGGCTTGACAGGCCGACGCGATAACCAGCTTCGCTACGCCCCCGTGATGAAAAAGACTATATCCCAAAAATAAAAAAGAGTCAAGACATATACACCTCATACTGCGGTGTATCCCTGATAAA
The DNA here is from genome assembly GCA_944389415.1 of uncultured Spirochaetota bacterium. Classification (GTDB taxonomy): domain Bacteria; phylum Spirochaetota; class Spirochaetia; order Treponematales; family Treponemataceae; genus Treponema_G. The sequence continues at coordinate 94 of CALXMF010000024.1, read as the reverse complement.
ATAAAACCGCAGCACACAGATTGTGTCAAATTTAGTTCGCAATTTTGATTCTGAAAAAAGCCACATATCCATCATGCTACGTTAAATAAAATCT
>CALXMF010000023.1 GCA_944389415.1 uncultured Spirochaetota bacterium | reverse complement strand
ATTTTATTTAACGTAGCATGATGGATATGTGGCTTTTTTCAGAATCAAAATTGCGAACTAAATTTGACACAATCTATAATTTTAATCCAAAAATAATCTTTTTTTGATTCAAAAATAAATTAAAAACGATTTAAATAAAGACTATTTTTATTTTAAAATATGGTTAATAATGAATCAAATTTAACTTACTTTTTTTTATTTTCGTAAATTATCTTTATTTTTCAGCGCTTTCTGTTACATTTGAACAAACAATCATAACAAAACGTCTATTATGGTGAAAAATCAGCCGCATTTTCACACAAGCCCTTTCATCAGCAGAAAGAGCTTGTGCACATCGATATTTTTACGGCGCAGTATTTTCTTTACCGGTACAGCCGGTAAAGAACAGTTACAGGGAAACCATCAACAGCGTCTTTGTTGGAATAACTCAGACAATTAACAATCAGAACCGCGTCATGAGGCCCGTTTTCGCTTATTGTCATGGAGACTGTGGCCTCTGCTCTTCCCATCATCTGACGGACAGAACGGGCAAGGTTGTGGTTCGGTGTCAACGCAAGGGCTCCGATATATTTATTATAATCACTATACGATTCATAATAATCAGGATCAAATTTCCAGCCAAAACTCTCCGCATATTTAATACAGGCCGTATCCAGATATGGTGTATCCACCACATAGGAACGATCTGCACTGCCATCGGGGTATCGTTTAGTAAACAGCCAGTAATGAAGTATCTTTCCTGATACATCACAGTACCGGCTCGTCTCTTCCCAAGTATATCCAGAGTATACCGCATCGTACCATTCTGAAGGATCAGTGAATTGGAGCGGACCTGTTGCGGTATCCGTTTCCGCAAAAGAAGTCTTTTTATATATCCCCTGAAGAAACGCATCATAACCATATATACTGTCCAGTGTTCCGTCCGCATCAAGCTCAATTGCCCGTACAACACTTTTTATCGCTTCCTGAGACTCCCCCAGAAAATCATATGCTTGACCGCGAAAAAAATATGTCTCAGAATTTCCCGGGGCGAGGCGCAGTGACATTGTATAATCCGAGACTGCTTTTTTATATTCTGCAAGCATATAATACGCATTACCTCGATTCGTATACACAATCGCATCAGATGACTGTAATTGTAACGACTCAGTGTAATCCGCAATTGCCTGCTCATACTCACTCAGAAAAAAATACATATTGCCGCGTTCATTTAATACCCAAGAGTCCGTTGGATTTAATTCAAGCGCTCTGGTGTACCATTGTACCGCCGACAGATAATTACCTTTCTCTGACTCACTGTTTCCTTTTTTAATACATGATTTGGCAGAATTGACAGTACTGACACAACCGCACAGCATACAAACAGAGACTACGGTCACACAGATCCAGATACACACATCATACAGCAGTGATATTCCGGCATGATTATTCGCTCCAATTCTTTCACCGCAAATTCGCTTTTTCCCATCCATACTATTCTCCTTAATAAAATATTGAGACGCAAGATTGTTCTATAAATGTGTATCCGGATTCTGTTCTACTGGATACACATTTATTAATATATAATATGTATGGATTTTATCATATACCATAACAATATCGGCAAAGCCTTGCACAAGCGGCGGGCAAATAGTATGCTGTACAAATGAGCAAAAAATCTTTAGCAGCCGCTGGCATCCGGCTCTCTCTGCTGACACTTGGTTCACGCATACTCGGTCTTATCAGAGAAATGACAAAAGCGTCGCTGCTCGGCACCACCAGTCTTGCTGACGCGTTTGGTATTGCCTTTATGATACCCAATCTGTTCCGCCGGCTGTTTGCAGAAAACAGTATTTCCGTCGCTTTTATCCCCACGTTCAGAGGATATCTGGAAGGAGCAGAAACTCCGCAGGGACATAAAGAAACACAGGAATTTCTCAGTGCCACATGTACAGTTGTTACATTCTGCACGGTACTGGTAACACTTCTTGGAATAATATGTGCACCGCTCATTGTACCCATTTTTACAGGGAACCATGAGCAGAATGTTATTAATGAAACCGTACTTCTTACCCGTATTATGTTTCCCTATCTGGCAATTATCTCTTTTGCAGCTTTTTTGCAGGGAATCCTGAATGCGGTTAAAATATTTTCTCCGTCAGGTTTTACCCCAATACTGTTCAATCTTATTATCATTATTTGTTCATACACACTGGGAAAAATCACCGGCAACGCCGCGCGCGCTATGTCAGCAGGTGTGATTCTCGGCGGATTGGTGCAGGCGTTCTTTCAGCTTCCGTTTGTGCTTAAAACAGAGTGGAAAATCACATTCGCTCCGCTCAAACAGGCATTTACAAACCAAGGAACAAAAAAAGTTTTTAAACTAATAGGTCCAACAATTATTGGCATGGCAGCATATCAACTCAATGATGTTGTATCTACTGCTCTTGCCGGACGTGCGGGTACTGGTATTGTATCAAGTCTGCAATATTCGCTGCGGCTGCAGGAACTTATACTCGGTATCTTTGCCGTCTCAATCGGAACAGTTATTCTGCCTGATTTATCAGGACTAGCTAAACGAAAAAAGTGGGACGAATTCAGCGATATGCTTCTGCAAGCCAGTAGAATTATCGCGCTGATTACGATTCCCATAACATTTTTTGCGTTTTTCTTTGGAGAACATATTATTATTCTCGTATACAAAAACAATCGCTTTACTAATGAATCAGTCCGTCTCACACTTGAGGCATTTCGTTTTCATATTGTGGGTCTGTTTTTCATTGCCCTTAATAGGATTATGGCTCCGGCATTCTATGCGCAAGGCAATACAAAACAGCCAACACTAGCTGGGATCTGGGGATTTGCAGTCAATATTTTACTTGCGCTCTGCCTTTCACAGATACTGTCCGGAGGAGGCATTGCGCTTGCGTTATCAATCGCAAGCGCTGTGAATACTATATTCCTGTTCATTTATCTTGCCCGCAATAAAACAATCCACGCAGGAAGGATTCTATCACAACTATGTATTTATATGATAAAAATGATTATATTATCTATAATTGCGCTGCTCCCGGTTTTTCCTGCTGCCCGTATACTGTACTCCACATTCAGCGGACATGGACGCATTATATCTGAGGGGATTCCATTTATTTTGTCCTCTTTGCTCTTCGCGCTGATTGGTATATGTTTACTGCTGCTGACTCGGGACAGTTTAACAGAGGGTATTACAAATCGGCTTAAACGGAGATACATGAAATGACAAATGAAAAAGCTATTTTTAAGGGACACAGTAATCCTGATTCTGTCTATACACAGCGAAGAAAACAACTATCAGAATATCTGAAAAAACAGGGACTTGGCTCTATTGTTTTTTACGATAGTCAGGGACATAGGGAATCTGCAATCAGATATCTTGCTGGATTACCATCAGACGCAGTACTGGTTCTTAATGCAGATGGAACATGTGTCCTTGTTCCATGGGACATACATCTGGCAGATATACTCGCTGATGCAGATTATATTATTCCCTATACCCAATATGACAGAGATCTAGTAAAGGCTGTCTGCGGTGCACATGAAATACTAAGTATTCCACATGAAAGCAGAATAGAAATTCCACCTGACACACCATATCTGCGCTTTCTTGAATTGGTAGGAGAGATGTCGACTTATCATGTTCTATGCAGAAAGCATGGTGCACATGAGCAAGTGCTTAAAATGCGCTCAATTAAGGATGAATATGAAATAGAATGTCTGCGGAAAGCAGCGCAGATAACAGATGAAATCATATTGATACTAGAAGAACATATTCGCAGAGGAAAGATCCAAACAGAAATAGACGCGGCACTGCTCATTGAACGAGAATGTCGCATACGGGGATGTGATCATACCGGCTTTGACTCTCTCGTCGCCGGTGCAGATCGCAGTTTCGCGATACACTGTTTTCCCTCTTATACAGCAGGAGCATATCCTGGAAATGGACTTGCAATTCTTGATTTTGGCGTTGTTTATCATGGATATACCAGTGATGTCACAATTACATTTGTCCCAGCAGATATTTCAGCGAAGGCAGAACAGCAAATTACACTGGTTGAAAAAGCATACAATACCGCACTCGAGTTATATAAACCTGATATTCCGCTATGTAAACCTGCACAAGCTGTTCATGATATATTTGCTGCAAAAGAAACACAGATGCCGCATTCTCTTGGTCACGGTATAGGACTTGAAGTCCATGAATACCCTGTAATCCGCCCATCTATCAGCGAAGATGAAGTATTTAAACCTGGAATGGTAGTAACACTTGAGCCAGGGTTATATTCTCCTGAAACTGGCGGATGCCGTTATGAAAACGATATTCTCATAACAGAAACAGGGAATGAAGTCCTCACACATTCCCGTATAATCAGAATATAACTTTATTCAAATCATTCTGAACGGCAGCTGTACTTCGGTCAAGTGCTGAAACCAGATGCCGATCAGGAAGAGCTGAAATTAAGGTACGCATATAGGTGAACAAGTCTGAAACATTCGTATCTGAATCAGCAGTCAAGAGTGATTCAGAACCAGACATATCTTGTCCCCGACAGAAACCAAGTGTATGTAAATTATTTACAATTTCCAGCAATCCAGGACGACCAGCTAATTTTTGTATTAGATAATCAAGCTGTACCCGAACGGTGCTTGAGAGAAACATTTCTTTCTCCAACGGCGGGAGAGAATAACAAATAGCACGCAGATAAAGAAATAAACTCTTTAAGTCTTCATATTCACTAGCGACCTCCTGATTAACCAAGAGATCACTCATAGAGGGCATTTCTTCCTCCAATATAGAAGAATCATTTTCTTTCTCTGCTATATCGGAGGAAGATTGATGTGATAAAATTGGGTCTTGTTTTTTATCACTCACAGATAATTGCTCTACCACCGGGGGAGCAATTTCATCTTCTTCACTTATTAACTGCGGAAGTTCCTCGGTTTCACCTTTTTCAAAAAAATTTTCATCTATATCAATAGGACTATCTCTATCTGTAAATTCTGCAACAAACGGCTCATCATCACTTTCCATAACTGCGTCAATATTATCATCCACCTCAGCAACAGACGGTATCTTACCACCTGATTCCATCAATGAACTCAAATCAAACATCGACACATCCTCCATAAGCATCCCTGCATTGGAATCTGATTCAACAATAAAGGATGAATCCGTTTCATCTATCGGTAAGTCCAAATCCGATGTAATATGTACTTTCTGATCGACATTTTCAGCGGAATATTCAGCATTGATACAGGACAAACGCCCCATTGCTTTTTCAGTTATATCGGATCTGGTGTTTATATCAGCAACACGTTGATATAATTCAAGCGCCTGTTTGAACTGCTTATTTTGCTCATAACTCTGTGCAAGAACCATCATGACATTAGAATCATTTGGATGATTTGCCAAATATTTCTCAAGATATTTTTCAGCCTGTTGATAATCCCCACGTTGAATCAAACGATGCGCTGCCTGTTCACAATATTTGTGATAATGCGGATTTAGCAATTCAATGCGATCATAACAAGACTGTGCTTTTGCATCATTTTGTGTCGCAATATAATACTGCCCCAGTACATCAAGAACAGATACATTATCTTTATTATTTTTCCACACTTTTCCGATCTGCTGAGCAGCACTTTCCGTCTTGCCTTCATCAAGGAGAACAGATGCATAAGCAATCGGAACAGAAACATCATTCGGATAATGATTTTCCGCTTTTTTCAGTAACCCTTCAGCTTCACCATAACGATGAGAACGACTATACACAGATGCGAGGCCTTCAAGCGCATTTAGATACAAAGGATTGGATTTCAGCGCATCCTTATATGATGCCTCAGCCATATCCATTTCGCCCCTGGCTTCATATACTCTTCCCAAAGAACTATGACTGCGGGGACTATCAGGTTGCAGCGAAACAGCTTTTTTAAGAGTTGTGTACGCCTGATCAAACATATCCTGCATAATCAACAATTCCGCATACCCATTCAATGCATCACTCCACCCTGGTTTTGCCTTGAGGGCCGTTTCATATTCCTGACGGGCAGCAGTATAATTCTGCGCAGCTTCATAACTAAGCGCGAGGTTATAATGAATCACCGGATGATTAGGATCCAGAGCAAGCCCCTGTCTATATGCAACAATAGCCTGTTCATGATTACCCTTAAGAGCATGAATTCTACCTAAATGATTATACGCAAGTACATCATGAGGATTCGCTCTAATAACAGTCTGAAAACATGCCGCCGCCTCTTCATATAATTCCATCATTTTATATGTGAAGCCAAGATTATAATAAATATCTGCGCTATTTCCGCCAGCAGCCAGAGCTCGTTCCAAAACAGCGAGCGATTCATGATAGCGTTCCAACCGACGATATATACCACCAAGCGCAACCAGTGCTGATATCATGTACGGCATGATATTCAATATTTTCTGGTATACAACAGCACCTTGTGCATCATCCCCTTTCCGGACATACATCGCACCAAGTTTAGATAATATATCACAATCATCAGGATGATCTTGCAGTAATTTTCGATACAACTTATAGGCAAGAGCAAAATCACGAGCCATTACAGCACGATCAGCACGCAATATCGTAATTTGATTCTTATTCTGCGCTAAAATATCTTCATCCTTTTCCATTATCACACTCATTTACCAACAGGACGCGTATACACTTCTTTCGAAAAAGTTCCAATTCCATCCGGCGAACCCGCTCGGGAGTAAGAAGCAACAGCAAAATAATATATTTTACCATTCTGCAAACCTGTCAGCCGCAGTGATGTTTTTTCTCCCGTATCAATCGGTGAAGGTCCCTGAACCGCTACTTTTCCTAAATATTCTCCAGGTCGCTCTCCATAGTATACCATATATCCTTCTGCGTAACTATCAGCTGAAGCAGACCAATGTAAATCAATATAACCATCACCAGGCACCGCATACACAGAAAACGGCGGTAACGGCGCCGGTATTTCTGTATAGTCAATCGTAACAGATGTAACAGAAGGAGAAACCCGACATGCACCATCAGGATATAAATCAGCCGCAATCTGAACATACGACCCAGATACATCTTCAATAATTCCTGACTCAAATACCGGTACCCATGCGGGTTCTGTATCAGTCCAAGCGAACACATTATCTCCTGCACGAACATACAATTGAACAGCAGTCTGTTCTGGTTCTGTTATAACTGAAGAAATCTTATTAATAACAGAACCGGGTACCAGCTTGACCGGCTCTGTTTCAAAACGCCCCCCTGATACACGATACACATCATAATAACCAGGACCTGAATATGCCGACTGTTCTTCTCCTTTAATTGCACTGCGAAGAATACGAAAATCATCAATCGAACCACTGTATTGTGGACATATCACAATATCAGACCCAAGCCCTACCATGAATGGATATATAGAACCACGCTGCCGGCCTGTTGTCGTAACATACGTAATATTTTCAAGGATACCATTTATCCTATACTCCAGTAATCCAGTTGTTTCATCAAATGAGACACTATGATGCGTCCATTCTTCAGGTATCATCGTACGGGAACTGGACAGCACAATTTCACCGCTGTTTTTCTCATATCCATTAAATAAATTAGTAAATCGCCATTCTGTATGATTATTTACAAACGAGACAAGCAGCATCTGATATTGAATATAGCCGCCATCATCTTCACGGGAAGAACGCCAAGAAAGTATAGTTTCACCATTTTCAGCAATCGAGGGATACAGCCAAAATTCAATCGTAAAAGACCCTGTGTATCCACCAGATCCAAACATTGTATCTTTCTGCCCTCTAAGGACCATTCCTTCTGATAATCCGCTGCTGAGGGCAGACCCTTTCCCCATTTTTTTCACTTCGGACGGAACAAAAGACGTTGAGACTATCCGATATCTACCGGTTTCATCACTATCTGCCACCCGATCAAAGGGCAGAAGCAAATCTGTATATGGAGTAATTTTTCTTGAATTCGTTTTTAATTCAAGAGCATCATAACCAAATCGTCCCTTTCCATATACAATACCATCCTGATATGAAAGATTAGGCCAGCCAGAACGACCGCCTAATTCAATTTTTTTATCAATCGCAAATATACGGCTATAAAAACCGCCACACAAGAGTAGACAAAGAAGGGTAAAAAAAGGTATTTCTTTCTTATTCATAATTCACCATGAAAACAGATACAATAACCATACGTAAACAACTGCATGAAACGGCTCTCAAAGCTCCTTCTGCCAGCGGCGTGTATCTCTGGCGGAATGAAGATGGAGAAGTTATTTATGTTGGCAAGGCGAAAAACTTAAAAAATCGCCTCACGTCATATTTTTCAGGCCAGAAAGATATCAAAACCCGTATTCTCGTTTCACGAGCCTCCACAATAGAGTATATCACAACCGCAAACGAATACGAAGCCTTTATACTTGAGAATAACCTGATAAAAAAACATACCCCTCGCTACAATATTAATCTCAAGGACGGAAAGTCGTATCCTGTATTGCGAATAACCAATGAAGATTATCCACGTCTGTTTAAAACACGGCGGATACAGCAGGACGGGTCCCGATACTTCGGACCATTTCCTGATGTAACAGCGCTCGATACGTTTATAGAAACGCTGTACCAGATTTATCCTGTGCGGCATTGCAAACAACTCCGCAAACGCGATACGCCCTGTATGTATTATCATATAGGGAGATGCGCTGCTCCTTGCTGCGGTAAAACAGACAAAGAAACCTACAATGAATATATCGTTGAAATAGCCCAATTACTTGAGGGAAAGGGTGATGAAACATTAGTAAAACTCAAAACGGCTATGAGTCAGGCTGCAAAAGAACTTAAATTTGAAAAAGCCGCGCGACTCAGGGATGGAATCGCAGCACTAAATATTCTGAAAACGCAAAATATTGTAGAAGACTTTGACCCAGAGGACCGAGATTATATTGCCTATCACAGCGACGGAGAACTAGTTAGCTTCACTGTATTAAGAATGCGCGGTGGGAAACTTCTTGGCCGCGATAATTACCGTACAAAAAGTCTCAATGAAGAAAATGAATTGCTCGGAGAATTTCTTGCCGCTTACTATACTGCAAAAGACCAGATACCGCCAAGAATCTTCGTACCCACGCGAGAAGGACTTGATATTCTTACTCAGTATTTTTCAACTGTGCTTAAAACAACTGTTCATATCTGTTTGGTAACCCCAGAAATGGAAAGTGGGAAACGACATCAGGCAGCCATGAATATGGCATTCCAAAACGCAAAAGAAGATATTATCCGCAGGGTACGGGAACGAGGCGATATTCCCGCAATGCAGGAACTACAACAATTACTCAAATTACCACACCTGCCGATACGCATCGAAGGGTTTGATATTGCTCATATTGCCGGAAAATTACCAGTCGCAAGTTTAATTAGTTTCTATAATGGTAATCCAGATAAAAAGAATTACCGATATTTCAGACTAAAAACAACAGATGGTATTATTGATGACTTTGCTTCTATGCGTGAAGCAGTCAGCAGAAGATACACCCGACTTTTAAATGAACAGGCAGAATTTCCAGATCTGATTCTAATAGACGGAGGAATTGGACAAGTTAATGCGGTGGAAAGTGTTTTATCTGCATTGCATCTGGATATTCCTGTTATTGGACTCGCAAAACAGGACGAAGAAATATACCTGCCAGGACGCAATATTCCAATCTCGCTTCCCAAGCGAAGTGATGCCCTGAGATTGCTTCAAAGGGTTCGTGATGAAACCCATCGATTCGCCACAAGCAAAAACCAGCGCTTAAGGACGACACAAAATACCCATACACTGTTTGAAAAACTTCCAAATGTCGGTCCTGTACGGGCTAGAAAATTAATAAAAAAATATATAACGATAAAAGCACTTGCAGATGCATCAAACAACGATGTAGCAGTTTTACTGCACATATCACAGGAACAGGCAGAACAAATCATAACCGCAGCTATTGAAAAACAATACGGCACAAAACGAGTACCCTCTCAGAAAGATGCTCCCGCATCACTCTACCGTGCAGAAACAGGAAATACACCCGCAGGTCTTGCAGCACAAGCTCTGCAAGCAGCTGAACAGGAAGAATCCTATTCCTAATCTAAAAAAAGCGGAACCTTGCAGGTTCCGCTTTTTTTACATACAAAATTAGTTTGCAATAACCTTTCTCAGTTTCCAGATATCACGCACATAATCTTCTATTGTACGGTCTGAAGAGAATTTTCCGCTTCGTGCAATATTCAGCAGAGCTTTTTTTGCCCAACCCTTGCGATCCGCATATGCCTCAGCAACTTTCTCTTGGGCTGCAACATACGCATCAAAATCAGCAAGTACATAATACACATCAGGACGCTGCCCCTCAATTCCATATACCAGAGAGTCATACAGTTCTTTGAAAATTTGTCCCGACGGATCATATGTCCCGTCAACCAATTGATTAAGAGCTTTTGCAAGCCCCGGATTGCGATCAAGATATTTTCTTGGATTATAACTATGCTCCTGCTCAATCTTAAATATCTCGTCTGATGTTAATCCAAAAATAAAAGCGTTCTCCTCACCGGCTTCTTCAACAATTTCAATATTGGCTCCATCAAGTGTACCAAGTGTCAAAGCTCCGTTGAGCATGAATTTCATATTACCGGTTCCGGAAGCCTCTTTTCCTGCGGTGGAGATCTGCTCAGACACATCAGAAGCAGGGAATAACTTTTCTGCTACACTGACACGATAATTCTCTACAAAGACAACACGAAGCTTACCCCGAACCCGACGGTCATTATTAATACGTTCCGCAACAGTATTGATAAGTTTAATAATTGTCTTCGCCCTGCGATATCCTGAAGCTGCCTTTGCCCCAAAGATAAAAGTTCTTGCCGGGGGATCAAATTCAGGCTCTTCAAGCAAACGATTATACAGATACATAATATGCAGAATATTCAGCAATTGACGCTTATATTCATGCAAACGCTTAATTTGCACATCAAAAATAGACAGGGGATCAAGAAACTCATTCTGAGTAATCTTAAGATATTCGGCAAGATCTTCTTTGTTTTTCTGCTTAATCGCAAGCAGTTCATCCAAAACCTTATCATCATCCGCATATTTTTCAAGTTCACGCAGTTTTGATAAATCTTTTTCCCAACCATGCCCAATATGAGCTGTAATAAAATCAGCAAGACGGCGATTTGCACTGAGTAACCAGCGTCGCTGTGTAACACCGTTTGTTTTATTATTAAATTTCGATGGATATAGCTCTGACCAATCCTTCAGTTCCTGATGCTTCAGAATTTCTGTATGAAGCGCAGCAACACCGTTCACGCTGAAAGATCCATGTATCGCAAGCCAAGCCATATGAATCATACCATTTGAGATGATACTCATCCGGTTCTGTCGTGCATAATCATCTGGAAATTTTTCACGTAGTTCAATCAGGAATCGGCGGTTGATTTCCTCAACTATCTGATAAATACGGGGCAAAAGGCCTTGGAATATATCAATTGGCCATTTCTCAAGCGCTTCGGCAAGAATTGTATGATTAGTATATGCAAATGTTCTAACAACAATATCCCAAGCATCATTCCATCCCATACCGTGCTCATCCATCAATAACCGCATCAATTCAGGAATCGCAACGACAGGATGTGTATCATTTAACTGAATAACATTATACTCAGGGAATTTAGAGAAATTAGTACCATGATGAACAATAAAACTGCGCAGCAAGTCCTGCAGACTCGCTGAAGTGAAAAAATACTGCTGCTTAAGACGGAGACTCTTACCACTTGGTCCACTATCATTAGGATATAGGACACGGGAAATATTTTCCGCACTGTTTTGTCGTTCTACAGCACGATTATATTGCATATCATTAAATAACTGCAAATCAAATCCGTTTGGGGAAGACGCCTGCCACAAACGCAATGTATTGACTGTATCTGTATCATAACCAACAATCGGCATATCATAAGGTGTTGCGGTTACCAATTCTGCATCCGCAACATCGAATACATCCTGACCGTCCGCACCTTTACGAACAACAACATGACCACCAATTTTTACAGTCACATCAAGATCACTTCGTTTAATTTCCCATGGGTCCCGATGCTTAAGCCAGTTATCTGGATACTCAACCTGATATCCATTTTCAATATGCTGTTCAAACATACCATATTCATACCGAATACCATAGCCGTGCCCAGGGTAATCAAGCGTCGCAAGAGAATCCAAGAAACAGGCTGCCAAGCGGCCAAGACCACCATTCCCTAAACCTGCATCCGGTTCTTCATCTTCAATAGCGTTATAATCAATATTCAATTCTTTAAGAACATCAACAATGCCGGTTCTTAATTGTGCATTAATCAGATTATTGGATAGAGCCCGCCCCATGAGAAATTCAGCAGATAGATAATATACCTGCCGAGTTGGTTTTTCCTCATACTGTCGGCGTGTTTCCATCCACTTATCCATGATAACCTCAAGAGCAGAGGCTGAAACAGCATCAAACAACTCATGTTTATTTGCCTGGCAAATTTTCTTTCCGTACTGCCGTTTAAGTCGACCAATAAGATTCTCTTTAAATTCCTGTGCGTCAAATTTCATTTGTCACAACCTCGTCTGAATTTATGTTGCAGGAATGCGTCAAAACATTCACTCTATAAACAAACTGTTGTATGATAAACGTAAATAAAGATTGCTGTCAATATTTACTATCAAAGTAATTACAACAATCTCCAACTATTAGTTTATTTACCCATTAAAACAGCCATAGTTTTCGCAGGCAGTACATATGTCTGCTGAACAGGAAGCAGTTCTTCACTGCCGGAATCAAGAATATCACCAGGAGATGCAATTGAAGTATCTATACAACGATACCACTGTGCACCAGGCCGTGGAACGGGAAGTTTAACTGTCGCATCCTTATCAGATGTATTCATCATAACAAAAAAATCATTATCATCCATATCGGACATGATCTCAATGCGACCACCATCAAGACGAAACGCAAGAAAATGATTTAACTTTGACCAGTCAGGCATCTTACCATCCTGATCAAACCATGAGATATCAGGAATTTCATTAAAAGAATGGTCTGTTCCCGCAAAAAATTCAGTCCTCCGGAAAGCCGGATGCAGTTTTCTGAATTTTATGGCTTTTTTCACAAATCTAAAGATATCAGAATGTTTGTCTTTTAATGACCAATCTATCCATGATAATTCATTATCCTGGCAATAAGCATTATTATTTCCCCCCTGAGTACGGCGGAATTCGTCTCCTGCCAGCAGCATTGGTGTTCCCTGTGAAAGCAGCAGTGATAACAGAATATTCTTTATTTGCCGCGAGCGTATCGCTTCTATAACTTTATTTTGCGTTGGTCCTTCGTATCCATAATTATAACTACAGTTATTATCTGACCCGTCGCGATTCTGTTCTCCATTTTCTTCATTATGCTTGCCATTGTAGGAAACAAGATCATTCAACGTAAAACCATCATGACTTGTTACAAAATTCACAGAATGGTATGGTTTTCTTCCTGCATATGAATATAAATCCGCACTACCAGCCATACGTGTCGCTGCAGCATTTGATAGATAATCATCACCGCGCCAAAATCGTCTTATATCATCACGATACCGATCATTCCATTCGGCCCACCTGCCACCAGGGAAACATCCTACCTGATAAGCACCACCAGCATCCCATGCCTCTGCGATAATTTTTGTTCTACGTAAGATAGGGTCCTCTGCGATTCTTGAAAGTACAGGCGGATCCTGAATTAAATTACCTTTCTGATCACGGCCAAGGATAGATGCCAAATCAAAACGGAATCCGTCAACATGCATCTCCATGACCCAGTACCGCAGACAATCAATAATAAAATTATGAACCACAGGATGATTACAGTTTACTGTATTACCACAACCTGAAAAATTTTTATAATATTGCTTCTGTTGATCCTCAAGCATATAATAGATAGAGTTATCAAAACCTCTAAAATTCAGAGTAACGCCACGCTCATTACCTTCAGCAGTATGGTTAAACACTATATCCAAGATTACTTCTATACCATTACGGTGAAGCTCACGTACCATTTCCTTAAATTCCCGCACCGCATCCTCGGGCGTTGATGCAGCAGCAAAGGACATTTTCGGGACAAAAAAACTTACAGTACTATATCCCCAATAATTGCGTAACAAATCCCCAGTACGAGGATTAATACGCATATTCTCATTCTCATCAAATTCCTGAATGGGCAGCAGCTCTACGCTAGTAATACCCAATTCCTTAAGGTAGGGAATCTTCTCTATCAGTCCGCGGTATGTACCAGCATGAGGAACACCAGATGAAGGACTCGCTGTAAAACCTTTCAAGTGAGTTTCATAAATAATGCAATTATGCATAGGATAATTAAGCGGTTGATCCCCATTCCAATCAAATTCATCAGAAATAACAACACATTTTGGAAAACCTTTCGCCGTACAGGGACTCCCCAGTTCAATATCCATCTTATCTGAAGGCGGTAGATAACTGGCAGGCAAATTAGAAAAAATTGAAACCGCAGTCAAAGCTTTTGCATATGGATCAAGTAAATAAACATTTCGATTAAATCGATGTCCCTTTTCAGGCTGGAACGGCCCATCCACGCGATATAAATAAAAGGCTCCGGCTTCCAACCCATGCACACAGATATGCCACATATCTCCTGTTCGATTAACGACAGGATCCAAACAAAAAGAGTATGAAGGATATTCATCTTCTGCTTTTTCAAAAATATCAAGAGTCACAGAAACAGCGTTTCGTGAAAACACACTAAAATTTACCCCCCCCCGAACTAAAGAAGCTCCAGCAGGCAATGGACTTCCAGGGGTCTTTTCCAGTGAAATCATAATAAACACTATAACACACTCAGCCATAGAATTACTAGGGATGATATACTATTTGGATAGGCACATAAAAATTATATACTCATTTTTTAAAATGTTGACAGTCTTATTTAAGGAGGGCTATACTTATTATCAGGAGTATAATGTATATGGTAACAGCAGCAGAATTTAAAAACTTACAT
The DNA here is from genome assembly GCA_944389415.1 of uncultured Spirochaetota bacterium. Lineage (GTDB taxonomy): Bacteria > Spirochaetota > Spirochaetia > Treponematales > Treponemataceae > Treponema_G. Next base: position 13,141 of record CALXMF010000023.1, on the reverse strand, counting down.
ACAATAGACGCACATAATCACCTAAATCTGGGAATGACATATTCATCGTATGTGCAATGGGCAGGTTTTTATATCCCCAATTTTCCCCGTCCCCTTGCAGGTCTGACAGAAATGCATGAGATCATAGGCGATTATACTCGGCCGCGAACAAAGACAGAAAATGATGTAGAACATTTGCTATCAATGTCAATTGAATCGGCGATAGCTGATCACGTACATGATCTTGAAGGAAGTATTGATATTGGATTTATTATTCATTGCGGCAGTATCGATCACTTTTTAGCTATGGTTGACAGACTGCATCAAAAATACAGTTCACAAATAACGCTCCGTTTTGAACTTGGCATGGGAAAAACATTTGACCTCACTAAAATAAATGAATGGGCACCCATATGTCTTGAAAGCAAACTGTTTCAGGGAATTGATTTATACGGTCCAGAAGTAGAAGACGGTATAGAAGATTTCAAACACATATATGATTTAGCGGGGAATCTCGGCATCAAACGTAAAGCACACGTTGGAGAATTCTCTGATGCACACTCAGTAGAACGTTTTATTGAAGTATTTAATCTGGATGAAATACAGCATGGATTGGGAGCCGCACAAGATGAACATGTCATGCAGATTATTAAAGACCGGAATATTCGCCTTAATATAACACCTATCAGTAATATCATGCTTAAACGTGTTAAGCGCCTCGAAGACCATCCGATGAAAACACTCTTTGATGCAGGAATTCGTATTGCACTCGGAACTGACGATCTGATGTTCTTTGGGCGTACAATCAGTGAGCAGTGCGCAGACCTAGTCAACTGCGGATTATTCACAAAAGATGAAGTGATCAAGATGGCAACAGAAAGCGTAGAAGCATAATATATCTTTTCTTGTAAAAGGCTGTCTTTTATTGTAAGACAGCCTTTTTATTAACCATTTCAAAAACTATTTAAGATATACCATAAGCAGCATAATATCAGAATTACGGATACCAGATATACGGCTTGCCTGTCCCAGAGTAACAGGGCGAATCCGTTCTAATTTCTGCCGGGATTCGGCGGAAATACCGGCAACACCACTGTAATCAAAATCCGGCGGAATTTTTGCGTCTTCCATACGATGCAGCTTTTCAACACGGCGATCTTGTTTCTCTATATAATGTTGATATTTAAAATCAATCAGCCCTTCTGTCCAAAAATGCTGAGGATAGCCGGGATTCTCACAGCTAGGATTTCGAGCAAGCAAAGCACAGATCTCCTGTATAGCGGAGTCTTTTATCTGCATACATTGTAACTGAGCTGCCGTTTTAAGACCAACTTTCCAGCCTTTTTCGGTCAGACGCCGGTCCGCTGTATCGTGACGGAGTTTTAACCGATATTCAGCACGTGCAGTAAACATTCGGTATGGTTCCCGAGTTCCCAGCGTAACAAGATCATCAATCAGCACCCCGATATACGCCTCGCTGCGCGAAAGTACCAACGGATCAAACTTTGGTATTTCATGAATTCTATCCGTACTTCCAGCATACACCAATTCTGATGAATTACCGGCCATTGGCTGCAGCAGAGGTCCACAGACAGTACAATGGGCGCGCGCATACAAAGCCGCATTAATACCCGCAATTAGTCCCTGCCCCGCCGCTTCTTCATAACCTGAAGTTCCATTTATCTGCCCCGCGGTAAAGAGTCCGGCTATGCGTTTTGTCTCAAGAGAAGGGAAAAGTTGGGTTGGATCTATAAAATCATATTCAACAGCATAGCCTGGACGTGATACAGCCGCATTCTCAAACCCAGGCAATGTTCTCAGAAATGAATCCTGTACTTCTTCAGGCAATGATGAAGAAAAACCATTTAAATATATTTCATCAGTCATCAGCCCTTCCGGCTCAACAAATAACTGATGACGTGTTCTCTCCGCAAAACGCATAACCTTATCTTCTATGGAAGGACAATACCGCGGTCCCACACCACTTATTTTTCCGCTATACAATGGCGACCGGTCAATATTTTCCCGTATAATACGGTGAGTATTCTCATTAGTATACACCAGATAACAGGGAACCATCGGACGGGTAATATGTTCTGTATCAAAAGAAAACGGCAGAATATCAACATCTCCATCTTGCCGTTCCAACACAGAAAAATCGATTGTTGAACGAAGAACCCGCGGCGGCGTACCTGTTTTAAGCCGACCTGTAGTTAACCCTATTCTATTTAGATTTTCAGTAAGTCCTTCCGCGCCAGCTTCTCCAAGGCGGCCGCAGGGGGCATCATACTCACCAATAAATATACGACCTCCAAGAAAAGTACCAGTAGTCAGAACAGCGGCACGTACAGCAATACGTCTGCCTCGAGCGGTAACAAGGGCAGTAAGTTTCTGCCGCATTCCGTTTCCTGCAAGCTCACACCCCTTTCGTTCACCGGGAAGCGGTTCTTTTTCCGAAAGACTCCCCTGAGGAGGTAGTCGAACATCAGAACAGACTGTTTCTATATCGACAACCGTATCCATCAGCGTTGCAAGACCACTTTGTGTTTCAAGCACCTTCCGTGCAAGGTCCGCATACTGCATTTTATCTGCCTGCGCACGCGGCGCTTGCACTGCCGGTCCTCTACTCTTGTTAAGCATCCGAAACTGAATCATGGAATCATCAATAAGTTTTGCCATCTCCCCGCCAAGAGCATCTATCTCCCGTACAATATTCCCCTTTGCGATGCCTCCAATAGAAGGATTGCAGGACATTCTGCCTATTGAATCTATTGTTTGTGTGATAATCAGCGTTTTGAGCCCCATGCGGGCAGCGGCGAGCGCCGCTTCAATACCAGCATGCCCGCCCCCAACAACGGCAACATCATATGTATCATAATAACCAGGCATAGAGGCAGTATACTCCGATTTATCCGCCAAACACAAGAACGCAGAGAAACTGGCACCCCCTACATCTACGGATATCTTAGTAGAAGAATAATCTATCTCAAAACAGAATCAAAACTAACATGAGGTAACATTAACTATTCAGCAGATTTTTTACAGAACGGCCTTCATAAATAACGGGTTCAAATACATACGAATAATCTTTTTTTTTGTAATCAGGGTCAGCAATCATCTGCAGCATACGCTTCCCCAGCTCTGCCCCCATCTGAAAACCTGGGTGAACAGAAGAAGTTATACCTATCTGCTGCCAGTCTGTTCCTGAATAATCAAAACAAACAACAGAATAATCATCAGGGACCTTCTTCCCCATACCAATAATCACATGTTGCAATATATCAAGTAACATATAATTTGCACAAACAATAGCAGTACAGGAAGGAATTGTTTTAAGGAATTTATACAGAGTCTTGTACAACTGCTTTTTATCAGCCATGTCATCCGAAATAACCCATTTTACAAATTTATCCTCAAATACCGCACCGTACTTTATTACAGACGCAATATATCCCTTGTATTTCTCAACACCCTGATAATTATCAAAAACAAAAATACCAGCAATATTTCGATGCCCATTTCTGGCCAATATCTCAAACAATCGATCTGCACACAGCGCCTCATTGTGAATAATTTTAGGAAAATCCGAACCAGAGTAAAAATTATTATAGAAAATAACTCTAATGTCCTGCTGATACAGTCTAGTATAACAATCCATATTAGGATTCATAATACTCGCCTTCACACCATCAATAATAACCCCATCATAATCAGTTGTTATTGAATTCAAACATTTTCGTTCATTCGCAAATTTATTATCAGTCAGCATTACCCGCAACGTCACCGTATCTTCTGTAAGCACAGATTTTATTCCCTGTATAAGCGACGTATTCGCATTCACATCCTGCCCCTGTACAATAACACCTATTTTCTTTTTAAATTTATCACTGTCTTCAATATTCAGTAATGCAAAAGGAATATTAAAAAAAGAGCCGCTTCCCTGTCTGGTTTGTATCCAACCTTCCTCTTCAAGTTTAGCCAGCGCTTTCCGAACCGTTTCACGGCTAAAATGAAATTTTTGGCACAGAAAATTTTCCGAAGGGATTTTATTCCGTTTAGTAAATTTATTCGAATCAATATAATCTCTAATATAATTATATACAATTTCATATTTTTTAGCCAAGAGTCATTCTCCGTAGCAAATATTTATTATATATTTTAGATAAAACATGTCTGCTGAACAATACAAAAAATGGGACAGCATACGGCTCTATGCTGTCCCAAAAGGATAGGAGATACAGATATAAATTACTCTTAATCGTGAATTATCGGTGTCTGATGTTCATAAGTCTTGATCCAATTAAGCAAATGAGCACGAAGCTCCTTTTTTATTTCCACATACGCAGGATCAGAAACCAAGTTCACTAATTCATTTGGATCTTTGCGCAAATCATATAAGAAATCATCTGCATATTCATCGCTGTCTTTAAATCGCCCTCCGTCTTTTCCTGGTGCATATACTGAATACAAATATTCCGGAGTTCTGATACAGCGTCCGACTCGGCTTTCAGAAATTTGCGCGAATACTTCATTTATTCGTCCATCTGTCTTTCCGTTAGCAATATCACACAAATTCTCACCAATCATCTTATCACCGACATCAACACCAGCAAGCGCAAGAATTGTTTTAGGTAAACTCGCGGTACTGACGAGATCTTTAATTCGACCTTTCCCTGTAAAAGGCCCGCCAAAAATCACCAGAGGAACATGTAATGCGGCATCATGACAACTACGCTTATAATCGTCATAACCATTAAGATGCGAATCTCTATTTCTGGTTTTAAAATGTGAACCGTGATCAGATGCATAAATAATAACAGTATTATCGTACAGACCTTTTTCTTTCAGTTTAGCAACAACTTTTCCCAGATTCTCATCCAGACTGGCGCATGCCCCTAAATAATCAGGATATTCTTCTTTATAATCACCGTCAGGAAATGCTGCTAAATCCGCAGGAATTTTACAATTCGCATACTTTTCTTTTGAGCCCCTTGGACCTTGATAATGGTGTGCATTATTCTGATGATGCGGTTCAATGTGTGATATCGTCATAAAAAACGGTTTTGACACATCACGCTTATCAAAGAAATCAAGTGCGAAATCAGTAATACAATCTGCACGATAACCGGAAAAATCGAGGCGGTTCATATTTTCATCAAAAACATAGCCTCCGTACCCGTCTGAAGTAAACTCAAGTACATCCGCTGTTCGCCAAAAACCAGTATAACCGCCGCGTAATTCAGGAGGAATTGGTTTTGTCTGATAATCAATAGTCGGTGCTTTTTCTAGTTCTCCATCAGATGCAAGATGCCATTTACCAATATAAGCAGTCTCGTATCCATTTTCTTCCATATAATTCGCCAATGTTTTTACATTCTTCGGCAACATTACATTATTTCTAAAACAGCCTGTTTCAGTTGGATACAATCCTGTTTGAAACAATGCCCGGCATGGTCCGCATACCGGCTGCGGTGAATAAGCCTGCTCAAAGCAGGTTCCCTGAGCAGCAAGCTCATCCAAAACAGGTGTAACAGGTAATTCCTGTCCATAACACCCACAGGTATCAGGACGCTGCTGATCAGAAAAATAAAAAACGATGTTTGGTTTAGACATGATGTTGTTCTCCTGCTCTGGCTTCTATAATTTTGCTCCTAATAATAACAAAGAGCGTTAAAGCTATAATAATAAGAAATGCAATACTTACAGGCGACTGCGCGAAAACAGACCAACTGCCATCAGAGATGATCAACGACCTTCTGAAATTTTCTTCCGTCATTCGTCCCAATACTAGCCCAAGCAGGACAGGAATCATAGAAAAATCCAGCTTTGTCAAAATATAGGCTAGAGCGGCAAAAACCAATGTAATACCGATATCAAACATTGAGTTTTTAACAGAGAAAGCTCCCGCAAAACAGAAAATAACAATAAGCGGCGTAAGAATCACAGAAGGAACTTTAATAATTTTTGCAAATAAACCGGTCAAAAATTTTCCCTGTAAAAACATAAATATATTAACAAATATCAGTCCAATCATAATAGCATACATGGTCACACCATGGTCAACAAACAACTTTGGACCAGGAGTTAGACCATTTATCATAAGAGCTCCGAGCATTATTGCGACACTTCCATCACCTGGAATTCCCAGCGTTAAAAGAGGAATAAGAGTTGCACCAGTAACTGCATTATTTGCTGTTTCAGCCGCCGCAATACCTTCGATAGAACCATGCCCAAATTCTTCCTTATGTTTACTCATCTTTTTTGCACGGTCATAACTGAAAAATGCAGCTTCAGCAGCACCAGTACCAGGAATAATACCAACAATTACACCAATGACCGCAGAAACAAGCGCAGGCAAAGACATACGTTTATATTCTTCCTTAGACAACTTACCAGAATCCTGCTTTAGAATACTCTTACTATCGCCCACAACACTCTCAATCTTTTTACCCTTATTTAATATTTCACTGAGAGCAAATAAACCAATAAGACAGATAACAATATCAAATCCCGAATACAAGTTGATATTATTAAAGATAAAACGAGTTGTACCAGTCATGGGGTCAAGTCCCATCGTAGAAATAAACAGACCCAGTGCACCAGCCATAATGCCTTTAATAAGACTTTTACCCGAAACACCTGCAATAATCGTTAATCCAAAAGCACAAACCAAAAAATATTCAGGCGTGCCCAGTTTCTGTGCAAATTTTGCGACTTGAGGCGCAAAGAACAGAAGCACAAGCGCACTGAAAATACCGCCGAAAGTAGACGCTTGCAACGCAATATTCAATGCTTTTTTACCCTGTCCTTTCAGAGTCAGCGGATAACCATCAAGCATTGTCGCAACAGCATGCGGCGTACCCGGTGTCTTAATCAGAATAGCCGATATAGATCCTCCGTAACTACCGGAACAATACATACCAAGCAAAAACATGAAAGAATCAATCGGTCCCAGTGTATAGGTAAACGGAAGAAACAGTACGATACATAAAATTACGGTGAGCCCTGGTATTGCACCAAAAATGACACCAAGCAGCAAACCTATATTCATGTAAATAAAACTGGAAAGATGAAAGAATTGCTGGAACCCCTGCAAAAAAAGATCCATAAAAAATACTCCTACGTGTTATGGAAGAGGTACATTCAATACCGAACGGAAAAAAACACCGATAAGCACTGCCGCAAAAATAATTATTGCGTAATATAAAGGTTTCTTAATACGAAAAAACAGCAACATCGCGACACCTGCTAATACAGAACTTATTGTAAAGCCAATAACCTGCATAAGTACTGCATAACCTATCAGAATAACCAGAATAATCAGCGCTTTTACTTCAACAAGCAGATTTATTTCCTTCACTGCCGGATCATTTTTTTTAACAATGCGTACTATTTCTTTTATAAGCTGTACAGCGGAACAGATAAGAATCAACCCCATTAAAAGAACCGGAAACGTCCGCGGATTGATCTGTGACTCATCAAGAAGAATAATCTGAGAAGGCATCAGCAACAAAACAGTTGCAGCAAATATCATAAAAACAAGCGGTCCAATGATATCCGTATACAGTTTAACTTTTTTACTTTCAAGTTTTTCACCGGTTTTATCCAGCCAACTATCTAATGATTCAATAAAACGCATGTTCTATCCTTCGAAAAAAATACAGCGCGGTATTCTGCTGAATACCGCTGTTTTGTCAGTAACAATATAAAACTATAAATTTGCCTTTACAATCTCAGAAACCGCCCGAACATGTTCATCCATTGCAGCACGATCCATGGGATCTATCTCAATCATAAGGGTTCCAAACAACTCGGCAATTTCCGGCTTTTTCAGAATCTCAAGATACGCATTCCGGATTTTTTCACATACGGCAGGATCTGTTCCCTTGCGAACCATTAAGAAAGCACGATTGCGGAAATACGCATTCAGGCCGTAATCACCAACACCTTTTACTCCATTGTAAATACCATCTGTTAAACCTGTCTTATCAAAAGCTACAATTGGCAGCAACGTACCAGCTTCGACGCTTGCCTGAGCCTGAGACTGATGAGAAATAGCAAACTGAGTCTCACCTTTTGCGGCAGCATCAAGAGCAAGATTGGCACCATTATAAGCGACCAGTTCATACGCAATACCTAATTCTTTAAAGAGTGCTTTCGCAAGGAAAGCTTCTGAACTTGTCATTCCATTTACTGCAACTTTTAACTTTTTACCCTGTCCATACGCTTTCAGATCATCAAGATTCTTAATATTCAGTTTTGCGTCACCTGTCATAACAAAAATCGCAGAATACAGGTTTATAACAGGGATATAATCATCATATGTAAACTGCAGTACTTCTCCGCCAGGAACATTCGGAGAAACAGAAAAAGCGCCTTCACCGCCAAGAATCAGATTTAGTGAATTCGGCTGATTTTTCAGATAATTTGTCAGCGCCACATTGCCGCCGGCTCCAAGCTCATTAGTGGCAAGAACAGGCTGTCCCAAATACTCCTGACCAAAAGTCGCCATTTTACGGTTTACCACATCAGCGACACCGCCTACTGCCCATGGACAGATAACAGTGACAGGCCCAGAAGGCCATTTATCAGGAGATACATTTGCCTCTTTTCCACCCATAGCAAACACATTTACTGCTGCACAGACAACTAAGGCTGCTGCCCAAATCAATTTTTTCACGGAATCCTCCAAACAGAAAGTAATAACATACATATTATCACACCAGAGAAACGGAAATACAAGATATATTTTTTCAATTTTTAATCAAACTTGTATTTGTTTTATAAAAATAGCCATACTTGTCTACTGTTTCTGATGTTCAGACAGGAAAACGCGGATATAATAAATATACAATCCGCACAAGGAGATTCAGAGAATGAAGCCTTTACAATTGCTGATCAAACCGGCGTCAAGCGCGTGCAATCTGCATTGTTCATACTGTTTTTATCACGATATCGGCAGTAACCGGACACAGGCAAACAGAGGGCTTATGTCTCTGGACACATTCAAAATACTTGCGCGCAAAGCACTTGCCAGTACAGACAGCTTTTGCACATTTTCATTTCAGGGAGGTGAACCAGCTCTTGCCGGTCTTAATTTTTTCCGCAGCGCTGTTGAAATCATACACCAATATAATGAAAAAAACATACCCGTGTATTACACGTTTCAGACAAACGGTACACTTATAACAGAAGAATGGGCCCGTTTTTTTGCGGAACACCATTTTCTAGTCGGCGTTTCTCTTGATGGTCCTCCTGAAATCCATAACAAACACAGAACAGACTCGTCCCACCGGCATACATACGCTGATGTCCTGGCGGGAATAGAAAATCTCCGTAAAAACGGCGTCGAATTCAATATTCTGGCAGTTATAACAAACAACAGTGTTCCGCACGCCGCACGAATATATGATTTTTTCAGAAAAAAGCATTTCACCTATCTGCAATTTATTCCCTGCATTGCCCCGCTTTACAGCTGCAATGAAAAGGCACCGCTCTCACCGCAAGCATACGGCGACTTTCTCTGCGCGATTTTTGACCGCTGGTATGAGGAACTTCTTGCCGGACAGTATATTTCTATACGGCAGTTTGATAATTATATGCTTATTCTACAGGGCAGACCGCCAGAATCATGCGATATGGGCGGACTGTGCGCTGTACAGCATGTTGTGGAATCGGACGGGAGCGTATACCCCTGCGATTTTTTTTCATTAGATGAGTATCTCCTCGGAAATATTATAACAGACTCTTTTGAACACTTCGCCGAGAAGAGAAGTACGCTGCGCTTTATAGAAGAATCACAAATACACACCCCACACTGTCTGCGATGCCGGTATTATGTCCTCTGCCGGGGAGGCTGTAAACGCCACCGCATAATGACTGCCGATACAACTCTCCAGACAAATTACTTTTGTGAATCATTTATCCGCTTTTTTGATCACTGCGCCCAGCGGCTGCTGCATGCGGCAAAAATCATCAATTCAGCACATAAAGCTACATAACATACAACCAGTATCCCCAGAAGCAAAGAAAACATTGCGTATAGTGAATATGCGTGTTACCATATTAATATAGTGATACTTGTTCGAGAAATACAGATACTCTTTATACCTGAAAACAGTAAGCAGTCAGGCAATTAATTTTCCGATTTGGGTAAAGGAGATGCATCCCAAAAGTAGATATTTGGGCATGCCGCCGTGGTTATTTAAAATATATACGGAGGTTTACTATGAACATACGGAAACTGATTTTACTGTTTTTTACAGTATGCATGGCGGCATTTTGCTACGGCAGGGATACAAGTTCTTATAACATCAAAGATCTGATACCGATAGCTCGTGACCTGCAAACAACGGATATACTCGTTCCATATCAGCTGAATGGCAAATGGGGCTTTGTGAATCAAAGATTGGAAAAGATAACAGATGCGGAATATGAATATCGTCGTGATGTGACCAAGTATTTTGCGTTAGCGTACAAAAATGATGCGTGGTTCGTTATACTTTGCGACGGGCAGGAAATAAAAATCGGTAACAAGAAAAGCAACCCTTTTGCAATCGTGGAGGAGTATTTTACCATACAAGAACTTATCCCCGGAAGAAACGGGGAACGTTACAAAACTACAATACACTCTGTGTTTGACGGAGAAATTGCAGTGCTGTATGATTGTGAGATTCCTGTGGCGGGAAAAACCCAGTCTTTGGAATATATTCAGGTATATGCATATGATCCTGTTACTAACTCAGGCCGCACGAATTATGTAAATGCCAAAGGGGAACTAAAGTTTCCCTATGACGAATATATCAGCATATACAGCTATGATGAAAGTCTTGGACGGGGTGTAATGCGTAATAAGCAAGATCCAGATAAAGACTATGCAATAATTGATAAAGATATGAACATAATCAAAAAGTTTTCTGATCTTTCTGAAAAATTTTCCGACGGCCTGATTGCAGGCATAGATGAGTATAAGTATAGGGATCAGGAAAAATTAGAGATTCCCGGCGGGTATTACGATGTGAACGGAGAAAAACGTTTTTCTGTAATTTTTCATAAATCACCAATAAAAACAATTTATCTTATACAGAGCTTTAATTCAGGGGTACTGCCCTGCCGGATAGTTGACGGGGAAACCCATGTTATGGGAGATTACAGTATATACGAGGAAAATGACTGGGGAATAATCGATACGGAAGGACATATTATTGCCTCACATATAACGGCAAAAAAGATAGAGGAGTTTTCAGGGGGAGTTGCGAATATCATTACGAAAAATAACGAGGGAAAAGAAGAAGTACGGCTTATCAATACAAACGGAAAAATAATTACCAAAGATGCTTTTGATACGATAGAAGAATGTGTCAACGGGTACTGCGCGGCGCAGAAAGACGGAGAAGACTACCTTATATCGGCAAAGGACGGCAAATCATACCGGTGCCGTGATTTTAGGTAAACAGTCTATGTAAAGAAAAATACGAAGGGCAACAAAATGAACAAAAAAATGGTGTTAATGGCAGCATTGCTAGTTAACGTAGTGGCGGCTGTTTTCGGAACAGATTTTGAAGAGAGAATTACGGAAAAAATCTGGTACCGGGATTATTTTAACGAGGTTATTTACGGTCAGGATAGGAACATCATAATTGAATATCAACCTCATTTCACAAAAGAAGAAAACATAAACTTTTATGATGATGCGTATGCTGATATGATATTTTGGTTCGATGTGCCGGGTAGATATCGGGATCGTATTAGTTGGAACAGATTTGATGACAGTGAATATGGTTCTTATATTAATATAGGTATCGTGCCGGGATTCAGCTGTAAAGCCAAGAAAGTTGCCCCCGATTTGTATGAGCTTGAGCTTGAGGATGTACGTATTTCGCAGGAAAAGTATGAATTTCTTCTGAAATATGGATATGACCTAAAGTTTGCATTAGATGCAACGGAGCCAGAGTACAGCCTCTATTTCCGGTTTGACGGGGAGTATTTATATATATATTTGGAAGACGGAAAAACATTGTATGCAACATACTGTGCCTATGATGAATCAGAAGAAGAGGCTTTGCACGAAGCAATCCGCACCAATGAATTTGACATGACAAAGATAACCTTTCCCTATCACGCAGACGGTACCTGCGATTATGAAAGCGGCTGTTCCGTACCTGCCCCGCAGCCGGCAAAGACATTTTTTTGCTTTCAATCCCCTTGTCCCCATGGTATAATCAAACCGTTGAGGAGGCGGATATGGTGAAAAAACCGGTTTTTATTTTTTTCCTGCTGGCGCTCGTTATCCCGTTCTGTTGGAGCGCTACAGCAGATTCCGGGACGGCAGCGCAGCCGCAGGGGAAAGGAAGGATTGTATCGGCGTATTGGAGCGATGAAGCGGGTAACCCGGTAAAAACCGGTTACGCCGGCCGGCCGCTGCTGCTGTCGGTAGAAACCGAAGGAATCGCGGACGGCGAAACGGTGAAAATCGACCTTTACCGCGACGGCGCAAAATCCGCTGCGGCCGAAACTTTTTTTGCGGAAGTCAGGGACAACAAATGCTCGGCGGAGTGGACTTACCGTTACGGCGGGGAAACCCTGAAATCAATGCCGGAATACCGCTTTGAAGCCTCTTCCGGAAACGGGCGCAAAAAATCCGGCGCCGTCAAAATCGCGCAGAAACTCAGGTTTTATCTTCTGGAAGACAGTATGCTCTGCCCGGTCTCTATCGGAAAATGTTACCTGACAAACGGCGCGGTTACGCAAACCGTCAGCGTGGAAAACGGTTATTTTGAGGGGGATCTGATTCCCGGCGAATGGCGGCTTGCGATACGCGGAAAAGATTTTGATTTTTCAAACATCACCTTCGGCAGCGAATCGTATACGGGCCCGATTGACGGCTTTTACCAAATCATTCCCCCGGACGCTTTCCATGAAGACGCAGGCGGTTTTGCGCTCTCCGCAGAAAACATGCTTGTTCCGCCGTTATACCGGGACAAGTCCGAACAGCCCGACGAAACCCTTTTTTACCTTCTGTGGAAAAGCAGATAGGCTGACGGGAACTTTCTTTCCGGAGGGAACGGATTCCGGTATAAAGATACGTATCCAAACTATGAAATCACCTATTACAGCAGGATAAGCGAATGCGTCTCACAAAAAAAGCAGCGATCCTGAAGAT
>CALXMF010000022.1 GCA_944389415.1 uncultured Spirochaetota bacterium | reverse complement strand
GGTAACTAACATTTTGGAATTTTCAATGGCTTTTTTCTACCCCAAATTGCGAACTTTATTGTACACTATCATTTTTGATCCAAAGATAATTTAAAAACGGATAAAAGAAAGCCTGTTTTTGATTTAAAGATAACTTAATAACGAATGAAAACTGGTGTATAATTTTTTTGTATATATATACTGGTTTTGTGAGGTGTGTGTTATGAAACAGGTATGGGCTTTTTGTGTCTGTCTGATTTTTTGCGCGGCCTTTTTGCGGGGAGAGGAGTTTGCCCCGGGCGCGGTAGTATGGGTATCGGATAACCTGCGTCTGCGTTCCGCGGACAGTATGGACGGCAGTACCATTGTGACCATACAGAAAGGTTCACTGCTGGAAGTAATGGGTGCAGGTAAGAATGAAACAATAGACGGTATAGACTCATCCTGGGTAAAGGTAAAAGTGCTCGAAAGTACCCAGGATAAAGACGGCAGCCTTGTTCAGGAAGAAACAGAAGGCTGGTGTTTTGGCGGGTACCTGACACCTGTCCAGTGGGGTAAAGAATATGAGATATGCTTTCCCGGAGTGGGAACGCGTTCTGTGTGGTTATATTCAATATGTGAATATAACCGTGATGGAAAAGAAATTTACACTAAAACACCAGACGGTATGGAAGAATGGTATGAATACGATGAAAACGGACGCAAGATATATATGCGGAACTTACTTGGGATTGAGGAATGGTATGAATATGATGAACAGGGAAACGAGATTTACTCAAAAAACTCTTTGGGTGAAGAGGACTGGCAGCGATATGATAAAAACGGAAACAGAATTTACTTAAAAAACTCCATTGGCTATGAGTTGTGGTCTGAATATGATGAAAACGGAAACGAGATACACAGAAAAGACTCTGAAAACAATGAATGCTGGTGTGAATATGATAAAAATGGAAATTTGATTTATTATAAAGATTCTAATGGAGAAGAATACTGGCGTGAATATTATGAGGATGGGGACTTTGTTTATGCTAAAGACTCCTACGGTAATGAAGAGCTGGTGAAATATGATGAAAACGGAAACATCGTTTATCACAAAGACCAAGAGGGAGAAGAATACTGGTACGAATATGATGAAAACGGAAATAAGATTCTGGAAACAACCTTTGCGGGGGATGAATCCTGGGCTAAATACAATAAAAAGGGAGTCTGCGTTTACATCTATGATTCTGACGGCAACGGGGTCTGGAATGAATATACATACTGGCCGGATGGGGCAGCACGAAAGAAGCTGCTCTTTGTAAGTGATGAATAAAGTGGTATTGCTGTCTTGTACTGGACATTTTCATTTACTAATGCTATAGTACCTGCATGAATACTGATACGGTTCGTATGGGCAGATATATTTCTCTTGTTTCTTTTCATGAGGTATACCTTTACCGCAGCAGCAGAAATTTTCTCACCCGTATGGAGCGTGTACTGATTGCTGTATAAGCGGCGGGCTGCCGTATGCAGCAGAGAACGAGACTCCTGAGGGAGTCTCTTTTTTTTTGCAATGAAGGAGCTGATGTATGAACGCTGCGCTGGCGATGCTGAAAGAACGTGGTTTTTTTCAACAGTGTACTGACACGGAAGGTCTTTCCTCTCTGATGGATAAGGGACCGGTAACCTTTTACTGCGGCTGTGACCCGACAGGTCCAAGCCTGCATATTGGACACATGGTGCCTTTTTTTGCGATGCGCCATCTGCGCGCCGCCGGGCATAATGGTATCGCTCTTGTGGGAGGCGGTACTGCCCGCATTGGAGATCCTTCCGGAAAAACCGAAATGCGCAAGATGCTGACGTATGATCAGATTGATGCGAATGTGGAGCGCATAAAGGAACAGCTTGACCGGTTTATTGGTTTTGATGGTAAAAGCGGTATTTTTGATAACAATAAATACTGGCTTGCGGAACTGAATTATATTGATTTTCTGCGTGATATCGGTTCGTGCTTTTCTGTAAATCGAATGCTGACTTTTGAAGCATATAAAAAACGCATGGAAACGGGATTGTCATTTCTTGAATTTAATTATCAGCTGCTGCAAAGTTATGATTTCTTAATGCTGAACGAGCGGCATAACTGCTGCTTGCAGATTGGCGGTGATGATCAGTGGGGTAATATAGTCGCGGGATGCGATCTAATACGGCGAAAAAAAGGTATTGATGTATACGGACTGACGTTCCCGCTTATTACAAGAAGTGATGGAAAGAAAATGGGAAAAACAGAAAAAGGCGCGCTGTTTCTTGATCCGCAGCTTACATCGCCGTTTGATTTCTTTCAGTACTGGCGTAATGTTGCTGACGCGGATGTCCGAAAGTTTATGCTGCTGTTCACATTCCTGTCAGTCCCCGAAATTGATCAGATTGTCTGTGGCGATATCAATAAGGCAAAAGAACGCCTGGCATGGGAAGTTACCGCCGTTATTCATGGAAAAGCAGAAGCTGATAAAGCGCTCGCCGGAGCAAAGGCCGCGTTTGGCGGAGGAGCAGATCGTTCTTCAATGCCGACTGTGGGAATTGACGCGGCGTTGTTTGACGGTGCCGGCATGAATATTGTTGATCTATACTGCGAAGCGAAGCTGTGTGCGTCAAAAAGTGATGCGCGCCGTCTTATTCAGCAGAATGGGGCATACCGTATCGCTTCTGACGGCACTGAAATGCAGATTTCAGATGTATCGCTGCTTGTTGATGGCAGAATGTTTGATGAACAGGGTGAACTGGTGCTGCGCGCGGGCAAGAAAAAGTTTGCGCGTATTATCCGCAAATAAGGATATAGTATGATTGTGGTTCTTAAACCTGCTGCTGCGCAGGATGATATAGATAAATTTATAGAAATGCTGAAATCTCAGGGGCTTGGTATTCATGAGTCCCGGGGTGTTGATCATACGATTATTGGGCTCGTTGGTGATACAACTCGCATTGATGAGGACAGCCTGCGTGCCTATCACATCGTAGATAATGTGATGCGGGTGCAGGCGCCGTATAAAATGGCGAACCGCGCGTTTCATCCTGATAATACAGTAATTACCGCTGGCGGCGGACAGGATGGAGTTGAGTCTGTGCTGATAGGCGGAAATTCTGTTGTGCTTATCGCCGGTCCCTGTTCTGTGGAGAGTGAAGAGCAGCTCGTCAGTATCGCGCAGTCTGTTAAAGCGTCAGGGGCGCGTCTGCTTCGCGGGGGGGCGTTTAAACCCCGTACATCACCATACAGTTTTCAGGGACTTGGTCAGAAAGGACTTGAATTGCTGCTTACAGCAAAAAAAGTTACCGGACTGCCTATTGTAACAGAACTGATGTCGGTAACGCAGCTTGATTTTTTTAATGATGTCGATGTGATTCAGATAGGCGCCCGCAATATGCAGAATTTTGATCTGCTGAAAGAGCTGGGCGGCTGCGGCAAGCCGATTCTTTTAAAGCGGGGACTTGCCTCTACGGTAAAAGAACTGCTCATGTCGGCGGAATATATTATGGCGGCGGGAAATGAGAACGTCATTTTATGCGAGCGCGGAATCAGAAGTTTTGATCAGTATACGCGCAACACGCTTGATATCAGCGCGATTCCGTTCCTTAAAAAAGAAAGTCATTTACCTGTTATTGTTGATCCAAGTCACGCGAGCGGTATAAGCTGGATGGTTCCGACATTGGCAAAGGCTGCTGTCGCCGCCGGTGCTGACGGTATTATGGTAGAAGTTCATAATAACCCTGAATGCGCTCTTTGTGACGGGGAGCAGTCGCTGACTCCTGCGGCGTTTGATGATCTTGCGCGTGTTCTTGCCCGGTATGCGGCTGTGGAGGGTAAAACGATATGAGCCAGTCTTTCCGCCGCAGTGCCGCTGATATGGTATATGGTATTATTGGTCTTGGCCTTATGGGTGGTTCTCTGGCGAAAGCCTTTCGGGAATCAATAGTAAACGTCTGCGGCTGCGGCGGAAAGATTTTTGCCTGTGACCGGAGCTCTGCGGTGCTTACTCAGGCAAAAGAAGAGGGTGTTATCGATAAGGGATGGCAGCCTGAGCAGGTAAAGGAAATGCTGCCGCTGTGCGATGTAGTATATATCTGTTTATATCCTGAAGCGACACGGGTGTTTTTATCTGAGAATGCGCCATATTTTAAAGAATCGGCTCTTGTTACTGATATTGCCGGAGTTAAATCAATCGTCATTAATGGATTATCACAGGATTTTTGTTCAAAGGCTGATTTTATACCTGGACACCCGATGGCGGGCAGTGAAAAAGAGGGATACGGACACTCGTCCGCTCGTATTTTTGCCGGCCGTAATTATATTATTATGCCTCAGCCGGGTAACACGGCGGAACATATTGAGTTCTTAAAAAACCTCGTGACGGAAATCGGCTTTACCCGTATTATAGAGACATCTGCGGAAACACATGACCGCAGGATTGCTTTTACAAGTCAGCTGTGCCATGTGATTGCCTCAGCGCTTGTCGCGAGCGCTGAGGATACCCGGATTACCGAATTTGGCGGCGGAAGTTATGAGGATTTAACACGGATTGCGATGATTAATGCGCCTCTGTGGACGGAATTGTTTTTGGAAAACAGAAAAGAACTTTTGGAACAGATAACACATTTTGAAACAGAACTGAGCAGAATCAGATTGTATATAGAACAGAACAATCCGGCAGAGCTTGCCGCCATGCTTGAAGATGTTCGGCAGAAGCGAAGCGCGATGAGCCGGATAGAAACATCTGTGTAAAAAAATGTGTTTTTTTTGAAAAAAAAGCTTGCATTCTTACAATGATGTGTTATACTAAAATTATCAGAAGAAAGAGCTGACAGATTACTGGTTCTGATAATAACCATAGAATGCAAGGTAAGGAGGCCGTATGGAAAATCCGCCCGAAATAGAATGCCTCTCAGAGGCTAAAAACTGACTTTTTAATCACCGCAATGCGGGAAATATCATATGGCTTGTTGAATACAATGAATTATATTGTTAAATCAACTAAGCCTATAACAGCCGGCGCGAGGCCGGCTCTTTTTTTGTCAAAATCAGAATTTACTGCGTCATATATGGTGTGGAATTACGTATCTTCTTCAAGCGGTGATAATCCAAGTTCACTGATTTTATTTGGCGGTCCCATTATAAATAATATATCATCATTCTGAAGAACAGTATGTCCTCTTGGTGTGATAATTTTATGATCACGCACCATTGAGGAAATGACCAGTTCATCGGGAATATGCAGCTGTGCAATGCTTTGCCCATTCCAGGGCGAATCTTCATGAATCTGAATGTCAACGACATCAAAATCAGTTTTATCGAGTGCGAATAATTCAAGTGAGTACGGGGAATGTAGTTTTTTAGGAACAGACAGGGATAGTTTCTTTGCCAGTGAAGTCAGTGTAGTACCCTGCAGCAAACATGAAAGCGCGACTACGAAAAATACTATATTAAAGATAAAGCCGTTTGCGTCAAGGCCATAAGCTGCGGGATACGTGGCGAGAACAATGGGAACAGCACCTTTTAATCCGCCCCAACTGATAAACAGGCTGTCACCCCGTGAGTATTTGAATGGAAGCAGGCAGAGAAAAACAGTAAGCGGGCGTGCGACAAAGATAAGCGCGACTGCAAGCAGGATTCCCTGCTGCCATACTTTTACCATTGATGACGGGAAAACGAGCAGTCCCAGTAAAAGGAACACGCACATATTTGCAAGTGTTGAGATTCCGCCGATAAAATGGCTTACTCCCCGTTTGAATACAAAGTCGGAATTGCCGAGCCAGTATCCGCAGAAAAAAATGGCGATAGTTCCGTTTGCTCCTATAGTATCTGCTGTTCCATAGGTAACTAACGCAATTCCCATATATAAAACATAAAAAAGTGACTGATTGTCATTTTCAAAATGATTAAACAGCCATCCCGCGGCGATGCTTATGGCCTTTGCTGTTAAGATGCCGCCTGCAAACTGCCAGAGCAGCTGTCCAATGAAAATACAATAATCCTGAAATCCCGCTGAACCTGCATTCTGAATCAGATTTATCATAAACAGTGTCAGCAGAATTGCCATTGGATCATTGGCTGCTGATTCGATTTCCAGCGTGGAGGAGACGTGTGTTTTTACCGGACGCTCGCGAAGAATTGTCATGACGGCTGCTGCGTCTGTGGATGAAATAATAGAACCAAGCAGCAATGCGTGAAGCCACTGCAGATTAAGGAGAAAATGGATAAGCACTCCAAGTGACGCTGCGGTAACAATAATTCCGCCTGTTGCCAGCAGCAGAGACGGGCCGAAATATTTTTTCAGATGTGAGCGTTTTGTATTAAAACCGCTGTCAAACAGAATAAAAATCAATGCTATGTTTGCGATATCACGTGCAAGAGTATAATTGCTCATGTCTATCAGATTAAGTCCGTCTGAACCGGCAATCATACCAATCGCAAGGAATATCAGTAAAACAGGGACTCCCCATTTTGTACTTATTTTTGATGCAAATGTTCCAATAACAATGAGCATTCCAAAAACTAATAGCAAGTGGCTGGTCATATCGTTCCTTTAATATAATGACTGTAACATATACAGTATAGTCAAAAAAAACTATTTGGTCACTTAGTTTTACTGAATTTGCCTATCTTTTTATAATTCTATATACTGCTGATATGGTTTGTGATGTATCGCTTACTGTGCAGCCTGGATATGAAAATGATTTGCGCTATATACAAAAACGTGCCGCAAAAGAAATTGGCTGCTCTGTTTCTGAGATAACCGCTTTAGTGTTCAGAAAGAAATCGGTGGATGCCCGCCATGGAACTGTAAAATTACATCTGAGATATACTGTGTATATTGGTGAGACACCCCAGCAGGAAGGACTTCCGGTATGGCAGCAGGCTGATGCGTCCCGCTGTGTGATTGTTATCGGCGGCGGTCCTGCCGGTCTTTTTGCCTGTCTGCGCCTTCTTGAAGAAGGTATCACGCCTGTTCTTGTAGAGCGCGGTCCCCGTACTGACCAGCGCAGGGCTGATATTGCGGCAATTTCTGTGCAGCAGCATATAAAAACTGATTCAAATTACTGTTTTGGAGAGGGTGGCGCAGGGACTTTTTCAGATGGAAAACTGTATACCCGTTCAACAAAACGCGGTAATAACTATAAAATCCTGCGGATCCTTAATCACTTTGGGGCGTCTGATTCCATTTTGACAGATGCGCATCCGCATATAGGTAGTGATAAGCTGCCAGCGGTAATTGGGGCCTTGTGTGATTCTATTGCGGCGCACGGCGGTGTGCTGCATTTTAACAGCAGGTGTACTGACTTTCTTTTTGAAGACAATGCTGTTGTTGGTGTTGTAGTAACAGATACGTGTACTGGTGCGCAGTATAAATTATATGGAGAAGCGGTTATTTTAGCGACGGGACATTCTGCAAATGATATTTATCATTTGCTTGCACAGAAAGTACCCGCATGCCTTGAAAGTAAAACATTTGCCGCGGGTGTTCGTGTGGAGCATCCCCGCGCGCTCATAGACCATATTCAGTATCATGGCAGAACAGCCGGATTGCCTGCTGCGGAATACCGTTTAACAGCACAGTGCGGCGGCAGAGGAGTGTATTCGTTCTGCATGTGTCCCGGTGGTTTTGTTGTGCCGGCGGCGAGTGCGGATGGGGAGATTGTAGTAAATGGCATGTCAGCTTCGGGCCGTAATTCCCGGTGGTCAAATGCGGCAATTGTAGTTGAAATCAGGACGGAGGATGTGCCTCAGATACTTTCTGATTGGAAGGGGTGTCCCAAGAGGGATACATTGCCTTTCTGGCAAAATTGTCCGGATGGATTATATTTGCGGACTTTGCTTGAGCAGCAGGCACAGCAGCAGGGAAATGGGCAGCAGGCACCTGCGCAGCGTCTATGTGATTTTCTTTTAGGTCAGGAATCTCGGGTACTGCCCGATTCATCATATGCGCCCGGCTTAATACCGTCTCGGCTTGACAGGTGGCTGCCTGTTCCTATTGTTGAGCGGCTGCGGGATGGTTTTACGCAGTTTGAAAAGAAAATGCATGGATTTATCAGTAATGAAGCTGTAATTATAGGTGTTGAAACGAGAACTTCTTCGCCGGTACGTATCCGCCGGTTACCAGATACAATGGAAAGTTCTGATATTGCCCGGCTTTTTCCATGCGGAGAGGGAGCGGGGTATTCAGGCGGAATCATATCATCTGCGATAGATGGTGAGAAGGCAGGTGCCGCGGTATGTGCTTTTTTACAAAAAAGATGTTGAAAAAAAGTAAAAAATGCTTGCATTTAATCAGATGTGTGTTATGATATTATTATAAGTAAAAAAGTTCAGTTCGTTCCGTAAGGAACTATAACAGCGACACAGGGAAGGAGGCGTATGGAAAATCCGCCAGAAAGGTATGTCCCTGATGGGGCGTACAACTAATTTTACTACCCGCGATGCGAGGTTTTATTGATAGGTTTTGGAGAAACGTATTCCGCGTGTTCTTGCAGAACCATAATTGCCGGCTTTAGGCCGGCTTTTTTTTACCTTGACAGCCTGTATATCGTCCGTTAGTATAAAGGTATGACTGAGCATGATCTTCTTGATAAGGCTATCCGCCGTGTTCCTGATTTTCCTAAACCGGGAGTTCTTTTTTACGATATAACTGGCGTTCTTGTAAATCCATCTGTATTCAAGTACTGTATTGATCAAATTTCTGATGTCTGCCGCAAAGAATCTATAGATGCGATTGCGGGTATTGAATCACGCGGTTTTTTATTTGCAGCTCCTGTTGCTGAAAGGCTTGGTATCCCTCTTATATTGGTGCGCAAAAAAGGTAAACTGCCGGGTAAAACATTGTCCTGTAAGTATGCTCTTGAGTATGGCACTGCGGAAATAGAAGTTCATTGTGAAGATGTCTCTGCTGGTCAGCGTGTACTTGTTATTGATGATCTGATAGCGACTGGAGGAACACTTAAAGCTGCCAAAACGCTGCTTGAACAAGGCGGCGCGCATGTTATTGGGTATGCAGGTGTAATAGGGCTGCCGTTCCTGAATTATAAAGAAGTGCTTGATCCGCTTCCGGTAACGACGCTGATAGATTACAGCGGTGAATAATATCATGTATAGTATAAATTAAGTTATCAGATGAGATATATTTGTCCGGTAGGACTCAATATCCTATGGAAAAATACCACAGGTAATGCAGCCAGCCGGACGAATCTACATAGTGGGAGAGGACTAACCAGCCGTCTCCTCCTTCATCTGTCTCGCCTCTAATTACGAAATGTGAATACATATCCCGGTTTTCAATAAAATATTCGTTATGCATATATTCATATACGCTGTTTATAACGGAAACATCTTCCGGGTCTACATCATCTTCTCCAATCAAAAAGAGTTTGTATATAATTACATCATCTTCAAAAATACCATACAGGATTTCTTCAATGCAGGTGCTGTCTGCTGCTGTTTGAATAAAGTCGTATCGGGAAATAGAACCGGTATATCCGCCGATGATAGTTCCATCATATGCATACGCAGCAAGTGCAGCAGCGAGGATGAGGTATACATATATCAGTAGCTTTATCATTGTGCGTTTTATCGGTTTCATTTTGGCCTCCGTACTATGATATACGATACACCGAAAACCTTCTGTTGTCCAGGTAATTATTCAAAATGTTACTGTGAAAGATAGATTGTAAAACAAAGGGCTGCCGTTCTGGCAGCCCTGATAAATCTATTTTACAAAATGTTTTGTTAAGAATGTGAGATCAAGTTCCGGATATAGAACAAAGCGGCTCAGCAGAGCGGCAACACGTTTTTTTGCCTCTGTTTTCACATTTTCAGCAATGACAATTTTACCTTTGGCTGGTGTTCCCTTGTCTGTGATAGCCGGTTTTGTGCCATCAAGAATCAGTTTGATAATCGCCGCAATTTCTTTCATTTCGGGGGCTCCCATACCGAGTGTGGTAACAGCTGGAGTACCTATCCGCAGACCGCTTGTCCACCATGCGCCATTAGGATCAAATGGGAGACTGTTTCTGTTTAGTGTGATGCCGCATTCAAACATTGCGGTTTCTCCCTGTCGTCCAGTAAGGCCATGTGTTGCGGCTATATCAATAAGCATCAAATGATTATCTGTTCCGCCTGTTTGCAGCTTGAGTCCAAGAGATGCGCATTCCGCAGCGAGAGTGCGGGCATTCTCCTGTACGCGGCGGGCATAATCCTGATAAGATGGCGTGCGTGCTTCTTTAAAAGCGATTGCTTTTGCAGCCATAACATGTGCGAGCGGTCCTCCGAGTACAAGGGGGCAGCCTTTGTTTATATATTCAGCGAACTGTGCTTTACACAGAATAATAGCTCCGCGGGGGCCCCGCAGCGTTTTATGTGTTGTGGTAGTAACAACATCTGCCCATTTAACGGGATCTTCATCTCCGGTAAATACTTTACCAGCAACAAGTCCTGCAAAATGCGCCATATCAACCATCAGTACAGCGCCGCATTTATCAGCAATCTCGCGGAAATGGCGGAAATTAATGGCACGGGGATATGCGCTGTATCCGGTAAGCAGTATCAGAGGCCTGAATTCAAGAGCCTGTTTTTCGATTTCATCATAGTCAAGGAGGCCGGTTTCTTTATTGACTGTATAGGAACGGCTGTCAAACATACGTGCGGACACATTTTGCCGGTACCCATGAGTCAGATGTCCGCCTGAGTAATAGTCAAGTCCCATTAACCGCTGGTTGCCCAGTTTTTCCCGCAGTGCTGCCCATTGGGCATCGGTCAGTTTGCTCAGATTAGTTTCACCAATTTCTTCAAGAGTCGGGGTTTCTATTTTGGCAGAAAGAATTGCCCAGTACGCTACCAGATTGGCGTCTGCGCCTGAGTGCGGCTGTACGTATGCGTGTTCGGCTCCAAAAAGAGCCTTTGCTTCTTCTGCTGCAATATTTTCGACATCATCAATATTGTCACAGCCGCCATAATATCGGTGTGCGGGATATCCTTCTGCATATTTGTCTGTAAGCAGATTTCCCATTGCGGCCTGGACAGTGAGTGAACAATAGTTTTCACTGGCAATAAGTTTTAAATGCGAACGCTGAGCTGCGAGTTCTTTTACAACAGAAGCAGCAATTTCAGGAGCTGTTTCTGCAACTTGCTGCAGGTTCGCAATGTACGAAACAAATGCAGGATTTACATTTTCAGGTGAAGTTTCAGACAGATATGTCTGTAAAGGTGTGGACATAACGCCTCCCAGTTCGGATGTGTCCGTCGGCCCAGGCGTACGGCCGCGGAAAAGCAGAACACTGCTTTCTTCCTGATGGTTGATTCCATCTGATGAACGCCAGAAGCAAAAAGTATATCTTATAATATCGAATCAGGACACATTATTCAATAATTTGGATACGGTGTCCTGTTTTATCTGCGTAAGAAGTTTTTTACTGAAGCTGTTGTTTGATTGTTTCCTTAGGAATATGGTAAATGCTGCCGCAGTTGTGACAAACGACTTCTATAGGATCTTTGTCATGTGCGAGCATATCGTCGACTTCTGCCCGGCTCAGATGTGCAATTGCGGCTGCGTATTTTTCGGAACTGCATGGACAGTCAAAGATAATATCACGTTCAAGAACTGTCTGAACATCAAATTCCCGAAACAAACCGTATATGATATCATCCCGGTTTCCGTTTTCAGCGAACCATTCTCCAAACGGCGGGGCTGCATTGAATGCGTGTTCGATACCATCGAATAAATCATCCCCAGTATATTTTGTATATCCTGAATCTTTTCCGCCATTTATCGGCATTGTCTGAAGAAACATACCTCCTGCGCCAATCACTCGGCCTTGCCGATCAAATTTAATACTGGTATTGAATGCTGTGTGTATCTGTTCGGACTGCAGAAAATACCATGTTAAGTCTTTTGCGATATTTCGGTGTTTTATTTCAACAGAGCCGGTTTGCGGGACGGCTGCTCCATCTGAAAAGCGTGTGACAGTTACGGTACCCGGACCGAAAAATGGTTCAAGACTCCAACTGTCCAGCGGCTGTGTTACTGGAATGGGGTCCTGTAATAGATACCCCCGCACATATCCGCTGCTGTCTGCCTCTGTTGAGAAGCCTGCTGCGGGGCCGTTGGTATCATATCGAAAATGTATGCGTCCGCGGCCTTTGATGGTTGGTATCATGAGAGCTGTACACAGGCATGCTTGTCCCAGCACAAGTGTTTCGAGAATACCAAGGTGATGATTTGCACGCATCTGATTAATAAAATGTGTGCCGTGAAAAAAGGCACCGCGAAACTGTCCCCCTGCCATGATGAAAAGTGTCATTCCGTCAGGCTGGATTTTTTCTAAATGTGCTATGAGTTCATTATCGGTAATAGGTGCTTTGATCATATTATTACTATATACATAAGGGATAAGGTGTGTATAGCAGAAAAGATATGAAAAACAGATTTTTTTGCATTGACACAATGATATAGGACGTATATTGTAAAAAATCACAAATGTGCCGTTTCAGAAACGGTTCGCCGCAATGCGGCAAAGGAAATGGGAATGTCTTGTAAACTATATATTGGCAATCTTAGCTATGCCACAAATGAGGAATCGCTTGCTGGTTTATTCCGCCAGTATGGTGAAGTTCTATCTGCTGTGGTAATTAAAGATCGCGCAACAGGCAGGTCCAAAGGGTTTGGTTTTGTAGAACTGACTGATGATGCTGCGGGCAACGCTGCTATGACTTTACTGAATGGGACGGAATTTGAAGGACGCCGTATTCGTGTAAATCTTGCCGGTGAGAAGCCGCCCAGACAAAACTATCAGAATTCTAATCGCGGCAATTATCGTTATTAACTGATTTAAAGCATGTGCATCTATAAAAATATATGCTGGATGTGCTTTTCTTCAATCCGTAATTACGGTATCGATTTCAAAATCCGATACTGAAAATATGAGTTTTCTTCCTGCTGATTTTAAAACATTTCTTGATCCTGATTGTGATCGTTGTCAGTTTATTCGGGACAGGCTTGCTGCAAGTGGTATAAAGACTGTGATTATACCGGAAGGGGATGCAAAGCATATTTATGTGCAATATCCCCTTTCTTTTTATAATCCGATGTTTAAAATAAAAACTGTAGTTGTCCATTATGACCGAGTAGAGAATAGTCCCGGAGCAAATGATAACAGCGCTGCTGTATTTCAGGTGATGGACTGGGCTGTGCGTCTGTTGCAGTTTAAAAGTACCCATAATGTTCGTATTATTTTTTCAGATGGAGAAGAATTAACAAGCATTACCGAGTTAGGGTCGTATCAGCTTGCACATCGTTTTCGGAGACTTGGTATAACAAAAGATGATGTATATGTGTTTGATTGCTGCGGCAGGGGGGAAATATTGATTGTCTCTGATCGGGAGTCTGTTCCTCCAGGAAATAAGCAGTTTATACAAAGGTATACCAGTCTGGTGCAGCGTGCCCGTTCTCTTGCTTCGCATACGTCTCTTGGTAAGTGGATGTCAATGCCTGTACCTTATAGTGATAATGCGGCTTTTATGGCCTGCGGCATTCCTGCTGTTGCTTTTACAATTTTGCCTGCAGAAGAAGCCTCCGCTTATAGTTATGAATTGACACGAGGAGGTCTGTCGGCTGATATTGTTATGCGTCGGGCATCTGATGTTCATGACCAGCTGCCTTTGACCTGGCAGCAGATGCATACGGCGGAAGATCGTATAGAGAATTTAACTGAAAGTGCGTTCAAGCTGATGCGTAAGCTGCTTGATAATTTAGCTCAGATGCTTACAACGGCTTGAGCGCGGGTACGGTTATCAGTTTTTTTCGCTGCGTGATGAGAAATAAGATACAAGAAATCCGATGGCTGCGCATATGATAGATACAATAGCTGTTGTGACGCTGCCGAATCCGGGATAAATAACAGGTATAGAACCTGCCACTAGTCCGAGAATTGCGCCATATGTCTGTGTTGGAACACGCGCCATTAAAATTCTAATAAGGCCTGCGCCTCCGAGCAGTCCTGCTAATACACCTAAGGCAACTGGAATCAGTAAAGGAATATTGAGCGAAGAGACAGCCGCAATCACAGTGCTGTAAATGCCGATAACGAGCATTAGAAAAGAGCCTGAAATACCAGGTATAATCATTGCTATGGCTGCAAGAGCGGCGCCGCAAAATAACATAAGAAATAATTTTGCTGATATCATTGTGTAGATAGTTTGTCCTCCTTCATCGGGGCGCAGAAACAGTGTTATCAGCATTATGACAAATGTTATAATCGCGCAAATAATGATTGATATTTTGGGTGCTGGTGACTGGGATTTTGCTTCTGTCCGTATGCGATTGCATATCATGGGAATACTTCCTGCGATAATACCAATGAAAAACCAGTTTGTCTGTAGTGGATAATGTTCAAATAAAAAAGTAATGACCCTGCTGAACAGAATAATACCGATTCCCGTTCCTGCAAAAAGCGGAAGCCAGAAGGTCCACTGGGCAAGTATTTTTTTTATATTAGGTGTGATAACAGCAATAAGTCTTTCATATACACCAAAGACAACTGCCATTGTACCTCCGGAGACACCGGGAATAACATTTGCAATACCAAGGATAATACCAATACCAATCAACTTAACGATTTCCATAATAAATACTATAGCGGAATATAATTAGATAAGCAATAGAAAAACAGTGCGGAACCATAATAGCACCGCACTGTCGTGTTTAACTTACAACGTAAGTATGAAATATAAAAAGATTCTTACTTAGTGTGTTCCAGCTTAAGAGTGCAGGTAGGCTGATCGCATACTTCTGCAGGTCCGTAATACTGAATTGCACCTGGGAATACAAAACTGGTTTTAATTGCCCATTCGTCGCGATGAGAAGCATACTCCTTAAATGGTTTGCCGTCAAGTTCTACAAGTGCTTTTCTGATAACAGGTTTCTTTGAGCCGTGCCGTTGTTCCATATTCATCATCATGGTCAGCGGGATACCGCCGGCTGTCCACTTATCTGCGGTAGCAATCAGGTTGCGTACTGATGACAGATAACCGGTTACGCCGCCGGCAATCAACAGAAATGCGGTATAACCCAGAGCGTAACAGTAATCAGCGTCAAAGTTTGATGGGAATGCACATCGTCCTTCATAACCAAAGAAATGGCAGTATGAACTGAACTTACCTGTATATGTACCCTCCTGTTTCATCTCAGCGAGACGGCGCTCTACCATGAGAGATAACAGTTTCTCGGTATCAATACGGGATACCTGCACGTTTCCGTGCGGGTCACGATCCGCAAGGAATTGAGCAGCAATTGCATCCGGAAGAGAATCAAATGTTTCATAGGAAGCAGGTGTCAGATTATTTTTGAGCCATGCTTTTTTTGATACAAAATCAGCGAGAGCATTGAACTCAGCTTCATTTTTTGCCATGGTATCATTGAGTTCTGCAATGAGCGATTTCATTTCAGGTATAAATTCAACAAGTCCTTCCGGAATCAGAATAATACCAAAATTCTCGTTATTTTCTGCGCGTTTGGCGATAATCGCACATAAATCAGCAGTGATTTGACGCAGTGTCAGTTTTTTTGCCTCAACTTCCTCTGAAATAAGGCATGCATTCGGCTGTGTCTGCAACGCGCATTCAAGTGCAATATGACTTGCAGATCGCCCCATCAGTTTGATAAAGTGCCAGTATTTTTTTGCACTGTTGGCATCGCGTTCAATATTGCCAATTAGTTCGGAATATGTTTTTGTAGCTGTATCAAAACCGAAACTGGTTTCTATCTGCTCGTTTTTCAGGTCTCCGTCGATTGTTTTGGGAACGCCAATAACACGTGTTTTAATGCCATTCGCAGTAAAATGCTCTGCTAATAAAGCCGCATTTGTATTTGAGTCATCTCCTCCGATGATAACGATAGCATCAAGATCAAGTTTTTTTGCTGTTTCGACAGAAGCTGCAACCTGTTCAGGTGTCTCAATTTTTGTGCGTCCGGAACCTATAATATCAAAACCGCCTGTATTGCGGTATGCATCGATGAATGCATCATCAAACTGTTTATATTTACCTTCGATGAGGCCTGATGGACCACCAAGGAATCCGAATAATTCAGAATCTTTGTTTCCCTTTTTAACACCATCATAGAGACCGGCAATAACATTATGTCCACCGGGTGCCTGACCACCGGAAAGAATTACACCAACACGAATCTTTTTATTTGCGTCGGGATTTGCGCCCTTAACAAATACAGCTTCCGGCTTGCCATAGGTATGTGCAAAAAGCTTTTTCAGTTCAGCCTGGTCAGCAACAGCTTCTGTTGGTTTTCCAAATTCGATTTTAATGTCTGCGGGATCATTGAGCAGTACAGCTGGCAGTTTAGGTTTATATGCATAACGTGCCTGCTGGAGGGCGGATATCTTTGCCATAAAAATCTCCTAATATAAAATATGGATTTATTTTACCTAATAACTGGTTATCTTGCAAGTGTATGTTATGTAGTATGGCTACAGATACAGAAATACAGTATAATGGTATAGTTTTTTGTAGAAGAGGTATATATGCGCCGCTTTATTGTCGGGGTTGATTTCGGAGGAACTGAGATTCGTTCCGCCGTATTTACCAGTTCATTTGAGAAAGTTGCTGTGTATTCAATTGCGACGCAGTCAGAACAAGGTGCTGCTGCGGTACTGCATCGGATAGAAGATTGTATTACATCTGTGTTGTTTGCGGCAAATGTGGTGCTTGAGGAGGTAATGTGTATTGGACTTGGTATTCCCTGTTTTTTGAATCGGCATACGGGGCATACGCTGTTTTCTCCCGAATATCCTGATTGGAATAATGTGGCCGTTGTTGCATATTTTCAGAATGTATTTAAAATTCCTGTTTTTATTGATAAAGATGTTCGTATGCATCTATTTGGCGAATGGTTTTTTGGCGCAGGAAAGGGGAAAAAGAACATCCTGGTACTATCGATAGGCCGAAGACTTGATGCCGCTGTAGTAATGGACGGACGGGTTTTATATGGTGCGACAGACAGTGCAGCTGATATCAGTCATATACCTGCGGTTCCTGGAGGACGACGCTGTTCCTGTGGAGAACATGGTTGTTTGTGCCGTTATGTATCGGCTGTAGGAGTTATTAAAACATTCCAGGAAGAAATTTCCGTTAGTTCTGATAGTGGATTGCAGTCGAAACTGCCTGTAGATATGATATCAGCTGAAATGATAACCCAAGCTTGTCAGGATGGGGATAAGGCCGCTCTTGCCACAATGCATCGTACTGGAGAAATACTTGGGGAGTCTCTGGTGCAGTTTATTGCATTATTTAATCCCGAAATAGTGATTATCGGCGGTGGTTTGTCTCGCGCGGGAGATTTTCTCTTGAATTCTGCTCAAAAGGTTGTCACTCAGAGGCTTCGTCGGTTTGAGCGTAGGGAATGTCCGTTAGTAATTTCTCCGTTGCAGTCAGATGGAACACTGCTCGGTTGTGCTGTTCATGCAGCGCGCTGTCTTGCTGCTGCAAAAGAAAAAAAATATAACGGTGCATAGCGGATTGTGACAAAAAAAGGTATCCTAAGATACCTTTTTTTGTAAAAACAACATCCGCGTTATTTTGCGAATGTGATTGCTTTCATAGCGGTCATGTAACCGCGCAGTTTAATGCCGACGATTTCGACTGGATGTGTGCGGATTTCTGTATTAACAGCGACCAGCTCCTGATTTGATACACTATTGTCTTTGAGCTGCAATCCTCTGCCGATTACATCTGTATCTATTTTCGCCATAAAGTCTTTCAGCAGCGGGCGGCAGGCATTGTCAAACAGGTAACAACCGTATTCTGCGGTATCGGAAATGACTTTATTCATTTCATAAAGTTTTTTGCGGCTGATGAGATTCGCAATAAGCGGGACTTCATGCAGTGATTCATAATATGCGCTTTCAGGCTTAATACCTGCTTCAACCATCGTTTCAAACGCCAGTTCAACGCCGGCTTTTACCATTGCCACCATGAGGATGCCATTATCAAAATATTCCTGTTCGCTGATTTCCATTGTTCCGGCTGGTGTCTGTTCAAATGCTGTTTTACCAGTTGCCTCACGCCATGTATGCAGCTTAATATCATCGTTTGCCCAGTCTTCCATCATAACCCGGCTGAATTCTCCGGAAATAATATCATCCTGGTGCTTGTGATACAGATCTTTCATGATGGTTTTTAATTCTTTGGAAAGGGCGTGAGCGCGGAGTTTTGCTGGATTTGATAGACGGTCCATCATACCAGTAATACCGCCCCATTTAAGCGCTTCTGTGATTGTTTCCCAGCCATACTGAATGAATTTAGCAGCATATCCTGCATCAATACCTTTTTCGACCATTTTGTCAAAGCACAGAAGAGAACCGGTCTGCAGCATACCGCAGAGGATAGTCTGTTCTCCCATAAGGTCTGATTTGACTTCTGCGACAAATGATGATTCAAGTACTCCTGCGCGGCTTCCGCCGGTTCCCACAGCGAGTGCTTTTGCTATTGCCCATCCTTTGCCTTCGGGATCATTGACAGGATGAACGGCGATGAGTGTGGGGATACCGAATCCACGCTGATATTCAGTACGTACTTCAGAACCTGGACCTTTTGGCGCCATCATTACAACAGTGATATCTGGACGGATCTGCATCCCTTCTTCTACAATATTAAAACCGTGGCTGTACCATAAAGCAGAGCCTTTTTTCATAAGAGGAATGACTTTTTCAAGCACGTTGGAATGCTGCTTATCCGGTGTCAGGTTTCCGACCAGATCGGCTTGTGGGATCAGTTCCTCATAAGTTCCCACTTTAAAGCCATTTTCTATTGCGTTTTTATAACTTTGCCTCTTTTCTGTGATAGCTGATTCCCGCAATGCATAGCTGACATCCAGGCCTGAATCGCGCAGATTTAATCCCTGATTGAGCCCCTGCGCACCGCAACCGACAATAACAATTTTTTTACCTTTAAGCGCGCTTGTTCCATCGCTGAATTCAGCACGGTCCATAAAGCGGCAGTGGCCAAGCTGCTGCAGAGCCTCCCGCCAAGGGATAGCATTAAAATAATTTTTCTTTTCCATATATACCTCCAACCAGCCAGAAACACGACGCGATTCGTTTGATAATATTCCGCTGGAAAAATGCAATATATCACTACTATATCTTAAATGAAAAGTAAAGTAAATAGATACTGCGGTAAATACAGTGTCATTAAAAAGGCTGCATAAGCGGATTATTTTTAGTTGATGATTCATTGTAAAATAGTTGCGTGCGGTATGTATTTTATGCGTGTATACGGTGCCGGTATTGATGAAACACGTAAAATTATGCTGGAAAAGTGCTGATAAAAGGAATTGACGCAAATATGATAATGAGTCATACTGATAAAATGGAACAAGAGAAAAGGAAACACAAACGATATGCCGACATTGGCCGCGTTGATGCACCTGATGTCTGTATATTTCCTGGCATGTTATATGATATCAGTCAATCTGGATGCAGAATTGTGTTTCCAATGCAGCTGAATGTGGATATGGAACAGGAGTATGATATCAAGATTACTCCAACTGCAGAGAAACAAATTGCGCCCTTTTTACTGCGGGTGCGTCCTGTTTGGTTGAAACAAACAGACAGCAATTCTGAGATTGCGTTTTCTTTGTTACCCGGTCCGGCAGCGAAATCATTTGATTTGTATATCGCCCATCTTGCTTCTCAAGCTGCGGATGGCGGCGAAGATTATGAACAGCTGGTTTTACAGCCTGAATGCCAATTCGTATAGAGAAATGTCCAGAAGCTGTTGCTTATGCAGCTTTCCCGGATAAGATGTCTTTTTTGCAGAGCGAATTGCAGGAGCGTTTTTCTGTTCATTGTGAGAATTCTGCGATTAAGATATATGGCGATATTTTATTTTTGCCGTCTGCGCCTTGTACAAATAATAATTTACTTGTTATCCCGCTGTGGGCACGGACTGCTTTACTCAATCCGCTTTTCATTCATTTTGATTCTATTGGTGAGGCTGCTCGCTGTCTGTCGGGTATGCAGCGTAACTGGGCATCATGTTCATCATCCCATTTCAGACGTACAGCTTTGATTCAGGAGAAGCTGCCGTATTTATCCGTAAAGCCTAGAAAATTTCCTTTTTTTATTCCCCATTCTCCCGTTGGTGTATACTGTCTGATTGATGAACATACAATGATCGCTTCTGCTGAAACAAGTTCTCCTCTTCCTGCAGGTACGCTTACACTGTGTGAAGATCATGAAAATCCGCCGAGCCGAGCGTACCTTAAACTTCAGGAAGCCCTTGTAGAGATGGAATATCATTTCAATGTATTTCCACAGAAAGGAGAACGATGTTTTGATGCTGGAGCCTGTCCCGGTGGCTGGACTTGGGTATTGACACAGCTTGGTTGTTCTGTATTTTCTGTTGACCGTTCGCCGCTTGCCGCTGAGTTAATGAAACATCCTCTGGTAGAATTTGTAACTCATGATGCGTTCACGCTGAGACCTGAAGATATCGGTCCGTTTGATTGGGTATGTTCTGATGTTATCTGTTATCCCGAACGCTTATTTGAGTGGGTCTGTAAGTGGCTGGAGAGTGGCTTATGCAACAACATGATTTGTACAGTGAAACTGCAAGGTGTTACAGACTGGCAGATTATCGAAAAATTTATAGCAGTTCCCCAAAGCCGCCTGCTGCATCTTAATTACAATAAACATGAATTTACTTGGCTGTGGCACAGGCCGGCTGGTTCGCAGTCAGATGATATATAAATTTATATAAACGTAAATGGGGTTTCCTGATATACGTAATAGTTCAGCCAGTTGGAATAAAAAAGGTGGGCGGTACTGCGCCATATTGAGCGCGGCGCTTTTGCCGGATTATCGTCCGGAAAATAGTTTTCCGGCATCACAGCGTCTGCGTTTTTTTGCCGGTCGCGTTCATATTCCAATGCGAGTGTTTCGGTATCATATTCAAGGTGGCCAGTCATGAATATCTGCCGGTTGTCGTTTGATTTTACCAGAACAACTCCCGCATCATCTGATTCTGCGAGCAAAGTAAGTTGCGGTATCTGTTGGATATCGCTTTTAAATACTGTAGTATGGCGAGACTGTGGTGAAGGAAACAGATCGTCAAATCCGCGGAGTAGAGGTTCTGCC
Source organism: uncultured Spirochaetota bacterium (assembly GCA_944389415.1). Lineage (GTDB taxonomy): Bacteria > Spirochaetota > Spirochaetia > Treponematales > Treponemataceae > Treponema_G. Next base: position 9,726 of record CALXMF010000022.1, on the reverse strand, counting down.
CATGTTGTGCAGCGGTTCATATATATACCGGACAATTTGCGGGGAAGGTGATGCTTGGGAATACCATAATGATGATACAGGCCTGCCTGGGCTCCCCAGCAAATATATAATGTACAAAATACATTCCGGTTGGCGTAATCCATGATTCGGCATAAGTCATCCCAATAATCAACTTGTTCAAATGGCAGCTGTTCTACCGGTGCTCCAGTAATAATCATCCCATCAAATTTTGTATCAAGTACTTGCTGAGAGGTGATATAAAAACGTTCAAGGTGCTCCTGACCTGTATTTCGGGATATATGTTTTTCCATATGCACTAAGGATATTTCCACCTGTAAAGGTGAATTTGCCAAAAGCCGCAGGAGCTGTGTTTCTGTAGCAATTTTGGTAGGCATAAGATTAACAATACCGATTTTCAAAGGCCGTATATCTTGTTGTGCGGCCCGCTGTTCAGTCATCACAAATATATGTTCATTTTCAAGTGTTGCCCGGGCAGGCAAATCTGATTGTATTTTTATTGGCATAATATGCGAAGAGTAGCATATTCCAGTAGATTTTGCTATACTTGCAATATGCATCTTTCTGATACAGTTGCTGCCGGTAAAATAGATCGCCGGCAGGCTCTTAAAAAACTGAAATACCTTATATTTAAAGCAAAAGATGATCCTGTCCGGTACCGAAGCGAAATGGATGAAGTATTTACTGTGCCGGTAATACCGAATAATGTTGAGTGTACTGAAAGCCGTTTCGGCAATGTGGAATGTGATATTTTACGGCCGCAGGTTGTTGCAGCAGACCGGCATATTTTTTATATTCATGGCGGCTGTCTTGTTGGCGGAAGCCGAAAAACATACCGTTCTTTTTGTGCTTCTCTTGCTGATGAGGCAGCGGCGCTGCTGTGTGTTCCTGAATACCGGTATGCGCCGACATATCCATTCCCATGCGGACTTGATGATATACAAGCTGCATTTCGTGATTACTGTTCGCTTTTATATTCAGAAGGTAATCCTGATATGTTTATTGCTGCTGATACCGCTGGTGCGACAATTGCGTGCGCATTGCTTCAGGACTTGCCGCAGCGGTTCAGACAGTATGTTCGTGCGCTAATGTTATTTTCTCCCTGGTGTGATATATCGATAGGCTCTCCTGTACTTTCTGAAAAACATGCTCATGACGAACTTGTTATGGCGGAAGATATTCGCAGATGTGCTGAGTTATATACATATGAGCAGAATTTATCTAATCCTGCTGTATCACCTGTGTATATACGGCCTGATATAATAGAACATTTCCCGCCTGTGTATATGCAGGCAGGCGAAAAAGAATTGTTTATGCCTGATATGGAACGTTTTGAACATTTACTGACAGATGCCGGAGTACAATGCACATTTGAAGTCTGGCCTCAAATGATGACGATGTTTCAGATGGCTGATGAATTTATACCGCAGGCGAAACCTGCGGTTGAACACGCTGGAAATTATATTAAATCGTTTTGTAATCGGGAGGAAGAATAATGGAATTGCTTTCTCCTGCTGGAAATGTAGAAAAATTATATTATGCTTATGCATATGGAGCTGATGCTGCGTATATAGGTCTTAAAAAGTTTTCACTGCGGGTAAAAGCGGATAACTTTTATGGTTGTGAATATAAAAATGTTTGTGCGCTTAAAGAAGCTTTTCCAGGTAAGAAACTGTTCTGCGCATTGAATATAAGTTTTCATAACCGGGATATTGATGCCTTTATTGCTGATATAGATTATTTTAAACAGTACCCTATAGACGCTTTTATTGTGCAGGATATGGGAATTGTTCCGATCTTGCAGAAATACTTTCCTGATACTGCGCTGCATTTGAGTACGCAGGCAAATTGTATTAATCGTGAAGCTGTAAAACTGTATCATAGCATGGGATTTAAACGCATTGTGCTTGGACGGGAAGCATCCCTTGCGGAGATTCGTGAAATAAAGGATGCGGTTCCTGATATAGAACTTGAAGTGTTTGTCCATGGTGCTATGTGTATTGCATATTCGGGTCGTTGCTTAATGAGCGCGTATATGAATGGCCGCAGCGCGAATGGTGGTTTTTGTTCACATTCTTGCCGGTGGGACTATATACTGAAAGCTGATGCCGGTACTCTGAAAAATCTGGCGGAATCTGGAGCGCTTGTTCTGGAAGAACGGAAGCGGCCGGGAGAATATCTTCCTGTTTTTGAGGGGGATGATTTTACGGCGGTGCTTTCATCAAAAGATTTATGCATGATTGATCACCTTGCCGATATGCGCGCGGCTGGTGTTGATTCTTTAAAGATAGAAGGACGCATGAAGAGTGTGTATTATGTTGCTTTGGTAACACGCGCATACCGCAAAGCTCTTGATGCGCTTGATGGTACTATTTCACAGCGTGATGCTGACCCTTTTATCGCTGAGTTGGATAAAGTAAGCCACCGTGCTTTTGGAACCGGTTTTTATTACGGCCAGTCTGATGCCAATGAAACAGTGAAGGGTGCATCAGAGAGTGAATATGAACTTGCCGCTAAAATAGGTGCTGAATTAACAGAGAATGAGATTCAGCAGGTCTATGCTGCGGGAGACAGAACAAAATTACTGCGCGACCAAGAACTTTCACAAATGCATCCTGCTGCGCGTGAGGCAAAAGAAAAAGATTATGCTCTGCATCCTGAAAAATGCCCTGCTTGCATTACTGCCAGAGCAGGCTGGCGGATGTATCATTTTGAAGCGCTGAATAAGATATGCGCTGGTGTCTCACTTGAATGTGTCGCTCCTGATATAGTTTCTATTGCTATTCCTGCGGATAGATATGTTTTTATCGATCCTGAATCAGGAACCTGTATGGATTGGGTATGCCATGGGCATTCGTGTATCCTTATGACAGCCGAACCAATAGCTCAGGGGCAGCTGGTACGTGTGCGAGTTAGTGATCTGTAAACTTATTTTTTCTTCTTGCTGTTGTCTGTATCAGCTGCGGTGCTATCATCCCATGTAACCGTAATTGTCCGGCTTGCGACATTGGGAATACGTAAAAAATTCCGGCAGTCGGCACGGTGTATGATGATGCCGCGTCCTCGTGATACGTATCCTACTATCTCGTCTCCATATACCGGGGTACAGCATTTTGCTTTTGTGATGAGAAAATTTGTCGTATTTCCGATCCGTATTTTTTCACAGCCTGCATGTGTAAGAGGCGCGTTTTCAATGTTTCCTTTTTTATGTGCGCGCGGCTGGCGCTGCGGCTTTTGCTCTGCTGTGTTTTCAATGTTATCATCACGATGAACAGATGGACGGTCTGTAAATGTTGGTTCATTCTGCTGCAGCCAGGCACGTATTTTGCTGCGTGCTTTCGCAGTTTTGACGAAAGAAAGTTGATTTACTGTTGGATGTGCCTGAGGATTTGTCATGACCTCTATGATTTGTGTGTTTTGCAGCGGAGTTGACAGCGGTATTATCTGTCCGTCTGCTTTTGCTCCCACAAGCGTTGTACCGATTGCGGTATGTATATGATAGGCAAAATCAATCGCGGTTGAACCCTGCGGGAGTTCTATAACATCCCCTTTGGGAGTAAAAACAAAAATAGAATCCCCCAGTAATTCTTCTTTCATCTCATTAAAGAATTCCTCATCTGCCAGGTGCAGAGTACGCATTTCTTTAAGCTGATTAATAATGGAAAGATTTTGTACATTTACTGTATCGTGGTTTGTTCCCTTTTTGTACAGCCAGTGACTTGCAACTCCATGTTCTGCAACATTGTGCATTTGTTGTGTTCGTATTTGTATTTCAAGCGGTTTACCTTCACATATAACAGTTGTATGTAAGCTCTGATATCCATTTGCTTTGGGCATGGCGATATAATCTTTAAATCTGCCGTCAAGCGGTTTCCAGAGAGTGTGAACAAGTCCAATGAGAGTATAACATTCTGCCTGTGTGTTGCAGATAATGCGGAGAGCCAGTAAATCGAATAGTTCTTCTGCGCTTTTGTTGCGCTTTCGCATTTTCTGATAAATAGAATAAAAGTGTTTAGCCCTGCTTGAAATTGAGACTTCAATGCCGGCCCGTGCCGCAGCCCGATAAATTGCTTTTTGAGCTTTTTCAAGATATTCAGCGCGTTCACTTTTTTTTAGTGCTACAATTTTTTTTAACTGCTGAAATACTTCAGGGTTGCTGAATTTTAGACTGAGGTCTTCAAGTTCTGTTTTCACGTTTGACATACCAAGTCTGTTTGCAAGCGGCGCCCATATATCAATCACTTCCTGTGCAATCTGTTTTCGTTCACTAGTATTTGCGAATGAAAGATTTCTCATTCTGTCAAGTCTGTCGGCTAATTTAACCAGAATAACACGAATATCATCAATCATTGCAAAAAGCATTTTACGGATAGAGTCAGCCTGCTGGAGTGTTTTATTTTGGATTTTAAGATTAGTTATTTTGGCAGTACCGATTATAATAGTAGACACATCTTTGCCAAATTCCTGACGTATATATTCATCATCAAAGCCTTCTGTGCCAGACATACTATGAAAAAGTCCGGCGATAACAGAATCTGCGTCCAGTTTACTTTCCGCAAGGATGCAGGCAACTCGGAGCGGATGGAGATAATACGGTTTTCCGCATACACGGACTTTGTCTTTTGTTACTGAGTACAGATACTGCCACGCGGTGGTGATGCGTTTTTGATCTTCTTCGGTATAATCGGTATATGTTTTGAAAAACGAGTCCAGTAAAATAATGGGGTCTGTTTCTGTAGTGTTTGTGCTGAGATTTTCAATCATGGTTTTTTTGCCCTGGTGACACGGGGCATACCTCCCATATCGGTATAGTTTACTATATCTATGAATCCTGCTTTTGATAACAGTTCTGCGGTTGCGGCTGCGTTGTACTCGCCTGTTTCAATGAGGAAAAATCCTCCATGTGTGAGTGAAATAAAAACCTGCGGTATCAGATCTTTTATAATATCAAGTCCTGCGTGACCGCCGTCAAGCGCAAGTCTCGGTTCGCTTCGGCCGTCAGCAAGTAACTCGGTTACAGTATCCGACGGCACATACGGCGGATTTGATACAATAAGGTTGAAACGCTGTTTTGGCGAAATCGAGGTATGCGATTCTGTATTCCAGTATAGTAAATTTCCGCATATAAAATTGATTGTATGCTGCGGAAGTAATATGTTTGCGTTTGATTGAGCAACTGTCAGCGCTGCCTGTGATATATCCGCAGCTGTCATTACTGCGGTAATGTGATGCGGGAGTTCATGCAGAATACTGATGGCGATACAGCCGCTGCCGGTGCAGATATCGGCGATTTGTATTGTATTATTTCTGATATCCGGCTGCGCAGTAAGTTCTGATGCTGCAATAAGTGCCTGTTCCACAATCAACTCTGTATCAGGTTTGGGAATAAGCACATCCTGCGTAACGATAAAATCCAGTCCGAAAAATTCTTTATGCCCCGTAATATACGCAATAGGCAGTCCTGTTCGCCGGCTTGCGGTCATCGAATAATATTTCGCTTCCTGTTCCGGTGTAAGAACCTCATCACTGTGCGCGGCAAGCCAGCTGCGGCTTTTATTCAGAAGAAACCCGAGCAGACAGTCACAATCAAGCCGGGGTGTCGGAGAGCGTGGCAGTTCAGCCGCCGCTGTCCGCTGCAATTCAAGCACCGTCAATATGTTCAGGCATCTCCTGCCGGTATAGCCGCTTTAAGGGCTTCTTCTTTTGCTGATATATTAAGCGCATCAAGCATTTCATCAAGATTACCCTGCATAAACTGGTCAAGCTTGTAGAGCGTGAGATTGATACGATGATCCGTGACACGGTTCTGAGGGAAATTATACGTGCGGATACGTTCGCTGCGGTCTCCCGACCCGACCATATTCCGGCGGGCAGCTGATCGTTCCGCCTGTTTCTTGGATTCTTCCAGATCAAAGAGCCTTGCTCGCAGAACACGGAGCGCTTTCGCTTTATTTTTTATCTGGCTCTTTTCGTCCTGCTGTATAACAACCAGTCCTGTAGGTAAATGTGTGATACGCACCGCTGAATCAGTTGTGTTGACGCATTGTCCTCCCGGACCTCCGGCACGCATAACATCAATACGCAGATCTTCCTGCCGTATTTCTATTTCTGTCTCTTCTGCTTCAGGCAAAACTGCAACAGTAACAGCACTTGTATGTATACGTCCCTGCGCTTCTGTTTCAGGCACCCGCTGTACCCGATGCACACCGCCTTCCCAGCGGAGATGTCCGTATACATTTTTACCGCTGAGCGAAAATGATATTTCTTTATATCCTCCGACTTCTGTTTCGCTCAGATCCATAATTTCATATTTCCAGCCTTTTGTTTCCGCATACCGAGTATACATCCTGAACAAATCTGCGGCAAACAGAGATGCTTCGTCTCCGCCTGTTCCGCCGCGAATTTCCATAATAATATTTTTTTCTTCAAGCGGGTCAGGCGGAATAAGCAGAAACTTGAGTTTTTCTTCCATAGCCGGTTTTTTTGTTTCAAGTTCTTTCAGTTCTTCGCGCGCCATTTCTTTCATATCATGATCATCCTCTTCTGTGATCAGATGCTGCGCGTCCTCTATACCCTGAATAATTTCTTTATATTGTGTATATGCGTCCATCACCTCAGTGAGATGAGAATGTTCACGCATGATTTCCCTGTAGCGTTTTGGATCCCGTACTAAATCAGGATCCTGAATAATTGTATTGACTTCTGCAAAACGTGCGGAAAGCTCTTCCAGTTTTTCTATCATACCCATATGAGGTAGTATATAAGAAAATAATAGAAAAGAGAAGTGACATTCTTACGGAAATCTGATATATTCAACACTATTACTGTACTTTATGTTGTATATTTTAATTTTTATTATATAGAGGTTGTGTATGGGTATTTTGCTTGCCATGCAGGGAGCTATTTCGCAGGGAGTTCTCTGGGGAGTGATGACACTTGGTGTATATATCACATTCAAGATTCTTGATTTTCCTGATATGACTGTAGATGGCAGCTTTGCGCTCGGCGGTTCTGTCAGTGCGGTGCTGATCGTAAATAGTGTAAATCCGGTAGTTTCTCTTGCCGCTGCGTTTGCGGCTGGCTGCATAGCTGGTGTTGTTACCGGTCTTCTGCACACAAAACTGGAAATTCCGGGTATTCTTGCCGGTATTCTTTCTATGATAGCGCTGTATTCTATTAATATTCGTGTGATGGGGCAGGCAAACACACCGCTTCTTGGAGTGACGACACTGATGACCAGTTGGGAAGAATTGTTTGGTCTTGATCGTAATGTCTCATCGCTTATTGTGGGTGTGATTATTTCTGTTGCGGTTATTGCCGCGTTGTACTGGTTTTTTGGTACAGAGATAGGCTGCGCAATACGCGCGACAGGCAATAATGAACGCATGGTGCGTGCTCTTGGTGTTGATACGGATAATATGAAAATTATCGGGCTTGCGCTTTCTGATGGTCTTGTAGCACTTTCAGGCGGCCTTGTTGCGCAAAGTCAGGGATATGCTGATGTCGGTATGGGGACAGGAACTCTGGTAATAGGTCTTGCTTCAATTATTATTGGAGAAGTGGTGTTTGGCAGACGCATCGCGTTCTGGTACTATTTAATGTCGGTTGTATTTGGTTCGATTATTTACCGGCTCATTATAGCGATTGTTCTTCAGCTTGGATTAAAATCAACGGATCTTAAACTGCTGACCGCTGTATTAGTTATACTTGCGTTATCCGTCCCTGTTTTATCCAAAAAATTCAGTAAACGTAAAGAACAAAAAGGAAAAAGCTCTGCGCAGGGAGGCAGTGTATGCTGAAAGTTCAGAATGTAAGCAAAACGTTTAATCCTGGAACTATCACTGAGCGTAAAGCGCTGGTGAATGTCAGTCTTGAGCTTGCCGAAGGCGATTTTGTGACCGTCATAGGCGGCAACGGTGCCGGAAAATCAACACTGCTGAATTTGATAGCGGGAGTATTCCCTGCTGACTGCGGTTCTATCACGCTTGCGGGGCAGGATATTACCGACTGGAAGGAGTATATGCGCGCGACTTTGCTGGGGCGTGTATTTCAGGACCCAATGATGGGAACAGCGTCAAATATGATGATCGAAGAAAATCTCGCGTTTGCGCTGCGCCGCGGTCAGAAACGCGGTCTGGGATGGGGAATACATCCTAAAGAACGAGCGATGTATCGGGAACGTCTGGTAACTTTAGGCCTTGGACTTGAGAACCGTCTTGCTGCGAAAGTAGGACTGTTGTCTGGCGGTCAGCGTCAGGCGCTTACATTGCTGATGGCAACGCTGCGAAAACCGAAACTGCTGCTTCTTGATGAACATACCGCCGCGCTTGATCCTAAAACCGCACGGAAGGTTCTTGAACTGACAGAAGAAATAATATCCCGTGATCATCTGACAGCTTTTATGGTGACTCATAATATGCGTGATGCGATCCATTACGGCAACCGTCTTATCATGATGATGGATGGGCATATTATTTATGATGTAAGCGGAGATGAAAAAAAGAATCTGCAAGTATCTGATCTACTGCAAAAGTTCGAGACAGCAGGCGGCAGCGATTCTTTAAACGACAGAATGCTGCTCTCATAATAAAACAGGCGGTTTTATAAACCGCCTGTTTTATTATATGTGAATTACTATCCTATTGTGATACTCTGATCGCAGGAGAATGTTTTTCCCGCTTCAAGAATTTCAATAGATGCTTTATGTTCCCATGAATGATCCGTATCTTCGCGATCAGGAATCCCATACCATGGTTCGATGCAGATAAACCGGATATCCCCTTCATTTGTCCAGAGTACCATGTACGGAAACTGCTCTGTCTTTATACGGATAACAGTGCCTTCCTGTTTATCATGTATCGCGGCCCATTTTGAAGTGATGCCGGTAAGAACCAGCCCCGCACCAAATCCCTGTTCTGTGAGCGGGATAAATCGTCCCTGCTGCTGTAAACAGGGTGAAGTAACAGGAACTGTACCGTCTGCGTCGCACTGCAGATAACCGCCGTCACACTGTATCTGCTGCAGCGGATCATCTTTTTCAAGCTCGATAGAGTAGCTGCCATTTTTTATCTTATCTGTATCAACCATGAATGCGGTATGTGTTCCAAGCTGAAACGGCATGGCGCTCGTATCTCTGTTCTCGACGCTTGTAGTAAATATTAAACCGGTATCGGTCAATTCATAATGTGTTTTAAAAGAAAACTTCCATGGATACTGACGAAGCGTCTCTTCTGTACTGGTACATTCCCAGTCAGCTGATGTTTCAGTGCTTGCCGTGAGCGTATGAGTCATGTCCCGGATAAAACCGTGTGTCCCAAGCTCATATTTTTTCCCTTCCCATGTGTAATATCCATCCTTTGTTCTGCCTACTGCCGGAAACAGGATGGGCGCGTGGTATTTCCATACGGAAGGATCTCCATGCCAGATATATTCCCGATCGCCGCGGCTCAGAGAGAGCAGTTGTGCGCCGGTATCCGCGATGACAGCTTTCATATTGCCTTTTGTAAGAGTGATGTTCATATTTTGTAGTATACCACAGGATGTTTTACAGCGCCACTGTGAAAAATAATCTTATTTTGAAACGAAAATAGTTTAAAAACAAATCAAAAAAAGAGTAAATTTGATTCAAATTTAGATTGTGTCAAATTTAGTTCGCAATTTTGATTCTGAAAAAAGCCACATATCCATCATGCTACGTTAAATAAAATC
>CALXMF010000021.1 GCA_944389415.1 uncultured Spirochaetota bacterium | reverse complement strand
AGATTTTATTTAACGTAGCATGATGGATATGTGGCTTTTTTCAGAATCAAAATTGCGAACTAAATTTGACACAATCAGTAAGAATCAAGATGTAAAAAATAATATCATTTACTTAAATATGACCTTAATAATATTATTTTTTAATAAATCAGATATGTCTTGTTAAAGTAGTTAGTGTGAACTAGTAATGTAATTAGTAATGTGTAAATGAGCATAGTATATGCTGGTTTATAAGTTGTTATGTGTTTGCTGTTATTAGAATAATGATTAAAATAGGGTTTTTATAAGCTAATGTATTGATACAGAAAATCTGCATCGGAGATTAAAAAATTATAAGACAAGTTCAGGTTATCACTCAAATATAAAATATAGATACAGATATCCTATGAGAGAATGTGCAGTTGTAAATAAATATAGTGAAGTCTGCCTTGTATAAAGTGGGGCAAGTTATCCTTGAGGAGCATTGTACTAATTTATAGATGTAAAGATTATTCTTTCTTGAATGAGATGTTTTTATTAAGATTAAAAATGTGATCTTTTTTGAGATGATTTTACATGATATCAAAGATGGATATATCTGTAAAATTAATTTCTTTGGGATTAGTTTGAAGAAAACGTATGAGAGCCTGGTATATGTCTTCTGGGAAAACCGTTCCGACCATTTTTTTCATAATATCAAGTGCGTCTGATTGTTTCATAGCACGTCTATATGGTCTATCAGATGTAAGTGCATCATAAATATCTGCCACACTCAGGATTAGTGATAACTGCGGAATATCTGTGATTTGATAATAACCTGTTCCATCGATACGCTCGTGATGATAGAGGATAATCTTACTTATTTCTTCAAAATGCGGCAAATCTTTCAATATTGAATACGCGATCATTGGATGTTTTCGCATAATTTCAGATTCACTGTCTGTAAGCGCACTTGGCTTAAGCAAAATGTTATCTGGAATACCAATTTTCCCAATATCGTGTAACAACGCGGCATATTGCAATATATTATACTGTGAATTCGGAATAGACATTTGGTAGGCCATATTCATAGCGTATATCATAACACGTTCAGAATGGCCTGCCGTATATTTATCTTTTGCTTCGATCAAATGGGATAACGAAATAATTGTGTGAAAATAACCGTTATCTATTTCATCATGAAGAAATCTGTTATGCACTTCATTTGCCAGAAATGAAGTAAGCACCCTTAACTTGCTTAGTGCCAATACGGAGAAAGTTTCATTCTTACTTGTATCCCGCATAAGTGAAAGCACTCCAAATTTTTTTTCTTTATAAGTTATTGGAATGCTGATAACAGCGTTAGTGAGAAATTGTTCTTCTCTGATTGTTGCAAGAGAAGGATTTAGAGATCTATCTTCTTCAAAAACAATATGCTGTGTGGCTAATACCATGCCAGAAATTCCCTGATTCTGTTCAAGAACTGGGGGGCGCTGTGCCAATCCATACCAAACAACTGGTTGGAGCGTATTTGAACTCTGTGAATACCGATAATATACACCTTTATCAAACGGAACTTCTGTATGTATATCGTGAAGAAAATTCGTACGAAATTCTGTAAGAGTATTATAATATCCAAATTGATATGAATATTTAGTTAGTTTTGCTATTTCGTGATGTCCATTTTCATAAAATAAAATGGATGAGAGGTTAAGTTTAAATCGTTCTGAAAAATCCTTAAAAAAAGAGATATTCTGTTGAAGTTTATTTTGTGTGTCTTGGGTAGTTTTAAAATTAAGATCCTCGATAAGAATAAATGAAATAAGTTTTGTTAGATGAACAATCGGAATCAGGCAGCTGCAGGAATAATATGATTCAAGCATTTCAAGCACAATTACGTCTTCATATGTCAGTTTATTTTTAATATCATCAAATAAAATAAAAAACTGCCCAGTTTTATATTGATCGCGAATTGCTGTGATAAGCGAAGAAGATGATGGTATTGCAAAAATACTGTGCATATTAGAATCAAGATATATATCTGATTCACCATGATAAACAAATATGTGCGGCTCTATAGTATTAATTACGGTTTTTAAAATATTTTTTGCTTTTTTTAATAAATCGCTTTTAGTTTTCCATTCGTCAAGTAGGAATATAAATGAATTATTATTGTCAAAGCTGTCAGAAGCTTTTTGACTATTTTCTAATTTAGTTAACATTTCTATATAACAGTCTTCAAAATAATTTCTAATAATTATATGGAATTATTTTTTTAGTGTCAATAAATTTGCTATTTTATTTAAATGTACTATAGACAGACGCTTGTGAGGTGATGTATAAAAAAACAACCTGATGATGGAGGTATGCATGAAAAATACGCAGTTTTCATTAACAACCCTTGGCGAAATTCTTATTGATTTTACTCCAATCAAAGAACACATCCAAAACCATAATGGCAATCCATGTTTTGAACAGAATCCCGGCGGAGCACCAGCAAATGTACTTGCCTGTTTTGCTAAATTGGGTGGAAAAGCATCTTTTATTGGTGCTGTTGGTCGTGATTCTTTTGGCTCTTTCCTGAAAAATGTTCTGGATGAACAAAATATTAATTCGGAAGGACTTATTATTAAAGATAATGCTGATACAACACTTGCTTTTGTTCATCTTTCGGAGAATGGTGACCGTTCTTTCAGTTTTTATCGGAGACCCGGAGCAGATACGCAAATTGCTATTGAAGATGTTCCGATACATTTAGTAGAGCAGTCAGATATATTTCACTTTGGGACTCTATCTCTTACTAATGAACCATCGCGTTCTGCAACACTTTATGCAGTTCAGAAAGCAGCAGCAGCAGGTTGTATCATCTCGTTTGATCCGAACTGGCGTGCTCCCTTATGGGAGTCTGTGGAATCTGGACTGGAACAAATGCGTTGTGGACTTACTTATGCAAATTTGCTTAAAGTGTCAGAAGAAGAAGCTGAAATGCTTACTGGTATTTCTGATCCTGTTAAGGCAGGACAAAATCTCCTTTCTGATACAACTAGACTTGTTGTTGTTACTCTTGGTTCAAAGGGGTGTGCATATTGTCATAAAAATAGTTGTGGCGAATTACCAACGTTCGATATAAAGGCTGTTGATACAACAGGTGCAGGCGACTCATTCTGGGGGGCACTGCTATATCGGTTTTTAGAGCTTGGAACTTCTATTAATAATCTATCTAAAGAGCAGATCATAGATATCTGTACGTTTGCAAATGCATCTGGTTCATTGTGTGCAAGTCGCCGTGGTGCAATTCCTGGGCTGGCATCACGGGATGAAATTGATACATTAATAAAAACTAAGGCATAAATAAGATATACTATAGCAGGTTGTCTTTTAAGCATACAGCCTGTTATAGTATTTATAAAGGTTTTAGTTTTGAATTGTTTGTGGCTTGGTACGGAGTATTTCAAGCACTGTTTTCTGTAATTGCACAATATCAAGTGGTTTAGCCACATGTGCATCCATTCCGCTCATTTTTATCCGTTCTATATCTTCTTGAAAAACATCTGCCGTCATTGCGATAATTGGAGTATATATACCAGAGTCTTCTTCATATTTTCTGATTGTTTTGCAGGCTTCATATCCATCCATAATTGGCATTTGTACATCCATGAAAATCATAGAGAAAAAACCTCTGGGTTTCTCTATTACATTATTGACAGCTTCCTGTCCATTGGTTGCTATAGAAATGTGTGCGCCAAAGGATGATATAAACTCGTGTGTGATTTCAATATTAATTTCGTTATCATCTACGACAAGAACATTGCGGCCTTTTAGAATCTTTTGATCAGGTATGTGGGATTGATTAGTTGTTTCTCTATTTTGTAGCAATTTGTTAAAGAGAATACTGACTTCTGTTTTAAATAGAGGTGTATGTAGAATTCCGCATATCCAAGGTTCTGAGAAATCATAATTTTGGTCAATAGCAGAAGCAAACCATATATAATGTATATCTGTTGAAAAGTTTGTTTGTATAGTGGTAAGTAGTGCAGGATCTCGTTCAAATGTTTGTTTGCTGAGAATAACTGCAAAATAATTATATTCGTTGAGTTTAGTAATCAGTTGAAGAATATCATCTTGAATACGTAGTATTTCAATAGGAATATCAAGATTTGCAAAAACATCAGCCACTTCATTACATTCTATAACATCATCAGAAATAAATAATAAATGCCGGTTCTTTATTTCGTCACTGACAAGTATTGGATTTCCCTTTTTAAATGGTATTGAAACTGTAAATGTGGAACCTTCGTTCAGTTTACTTTCGACATGAATACTTCCTTGCATTAACTGTATTAAACTTTTGGTAATAGCCATTCCCAAACCAGTGCCCTGCATATTGTTTATCCGTCTATCATGAGCTCGTACAAATGGATCAAATATTTTTTGCAGAGTTTCTTCACTCATGCCGATACCGTTGTCAGTGATTGTAAAAATATAGTTTGCCTGTGTGTCACTGTCTGAGAATTGTTCTTCTGCAATAGTGAATTTTATCAAGCCTCCTACCGGAGTATATTTAATTGCATTTGATAATAGATTAATCAGTATCTGTTTAATACGCATATTATCAGCAATAATTTGTTCATGCTTTAGATTTGATACAAATATCAGAAAAATATGATGTTTTTCCGATATCAATGGGTTCAGGATGAGTAGTACATCAGTGAGCAGCGATGATAGGTTTATTTCTTCGTTAACTAGTTGAATTTTATTTTTTTCTATTTTACTGATGTCAAGAATATCATTTATTAAACTAAGCAAATGCTGACCGGCACTTTGAATTTTTTGTATGCAGTCAGAAACCGCTCTTGGGTCACTTATGTGTCGTTCCGCAATAGTTCCCATCCCAAGAATTGCATTGAGCGGTGTTCTAATATCATGGCTCATACATGATAAGAAATTACTTTTTGCTTCATTAGCTGATTTTGCATCTTTTAGTGCGGAAGATAGATTTTCCCGCATTTTTTTATCCCGCTCCATAACAACGGTAACATCAGAATTACCTATAATTATATGCTCTTTGTCTCCTTGTATATGATAGTATGTTGATTCTATCCAGATATAGTTTTTTCCATTATGTTTTCGATAGATAATTGATGGTGCTACACTATGATTTTTTGCAGCCTGTTGAATATGATCCAGACTGAAAAAAGCTTTTACAAGTTCAGAGTCGTCCGGATGGATAACAGCTTTGATTTTTTCTTCAAATACCTTATCAATTTGTCCGGAATATGGTTGCTGTTCTGTAAACAGATTTAAAAAAGGTGCTTCTAATTTTCTATATATACCAGTCAGGCAGTTTATATAAAAGATTGTAGAGTACTTACTACCCAAACTGGAAAATAAAAGATTTTGTAAATGAGCATCATGAATATCTTTAATGAAAAGAAATGCAAGGCGTCGTGGAATGCCTGGTTGGTTGAGATAGAATTCTAATGATGTCCAGCGGTATGATCCATTTATTTTTCTGCGTGCTTCTCGTTTGATTTTGGTTGTTCCTATATCCTGCCAACGTGCAACATTTGCAGAATCAAATAGATCATGTATGATTTGAACATCATTTGGATGATAATTGTTTTGTATTACTTGTTTAAATTCAGTTTGTGTTATTAGCCGCTGCTTAAATATATCTGATTTAATAGCCAGCACATGATTGCCTGTTTGTGAAAATTCATAGATGCCAACTATCTGATTATGCAATAATATATCATAATAGTTAAATTGAGGTGGGTTCAGGAATGTTGTATGTGTTTGGGTAATATCTTGCTCTGTAAAAATTCCGTGTATTTTAGTGTTTTTCATCCGATGCATAATTATCTGTTTTACAAATACAAAATAAATGATACATTCCGCTGTTAATAAGAAAATCAGTTTTAAAACTGGTATCTGCGGGACAGTTTTTAAATGCCAGTAAAAATTTTAAAACTTTTCTCCTATCTTCAGGTATGACTTGTTGTTCTATAAAATCTTGTGCGTAATACTGTTCAGGAAATTCATATCGTCGACATGCGGTTTTATCGAAAATAAAATATTCTTCTTTTGGGTAATATTCAAACTCATAAAATGAGATTTTTTCTTGTAACAATCGTAAAGTTTGGTTTTGATATGCTAACTCTTCTTGAAGCTGTGAAATTCTATTCTGAAGATATTGATTTTGAGCTGCAACTGAAATTATGTCCACTGTTTAAAAATCCTTTCTGGAGTTGTGTATTTTGCACAATAGTAATTAATATCAAATTGCTCTTTTCACTTATAGGTAATATTTATTTTTGTGTCAAGTCTTAAATATTATGATTAGGGTGAGTATATTTGAAATAAATAATAAAAGGCGCTGTTTAAGATAGGTCAGCGCCTTTAATAATATCTCTGATTATATAATTTATGCGGAGATACCTTTTGTATAACGTCCTGTCAGTCTGTTCCAGAAATTTATAATCAGATTATCTGTTTTAAGATTGACTTGAGTATCTGTTGTTGGCTGATGATTTCCCGAAACCATAAACTGCAGCAGTTTCATTGCGTTATCGGCTGTCTCTGTAGTAATGGATAGGGACAGTACTTTTTTATTATTACAATCTGCAATGAGTTTTTGCTGAAGTTCAGTATTATTACGAAGATCCTGCAGATCATTATTATATGTATAAAAAATGGGAGATTGGCACTCGTTAATAATCCTAAATAAAGCTGCTGTGTTTGCCGTATTGATTGTTGCTGTGTACATTGTGTTTACCTCCTGTACTTTAATTCTATATGAAATATACTGTAATAAATGGCCCATTTCTCTTATTATTCTGTCATATACTATAATTTTTCAGTCTTTTGTAAAGGATAAGAACATATCTCTGGTAACTGAGAGTAAAATCAGTTATACTTAATTATTATTAATTACTGTTTTAGGAGGTACAGAATGACAAGAATTAGACAGATTCCTATTGGTGCTGTTGTAATGCAGATTGGATTAGCGTTATATCTGATTGTGACAGGAGTTACAGGGATACAAACGGGTAATAATGAAGGGTTGCATGTACTAAAAAGTCTTATTGGTGATGTTGCAATTCTATCCATAATTATGGCAGGCTGCCAGATTGCCGCTGGTGTTCTTCTTTTATTAAATCTTTTCAATATAAGTAAATTCAATTCTTTTTTAAGTATTTCGCTGATTGTGATTATCATATTTTGGTGTATCTATATTATTCTTTATGATTTTGGCGGAATCAGAAGTGTGTTTACTTCTGTGGATTCGGTTGTTTCATGGCTTAGGCAGCTTTCTCCGGATTTAATTATTCTTGGAGGTCTATTGCTTCTAAAGGGGATTTGATATTTTTTATCTGCAGAGCCGATGATACGGCTCTGTAAATTTATAAACCACTGTATTTGTGTTGTATAATGTTTTGTATAATAACTAAAATTGCCAACCAAGAGTAATAGACGGTTGGACTGTCATTAAGAACATATCTTTCATTGGCATATAGGTATAGTCAGCCTTTACTTCCAAATATAGACGTTTCCACATATATACTTGTAGAGAGAAACCTACATTTGCTGAAAAGTAGAAAGATGTAAATGGATCTGATACAATATCATGTGGATATATAAAAGTTAAATTTTGCATAAAAACAAAACCAGCTCCGCCATGGATATCAATTACAAGACGCCCTTTTATGATTGGATATTGATACACTGCGTTTATATATGTTTGTAGAATGTTCATATTGATATTGAATGTATTCATTCGCGCAGCCATACGGTGGTATAATAGATTTGCAGAAACCCCTACATATCCGAATCTGCGTTTGAGGGGAATAAATGTGATTCTAAAATCACCTCCAATAAATGACATACGTGTATTAAAATAAGTAAGAATTGTTTCGTCTGCTAATATAAATAATGGGCTGTATCCTGCAGAGATAGTCAAATCATACCATTTAATGAATTTGATAAGCAGTGGTATTTCTGAAGTAAAACCGCCCGGATTTGTTACTTTAAGTACATAATCACCTGTATCAAACATTTGTTCATCAAAGATAATATCTGCATTTCTATGTCTTTCATCAGGTTGATATAAAAGTGGTGAAAGCTGTTCCTTATTTGCTAAACGCATAAGAATGAATACAGATTCTGGTAGTAAATTTAAACCTTTTACAGAAAATGTTCCATCATGAGGTTCGTCAAGATAAATCAGGGTAGGTGATACTGAATTAATCTGCGGCTTGAGTGCTTTCAGGATGTTAAATTCTGTAAATGGAGTTTGATATGCTTTTTTTCCAAGAAGATTATAGATAATGACTGAGTAACGGTATTGACCGCTTTCAAGACGTACTGTTAAAAAATTGTCGGATGTTTTTATTTGTTGCAGAGTAAAATATTGTCCCGTTTCATCTTTTTTTTCAAGAATAATTTCGTATTCTCGAATATGTTCAACTTTGGGCCATGATAATGTTTGTTCAATATATTGTTCTCCGTCTGCATCTGTTTTTATATTATAACTCTGTGCCGGTGATATTTCTTCTTGTTGTGGAGATGTTGCTGCCGATAAATCGGGTGCGGACTTTTCTGAAATCTGTGGAAAAACCTTATTGAGGAGACTACAGAATATTGCAATATACAAAAAATATTTTATTTTAATTTCCATAAAGCTCTCCCGGGTTTTCAATTTCGAATTCCGGTATGGGCGGAAGTTTAATTGTAAAAGCGGTATTATATTTTCTACCATGTTGCAAAATTTGTTTGTCTTCTGTAAAGCGAATAGGTTCTACAGTCCAGAAGAAATCACCTTCATCGAGGATAGATATATCATCAATGATATAATTCTGATCTTCATCAGCGGTAAGAGTTTTTGATAAAATGATATTGTTCTGACCCGTGCTAGTGATATTAAAGAGAGTAAAAAGATATGCTTCCGCATCAGGTACTTTATTCCATGTGAAGTGTAGACTCAGAGTATTACTGAGATATGTTTCGTCAAAAACGGTACCATCTTCTGGTTGCATATCAGTTACAGCCGGAAGCGGAGAAATTGGATCAACTGTAAATGAAAAATAATTTTTGGGCGTAACATCCAAGTCATCAATTGTAATACCGGTAACAGTCCAATAATATGTACCTTCTGTGAGTCTGGGTAACTGAATATGGTTTGATGGATTTTTTTGCTTAAAAATGATATGCGGACTATTAAAATTTACCGCTCCATATGCAGGCGGTATGAGTTTTGAATTGGTTGTCAAAATAAATTCTGCTTCTCCATTCCGTATTGGATCAGGAGAATGCCATGAAACAGATGGCGGATTATAATATGCTTCAAGTCCTGCAATATGGAAATTATTTGTTGGTTTTTCAAGTACAATAGGCCGAAGCTGTATCAGTCTGAAAGCGGCTTTTGCCATCATACCAGTACGTCTTGTACAACTTATTGTTTCATCTGAAAATGCCTGTATAGTCCAATAATAATACCCTGAAGGAATATCTTTTAAATCGAGTTCTATAACAGTATCTGTTACTGCTGTATTGGAATATATTGGCTCTGATATTCCATTTTGGTACAATTCAACTTGATAGTAATCAGCAAATTCAACTGGTTCCCATTCAAGACGGCTGATTTTGTCAGGATAAACTATAAAGCGTTGATTTTTATATGGCTCTATTTGAATTGCAGGGTCAAGAGGCGGTTGTACTGTAAATTTTTTAGGTTCTGTATAAAGCGGTTCTGTTCCTGCAATTGCATCGATCGTACCGATTCGCCAGTAATAATCTCCTATTGATAATGTTTTGCCACTTACACTTAGGGTTGATTCTTCGACGATATCATCAACCATAACGTTCGTAAATTCTTTGTCTCTTGCTATTTGAAAACGGAAGTTCCCAGGAATGTTATTCTTCCATGTAAATTTAATATCAAACATGCGGGAATCAGCGATGCCATAGCCTTCTGGTGGAAAAACTGTATAGAATACAATATCTCCATCTACGGCTGTGAATGCGCGGATTTCTGATACAGATGAAGTGTTTCCTTCAATATCGGTTGTTGTCACTCCCCAGTACCAGCGGCCATTTGTTAATCCTATTTCAGATGGGATTACTTGGTAATAGTTATTATATATTATTGTATCTGCAATTGGAGATGAAAGATTCTGATAAGGAGAAATGCGGATACGATATGATGATGCTTCAGGATCGTTTTGCCATGAGAAAAATATAGGTTTAAGATTATTGTTACTGTCCTGTTCTGTTATATTAACAAAACCGTTTAATTCTGGCAGTTGCAGTTTGGGCGGCTGAAGTATACCCCGTTGCTCAATAGTAAATGAAGAAACCTTTGAAGAAGCCCCTGCACCAATATTGTTTATTGCATAAAATGGAGTGATCTGCCAATACCAGTTGCCAGCTGATAAAGATGAAATAATACTTGAAGTGTGTTGTGTTTGTTGTGAAAAAACAGGATTATGCATTTCAGGGTTGTCTGCAATTTCAATTAAATACGATGAAGCATATTCATTTCCGTTCCAAACGAAACGAAGTACAGGTTTTTTTGTTCGATAGGAAAATACATCTTGAGTTGCTGGTACTATCAGTTCTGGTTTTGGAGTATCAAGTACTTGAATTCGTCCCGTTGCTATTGATTCAGGTACTATTTCTGCATTAACAGCGGCATACAATCTCCAATATGTTGTGCCAGTTGGAATATCAATTGTTAATTCATTGAGACCTGATAAAGCAATTTGTTCTACGAGGTTTCTAAAATCCTTATCTGTGGCAGTTTCAAGTACGACGGTACTTTTTTCCGGCAGATTATGTTCTACCCAGTTAAAATTAACACTGACTTTTTCAGCTCCCATGTTCAGCAGTTTTGCATTTGCAAATGGAGCTGTGACAGTGAGCATTGCTTGTGAGGTAATTCCCTGGCGATCAATACTTACTGCATTTCCTGTTGTTATACTCTGCTGGATATTACTTAACGTGTTTGATAGTGAAGCGGCTCCTCGAAGAACTTGCAATGTGAGGGGTTTAGAAGAAGCTGATATTTCATTGGTTTCAGAAAAGGGACTCTCCGCAGCGAGTTCTGAGCCAGATTGTACTTTTACAGTGGTGTTTCCGGCACGTAGCTTTAAGCCTGATTGTGCTGTTGTTGAGTCTATGCGAATTCCGCCGCCAGAAAAATCAACTTCTGTCTTTCCAGCGTCATCAAGAAACACCTGTGCAATAGAATTTTCACCGAGTACCATTATATTGTTGTCTAGAAACTGAATTGTTGCTTCTGCCTGAGATGAGGTTCGTACTGTATCACCGTTATAAATGGGTGTGTTTTGCTGCAACCTATCCCAGATGAGTCTGTCTATAAATTTACGCTGTGCTATCCGATATTTATATGTGATTGTAGCGATAGGCTCTTCATTAAGTTTGGATAAGGAGCGGTTTAGATCATTCCAAAATAAATATAAACCTACTGCCGCTCCGCACAGACATATGAGAACAACAAGAACATCATTAGCCTTTGATCTGGTATTTTTTCTCTTCTTCATCAAGATTCACCTTTGAGAAGTCTGGTGTGGGAATACCAAGCATATTGCGTACTTGGGCTATTGATTGAGGTCCTTGTGAACCAGTACCTTTTATATCAGGTGCATTTCTAAGATTAACTACCGCATACATGTGCACGGGTTTTTCTTTTCCTTTAACAGTGACAGATGGCATTTGTTCTGCGATAATATGATCTTTGATAAGTTCATAGGTATTTCCCGTAATAAGAATATCAGTGCCAAGCGGTTTATTGAGTGATTCTGTACGGGATGCAAAGTTGACCGCATCCCCAATGACGGTATATTCCATACGGTCGTTTGAGCCGATCTGCCCTGCAACTACTGGTCCGGTATTAATGCCGCAGCCTATTCTAATGATTGGTTTTTTATCTCCGCCTCGATCCTTATTGAATTCAATTAGAGCACTGCGCATCATCATTGCAGCTCGGACACAGTTAAGGGCATCCTGTGCTGGACTGCCTGCAGAAATAGGAGCTCCCCAGACGGCCATAATTGCATCACCGATAAACTTGTCAACTACGCCGCCGGTTTTATTAACACATTGTACCATTTGAGTCATATACTGATTAAGAAATTCAACAACTTCAAACGGCTCAAGTTTTTCTGAAATTGCTGTAAAAGATCGGATATCTGAAAAAAAGATAGTCACGTATTTTGTCTCACCGCCCAAAGTTAATTCTCCGCGCAGAGCTTTTTCCGCAATATCTTTGTTAATAAAACGACCAAATGTATCTTTTAACCTTTCGCGTTCGGCAAGTCCCTGACCCATTTTGACAAAGCGTTTTGTTAAAAGTCCTATTTCATCCTGTGTGCGTGGTTTGAGTTCAATAAGAAAATGTCCCTGCTCAATTTCATTAGAAGCTGCCGTTAAAAAACGGATTGGGGTAGTGATTGTTTTTGAGAAGAAATAAATAAATATTACCGTCAAAAAGAGAATAGTAATCGTTAAATAAATATTTCTCAGCATATTTGCATAGATAGGTTCAAATACCATATCTGCAGCAATTATGGTTATGACACCAAGATCTCCCAGATTGAGACGATTGTATGCACCAAAATATTGTTGCCCATCTGTACTTGAAAACATAATTTGACGGGAACTGTCGTTATTCTCCCACATCGCTTGAACCAGAGGAAGAGAAGCATAATTTGTCCCTGCCTGTACAAGATTAAAATCATTATGTACAAGTAAGTCGCCCTGATGATTTATCAAAAATGATACGTTTGTAGAACCTGTTCCAAGATTGGCGCTAAGGGATTCTGATGAAAACAGAATTACTGCTGCCTGTTCTATTCCGCCTTCATTCCATTGGAATATCATAGAAAGGATAGGGTATTTGAAAACTGGTGCAGCATTTAAAATAACTGTTTCGCCTAACGATGCCCGTTCAATAATGTCTGCATTAGTATCAATAAAGTCATTTACAGATTGTATATCAAGTTCATTTGATAAAAAAAAGCGGTTGTTAATTAAAAAACGCTGATTTGTCTGCTCGCCCTGATTCCGCAGCACGATAGATGCAATATTCTGGTTCCGTTCAAAGAAAAAGGCCGTAGCCTGTCTCGAAAGCGCACCAGCTGAACCTGCTGAATTCAACATATCTAAAAGCAACATAACATTTGCCCGAAGTGTTGTGAGTTCGTTTTCCACTGCTGCTGCAGAACGAGTATTGATAGTATAATTATTTGATTCTGCTGTAATTTGTGTTTCCTGTCCCATAAAATATGTCACAAGAAAGGTTAATGATCCCAGAGAGAAAAGCAGGAGCACTGTTGTAATGAGAATCAATTTCAGACCAATAGGATATTTTACATTGCGCATGATTTGAACTCCAAAGTACGCAGAACAACTACTATTTATTTTCAGATATGTGGCATCAAACTATATTAAAATATTTATGAACAATTCTTAAAACATGGTACAAAATATATTCTGAATTCATTCTATATCTTTACTTAATAGTATAACACATGATTTGCAAAAAATATATTGCAATTTATTTCTTTTTTTAAATCGGAAACAAACATATAAGTATGATATAGAATTGTTAAAATTAGAAATGTTATTATATTAGATACTTGCCAAAAATGTTTTTATTGTGTATCGTTACTTTATATAGTAATATTATAGTGATACGGAGGTATTTATATGGACTATTTTAAACAATTCCCTGATGAAAATGGATTTTTTAATAAATGGGGGTGGCTCAGACGTTCCTGAAGTACTACAGAAAGAAATGCAGAAAATAAATGATGCGTATTTCTCTATTAGTAAGTCGCATGAGTTTATTTCTGAACTGCGCAGTATCCGAAAACATTTTCAAGGCAGACCAACACCTGTTTATTTTTGCAAAAATCTTTCTGAAAAATACGGTGGTAGAATTTATCTTAAACGGGAGGATTTAAATCATACAGGTGCTCATAAATTGAATCATTGTATGGGAGAGGGATTGCTTGCGAAATACATGGGCAAGAAAAAACTCATTGCTGAAACAGGCGCCGGCCAGCATGGCGTTGCACTTGCTACAGCAGCCGCGTATTTTGGGTTGGAATGTGAAATTCACATGGGTGAAATTGATATAGAAAAAGAACATCCGAATGTTGTGAGAATGAAGCTTCTGGGCGCTACTGTTATACCTGTTACACGCGGTCTTAAAACGCTTAAAGAAGCGGTTGATTCCGCATTTGAATCATATCTGCAGGATCCGGTTAATTCTATATATTGCATTGGTTCTGTAGTTGGACCACATCCGTTTCCCATGATGGTTCGAGACTTTCAGCATATCATAGGTATCGAGGCCCGTGAACAGTATCTAGAGATGACTGGGGAGTTACCAGATACTGTTGCAGCCTGTGTTGGCGGTGGCTCAAATGCAATGGGAATCTTTTCTGGTTTTATCAAAGATGAAGATGTCTCTCTTGTAGGTGTTGAACCTGGTGGCCGCTCTTTTAAACCCGGTGATCATGCAGCAAGTCTTGTATACGGAACCGAGGGTGTAATTCATGGATTTCGGTGTTATTTGTTGCAAGATGAAAATGGAAATCCTCAGCCTGTTTACTCGATTGCAAGCGGACTTGATTATCCAGGAAGCGGTCCTGAGCATTGTATGCTAAAGGATTCTGGCCGGGTAGTATATACTACAGCAACAGATACAGAATGTCTCCATGCTTTTTATACATTGTCCCGTATGGAAGGAATTATCCCAGCTCTTGAAAGTTCTCACGCTGTTGCCTATGCGATTTCTTTTGCTAAAAAGAATCCTCATAAGTCAATTCTGGTGAACCTTTCTGGCCGGGGAGACAAAGATGTCGATTTTATTATGGCAAAATTTGGTGATGGAAAATCGTATCTGGATTGAGACTGTACGTATATAAAGAATCCAGCTCGAAAGTATATCGAGCTGGATATAAATACGGAAAATTATTTCACAGTTTTTTTTCCAAATTCCCTGCACAGTTCCAATGCTGCTGTATCTGGGGCTTCGTTAATAATTAGACTGTCTGTTATTAGTATAGCTCCTGCGTTATTGCACCTTGTTTCCCAATCACGCATCCACTGACCATCACCCCAACCGTATGAGCCAAACAGTGCTATTTTTTTTCCGGTAAGATTCTTTTCAAGTTCTGAGAAAAAAGGCTCAAAGCTGTCTTCTTCAAGAACTTCATTTCCCATGGCAGGACTTCCCAAAACAAGAATATCATATGTCAGTGCTTCTGCGGCAGTTATTGTATCCACGCTTAATAATGCGACTTGTTCATTACCTGCTGTAGAAACAGCTCCTTCATAAATGGCTTCCGCCATCGCCTGTGTGTTGCCTGTCAAACTAATGTAAATGACAGCTGCTTTCATGAAAACCTCCTAAGATAATAAAGACTAGATGGCAGTTGCGCATAGTTTTTCCAAAGATTCCCCCCGAATCATTCTATTAAAACAGCTGATTCTGCATTGTGTATATCTTTGAAAAAGTTCTGCTGCGGACTGCTCATCGCCGTATACTTTCCAATATCCGCAGATTTTATAATTTGTTCCGCGGTTAAAAATAAACCCCTGTACATCTTCTATTGGGTATCCAAGAAAAATACCTATTTCATGCGGAAATACATCGCTATGTGTTAACCTGTCCGCAAGGTGGGTTAGCAACGTTTCAAGTGGTGCCGTTAAATCATATCCTGCCTGGTATAATATTTCCTGTGCTCTGAAATCTGTAAGAACCTGTCTTAATAACTCTCTGTTATATACAAACAGTAAAATTGATTTGTTTGAGCGGCGTATTATCATGAAGTATACGCCATGTATATTACATTTTTTATTTAATTGTATTATCTTTGATATAATTTTATATCTCATCTGATTTGGACAGGAAAATAAATTGGCTGGTTTTATCCCTGTTAATGCCGGTCCGCAGTGATACGCAATCAGCTGTTCAATGGCCATATAAACCTCTCGTTTAATGTTAGTTTATGGTAACTTATATTTAGAAGTTATCATAAACTAACTTCTATAGTCAAGAAAGAAATGTCTTATCGAGAATTATTTTAAAATAAAAAAAGGGCAGACTTCAGAAATATACTGAGCTGCCCCCTCTTTGGTATTCTGTTTTTTTACAGAATAAACCTGTCTATCTGTTCTCTAACTGCGGTAATTCCTGCTTCTGTTGTTGCTGCACTGCCAGTCATGTTTTTCATAGCTTCATGAATATTTTGTGTAGCAGCCGTCATATTATTCATTGATGACGTTATTACACCTGTAATCTCAACGAGCTCCGAGGTTTTATTTAATACATTTTGACTTCCTGTTGCCATGCGTTCAGCGCCGCCAATAACGTCTGTATTGAGACTCTGAATTGTTTCGAATGAATGTGAAACTTGCTGATTATTGTATGATTGCTCTTCCATTACTTTACGAATTTTGGCCTGTTCTTCAGTAACAACCGAAACAGCTTGAATAACATTTTCAAAAGAGTTGCCTGCGATAAGTGCTGTGTTAACAACTTCATTAATTGACTGCATAAGATCTTTCAGTGCTGCAGAAATAGATTTTGATTGTTTAGCTGAATTTTCAGCGAGCTTACGTATCTCATCTGCGACTACTGCGAAACCTTGTCCTGCTTCACCAGCATGAGCAGCCTCAATAGCGGCGTTCATTGCGAGCAGATTAGTCTGAGAGGCAATACTATTGATAATGGTATTTGCATCAGAAACACCATGAGATTTATCAGATATCTCGATAACTTTTTGATATACACTAGTAACTTTTTCGTATCCTGTTGCAGACGCACTGGATAGGGTATTGAACTGTTCCACGTTATTCTCAAGAATTTGTACAACGTCATTAATTCCATTAACCATTTGTTCAATGTGATTGGAACTGGTATTAACCATGTCAGCCTGTTTTGTAATAGCCGCATTGAGAGATTCTATATCCGTATTAATATCTTTCATAGTCTCAGAAACATCATTTACTTTTTGTGATTGTTCTGTTATCTGCGACTGAACCTGCATTATATTGTCGTTAATATTTTCTACAGTGGATTCAACCGCATTCATATTTGTTTGCAGTTCCATTCCAGCATTAGCAAGTGTTATGACTGATTGTTTTACGGTTGAAATAATCCGATGCAGAGTAGAGATAAAGGTATTGAAATTAGCAGCAACTTTTCCTATTTCATCGTTTGTATGAACTGCAATATGTGCTGTTAAATCTCCTTCTCCATGCGCGATATTGTTAAGACTTTCGGCAACTGTTCCTAACGGTAGGACTGATGTGATAATCCAGATTGCCAATAGTATACCGATTAAAACCGCTATAATACTTGCCCCCATCATCAGGTATTGGAAATTTCGAGCGTGTGCCCGTGTCTCATCTGTGATCACTTTGTTATAGGCTTCTTCAAGATCAATAAATGCATTAATACGGTCAAGCCATAAATTAAATGCTGGCCGAGCCTGCTGCAATACTACTGAACGTGCTTCATCCCAGCGACCTTGAGAATCAAGCTGAATAATTTTTTGAATTAAAGGAAGAGTTTCCGCCTCACTTTTCTTTATATCAGCAAGTTTAGCACGTTCTTCTTCAGTAATATCCGTCCTCTGCGCAAACATTTCATCCATCGCTTTAGCAGATTCATCATAAAAATCCTTTAAAGAATTTATTTCTTGGATAGTACGGTTTTTTGATGCTGAATCAGTATATAGTACATAGTCACCAACCCTAATAGCTCTATCATGAACGGAACCCCGGAAATTAATTGCATATCGTTGTTTGACAGCATTTACATCGTTAATTGTAGTAAGATTTCTGTTGATTTGTTTTATTCGGTATACACCGATTGTGGTGATGGCGATAAGCAATACAAGAATAGATGTCGCCTGTGTGATTGTTTTATTTTTTACTGTCATTTTCATATTTTAATCCTTATTATAAAATTATATGAACCTACTATATAATCTCATTAATTTAACTGATTTTTTTTGAGCAGTCAAGTTTTCTTTTATTGTGTAACATATATTTGGATATTGATGTTTCCGGTCAGACTATACGAAATAAAAAACTTTCGATATACTTATCATATTATGGAACAGAAACTGACAGACTTGTCTTTAGAAAAAAAATCACCAGTAATTATTGCGCTTGATTTGGATGATACACTGCTTAAGTCTGACTTGAGTATATCAGATTACACTGTTTCAACTTTGCAATTTGCCGCCGAGCATGGAATTTATATCGTATTATGTTCAGGGCGTACAGATAATGCGATTTTACCATATGTGCGACGTCTTGATATTGCGGGAAAACAAACTGGGCGATATATAATTGCGCAAAATGGAACTTCTATTTCTGACTTGCACAAAAGATGTGAAATTTATTCTCGTCTTACAGACAGTGATATCCTGATTAAGGTATATCATGAAGCGAGGAAAATGAATCTTTCTGCAGAGGTATATGATGCGTCAACTATATATGTTCCGTATGAAAACAGTTGGACAGATAGAGATAAAAGCCTGACAAATCTGAAAATGCAGGTAGTAACAAACTATGAAGATTTTCTGCAGAAAAAGTTCCCTAAAATTGTGATTCCCGGCGATCCGGCTGATATCCAAAAACTTTTGCAGCGAATGAAAACCATTATGGGAGATAGCTGTGTTATTGTGACGAGTAAGCCGTTTTATCTGGAAGTACAGTCCCGCGACAGCGGAAAAGGTGAGGCGCTGTTATGGCTTGCGGAGTACCTCGGACTTGATACCAATCGCGTGATGGCGTTTGGAGATAGTATGAATGATGAATCTATGATTCAGAAAGCGTCTTTATCTGTTGCAATGAAGAATGGTATTCCTCTCATAAAAGAGCAGGCCCGGTTTATTACCGAATATACAAATGAAGAAGATGGTGTAGCTCGTTTTCTTAATAAGTTTGTATTCAATAAACCAGAATGATTTGTGACTATTCTGTATATATTATATAGAAGAAAACTGCAAATATTTTTGCCAGTGATTATTCTGGTAAAAATATTTGCAGCCATAAATTGTTCTAAAGGTCTCTGATTTTCTTTTTTAAAGGAAGAATAGCTGCCGGATATACTGAAAGCTCATCAATTCCTGCCTTCACAAAACGTTCTGTCAGTCCAAGATCGGATCCCAGTTCACCACAAATACCAACCCAAATATTATTCTTATGCGCGTTTTCCGCAACGATTTCTATAAGCCGCAAAACAGCTTCATGATGAACATCGCAATACTTTTCAAGTCGCTGATTCTGTCTGTCGATTGCAAGCGTGTACTGAGTAAGGTCATTGGAACCAATACTGAAAAAGTCGACTTCCTTTGCCAGAATATCGCTGATAATGGCGGCAGCCGGAGTTTCAATCATTATGCCTATTTCTTTGGGCATGGAGTAGGGTATTTTTTCTGTTTCCAGCTGCTCTGCTGCCTTCTTCATGCATTCTTTTGCGTATTGAATTTCATCAAGCGCAATAATCATGGGGAACATAACAGCAACATTACCAACGACAGCTGCCCGCAGAATCGCGCGGAGCTGCGTCATGAACACTTCCGGACATTCAAAACACAAGCGGAGAGCACGAATTCCAAGTGCAGGATTCTGTTCAGGCTCAAGCGGCAGACAGGGCGCTGTTTTATCCGCACCGATATCCAATGTTCTAATTACAAGGAGTTTTTCTTCTAATTTTTTTGCTGCGTTTGTATATACCTGCGTTAATTCATCTTCTGAAGGCAGATCCGCGCGTCCTAAATATAGGAACTCACTTCTAAAAAGGCCAACTCCTTCTCCGCCAGAAGAGATAACCGCATCAATATCCTCCAGATTTCCGGCATTACCATAGATTTTAACTTTTTGACCGGTACTGGTAACAGCTTCCTTATGTTTCAGTATTTCAAGTTCCTGGCGCTCTTTGAGATATTTCTCCTGTTTCATTAATGCAGTCTGAGCAGTTTGCTCATCAGGGGATATAGTTACAGTTCCCTCAAGCCCGTCAACAATACAGAGTGTGCCAGTGAGTTCTTCGTTTAGTACCAGATCAGGCACAATAACAGCCGGAATACTGAGCGCGCGCGCAAGAATCGCTGTATGCGCGGTTCGGCTGCCTTTTCGGGATATCAGCGCAAGAAGTTTTGAGCGGTCAAACATCAGTGTCTGACTTGGGGACAATTCGTCTGCGACAAGAATAACAGATTCATTTTTATCAATAGTTATATCAGTCGGTTTACCCTGAAGTATCTGAATAACGCGTTTTGAAACATCCGCGACATCTGAGCCGCGTTCTGCGATATATGCGCTTCCTGATGCTGCAAGATCAGCCGCGAACTGCTTTGCTACCTGTAATATTGCATATTCGGCACAACATTTTTTACTGTGAATAAGATCCTGCATATTCTGCAGAAAGTCCTCATCCTGCAGCATCATACTGTGTACCATAAAAATATCTGCTGCTTCTGCACCTGAATTTTCCAGAGCTTTGTCATACAGCTCCATCAGCTGATCAACGGCTTTATTACAAGCTGCAATGAGTTTATTTATTTCTGCGTCAGCGTCACATATTTGCACTTGCTCAAATGTATCTGCCTGTATAGGGGCATCTATATACAACAGTTTACCCTGCGCAATACCAGCTGATACCGCAGTACCTTTATATGTTATCATTAAAAATGCTCTCCCATAAATGTTTCAATGGTGTTGATAGCTTCAGTTTCATCGGTACCTTCTGCAGTAATGGTTACTGTATCCCCCTGCTTTACTCCGAGTTTCATCAATGCAAACAGTTTTTTTACACTTGCTTCTTTACCGTTCAGGGACATGGTAATATTACTGGTAAATTTTCCTGCTTCTTTTACCAAAATTCCTGCTGGACGGGCATGCAAACCATCGGCAGCTTTAATAGTGTACTTACATTCTTTCATTTCAAATCCTCCGTAAAATAATAATTTTATCATCACCTATTCACTGGGAATACGGGTTCCATATTCGTTTTGTAATTTCGAAATATGAATAATCAAATATGATTGCTCTTCTTTCCCTATTGTACACTGAAATTCTGATTCAAGAAAGTTTTTTATTGCAGTGGCACATTGATATGCTGCCGGATATGTTTCAGTCAGAATTCTAAAAAGCGGTGTATCATCTTTATCTGAATAATCCTTGCCTTGCAATAAACGCTGCGCCAGAAAAGATACGTGTGTGATAAATCTCTGCCAGGAGATAGATTCTTCATCAATATCCTGTTCAAGGTATCTGACGACGATAGCGGCAATTCTTTCGGCTATTGATACGATAAAATTTATCTTCCTATTAATAGGACCTAATTCGGCATTGATAAAATGCATTGTCAGAAATGCTGCTTCATCTTCAGGAAAAGAGACACCTGTCGTTTCCCGAATAATAGCAAGTGCATCCTCTGCAAGGTGATATTCTTCCGGATACAAGCGCCGGATTGATGGCAGCAATGGATTTTTCAGTGGCATATTCTGACTGACCCTGACAAGTGCTGCGCTGATGTGATCAGTTAAAGTTATATAAATGCTATCATGCAGTTCTTTTTTGCAAACCTGTTTTGCATGAGAAATGATTTGTTCTGCAAGCAGAATATGCTCAACAGGGATATCCTGTATAATTTGCTGAAAATGATTGCTCGTCTCTTGATTGTGCAGGGTGAATATTTTCTCAATACGGTTAAAGTCAATCAATGAACCAGGGCGTTGCTGAAATGCCAAGCCTCTGCCCATTACGATTTTTTCTTCGTTAGAGGCATCAACACAAACCGCAGCGTTGTTGTTGAGAATTTTGATTATTTTTAAATCTTCTTTCATTCACCTGAATCCCAAAAGAGAGTGCAGGTGTGCATACCGTAGATACACACCTGCGGTATGCAATACTACTTGCTGGCTTGTATCAGCTTTTCGCCATGGGTAACAGAGGCCCCGATTTCGGGCAATACCTCAAACGACGTATAATCATCAGCATTATTTACAACAACGGGTGTGAGAACAGAGAGTCCGGCGGCTTTAATAATTTCTATATCAAATTTCATAAGCAGATCACCCTTTTTTATACGCTGATCTTCTTTTACGAGCATTTCATACCCTTTGCCTTTTAACTCAACCGTATTCATTCCCACATGTACAAGTACTTCTGCGCCATTATCTGCGGTAATACCTACTGCATGTTTGGTGTCAGGTGCAACAGATATAACTCCATCACAAGGAGCATATACTTCACCCACAGTCGGATTAATAGCACAGCCTTTCCCTAGTGCTTCACTGCTGAATGCTTCGTCTTCTACATCTTTCAGAGCAACAACTGTTCCGGTTACCGGTACAAGCAGTTCAACTTGAGGAGCAGCGTCTGCCTGCTGCATCCCAAACATTTTGAACAATTTCTGTCCGAATGATTCTTTTCCCATAATTTTTCTCCTTTTGAAACTCAGCGATTGCATAAAAAAAGGCAAAACCCCTTCTGTCCAAATTTATAAAAGGAACTGGTGGGTTTTGCCTGCTTATACAATATGTTTTGATCGCAGTAACAATCCGCTGTTATTATTATTCTAACATACACTATGCGATTTGTCTATTTACTACAGAACTTTTTTATCGTAATTTTTATGTTTATTTGCACTGAAATGTATGATTGCGTTAATTTTAAATATTTTTTTTAGTATTCCTGTGTTGTTTTGATGTTCTTTTTTTCAAATCAAACTTGACAACTGAAAAATTATGGCTAATACTGTGAGTCGTGAGCATTAAGATATGTTATTACCTCATAATGCCAAAAAAATAACTAAAAAGGAGAAAAAACAGTTATGATGCAGTTTTTTCAAAAGTTAGGCCGCGCCCTGATGCTGCCTGTTGCGGTTCTGCCGGCTGCTGCTATCCTGATGGGTATCGGCTACTGGATTGATCCGAGCGGCTGGGGTGCAAACAATGCGGTAGCCGCTTTCTTGTTAAAATCAGGTGGTGCTATTATTGATAACCTTCCTTGGTTGTTCGCTGTTGGTGTCGCGATTGGTATGTCTCAGAATAATGATGGCGCTGCTGCGCTCTCTGGTCTTGTCGCGATGTTTATCGTAACAACTCTTCTGAGTCCGGCATCTGTCAGCATGCTCAAGAATGTTGATGTTTCAGAAGTTCCTGCTGCATTTGGCAAGATCACCAATGCGTTTACTGGTATTATTTCCGGTCTTGTTGCTGCGTTCTGTTTTAATAAGTTTCATAAAACCCAGCTTCCTCCGGCTCTGTCATTCTTCTCCGGAAAACGATGCACGCCGATTATCACTTCGGCCTTTATGATTGTTGTTTCAGCAATTCTGTTCTTTATTTGGCCGGCAATTTACGGCGGTCTCGTTGCATTTGGTGAAGCAGTTTCTGGACTTGGTCCTGTGGGTGCCGCTATTTATGCGTTCTTTAACCGTCTGCTTATTCCTACCGGTCTGCATCATGCTCTTAACTCCGTATTCTGGTTTGACGGATTTGGCATCAACGATATCGGAAACTTCTGGGCAAGCACCGGTACAAAAGGTATCACCGGTATGTATCAGGGCGGTTTCTTCCCGATTATGATGTTTGGTCTGCCCGGCGCTGCGCTTGCTATGTATCATACAGCAAAAACAAACCGCAAAAAGGCTGCGTTCGGTCTGCTTACAGCAGCTGCGTTTGCATCATTCTTTACCGGTGTTACTGAACCGCTTGAATTCTCATTCATGTTCCTGGCTCCTGGTCTGTATGTTGTACACGCTGCTCTTACCGCTGTTTCTGTTGGTATCGCTGCAGCTCTCCATGCGACAGCAGGTTTCAGCTTCAGTGCCGGTCTTGTTGACTATGTATTGAGCTTTAACATGCCGCTCGCAAATAATCCGTGGATTCTGCTGATTATGGGCGTTGCGTTCTTTGTTATCTACTACGTGCTGTTTACCGTACTGATTAAGGCCTTTAATCTGAAAACACCTGGCCGTGAAGATGATGAAGAAGAAACAGCTAAGAATGAATCAAAGCTGACTCTGTCAAATTCAAACTTTGCTGAAGTAGCAAAAGCTGTATATGAAGCACTTGGCGGAAAAAACAATGTTGTCGCTATCGATAACTGTACAACCCGTCTGCGGCTTAAAGTAAAAGATTCTTCTGCGATTAACGAAAAAGCAATCAAGGCTGCCGGCGCTCATGGCGTTATCAGACCTTCTAAGGATACTGTTCAGGTTATCATTGGTACACAGGTTGAATTTGTCGCCGATGAAATGAAAAAGCTCTAATGATTCTGTTTTAGAGTAATGCCTTATATGACCCGCTGTGATAATCATAGCGGGTCTTTTTTTTATAATTGTATTTCTCTTCTGAGTACTGTTCCGCATTGTATAATTCCATTGCGGTGTTATTTTAATCATGATATAATAATTGAGTAACTGGAGACAGAAAATAATACTGCCGTCAACGTTTTGCCTGATAAAGACACAGAAGGGGGAGAAAACAGACATGGAGCATATTTTATCCAAAAAACAAATGAGTGAAGAAGATATAAAACTCCAGTACATTACCCCTGCGATTACTGCCAGGTGGAATACAAAGAAAATCACTATGGAAACAAAAATCACCGATGGCAAAATCAATCTGAAAGGTAATCTGGTATTTAGAGAAAAACCAAAACGGGCTGATTATATTCTGTATCTTGAAGCAAACAATCCCATTGCAGTGGTGGAGGCAAAGGATAATAAACATAGTGTTTCTGAAGGTTTGCAGCAGGCCATAGAGTATGCCCGAATGTTAGATGTACCCTTTGCCTACAGTTCCAACGGTGACGGTTTTGCCGAGCACGATTTTCTGACCGGCAGGGAACGGAAATTTAGTATGGATGAGTTCCCTTCAGAACAGGAACTGATTGACCGCTATAAAAAAGAATCAGGCATGACGGAAAAACAGGAAACCGTTATCCGACAGCCGTACTATACCAGTCAGGATACATATCCGCCCCGTTATTACCAGCGAATCGCTATTAACCGCACACTTGATGCTATTGCCCGCGGGGAGAACCGTATTCTTCTTGTTATGGCAACCGGAACAGGAAAAACTTTTACCGCGTTTCAGATTGTGTACCGCCTGCTGCAAAGCGGAATGAAGCGAAAAATTCTCTATCTTGCAGACCGTAATATTCTGGTAGACCAGTCTATCCAGCAGGATTTTGCCCCACTCGCAAAAGTTACCCATAAAATCAATGTGGCGAAAGATGATAGAACAACTATCAGCTCTCACGAAGTCTATTTTTCTCTGTACCAGCAGTTGATAGGAGATGATGAGCGGGAATACTTCCGGGAGTTGTTTCATCCTGATTTTTTTGATCTGATTATTGTAGATGAGTGCCACCGGGGTTCCGCGAAAGAAGAAAGCCGCTGGCGTAAAATCCTTGAATATTTTTCTTCCGCTGTCCAGATTGGTATGACGGCTACACCCAAAGAAACGGCATATGTATCCAATATTGATTATTTTGGCGAGCCTGTATACAGTTACAGCCTTCGCGAAGGAATAGAAGATGGCTTTCTTGCACCGTTTAAGGTTATTAATGTGATGACTGATATTGCGGAAGGATGGCGCCCGCTCAAAGGTCAAAAAGATATAAACGGTGTGGAAATTCCGGATCGGATTTATAATAACAGCGACTATGATTATTCAATTATCATTCAGGACAGGACACAGCAGGTAGCAGAAGAAATTACCCGCTATCTTAAAAGTACTGACAGGATGGCAAAAACAATCGTGTTCTGCGCAACAGAAGAAGCCGCACTAAGGATGCGCGATACTTTGGCGGAGCTGAATGCGGACATGATGAAAGAAAACCCCGATTATGTTGTCCGCATTACCGGCAGCGACGACTACGGAAAAGGTAAACTGAAATATTTTATATCAGTTGGAGAGCAGTACCCGGTTATTGCTACTACTTCTAAGCTGCTGTCTACTGGTGCTGATTGTAAAATGACTAAACTTATTGTGCTTGATGAAATGATCTGTTCCATGACAGAGTTTAAACAGATTATCGGGCGGGGAACACGCCTGCGCGAAAAAGAAGGAAAAACCCACTTTGTCGTGATGGATTTTCGTAATGTTTCCCGCCTCTTTGCTGACCCGGACTGGGACGGTCCTATTGAAATGGATCAATATTTTCATACTGGTGAGCCTGAACCTGTTGCACAGAAAGAGAAAGTCAGTGGTGATGACGGCGTTATACAGGAGATCGAGCCGGAATACGGAAAAACAAAGCCCATTGTAGATAAAGATGGCTGTACAGTTCGGATTATTCATAAAACTGTGTCGGTCTATGATACAAGCGGAAAACTGCTGCGGCAGGAAAGTGTTATAGATTATACAAAAGAAAATATCCGGGGTGAGTACGCTTCTCTGGATAATTTTATCCGCCAGTGGACGGAACAGGATAAAAAAGAAAAAATCCGTGATTTGCTCCGTGAACGGGGAATCGATCTGAATGCATTAAAAACCGACCGAAATATGGCTGATGTTGATGATTTTGATTTTATCTGCCATATAGCGTTTGATAAAAAGCCGCTGACCCGCAGAGAACGGGCAAATAATGTAAAAAAGCGTGATTTTTTTAGCAAATACAGCGGCGCCGCCCGGGAGGTACTTGAAGCCCTGCTTGAAAAATATATGAATAATGGTATTTACGAAATAGAAAAAACAGAAATACTCAAACTTGACCCGTTCCTCAAGCTTGGCAAACCCGCAAAAATTACCGGATATTTTGGCGGCAAAGAAGAATATTTTAAAGCTTTGCGGGAACTGGAAGAGGCAATTTATATGGAAGAGGCGGTATAATACATGAGCAATTTAACCGGATTTGTCAAAAAGCTGCGGGATATCATGCGCAACGACGCGGGAATAAACGGCGACGCGCAGCGCATAGAACAGATAGCATGGATGCTTTTTTTAAAAGTGTATGACGCAAAAGAAGAAGATTGGAAATGGGATGATGAAAACTATCAGTCTATTATTCCAGAAGAGTGCCGCTGGCAGAACTGGGCGCATGATGATCAAAAGGGCAGTGCGTTAACCGGTGGTAAACTGCTTGATTTTGTTAATAATACGCTGTTTCCTACTCTGAAACAGCTGCCTGTTGATACTGCCACACCTGTAAAAAAGGCCATCGTGCAGACAGTGTTTGCCGATGCCAATAACTATATGAAAGATGGTGTTCTGCTGCGTCAGGTACTGAACGTAATTGACGGACTTGATTTTAGTGATTATGAAGAAAGCCACGCCTTCGGTGAGATTTACGAAACAATACTGAAAGAACTGCAGAGTGCCGGTTCCGCGGGAGAATTTTATACGCCCCGCGCTGTCACTGATTTTATGGCTGAAATGATATGCCCGCAGACAGGCGAGACGATGGCTGACTTTGCGTGCGGAACGGGTGGTTTTCTGGTAAGCTGGCTTAAAGAGCTGAAAAAAAGGGTTGAGACTACCGATGAAGAGGCTTTATATAACCGTTCGATACTGGGAATCGAAAAGAAACAGTTTCCTTATATGCTGTGCGTGACAAATCTGCTGTTGCATGGCCTTGATGTCCCCAGCGTGTATCACGCGAATACTCTGCTGCATGATGTACTGGACTATACCGCCGAAGATAAAGTTGATGTTATCCTGATGAATCCTCCGTACGGCGGCAGCGAAAAAGCTGATGTAAAAAATCATTTTCCTGCTGATCTTGCCTCAAGCGAAACAGCTGATCTGTTTATGTCGGTCATCATGTACCGGCTAAAGCAGAATGGGCGTGCGGCAGTTATTCTGCCGGATGGTTTTCTGTTTGGTACAGATAACGCGAAAGTTAACATAAAAAAGAAACTGCTGCGAGAGTTTAATCTGCATACGGTTATCCGCCTGCCGGGCAGTGTTTTTTCTCCGTATACATCGATTACAACGAATATTCTGTTTTTTGATAATACCGGCGCCACAGAAGAAACATGGTTTTACCGTCTTGATATGCCGGAAGGATATAAACATTTTTCAAAAACACGGCCAATGCTGAGCGCGCATTTTGAGCCGGTACGTCAGTGGTGGAATAACCGCTGCGAAATTACACAGGAGGGATTTGATAAGGCAAAGAAATTTACCGCTGAACAGCTTACCGGCGAACACGGATATAATCTTGATTTATGTGGCTTTCCGCACCAAGAAGAAGAAATCCTTTCTCCTGTGGAGTTAATCCGCCGGTACGAAGAACAGCGTTCTTCTCTGAACGCGGAAATAGACCGAGTGCTCCAGGATATCAGCGCGCTGCTTGGAGAACAGGAAACATGACACCGCAGGAACTGAAAAACAGCATTTTGCAGCAGGCAATACAGGGCAAACTGGTAGAACAGCGTCCGGAAGAAGGAAGCGCGGAAGAATTATACCATCAGATACAGCAGGAAAAACAGCGGCTCATAGCAGAAGGCAAAATAAAAAAAGAAAAACCCCTGCCCGAAATCACCGAAGACGAAAAGCCGTTTGACATACCGGAAAGCTGGAAGTGGGTGAGGCTGGGAAGTATTCTACATAAACTTACAGACGGTACTCATTCTACACCTAGATATACTATGAATGGTATTCCATTTCTTTCGGTAAAAAATATGAGTTCTGGTAAGCTATGTTTTTCACATTGTAAATATATTTCTGAACAAGAACATAAAGAATTATATTTAAGATGTGATCCGCAATACGGCGATTTACTTCTTACGAAAGTAGGTACAACAGGGATTCCCGTTATTGTTGATACAGATAAACAATTTTCTTTATTTGTTAGTGTTGCTCTTTTAAAATTTAATCAGCATCTTATATATAACAAGTTTTTGCAAGTTAGTATAAATTCACCACTGGTTCAAATACAGGCTGCTGAAAATACAAAGGGTGTTGGAAACAAAAATTGGGTTATGCGTGATATTGCTAATACCATTATTCCCTTTCCGCCCATTGCTGAACAGAAACGCATTGTCGCCAGAATAGAAGAACTGTTACCGTTACTTGACAGATACGAACAGTCATGGAGCCGTCTTGAAACATTTAACAGCCGCTTTCCCGATGACATGAAAAAATCCCTGCTGCAATATGCCATACAGGGCAAACTGGTAGAACAACGGCCGGAAGAAGGAACTGCGGAAGAATTGTATCGGCAGATACAGCAGGAAAAACAGCGGCTCATAGCAGACGGCAAAATAAAAAAAGAAAAACCCCTGCCGGAAATCACCGAAGAGGAAAAACCCTTTGACATCCCCGAAAGCTGGAAGTGGGTGAGGTTAAAAGACATTGTTTATAATCGTGGACAGATGACTCCCCAGAGTACATTTTCGTATATTGACATCGGCTCTATAGATAATCAGCGACAGTTGTTAAATAAAAACGAGAACATAATTGAAGAAAAAGATGCTCCTTCACGGGCAAGAAAAATAGTCGGGCGTGGTGATATTTTATATGCAACAGTTCGTCCCTATTTGCATAATGTTTGCATTATAGATAAAGATTTTACTTATACACCAATAGCAAGTACAGGTTTTGCTGTTTTAACTTGTTATGCGGATATTTTTAATAAGTATTTGTTCTATTATTTATTATCACCGGTATTTGATAATTATGCCAATTCCAATGAGAATGCAAAGGGGGTAGCTTATCCGGCTATCAATGACGACCGGCTTTATCGGGCTGTTATAGCAATTCCGCCCCTTGCCGAACAGAAACGGATTGTCGCCAAACTGGAAGAATTACTGCTGTTGTGCGAAAATCTGATAAAACCGGGACAAGAAAAAGAATGTAGGGTATAATGGGGGCGGAGGGAAAACAGATATGGTAATAAAAAAACTGGTTATTCACAATGTAGATAAAGAGTTAAAACAATCTGCAAAGTTATATATATCCGATGAATTGATTGATGTAAGTGAAGAAAAAACAAAAAACTTGATAAATGATTTGTACTCTTTTTTTACAAGGAGTATAAAGTACGGAATTTTTGATCATAATGAAACATCAACGTTTTCTACTGAATTTGCTGAGTTGGTAAAAAATAATAGTTTGTCTAATCCCGATTTTCTGGCTTTCTCAAAGGCTGTTTTGAATGATTTGAAAGTTAGAATGGATTCCATTTCACAATCAAAAGGTGGATATATTGTCTTTGTCGAACTGTCTAACATGAATGATGATTATATTGTTGTTTTTGTTGTTCGGGATAAAACAGGAAGAAACTTTAAGTTTAAAAATCATCGTATAGAGATAGAAGAAGTGATTCATGTTGATACGAGTAAATTGGCAATGGCATGTCGTATTAATCTCAGCGCATATAAATCCCAAAAAGAAAGATATTTGTCTTTTTTGAGTACAACACAAGAAGATGCTTCCCAATATTTTATTAAATGGGTGGGAGCTATAGCCCAAAGTAAAAGTACAGAAGATACAAGAAATCTCAGAGCAATAATCAATAGAATTGGTTTACCAAAAGACGAAAATGGGCAGGAAATTCCAAGAGAAAAACTGCGCAAGTGTGTTTACGAACTATGTACAAAAACATATACCAATACTGTTAATTTAAGGACTTTGGCAGAAGAATTATGGCATGACGCTGATTATCTGACACGATATGCCGAGGAAAATAATATAAAAATTAATGATCAATTCAATATTGATAGAGATGAAATAAAAAAACTTAATGGTTATTCGGTTACCGGAGATAGTATAAAATTAGCTTTTCCTTCCGAATATATGGGAAAAAAGGTTAGGTTTGATAAAAATAATGATGATGTAATTATTATTGAATCTAAAAAATTAGCGGAACGATTAAAAGATGAACTGTTATGATAAATAACAAAGTGTTCAGTATAGTAAACAAAATAGCTGGTATGTCCGACTCAGTAGATGATTCCGGGATTTTATCGTTTGCCAGCAAAGAGATAACAGATAAATTAAAAAAAATGTGTATATCATCGGGTATTAATTATGATGAAGCCGGTGCTGATAACGAAATAAGTTTTGAAATTCCAGCAGTGAAGATATTTTCTAATTTTAACATATACAGAAGTAATCTGCCGGAAATTATAAAGATTGGAGAATTTGAAAAAAATAATTTTTACTGTTATTTTTCTGAGGATCGAAAGCGACTATTTGTTTTAGATTCACATAGTATTAGTAGCAGTTGTTTTTACGGCGGATATAGAATAGATCAAAGCGATTATGAAACTTCAAACGTCTATTACTGGGAGCAATTAAGTGAATACATTTGCGAGCACATAGCAGATGAAAAAAACACGGATCGGTCCTTTTCAATCATTTCCTATAAAAAAGGACGAAGTTATTTTGCCTATAGTGAATATGATGAACAATTCAATGGTAAGGATTTGAAAAAAGTATATTTACAATTATGCGAAACGATAAAAACGATTGATCGATATAAAATGCTGATAAAAAATCGTTGCGTAGAAAGGATTGAACAAAATAAAAGTTCTGATTTAAAAACCCTTATTTCCGAACTCGCGGTGATATGTGAAAAGGTAATATTAGATTTTGAAATTTTTGTGTCAAATATTGATTTTGATTCTTATACAGAAAAATTTCATGAAAAAATGAATACTTTAATCTTACAAACACGATCTATTGTTGAGAAGATTTTATTAAATATCTTCACTTTACCATTAACGTATGCAGGTGCAATATTTACGTTTGATAAGATGGATAATGGTTCTTTTTTTATTCCTTTTTTTGTTGCTATTGCTGTTTATATTGTTTTATCATGCGGTTTTCTTTTGTATGAATTTTTTGAGACATTACTTATAGAAAGAAATCTAAAACAAGAAATAAAATATTACACAAATGATTCTGAAATTTTAAAAAAGAATGTAAAGAAAGAATGTAACTCTATAAAGAGAAGACTATGCTTTATTAGAATCTTGTCAGTGGCATTAATTTTTGTTTTTATAATTTTATTTGTGATTCTCGGATATTTTGTTTACCCTCAACCAATTTATAATTTTATAAAAATGTTTTCGAGTGTAATCATGTTGTTTAAATGAAAATAACATTATTGTTTTGTGTAAGGAGTAAATAAATGAAGTGTTTGTATTTTGATGAATCTGGGTTTACAGGAAATAATTTAATGGATAAGGATCAACCGATTTTCTGTTATTTAGGTTTAGAGTGTTCTCCTGATATAGAATCAGCTTTTGATAGTGTACAATAAAGTTCGCAATTTGGGGTAGAAAAAAGCCATTGAAAATTCCAAAATGTTAGTTACCAC
>CALXMF010000020.1 GCA_944389415.1 uncultured Spirochaetota bacterium | reverse complement strand
GTTGTGGTAACTAACATTTTGGAATTTTCAATGGCTTTTTTCTACCCCAAATTGCGAACTTTATTGTACACTATCCATATTTTCCTATATATAGTATACTGTATTGTAGATTGTTAGTATACTGGTATGTATAGAGAGGAGGTGAATATGTACAAAGAAAACATCCCTGAGCCCAATACATTATATCCCGTGCCGGGATATAGGAATGTTATGTATGTAAAGCCGTCAATAACAAATCCGAATATCATTGTCGGTGATTTTACCTATTTCAGCGGTTCTGATTTTGAAGAACAGGTAATCCATCATTATGATTTTTATGGTGACAAACTGATTATTGGAAAATTCTGCCAGATAGCGGCAGATGTCACGTTTGTAATGAACGGGGCTAATCATCAGATGAACGCTCCTTCAACATTTCCTTTTTATATATTTCATGGATGGAAACAGGATGTTCCGCCAATGTCTGAGCTGCCGTGTAAAGGCGATACAGTTATTGGCAATGATGTATGGCTTGGCCAGAATGCGGTGATTATGCCCGGAGTTCATATTGGCAACGGGGCAATTATCGGTTTTAACAGTACTGTTGCACATGATATTCCTCCGTATTCTATCGCTGTTGGAAATCCTGCACGTGTGGTGCGCCGCCGTTTTGATGATGAGCTTATTGCGCTGCTTGAGCGTCTTTGCTGGTGGGATCTTCCTGTTCAGGAAATAGATAAACTGATTCCGCTGCTCAGCTGCAGCGATCTTGCAAAAGTAAAAAGAGCTATCGCAGAACGGTTGGGGATATTGATTAATACAGATGAAAGGGCAGAGAATCGTTAGCGATAGTATATAGGTCCTTTTCTTTGCTTGACAACGGCATTTTAATCGGTAAATATACAGATAGTATGCAGGGGATCGTTATCAGCGGCAGCAGAAATATGTTCGCTGTCGAGTGTGCGGATGGGTGTATTCGCCAGTGCACACTGAAAGGTAAAAAACTGAAAGATATTCAGGGGTACTATAATCCGCTCGCGCCGGGAGATATTGTGGAGATAGGTACTGATGCGCTTAACGATAATCAAGGGCAGA
This sequence comes from uncultured Spirochaetota bacterium, assembly GCA_944389415.1. Taxonomy (GTDB): domain Bacteria; phylum Spirochaetota; class Spirochaetia; order Treponematales; family Treponemataceae; genus Treponema_G. The sequence continues at coordinate 33,705 of CALXMF010000020.1, read as the reverse complement.
TAATTGCGCTTATTCCCCGCAAGAATGAATTTGTCCGCTGGAACGTAAAAGGCCGCGCGCCGCAGCTGCTCGCAGCAAATCTTGATTATCTATTATGTGTGACTACCCCTGCTGAACCTCCGTTTCGAGCTCGTTTTATTGACCGTGCGCTCGCGCAGGCTGAATACGCCGGGATAGAGCCCGTTATCATCTGTAATAAATGCGATTTAACTATTGATGATGAGACGGCAGCCAGACTGGATATCTGGCGCGCTTTAGGATATCGGGTGTTGCGTGTATCGGCTCGGTCTGGCCAGGGATTGGCTGAACTGGCCGCGCTGCTTGCGGGCAAACTCACGGCATTTATCGGTCAGTCAGGAGTCGGAAAATCAAGTATTATCAACGCCCTCGATCCGGCATTTACTTTGCGTACTGCCGGTCTTTCTGAAAAATACGGCCGTGGTACACATACAACAACAAAAGGAATCCTGCTTCATTTGTCATTGCCTAATCCAACTGGCAGTGAAAATAAGCTGCCGGCATCTGTTATCGATACACCAGGTGTACGCCGTTTTGTAGTACACGATATAGCAGCTGAAGATCTTGCGCTGTATTTCAAAGAAATGAAGCCGTTTGTCGGAACGTGCGCGTTCGGAATGTCTTGTTCGCACCGTTCGGAACCAGGGTGCCGGATTTTAGAAGCGGTGCGGAGCGGTGTGATTGCGCAATGCCGCTATGACAGCTGGAGCCGTATCTGTGATGAGATCATATCCGGTTCCTGGAATGATTGATACATAATTATAGTAGTAAAAATACATGGATACAAATGCACTAACACAGCTTGATTATTACCGTATACGCAGCATGATTGCCGGCTGTTGCTGCGCACAGGAAAGTTCTATTCGGCTGCTGCAGCGTGAACCGCTGACTGACAGTGATGAAATCAGCCGGTTACAGACATACGGCAGAGAATGGATCTCATATGTACAGTCTGGCCGTGATTCTGCATTATCTGGCTGGGAACCTGTTGCTGATATCTTAACACGGCTGCAGATTATGGGAACAGCGCTTTCTCAAAGTGAATTGTTTGCTCTTGGGACATTCTGTAAAATTGCAGGTACCGCACGTCTTCGCCTGGGTACGGCGCTGCAGGCGGGATTGCCTGTACAAATGATAGCTTCGCTTGCCGCTTCCATGCCTGATACGGAATCTGTTCAGCAGGAAATTTTCCATATCTTAGATAAAGATGGTCAGATTCGTGATTTACCGGAACTGCGCGTGATTAGAGAACGTATCAGAAGTATCCGAAATGAAATAGAAACTGCGATGCGCCGGTATACATCTGATTCTTCTTTACGCGCTGTTCTGCAAAGTGATGTGCCGGTTCTTCGTGCGGATCGGCAAGTGCTTGCTGTCCGCTCCGGTCAGCGCGGTCAGGTACGTGGTATTATTCATGAAGTGTCTCAGACAGGACAAACCGTATACATAGAGCCAGAAGAAGTTGTCCGCCGGAATAATGAACTCGTGCAGGAAGAATTTCTGCTGGAGCAGGAAACAAGGCGTATTTTGCGTGAACTGACAGCGCGTATTGCGTCTCACAGTGCCGATTTACATAAAACACATGAATGTCTGATTGAACTTGATATGGCGCTTGGCGCCGCCAGATGGGGCTGCCGGGTGCATGGGATATTTGCCGGATGCTGTACAGGCAGCAATGGAGAAGAACTTCCTCCTGTACTCAAACAGGCTCGTCATCCGCTTTTTGCAGAGGCTGCTGTTCCGATTGATATCATCTTTGCGGAAGGCTGCCGGATGCTGATTATTACAGGACCAAATACGGGCGGCAAAACGGCGGCGATTAAGACATTTGCCTTATTTTCTATGCTTAATCAAAGCGGTTTTCCGATACCGGCGGCAGAAGGTACCCGGCTTCCGATATTCACGGGGATATTCGCCGATATTGGCGATTCACAGTCACTTGATGAATCTTTATCAACGTTTTCCGGTCATATGCGCAATATATCAGCAGTTCTTGAAGGCGCTGACAGGGAATCTCTGGTATTGCTTGATGAGCTTGGCAGCGGTACAGATCCGCAGGAAGGCAGCGCGATAGCTATGGCGGTGCTTGATGAGCTGATAATCCGCCAGTCATTTGTGCTGGTGACAACGCATCATGGAATTCTGAAAAACTATGGATATACACATTCAAGCTGTGTCAATGCATCCGTAGCGTTTGACACAGAGACACTCGCGCCGTCATATCGAATTGTAATGGGAGTGCCCGGCGAAAGCCGTGCGCTTGAGATTGCGAAGCGCAGTGGTTTGCCGCCTTTTGTTATTGAGAAAGCACGTGCGTATATCGGCGGCGGCGGGACAGATATTTCTGCGCTTATAAATGGTCTTACGCAGAAACACCACGAACTAGATACACTGCTCGCTCAGACTCATGAACGAGAAGCGGAAGCCGCGTACCGGGAATCAACAGCAGTAAAAAAAGAACTTGAATACCGACAGAAAGAGTTGGAACTGCGGCGGGATGGTGCCGCTGAGAGCCGCCGTTTTCTTGAGGAAAGCAGACGTATGCTTGAGAATCTGGTACGTGAGCTGCGGGAAGGTGAAATAACACGTGAAAAAACAAAGGCTGTTAAACAGTTTATCAGCGATATAGATTCGTATACAGAGCGTGAAGGCCAGCTTCTTGAAAGTGAGGAACTTAAACTGGAACAGGATATTGCCGCGGCTGAGAAAGTTCTGGCACAGACTGCAGCTGTGCGAGCGTACAGCAAAGCTGGTAAAAAGAAGAGACTTAAAAATGCCGCTGCGCTTGCGGCGGCGCGTGCTCCAGAACCGATTGCGCGAGTAACTGAACCGTTATATATTTCTCCTGGCGCTGAAGTCATGATGCGCGGCAGCACTTCTCATGGTATCGCGGAGCGCCGTGAGAAAAATGGAAACTGGTTAGTGCGGTTCGGCAGTATGAAAATGAGCTTGCCTCCAAATCGGCTTATTGTGGTAAAAAATGCTGCTGTGTGTCAGTCATCGCCAGTCGTTTCTGTAGATCTGGCGGAACATGAGCCGGTAACGGCTGTCCGTTCAGATACCAAAGATGCGCAGACTGTTATTGCCGGGAATGCTCCGGTATTTGAATTGCGGCTGCTTGGTATGCGCTGTGAAGAAGCGGTACACGCATTAGAAAGGCAGCTTGATCTTGCCGGAATGCAGGGGTTGCACGCTTTTTCTATTATACATGGCAAAGGTTCAGGCGCTCTGCAGAACGCAGTGCATGAGTATCTGAAAACATATCCTGGTGTCGCGGAATTTCATTTCGCGCCTCCTGAGGACGGCGGAACCGGCAAGACATATGTAACCTTGGTATAAAGACTTGACAATACCCGAATCTTTATTCATATTCAATAAATAAATATTCAAGAAAGAGGTTTATTGTGAAGGAGCGGCTGACACGTCTCAAAGCGGTGCGCAAGCTCATAAAATCATATCGGATAGAGTCGCAGGAAGCGCTTCTTGGCTATCTGCAAAAAGAAGGTTTTGAAGTTACACAGGCGACGCTGTCCCGGGATCTGAAACTGCTTAAAGTTGGTAAACTGTCTGATGGTCATAACGGATATGTATATACACTGCCGGGGGATGATGAGCGGCAAGAATCGGAACAGGCTCTCGCACAGGATTTTATGCGTGGGTATGTGTCGATTGATTTTTCCGGCAATATGGTTGTTATTAAAACATATTCAGGGCATGCCGATATTGTATCCGCTGCCGTAGACAGTCTTGCGTTTGATGAAGTGCTGGGTACAGTTGCCGGTAAAGATAACTGTGTATTTGTGTGTTTGCGTGAAGGCGTAACTGGAACGCAGTTTCTTGATGCTCTGAAGCTCCGTATTCCGGAACTTGATGATTAGTCTGCATGTGTCGGATATATCTGTGTATTCAGGCGGATATATTCGTAAAATAATTCTATAATAATGAATCAGGGAGGCTGTAATGGCAAACTGGGAAAATTTGGACAGACTTGAGTCTTATAAAAAACTTCTTTCATTAAAAGGGCAGGTTTGTATTTCGACAGAACTGAATGAGCAGCGGGTTGCTTCATATTCAGTTCCGATGGCGTCTTCAATGGTGTATAATTATGCAGCAAAACAGGTAAATCCGCAGATTATGCATGTTTTGCAGGAACTTGCTGATGAAGCGCAGCTGACAGAGAAATTTGCTGAACTGTATAATGGCGCAGTAATCAATACCGGAGAGAATCGCAAAGTACTGCATCACTTAGTGCGGGGCCAGCTTGGTGAAAAAGTAGAATATAACGGGAAAGATGAATACGCTTTTTATAAAGCACAGCAGGACGCGATTGCCCGTTTTGCCAATGATGTTCATTCAGGCAAAATTGTAAACGCTGCGGGAGAAAAGTATACTTGTGTCTGCCAGATTGGTATCGGAGGTTCTGATCTGGGGCCCAGAGCTATGTATCTTGCGTTGGAACAATGGGCAAAAGCGAACGGCACCCTTAAAATGACCGCGCGTTTTATTTCAAATGTTGATCCCGATGACGGAGCCGGTGTAGCCGGTATTACCGACCTTGCTCATACCATCTTTATCCTTGTTTCAAAGAGCGGAACAACTCAGGAAACACTCGCTAACGAACTGTTTGTAAAAAGCTTTCTTAAAAAAGCTGGACTTGACCCTGCAAAACACATGATTGCGGTCACATCAGAGACAAGTCCGCTGGCGAACAATCCCGCGTATTTGGCGTCTTTTTATATGGATGATTTTATCGGCGGCCGTTTCTCATCAACTTCGGCTGTAGGCGGTGCTGTATTATCTCTCGCTTTTGGACCGGATGTATTTGACCGTTTCCTGAAAGGTGCTCATGCCGCTGATGAAACGGCAAAAGAAAAAGATATCACGAAAAACCCCGCTATGCTGGATGCGCTTATCGGTGTGTATGAACGCAATGTACAGGGATATCCAGTTACTGCTATACTGCCGTACAGTCAGGCGCTGAGCCGTTTCCCGGCGCATCTGCAGCAGGCTGATATGGAATCAAACGGTAAACAGGTAAACCGCCGTGGAGAGGCTGTCTCATATGCGACAGGACCAGTCATTTTTGGCGAACCGGGCACAAACGGACAGCATTCATTCTATCAGCTGCTGCATCAGGGCACAGATATTATTCCGCTGCAGTTTATCGGATTTAAAAAGAATCAGACCGGGGCTGATGTAGAAGTAGACGGTTCTACCAGCCAGAAAAAGCTGTGCGCGAATCTGTCCGCGCAGATTGTCGCGTTCGCGTGCGGAAAAAGCGATGATAATCCGAACAAAAACTTTCCGGGCGGCAGACCTTCAAGTCTGATTTACGGTGAGGAGCTGACTCCTGAAACACTGGGAACATTACTTGCTCATTATGAAAATAAAATAATGTTCCAGGGATTCCTGTGGAATCTGAACAGTTTTGATCAGGAAGGCGTGCAGCTTGGCAAAGTACTGACCAAAAAAGTTCTCGCGGGACAGATAGACGGCGCGCTGAAAGCATACGCCGGTTTCTTTGGTATTTAATCTGTTTTACGCTTCTCATACTCATAATAATACATAATGCACAATAAAAAATATGGCTCATTTTTGTGAGCCATATTTTTTATATACCCATATCTTGTCAAATTATCAGCAAAAAAAGTCCGTATACGGTATTTTTGTGCGTACATTACTCTGTTTTTTGTAAAATCACCATGCTATACTTGGTTCCGCTTTAGTTCTGTTTATCAAAACTGTTCCTGATTTACCGCAGTTTGTATCGTATCAGCAAGGGGCAGCGCGAGGAGTTAAATCTTGATACCATGCAGCGTACAGCATAAACTGGTTTTTGCTCAGCAAATATCTGTTATTCCGAGCTGTTTGTTCATGTATTCCGCAGTCTGCGCCGGCAAGGATTTTTTTAAGAGTAAACACATTGGGGTGTCAGCGTGAGATTGCTGCAAAAACTCAAGGTTTTACTGCTGTTCTTTTTTATTCCGTATACAGTTTCCGCACAGGAAGTGCTTTTTCGCACTCAATCGCCTGTTTCATCATGCGCCTTTAGTCCTGACGGGCGATATTTTGCCGCGGCATGGGGTAAGAACGTTTCTTTTTGGGACGCGGCGTCATTTTCGCTTCTTACCGTCTGCAGCGATTATCCTGATGATGTTATTTCCATAAAATTCAGCTCGGACAGTAAAACCCTGCTTGCTGTATGCGGTGGCAACGTTCTTTGTATGAACTCAGTTGAAAATTTTAAGGTCTCAGCTCTTTTGAACACAGATTTTAAGAACACTGTTCTTGACGCGGATTTTGATAGCAGTTCTTCAATACTTTTGCAGTCTGATGGCAAAAAAATAAGTTCGTATTTTCTCTTAAAATATTCATCACAGGCTGTGCAGAAAAAACTTGGTGAACACAATGATACCGTTTTTCGGATAGAGACGGCAAAGCGGTCCAAAAAACCGGTAACTGTTTCTACATCGCGTGACGGACAGGCTCGTGTCTGGGATTTGTCGTCATACACTCTGATAAAAGAATTTCAATGCAGTGTGGAAAACGATCTGCCTGCCGTGATAAGCCCCGACGGCGTAAAGATTTTCTACGCCGGGGACAAAGAAAATCTTATTGTTTCAGATATTGACGGAAGTAATCCCCTCTCGATTGCAGAAAGCGGCGCGGTACGAACCGCGTCATTCAGCGGTGACGGCGCGCTTATTGCGTTCGCCGTAAAAGGCGGCGGAATAAAAGTGTACAATACCGTTTCGGGCGATATCGCCGCGGAAATTTCTTCTCTGTTTGAGAGCGAAAAACAGAATTCTTTTATAAATTCAATCGCTTTCAGCCCTGTTGGTAACAACATTATTATTGGCTGTGAAAACGGCTGTCTGCTTTTGTGGAACATAGACGAAAAAAACGTTTCTCACTCAGGTTCCGCTGTTTCCGGAGCGGCGGGAAATAACAGCGCAGGCAGCGGCGCTGGTGAACAAAGTATCGGAACAGGCGGCAGCACCAGTGAACAGGGTACGGGGCAGAGTGGAACAGGCAATCAAATTTCTGAAACAGGCGCCGGTACGGGCGCAGCGGACAGTTTGCAGCAGCAAAAAAATAACTCAGCGCATCATGTTACCGTTTCCGCGGGAATCGGCAGCATTGATACCAATCTGTACCGGTTTACGCTGCATCTGAACGCGGGATATTTCTATTCAGTGTCTTCTCTGTTCTTTTTTGGCGGAACTCTTTCGCTGCGAGACAGCCTGCCTGCTGACGATTTTCCGTACACATATGAGACGCCGACAGAATATCTGAATCCGCCGTCTGTATACAGTGTGTCTGTGTGTGCGTGCGGCGGGCTTGAGTTTTATCCTAAAGATTTTATCCGTGTATTTGTGCAGGCGGATATTGGAGCAAATATGCGGTTTTTATGGAACACAAGTGTGAGTTCAAGCGTCGCGGGAACTCCGCGGTTTGGTGCTGTAACATCGCTTTTTGCCGGAGCGGAATTTTGGGGTGCCCGTGTTGGCGGAGGTATTGAATATGATACGAATTTCGGTTTTTCGGGATTTGCGTCTGTTGGTTATACGTTCCGATTCGGCACAGAAAAAGAATAAAGGAGGTGCTGTTAAATTGTTTTCCGAACGTTTCACGGTGCGGCATACAGCTGTAAAAACAGAATGCCTGCCGCTTTTTCTGAGCGTGCTGTGCGTGGTGTTTGTTTCCTGCGGAATGTCGCCGGAAAAAATGCTGACTGAATATAACGCGCTGTTTACCTATGAGACGTCGGAGGAGGATACGGAACACGCGACTGATCAGATAATGACGCTCAGGTCGCTGCTGCCATACGATGAGTATAGCGTGAGAAAGCTGATGGCGCTGCGTTTGTCGGTAAGTGAAAAATACGTATCGTATTCATGGAAACTGACCGGTTCGGATGGAAAAGGATATACGCTTGTTCCGGGAACGATGAATTTTCAGTATGTAAACACAAATGGGCTGCGGCTTGCGCCTGGTAAGTATACGGTAGAAGTCCTAGTTACAAATATTATCGGCAACCGGTACCGGGATACGGCGGCAATCACTGTTACTGAAAGTTAGACCGCAAACAGGCCGGTACCAGCGTATGCATGATAGGGGTAAAAAAGTCACAGGTTTTACGGACAGACATATTCCGTAAAAATCGTATCGGACGCTGTGTCATTGCTGACGCAGCGGAATCCTAAACGCGAGTGCCTGAGAAAGCGCCGCGGGGGATTTTTTTCAGATGTTTCACAGGAGGAACACATGAAACACACATTTTCTACGTTTCTTTCAGCGGGGCTTGTGCTTGGCGCGCTTATGGCGATTATTTCGTGCAGCAATGTGCTTGACGCGTCGCTGAAAGACCCATCGGGATCATCAGCCGATTCCGGAAAAATGCCGGTTCTGTATGTCTCTGCCAGTGTCAGTGCCCCGTCCAGAACTATTCTGCCGTCAGACTGGACAGAGGAGCGGGCGAGCGCGTTGGTATATCAGATTACGGACGATGATGATAGTGACGCAGTGATAGCAGATAAGCTGACCTACGCTGAGCTAAAAGCGGGACTGACGCTGTATCTCGCGGTTGATACATGGAACCTCACGCTGACCGGTTATGAAAAAACGGGAGACGCAGCGGATCCTACAAAACCTGTCCTTTCCGCGAAAGCGACAGCGGATCTTTCCGGCGGTGCTGCGGCTGTCACATTTAATCTGCAGCCAGCTGCTTCTACACAGGCGAAAGGCGATGTGGACGTGAGTGTGACGTTCTACGATATTGATGAAATAAAAAAGATATCATATGGTTTGTTTGATAGTTCTGATGCCAGCGCTGGTGTAGTGGATGTAAAAAAAGTTGAAAAAAATCCTGGTTGGAATGGCGTTGACGGTGTATCTGAGGCGAACAACGTTACGAATCAGTGGAAAATACAGTATACAACCGACGCAGCCGCGGCCGGCGGAGACTCCTTTTTTGGCGTGATTTTTTACAATGACAAAAACCAGGTACTCGCCACATACTTTGACAGAATCAGAATAGACGCCGGAAATGTTTCAGAAGCAGTTATTAAACTGGAAAAGGACATCTACAATAAAATACCGGCGGCACCAGAGAATTTCGCTGTGACAAAGACAATCTTTAACGATGATGGCTTCGGAGACTCCAAGTATCAGGTTATTAACGGAACAACACTCGCCGCTGACACGCTGTATAAAGCCGTATTCACCTGGGATGACAAGTCTGATAATGAGACTGGCTTTGTGATTAAGATTACGGATACGGATAATGCCGGTTCTGTTGCGTATACCGTTAATTCTTCTACGGCGACTAATGAGGCTGTTGCGGATGCCGCTGCAGGAGATCTCGCGGACGGAAGTCTTGCCGCAGGAAGCACGACGGCGACCATATGGCTTGAGACAGGCAAAACATATACGGCGACAATCAACGCAAATAACTCATTTGGTGATTCCTCTGATGTTGCCTGCGCTGATGAAATCAATCTGTTTACCGTAACATATCAGCTTGATGAGGGGCAGGTTAAATTCGGCGCTGCTGCCGGTGATGTTACTACTGCGGCAGCTGATACTGCTTTTGTACTTCCGTATAACAAGAGCGACACGGCTCAGCCGCTTCTGAGCGCTGACACGGCGGACATTCCTCATGTGTTCAGAGACAACTATAAGTTCTATGAATGGCAGAATACGGCGTCGATGACTCCGGGACCGGGAACTCCTGTCACAGAAATTGCCGCCAGCAACGCGGCTAATATGGACGTGACTGCGGTATGGCAGAGCGGTCTCACCGTCAATGTGACGCTGCCCTCATACAGCAAACCGCAGAACGTGAAGCTGTTTAAAGATCTGATAAACGCTCAGGTGATAGAAGCTCCCCTGCGGAGTACGCCTCTTGGTGCTGTTAATGGTAGTGTGACTGTTACTCTGGATACAACTACATATACTGCTTTATTCAATATGGAGTATACGGTGTACGGCCTTGACGGAATAACTCCGCTTACAGATGGTATTACTGATGATGGTGCGGGAGAACTTGAATGGACTTTCAACGATACTTTAACCGCAGGTACGTATCCGGTCTATGTAAAGGCGGATTATGAGTTTACGGATAATACCGTTACTAAGACTGAGACGCTTTCCGGCTACCTGTACATAAAGATCACCGAGTAATACATACTGAGTGAACAGGATACGAAGGACGCCCGTTTGGGCGTCCTTCTTTTATCACAGAGGCACATACTTTTGGGAGTAAATAAATTATATTTGAAATAAAAACAGTGTATTTTTATTTCAAAACCAGTTTAAAAATAAATAAAAAACAATCTATTTTTGTTTTAAAAAAAGATTAAAAACAAAATAAAAACAGCCTATTTTTGTTTCAAAAAAAGATTAAAAATGAAATAAAAAAAGCCTATTTTTGTTTCAAAGAAAGACTAAAAACGGATAAAAGATAGCCTATTTTTGTTTCAAAGAAAGACTAAAAATGAATAAAAGATAGCCTATTTTTGTTTCAAAGAAAGACTAAAAATGAATAAAAGATAGTCTATTATTTTTTTGTTTATACACTTGTTGTGTACTGATGGGATGAATTTATTTGAGTTTACGGCTGCAAGTGCTTATACTGAAATGATGAGATTCAAAGCAAATAATCGGGCAGGCTCTTGATGAAATTTCGATTGCATCCAGGACTTCTTCTGCTTTTTTTGTGTTTTTGCTTTGTTTCTTTATATTCTTTTTTCCGCGGCAGCCGTTGTTATCCTCTTTCTTCCGCAGGACCTTTTCTGTATTTTTACAAAAGAAATGTTTTTGGGTACCGTCTCTGCCGTGATACTGATTGCCGCTATGATACTGGCGGATAGAAGGAGCCGGAAAGTGATAATTCCGTTTTTTTTTGTGTGCGCAGATACTATCCGTGGCGGGGGCGTTTTTCGTTCTGTTTCGTTTCGGTTATTATCAGATTCTTTGGAAGTTCATTCTCTTGTGTCTGGTGATTCAGCAAGTTTCTGTCTCATTCTTTTTTCTGATAGAAGTCTTTCCCTGTAAAAAAATCTATTATATACTGTTCGCGGGGCTTGTCTGTCTGATATTTATAAAAACAATCTTTTTATGAATTGTTGATGTCTGACACTGTCAGGGATATGTAATCATGCAAACTGAATCTTTTAATAAAGAAAAGGAAATCCTCCGCAACCGCCTTGATAACTCCGGTTTTGTCCGTCCCATAGGCTGGAACAATAACGAAGATATGATTATGGGGTGGACTTCTTTTACAGTTACCCTCTTTTTTCTGAACGGGCACCTGCCCGAAACGCAGCACCAGGTATGCGACTGTGTCCGGGAATACGCTTCTCTTATCGGCAAAGAGGCAAAGTTCTATATGAGTCCTGTCTCCTCCCGGCTGCATCTGGCAAAAAACGGAAAGATTAAGCTGCTGACCGAAAACGATATCAGCAAAGTCAGTGAAAGGGGTGAACGCAAGACAGTAAAATTCCTTATGGCTTCTCATGAAACTATGGAGGAATACAATGCGTTAGGCAATGAGTATCCCATTGCCCGTTATGATGACGGATTCATCATTCAGGCCGGTCCGAAACCGGAACTGGGCGATCGGAAAGCGAAACAGATTCCCTCTCATTACGGCAAAGTCCACGACCTGTTACGCCCCCTGTACCCGCCGCCGGAGGAGCAAAGGAAGTACCTGATCGATTCCGTGATCGATTTTGATCCATTCACCAAAGATATCAACCGCTATTCCAAAGAAGAACAGGCGCAGCGCAGTCTGGATTTTTACAATCGGTGGATGAACCGCTTTTCTCCCGATACAAAAATGCTGCCCCTTTACAAAAGAAAGAAAAAATTACGGGAATTTTTTTTCTCTTTGTTGCATAATAGAGAAGGTGATTAAGCTAATATATGTGAAGGAAAACACATGAGCGATAGCAGTGTAACTCTGGTTCCGGAACGGATTTTTATTGAACCGGCGGAACGTGATGAGATGGAAAAAAGAATTACTTCATGGCTGATAGAGAAAGGCTGGATAGAACCTGATATCAGTGACTGTGTCCTTTATGAAAGCGGCGGACGGCGGATAACCAGAGAGGGGAACACTCATATCAGCGGCTGTGAGCCGGATCATGACCTTGCCGTAAACGGATTCTGCGTTGAACAGTTTGACGCGAAAAATGTTTTTACTAATCTGGAAGGCGGTCTTGAGTCAGCTGTCTGTCCTCAGTGCGGAGAAGATATCGTGGAACAGTTTTACGATATGACGGAACAGTGGTTTACAGATGAGGGCAATCCTCTGATTTCCTGCCCTAGCTGCGGAAAATCATCCGATATCCGTGAGTATATTCTGGATCCCCCATGGGGATTCTGCCAGATTGGATTTGTATTCTGGAATCTCTGGGACATCACAGATGAATTTATTGCGGAATTTACCTCCGTTTTGGGAGAACCGGTACGAGTTATCTGGGCGCATTTGTAAATCCTGCACTGTTTTACGTATTGGTGTCCGAGTGTACGGATTAAAATGCTTGACTTTATCCTGGCGCAATGATATTATTATATAGTACAAATTGTAATAGGCTTGAAAGTGGGAGTCGGTCAAACGACTCTTTTTTTATACTTAGACTGGTTGTATCCGGTCTGTCTATGGAGCGTTTGTGGAATATATTTCGTTAGATTCTCTTCCGTATTATGCTGAAAATAAAACACTCGTTGCGGGGCTTGGTTTTTTACTAGTTGAACTGCGGGTTATGCGCAGCGGCGGAAATACCCATGTTTCCGCAGTTATTACCAGATCTGCACGTAGGGATGGTATGGATACTGGATCTTCGTCTATCAGCATTGACGATTGCGCGAAAGTTCACAGACTGCTGCTTTCTCGCATGGAAGCGTTGCTTCAGAATGACGATATTTCTATGGAAGTAACTTCACCGGGTCTGGAAAGAAATATAAAAAACGCGGCTGAATTTGCTCTGTTTGAAGGGCGTCCGGTTCGTGTATGGCATACAGCGGTAACAGAGTGGGTTCGCGGTATCATTGTCAGCAGCGATTCTCTGTCGCTGACGATTGAACTGCTTACAGAAGATGGAGCCTGCGCCGCTGAGCGGAAAACGATCCCGTATTCGGAGATCGCAAAAGCAAAATTATTAAATTTGTAAGGAGTCGCGATATGGCATCGCAGATAGCAGAAGCAATACGTCAGCTGACACAGGATAAAGGTATTTCAGAAGATTCAGTTGTTCATATTGTTGAAGATATGATACGGGCTGCCTATAAACGGGCGTATGGTACTGATGAAAATGTTATTATAAAATTTAATGATGATTTATCAGATGTTTCTGTATATGCGCGCAAGGTTATTGTTGACGGTGTATATGATCCGACACTGGAAGTAGAACTGGAGGAAGCGCAGCGGTTATACAGTCCTGACTGCGAAGTCGGTGATGAAATTGATATTTTAATCGATCCAAAATCTTTTGGGCGTTCTGCTGTTCAAACCGGTAAGCAGCGTGCTCATCAGTCATTGTCTGAAATCCAGAAAGATGGTCTGTATGCGGAATATAAAGATAAATTAGGCGATGTTATCGTCGGTTATTATCAGCGGGAACGCAACGGCAATATATATGTTGATCTTGGTAAAGTTGAAGGTGTTTTGCCGGTAAAATATCAGTCTCCGCGTGAATCTTATCATAAAAATGACCGCATTAAAGCGTATGTAAAAGATTTAAAGAAAACAAATACCGGACTTCAGTTGATTCTGTCCCGAACAGATCCTGATTTTGTCCGCGCGATTGTTGAACTTGAAGTTCCTGAAATTTATGATAAGACGATTGATATTTATAAAGTTGTCCGCGAGCCGGGATACCGGACAAAAATCGCGGTGCTTTCTCATAAAGAAGATATAGATCCAGTTGGTGCGTGCGTCGGTCTTAAAGGGGTTCGAATTCAGGCAATTATCCGTGAGCTTGAAGGTGAAAAAATTGATATTTTGAAATATGAGCCAGATCCGAAACTTTTTATCAAGAATGCGCTTTCTCCGGCTGAAGTTATAGATGTTGTTATTCTTGATGAAGATAAAAAACAGGCTGTGGCGGTTGTGTCTGATGATCAGCTTTCACTCGCCATTGGCAAGCAGGGATTGAATGTCCGTCTTGCAAATCGGCTGTGTGATTGGAGTATCGATGTTAAGACTGAAAAACAGTTTGAGGAGTTTGATACACAGACGATCGGTTCTCGTAAAGCTGCGCAGGAGTTGTTCTCCGGCGGCGATGAAGAAGAAATAACACTGCTTTCTGAAATCCCCGGAATAGATGAGCGTGTGGTCGCCGTTTTGAAAGAAAACGGTATCGAAGATATTGGCCGTTTTATTGAGGCTGTTCAGGATGACAGTCTGGCCAATATTGAAGGTATTACTGAAGCGGATATCGCCGGTGTGAGAAAATTGCTGTCTGAAGCTGTAGATGTGGTAGAGGAGAAAACATCTGCTGACGTACAGGATAGTGCGTCTGCCGGAAATGAAAGTAATGATATGGCAGACAGCGAAGATGAAGACGTATATGAATGTCCTAATTGCGGTGCGGCGATAACCATTGATATGACGACATGTCCTAATTGTGGGGTCGGTATTGCTTTTGAATTTGAGGATGAAGAATAGGATAAGATATGGCTGAAGATGCAGATAACAAACCCAAATTTATTCTGAACAAACAGAAGAACGACACACATCAGGCTGCGGCAGCGCCTGCTGCTCCTGCGGAAAAAACGGAACAGACTGACAAGAGCGAACCCAAAAAGGTGATTGTCAAAAAACGAAAACCGAAAGTTGTGGTTGCGGCACCGTCTGGAAGTAATGTACCTGAGTCTCCCAAAACTGTGGTTAAGGATGACACAGAAAGCAAAAAGGATATTCGTCCTGCGGCAAAAAAAGCGGAAGTTGAGTCTGAACCAGTCAAAGCTGTGCGGACGAGTGTTTCAGCTGTTCCCAGCAGTGAGAATACACCGAAAACAGTTAAAACAGAAGAAAAACCGCGTCCGCAACCTATGGAATTAAGTACTGCCCGTCCAAATGTAAAAGCCGGTAATCTTTCTGACCGGCCGCGCAGCGGTTATCAGCGTGGCGGCCAGCAGCGCAGAGATAATGGCAATACTTCTGGGTATCAGCGCAAGTCTGAAGGATTTACTGGTACGCAGGCTCGTGAGGGATATCAAAACCGCAGCGGACAGGGAAATAACCGCGGCGGTAATTATCAGAATCGTAATGGCGGTACTGGCAACAGAAGCGGCTATCAGGGACGTTCTAATACATCCGGCGGTAATTATCAGAATCGTAATAGCGGCGGATTCGCTGCCCGGCAGGGCGGAGCACCAAATAGCGGCAGACCGGGATTCGGCGTGCGTTCTGGTTTTGCTGCGCCTGCTCCAATCGAGGAAAACAAAAAAGTTCCTGCTAAAAAGACGTTTAAGGCGAAAAAACCTGTTTATTCACGCAAAGATCGTGAAGAAGATTTTATAGAAGATAAGTTATACAATCAGAAGAAAAAGCAGACGGTAAAAACAAGTGCTGTGCCTGCCCAGATTGAAATAATGGAAACTATTTCTGTTTCTGATCTGGCAAAAAAAATGAACCTGAAAGCGTCAGAGATTATCGCTAAACTCATGTCTATGGGTATGATGGTCTCTATTACGCAGTCGATTGATGCGGATACGGCTACTTTGCTTGCTTCTGAATATGGCTGCGATGTTCATATTGTCAGCTTGTATGATGAAACAGTTATTGAAAGCGATGAGGCGTCTGAGGATATTCGTACCCGTCCCCCGGTAGTTACTATTATGGGACATGTTGATCATGGTAAGACAAAGACTCTTGATGCGATTCGCAGTGCAAATGTTGCAGCCAGTGAATTTGGTGGTATTACACAGCATATCGGCGCATACATGGTTGATACACCAAAAGGTCAAATAACATTCCTTGATACTCCCGGACATGAGGCGTTCACTATGATGCGCGCGCGCGGCGCAAAGATAACGGATATTGTTGTTCTTGTCGTTGCTGCTGATGATGGTGTGATGCCACAGACAATCGAGGCTATCAATCATGCAAAGGATGCAAAAGTTCCGATTATTGTTGCGGTAAATAAAATAGATAAGCCCGAAGCAAATCCCGACCGGGTAAAAACACAGTTGTCTGAACAGGGGCTTGTTCCTGAAGACTGGGGCGGAGATACACAGTATGTGCATATCAGTGCGCTGAAGAAAGAAGGGCTTGATGATTTGCTGGACGCTATCCTGCTGCAGGCTGAGGTGCTTGAATTGACTGCGCCGTGGGACTGCAGAGCTGAAGGTAAGATTATTGAGTCCCGTGTTGATCATGGCCGCGGTGTCGTTTCAACGGTTATTATTGAGCGGGGAACGCTGCATACAGGCGATTCTTTTGTCGCCGGTATTTATTCGGGCCGTGTTCGCGCTATATTTAACGATCGGGGAGAAAAGATTGAATGCGCGACACCGAGTATGCCTGTCGAGATTCTGGGTATTGAGTCAATGCCGAATGCCGGAGATCCTTTCCAGGTAACTGACAATGAAAAGACGGCTCGTGCTATTTCCGCAAAACGGCAGGAATTAAAGCGTTTTGAAGATGCGAAGAATGTTAAGAAAATTACGCTTGATAATTTGTATGAGACAATCGATGCTGGCGAGATTATGGAGCTGAAAGTTCTTATTAAGGCTGACGTTCAGGGATCTGCGGAGGCGCTCAAACAGTCTCTTGAAAAATTATCAACACGTGAAATTCGTCTTGTCGTTATCCATTCGTCTGCCGGCGCGATTAACGAGAGTGATGTTATGCTCGCTGCTGCTGACTCAAACGCTATTATTATCGGTTTTAATGTTCGTCCTACACCAAAAGCAAAAATACTTGCTGAACAGGAAAAAGTCGATATCCGGAAGTACAATGTTATCTATAAAGCTGTTGAAGAAATAACTCAGGCGATGGAAGGTCTTCTCAAGCCTGATGTAAAAGAAGAAGTTATTGGAACCGTAGAAGTCCGTGATACGTTTAAAGTGCCTAAAATCGGTACGATTGCAGGTGCGTATGTCTTGCAGGGTGAAATTAAACGATCAAGCAGTGTAAATATCATTCGGGATGGAATTGTTATTTATACAGGAAAGGTTTCGTCGCTCAAGCGATTTAAAGATGATGTTAAAGATGTCGCTGCCGGATATGAATGCGGTATTGGCATTGACAGTTGGCATGATATAAAAATTGGGGATCAGTTTGAAGTCTTTGAATATGTTGAGGTTGCACGTAAACTTTCTGATTCCATTGCCGCTGCTGCGCCTGCGGAAGAGCATTCTGATACAGAGTAAACAGAGGTGTTGATGTTATGGCTACCGGATTCAGACTGATACGGCTTGGTGAACAGATTCGGGATGAAATAGCTCAGATGATTTTGCGCAAACAGATAAAAGATCCCCGGGTGTCGACTTTTCTCTCTGTGAATCGTGTTGAGATCTCAGGGGATTTATCTTACGCAAAAGTATATGTATCAAGTTTCATGAGTGACAAAGAGACTGAAAAAGGCGTGCGCGGGCTTCAGAACGCAGCAGGTTTTATACAGTCTTCAATTGCTAAAAAACTAACAATTCGGCAGTTTCCTAAGCTGACGTTTATAGCCGACAGCAGCATAAAAGAAGGCTTTGAAATGGTGCGTAAATTGAATGAGTTAGAACAATCGCACAGTGCTGAAATTCAGGATACGGATGGCGATAAACAAGAATAATACCGCTGCTGGCATTGTCTTATATGCGAAACAACCGGGGCTAACAAGTTTTACCGCTCTTAATGTGGTGAAAAAAGCTCTTGGCACAAAGAAGGTTGGCCATACTGGTACATTAGATAGTTTTGCTGATGGTCTGCTGGTCGTATTAGTCGGCCGGCTGACACGCCTTGTTCCCCATATAACGCTTTTTGATAAAACATATCGCGCGGTTATTGAGTTTGGTGCAGAAACTGATACTTTAGATCCTAATGGTCAGGTTATCGCAACTGCTTCTCCGCCTTCTGCTGAGCGGCTGATTGAAGTGTTGCCGCAATTTATAGGTACTATTCAGCAAGTACCGCCGTCTTATTCTGCTTTACATATCGATGGGCGGCGGGCGAGTGATATTATTCGAGCAGGCGGTAATGTTGAGCTTGCTGCGCGTTCTGTGGATATCTATTCTATACAATTAGTATCGTATGACGGCGTATATGCTATTCTTGATGTACGCTGCTCTAAAGGAACGTATATTCGTTCCCTTGCTCGTGATATTGCGTTAGCTTGCCAGTCCCGCGGATTTTTGCGCGCTTTGCGCCGGACAGCTGTCGGTCCATTTTTATTGCAGGATGCTGCCGGATATGAATGGCTGCCTGTTTTTGGGACGGAACAAAAGCAGAATGATGAAAAAATGTTTGCCAATTCAGCTTATAATCCGTTTAATACGGATGAAGGAATAGCAAAGCTGCGGTCAGCTGTCCGTCCATTTGAACCTGAGATAGCGGTTTTGTGTGGTTTTGAACCAATAGTACTGTGTCCGGAAAGTGTTTCTGCATTTATTACCGGTAAGCCGTTATCTGTATGCACGTTTATGACGAAAGATAAGCAGTCTGTCTGTTTTAGTTCCGGGCAATACCGTCATGGGCAGGACTTTGCGGTATATTATCCTAACGGAGTATTTGGCGGTATTATTTCATACAGCAAAGGGACTCTTTCGTATGGATTTGTTATACCTGAATGTTCTGTTTTTAAGTAACTGGTAAAATGTCTTTGCGTGTTTTTTCGTGGAAAGATGTTAATGAGGGCGTTCTCTTTGACTGTTTGCCTTCGTTGTGTGAAAAAGGATGCGCGTTGTCTGTCGGCAGTTTTGATGGACCTCATCTTGGGCATACGGTTTTAATACAGCGTCTTTTAGCTCAGACAGCTTTTATTCCCGGTGTAGTGACTTTTGTTTTTCCTCCGCGGTTTTCAGGACTGGGAAAACATACGGGTACTGTCATTAGTACGGTGAATCAGCGGTTAGCCTGGTTTGAAAAAGCAGGTGTCGCTTTTGCGGTGGTCATTGACTTTTCCCCTGAATTCAGTACAATAAAAGGAGCAGATTTCCTTTCTGTATTGTTTCGTATGTGTAATATGCGGTTTATAGTTGAGGGATCTGATTTTAGATTTGGTTATCATGGATCTTGCGGAATTACTGATATAAAACGTTTTGCGATAGAAAAAGATATCGGTTTTGAAATTCCGAAGGAAGTTCTTTTTGATAAAGAACGGATCAGTTCATCGCGTATCCGTGCGGCGATTGCGACTGGGAATTTTTCTTTAGTGAAGGTTTTGCTCGGCAGAAATTTTGAAATTGATTGCCGACAGACGGTATGGACGAGGGACGGCGGGAGTATTACTGCCGCGTTTGATCAGATTTTGCCAAAAGACGGCAGATATACTGTCCTGGTTCACTTGAGAGATGGTACGGTATTTAATTCTGCTGCGGAAACAGCAAACGGCATCCTTCGCCTGCCTAACTGTAACTGCAGTCAGTATATAGGAACAATTCAATTTGTTCCGTGATTTCAGCTTGTCCTCTGGATGGATATAATAAGGAGTAAGTAATGGCACTTACAAAAGAAACAACAATTTCTCTGGTCAGTAAATTTGGTGTGAATGAAAAGGATACTGGCAATACAAAAGTTCAGGTCGCGCTTCTTACAGAACGTATTAAGCAGCTTACAGATCACTGTAAGACGTTTAAAAAAGATAAATGCGCTTCACGCAGCCTGCTTAAACTGGTTGGCCAGCGCCGAAGTTTATTAAAATATTTGCAGCGTAAGGATCTTGAGCTGTATCGTTCTCTTATTAAGGAGCTGGGACTGCGCAAATAGTATGTCCTGTCAGCAAAGGGGTGGAGATGCGGGGTATCCGCGGCCGCCCCTTTTTTTTATTTACAGAAGTGTGTTATTCTTTTAGAAGGAAAAAAAATGGTTCAAAGAGTTTCGTACAAAATTGGTGATGAAGAATTAATTTTGGAAACAGGCCGTATCGCGAAACAGGCTAACGGTGCTGTATATGCTCAGTTTGGCGGTTCCGCTGTCATTGCGACTGTTTGTACATCTGATAGTGCGCAGGAAGGTCTTGATTATGTGCCGCTGACTGTAGATTACAACGAAAAGTATTATGCTGCCGGTAAAATTCCCGGCGGTTTTATTAAACGGGAAGGCCGCCCAAAGGATAAAGAAATTCTTGTTTCCCGTCTGATTGACCGTCCGATGCGGCCTCTATTTGATATCGCTTTTGGCCGTGATATTCAGATTATTCCAACGTGTGTATCTTCTGATCAGGTAAATCCTCCTGATATCTTGGCTATCATTGCCAGTTCCGCGGCTGTCCATGTTTCTGATATTCCGTTTGCAGGGCCTGTTGCAGGTGTGCGTGTTGGTTATCTTGATGGCGAATATATTCTAAATCCGACATATGAGCAAATTGAAAAAGGATCTCTGGAAATTGTTGTCGCAGGTACGGCTGATGGCTTTACGATGGTAGAGGGCGGCGCACAGGAAGTCTCGGAAGATATTATGCTTGGTGCACTTGCCAAAGCACAGGAATTTATTACTGCGATGTGTCATCTGCAGGATGAATTAAGAAAGCTTGCTGGAAAAGAGAAACTGCCGCTTGCGCCGCTGATGGTTGAGTTGGAAAATAAGCAGGCGATATATGATGAGGCTTATCCGCAATTAGAAACGGCATGTTATGTAAAAGGTAAAAAAGAACGCCGTGAGGCTATCGGTAAAGTAAAATCTGCTTTGGCAGAAAAGTATGCTCAGCAGCTGGAAGATGAAAATCAGAAAAAACTCTTTGATGCGCTGTTTGAAGATATGGAATATCATATTTTGCGTACTGGAATTCTTGAGCGTGGTGTGCGTGTTGATGGCCGCGGAACTGAGGATATTCGGCCTATTACTTGTGAAATAAATGTATTGCCTCGTCCTCATGGATCAGCTCTGTTTACCCGCGGTGAAACACAGTCTCTTGCCATCGCGACCTTAGGTACTGTTCTTGATGAGCAGGTGTATGATGATATCGATGGTGATCGCCGCGAACATTTTATTCTGCATTATAACTTTCCTCCTTATTCTGTTGGTGAGGTTGGACGTATGGGAACTGGCCGCCGTGAAATCGGTCATGGAAATCTTGCCCGCCGTTCTCTTGAACCGATGGTTCCTCCCCGAGAAGAATTTCCGTATACTATTCGTGTTGTTTCTGAAATTATGGAATCTAATGGGTCTTCTTCTATGGCATCCGTCTGCGGCGGTACATTGTGTATGCTTGCTGCCGGTGTTCCGATGAAAAAGCCTGTAGCTGGAATTGCGATGGGGCTTATTACCGAGGGTGATAAATACGAAAAATATGCTATTTTATCGGATATCCTTGGTGAAGAAGATCATCTTGGTGATATGGACTTTAAAGTTGCCGGCACGGTTGATGGTATAACCGGATTCCAAATGGATATCAAGATTGCTGGTGTAACAACGGAAATTATGCAGAAAGCACTTGCACAGGCGAAGCGCGGCCGTATGCATATACTTGGTATTATGAATGAGACCATCAGCAAACCCGCACCTAAAATCAGCCAATACGCACCTAAAATCGAGACAATGAAGATTGATGTTGATAAAATTGGTGCGCTTATTGGTCCTGGCGGGAAAGTCGTAAAAGGTATTTCTGCGCAGTTTGGGGTAACAATTAATACTGAAGATGATGGAACAGTGACAATTTACGGGCGCAGCGGAAAAGCGACTGATGATGCGAAAGCCGCTATAAAAGCAATTGTCGATGATCCTGAAGTAGGAACCATATATACAGGTACTGTTAAACGCATTATGGAATTTGGGGCATTTGTTGAGATCCTGCCGGGAAAAGAAGGTTTGTGCCATATTTCAAAATTGTCCCGCAAACGTGTTGACAAAGTTTCTGATGTTGTTAAGGAAGGACAGCAAATACCTGTTAAACTTCTTGAAATTGATAAGATGGGACGTTTGAATCTGTCTTATATCGATGCGATTGAAGATCAGCAAAAAAAATAATATATGGGAATATCTGTAGAAAAACAGATTTTGCCAAATAACATTGTCTTGGTAACAGAATCTGATGCGTCTGTTCGTACAGCTGCTATCGGGTTCTGTTTTTCTGTCGGTTCACGTTATGAATCAGAAGGCTGCCGTGGTATTACTCATTTTGTAGAGCATATGCTTTTCAAAGGGACGCAGAAACGGTCAGCCTTTTCTATTGCCTGTGAATTTGACAGAATAGGCGGGTACGCTAACGCTTATACTGAAAGAGAATGTGTGTGTTTGTACTGTACTGTCCCGGCGGAACATGCTGCTGACGCGCTCGATGTTCTTTGTGATATGACGGAGGATTCCGTATTTAACTTAGAGGATATTGAACGGGAACGGTCTGTAATTCAGAGTGAGGTAATGTCTTCTCTTGATGATGCGGAAGAATCCGCGCTTGATGCCGCTGCAGGAGTAATTTGGCCTAACTCACCGCTTGCCGCTAGTATTGCTGGTGGTATAGATGATATTGCTTCTATTTCTTATGAAATGCTGTATCAATGGTATCAGCGTTTTTTTGTTCATGGAATGCTTTCTGTGTTCGTTTCGGGAGCGGCAGATACGAGTCTCTTGGTGAAGCGATTATCAGATATGCATACCCATGCTCCGTATTGCAGTTCTGTATTTCATCTACCTGTGTGGCATGCCGGTCTTTCTTTTTTGAAAGCTCCATTCCGGCAGGAACAAATTTTTGCTCTCTTTCCTATTCCCTATCCTCTGGATGAACGGAGGTATTTTGCTTATGCTGTATTGAATGCGCTTTTGGGGGATACAATGAGCAGCCGGTTATTTCAGCGTCTTCGTGAACAAGACGGCTGTTGTTATTCCGTGTACAGTTTCTGTAATTTTTATTTTGATACAGGATGCTGGTGTGCTTACGCGTCTGCTCCTCGAAAAAATAGTTTGAAAATTTCTCAGGGTTTTTTTGAAGAAATCAGTTCTTTGTGTACTGTTTCTAATAATAAAATAGATATTTCAGATGATGAAATATCTGCTGCCAAAGAACATCTGTGCGGAGAAGAAATTATTTGTTCAGAAGAAGCTGAATATAGAATGAAACGTTTGCAGCGCTGTTTGTCTCTTAATTTTGCATTTCGGAATACGGATGAAATACTCTCTCTTATTAGAAGTATATCAAAAGATGAATTAATAGAAGCAATCCGCTCAATACTCTCGTTTGATTCTCTATCGTTTATTATATATGGTCCATCTCTTTCTGAGAGTGCAAAAATGAAAATACAGCATCTCTTTGATACATATGTGAAAAAATCATCCGTTGACAACTGACGTCTGATATGTATATCGTATATTTATGATGCGCACGAAACGATCCGGAAAAAATATCCGTGTAAAACTGATTATTATTGCTTTTATTTTTATGATATGTATATGTGCTGTTGCTGCTTGGTTTATCCTTGTGCAGCCATTTGCTCCTACACGGGCATATACAAAACAGGCACAGGCACTTGTTCGCAACATTGAGACTCGGCGTGATCAAAAAACTGGAATGTTTTTATATTATCCGGTCTATGAATTGTTTGTTAATGGTACAAAATTAACACTTCATTCTTCTGTCGGTTATACATTCAATCCTTTTCGGATAGGTGAACAGGTAGCTTTGTCATATGACCCGGTTAATCCGTATCACTTTGCACTTTCGAGTGAGATGGGAATGAGCTGGACTGAGCTCATTGGGGGATTGTTCTGTATTTCATTGAGTGCTATTTCTCTGTTATTGTTTGTAAGATGGTTGGTGCTGCACCATAGTGAATTGAATTCGGTCACAGAATCAATAAACAGTGATGTATTTGATTTATCTGATATGGGCGGACGAAATTCTGCAACAGAATCTGTACAAAGACTCTCAGAGTCTGTGGCTCTATCCGAAAATGAGACCGAAAAAAAACAAGAAAGTGTATCTTCTGCAATAGAAACGCAAAATTCTGGAGGTGCGGGTTTATCCTCATCCAGTATTCATGATAATGAAATACTGCGCCGTGATTTTATTTATCAGGATGAATATATTACAGAAGCGGTCACAGCTGCGCTGCGATTATATGCGGATAATAATCACTGGACTGAAGGATTTATGACTACGACAGGAAAAGCGTCTCTGTTTGTTCCGTTTAAACAGGGAATAACAAACGGTGCTGTATTTACCAGTGTTGAATTTGATGGTGGGCGAACATTGTATGTTGATATATATCCGCGAAGTTCTGTTGAGAAACAGATAGATATAGATGGCTTTGGCATCAGGCAGGAACAATGCACTAAACTTGTTATGAAACTGCTTGCAGATCTTGACCGTCTTGAAAGTATATCACTTGCTGATGATTATGCGCTTAGTGTTGATTTGAGTGATTGAGCGCATAATCATGTGTGGTAACTTGTTATGCTGTTAAACGTTTTATTAAGTAGGGCAGAGCCTTTTCAAACTTAACACCATACCAGTGATCTGGATCATCTATGGTCGCTTTCATTGACTCTACAACGAAATCTGCTCCAAGCGCAGCTGCTGCTGAAAGTGACCAGCCTCGGCAGAGAGCTCCGGTAAAGGATGCAGCATAGACATCACCAGTACCATGCATTGTCTTATCAATACGATCATTAAAATAATAACTGACTGATTTTCCATCGTAACAGGCGCATCCAAGCTTATCGGCTTGAAAAGTGACGCCTGTAAGTACAACATTTTTACTGCCAAGACAATGTAGTTTCTTTAGTATATCCTCAATATACGTTTGATCGTAATCTGTACCATTGCGATTATCTCCAACATAGGGGATGTCAAGCAGGAAAGATGCTTCAGTTAAATTAGGAAGAATAACATCTGCCTCTGCACAGAGTTTTACCATTTCAGATGGAAATGATTTATCAAATCCTGGATACATTTTACCGTTATCAGCCATTACAGGATCGACGATTCGCAATGCTCCTTTGCGTGCAGTTTTTTTCATAATTTTAAGAATAAGCGGAATTTGTTCTTTGCTCACATAGCCGGTATAAAAAGCGTCAAATGTTATGTTTTCTTTTTCCCAGTGGGCTAGAATTGCGTCCATGTCACCTGTCAGATCACGGAATGTATATCCTTTAAAGCCGCCAGTGTGTGTTGATAGTACGGAACTGGGTAGTACTGCTGTTTCAAGTCCGCATGCTGAAATAACCGGCAGTGCGACAGTAAGCGAACATTGTCCGACACATGAAATATCCTGAATTGTTAAGACTCTCTTGTCCATAATAACCTCCAGCATATACCATACACAAAAAAAGATTGTTTGCAAACCTGTTTTAGATAAGAATAATAACTTTGTTGAGCGGCCTTATTGGTACATACTTGTTTCTAATATATACTGTGACACATACGCTTTTATATTTTATGATATGTATTCTGTTAGACCTGTTGCCGAGACATATCGTTCAATGTATCTGATACAAGGTATCTAGACCTGGTGTGAATACGTCTATTCAAAAATATTCAATTTTGTGGTATACTATATAATATGAGTGATGTTCAGACAAAATTCCAGGTTAATCAGAAGATTGTGTATCCTAGTCAGGGTGTTGGCAAAATAACTGATATATGTGAAAAGAAATTTAAAGAGAAAACATTTTTATACTATGTGATTTATCTTGAAGTTTCAGATATGGTTATTATGGTACCTACTGATAAAGTTGATGAGTTGGGAATTCGCCCAATTGTTTCATATGAAGAGGCACAGGAAGCTTTGAATAAGATCGGCGATGAAATGGAGCCGATTACTTCTGATTGGAAAGCGCGGTATCAGCAGAATCTTGATTTACTTAAAAAAGGGAGTGTAAGCGATATCGCTGCTATAGTGCGCTGCCTGTATCATCGCAGTAAGGTTAAAGAATTGCCAATTATGGAGCGAAAACTTTATGACTCGGCAAAGAAATTGCTTGAGGATGAGATTTCTTTTGCTCTTGATAAGCCTGTAAAAGAAGTTGAAGCAATCATTCATGAAAAACTTGAACCTTTAGGACCTGTACGTGATCCTAAACATAATATATCAAATGACGATTTTGATGATGATGTAGACGAAGTTTTTGACGAAGATGAAGAAGTCATCATGGATGAAGATGATGGAGATGGAGACGAAGAATAACCAGTCATTTGTACTGGTAGTCACAGCAGCCGGTTCTTCAAATAGAATGGGCGGTTCTGTTAAAAAAGAATTTCTGCGTCTGTCATCAGGATTGTCTGTTCTAGCCGCAGCAGTTGAACCTTTTATAAAAACTCTGCCGCTGGACGCCTGTGTTATAACTTACCGTATGCATGATCAAAGTGCCCGTGATGAAACACGAGAGGCATTATATACTTCTCCTTTTTTGAAAGATATTTTTACACATAATCAGGTTCCCTTAATTTTAGCAGAAGGCGGGAGAGATAGGCAGGAGTCTGTGTATCATGGTTTACGTGCGGTTATGGCGCATGCTGATATTGCAGCTGCTGCTGATAATGTAATTGTGCTTATTCATGATGGTGCCAGACCTTTTATTTCTCCGCAGGTGATAACAGCAACAGCAGAAGGAGCCCAGATATATGGTGCTGCTGTACCGGCTCTGACGCCAACAGATACTCAAAAAGAGATTGACAGTTGCGGCAAGATTGTTCGTCATCTTGTACGCAGTACTCTTGCTGCGGTGCAGACTCCGCAGGCATTTATGCTTGCTCCCCTTATAGATGCACATTGCAGGGCGGCAGATTCTGGTAAAGTGTACACTGATGATACTGAAATATGGAGTGATTATATTTCTCCTGTATATACAGTTCCCGGTGATGTGCGGAATATTAAAATTACTTATCCTAAAGATATTCAGGAACAAACAGCAATGATTCGTATTGGATTTGGCTATGATCTGCACCGACTTGTTGTTGGCAGAAAACTGATTCTTGGCGGCGTTACGATTCCCTTTGAGAAAGGCGAAGATGGGCATTCCGACGGAGATGTGTTACTGCATGCTGTTGCTGACGCTTTACTTGGGGCTGCCGGATTAGGTGATATTGGATCATATTTTCCTCCGTCGGATATGCGATGGAAAGACGCTGATTCTGCAGAACTGCTAAATGTTGTATGGAAAAGTGTTTCTAAAGCAGGATGGAGTCTTGCGAATTTAGATTGTGTTGTTGCTCTTGAGCAGCCAAAGTTTTTACCGTATAGGCATCAGGTTTGCGAATCTATCGCGAAAATCCTGGATGTATCTGCAGAGCAGATATTTGTAAAAGCAAAGACGGGTGAAAAAATTGGTAAAATAGGCAGAGGTGAAGCTGTTGAAGCATATGCTTCGTGTCTGCTAGTTAAAAATAGTATCTGAATTTTACTGCCGAAAATACTTTCATAATATACATATCGAACGTACACAATATTTTAAGTATTGCCTATTTAGATAAATGTCTACTGAAATAGTTTAGTATTTCAGTAGACAGTAATTCTACACTTTTAATGAGGAAGTTCCAAAATCAATTCGACTTCTGCAACTGAACGTTTTAGGGCTCGTGCAATTTCTTGTACACTCCAGCCTCGGTGATTGAGTTCTCGTACTTGATCCCGCAGAGCTGTTGATGGCAATGGCTCCGGAACAACAGGATTTTCATTAATGTCTTGTGAAACAAGTGCACGCAGGAGATTAATTTGCTCATCTGCTGTTTTTGCAAGTTGCTGAAGCCTTGTTTCTGTTCGATTCATATTTTCTTTAGTATTTCTCAATTCATCCATTCTGCTTTCTGTTTCCGCTATAAGGTTTTGGAAGGTTTCAAGCTTTGTCAAAGCGTCATTGATGCGGTCGTCTTTGGCAAGTAATTTATCAACATCTCCCTGTACCTGGGACAACTTTTCAGGCAGCATATCAGTTTTTTCTGAACAATTGCGCAGTTTTGTTTCAAGTTCACGCAGCTTATCAAATGATTTGTCTACATCATTGATTGTCTGATCCAACACTTCATTTTTGCCTTCAAGCCGTTCGTATCTTGTTGTGATACCATTCAGTTGATCTTGTGCTCGTCGCACTTCAATAAGTAGTTTTTGTAGATCATCACTTGATGTTTGAATTTCTGAAATTTTTTGATCCATCGAATCTGAAATAGAAAGCAAATGGCTAAAATTTTCTTCCATATTTTCTATTTGTTTCTTATCAGAAGTAAATCGTAACATTTTCTGATTGACTTCTTCTTCCATGTCGCGCATTTTCTGATAGTCATTTTCAAGGGACTGGAGTAAATTTCTGAATGAATCTGTTTTGGTAATCTCCACGCGCAAATCCGATAATTCCTTTTCAAGTTGTATTTTTGTTTCTTCAACTTGTGTAATTGCAGGAACCTGCAGCAGGAAATCTTTTATACGCTTATCAAGATTATCCAGAGTATCGTTAATTTGATTTGCGTCATCCTGCATTTTAAGCAATATTTGTGAATGTGTTGCTTCTGTTTTATCTCTGATATCCTGTATTTGATTTTTTATTGTCTGTAACTGGCTATCTGCGGACGCATGTTGTTCTTTCAAACGCTGTTGTGTATCTTGTATCAAATTTTCATATGTCTGTTGGAAATCTTTGATGAGGTTGTTTGCCTGATCATGGTACAAAGATAAGCTTTGTTCTGCATTTTCTTTTAGAGAATAGAATTCTGTTTCTATTTCATTTTGTTTTATTCGCAGTTTGTCGTTTGATGAGTCTATTTCTGTTTCCAGCGATGCTTTTGCCTGTGCAATGAGCTCAGAAGAGCTGGATTCCAGATTATCAATTTTGCCTCTGAAGATAGAACGTGTTTCATCAAGCTGCTGTGAGAGACGGTCTTTCCATGCATTGAAATCAGAAATAATAGTTTGTATTTCTGCATCATTACGGTTTTCTGTTTCTGATATTTTTGCAGTGACCGCATCGAGTTTCCCATAAATATCTTTCTCATAATGAGCGAGAGTTGTGGTGAGAGAATCTGTCTGTGCAGTTAATGCATTTTGAATAAGTTTGTTTACTTCAGTTTTTGCATCGGCAAAATTTGCGCTGCATGTATCACTGAGTGTTCGTATATTTAACTCAATATTGTTAATTTTATTTAATGTATCTTGGTCAAGTGCTGCAAGTGCTTCATCAAACTTATCAGCATATTCTTTGATACGTCCTTGTAAGTCATTCAATTTTGTTTTTAGTTCTGATGCATATTCTTTTTCGATTTCTTCCCGTTCCGTTGTATAATCATTGAAATAAGAAGTGAGACGGCTATTGAGGTTTTGCTTCCATTCATCGATTTCTGCGGAAATTGCTTGTCCCTGTTTTGCAAGATCCTCGGCAAAATCTGTTTCAAAGTTATGCAGTTTATCAGTGACAAGTGATTGTGCTGATTGCTGTAAATCTGCTATTGTTTTTTCTGTTTCAGTGATTTGCTGCATAATATCACCGGTTCGTTTGGTGATGTCCTGAGAGAATGATAGATGCTGCTCTCGTTGTTCAGTTGTAAACGCAGTGAAATCATCAAGAATGGATTGTTTTATTTGTTCCATAGTTTGTCGCAGTTCCTGATCCATTTGTACAGAATCATTTTCGAGTTCTGTAATTTGCCGCATCCTATAATCCATATCCTTCCGGTAAGTAGCTAGTTGTCTGGTTAAATCTTCTAAATATGCCATTTGGCGATTATCACACGATATAATAAATTCCTGCAGCGCGTTTTCTGCTGCATCTTTTATTTCTGTGATACGGTCTTGTACAGAATCATAAATATCAGATAACCGGCGGTTATTTTCTGAGTTTATTTCGGAGATTCGATTTTCTGACTGAATTGCTGTAGTTTGAAGTTCTGAAAACTTCTGATCAATATGGGCAGCCGTATTAGAGAGAAGCTGTTCCGATTGTGCTATCTGAGAGCGAATTTCCTCAAGTGTTTGTTGTGATTCATTTTCCCAACTTGACCGATAGTTATCCGCAACTTCATGTGCTGCCGCTATTTTAGTATCAATATAAGATTCGAGCTCTTTCAGCTGTGCTTCAGTATCTTTATGAAGTTCTGCTATCCTTTCGTTTGACATTTGAGTATAACGCTCGTGCGCATTTTTTTCTTTTATACTGATATCTGTAAGTGTTTTTTCAAACAAATTATGAGTTTGTTCATCCAGCCTCGCTGTTTGTTCATCAAAAGTTCTTTTGAGTATATTCATATTTTCTGTATTCGTTGTTGTTTCTGCTGAAATGAGCTCTGCTGTATCATGCATCTCTGCCATATCATGTTCAAATACCTGCCGCAATGATTGGATTGATTCAGTCATTTCTTGCCTGAAACCGGAGATAGTCTGGTTGACAGTAGAGTTTGTGTTTTCCAGCGATACGCGCGTATTTTCCTGGATATCTGCCAGCTGCTGTGCCAGATTATGTTCGAAAGATATAAGTTTTGTATTTGATTCTTGAGAGAATCTGTCATAGGCAGCCTGTTCTTTTTCTGCGATATCAGCGGCAGCTTTCTCAAAAAGATTTCTGTTCTGAGCCTCTATCTGAGCTGCCCTGTCATTGATCGTATCCTGAAGCTCTGAGAGTACCAGAGAGTTTGTATCAGACTGATCAGAGAGCTGGTCAGCAAGAGACTGGGCCTGAGAAAGAGAGTCGTTGAGAGCACTCTGGATCTGATCGATTCTTGAAGAGACATCTGTTTGCAGAGAGACTATCTGTCCATCAAAGTTTTGAGCGGCATTGTGTAGGCAGTCATCGGAGTGAGCCTGCATATCAGCGATACGGGCATCAAGGTGAGCCTGATAGGAATCAAGGCGCTGCTGTGAGTCAGCGGAGAATCTGTCATAGGCAGCCTGTTCTTTTTCTGCGATATCAGCGGCAGCTTTCTCAAAGAGATTTCTGTTCTGAGCCTCTATCTGAGCTGCCCTGTCATTGATCGTATCCTGAAGCTCTGAGAGTACCAGAGAGTTTGTATCAGACTGATCAGAGAGCTGGTCAGCAAGAGACTGGGCCTGAGAAAGAGAGTCGTTGAGAGCACTCTGGATCTGATCGATTCTTGAAGAGACATCTGTTTGCAGAGAGACTATCTGTCCATCAAAGTTTTGAGCGGCATTGTGTAGGCAGTCATCGGAGTGAGCCTGCATATCAGCGATACGGGCATCAAGGTGAGCCTGATAGGAATCAAGGCGCTGCTGTGAGTCAGCGGAGAATCTGTCATAGGCAGCCTGTTCTTTTTCTGCGATATCAGCAGCAGCTTTCTCAAAGAGATTTCTGTTCTGAGCCTCTATCTGAGCTGCCCTGTCATTGATCGTATCCTGAAGCTCTGAGAGTACCAGAGAGTTTGTATCAGACTGATCAGAGAGCTGGTCAGCAAGAGACTGGGCCTGAGAAAGAGAGTCGTTGAGAGCACTCTGGATCTGATCGATTCTTGAAGAGACATCTGTTTGCAGAGAGACTATCTGTCCATCAAAGTTTTGAGCGGCATTGTGTAGGCAGTCATCGGAGTGAGCCTGCATATCAGCGATACGGGCATCAAGGTGAGCCTGATAGGAATCAAGGCGCTGCTGTGAGTCAGCGGAGAATCTGTCATAGGCAGCCTGTTCTTTTTCTGCGATATCAGCAGCAGCTTTCTCAAAGAGATTTCTGTTCTGAGCCTCTATCTGAGCTGCCCTGTCATTGATCGTATTCTGAAGCTCTGAGAGTTTCTCTGCATTATCAGCAGCAAAAGCTGAAAGCTGATTTGTACTTGACTGGGTTTTTACAAAAGCATCTTGCAGCATGTTTTCCAGATCTGTTATTTTTTCTGAGACATCATTTTGAATATTCCCTAATTTATATTCTATAGAATTATTTGCAGAAAACAAGGCGGAATCTGTCGTAGTTCTAATTGCTTCAATTGAATTTTCAATCTGCTCGCGGTATTCGGCAAGTTGTTGCTCTGATTCTCTGGTGAACTGTTCACAGATGGTTTGTTCTTTTTCTGTTATCAACGTTTTTGTTTGTTCAAATAGTCTTTGATTTTGTTCTTCTATTTGTTGAGCGCGTTCATTCAGCTTATCCTGCAAGCCTGCAAGAATAGCACTGTTGCCGTTTACTTCTGTTGCAAGCCGATCTGCAAGTGTTTTTGTTTCGGAAAGAGAAGTGTGTAACTCTTCTTTCATTGTATTAATTTGGGTACTCATGTCGCTGCGAAGCTGATTTAATTGGTCCTCTGCGCTGTTGTGTACGGAATTCAGGGACTCATCTGTGATTGTGCGGAGTACTGCAATTTGTTCTTCGATTTGGATTTTACAATTATCTATATTTTGTCGTGATTTCTGTGTGAGCTGTTCAAATACTGCTTGTTCTTTTTGCTCAATATCAGCAGCTGTTTTTTCAAAAAGCTGTTTGTTTTGTTCTTCTATCTGTTGAGCCCGTTCATTGAGCTTATCCTGCAAGCCTGCAAGAATAGCACTGTTGCCGTTTACTTCTGTTGCAAGCCGATCTGCAAGTGTTTTTGTATTTTCTAGAGCTGTATACAGTTGCTGTTCTGTATCTGACAGTTTGCCAATAATAGTTTGCTGTATTAAATCGATTCGGTTATCTGTATCAGCTTGAGCGTTGTTTATATAACTATCGGAGTGAGCCTGCATATCAGCGATACGGGCATCAAGGTGAGCCTGATAGGAATCAAGGCGCTGCTGTGAGTCAGCGGAGAATCTGTCATAGGCAGCCTGTTCTTTTTCTGCGATATCAGCAGCAGCTTTCTCAAAGAGATTTCTGTTCTGAGCCTCTATCTGAGCTGCCCTGTCATTGATCGTATCCTGAAGCTCTGAGAGTACCAGAGAGTTTGTATCAGACTGATCAGAGAGCTGGTCAGCAAGAGACTGGGCCTGAGAAAGAGAGTCGTTGAGAGCACTCTGGATCTGATCGATTCTTGAAGAGACATCTGTTTGCAGAGAGACTATCTGTCCATCAAAGTTTTGAGCGGCATTGTGTAGGCAGTCATCGGAGTGAGCCTGCATATCAGCGATACGGGCATCAAGGTGAGCCTGATAGGAATCAAGGCGCTGCTGTGAGTCAGCGGAGAATCTGTCATAGGCAGCCTGTTCTTTTTCTGCGATATCAGCGGCAGCTTTCTCAAAGAGATTTCTGTTCTGAGCCTCTATCTGAGCTGCCCTGTCATTGATCGTATCCTGAAGCTCTGAGAGTACCAGAGAGTTTGTATCAGACTGATCAGAGAGCTGGTCAGCAAGAGACTGGGCCTGAGAAAGAGAGTCGTTGAGAGCACTCTGGATCTGATCGATTCTTGAAGAGACATCTGTTTGCAGAGAGACTATCTGTCCATCAAAGTTTTGAGCGGCATTGTGTAGGCAGTCATCGGAGTGAGCCTGCATATCAGCGATACGGGCATCAAGGTGAGCCTGATAGGAATCAAGGCGCTGCTGTGAGTCAGCGGAGAATCTGTCATAGGCAGCCTGTTCTTTTTCTGCGATATCAGCGGCAGCTTTCTCAAAAAGATTTCTGTTCTGAGCCTCTATCTGAGCTGCCCTGTCATTGATCGTATCCTGAAGCTCTGAGAGTACCAGAGAGTT
>CALXMF010000019.1 GCA_944389415.1 uncultured Spirochaetota bacterium | reverse complement strand
AGCGGGAAACGGGAGTCGGACCCGCGACATCCACCTTGGCAAGGTGGCGCTCTACCACTGAGCTATTCCCGCATATGTCATGACCATCGCTGGTATCGCGTTACCTGCAAATAAGGTAATGCGAGAGAAGGGACTTGAACCCTTACGCCTAGGGCACTAGATCCTAAGTCTAGCGTGTCTGCCAATTTCACCACTCTCGCCCATCGTAAGGTGGTAACCTTCGTA
The DNA here is from genome assembly GCA_944389415.1 of uncultured Spirochaetota bacterium. Taxonomy (GTDB): domain Bacteria; phylum Spirochaetota; class Spirochaetia; order Treponematales; family Treponemataceae; genus Treponema_G. Next base: position 39,483 of record CALXMF010000019.1, on the reverse strand, counting down.
ACGAGATAGACAATACCAGATTTATTTTTATTTGTCAATATGACTTTGAAAAATGCGATAATATTTTTCTCCTCAATATTATTTTAGTGATGTTACAATGATAAATTTTGATGGTGATGTGTTCTGTTCTATAATTTAAAAGAACTTCGTTCTTCTTTATTGCTTTCTGGGCAGGGTTTGACATACAATATTTTTCATGCATCTTGATTATTACGCTGAACTAAACGGTGAACAATACCGTGCTGTAACAACTATTGATGGCCCTATTCTGATTATAGCGGGTGCTGGGAGTGGTAAGACACGCGTTATTACGTTTCGTATGGCGTATATGCTTGAAAAAGGTATCCCGCAGAGTCAAATATTGGCGCTTACTTTTACAAATAAAGCGGCACGTGAGATGGAAGAACGGGTTAAGGAATTAACCGGACGAAAACTGCAGAATCTAACGGTTTCAACATTTCATGCTTTTGGAGTCCGTATTCTTAGACAGGATATAGAACGTCTTGGCTGGCGCAGTAACTTTTCTATTTATGATGAGACAGACCGCAATCAGCTGATAAAGGAGACCAGCCGGGAAATAGGTCTAGCACCTGAATCTCTAGATGTTTATGCTGTTGGTAATTTATTTTCAAACGTAAAAACAGGTCGTTGGCAATGGGGAATAACTGCAAATGTACAGTATAAGGAACTGTATGAGGAATATCAAAAAGGACTGAAAATATATAATGCGGTAGATTTTGATGATTTAATAACATTACCAATACAGCTTTTTAGAGAATTTCCTGAGGTACTAGCTGCCTATCGGGAACGATATAAATATATAATGGTAGATGAATTTCAGGATACTTCTATACAGCAGTATGAATTTATGCATTTGCTTGCTGATAAAAATGTTGCTGTTGTTGGTGATGATGATCAATCGATCTATTCATGGCGTGGTGCAAATTATGAAAACATCCGTATGTTTGAGCGTGATTTTCCTGCTGTTGTTGAGATCCGTTTGGAACAGAATTATCGTTCAACGGAAACAATTCTGGCAGCTGCCAATGGTGTGATTTCTCATAATACTAACCGTAAAGATAAATCATTATGGTCGGGAAACGGCTCAGGAAAACCAATTGAGATTTATATGCCCGAAAATGAGGCCGATGAAGCTGATTTTATTGCGGAAAGTATTCAAGGTATTTGCATGGAAGAAAAGCGCAGTTATGACGATTTTGGTGTTCTGATGCGGACGAATACTCAGGGGCGGGCGATAGAAGAAGCATTCTTGGAAGCAAACATTCCGTATATGATAAGTGGTGGTTCTAGTTTTTTTGAAAAGAAAGAAATAAAAGATATTATCAGTTATCTTCGTGTTTGTGCGAACCATGATGATGATATCAATCTTCTGAGAATTATTAATACGCCTCGGCGTGGTATTGGTCGTAAAACAGTTGAAGAAATTAATAATGTAGCAAAATTACTTGATTGCCCATTGTGGACAGCTATGAATGTTATTGTGCAGGCAAAGCGTGATTTACTTGATGATGATACATTATTTGCTGATATAGATGATGAATTGGTAAAACATCGGGAATTGCTTGCTCTGCCTGAACATGCTTTTGATATTCCATTGCCGGAGTTAAATATTGGTACTTTACAGGAAATGTATGATTTTATCGAACTGATTACTACTCAACGTGCGGTATTACTTGGAGGAAAAGGGCTGGCAAAAAAAGTGAGGGCGCTTGTTGATAAGATACATTACGATGAGTATCTTATCAGTGAGTATCAGAAAAATGAAAAAGCAGCCCGTTTTAAGTTTTTGAATATAGAACATTTACTTAATTCTATTGAAACTTGGGAGAATAATCCCGATAACTTTGATCCATCTTTATTTAATTGGTTGAACCGCATTACTCTGCTGTCTCGCGATGATATGGAAGATGATTCTTTTCGGGGAAAGGTGAATCTAATGACTATTCATGCCTCGAAAGGTCTTGAATTTCCAGTTGTTTTTATTCCTGGCGCGGAAGAGGGAATAATTCCCCATGCGCGCAGTTTGGAAGAGGGCGAAGAAAATGTTGAGGAAGAACGCCGCCTTTTTTATGTTGCAATTACACGTGCTCGTAATAAATTATTTATATCTAGTTGTCGGCAGCGAAAACGTATGCAGGCGGTCTGTGAATGTGAACCGTCCAGATTTTTGGATGAGATCCCCCAGCAGCTTGTTGAATATCATGAGCCGCAGGGAACGGTAGATGATCAAAAAATGCTTGCTATTTTATCAAATATGAAGCTGAATCTGGGAAATAAACAATAGATATAGGGCAAAAGCTGTATATACATTATTGGCAGTGTATACAGCTTTTGTATTATTATATGTTGTCTGCAATATAGGCAAGGTAGGCGCCGTATTCCGTTTTATAAGTGGCTGATATCGTAAGTAGTTGTTCACGGCTAAGCCAGCCATTCCGGAATGCGATTTCTTCAATACAAGAGACATACATACCCTGCCGCTTCTGAATTGTTGCTATAAAGTTGGATGCTTCAAGCAGCCCGTCATATGTTCCTGTGTCAAGCCATGCCATTCCGCGACCGAGCAGTTCAACAGCAAGAGCCTGTTTTTGTAAATATGTATTATTAACAGCGGTTATTTCGATTTCACCACGCGCTGACGGCTGTACTTGTGATGCAATGCTAACTACTTCATTATCATAGAAATACAGTCCCGGGACTGCATAGTTTGATTTTGGCTGTGAAGGTTTTTCTTCTATACCGAGTACTTTGCCACATTCATCAAATTCCACAACACCGTAGGCTGTCGGATCTTTTACATAATATCCAAAAATTACAGCTCCACCATCTGTTTGTATACGTTTTACGGCTTTTCGAAGTGTTGCGGTAAAACTTTGTCCATAAAAGATATTGTCTCCAAGAACTAGTGCGACAGAATCCTCGCCGATAAAATTCTTTCCTACAATAAAAGCATCAGCAAGACCTCTTGGTTTATCTTGTATGGCGTATTCAAAAATCATACCAAGTGCTTCTCCGTTGCCAAGAAGCTCTCGGAATAGAGGAAGATCTCTCGGTGTTGAAATAATTAGAACTTCACGAATACCGGCAAGCATAAGTACTGAGAGTGGATAATAGATCATAGGTTTATCATAAAGCGGCAGTATCTGTTTAGATACTGCTCTTGTGATAGGGTATAGACGAGTACCTGAACCACCTGCGAGAATAATTCCTTTCATGCAAACCCCTGTGTATTATTTTATTATATGATACGGGTAGATTGGGGGGCTGTCAATGGAAATTGTTGTGGGATGTATGCTGAGGTCTCATATATCATTGTTGTGAAGAGCAAGGAGATATTATATACTAAAAACATCTCGTTTTCTGCACCTCAGGAGTAGTGTTGTGTGGTTTATTTTTGCATTGCTTTCGGCTGTATTTGCGGCTGTAACTTCAATTTTGGTAAAAATTGGAATTGAAGAAGTGAATCCTACTTTTGCCACTGCTGTCAGAACCTGTGTAGTTGTTATCATGGCCTGGATAATGGTGTTTATTACTCATACCCAAAATGTTGTTACGCAAATCAGTAAACAGAGTTTGTTGTTTTTGATCTTGTCTGGAATATCAACCGGAGTATCTTGGGTATGTTATTATAAAGCGCTTCAAATTGGGAGTGTTTCCAGAGTGGTGTCTGTGGATAAGTTCAGCATAGTAATAAATCTAATACTGGCTTCTATTTTTTTGCATGAAAGTTTTACTGTTCAAAAAGTTTTGGGTGCTGTTTTTATCATTGTAGGAATTTTGTTGGTAACACTGTAATTATTCGTCAGTAATACGTTTTGAGGTATATTATTTTTTTTCTTTGTCGCCTAACAGGCGACCTCTTTATATGGTTATTATACTAAAATAACCAATATAGGGAGGTGTGTGTGGCTCGAAAAGTTACGCTTGTAGGTGTTGAGAAAAGAAATGCATCATCTTCTTTATTACAGAAAGAAAAGGATTCATTGCTGGATGCCGGTATTGCTGCGGGAACGAAAAACTTAACTGATTCAATTTCATATGATTTAGCTAATACTTCTGATTATGATAACTGTTAGAGGAATATTGTCATGATTCAGGATGGATTTATTGAGCCTCTTCAGGAATATATTGCGGAGCATTATCATAGTACAAAGCAACATGCAATAATCAGGCAATTTACGCAAAGTCAATATGCAAATGATTCATTTCCTTTTACCCAACTTCGTGATCATCTATTGGTTTTTATTGGTGAAAACAGGACATCAAAGACTTTTTCTGTTTTGTTGAATGAGTTGCGACAAAAACGAGGGCTTTCGCCGCAACAATTGTATGATGGTGCTCTGATAGATAGGCGAGTATATTCAAAAATAATGGGAAATCGGTTTTATAGGCCTTCAAAAAATACTGTTATTGCTTTTGGTTTATCTTTGCACTTGGAACTTTCTGAAATGAGGGAGCTATTATCAAGTGCAGGGTTTTCATTGAGTTGTGCTTCTATATTTGATTTAACTATTATGTTTTGCTGTGAAAATCATATATATAATGTTTTTGATGTAAACGCTTTGCTGATTCAAATGAATCAAAAAGTATTAGTCTGATTGCAGGGAGATTGATATATGAGAAATCCAAATCATACAGATTCTGTTTTATATCGATGTGAGAAATGTAGCCGTATTTTTTCAGCAAAAAATACGACTTATTATGTGCAACTATTGTTCAAACCTGTTTTATGTCCGTATTGTGGGGCAAAAGCAATAAAAATAAATTTTATTTCATATTAATTATTGTTATTAACAGTACCTTGACATCGATATTACTTTTATTTAAAACTATGTATCTAAAGTGTTGCTAATATTATGGAGAAGTGATGGAAGAAAAGAAAGTAAGCGAACAGCAGCTTATTGATGATTATCAAAAACACTATAATAAAAATGCGGCATATAAATTGTTAAAAGAGCTGCGAAAGAAAACTCGTAATTTGCCAAGTATTGTAGCAGGTGCTACTGGTGCTGTTGTGTTGTCGCTTGGAAGTTTACTGTCTGCTCTTGAAAATCCTGAAACACCTCCTGCTATGAAAGCTTTGATTTTAGGTGCGATAGGGTATATTATTTTTCCTATTGATTTGATTCCGGATCTTCTTCCGGTAGTTGGCTATAGTGACGATGTTGCCAGTGCGGCTGGCGTTGTCGCCGCTGTTGCTGCTTACAGTACCTTTTCTCTTGAGGAGCTTGATTCTGTTATTGATAAAGAATCTGAAAAATAGATGCATATTGGGATTTTACTTTTTTTACTGATTTTGTTGGTTATTCTGATAGATAAAATCAAAAAAATATCAGTAGATGACAAACAGAATCAGCGTAAAAATGATATTTTAGATGAATAAGAAAACAGTCCTGGATACAGCGAGATATAAATTATATACAGGACTGTTCTTAATCTTATTCACAATAAAACAATTCCCTTAGCCTGCGGTAAACTGTACTGATTTCTTCTTTTTGTTTATCCGCTGTACTTCCGATTGTATCATCAATAAGCATTTCCAGACTTGAGAGGCTTTCCTGCAGCGCAGTGCTGAATGATCGATTTACTTTGAACCAGTAAGTTCCTTGTCCATCCGTATACAAAGCGATGAAGCCAAGTGTTTTACTGTCTGTTTTTACTGGAGCAACTTGCAGAATAACAGAAAGAGATGTGATTAGTGTTTGCAGGGCATCTTTATCTTCAAGCTGAACTGTAAGTTTACGTTTCCATCGTTTTTCTGCCAATGGTTCTAAACTTAATGTGTGCATAAGCTGGATGATAAGTGAAATTCGTTCTCCTATAAGTATTTCCTGTCCATTGATTGAAATACATCCCTTCATACCAGATATTTGCTCTAGTCGTGATTCGTCTGTTTCCCTTTTGAGAGCCTCTTTAAAATTATTATACGGCAGTATGGCCTGCTTTTTTCCTTTAACATGTTTTATTAGGAATGACATACCTCCAATAGTAATTGTTTTATTATTTTTGCTGGAGTCTTTGTCGTGCTTGGTTTCTTCGGTATTTGTTTTTTTATTTCTTGTGTCTTTATCAGTTATTCTTTGTCGCTGTATATTCTGTTTTCCACGTTGTAATTCAAGCTGAGTTTCGAGCTGCTCATCTATTCGGGCGAGTAGTTTTTTTGTCAAAGGTGATACAGACATTGCAAACATGCGGGATGTCCGGACAATTTCTCCTGCTACAATATATAGAGGTTCTGTTCTGAACATACTGGACCCCGGATGTATTTGGATATGTTCAGCTGTCAGACTCCGATACTGTTCTTTACCTTCTCGTATACAAACAAATTGAATCATTCCAGCTGCGATGCAGCAAAGATAATCGTCCATTGATCCGCCACCAGTTACAGGAATGCCGAGATCAGTGATGATCTGTTCAAGTTGTTCTTTTATATTCTTTATCTCTGCCATTACCCGTTCATCTAGGTAATTATTTTTACAGAATTTTTCTGTGTTTTTTATAGATGTATAAGTACGAAACAACTTAACATATGATACAAAATCTCCTTGTATATCTCTGAACGAATGATGCGCTCTTCTAGCATCCATTTCTTCACCGGGAGGAAGCACGAACGGTGACTGTGCGGATAAAAAAGCAGCTGCGATAAGAACTTCTTCTAGTACATCTGGTGCATGGAGAATTGATTCAACTATGATTCGGCTTTGCCGTGGAGCAAGAGGAAACTCTACCATAAGTCTGCCAATTGAAGATAGTGTGTTATCTGCATTAATGGCTTTCAGTAGCCGCAATGTTTGTATAGCCCCAATCATGCCTTCTTTTCCTGGTGGCGAAATAAAATCAAAACTATCAAAATCTGTGATGCCGAGTTCACTCATGCGTAACACAACTTCAGAAAGATCTGTGCGGTATATTTCTTCAAGTGTATATAGAGGTCGTGATTCATAATCTTTGCGGGAATACAATCTGTAACAAGTTCCAGCCTGTGTTCGCCCAGCTCTGCCCTTGCGTTGATTACAGGACGCTTTAGAAACAGGTGTTTCATTCAGACTTGATGTATAAGTACGTGGGTTGTAGTGATTGAGTTTTGCCAGTCCTGAATCAATAACGGTAGTAATTCCTGGTATTGTGATACTTGTTTCTGCAATATTTGTTGCAATAATTACTTTTTTTCGTCCAAAGGGAGGTGTGTCAAAAACCCTTTCTTGTTCTTCTTTTGCCAACCGGCCATAAAGCGGTATTAAATGTATTTTACGTGAAAATGGCGAAACAGACAGACGGCGTATACAATCTTTGATAATTTTTTCTCCAGGAAGAAAACAGAGTATATCTCCTGGTGCGCGGTTATCAAGTACACGGCTTATTGTTTCTTCAATTTTTCCCAAAAGTATATCACAACCAGTTGTTGTTGCTGTTGTAATAGGAACTGTAGGGGTATCATATACAACTGTGACTGGATATGTAATGGTATCTATAGTAACGACTGGACAACCATCAAAGTAGTTTGCAAAAGCTTCTGTATTCATTGTAGCGGAGGAAACAATGACTTTAAATTCTTTGCGTTCTGCAAGAATGCGCTTAAGCAGACCAAGTACAAAATCTATGTTCAGGCTTCGTTCATGAGCCTCATCAACCATCATAACAGAATATTTACTCAGCCAAGGATCTAATTTCATTTCTTGAAGAAGTATACCATCCGTCATAATTTTGATGCGGGTGGTATTATCTGTTTTATCTTCAAATCTCATTTTATATCCAACAAGCCCCGGGTAGGTTGTTTTTAATTGTCTGGCAATGAATTCACTGACTGAAAGGGCTGCAATTCTTCTTGGCTGCGTGACTGCGATAATTCCTGTTGACGAATAGCCTGCCTCGTGAAGAATAATCGGTATCTGGGTTGTTTTACCACTGCCTGTTGGACTCTGTACAACAATAACTTGATTGTGTTCAAGAGTATCAAGAATTCGCTGTTTCTGTTCATAGACAGGAAGAGTTGTATAATCTACCGGCATATATTTTTTTCTCCAATCTGATGCATTAATTGCATTCTCTGTGTGAAATAGTCTGCATACTCGCTGCGTTGTTCGGTCCTTAATGTATGAATAAATTGCTCATTCAGTAGTTTGATAACATAATTTTGTTCTGGTGTAATATAGGTAGTGATGAGCATCGGTTTAACTTCAGTAATTGTGGGGGGGATGCTTGATATGCTGAATTCCGGCATAGCTGTCTGTTTGATAAACCGAACCTGAATAAGATATCCATCTCCGGTATAATCACGATTTGCTCCGGGGTTTTGTAAATTAGGGTTTGTCCGCTGTCCTGATATTGTATTTCCAAGAGCATACATGATTAGTTTATTTTTTGTACCTGTTTGGTGGTCGGTGATAACTTCCCATTCTTTGGCGATATGTGGATGATTTGCCCAAATTATATCTACACCACTGTCGAGCAGGGAATAGTAAAATTCTCTTCGCTGAGGCTGTATATCAGGAATATATTCAGCTTCATTGGTATGGATTGAAACTATAAATAAATCGCAGGGGTTTTCTTTTCGAAGCAGCTCTAACTGTGATCTGAATGCATCTCTGCCTGTCTGGGTTGGCGGAATATAGTCAATTCGTTCTATATCATGAAAACTGTTAAGGATTTCTGTAACTGCGACGAATAAGATTTTCCACCCATCCTTGTCAATGAGCTGGTAAGAGAGAGTGCTGTCAGGATTTTGTTTTATACCTGCCGCATATACTGGCTGCTCCGCAAAAAATTGTGCGGTCATGTCTATTCCTTCTGCATCCTGATCATTTGTATGGTTGTTTGCGAGAGAAAAAACATCGAATCCTGCATTGATTGCTGCAAGTGCATATGGCTGTTGAACATTAAAAGTGGGATATGTTTCATAAGGGCGTCCATTATGCACAGGAGTTTCCATATTGGCAAAAGAAAGGCTATCAGAAAGTAATATGTTGCTGATATCTTCGTAAATAAGGCTGTAATTATTCATTGTGAAATTTACTGTATGTGCCATAATATCACCAGCAAATGTAAGCAGCAATTCCTGCTGGTCCGGGACAGTCTGGGGAACTTTAATATCTACTGAATTTTCCCCATTTGTCGTCTCTGGAATTAGATGTTCTGTCTTAGAAATTGTGGTACAGGAATAATATATGGGCAGTAGTATGATTATTGCAAAAAGGGAAAAGAGTTTATTCATAAATAGTCCTATGCTTCTTACTAGGGATATACATATCCGTAATTTGTAGCTATTTTAAAAGTAAAACATTGACATGTCAAATTCTTCAATGTACAATTAGATTGTGAGTGATTCTGTGCAGATTCTTGAAATAGGAACTGATAAAATTGAGTGATTTAGAAACAAAAGAGGCTGATATCTTATCAGGAATAGTTCCTGAATATGCGTTAAAACATCAGATGAAGTTTTTGTTATGTGGGGCCTGTCTAAATCATTTACTTCTTGGAGTTGTGCTTTTCATATTTCGTCGATATTTGCCTGCCGTATATCAGTTGGGGAGTGTGTTTTTTTACACAGTTCTTATTATAATTGCCAGTCCCAGTAATTTTACCGTGTTATATATATTAACTGTGGTAGAGGTGTCTCTACACGTTCTTTTGATGCATATTTTTGTTGGCGCTAATTGTTCTTTTTCTTTGTATTTGTTACTGATTGTTCCGATTGGAATATGTATTTCATATACACAGTATTCAGATCGTACAAAAGTATTCCTTGTGTCGTTTGGCAGTATTATTGCTTTTCTATTATATTTAGGCACGTTTTATTTGGATTCACAGCATTATACAACACAGGTTACTGATTATACAGTTCGTGTTTCGTTGATTATTTGCAATGTTTGTGCTGTTTTTTTATTTTTGACAAGTACAACGTTATTGTTCGTAAGACAGGTCCAGGCTGGATATGTGCAATGGGAAAACATAACACGCTCACTTATTAGAGAAGCCAATACAGATCCTTTAACAGGTCTATTAAATCGCCGCGGAATGCAGGTTATTTTATCACAAAAATATGCATACTGGCGAAAAAATCGTATTCCTTTTTCTCTGGTGATGGGGGATATTGATAATTTTAAAAAGGTCAATGATACATATGGTCATGATTTTGGCGATTTAACACTGGTACATATCAGTAGTCTTATCGCAGATGCATTACGGTCTAATGATGTTGCATGTAGATGGGGAGGAGAAGAATTCCTTATTTTGATTGCAGGTTCATCTGATAATACAAAAATAATTGCTGAACGTATACGGCAGGGAATAGAAAGTTCTCCGGTATGTGCGAAAGATGTTGAGCTTAAAGTCACGATGACATTTGGTGTCGCAGGATCTGAATCAGGAGCTGATCTTGAAGGTATTATTCGTATGGCTGATCAAAATTTATATTTCGGTAAAGAACAAGGTAAAAATTGTGTTGTGTGATTTGATATCATAAGTAATTATTCGTTTTATAAAGGAGGAGCTTATCTATGAATTCTGATAAGTTTGTGTATTTCTTCGGAAATGGAAAAGCCGAGGGAACAGCCGAGATGAAGAATATTCTTGGTGGAAAGGGATCAAATCTGGCAGAGATGACTAATCTTGGTATTCCTGTTCCGCCAGGATTTACTATTTCTGCAGAAGTGTGTCGTTTATTTTATGAGAATAACCGTCAGTATCCATCAGGATTAGGAGAAGAAGTTGCTCGGCAGCTTGCTTCGCTTGAATCGTTAATGGGTAAAAAACTTGGAGATTCTGAGGATCCGTTATTAGTGTCAGTGCGTTCAGGAGCTGCTGTATCTATGCCGGGTATGATGGATACAATCCTGAATTTAGGAATGAATGATCTTGCTGCTGAAGGTCTTGCCAGAAAAACAAATAATCCTCGTTTTGCCTGGGATGCGTATCGCCGCTTTATCCAGATGTTTGGTGATGTCGCAATGGGAGTTCCTGCCGATTTATTTGAAGAAGCTCTTGCTGCTGCAAAGAAGAGAAAAGGTGTAAAACTCGATACAGAACTGAATGCTGATGATTTAAAATCTCTTGTTTCGGTGTATAAAAAATTGTATCAAGATGTTGTAGGTTCTGATTTCCCGCAGGATCCCCAGATACAGCTCTGGCATGCGATAGATGCTGTCTTTGGTTCATGGATGAATGATAGAGCTGTAAAATATCGTGAATTGAATGGCATAAAAGGGCTGGCAGGAACAGCAGTTAATATTCAATCAATGGTATTCGGTAATTTTGGTTCTGATTCCGGAACAGGAGTCTGTTTTAGCCGTGACCCATCAACAGGTGAAAATAAATTTTATGGCGAATATCTTATGAATGCTCAGGGAGAGGATGTTGTTGCTGGAATACGAACACCTGAAAAAATAGAGACACTTGAAAAGGAAAATGCAGAAGTATATCGACAGCTGCTTGCTATTCGTGACAGGCTTGAGAAACATTTTCGGGATATGCAAGATATGGAATTTACTGTTCAACAGGGGCAATTGTTTATTTTACAAACCCGCAGCGGTAAACGTACTGGACGGGCTGCTGTTAAATGCGCTGTTGATATGGCTGGAGAAAAACTTATTACGAAAGAAGAAGCTATTATGCGAGTTGATGCGCAGCAGCTTGATCAGCTTTTGCATCCCATGATCGATCCCGATGCGGTAAAAAAAGTTGTCCCGCTCACCAGGGCGTTGAATGCATCCCCGGGCGCTGCATGCGGCTGTATTGTCTATACTGCAGAAGAAGCTGAGATGGAAACAAAGCTTGGTAAAAAAGTTGTTCTGGTTCGTAAGGAAACGAGCCCTGAAGATATTTCTGGAATGGTTGTTTCAGAAGGTATTTTGACAGCAACTGGGGGCATGACTAGTCATGCCGCAGTTGTTGCACGCGGTATGGGAACTCCTTGTGTGTGCGGAGCTTGTGATGTTGTGTTTGTCGGCGACAAAGTTCAGATTGGTACAAAAAAATATAAACGCGGTGACTGGATAACGATTGATGGAACAACAGGCTGTGTGTATGATGGTCAGCTGCCTCTAATCGCACCAGGAATTTCAGGTGAACTTGAAACATTTTTGTTCTGGTGTGATGAAGTGCGAAATTTGTCCCGTCGTGGATCGCTTACGGGATTTAGAGTTCGGGCAAATGCTGATCAACCCGAAGACGCTCAGCGGGCGTTTCAATTTGGGGCTGATGGTATTGGATTGTGCCGAACAGAACACATGTTTTTTGATAAGTCAAAGTTAATTCATTTCCGTGCGATGATTGCTTCCGATACAGTTGAACAGCGAAAAGCTGCACTTGATAATATTTTACCTCTCCAGCAAAAAGATTTTGTTGGCATTTTTGAAGCAATGAATGGGCGTCCTGTTACTATTCGTCTGCTCGATCCGCCGCTTCATGAATTTATTCCGCATACACAAGAAGAAACAAAAGAACTTGCAGTATATATGCACATAGAAGAAAATATTCTGCAAGCAAAACTTGATGCGCTGCATGAAATGAATCCTATGCTTGGCCACCGCGGCTGCCGGCTTGCGATTACCTATCCTGAAATTTATGAGATGCAGGTAGAAGCAATTGCCCGAGCTGCTGCTGAATGTATTAAAAAATCGATAGCAGTTCATCCTGAAATAATGATTCCAATTGTTTGTGATCCAGAAGAATTACATATTATTCGCTGCAGTTGCGAGAAGGTTATTAAAAAAGTATTTGCTGAATCAGGTATTGAATTTAATATTCGTATTGGTTCTATGATTGAAGTGCCCCGTGCTGCACTGCTTGCGGATAAACTTGCAAAATACGCTGACTTCTTCAGCTTTGGAACAAATGACCTAACACAAATGACATTCGCCTTTAGTCGTGATGATGCAGGTAAATTTCTGCCAATGTATCAGGCTAAAAAGATATTTGAAGCAGATCCGTTTAAATCGCTTGATCAAACAGGCGTTGGTGCGCTGGTTGATTTTGCCTGTACCAAGGCACGTGCTGTTCAGTCTGATATTAAACTTGGCATTTGCGGTGAACATGGAGGTGATCCTCAGACAATTGATTTTTGTTACCGTTCTGGATTAAATTATGTATCCTGCTCACCGTTCCGGGTGCCGGTTGCACGTCTTGCAGCGGCGCAGGCAGTTATCAGAAATAGTAAATAGAGGTAAATAAAAAATGGCTGTCGAAAAGACAGCCATTTTTATGTATCAACAATATTTTCTGATAATTAAGAAATCTTCAGGAGATTTATCTTCCACAGCAATGTTTGTATTTTTTTCCGCTGCCACAGGGACAGGGATCATTCCGTCCTACTTTCGGCGTTGTTCTTGCAACTGTTACACTCGCTCCTTGTGTATGACGTGCTGTTGCAGATGATGCTGCAGCCTGTTTAGCGTTGTGTGCACTGAATGCACTTTGAGCTGATTGGTGCTGTGTATTCATTGGAATATTCTTTTGTGGCTGCTGTCGAACAGGTTCTCCTTCCCGCACTTGTACTTTCACACGGAATATACGAGAAGCGATTTCAAGTCGGATTGAATCAACCATTTCATAGAACATATTGAAACCGTCAATTTTATATTCAGTAAGCGGATTCTTAGAACCATATGTTCGCAAATAAACAGCCTCTCTTAATCCTTCCATTTGTTCAAGATGATCAAGCCATTTTTTATCAATTGCCTGTACATATTGATACCGTATAAACATATTGAGATTTTGTTTGCCTGCGAGGAGTTCCTTTTCTTTTAAGTCTCTGCAAAGCATATCGGTAATCCACTCTTTGATTGCTTCAGGCTTTTTTTCCTGTAGTTCTTTTGCATCGATTATCAAACCGAAAACTCGTTTACAGGTATCAATCATATCTGCCGCAGCATTTGCATTACGATGTTTTAGTTCATCCTGATATGTTTCCAAAGCCACATCCAGTTCTTCGTCAGCTGTGGTCAGAATACGAGCGGTGAGATTTTCATCTTCAAGGATAGCATCACGCTGTTCATAAATAAAATTTCGTTGTTCATTAAGAACATCATCGTACTCAAGCAGATGTTTCCGGATCTCAAAATTACGCTCTTCAACTTTTTTTTGAGCCTTTTCTATACCCTTATTTAACCATGGATGATAAATAGGTTCGCCTGGTTCCATACCAATGCGAGACATGATATTTTTCATCCGATCTCCGCCAAAGAGGCGCATGAGATCATCATCCATGGAAATATAAAATTTGCTGCGACCCGGATCTCCCTGTCGGCCTGAACGGCCGCGTAGCTGATTATCGATACGGCGGCTTTCATGCCGCTCTGTTCCAATAACATACAGTCCGCCGAGCTGTTTCACTTCTTCATAATCTTTCAGCCATTGCTCTTTTTCTATTTTATATGCGGCCTGATATTGTTCCGGTGTAGCTTCTGTCCCAGCTCGTTTGCGTGCGCGGAATTCAGGATTCCCGCCTAATTTAATGTCTGTACCGCGTCCTGCCATATTTGTCGCAATAGTGACCGCATTTTTAGCACCGGCTTCTGCAATAATAAGTGCTTCCCGTGCATGATTTTTTGCGTTTAATACTTCGTGTCGTATGCCTCTTCGGGTGAGCATTGCTGACAGATGTTCTGATTTCTCAATAGATACAGTACCGACAAGAATTGGCTGTCCCTTACTATGACAATCTGCAATCTCTTTACAGATAGCTTCCCATTTATCATGTTCATTCAAATATACTTCATCATTTTCATCAATACGGGCTACAGGTTTATTTGTAGGAATAACGACTACTTCAAGTCCATATATTTTGTCGAACTCAACAGCTTCTGTTTCTGCTGTTCCCGTCATCCCTGAAAGCTTTTCGTACATACGGAAAAAATTCTGGAATGTAATTGTTGCAAGTGTTCTGTTTCGTTGAGCTACACGTATATGCTCTTTCGCTTCAATAGCCTGATGCAGGCCATCCCCATAACGGCGGCCTTCAAGAATACGGCCGGTAAATTCATCTACAATTTGTACCTGACCATCTTTTACCACATAATCAACATCTATTTTGTACAGTGTATGGGCACGAACTGCCTGGGTAAAATAGTGAATATATTCAAAATTTTCCTCATCAAAGAGACTGCCCTGTATGATATTCCTGTTTTTGAGAATCTGTTCGATATGCAGCATTCCTGCATCGGTAAAAGAAACACGGCGGCTCTTTTCATCGAGCTTATAATCACCGATAACTTCTTCACCCTGTGTCTCATCAGGATATTCTCCTGTCGAAGGGTTTTTCTGGACTTCTACAAGCTGCCCAACATATTTGTCTACTTCATTAAATTTGGCCGTATCATCTTCTCCGGCACCAGAAATTATAAGCGGGGTTCTTGCTTCATCAATAAGAATAGAGTCAATTTCATCCACAATACAGAATGCAAATCCTCGTTGTACCTTATTGCGCACATCAATCTGCATATTATCGCGCAGGTAATCAAATCCAAGTTCGTTATTTGTCCCATACGTAATATCACAGTTATATGCGTTGCGGCGCGCATTGTTATCCATATTAGATACAATAGAACCGACCGTGACTCCTAAATAACTGTAAACAGGACGCATCCAATCGGCATCACGCTGTGCCAGATAATCATTCACCGTAACAACATGAACACCTTTGCCGGTCAGACTGTTCAAATAAGCGGCGGCAACGCACATTAACGTTTTTCCCTCACCGGTTTTCATTTCGACAATGCGTCCTGAATTCAGGACAAGTGACCCCATGATCTGTACATCATATGCGCGTTCGCCAAGCACTCTGTTTGCCGCTTCTCTTGCCAAGGCAAATGCTTCTGGCAGAATATCATCTAATGATTCGCCCTTTTCAAGGCGTGTTTTAAAAGACTGGGTTGTTTCCAGGAATTCTTCTGCAGAAAGTGACTGTGCCCAACTTTCTTTTGCGTTAATCTGCTCTACGATAGGCTGCAGTTCTTTTATATCCCGCTCTCGTTTTGATCCAAAGAAAAATGTTAAAATAGCGTCTAACATAAATATAATTCTACAATTTATCTTAGTTATTGACAAGAGAACATAAGCAATTTATTCTTACAGATATGCTTAAATGGAAAAAAACGCTTTTAGTATCGATAATTGTGTTTATTCTTGCTTTTTTTGCGGTTTCATGTTCTGATTCGCGAACGATTGTAACACTGGGAAAAGAAAATCTTTTTACGCTGAAATATGGTAATTTTGAAGATCAGATAAATCTGTTCAACTTGTCTGCAACAGGCGGGGTGAGCACATCTATAGTTATGCGTGATGGCTTTTTTTATATCGCAAACAGTGAAGCACAAAAAATTCTTCAGCTTAATTCTTATGGCGATTTACTTGCATTGTATTATAATCCTGAAACTAATCCTGTTCCATCTTTTAAAACAGATGCTGAAACAGCAGGATCTGTTGCGGTGACACAAAAAGCTATTGAATATCAGTTTAACAAAATCGGCAGTATTGCTGTTGATAATAACAAACTTCTGTATGTGGTTGATTCGTTGCCTCCTGTTCGTCAGGAAAAAGATATTGGCCAGGGATTAGTTCTTAGTCAGGTTGTACTGCGTTTTGACAGCAGTGGTTCTTTTATTGATTATCTGGGGCAGCAGGGACCTGGAGGAACGCCGTTCCCATATATCCGGAATCTTTTTACAACTGCTAACAATGAACTTGTTGTTGTGTGCAACACTGGTAAAAGTGATATTGTATATTGGTTTTCTGAAAAAGGTTATCTGTTGTATACTATTCCGTTTGAGCAGTCTGATTTACCGAATCCTTTTGTTCAAGAGACATCAAACGAAATATTTACTTCGCTTGATACAATTGTACCTGATAGTCAGGAGAGAAAACTATATCTTAAAATTGATTATTATATAAGTGTGATTGATGCTGCGACAAAAGTACAGTCTGGAATTGATTATTATCAGACACTGTTGTATCCGTTTGATATAGAGTCCGGAAAATATGAAAATTCTATAACGGTACCTGCATTGGAAATGCGGATGGAAAGCAGTTTTTCTGATACGGTATATCAACAGCCCTATGAGTTTTTAGGAGTTACTCACTCCGGATGGTTCTTCTTTATAGCTGCTGACAGCAGCGGGTATATGCTGCAAATAATTCAGTCCGATGGCAGAAAGATTTTGCGCCGCCATTTGACTGTAGAACAGAAAAATAGTCTGTATTATGCATTTGATTTATCAAGCGAAGGGATAATATCGGCATTGCTTGCAGGCCATGAAAATGTTTCTATTGCATGGTGGCGTGCTGATGAGTTGATTGAATCTCTAGTCAAACAGTAGGACGTGATATGAATATTGATGATGTAGAGAAAAGAAAATCAGAAACTCCTATAATTGAAGGTTTTGCTGATGATGAGGAACCTGTTATTTTTCATTATAGCCGGGAACATCGAATCCAAAGCGCACCTAAAATAGTTCAGGACTATTACAATGGAAACATGTCTATGGGGGGAGGTATCTTCCGTTGTCTGGTAAAAACCCGTGCGTCAAGAATGCTGCTTGCTGCTATCGCTGTTATGGTCTTTTTTATTATTTTTTATGGATTATTTGCATCCGGATCAGCAAACAATACACTTGCGGGTATCCCTGTTTCTTTAGCAGCATTTTCATTTGAAGATTCAATATATGCAAGTGTGAAATGTGCCCAGACTGATATATTTTCGGAACAAAATCAGATAGTTATTTCTGTTGAATTCCGATTCCTGACAGATGGAGAAAATATATTTTCTGAAATAAAAGAAGAAGGAATTTACAGTGGTAAAGAACTTTTTTTAAGGACAACAACGATTGATTATGATATATTTACTGTAGAGGCTATAATTACGGCAAATGGTGAACAAATTATTTTGGATGTACCAGTCTCCCGTAATTAAATTGTATTTATAGTAAAGAGGTATATATGCTTCAGTTTTATTTCTTATCAGTTTTACTGAATCTAATGGTTGGATTATTGCTTGTTTTCAGTGATTCTGGCGGGGGGGAAGAATCAGGCCTTGATGATGTGATAAATGATTCATTCCAGAATCGTTTCTTGGCGGTTTTTGATAATCGTAATTTTCGTCTAATAGTTGGTATTTTATGTGTCCTTGTTGGACTTATGAAATTGTTGTCTGTAACACAGGGCGATGTTCCTGTAGTAGGAGATTTATTACCTGCTTTGGCTGGTATTGCCGGCGGATTTTGTGTTTTGCTTGCTTTTTATCAGGAGTCCTCTTCTATTGATATAACGTCTATGCCGGTTATAGAAAGCATTTTTATCGGCGGAAAAAAATATATAGGTATTTTCTGTCTGGTTGCTGGTATCCTTCATTTTATTTTCCCTAAGGTGTTATTACTGTAATTATGAAAAAAGAATCTGTTGCCTGTATTATTTTAGATGAAAGCGGCCGTATATTAATTGCCCATCGCAAAAGAATTGGCCAGATGGGCGGAAGATGGGAATTCCCCGGCGGAAAAGTTGAAGAAAATGAGAGTGCTGAATCCGCTATTAAACGTGAAATGCAGGAAGAATTTGGTATTGCTGTGTTGCCTGGTAAAAAAATTGCAGAGACGGTCTTTGTACATAATAATGAGAATGTTTTATTAACTGCCTATGAAGTATCTCTTTTGCCCGGTGAAAAAGAAAAAAACTGGGTGCTTACCGAACATACTGAAATAAACTGGGTTGCCTGTGATGTAATTCCGTTAATGCATTTTGTTGATTCCGATATGCTGCTATATCCGGCTGTCAAAGAATATTTGACTAACAAGAAATAAGCTGATTTATGCGATTTCTTAGTTTGTTTTTAAGCTGTATACTGCTTGTAGGAATGACATCCTGTTCCAAGCAGTTAAAAGCGCCTTTGCAAATTGTGGATCCTATTTCAGTAACACCAGACGAGCAATGGGCGGTTGTTCTTTCTCCTTATATTGTGTTTCAGAGTACTCCAGGTAAGATGGATGGAGGTTCTTTTCATGCCCGGCGAGGGGATATATTGTACATCACGGGCTGCGAATATGTCCTTACTGGTGACGATAAAGAAATAAACCGTACCCTATGGTACGGTTGTGAGCAGGGCTGGCTTCCGGAGTCGGCGGTCGCAATATATTCTAATAAACTCCGTGCACAGACAGCTGCGTCGGAACTTCACTGAGTGGATTATCGTCCTGGCAGAGGATTATATGTTTCGCCAATATCAAAGACATCAATTTGTTCTTGCTTCTTTGTGAACGCGATAACGGCATACGTAATAGGTGTAAAGACAGCCTCAATACATGTTTTGAATAAATAATTTGAAAAAGCCATCACAATAAGCACAGATGTATCATAGATGCCTGCAAAGGCCACCGCGACAAAAATGACACTATCCAATAGTTCTCCTACAAGAGTAGAACCGATAGTGCGCATCCACAAATGTTTTCCTTTTGTGTGTACTTTTAATTTTGAAAGAACAACAGAGTTTGAATATTCTCCGGAAAAATATCCTAAAATACTTGCGATTGCGATACGGGGCATTTGCAGTAATATATTGTTAAAATCACTTTGCAGAGTCCAACTTTCTTCTGCTGGCAATGCTCCTATTATCCATATATTAAGTGTTGCCAGAATCAGCATGGCAAACCCAGTCCAAATGACTTTCCGTGACTGTTTGTATCCATATACTTCAGTAAGAACATCTCCGAAAATGTATGAAATCGGAAAAAGCAGTGTTCCGCCATCGAATACAAACGGACCAAGCTGTACCATCTTGGTTGCAAGAATATTTGAAAGAATTAATACTCCTACAAATATACTTGAAATGATTGGAAGCAGGCGAAAGGGGCTTCCCTGAGTGTTATTCATAATGTCTCCTTGTTTTGATAAAGCGGGGAATCGCGACCGCTGAACGTTACAATAACAAAAAAAGCGGGTTGTGTAAAGAAAAGCAACCCGCGGTACAGAGCATTTTATTTAGAGTCTCTAATTATGGCGGCAGCCTGTTCTGCGGTCAAATTGTCAAATTGCTGACGTGTCGCCATTGATTTGACAGACATTGTGCCATTTTTTGCATCCGACTGATTCATAAGTATCGCAAACGGGACACCTTTTTTTTCTGCATATGCGTATTGCTGGCCAATTTTTTTTGCATCAGGAAAGACCTCGCAGGCAATACCATGCGTGCGCAGCTGAGCAGCTGCTTTCTGATACGCAGCAGAAAGAGCTGCGTCAGTACAGAAAATTTCCGCGTCTAAATAGCTCTTTCGAGTATTTGTTTTACCCAGCTGCTCAAGGCCGGCAATCAGTCTGTCAAGTCCAATGGATGACCCGACACCAGATATTTTATCTTTCATGTACAATCCGGCGAGATTATCGTATCGGCCTCCGGAACAAACAGAGCCAATAGACGGCAGCTCGTTCAAAAATGTTTCATAAACAATGCCTGTGTAATAATCGAGTCCCCGTGTTATCGAAGGATCAAGTACAAATGTTTCAGCGATACCTGCTGCTTCCATCATCGACTGAATTTCACGCAGGCGTTCAGAGTCTGCCGCTGGTCCTCCAGCCATATGTTCCATCAGGGCTAGTGTCTCAGTAAAACTGTCAGCTCCTGCGGTATAACAGAGAATATCACTTGCTTTTTCTGTACTTCCGGTAATTTCTGTCAGCTGTGCCTGTACTTCATCCTTGCCTATTTTTGCGATTTTATCAACAGTACGCAGAATGTCTTCACCTTTTTCGGTCATACCAATACGAGTCAGGAAACGGTTAAATATCCCCCGATGACTTAGCCGGATAGTAATATCATCAACCCCAATATTTGATAAGGCCGCTTTCATGAGAAAGAGGATATCAAAATCACTTGCTGCGCTATCAGAACCGACACTGTCAAAATCACATTGTATAAATTCCCGATAGCGGCCTGCCTGTGGTTTTTCGCCACGCCAGACTTTTGCGATGTGATAACGTTTAAAAGGAAAATACAGTTCGTCTTTATGTTCTGCTGTAAAACGGGCAAACGGCACTGTTAAATCAAAGCGAAGCGCTACATCACGTCCGCCATTATCTTCAAAACGGAACACCTGTTTTTCTGTTTCTCCGTTACTTTTTCTCAGCAGTATTTCTGAGTATTCAAGAACAGGGGTGTCAATCGGTACAAATCCAAAAGAACGAAATGTTTCAGTCAGTTTTTCAATAAGTGCTGTTCTGGTTATTTCCGCCTCTGGCAGAAAGTCTCTAAAACCTTTTAAAATACGCGGTTGTATCAGTGTATCCATACATATAATCATACTTATATCAGCCTAAAAACTCAAGGTTATAGAACTGTTCTGCTGCATATAGATATGGAGTCGTGATTATTATTAAAGAAGGCCGCTGGTAAAACTTACCGGCGGCCTGAAAGGAGAGGAGGATGCAGAAAATAGAAAGAGTTTTTTGCTTTCTAAAACTGCGGTGTGTGTTGTTGCTCTTGCAATCTGTATAATAAAGGACTTTACACGCAGAAAGTTACATAAAATATATTTTTTTCTGTTAAATTTTAGTTAAATTTTTTAGTAACAGGTACAGGGGATCTGATTTCTTCTATAAATATTCTCTCTTATATATACTGTCGGCCGACTATACAGTACTGGACATAAGCAGTAAAAGATACTACAAATAGGTCTATGACTAAGAAATTTATCGGGCTTACAGATGCCCAAGTTGATGAGAGCCGGAAACAACACGGTTCCAACAAGATCAGGGAAGCTGAACCTGAAACATTCTGGAAACAGTTTTTAGCCGGATTTAAAGACCCTATGATTCGTATACTCTGTGTGATTGCGATAATCATGCTGGTAATGTTTTTCATGGGGCATGGAGAATGGTATGAACCTGTTGGTACGATTATTGCGGTTCTGCTGGTGAATTTTGTATCCGCTAAGACAGGAGTAGCGAATGACCAGGCATATAAAAAACTGAAAGAATCACAGAAAAAGGACACGGCAAAAGTTCTGCGTAATGGCGTTGTTGCTGTTATCGAGGCAGATGATATTGTAGTTGGGGATATTGTAATACTTCAGTCGGGGGATAAAATTCTTGCGGATGGAATCCTGGCGGACGGAAGACTGTCTGTAGACAACAGCGTCTTGAACGGTGAGGCTGAAGAATGCCGGAAAACAGCAGCCGATGATGGGTTTGTGATTCCAGACGCAATTACCGGAGAAACTTTTGTAGATGAACACAGTTTGTTCCGTGGCGCCACCGTACTTGATGGTGAAGGATATATGATTGTTCAGCGTGTTGGCGAAGCGACCATGATGGGAAAAATGGCGAAGGATATGGAATCAAAAGAGCCGGATTCCCCGCTCCAGGTTAAGCTGAGAAAACTTGCCGGACAAATTTCAGTATTCGGATACGCTGGCGCTGTTGTGATTGCGGTTGCTTATTTTATTCACTATGTATGGCTGGCAGGATCTTTTTCTGCATATTTTGCGCAGGGCGGTGTAGAAGTATTTCGCGGTATTATCAGTGCAGTTACTGTCGCGATTACTATTATCGTTTGTGCGGTCCCAGAAGGTCTGCCTCTTGTTATCGCGCTGGTATTAATGCAGAATACGGGTAAACTGTATAAACTGAATGTGCTTGTTCGCAAATCTATCGGTATTGAAACAGCAGGGTCTCTTAATATTCTGTTTAGTGATAAGACTGGTACAATCACAAAAGGCCAGCTGGAAGTTGTAGAATTCTTTACCGGTGATGGAAAAACAGTGGATATACGGGCTGACTCAGCGTCAAAAATACTTCAGGAAAATCTCTATCTGTGTATTGGAAAAAATACCGGCGCCATGTTTGACAGCCGTCATATGGTCGTTGGCGGCAATATGACAGATCAGGCGCTGCTGAAATATCTGGGTGAGAATGTTTTTTCTGCTCTCTCAGCAAATGAGGCATATACAGTATCAGCGGTACAGGAATTTAACAGCGCTAATAAATTCAGTCAGGCGTATATCGCCTCAAAAGGGCGTACTTTTTATAAAGGCGCACCGGAACGGCTTGCAGTAAAGGCGAAAAAATATCTTGATGCTGATGGACAGGAAAAGCCGCTTGATTCTGCTGTAATTAACGAAAAAATTGACAGTCTCGCAAACCGGGCTATGCGTGTACTTGCTTTCGGATACTCTTCCGGCCAGCTGGTGGCGGATGAAGTAAATGATGATATTGTGCTCGTTGGTTTTGTTGCTATACGTGATGATGTACGGCCAGAAGCGCGCGAGGCGATTATTGATGTTATGAATGCGGGCATCCAGGTTATTATGATTACTGGAGACCGTCGGGAAACGGCAGTTGCTATTGCAAAAGAAGCGGGATTGTTCAAGAATCCTGACGATATTGCGATTACATCAGCAGAGCTCAATGCATTGAGTGATGATGAAGTAAAACAGAAAATCCCTCATATCCGGGTAATTTCCCGCGCTTTGCCTACTGATAAAAGCCGCATGGTACGTCTGTGTCAGGAGTTAAATCTGGTTGTTGGTATGACCGGCGACGGTGTCAATGATAGTCCTGCTCTTAAACGTGCCGATGTGGGATTCGCAATGGGAAGCGGCACTGAAGTTGCAAAAGAGGCAGGAAAGCTGGTTATACTTGATGATAATTTTAACTCGATTAAAAATGCTATCTGGTATGGGCGCACATTATACATTAATATCCTGAAATTCTGTAAAATGCAGCTTGTTATCAATGTGGCTGCCGTACTGGTATCAGCAATCAGCCCCTTTATCGGCATCGAGGCTCCGCTTAAAGTAACGCATCTGCTGTGGATTAATCTCTGCATGGATAGTCTTGCTTCAATCATGTTTGCAACCGAGCCTGCATTAAAAAAATATCTGCGCGACAAACCTCGCCGGCGTGACGAGAGCATTGTCAGTAAACAGATGGCGCTGCAAATTGGTATAATGGGTCTATGGCTTACCGCACTCAGTATTTTATGGTTTAAACTGCCGTTTATTGCCAGTTTCTTTAATAATACGCAGGAATTGTACACCGGATTTTTCTGTATGTTTGTATTTGCATTTATGGTCAACGCGTTTAATGTGCGCAGTGACGGACCGAATGTGTTTGAACATATTAAGGAGAATCCCATGTTCATAAAGATGTGGCTGGTAATTATTCTGGTGCAAGCAGCGCTTGTTTCTGTCGGAGGTGTTATTGGCTCCGTATTCAGCTGTGTGCGGTTTGGCGCAAAAGGGTGGATTATTGTGCTGCTGGCGGCGCTGACTATGTATCCGATTGATGTGCTGCGCAAATTGCTTTCTCGAAAAAAATAACCTTTTGCACTGTTTTTTTACAAGCCGTCCGGTGTATGCAAATACGGACGGCTTTTTATTATCCGCAATAAGAAAAAAAACAGTCTGCAAAAACTTTGCAGACTGTCTAAAAAGGAGAGGAGGATGCAGAAAACTAGAAAGAACAGTGTGCATATTCTTTCCAAAGAAACTGCGGTGTGTTGTTGCTTGCGCAATGTTGTTTGGCGGCAGCGTTTTGCCGCATCAACAACACTAAAGAAACCGCTAAAAGGCTTAACGGTTACAGCGAAAAATAAAAAAAAGAACATAATTTTTCTCTTTTCCCCTTGAAAAATACCTTGCGAGGGTATATAAAATACCTGTAAGGGGTATAAAATGAAACAGGAAGTATATGATATAAGCGGGATGTCCTGTGCGGCCTGCAGCAGTGCTGTTGAGCGTGTTACGCGTAAAATTGACGGAGTAACACGCAGTGATGTAAATTTGGCTACAAACAGAATGACTATCGAATATGATGAGTCTAAAGTATCACCCGAACTGATTATAACAAAAGTACAGAAAGCTGGTTTTGGTTGTGCGCTGCATACCAAACCTGCTGTACAGAATACACATGTCAGCGAGCAGACTGCAAGCCTTAAAGCAGAACAACAACGTGATGCCCAGGCCGATAAAGCTGCTTTATTAAATCTTGTTGGGGCATGGGTTTTTTCAGCCATGTTGTTGTATGTATCAATGGGATCGATGCTGCCTGTTCCGCTGCCGCTTCCAGGTTTGTTGAATATGCATACATATCCAACAAATTTTGCGCTTATACAGCTGTTATGTACTGTTCCTGTATTATTCTTTGGAAAAAAGTTTTTCATAAACGGGTTTAAGGCGCTGTTCCATGGAAACCCAAATATGGATTCTCTTGTCGCAGTGGGCAGTTCATGTTCTTTTATATATAGTCTGGTGTTATCATTCCTTTTGCCAGATCATCCTTCTTTCGCGCATGGTTTGTATTATGAGTCAGCGGCTGTAGTAATTACTTTTGTGATGACCGGCAAATATTTAGAGAGCCGGAGCAAACGACGGACAAAAAGCGCAATTACAAAACTGATGCAGCTTGCTCCTGAAACGGCATTGCTGTGGGAAAACGGCGCACTTCGTGAAATTCCGTCTGCCGAACTTACTCCCGGCGATCTGGTACTGGTAAAACCGGGAATGCGAATCCCTTCAGATGGTGTTATAGAAGATGGAAACGGCGGTGTTGATGAATCTATGCTGACCGGAGAAAGCCTTCCTGTCGAAAAAGGTCCCGGAATGACGGTAACCGGCGGGAGTATTAACGGCAGCGGCGCGCTGCGCATCAGGATAACACGTGTCGGACAGGATACAACTCTCGCAAAAATAATTGCCCTGGTAGAAGACGCGCAGGGAAAAAAAGCGCCTGTTTCCAAACTGGCGGATCGTGTCGCCGGAGTGTTTGTGCCCGTTGTGATGGGAATCGCTGTTGCGGCAGGTATTGTGTGGGCTGTATGCGGCGCGGATGTTTCTTTTGTACTGCGCATCATTACTTCTGTATTGGTAATCGCCTGCCCCTGTGCGCTGGGACTTGCGACACCAGCGGCAATCATGGTTGGTACAGGGATGGGCGCTGTACATGGCATTCTGGTTCGCAGCGGTGAGGCCTTGGAGCTTACCGGTAAAACGACCGCCGTTGTACTGGATAAAACTGGTACTGTTACTGAAGGCCGGGTACAGGTGACAGCGGTGTGTCCAGCGGATGGAATAAAAGCTGATACTCTGATCGCGCTTGCCGGAGCTGCGGAGAGAGTGTCTGAACATCCGCTTGCGAAAGCTGTTGCTGATAAAGCTGCCGGGATGACAGAATATACGGTGGTTTCATTTTCAAATATTCCGGGGCAGGGTATCCGGGCTGAACTGCAAAAATCTTGCGGAACCGATTGCTCTGTACAGGTACAGAATAATGAACCTCTTGACCTGCGTACCATTCTTGTTGGCAACCGGCGGCTCATGCAGGCTCATAGTATAGATGTCTCGCCTCTTGTACAGACAGCAGAAAAATATGCGGGACAGGGGCAATCAATTATGTATGTTGCTGATACACAGCAGCTGCTCGGTATGATTGCCGTCTCCGATGTTGTCCGGTCTACAAGTGCCGAAGCGGTATCACTCTTTAAGAGTCTTGGTCATACTGTTATCTTACTGACTGGAGACAACCGCGCGGCAGCAGATTACATTGGCGTTCAGATAGGGGCAGACCGCGTAATAGCAGAAGTTTTGCCGCAGGATAAAGCTGCTGTTATTGCTGAACTGCAAAAAGAAGGATATACCGTTATGATGGTTGGCGACGGGATAAACGATGCTCCCGCTCTCGCGCAGGCTGATGTGGGAGTCGCGATGGGCGGCGGCAGTGATATCGCGGTAGAGTCAGGCGATATTGTATTGATGAAATCAGATTTACGTGATGCGGTGCGCGCAGTTCGTCTGAGCAGGCTGACTCTGCGCACAGTAAAAGAGAATTTGTTCTGGGCTTTCTGTTATAATACAATCAGCATTCCTGTCGCGTGCGGTGTGCTGTATCCTGCGTTTGGGATATTGCTTACGCCGATGATTGCGGGATTCGCGATGTCGCTCAGCTCAATTTGTGTAGTAGGCAACGCACTTAGGCTGAGAACCCATACTTTATAGAGGCTAATAATGAATGAAGAACAAAACGAAGAACAGGCGCTGGCAGATAATGAGGCAAAGACCGAATGCTGTTGTTCAGGCAGAAAAAAGATACGCAGCCCAGAAGAACACCGTTCACTGCTTAACCGTCTGAGCCGTATAGAAGGCCAGCTGCGCGGTATCCGCGGTATGATCGATTCAGATGCGTATTGCATTGATATTATGATGCAGATTGCTGCTGTTCGTGCGGCGCTTGCGTCATTTGGCGGTGTGCTGATGAGTGATCATCTGCGTACCTGTGTCGCTGATGACCTGAAATCCGGCAGCACAGATAAAGTCGAGGAACTGATTACCGCGTTTCAGCGGTATATAAAATAAGGAGATATGATATGGCAACTGTATTAAAAGTTCCGGAAATGCACTGCAATAAATGTGTGGAACGCATTACCAACCGGCTGAATGAGGAAAAACTTGATTTTTCTGTTTCACTGAATGATAAAACTGTTACGATAAACGGCTGTGACAGTTGTGTACAGACCGCTGTAGAAGCACTTGATGATTTAGGTTTTACCGCAGAAAAGTAACAGCCGTGTTTGCCAAGCTGTCCTTGATCTCAAGGACAGCTTTTTTATAGATGATAACCGCGTGTATATTGCACAAGCTCCTGTTCTTTTGGTATATTCAAAAAGCTACATTATTTTTAAAAAGAGAGGCGCGTTATGATAGTGATGAAGTTTGGCGGTTCATCGGTTGCGAATGCGGAGCGAATACGGCATGTTTCTTCTATAATAAAATCATATATAGAGCAGAGACCGATTGTTGTCCTGTCTGCGATGGGTGATACTACAGATCATTTACTCGAAGCGGCTGACCGGGCGGTAAATGGTACTGTTGATATTTCGCGGATAGAGACTCTTCACTGTGATACAGCGCGTGAGTTGGGAATATCTGCTGATGAGGTTATTCCCCTGTTAACAGAACTTAAAACACTGCTTACCGGTATTTCGATGCTGCGGGAATTAACAAAACGCTCTCGTGATTATCTTGTATCTTTTGGGGAACGGATGTCTGTCCGTCTTGCCGCAGCTTATTTGAATACGCAGGGAATACCTGCTCGCGCCTGTGATTCATGGGATATCGGATTTGTTTCTGATTCCAATTTTATGGCAGCGGAATTACTTGACCGCGTCTGGGATACAATTCCTGCGGGGCTGAGTCAGTATACAAGCGGTCGGGATATACGAATTCCCATTGTGACGGGATTTATCGCAAAAGATGAACGCGGATATATCACGACACTTGGCCGCGGCGGCAGCGATTTAACTGCTACGATGATCGGCGCGGCTGTCCGCGCTGATGAGGTACAGACCTGGAAAGATGTTGATGGTATCCTTACCGCAGATCCCCGTATTGTTCCAACAGCTCATACAGTACCTGAAGTTACCTATGATGAGGCGGCGGAACTCGCGTTTTTTGGAGCGCAGGTACTGCATCCGCGTTCGATGGCGCCGTGCCGTAAAACCGGTACGCCAGTACGTGTAAAAAATTCATATAATATTTCTTTTGCCGGATCAGTTATCGTAGAAAAACACAGCGGTCCCTGTGATCCTGTGCGCGCGATTACTTCTGTGCAGCATGTGTATGTGATTGATATTGTTTCTACCCGGATGCTTGGCGCTTCAGGTTTTCTTGCGCATATTTTTAATCAGTTCCTTAAATGGGATATCAGTGTAGATATGGTTGCGACAAGCGAGGTATCAGTATCGCTTACCGTAAAAACCGATAAAGATTTATCAGGGCTGCTTGAAGATCTTAAAAAAGTTGCTGATGTGCACTGTAAAAGTGAGAAATCAATTATTACTGTTATCTGCGATGTGGCGCATTCCAGTGCGCTGCTTGCCCAGGGATTTGCGGCTCTTGCTGCCGCTGATATCAATGTGCAGATGATCAGCCAGGGCGCGTCAAAAGTTAATATCAGTATGGTATGCGATGACGGTGAGGCGGCTCGTGTTGTGCGTGTGCTTCATGCGGCGTTCTTTGATGAGTAGGAGGAAACATGAAAATAGCTCTTGTTGGTTATGGTCAGATGGGCCATATGATAGAAGCAGCCGCTGTCCGCCGCGGACATGAAATTGCTGCGACTATAGATGTCGCAGCTGCTGATGCGATGATCAGAGTAGCAGCCGGCGATACTGATGCACTTACTGCGGCAGTGCGCGCGAGCGGCGCTGATGGTATTATCGAGTTCAGTCATCCGTCAGCTGTTGTCGCTAATATCCGTTCTCTGTTGCCGCTTGGCCTGCCACTTGTAGTAGGTACAACCGGCTGGACTTCATATGAAGAAGAAATCCGCTCTCTTGCTGCCTCATGCGGAGGAACATTGATGCGTTCTTCTAATTTTTCAGTCGGCGTAAATATGTTTTATAAAATTGTCTCGCAGGCGGCGGCGCTGATGTCGGCGTTTGATGAATATGACTGCGCTGTCTGGGAAAGCCACCATACACGCAAGGCAGACAGCCCTTCAGGAACAGCGCTTGAAATAGCAAAAAAAATTCTTGAAAATATGCCGCGCAAAACAGAAATAACGACGGGAAATTTTTCAGGCCGTCCTGAGAGTCATCAGCTGCAAATAGGCAGTACCCGCGTCGGCAGCGTTCCGGGTACGCATACAGTATGGTTTGATTCACCAGCTGATACTATAGAGCTGACTCATACTGCCCGCTCCCGTGAAGGTTTTGCTACAGGAGCTGTTCGTGCGCTTGAGCGTCTTACCGCCCGTCTTGCCGATGGCAGTTTGCGCAAAGGCGCGCTGTACGGCATGGATGATTTATTTTAGACGGTCAATTACAGCAGAAAAAGAAATTCCGCGGAGGTACAGATAACCAGTATGAAAAATATATTAGTATTAACATTAGGTATGTCTTGGCAGATTGTACCTGAGGCAGTCGGTTTTACTAATCCAGATGCATATGATTTTTTCGCTGGCAGTGATGAGGTATCTCGAATACGGAAACAATACAATATAGAGCCTGTTGATGAGTGCTGGATAGTAACAGTTGAGGGCCTTGATCTGACTGCGATACAGGCGTGGGCTCAAAAATGGCATATCAATCTGCGGTTTATTATCTGTGCCGGAGTAAAAGATTTTAGCAGTGAAGACGAAATCCGTACCATGCGGTCTCTGATTTACCGTACTGTCTTGAACGCTGTTGCGTATGCGCATGGCGGTAAATTATATTTATCCCTTTCCGGCGGGCGCAAAACAATGAGCGCCGATATGCAGGATGCGGCAAACCTGTTTGGATGCGACGCGCTTTTTCATATCATGGAAACACGAGAGTGTACCGGCGATATTCGCAGACGGTATAATTCTGAGTCTCTGTTAGATATGCCTGGCGCGTATGCGTCTTATTATTATCCCACCGTGATGAATATTGAGACGCCTCCCAGTTTTATCATTTCCACTGATAAAGAAGTATTATCAGCAGAAATGTATCCGCTGGATTTGCCGCCGTTACATGGGACATTAGTCTATGAAGAAAATGGGGCTGTACTGGATGAAATACAGCACAGAAAAAAGCAATCAGCGCAGCTCTACAGTAATTTTTATAATATGCTTATTTCGGAAGATTCTAATGGTATGAGGCGTGATATTTTCCGAAAACTGTATTTTCTTCCTCCTGCGGTGCTGCGCAGAATGCAGGAGTACAATATAGGCAGCAAAGACAGGGACTTTATTCAAAAATTGCCAAAAGCTGATTTGCACACACACCTTGGCGGTGTGCTGAGCGCGGCAGATATTATTTCAATTGTATGCGGCGCTGCACACGTGCAGGATACGCAGTGGCATTCTCTGGTGTCTCGCCTTGTCGCGTCAAAAAACATTGAGGCACTGCGTGAAAAACAAACAGAACTGTTTCAGGATAAAAAAACTGATTTTAACCGGTTTTATGCCCGGTACACTGACTTTGTGCTGAGTTTTGAAAAAGACCCGGAGTTATTTGACGCTCTGTTATTTGGAAAAAATATAGACCCGGACGCGTATTATAAAATAGGTATAGACGCATATCAGCGGCTGGGTGATTTTCAGGGCAGTTCTCTGCTGCAGAGTGAGTGGGCTATTCGCGGCTGTATGCGCGTATATATAGAAAAGCTGCTTGCGGATAACGTACGGTATGTAGAAATCCGCTGTTCTCCCTATAAATACACCAGATTAGGACTCAGCGCGGAACAGGTTGTTTCTTTTATTATGGATGAGATGGACAGCCGGTATTGTTCTGAACAGCCGCTGCGGGATTACCGTATTATTGTGATTATCGGCCGTGAGGCCAGTTTATCAGAAATCAAAGATTCTATAGACGCTATTCAGAAACTGCGCTCAGCAAACAGTCGTTTTAGCAGCCGTTTTGCCGGTGTTGATCTTGCCGGAGCGGAGTCTGCGGCGGAACCTGCCAAACTGCGTGAACTGTTTATGGATTTTCTGCGCGATTGTATTCATATCACGATACATGCAGGAGAAACGGAATCAGTAGAAAATGTCTGGCAGGCCGTGTATCACCTGAGCGCTGACCGGATTGGTCACGGACTAAAACTGCGCCATAACCCCGTTCTTATGTCCCGTTTTGCGGATAAACGTATCGGCATTGAAATGTGTCCCAGCAGTAATGATCAGATAGTGGGCTTTCGTGATCCGCAGTCCGATGATGCGCCATATCCTTTGCTTGAGTATCTGAAAAAAGGGTTGCGGGTCACGATAAATACAGATAATTGCGGTATTTCACGGACTACGCTGACTGATGAATTTATCAAAGCGTCTGTATTGTCCAAAAATCTGTCTGTGTGGCAGTGTCTCGCACTGATTAGAAACAGTATCTGTGTCTCGTTTGCGCCTTTATCTGTTCATACACAATTGATGCGCTCGTTTGAAGATGAAATTCTTGATGTGTGTTTAGAGTATTTTAAAGTATAATGGTAGGAAATGGACTAAATGCCGGTATGTTATTGTTTGCTTAATCATCAGCTTACCCCCATGCAAATAAGTGAATTGGAAAATAAATGGGGATGTGTTTCTGTTGTATACCCGCCGGAATCGCTGTCGGCGGCGTGGTCGCAGGTTCCTGTTTTAGAGCGTATCCCTGATGTTTTTTTTACGCCTTTTGTGCAATGGCTGGGAGCGACGCGGGCAGGGGATCTTGTTATTATTCAGGGTGAATTTGGCAGTACATTTATGCTTGTTGATTATGTTCTGCGGCGGGGACTGGTCGCGCTGCATGCTGTAACCAAACGAATAGCGGCCGAAACACGGGAGGGCGAAACTGTGCGCAGGCAATATGTTTTTGAGCATGTGTGTTTTAGAAAATATGAGTATTGGGAGGATCAGTCCCTGATATGAAAGTATGCTGTGTAGAAACAGCGCTGCTGCCGGCATATATAAGAGAAAAAACAGCGGCGTTTACAGAAAATATTTTTGATATTATTCCAGACAATGCGGTGTGCTGGATAGAAAGAAAACAGGCTGAACATGATGTACATTACAGACAGCTGATACCGTATGTACTGCTGCGCCGCCATGATGGAAAAATCGCCTGTTATCCGCGTCACGGTACAGAAACGAGACTTCATGGCCTGTATTCGTGCGGAATTGGCGGTCACATTGATGAAACAGATAGAGCCATTTCTTTGCGGGATACGGTGCGCAACGGGTTGTGCCGCGAGCTTTCTGAAGAATTGAGCGGGTATTGCGAAAAAAAAATTATGGTATCATACCGGGGCATTATTAACGAAGTCCAGACAGAAACAGGATTGGTTCATCTTGGGATTGTATACCGCGCTGATTGTCTGGATGGATATATTCCGCAGCCTGCTGCGGAACTTTTGGGTATGAAATGGTTATCTGCTGCGGAATTGAAAACAGTGCGCTGGGAGTTATGGTCAGAGCTTGCATTGCCGCTTGCCAATCAGTAAAACTCGGTGTATTATTAGTATTGGCGGTTCGGTGATTTTTGACAGAATGCATACTGCCGGAGAATGAACCAGAACCGGACTCACGGTATGCGGCCATATCTGTAACAGGCAGTAATGTATAGAAAGCGCTGATGTGTTGTACAATCGCAAACCTGCCGCTCAGTATATTTTATGCTGAAAACAGCGGCAGTATGCGATTGTTGATAATTGTTTTATATGTAAGGATTTAGAGGGTATGATACTGACAGAACTGGTACAAAAGCTGAAAACACTTTTTATAAGGGTTTCGGTATGCGAAATAGCAGCTGTAAAGTGTTTTGGGATACTATGTTGCCAGGGGCGGTATTTAAAAAGAAGACCTGAAAAAAGGGATTGAGACTAAACTTTTTGGTACATTTAGCACAAGTAATATATGAAATTGATAATTATATTAGAGAAATTTCAAAAAACTTGTACATTATTTAAATTCTATTATAGAAATAAGTAATATATCTAATTGCGTCTTTAGAATCTGGTTCACCATTTGCGAGATAATTACTATAAATAAGGTTTAATTCTTCCATTGAAAAATTATCATAAAGATAATTAAGTATTTTTTGGTACTGTTTTTTTATATTAAGAGAAAAAAACAGCCTACCACAAAAATGTTTTGCAAAGAAAACTCTTATTTTCTTATTAACAATAGGCACTACAAATCCGGGTGCGTGTTTATCAATCCATCTATTTGTATCATCAATTTTATACCAAAGTTCTTCTGATATTTCTTGCCCGTTCGGAGCTCCGGCGTACAATTGACCTAAAGTAACTGCATTAATTAACTCAACTGAACGATAACTTTTCTCAAAATGTCTCATCTATAGTCTCCTTTAATAATATAAAAAAATAAAAAATAAAGTTAACTAATTAATAATAGGAAAAAATATGGCAAACTTTATAAATTCTACAAAAATTAAATTTTTTGAATCTCTTTTGCAAGAAGCAACATCAGATAGTTTTATGAATGTAATTGGAAAGAAAATGTCTGATGTTTTTAAATATGGTGTGACCTTACAACTTTTAAACAAGCTTTAGAAGCAATTTAGAATGTGGTTACGCAGGCTCTTGCAACTGCTGATATTGACGGAAAAAAAGATTTATCTGGACTAAATACTGCCTTTAATAAATTTATAAATAACGCAGAAAAATTCGGATGGAAAAATCCTAAAACAGCAAAAGACTACTTAACAAAAAATCAAAAACTTATAAATTCTGTTTTAGGTGACGGCGCCTATCTTGCTCAGAATATATCTACAGAAATGAATAATGCTGAAAAACAAAATCGTTTAATAAACTATGACCAAGCAAAGTCAGCTGTTTTAGCAAAACAAGGTATTAAAGAAAGAAAAATGGAGTCTTTTTACCATAGCTTATTAGAAAATAATTAAATATCTAGTGGGCTGAGCCCACTAGAATAGATTAAAAAATTTTAAAAACTTGAAAATTATCTAATATATTTTTTAACAAGTTTAGCATAAAATCAATATTATAATCTTCAATTTCATCTTTTCTAAATAATTCATACAGTTCTTTATAATAACAACTTTCATTTATTGTAGACGTACATACTGTAGAAGAATAAACTCCTTCCATTTCTTTTCAAAAACTTGCAAGTCTAATGTTTCTTATTTAAAAAGAAGACCTGAAAAAGGGATTGAGACCGGATTTTCTATTTCAAAATAAGCAAGTTTGGAATATACGCTACGGTAACTTTAGCGTATATTATTTTTCTATTAAATAAGTTCGCCTTGTAAATATCTTACAATAAATCCACTATTAGACATTGGATATCTGGGAATAAATACTTCTTTAAACGTAAATCTTTTATCTCCTTTTACTAAGGAAGTAAAATATTTTTCTAATTTATTATTAAACTTTAAATTATTAGAAAGTTCAGAAACTTTATTCCCATTTTTATCATAATAAGTAGGTGGTGAATTTTCATCTTTAAATAGAAAAGAATCTTGTCCAAACGACTCAACATCCGCAGGGTCATCTCCAATGAAATTCCCTTTTATGTCTTGTTGAATTAAATCATATTTACATAATTTTAATCCAAGGTCAAAAAGCTCTTCTGAAGAATGGACATTTCTATCCCTTCCTATATTAAAAATTATAATGAAATTTTCAATTACAGGAATTGTTCCATCCTCTAAATATCCGCCTTTTACAGGTATATAACCAAAATCAGCATTTTTAACTATTTTCTTTAAGTTAGAAAATCTTTTTAAATTTTCTTCTTTAGTAAGCTCATGTCTGTCGGAACTTATAATTATATAAGAAAAATTATCCATACTACGGATAATTCTGTTAAGAGCGGCATTGCTGGCCTCTCTTAAAGGCTCATAGTCATCTAGTGAGACATCCTGATAAAAAATACTGTCGTTTTTCATCACAATTTATCCTTAATAAAAATATCGTTGAAAATGAATCTTATTCGTTAAATTCCATATACCGCTTTTATGAATATAATATAAAAAGAAATCTACCCACATAAGAAATTGCGTGATAAATCGTCAGATGTGTAAAAATAAGTGCTTTCCGCATTAATTTTAGTATAGTCCAAACCTGAATGCGCTGTTACTCAAGCTCTTTAGGAAATATTGCCTCATCCAGTATCCATGCGATTGGCTTAGTAAGAGTAAGAGGAGTAGCGTCATGGGACAGCCAGCATTTATCATGAGAGTCCCACATCGTATAACCAATACCTTTTGACCCATCTGAATTTTCAAAAATAGCAAGAATACAGGCCATCTTCTTAGCCTTTTCCATATCAGTGTTCCATTCAAAAGTGACTTTCATCAGTTTCTCCTCTATATTATTATTTTTATAATATAAAAACCAAATGAGAAAAGTTAAATTTAAAACCCAGACCTGAGCTAAGGGATTATAGGTTCTGTTATAAATGATACGTGAACGGGACTGGCAAAAGAAATAGCAAATTTATTTTCTTCTAATTTTATCGATTAAAATTCATTTGAACATAATTCATTAATTACAAATTTTTTATTTGTTATAATTATTTCTTAATTAATTAGAGGATGAATAATTATTCATCCTCTAAATCCAACTAATAAACAGTAAAAGGGAATCCGAGTTCCCTTTGAAGTTCCCTCTCTAGGGGCAACTTCTAAGCCCGATATTAAGTGTGGTTTTAATCAGACCAACATAACTGATATTTATAATATAAATAAAAATTATATACAGTTTAAAATTCACCACGTGAAAAAAATATTTTTGTTATATTTTTAACACTTTATATCCAAAGTCTTTTGGCATCGATCTATATAAATCATATAAGTAGTCATCATCTATAGCTTTTTACAAATAAAATGATACATTATCAGAATCTTTAATATTAAAATGCATTATTTTATTTGTTCCAATATAGTGATGCACCCTGCGGGACAGACACCCGCGCACAGACCGCAGCCAACGCAGATATCTTGTGCAGTCTGTGCGTAACAGCCGTTGCGGACAGAAATTGCGTTTCTGGGACATATCTGCGCGCACGCTCCGCAGGCGACACAGATATTCTGATCTACATGCGCTTTCCGTTTCACTCGTTTACTCCTTTGAGCATTTTTTCTATCTCTGCCTTTGGCGCAATCTTTCCGGCAGAGGCGACCCGCTCATTAATTATAACAGCGGGCAGGGACAGTATGCCATATTCCATGATTTTTTCCAAATCGGTGATATACTCTACCTGTGTACTCAGTCCAAGCGATTGTACCGCGGCTTTCGCGTTTTCATACTGTTTGCGGCATGACGCGCAGCCGCTTCCGAGCACTTTAATAGTATTGATGTGGGCTGTTGGCTGCCCGGCGGCGATTTCCTGTGTGGTGCCGCTCTCTATCGCCTCAGTACAGCCGCAGCTGCAGGAACAGGCGGGCTCTGTGTTCGGCGATTCCTTTTTTCTAAAATGAAAGAATTTCATGTTGTTACCTCTGTATTATATAAGTATATTTTGTATCGCGTTAAAAACATATCCGGCGATAATAATCCCCGCGACGCAAATCGCTATAAATGTACCCAGCAGTCTGGGTTTAATTGCTTTTTTTAGCATAATAATAGAAGGAAGTGAAAGCGTTGTTACCGCCATCATAAATGCCAGTACTACTCCAAGCTGAGCGCCCTTAGCAAGCAGCGCTTCGGCGACAGGGATAGTGCCAAAGATATCGGCATATATCGGAATACCTGCCAGGACCGCGATGACGACACCAAACGGGTTTGCGCTGCCGAGGAGCTGAACGATAAAATTCTGCGGTATCCAGTTATGAATAACGGCTCCGATGCCCACGCCGATAAGCACATAGAGAAATACTTTTTTTACCGTGGAGACGACTTGTCCCCATGCGTATTTGATGCGGTCCATAAAGTGCATGATATACTGTACTGTCTGGGCAGACGGGGCACGGCGGATAAAGTCATGTACCTGGTTTTCCATTTTCAGTGCTTCAATCAGCATACCGCCTGCGACAGCGATGACCAGCCCAAGAAGCACATAGAGGACGGCGGCTTTCCAGCCGAAAACGCTCATGAGCAGAATGAGACTGCCGAGATCTACCATCGGAGATGAAATTAAAAATGAGAATGTCACTCCCAGCGGAAGCCCGGCGCTGGTAAAACCGATAAACAGCGGAATAGAGGAACAGGAACAAAACGGGGTGACAGTGCCCAGCAGCGCCGCGGCGGTATTTGCTGCGGGACCGTGAAAACGGCTGACTATGTTCTTTGTTCTTTCCGGCGGAAAATAACTCTGAATAAGAGAAATCACAAAAATCAGAAAACCGAGCAGAATCATGATTTTTATTGTATCGTACAGAAAAAAATGAATACTGCCGCCCATTCTTGTGCCGGTATCTATCCGGCAGGACTGCAAAATTGTGCCAGTGAGCGTATTAAGCCACCGCATACCCAGCAGTTCATTCTGAATAAAATCCCACACTTTTATACACTTCCATATTTTTATATCAAGATTTTTTGATGTATCGCGCAGTATACATCCACTGTACAGCCGCCTGTCTCTTACTGGAGAGGCAGCGCCGTAAGCTGACACAAAAGCGTAACCGCGTACTTGCAGCCATCTTCATTAAGGCGGTAATGTGTCCATTTTCCGTCCTGACGGCTGGCGACTATGCCGGAATCACAAAGAATTTTCATGTGATAAGAAAGCCCTGACTGTGTAACTTCAAGTTTTTCCTGCAGAACGCAGGCGCATTTTTCTCCGCTTTGCAGCAGTTCCAGAATGGCAAGACGGTGCGGGTCGCACAGTGCCTTAAATACTTTCGCGTTTTCTTGATGTGTTCTCATAGTGTCATATCAAAATATTTTGATGTAATCAGTATATCCGCAAGCAGATTTTAATGCAAGTGTTTTGCCTTTCTGTGACGCGCGCTGTGGAGATAAAAAGTTATCCACAGAAAAACAGTTTTTAAAATTTTATCTTGACAGTTTTTTTTTTTTGTGTCATATTAAATTAAACACCACGCGGATACACAGTACAGTTTGTGTCCGTGCGTTCTGATGCGGACTTTGTTTCGGCAGGCCGCAGGGGAGAGATATCAGAACGCCGCGGCAGAAATGCCGCGTATATCGGGCAATCAGAGGGCAAAAAACGCCTTGTGACTGCTGATGGAAAAAGTATGCGCTGAGCGCCGCTTTATAAGCTGTCAGGCATAACAAAAATAACCTTCTTTTAGAACAAAATAAGTCTATTTTTTAAACGAAAAAAGGCTATCTTTAAAACAAAAATAATGTATCTTTGAGCCAAAAAAAGACTATTTTCGTTTGAAAGATACAGTAAAAACGTTTTGAATTTAATCTTTTATTGCATCAAAAAAAGATTAAAAATGAATTAGTGCATAGTATTACCTATCGTGGCTGAACAGGAAACACAACAGAACACCTATCAGAGCAGCACAAAACGCATCGCAAAAAACACTCTCATGCTGTACTTCAGGCAGATACTGATACTGCTGGTAAGTCTGTATACGGTGCGGGTGGTGCTGAACACATTAGGTGCCGAGGATTACGGCATTTACAATGTGGTGGCGGGATTTGTAGTCCTGTTCAGCTTTGTTAACAATGCCATGGCAACCGCTACCCAGCGATTCCTGAATTATTCTCTTGGTGAGAACGATTTAAAAAAAACGCAGGAAGTTTACAGCTCCAGTCTTATTGTTCACCTTGGTATTGCAGTAATTTTTGTCTTGCTTGCAGAAACTGTGGGGCTATGGTTTGTCAGTAATAAATTAAATATTCCGGAAGCAAGAAAAACAGCAACCGCAATTGTATATCAATGTACAATTATTACCACTGTTTTTAATATACTTCGGGTTCCGTATAACGCGGTAATTATTGCCTATGAAAAAATGTCCTTTTTTGCATGGTTGAGCATACTGGAAGCGATATTGAAACTGGCAATAGTGTTTTTACTGGTACTCAGCGACAGGGACAGACTTGTTCTTTATGCTTTTTTAATGACTGCGGTCGCATTAATAATTTTATGTTTTTA
>CALXMF010000018.1 GCA_944389415.1 uncultured Spirochaetota bacterium | reverse complement strand
TGTGGAAAGATTTTATCCGGAAATAGACAGAACAAAGGGTGTCAGTTGTGTGATTGTAAATTCTTGTAAGGGACAAGTGTTTTTTGATTCTGTGAAAGAGAAAATGTATAAACAGAAGACTTTATTAAAAGATATTTGTGTAGATAATACAAATTTAAATCATCCCACAGTAAAGTCTTCCATAAGATCGTATATTTATATTGGAATTAATGAGTTAACGCCCATACGTTTTTTTGAAAAGATAAAGTATGAGAATAGTATTCTTATACAAGTGAGAAGAGGTATTTTAAAATTATTTCCTAAATCATTTAAGCAAGCTGTGAAAAGTGTACTGGGAGTAAAATAAAAATGAAAGTTGGTTGTATAACATTTCATGCATCATATAATTATGGTTCTGTTCTTCAGGCCTATAGTTTACAGGAATTCGTTAAAACGGAATTTCCCGATATCGATTACCAAATTATTAACTTTCGTTCCCAAGTACAAAAGAATATGTACTCAATTTGTCCTCAAACAGCGAGTTTAAAATACAAGTTTTTTTTATTTTTTTACCATAAGCAATTAGAAGATAAGAACAGAAAATTTGAATATTTTATAAATCATATTTTAAATATAACACAAGAAATCAATTTAGAGAAAGATTTAAACCATTTTGATTTTGATTGTTATATTTCTGGTGGCGACCAAATTTGGAATCCTCGATGTACTGATTTCTCGTGGGCGTATTATTTAAACTTTATACATGAGAAACCTAAAATATCATATGCTGTAAGTATGGGGCCTCACTGTGTATTAAAAGACGATGAAAAGAAATATATAAAAGAGTATATCGAAGATTATAAATATATATCAGTACGTGAAATTGGAACTTTAGTAACCTTAAATAATGTGACTGGAGTCAAAAATAATTTTCCGGTTCTTATTGATCCCGTTTTATTATTCAGCAGTACTTTTTGGAATAAATTTATTGAAGATAATAAAGAACGGTTTGTTGTGCCAAGTAAACCTTATATTCTTTTCTATACATTAGGATGTTCAGATACTATTTATAAATTTGTTAAAAAAATTGAAAAAAAATTGAAAAAGAGAGTCATTATAACAAAACCTATGCACCGGTTCGATTTTTTCAATTATTTTGAAAACCGATTTGATACAGGACCTGTTGATTTCCTCTTTTTAATAAAGGAGGCGGATCTTATTATAACAACATCGTTTCATGCATGTGTTTTCTCGGCTATTTTTCATAAGCAATTCTTTGCAGTTGATGTTGAGAATGATAATAGGATTCAGGATTTTTTAAGTAAATATAATCTGAATAGTGTAAATATACAATCTTCTAAAACAGATCTTTCTTTTTGTGTGGAAAATCAAATGGTTGCGAAATTTGATTATTCATGCTTTGATACAAAAGTAAATGAAGAACGAATTATCGCCAAAGATTTTTTGAAAACATCTTTAGCAAAATGACTTATATAATAAAACCATAGTAATTATATTGAAATAAATCA
This sequence comes from uncultured Spirochaetota bacterium, assembly GCA_944389415.1. GTDB lineage: Bacteria > Spirochaetota > Spirochaetia > Treponematales > Treponemataceae > Treponema_G. The sequence continues at coordinate 39,495 of CALXMF010000018.1, read as the reverse complement.
TAAGAAGTCATCTAGAGCGTAAAATAAAATATGCACATGTATATGAATAATCCTAAGATATCGATTATTGTACCTGTTTATAATGTAGAAAAATATCTGAGGCGTTGTCTTGATTCAATTGTTGCGCAGACTTTTACAGATTGGGAATGTATCTGTGTAGATGACGGTTCTCCTGATAACAGCGGTAAGATTCTTGATGAATATGCCGTAAAAGATAAGCGGTTTGTAATCATTCATAAAGAAAATGGAGGTGTGTCTTCTGCGCGGAATGCAGGACTTGATATAGCGAGAGGGGAGTATGTTTCATTCTGTGATAGTGATGATTGGGTAGAAGCAGATTGGCTTTCAGTACAATATACTGATATTGTGAGTGAAGATTTTGATGTGTGTATTTGCGGTTTTTATGGAAAAGGAAAACAGAAGCGAAAAGTTTTGAATCAAATAGCTGCTAAAACAAGTATTTTTGCACAGAATGGAATTGGGGGGTATTCTTTTCTTCGTCTTATACGGAGAAAAAACATTGATATTGTACGATATGATACTTCTATTGCATATCTTGAAGACTCAGAATTTTTTTATCGATTATTTGATAATTGTGATAAGATTTTGTGGACAAATAAACCGCTGTATCATTATGAGAATAATCCTGAATCTGTAACTCGAGTATGTTCGATATCGAGAGCCGCAGTTACTGGTGTTACTATATTAGAAAAACTGTTTGTAAATGAAAAAGAGAAAAAGATAAGAAATAATCTTAATTTTCAGAGGAAAAGTCTAAGACTTTATTTATGTACTCTATATTTGATTGGTTCTAATGATTGTTATGATGTAATTTATAACGAATATAAAGAAAGTCTAAGAAAAACATTTTTTTCGTTCTTTATTGATTTTCGTTTAAAAATAAAACAAAAAATTGTTTTATTTTTAATTTGTTTCTATAAATATCCAAGAAACACTCTTGTCTTTAAGTATATACAGAATAAAAGAATAGGTATGGAAAGGAATGTCGATAAAGCCTGAAATCAAAATTTCAATTTTGCTCCCTGTTTTTAAGACAGAAAAATATATTGAAAGATGTCTGTGTTCTATATTATACAATACAATTATAGATGACTGTGAAGTAATTATCGTTAATGACTGTTCGCCTGATAATTCTGTCCAAGTAATAGAAAATGTGTTAAAAAAATTTCCTTTATTACAAGAAAATGTTGTGTTGTATTTTCATGATTATAATCAAGGTTTAGCGGCTGCACGTAATACAGCATTATTACATGCACGTGGTAAATATATTATTTGTGTTGATAGTGATGATTGGGTGGAGAAAGATTATCTTGAGAAATTGTATCTTGAAGCCGAAAGAACATCTGCTGATGTTGTTATATGCGATTTGATAAAAGAAGCCGCTCATTCATCGGTTGTTTCTATAAAAAATGAATGGTGTAGTGGTGACTGTGTACAAAATTTGCTTTCGGGAAGATTGCAAGCTTGGCTTCCTGTAAAACTTATTCGGCATTCACTTTTAATTGAGAATGGTATCAATTGGAGAGAAGGGTTGAATATGTGTGAAGACCTTTTGATAATGACAAAGGTTTTCTTTTATACAAAAAAAGTCGTCTATTTAGGACAACCGCTGTATCACTATAATTGTACTAATGATTCTTCATTGACATTTGAATTAAATGAAGATAAAGTTTTGCAATTGCAAAATGTTGTAAAAGAGATTGAAAATTTTCTGCCAAATGAATATATAAATGTGATAAAAGAGTTAAAATGTAGAATAAAGGTGTGGATTCTTAAAGGTCTTAAAGAGCCGCAAAAATCTGATTTTGAAATCTATAACGATGATTTGCTTTCAAGAACACAAGGTTTGCCGCTATTAAATAGAATTTTTTTCTATTTATGTGAACAGAGAAAATACAATCTTGTTCGCTTTATTTTAAATCTGAAAAAATAAGTATGGCTTATATATTTTTATTTACATCGGTTTTAATTCCTTCTTATTTTATTCGTTTAAAAAAAACAAACAGACTGATAGGATATGATTATGAATATATTACAATTTTTGTTCTTATAGCTATTCTCACATTATTTTTTGGACTTCGTTTTAATGTAGGAATTGATTACATGTCATATTATAATAATGCTGAATTTCATAGCTGGAATAAACCTCAAAAAGGGACAGGGCAGCTTTTTGAACCGGGATTCAGGTTTTTATATTGGCTAATGGAAATATTTTGTTTTCCGCCTAATACGATTTTTATTTTAAGCGGTTCGTTGATTTATTTGTTTCTTTTTATGGGGGTGGCCAGATATTCTTGTTCTGTATGTGCTTCCTTGTTTGCCTTTTTTTCTTCTGGTCTTTTTTATTTCTCATTTAATGAATTGAGGCAATTTATTGCTATCTGTATTGTTTTTTGGGGATACCAATTTTGTGTTGAGAAGAAAATTTTAAAATGGATTATTCTGATATTGGGTGCAATGCTGTTTCACCAGTCTGCTTTTATAGTGTTTCCTGTTTATGTTTTTTCAAAAATACACTTCAAAAAAAGTATTCTAAATATAATATTATTTTCAAGTTTGGTATTAAAAAAAATAGGAATGATAGACTTTCTTTGCTTGATTCTGTCATATTTGCCAGGACATTACAGTAATTATTCGGAAATTTTAAAATATATGGTAAGTGATTCCGGGTCTGGCATTATTAGTTATTTATATTTGTCTATCATTTTTGTTATCAATAATGCAGGTTGGAGAAATACTTATTTTAATGATAAGTATAGGAATTTTTTTCTGAACATTTTCTTATTTGGTGCTGTTGCTACATTTGTTTTTTCAGATATTTATCTTGTCGTAAGGTTATTGGAATATTTATTGATAGCGTTTGTAATTGTTTTTGTAGATTTTATAAAATTTTGCAAAAAAAGTAAATTTTTATATATTTTTTTGTGTTTTGTCATTGTGACTTTTTTTTGTAATATAATAAAATATTCATTTTTCTCTGACTCTGGCAGTTTGCTTAAATATCAAACAGTTTTTTCGAAATAGGATGTACTGTGAGTATTAGATAATTTATTGAGTTCTTAAATAAAGATAAATAACAGAGGTAGAAAGAATTGTGTAATAATGGATTGGGGACTTTCTTCTTTATTTGTATACGAATATAAAATGGTTATTAATGGTTATTTCATTATAGTGTTCTTGCAAATGTGATAAGTAATATAAGAGTTACTAATAACTAAGCGAATGTTATCGAGGCTGATACACCAGAAACAAAGGTGTGGGGAGTAGATCGTATGAAAAGAATACAAATTTTGTCTAAATTGCGTGTGTGCTGGAAATCCTTGTAAAGTGATCAAATTACGGAGTTAATGATTTTGAGATATCAGAATTCTGATCAATATAAAGTGTTTCTTGTTTTTTCTCTTGCAAGAAAAGTTTTTCGTGGTTTTTTTAAGTCATTTGTTTATTTTTCAGGTTGTCATGTTACCGCTATTGGGAAAGATGTAATCTTTGTTGGAAAAAGAAAAGATTTATATGTGGGAAAATACGTAAAAATTGAGGATGGTGTTTCTATACAGTCGGTTTCAGAAAATGGTGTTCGTTTAGGTGATAATGTTACAATTTGTCAGAATGCTATAATACGACCGAGTGGTTTCTATGGAGGGGTTTTAGGGAAAGGGCTTACAATGGGGCATCATTCTTCTATAGGTGCGTTTTCTTATATAGGTTGTTCCGGGCAAATTACGATAGGGGATCATGTGATGATAGGTCCGCGTTGTACAATGATTGCCGAGCAACACAATTTTAAAGATATCAATATACCAATGCAAAAACAGGGTGTTTCTCAAAAGGGGATCATAATAGAAGATGATGTTTGGATTGGTGCAAATGTGACTATTCTTGATGGTGTAACAATAAGATCTGGGTGTGTTATTGGTGCCGGTGCCGTTGTTACAAAATCAACAGAACCGCATGGTATATATGTAGGAGTTCCTGCGAAAAAAATTGGAATTCGAAATTAGAAATGAAGATTCTTTTTGTTCATCCATCACTTGAACTGTATGGAGCAGATAAAATCCTTTTATATCTGCTGCAGATGCTTTCGCCAAAACATGAAATAACAGTTCTTTTACCTAAAAATGGGACTCTTGTTGAATATATTGGAAAGATATCTGCCAATATTAATATAATTGTTTCTGATAAACTTCCAATTGTTCATTCGAAACTGAAAATTTGCGATTACTTAAAATTACCATTTTATCTTAGAGACAGTCAGCATTTATTTTCTAAATATCAATTTGATTATTGTTTCTGTAATACCCTTGCAACGATTCTTTTGCTTTTTGTGCCTTTCTCTAAAAGAAAGGTTTTATATGTACATGAAATTATAGCAAGTAAATTCTTGAATTTGGGATTTTCTTTTCTTGCAAGATTAGGGGCACAAACGGTGATTTGTGTTTCAACTCATGTAAAAGAAAATCTGTTTTTTTCAAAAAAATATTTTGTTATCCATAACGGCATTCCAGATATTCCTGAGTGTTTTATTAAAAATAAAATTCAAAGTGATGGTAAAATACGATTTGTTTTACCCGGACGATTTATGCCGCAAAAAGGTCAGTGGTTCTTGCTTTCATCATTAGAAAAATATTTAGGGGAATATAAAAATAAGATTCACATAGATTTATTTGGTAGTGCGCCGCCGTTTAAACCAGAACTGTATCAGGTATTGCAAAATGAAATATCTCAAAAGAATTTGCAGGATACAGTTTCGATACATAATTTTACAGAAGATATCTGGCAGGTATATGAAAGAGCAAATGTTGTTTTGGTTCCAAGTTTGATGGCAGATCCTTTTCCGACAACAGTTATTGAAAGTTTAATGTTTTCTCGGCCGGTAATTGCAACAAATCACGGTGGTGCAAGTGAAATACTTGATGATTCTTTTTCAAAAACAATACAACCTGGTGATGAGCTGGCTTTTGCTGAAGCAATAAAGTTCTTTGTAGTAAACCAAAATTTACTTGATGAGTATTCATACAAAGCAAGAGAGAAATATAAATCATATTTAACATCAGAAAAATTCAAAAAGCGTTTTCTTGATATTTTTCAAACCTTACGCTGATTTCTTTCTAGTCTATGATAGATAGATTTTCTATTTTATAAAGTAATTTGTATTAATAAATTAGATGTTATTAAATAATATCAGAAGTTGTAAATATGCCGTTATCTAAATTTCTCATTTCCATCATCGGTACCGTTGGTGTGCCTGCCTGCTACGGCGGTTTTGAATCCCTTGTTGATAATCTGCTAGATTATACTCCGGACGGAATTCAGTATCGGGTATTTTGTTCCGCAAAAAAATACAGCGAACGGCTGACATCGTATAAAGGTGCGCAGTTAGTATATCTTGACCGGGACGCAAACGGGATAAGCAGTATTCTGTATGACTATGAGAGTATGAAGCAGTCTTTAGACTGTGATATCATGTTGATACTTGGTGTCTCCGGCTGCATGTTTTTGCCTCGCATCCGCCGCAAATTCAAAGGTAAAATCATAACCAACATAGACGGATTGGAATGGAAACGTGAAAAATGGAAATGGTATGCCAAACGGCTGCTTCATTTCAGTGAACGGCAGGCGGTCACATATTCTGATATCGTTATCGGAGATAATAAAGGCATTACCGATTACGTAAAGACAGCATACGGTAAAGACGCGGTACTGATTCCCTATGGCGGTGACCATGCGGTTAAAATAGAAGATAATACCTTATATGCTGAGTATCCGTTTGCTCATGCTCCGTATGCGGTGACTGTATGCCGGATAGAACCGGAGAACAATATTCACTGTATACTGGAAGCTTTTTCTGTATCAGCGCCTCTGCCGCTTGTTATTGTTGGAAACTGGGATAATTCTGAATACGGCAGGACATTAAAAGAAAAATATACGGGATGCGATCATATACATCTGCTTAATCCGATATATGAAGGACACCGCATAAACTGGATACGTTCACATGCTGCTGTGTACATTCACGGACACAGTGCGGGAGGAACTAATCCGTCTCTGGTAGAAGCGATGTGTCTGGGACTGCCCATGCTTGCTTATGACTGCGTGTATAATCGGGCTACTACCGAAGAGCAGTGTTTATATTGGCATACTGCGTCTGATATTGTCCGATTACTGAAAGAAAAGCAGAGTAGTTTTGCAACTGTTGGCGAAACTATGCACGATATTGGACTGCGGCTGTACAGCTGGCGCCATATTGCAGAACAGTATAATCGTTTATGGCAGAACTGAAAACGTTTAGAGTGCCTGTCTGCCTGTTTCTGTCAATGTATATCCGTGCAAAGATGTTTTCTGTATAAAGCCTTTAATAAGACATCCTTCCAGCGCTCTTTTACCGGCGCCACTGCGTTCCAGAAGCTCTTCTTCTGTGAGAATCATATCCGGCGCTGTGAAAAGAACACTGATAATTTTTTTCTCTCTTTCTGTAGGTAGATACATATTTGTATCCTACTGGAATATTTTTACCGCTACAATAGTAAAAATCGGGTACGCGTATGACCTTTCGAGACCGCCTCCGTGAAGAACTTGAGGCACAGCATATCAGTAAAAAAGAACTCGCCTCCCGTCTTGGGATAAGCTACAGCACAATGCTTTCGTACATAGACGCGCGCGGTATTATGCCCAGCGCCGATATGGCGGTGCGTATTGCCGAAGTACTTGGTGTTTCTGTTGAATATCTGGTGACTGGTAAAAACAGTGATCTGCCGCAGGACTTTGCGTATGATTCTTTTGTTCAGTACCGTCATCTTATTAACAGCCTGCAGGAACTGCCTCCCGCAGTCCGTCAGCAGGTTATTACCAGTATGATTTCTCTCTTGCAGCTGGTGCGCACACAACCATCATCTGAACACCAGCTCTCCCTCCTGTAAATTTTCTCCTCTTCTGTTGATAGTGTTGCCGGTGATATCTGGATGTATGTAGTGTTGCACGGTAAAACTGTATATATGTTTTCCATATTATTGGAAAACCTGTTACAGATCTTGTGAGTTATTTTCTGTTTTCTTCAATAATATGCAGCATTTCTGTGGGTGTTACTATAAACGGTCTGACAGGAAAATCTCTGATATTGCCGGTTATAAGAAATGTGTCTTTTGTTTGCCTAGAATCCATTGTTACTTCATAAAAAACAATATCCTTAGGATCAGAGGGCTGTTCGTCTGTTTGAATACCGGAAAGCTCAATTCCGTTATCGATTATTGCCTGAATCAATTGCTTTTTTGCATGTGATGAAAATTTATCTGCGAATTTTTTTCTTGCTAAAACTTCAGTATATTCTGCAACAATGTCTTTGCTGTAAACAGGTATAATTGTTCCTTCAAAAATTTTGAGAATTGTTCTGACGGGGGCAGAATCTTCACGTGATTTTATCAGGGCGGACACAAGGACATTGGTGTCAATTACAGCGTAATACTTCATTTTTATAATGTGTTTCTGTAGGCGCTGATTTCAGCATTGATTTCGTCAAGTGATATATCTTGTATGCCGTTTTCTTGGGCTTCTTTTCTGAGCTGCAAAAAGGCTGCTTTACCTTCTTGCAGAGAGGTTTTTTCACTGAGTTTCATACTGAACGGAATGCCTCTCTCTTCTACGGATTTCTTTAGAAAAATTCTGAACGCAGTCGGCAGATCAAGTCCAAGTCGTTCAAAAATATCTGAGGCTTCATTTTTTAAATCTTCGTCCACTCTGATTTGTACCAGTACATTAGACACTGTATACCTCCCGCATTTATTTTTTGATATGTTTTATAGTAAAAGTGTATGTGGAAATAATTTGTTTGTCAACCATCATCTGAACACCAGCTCTCCCTCCTGTAAATTTTCTCCTTTTTTTATCCCCTTTGTAAAGAAATCATAACATCCGCTGCGCGTTATTCTCTGTATATTATAGTCAGCAGCAGCGGAGAACAGGTGCGTCGCACACTGCCTCCGCCCGTAACTGTTACGGACGCTGTATTACTGACAGGGAACAGGCACCGTGCCGGCAGGTGACTGTTCCAAAAGGAAGGCCTGTATGCCACTGGGAATAACTACTCGTATGAATCATTTTGACAGCGCGAAAAAACCGTACTGTTTTCGCAACATTTACAGCGGAACGGTAGAATCCGATGAGCTGATCCGCCGTATCGCGGAAAACAATACAACACTGACAGAGGCGGATACACTTGCCTGTCTGAATGTGATGGAAGAAGTGATAACAGAACTTATTGCCGACGGAAAGAAAGTCCGTACTCCATTTGGACTGTTTTATCTGGCCGCGTCAGGTACTGCAGAAGAAGTTGATGAACCATTTACTCCATTAAATGCGGAGAGCGGTCATTCTGTAAATCTGCATTTTTGTGCCGACCGTGATTTTACAGATCATGCGGTAGCTCTTGCCGTTATTACCCGTGAGGAATGGAAAGATGTGGAAGTACCGGTGATTTACGCTGTTTCAGATGGCAGCGGTACAGAAGCCCCGTCATATACTCCCGGCGGTATCATTAAAATAAAAGGCCGGCGGCTGAGCTATAACGAGGAAAAACCCGATGAAGGCGTATTCTTTACTGATACAAACGGTTCTGCGGTACGTGCCCAGCAGATATTCCACAATAAACCGACACTGCTTATCGTACAGATTCCCGAAGAACTGACATCCGGTATGTGTACGGTACAGGTGATGGCGCGTATTGGCGGCAGCAAAGACGCCCGTTCTGACCGCGGAAATATAAGTATAAAAATCAGCGCATAGCATGAGCTGATACGCTGCTGAGAAAACGCAGATCGTATTCTGTTCCTGTAAACAGGTGGGGCAGATATATGGTCTGCGTTTTTTTTTATATGCTTGGTGTATTTGCAAAGAGCTTTTCCTGGTATATAATAAAATAACTGGTCTCTGACACCGCTTTGAAACGATAGTGAGTAATCGTAAAATTTGCTTTTTCCATAAAAAATACTCATATTTATACTATAGTGAGGTATGTATGACCGAAGACGATGAATTAGAGATGAATAATGAAACTAAGGCGGAAACGCCATCAGATACAGCTCAGGAAAATAAAGATACAGAAACTGCAGCCGAACAGACAGAGACAAAGCCTTCAGATGAAGCTGAGAAATCTGAAAATGCTCAATCAGGGCCAAGTATTGTGCCCATTGAACAGATGCTGCCGAATAAACTGTTTTTAATCTCTCTTTCTGGCAGGCCCATATTTCCCGGTATTTTTACACCGCTCATGATAAATGATCCTGATGATACTAAGGTGGTGGAACGGGTATATAACGGAGACGGCTTTATTGGCATTGTGATGCTGAAAGAAGAAACTGAGTCTGCCTCGGTGGGTGATTTATGCCCGGTAGGAACTGTCGCGCGCATCATGAAGAAAATAAACCTGCCTGATGGCGGTGTAAATGTGTTTATTTCTACAATAAAGCGTTTCCGTATCAGAAAACCGCTGCATGACCGTCTCCCGATGGCGGCGATTGTGGAATATCTGGATGATGAAGAAGATGATACGATAGAAGTAAAGGCTCTGACACGTGCGCTTATCAGCGAGATGAAAGAAGTCTCAGAGAATAATCCGCTTTTTTCTGAAGAAATGCGCCTGAATATGGTAAATATTGATCATCCCGGAAAGATAGCAGATTTTATTGCTTCTATCCTGAATATTGATCGGTATGAACAGCAGAAGGTTCTTGAAATTATGAATGTGCGCCAGCGTATGGAACAAGTGCTGGTGTACATAAAAAAAGAACAGGAATTGCTGCGCATCCAGAAAAAAATACAGAACGAACTGAATGAGCGTATAGAAAAGCAGCAGCGTGAATATTTTCTTAAAGAAGAGTTAAAAGCGATTAAAGAAGAGCTTGGCATGACGACAGATGCGAAAAGCTCTGATTATCAGAAATTTAAGGAAAAAATAGACAGCTTTAATTTCAGCGGCGAAATTAAGGAAACGATAGACAGCGAGCTGGAAAAATTCTCGTTAATGGATCCCAATTCAAGCGAATTTATTGTTTCGCATAATTATCTGGACCTGGTTTCAAATTTGCCCTGGAATGATGATGCTCAGGAATTGTATGATCTGCCGGAGGCAAAAGAACGGCTGGAGGCTGATCATTACGGGCTTGATGATGTAAAAAAACGTATTATCGAATACCTCGCGGTGCGGAAACTGCGCAAAGATAATAAAGGCGCGATTCTGCTGCTGGTAGGACCGCCGGGTGTTGGTAAGACGAGTGTCGGGCGGTCTATAGCGCGTGCGATGAATAAACCGTTTTTCAGATTTTCTGTAGGCGGTATGCGCGATGAAGCTGAAATCAAGGGACACCGGCGCACGTATGTTGGTGCGATGCCGGGTAAAATTTTACAGGGGCTTAAAATTGTAAAAACACGTTCTCCTGTGTTTATGATTGATGAAGTAGATAAAATGGGGTCAAGCTACCAGGGTGATCCGTCAAGTGCGCTGCTTGAGGTTCTTGATCCGGAGCAGAATGTAAGTTTTAGGGATAATTATCTTGATTTGCCTTTTGATATCTCAGATATCTTTTTTATTTTAACTGCAAATACGCTCGATTCTATTCCTGAACCGCTGCTTGACCGCGCTGAAATAATCACGTTGTCCGGATATATCGATCAGGAGAAAATCGCGATTGCAAAAAAATATCTGATTCCCAAAAATCTGGAGAAGAACGGACTTAAAAAGAATCAGGTTAAGTATACGGATAAAGCTCTTTATTTGATTGCTGAATCATATGCCCGTGAGGCGGGAGTACGCAATTACGAAAAGAGCCTTGATAAGATACACCGAAAACTGGTGGCATCTCTGCTTGCGTCTGATGATGTTCTTGCTGCGGCAAAAAAGGTTGAAGAAAAGAAAGCCTCCGATGGAAATGTTCGCAAGGCGGAAAAAGACCTCCAGGAGATTATGAGCCAGAAGTTTAAAATTACCGATACGGACGTCGCGAAATATCTGGGTAAACCGGTATTTGATGAATCGGAAATTAAGAAAGCTGATGTTCCGGGTACGGCTATTGGTCTTGCGTGGACGTCAATGGGCGGTGATACGCTGCTTATTGAGACGGTGCCTCTTATAGGTAAAGAAGGTTTTGTGCTTACCGGACAAATGGGCGATGTAATGAAAGAGTCTGCTTCTATCGCTATGAGCTGGGTGCGCCGGTATATTGTTGATCGCCGGATAAAAGAACCTGAATGGTTTGAACGCAACACGGTGCACCTGCATTTGCCTGAAGGCGCTGTTCCAAAGGATGGTCCGTCTGCTGGTATTACGATGGCGACGGCTCTCTTATCTCTGATTATGAATAAAACTATTGTGCCGGCTCTTGCGATGACGGGTGAGTTGTCTTTGACAGGGCAAGTGCTGCCTATTGGCGGGCTGCGTGAAAAGACAGTCGCGGCAAAACGCAATAAAATCAAGCATATTATTATTCCGCAGGCAAATGTGCGGGATCTTGATGATATTCCTGAGCGGGTAAAAAAGGGATTGACCTTTCATCCGGTATCACGGATGGAAGAAGTAATAAAATTAGCATTTAAAGAGGAGGTTTCATGAACAATGCCCAGATGCCGGACAGACAGATTCCTGTTTCTGACGAGCTGACAACTGTCTCTGCGCTGTCTGATACTGAACTGAACGAAAAGATCAGTGAGTACAGCGGTTATGCGGTTGAGTGCAGTAAAATTGATACGGAACTGTACACTAAGTATGAAGTAAAGCGGGGACTCCGTGATATCAGCGGAAAAGGTGTCCTTGCCGGTCTTACTGAGATTTCTGAAATCCTCTCCTATGTTATTGAGGATGGTGATTTAGTTCCATGTGACGGAAAACTGTTTTATCGCGGTATTGATGTCCGCGATATTGTAAAAGGCTTTGTTGGTGAAAAACGATTTGGGTTTGAGGAAGTCTGTTTTTTACTGATGTTTGGTCATTTGCCGACAACTGCTGAGCTTGATTCATTTAAACAGGTAATTGCGTCATTTATTTCTTTGCCTGATGAATTTCTGCGGGATACTATCATGAGCGCTCCGAGCCGGGATATGATGAATTCTCTTGCTACCAGTGTACTCACTCTCTATACATATGATGATCGGCCCGAAGATATTTCTATTCCAAATGTAATCAGACAATGTTTGAGCCTGATTGCGCGTTTTCCCAGTATGATGGTATATGGTTTCCAGTCGTATGCCTATTATTATAAAAAGCAAAGTCTGATTATTCACGCGCCGCGGCCTGATTATTCACTGGCACAGAATATTTTGTATATGCTGCGTCCTGATTCGACTTTTACATCGCTTGAAGCGATGATTCTTGACGTTGCTTTAGTATTGCATGCTGAGCACGGCGGCGGTAATAACTCCACCTTTACCAATCATGTTGTTACGTCTTCCGGGACGGATACGTATTCGGCGATGGTTGCTTCTTTATGTTCTCTCAAAGGTCCCCGTCATGGCGGAGCGAATATAAAAGTAGTAAAAATGTTTGATGATATGGAGCAGAATATATCAGACTGGACCGACGACGATGAGATTCATGCTTATATAAAAAAGCTGCTTAATAAAGAAGCGTTTGATCGCAGCGGTTTAGTATACGGTATGGGACATGCGGTGTATTCTCTTTCTGATCCGCGCGCTTTGATTCTGCGCAGTTTTACGGATCGTCTTGCAGAAGAAAAAGGCTCAGAAAAAGAATATGGCTTGTATAAAAAAGTAGAAAGAATTGCGCCGCAGGTTATTGGTGAGACGCGCAAAATTTATAAGGGTGTTAGTGCTAATATAGATTTTTATTCGGGTTTCTTGTATCGCATGCTGAATCTGCCTGAAGAATTATATACACCGTTGTTTGCTGCTGCCCGTCTTGCTGGCTGGTCTGCACACCGCATTGAAGAGCTTGCCAATAATGGTAAAATTATTCGTCCTGCGTATAAGTCTGTCGCTAAAAATGCTCCGTATGTACCACTTTCTGAGAGATAAACAGGGCTGTTGACTTATGAAGCAAAACGATAACCGGCTGAACGCTTATCTGCGTGCAGCCGGCAAAACATCATCCTCAACGGATAATACAATGAGAGATAGCGGCAGAGATTCCGCTAAACCGTTCGCAAAAGCTGACAAACAGATTGGTCAGATTCTCTCTGATTCTGACAGCCGTATAGCGGCTGGATTATTAAAAGTACCTGTTACGGAAAGTTCAGCTGTAAAGCCGGTAAAAGAGAGTAATTACCGGCGGGTTGCGAAATTTTTGCTGCTGATCGGTACTGATGAAGCTGCAAAGGTAATCGCTCATTTAACTCCTGAACAGACAGAAAAAATTATTCCGGAAATTGCCTCTATACGAAGGGTTGATCCTGATGAGGCAGCTGTTATTTTAGCGGAATTTCAGACGCTGCTTAAACGTTCGCGTGAGGGCGGCGGTGTTGAAACTGCGCGTACGATTCTGGAAAAAGCATATGGAGCCGAAAAGGCAGATGAAATGCTGCAGAAAGCGGTTCCGTTTGCTGATGGTGTGCCTTTTGAATATTTACAGACTATGGACGGCGATCGTGTGTTTTATCTTTTAAATGATGAATCACCTGCGGTGCGTGCATTAGTGCTTTCGCGTCTCAAACCTGCTCTTGCGGCTGATGTTATTAACCGTATGACTGCTGAAGATAAAAAAGATACAGTATATCGGCTGGCAAAAATGTCGCCGGTTGCTCCTGAAATGATTCGCCGGATTGATCAGGCAATGCATGAGAAAGTTCTTGCTGTAAACACGTCTGCGGCCGACCATATGGATGGGCGCAACGCGCTTTCAGAAATACTCAAGCGAATGTCACCGTCTGCGGAGCAAAGTATTCTTGATTCTCTTGCCACTCAGGACCCGGAATTGGGTAATGATATTCGTGAACGGCTGTTTACTATTGATGATGTTGTTAATGCAGATAACCGGTTTATACAGCAGCAGCTGCATAAAATGAGTAATGAAGAGGTTGCCTATCTGATTGCGGGAAAACCGGAGAATTTCCGAGATAAAATCTTAAATAATGTATCAAAAGGCAGAAGTGCGCTTATTCTTGAAGAGGAACGGCTGCGCCGGCCAATGCGTAAAAAAGATTGTGATCGCATTACTATAGATTTTTTTGGTATACTGCGCCGTGCGTGGGAAGAGGGGAGGTTATTTATAAAAGACCGGACAGATGATGTATATGTGTGATATTATCTTTCCGGCAGTCTTTTCGTTCTTTTGTATTTTGTGATATAGTATCTGCATGATGTTGTCAGCAGCAGACTTAAAAGAAAATGAAGTATATCATGGATTTTCTGTGTTGGAAATTGTGCCGCTGCCGGAATACGCATCAACAGGAATCTGGGTGCGGCATGATCGAACAGGTTTAGAAGTTTTTCATTTATATACGAATGATTCTGAGAATCTGTTTGCATTTGCTTTTAAGACGCCTGCTGATAATGCACGTGGCGCGGCTCATATACTTGAGCATTCTGTTCTGAATGGATCTGAAAAGTATCCGTTAAAAGACCCTTTTGTTCGCCTTGTTAATCAGAGCATAAAAACATTTTTAAATGCGATTACCTTTCCTGATAAGACTGTTTTTCCTGCAAGTTCGCAATCACGTACAGACTATTTTAATTTAATGTCGGTATATGGCGATGCTGTTTTTTTTCCGCTGCTGTCTCCGCAGTGTTTTGCACAGGAAGCACATCGGCTTGAGCTGGACAAAGATGCGCATCCTGTAATTCAGGGTGTTGTGTATAATGAAATGAAAGGCTGTTATTCCAGTTTTGAAAACATTGCCGGTGACGCATCTGTATACAGCCTGTTTGAAGGCACCCCATATATGTTTGATTCTGGCGGAGATCCTGCTGAAATCCCGCTTTTGACGCATGAAGAATTAAAGCAGTTTCATAAAAGATATTATTCTCCGCGGAATTGCCGTGTATTTCTCTATGGAGATATTCCTACAAAAGAACAACTTGATTTTCTTGATAGCCGTTTTTTATGCCGGATGACGGGTACCCTGTTTCCCGCTGCCGCGGATATCCCCGCTGCTGTGCATTTTGAAAGACCTCGTGTGTGTGAATTTCCCGCGCCTGTTTCTCAAGAAGACGGGCAGAGTGAAAAGGGCTGTACTGTTACAGTAAACTGGAGACTGGGAGATTCTTTTAATATTGAGAGACATACAGAAGTTGGGTTCCTTTCTGATGTGCTGCTTGGGAATGATGGTGCGCCGCTTATACGGGCATTGCTTGAGTGCGGGCTTGGAGAGGATATTTGTCCCAATACAGGTGCTGACAGTTCGATGCGGGAAATGTTTCTGACTGTTGGTCTTCGCGGTGTTCCTCGTGAAAAGGCGCATGAAGTAGAGACGGTTATTTTCTCAACATTGCAGCGTCTGTGTCAGGACGGAATTCCTGCAGAAGCTATTGATTCCGCGCTGATGGGAGCTGAAATATCAAATCGTGAAATAAAACGTGTCGGAGGGCCGTATTCATTAACGCTGATGCGCCGTTCTTTGCGCGGCTGGCTGCACGGTTGTCCGCCGTATCAGTGTTTATATATTGCAGAGCCGTTTGAACGCCTGAAAAAACGTATCTCAGCTGATAAAAATTATGTTTGTACGCTGATTCAGCGGCTTTTGCTTGATAATGTCCAGAGATCACTAGTGGTAGTGTATCCTGATGAAACATACAGTGTGCGCCGGGTTGAACGGGAAAAAGAATTGGCGAATATGTTATTTTCCCGTATTGATAAAAAGCAGGCTGAAGATGCTCTGTGTGCGTTTACTGCGTATCAGCAGCAGGATGATTCTGAACAAGCGTGCAGACTGATTCCTCATATCCATCCAGATGAATTATCTTCTAAAATTGATCGTATCGATATAGCTGCTGATACCCTTAGAGGAACAGTTCCCTATTATATAAGCAAAGAATCGACAAACGGTATTATATATATTGATATTGGTTTTCCTGTGGATACAGTCCCAACGGAATATCTGCCGCTTCTGCCGATGTTTGCGACAGCACTGACTAATACAGGGTATGATAGTGTTAATTGGGCTGAGAGTGCCTTGCAGATGGCTCTGCATACTGGCGGTATGGGAGCAAGTGTCTATACAGCATCGGCTATTCCGAAACATCTTCGCACAGAGGACTATACTGCAAATACTGTGATGGATCGTAAATGGCTGTTTATACGGTTTAAGACGGTTCGTGAACATTTGTCTGCCGCGCTTGATTTAACTGCACAATATATTTTGCATGCTCATTTTTCAGATTCAGAACGCCTGCGGGATCTGGTGTTTGAATCTCGTAATGATCTGGATGCGTCTGTTATCCCTGCCGGTCATGAGTATGCGGTTTCGCGGGCTGTTTGTCAGTTTAGTACTGATGCCGTCTTTGATGAAATCTGGAATGGTCTTGCGCAGGTATATACATCCCGCCGTATGGCTGATATGGATATGACGGTCTTGGGCACGAAGTTTGATAAACTGCGCGGATTGCTGTGTTCTGCAGGTTGTGTTGTGCATATTACTGCTGAGGAACAGGATATTGCTGTTGCTGCACCGCTTCTGGATCAATTTATCTGTGTTTGTGATCTTCATGCCCCTCTGCCGGCTTCTGTTATATCGCCTGACGAAGTACAAAAGTTGCTGCTGCTGCCTGGTGAGAAAGAACTGTCAGATTGTGAATCAATACTTATTCAGTCACAGACAGGATTTGCCGCACTGGCGACATATGCAGGAGAATATGGAACAAAACAGGCAGCTGCTGAATATGTGCTTGCGCATCTATTGGGTACAACTCAGTTATGGGAGCAAATCAGAACAGTAGGCGGAGCGTATGGCGTATTTGCGGCAGCCGACGGATTATCGCAGTTGTTTTATTTTTCGACATATCGAGATCCTAAGCCGTTGCGTTCGTTAGAAATTTTTGCGTCTTGTTTAACATCAATAACAAGTAGTGTTCTGAATGCGGAAATACTTGAACGTGCAGTGACTGGGTGCTACAGTAAACTTGTGCAGCCTAGATCTCCTGCTGGCAGAGGTTTTACAGGTTTTATGCGGTCATTGTATGGCATTACTAATGAACTGCAGGAGCAGCGAATTAGGGATTTATTAACAGTATCTGCTGATGATGTATATACTGCTGCGAATCGTATCCATCAGAATTTGTTACAAAAATCTGTTCAGACAATGTTATATGAAAAAAGCGATATGCAAAATGGTAATATTGTTCGCCTATGAGTATAAATACTAAGAAAAAGGAAGGAATAATGTATGGAAGATCAATTGAATAATTGTGTTGTAATGTTGCGTCGTTTAGTTTCCGATATTCAAGGTGCGCCTTATCCGGGAACCATTAATGAGGAACTCTACCGCATCTGGTATGAACATGTGCAGAAAACAGCGGTGGAATGTTTTGAATTTCTAAATCATAATTTTCCGGCTGAACAAAAGGAAATTTCCCAGACTATCAGCCGCTTTTTTTAGTTGCCCTTTATTGCGTAAAGGATTGTTTTGTATATGTCAAATCGGCCGAATTCTTCTCGGTATGTTTCTGCTTTGCTCCGAAATTTCAGCCGCAAAAAAGGATTTGATCGGCTGCAGTTTATTTTTTCTGCTGCTGATGATGTAAATGGCGGCAGAAAAACTTTTTTTGTTGAGTTGTACGCATTACGTTCAGATGCTGTGCCTGATATGATTGCATTTGGTAATCATCTGGTAGAGCAGGTCTTTAAAGATGCGGAAAAACAAAATAGACAACAGGCTGTTTCATATCTTTTGTTGCGGGCTGGGTATTATGGGCAATCAGGTGCGCAGACATATGCGGTATTTCCTCTGTCTTCTATTGTATTTGATCCAAAAGAAGCAACGCTGTCTTGCCGTGCGGAAAGTTCCTGTCCTGCATGGATAAGTATTTCTCCAACTAACTTTTCCGGTTCTATACGAATGTCTGAACGGCAGTGTATTCCGTATGCACAGGAGGAGTTTGCTGGTGGAGGTTTTGCTTGGAATATTGAGTATACAATCCAGTCTGTAAGTACTGGTTCATGCAGGTATCGTAAAACATTTCTTGATTTGTGGGGAAACAGGCTTGGAATTGCAGGCAATGTGTTGTATAACGGCAGATCTTTTTCTGTTGACAGGCAGCTGGATTATGGGTTTAGTCGTCGATTTGTCGGTACACATATGTATGCGCCATGTATTAATATAGCTGCTTCAGTGCTTGAAAGTCAGGTATCCGGGAAAAAATATTCCAATGGATATTTTGCTTTTTCAAGTGTGTCTGATGGTGCTGCTGAATTTTCTCT
Organism: uncultured Spirochaetota bacterium; assembly: GCA_944389415.1. GTDB lineage: Bacteria > Spirochaetota > Spirochaetia > Treponematales > Treponemataceae > Treponema_G. The sequence goes on along the minus strand of CALXMF010000018.1, from coordinate 21,125 downwards.
TTCTTATGGAGACAACATTGTTTCTATGAGAGCTGGTACTCGTGATCTAAGGAAAAAAAAGGCTATTATTAATTTTGTGCCGAGCGGCGAACAGCTGCATTGGATGTGTTCTTTACACCGTAAGCAGGTGATTTATGATATTGATGTTTTTGCTTCTGCTGGTATGATGAATATATACAATTATGAAGTGATTGATTCTGCTTCTTTGTTTCAGATCCTGGCTGGTGCGTCTGGAATGGGGGAAATTCGTGTGTATCAGAGGCATGGTAAGGATCTTGAGCTTCTTGAACATCTTTTATTAAAAAATGTTTTCTGCGAATACGGTATGTATATTGCTGACTGATTCCTGTATTGGATGATCTTGGATAAACTATTCAATATTTACTAGTTTTACTGAAAAATCTTGTCGTTTTCATATTCTGATATTATTTTCATGGTATGAATTACGAACAGTTTACAGTAAAAATGCAGGACGCGTTGCAGTCCGCAAGTGTTATTGCACAGCAAAATGACCACAGTGAAATTGGTACACCACATATTTTATTGTCTTTACTTCAGCAAAAAGATGGAATTATTCCTCCGCTGACAGAACGTATCGGTGTGCCGGTACAGCAACTCATTAATGATGTTCTGGAATTAGTTAATGGCTATCCGCGGATTACCGGAAACGCACAAATCAGTTTATCGTCAGAAGCTCAAAAAATTCTTGCGAAAGCAGAAAAAGAGGCGGCTGCTTTAAAAGATGAATATTTGTCTACAGAACATGTGTTTATTGCGATTGCTGATTCTGACAGCCGCTGCGGAGACTTGTTAACAAAGCATGGTATCAATCGAAAATCTATTCTTGAAGCATTGAAGTCTGTCAGGGGAAATCAACGTATAACAAATCAGGACCCGGAAGCGACAATGCAGTCGTTGGAAAAATATTGCCGGGATTTGACAGCTCTTGCCCGTCAGGAAAAAATTGATCCGGTAATTGGTCGTGACGAAGAAATACGGCGTGTTATGCAGGTGCTCAGTCGGCGCACAAAAAATAATCCTGTACTTATCGGTGAACCGGGAGTTGGAAAGACTGCAATTGTAGAAGGACTTGCCCGACGTATTGTTGCTGGTGATGTTCCTGACAGTCTGCGTGATAAACGGCTTCTTTCTCTTGATTTAGGTTCTCTTGTTGCAGGTGCGAAATTCCGCGGTGAGTTTGAAGAACGGCTCAAGGCGGTAATTGCGGAAGTTCAGAAATCAGAAGGCAGAATTATTTTATTTATTGATGAATTGCATACACTGGTGGGTGCCGGAGCAACAGAAGGTGCGATGGATGCATCGAATTTGCTTAAGCCTGCGCTTGCACGCGGTGAACTTCGCGCAATTGGTGCAACCACTCTTGATGAATATCGTAAATATATCGAAAAAGATCCGGCGCTTGAACGGCGTTTTCAGCAGGTATATTGTGCCGAACCTTCTGTAGAAGACAGTATAGCAATTCTGCGCGGGTTAAAAGAGAAATATGAAGTGCATCATGGTGTGCGCATCCGTGATGATGCACTGGTTGCCGCAGCGGTGCTTTCAAACCGGTACATTACAAATCGCTTTCTGCCGGATAAGGCTATTGACCTTGTTGACGAAGCGGCAAGCCGTTTAAAGATGGAAATTGAAAGTCAGCCTACTGAGCTTGATCAGGTTGAACGGCGGATTCTGCAGCTTTCGATAGAAAAACAGGCGCTGTCAAAAGAAGATGATCCTGCTTCATTGGAGCGCTTGTCAAAACTTGAGAAAGAACTTGCGGAACTTTCATCACAGCGTGATGCGATGAAACTTCAGTGGGAAAATGAAAAGAAAGAAATTGATGAAAGCCGGCGGCTTAAAGAAGAGCTGGAACAGCTGCGGATTGATGAAACGAAATATACTCGTGAAGGAAATCTGAACAAAGCTGCGGAGATTCGCTATGGGCGTATTCCTGAAGTTGAAAAGAAACTTGCGGCTGCTGCTGAGAAACAGAATACCGACAGCGGAGCCCGTCCGTCTCTGCTTCGTCAGGAGGTCTCCGAAGAAGATATCGCGCGTGTTGTATCGGCGTGGACAGGTATTCCGGTAAGTAAAATGCTTGCCAGTGAAAAACAGAAATATCTGGAGTTGGAAAACGTTCTGCATAAGCGAGTGATTGGACAGGATGAAGCGGTCAGCGTTGTAGCAGATGCAATCAGGCGGAATCGGGCTGGATTGTCTGATGAAAATCGTCCGCTTGGCAGTTTTCTGTTCATTGGGCCTACAGGTGTTGGTAAAACTGAATTGGCAAAAACACTGGCTGATTTCCTTTTCAATGATGAGAAATCACTGACTCGTATCGATATGAGTGAGTATATGGAAAAGTTTTCCGTAAGCCGTCTAATTGGTGCTCCTCCGGGATATGTCGGATACGATGAAGGAGGGCAGCTGACAGAAGCGGTGCGCAGACGGCCATATAGTGTTGTATTGTTTGATGAAATTGAAAAGGCGCATCCAGATGTATTTAATGTTCTGCTGCAAGTGCTTGATGATGGCAGGTTAACTGATGGACAGGGGCGTGTCGTTGATTTTAAGAATACCATTATTATCATGACAAGTAACCTCGGATCTGATTTAATCTTGGAAGCAGATACAGCTGAGAAGCTTGCTGCGGTAAAACCGCAGATAGATGCGCTGCTTAAAAAAACATTCAGACCGGAATTTCTGAACCGTATTGATGAAATGATTACGTTTACCCGGCTTGATAAATCGTGCATTGCCGGTATAGTTCGCGGTCAGCTTGAACGTGCTTCCCACCGGCTTGAATCGCGCAGAATGCGGCTCGTTGTCAGTGACAGCGCAGTAGATTTCCTTGCGCAGGTAGGGTATGATCCGCTGTTTGGTGCCCGCCCGGTGAAGAGGGCGATACAGCAGTATCTGGAAAATCCGCTAGCGAAAGAAATCCTATCCGGCAAATTTGGCGACGGTGATACGGTCTGTGTTCAGTATGACGCGGAAAAGCAGGCATTGTCGTTTGAGAAAGACAATGCGGTCGCTGTGGCAAAATAAATACGATCTGTTAGAAAATAACAAATATAAGTTTGAAACCCTGTTCCAAAGGAACAGGGTTTTTTGATATTTCTGAGTTGATTCTTGCTGTGTGGTGACTTGACAGAGCATATTATAAGGCATATTATTTTATTTATACTATAATTTATAGGAGAATGTAAGATGAAAAACAAGAAATTGCTTGTTGTTGCTGTTCTGCTTGCTGGTATTTCCGTTGGCAGCGCATTTGCAACAGTAGGAATCGGTCTTGGTCCTCAGTATAACGGCGGAGCCGGGTCTGGAGCGACGATTCTGTTTAATGAAAAGATGGTTGTAAACGTTGGTTTTCCTTTTACAATTGGGCAGAATTATGGTTTCGGTTTTGGTGTCGGATTTGATTACCTGATTGGTCAGTACTCCATCACGGATTTTGGTTCCGGCGGTTTTGTTGATTTCGGCTGGCACTGGGGTGTTGGCGGGGCCGCGCGTTTTTATTTTACAGATGGTGTTTATGGTTATAAAGATGGTAACTATAGAGGTTATGAAGGGTTTGGTTTTGCTATCGGTGCTCTGCCGATAATTGGTCTTGATTTGGGATTGAATATCAATTCGTCATTCAAGATCAATTTCTTTTTGCAGTATCAGCCGGTCTTGGGTCTTGTGATAAATCGTCCGGGAACTTTTACAAAACGTTATCATAACACTGATTATTATGAATATAGCCCTGTCAATTTCTGGTTTGAATATGCCAGCTTTGCTGTTGGTGTCAGATTCCACTTCTAGGATTGCTTTTATATGATCATAAAAGGATGCGTGTTATACGCATCCTTTTTTTATGCCTGTGATAAGGTATGGTTAGAGAAGGCGGGACAGTCTGTCTATTTCGCTCAGTTCTGTGTCTGAGAATACCGTATTGTTCAGAGCCGCTGTGTTTTGCCGTACCTGTTCCGGCCGTGACGCTCCGGTAAGTACGCTGGTAACTGTACCGTCATGCAAAAGCCATGCGATCGCCATTTGCGCTAACGTCTGACCGCGTGTATGTGCCAGATCATTCAGCGCCTGCAGCTGCCGGAGCCGTTCCGCTGTAAGTTTGTCCTGTGTAAGAAACGGACTTGCTGACGCCATACGGCTGTCAGATGGAATACCGTTTAGATATCGGTCAGACAGCAATCCCTGCGCAAGCGGACTAAATGTGATGATTCCCAGCCCGCATTGCGACGCTGCTTCTTTAAGTCCATCTTTTTCAATATGGCGGTCAAGGATAGAATAACGCACCTGATTAACAATAAACGGACAGTTTAACCGCCGCAGAATATCAGCCGCCTGCCGTGTATGTTCCGCATCATAGTTTGAAATCCCTGCGTATAACGCTTTGCCGCTTTTTACAGCTGTATCAAGCGCGGACATCGTTTCTTCAAGCGGTGTTTCCGGGTCCATACGGTGATGATAAAAAATATCAACATATTCCAGATTCATACGCTTGAGGCTCTGATCAAGACTTGCCAGCAGATATTTCCTGCTGCCCCAGTCCCCATAAGGACCAGGCCACATTGTATATCCGGCTTTTGTTGAAATAATAAGCTCATCTCGGTAACGTTTAAAATCTCCGTTAATAATTTTTCCGAAATTTTCTTCGGCACTGCCCGGCGGCGGTCCGTAATTGTTCGCCAGATCAAAATGCGTGATGCCGCAGTCAAATGCTGTACGGCAGATATCCCGCATTGCGGTGAAAGACGTTTCTGCTCCAAAATTATGCCACAGTCCCAGCGATAGTGCCGGCAGTTTTAAACCGCTTGTACCGCACCTGTTGTAGCGCATGGTCTCATACCGCTGTTTTGAGGCGGTAAATGACGCTGTCTTTTTTTCCGCTGTTAAATCAATCGTCATCGTTTCCTCCTGCATTGTATTATATAATGGGATATTTTTCTTGCAAAGTATATTTTATATTCTGCTGCTATCTGATGCATGCGTATCTTGTGTGTGTGCTGAAATCTGCTATAATAAATATAAAAGAAAGGATATGATTATGTGCAAAAAGAATACCATCTATGTAATATGGATAAGTGCGGCGGTTATACTGTCGCTGTGTTCAGGTTGTGTAACACTGCATAAGTCTGAACAACCGCCTGTTGCCAGCTGCTGGTATTATAAACTGGAAGACACAAACAGCAGAATTCTTACGTTTTATCAGAACGGTTCATTTTTGCTTGAGAATGAAACTGTGGATAGCCGCGGGGAGATTGTGCGTGTAGCAATGCTGCGGGGCATGTATGAGGGAAATCCTGGCAGCGATGTGATGATTCATTTTACTGCCGTAGTGCAGTGCGCTGTACCTGGTGATCCTGACGCGCCTTGGGTTGACGTAACACAGTTATTTGCCGCAGAAGGTTTGCTTACAGCACTGCTGAGCGACGATGTTCTTATTGTATTCGGCGGAATGCCATTTACTGCATTATAAGGTTGCCTGCTGCCAGTGATGCGGGTATAATATATGTATGAGTACTGCTTTTCTTCGCGCTGCCTGCGCTTCGCCGCAGGTATCAGTTGCAGACTGCGCCGCAAATGCGCGGGCAATTATTGACACGGTTCTGGAGGCGGAACGCCGCGGGATATCGCTGCTCGTTTTTCCTGAATTATCGGTAACTTCATATACCTGCGGAGATCTTTTTTTGCAGCAGCCCCTGCTGCAGGGTGCTGCAGAGGCTCTTTCCGCTATTGCGCAGGAAACGGCTGCAACTTCTGTACTGTTCTTTGTTGGGCTTCCGCTCGTAAAAGATGGCGCGTTGTACAACTGCGCTGCTGCCGTACAGCGTGGCACTGTAAAGGCAGTGATTCCTAAAACATTTATTCCCAATTACAGTGAGTTTTATGAAAAACGCTGGTTTACGCCGGCGCCTCTTTCCGAAAGACCTGACGAAGTTATACAGCTTGGCTTCGGACTTGGTTCTGTACCGTTTGGGACTCGTATTTTATTTGCTGACCAGTCATTTCCGCAGGCTGTTATCGCGGCTGAAATCTGTGAAGATCTCTGGATGCCGCTTCCTCCATCGTCCCGGCACGCGCTTGCCGGCGCATCTATTATAGTGAATTTGTCAGCAAGTAACGAAGTAATTGGCAAGGCGGAATACCGCCGGCTTCTTGTCCGTTCACAGTCAGGCCGTCTTGCCTCGGCGTATTTATATGCTGATGCCGGCCAAGGTGAGTCTACAACCGACATGGTATTTGCGGGACACAATATTATCGCAGAAAATGGGACTGTGCTTGCGCAATCATCGCTTTTTTCAGGAGCTATTGCCGCTGCCGAAATCGATCTTGACCGGATAGCGCAGGAACGGATTCGTACTACCACATTCGCACAGAATTGTGCCCGCTGCCGTGAACATGGCGATACAGCGGGATACCGGACTGTAGCGGTTTCTCTTAAAAAGGCAGCTTCTCTTGAGCTTCGTGTGATAGATCCATATCCGTTTGTGCCGTCCGATAAACAGGAGCGGAGCATCCGCTGCCGTGAGGTACTTGCGCTTCAAGCACAGGGACTTGCAAAACGGCTGGCACATACACATGCAAAAACTGTTGTTATCGGCTTGTCCGGAGGACTCGATTCAACTCTGGCGCTTTTGGTCTGTCTTGAGTCGTTCCGAATACTTGGCCGGGACGTGTCCGGTATTATCGCGGTGACCATGCCTTGTTTTGGTACTACACATCGGACACACAGCAACGCACAGACTCTTGCGGAGGCGGCAGGCGTGTCGTTCCGTGAGATATCTATTGAAAAATCAGTGCGTCAGCATTTTGCAGATATCGGTCATGATGAAAATATTCACGATGTGACCTATGAAAACGCACAGGCTCGTGAACGCACACAAGTGCTGATGGATGTGGCGAATCAGTCCGGAGGAATTGTTATTGGAACTGGCGATTTGTCTGAACTCGCGCTTGGCTGGGCGACGTACAACGGGGATCATATGTCCATGTATGGGGTAAACGCTTCTGTACCCAAAACGCTGGTGCGTTATCTTGTTGCGGCGTCGGCTGATGAGGCGGAGCATTCTGGTAATACACAACTTGCGGCAGTACTGCGTGATATTCTTGATACACCGGTAAGTCCTGAGCTGCTGCCAGCACAGGAAGGCGAAATCGCTCAGAAAACGGAAGAACTGGTGGGGCCATATGAACTACATGATTTCTTTCTGTACTATATGCTGCGGTGGGGATTCGGCCCTGAAAAAATATATATGCTTGCGTGCCGTGCTTTTGACGGCCGTCATACACATAAAATCATTCGTCAGTGGCTTAGTGTTTTCTTCCGCCGTTTTTTTGCTCAGCAATTTAAGCGCAGCTGTCTGCCGGACGGAGCTAAAGTAGGAACTGTCAGTTTGTCTCCCCGTGGGGACTGGCGCATGCCCAGTGATGCCTCGCTGAAGCTGTGGCAGTGTGAACTTGAATCGCTTGCAGAATAATATCTGTCAGCTGTTCATCCTACCTGTATGTATATGGTGCAGAGCTGGTGATTATCAGCGTGTCTCGCCGTACTGATATACCGGCGCATTATGCTTCATGGTTTTTTAACCGTATCAAAGACGGTTTTGTCTGTGTCCGCAATCCGTTTAATCCGCGGCAGGTATCCCGTATTTGGCTGTCGCCTGACGCCATTGACTGTATTGTGTTCTGGACGAAACATGCTTCTGCGCAGTTTATACAAAAGATGCCGCTGCTTGACGGGCAGGGATATTGTTATTACGTGCAGTATACGATAACACCATATGGGCGTGATATTGAACCCGGTGTACCGCCGTTATCAGAGGCTGTACAGACATTTATCAGTCTCAGCCGGTTGATTGGTAAACAGCGGATGATTTGGCGGTATGATCCGATATTCTGTGGTGCCGGCTGGACTGTTGAACGTCATGTTGCTGAATTTGAACATCTTGCTGTACAGCTTTCCGGTTCTGCCTGCCGGTGTATTATCAGTTTTATTGATGTATACGCAAAAATACGCAGTCGCCTTGCCGCTTATGGGATTCGCGAATTGACTGAAGATGAAATACATAAACTGGCATATGGAATCGCTCATAGCGCCGCTCAGTACGGCATATCTGTTGAGACATGCGCGGAATCTATTGATTTAATGAAGTATGGTATCCGTCATGGGCACTGTATTGATGGAGACTTTATAGCATCATTAAACGGCATTCAAAAATCATTTACTAAAGACCGGAATCAGCGTCCTCTGTGCGGCTGCGCAGCAAGCGTCGATATCGGTATGTATAATACCTGCGCCCATGGCTGTGTGTATTGTTATGCTGGCGGAAAATTCGGAAGAAACATTGCTGCCTATGATGATAATAGTCCTGTGCTTTGTTCACTTATTACTGATAACGATTATATTACAGACCGTAATGATAACAGAGTTTCTTATACAAAACAACTTATTTAGTAAAATATACTAAGAATAAATACAACTTTTTTATTTCCTGTATTTACAAAACATCAATACTGCGGTATCATTTAATTAATAAAAGATGATGGGGTTATGGAATGACATTGAATACAGGAAATCATACAGCCCGGATTCTTCTTGTAGGAGCATCGACGGGTGGGCCTGAAGCAGTTCGCGCGCTGCTTGCTGGTATAGGTCCTAATTTTCCATTACCGGTGTTGGTAACACAACATATTGACGCCGCCTTTGGTGCTTCTTTTCCTCAATGGCTTGCAGAAACGACTGGAGTACGTGTTGAACTTGCTCGTGAAAATGTTATCCCGCAGCCTGGATGTGTCTATGTGGCGCCGCCAAAGCGTCATCTGATTGTAAAAAAAACATGGTCCGCTTCTGTCTGTATGCTTGGTCTTGATGACGGTCCTCTTGTTCATTTTGTGCGTCCGTCAGTAGATATGCTGTTCATGTCTGCGGCTCGTGTACTGGGTGATGGCTGTCTTGCGGTGTTGCTTACTGGAATGGGCAAGGACGGCGCCGCAGGATGCCGGGAAATATGCCGGAAAGGCGGTACAACTATTGTAGAATCCGCAGAGACATGCGCGATTTTTGGTATGCCGCGTGCAGCTATTGAGTATGGGGCCGCATCTGTTGTGCTGCCGCTGTATAATATACCGGTATATCTTAGACATAAAGTGCTCGCGTAGTAGTATCACATGTTTCCTCCGTTTCCTCAAAAAGAAGCGCTGTTGTATTGCCGTGCTCTTGCGCGGCAGGTGCAGCAGAAAAATCTCTTTTGTGCCGGTGCTATGATTGGTGTTTGTGTGTGCAAATCCGCACAGGGAGAACAGATAGTATTAAAAGCATTTTCAGGTCAATATGAAGGAAACTGGCTGCTTGATGGCTGGGTTTCTCCTTGTTTTGATGTTTCCGCATATGACTTGCAGGTACATCTCTATGATGAGCGCATTCATGAGCTGGGGGACAGTCTTGCTGATACGTCTGTTCAATCTGAAAAACGGTTAGAGCTTAAAAAAGAACGCCGCATGCTTTCCAGAACTTCTCTTGAGCAGCTTGCCAATCTGTACCGTTTTTATTGCGCAGATGGGCAGATACGTGGATTTGGTGATATACTGCCTTCTTTTCCTCATGTATTGCCGCCTACAGGCTGCGGAGACTGCTGCGCGCCAAAACTGCTGTCTGAAGCGTTTCGCCGAAAACTTCTGCCGCTCAGTCTCGCTGAGATATATGTGGGCAGACCGCCCCGTTCCGGATCACGCATCACTGGCAGAACATATCCTCCATGCGATGAAAAATGCCGTCTGGTGCTGCCGACGATACTTGGTCTTGAAATTGTGTATCGGGACAAATATCTGATAGTGGTGAATAAACCTTCAGGTTTGTTATCTGTGCCGGGACGGACAGCGGAGATGCAGGACTGTGTGGTGAACCGTGTGAAACGGCTGTTTCCTGCATGTATGGAACAGCCTGCGGTTCATCGTCTTGATATGGATACGTCAGGACTGCTCGTGCTTGCTTTTACGCCTGATGTTCATCGGGCTTTGTCAATCCAGTTTCAAAATGGACTTGTAGATAAAGAATACATTGCGCTGCTTGACGGGACGGTAAAAAAAGAGCTGCGTATGAACGGACGGGGTACAATTGAACTGCCGTTTCGTCTTGATCCGGAAAATCGCCCTCATCAGATATATGATCCGGTACATGGGAAAAAAGGCATAACAAAGTGGGAGATAATCCGTGAAGAACTAGTACGCAGCGGAGCAGATGCAGGACGCCGGAGAACGCGCATTCGTTTTATTCCCTGTACCGGGCGGACACATCAGCTGCGTGTACACAGTGCACATCCGTTGGGGCTGGGTGTTCCGATAGTCGGTGACAGACTGTACGGAAACGGCGGCGGACGGCTTATGCTGCACGCGCAGAGTCTTTCTTTTATTCATCCCATATCAGGAGGCCGGCTCTGTTTAACCAGCTCTGTTCCGTTTTGATATATGACATAGTGGCGGGGCGGTTTGTATAGTAGCTGTTGCTCTCTTGGCTTTTAGCATATAGTATAGTATATTGAGTACATGAATATGCAGATACTGCTTGATAATATGCCGTGGGTCTGGTTTGCAGTCGCGGTCTTTTGTATTGTTATCGAAGCTCTGACATTGGGGTTAACGACAATCTGGTTTGCGTTAAGCGCGTTGATAATGATTGTTATAGGGTTTTCCCCGCTGCCTGCTGAATGGCAGGTGCTGGTGTTTCTGCTGCTGTCTGCTGCGCTTCTGGTATTTACCAGGCCGGTCGCGGTAAAGAAACTAAAAGTAGGGCGTCTGCGGACAAATGTTGATGCGTTGAGCGGTAAAAAGGCGCTGGTGATTAAGGACATCCGCCCATATGAAAAGGGTGAAATAAAAATAAACGGGGTGATATGGTCAGCCCGCTCTGATACCGGTTCTTCTGTGGATGCCGGCAGCGAATGTGTGATTGACCATATTGAAGGAACAACCGCCGTTATTAAATTACTATAAATAAGGAGAGCGTATGCCATTGAATATTCTGATAGCGGTCATTGTCGTAGTGCTGATACTGATTGTTAAGAATATCCGTATTGTACCGCAGTCACAGTCTTATATTATTGAACGGCTGGGTACATATCTGACTACATGGGAAGTTGGCATTCATGTTAAATTTCCAATAATTGATCGGGTCGCCAATAAGGTATCGCTAAAGGAACGCGTGCTTGATTTTAAGCCGCAGCCGGTTATCACAAAAGATAATGTAACCATGATGATTGATACAGTTATTTATTTTCAGATAACTGATCCTAAATTATACACGTATGGTGTAGAGCAGCCTCTTAACGCGATAGAGAATCTTTCTGCAACAACGCTGCGCAACATTATTGGCGCGCTTGAACTGGACGGAACACTTACAAGCCGTGATGTGATTAATACACGTATGCGCAGTATTCTTGACGAAGCGACAGATCCCTGGGGAATAAAAGTAAACCGTGTCGAAGTAAAGAATATCATTCCTCCTGAATCAATACAGGAAGCAATGGAAAAACAGATGCGCGCCGAGCGTGAGCGCCGTGAGTCAATTCTGATTGCTGAAGGACAGAAGCAGTCTGCTATTCTTGTCGCCGAAGGTAAAAAGGCTGCCATGATTTTGGAAGCGGAAGCAGAAAAAGAAGCTGCGATAAAGAAAGCTGAAGGAGAGGCAGAAGCGATTCTTGCGATTCAGAATGCTACCGCGGAAGGACTGATGAAGATTAAAAGCGTCGGCGCTGATGACGCTCTGATCCGTCTGCGCAGTCTTGAGGCTCTGGAGAAAGTAGCTGACGGACAGGCGACAAAGCTGATTATACCTTCTGATATTCAGAACCTGGCGAATATTGTGACCAGCGCCGCTGAATTGATTAAAAAATAAAGTAAAAAGCTGCTTTGCAAGAGGCAGAGGAGTGTGGGGTGAATACAGTTTCACCCCGCGTAATTTTTCTGAGCCAGTCCCTTTTCTCTGAAATTAATTTACCTGTATACCGTATTATTTTAATGTAATTTTTTTAACAGCTTACTTATAAACTGAAATAAGTGTATCTTTTTTTCAAAAATAGTTTAAAAACAGAAAAAAACAAGTGTATCTTTATTTCAAAAATAATTTAAAAACAGATAAAAATAAGTGTATCTTTATTTCAAAAATAATTTAAAAACGGATGAAAATAAGTGTATCTTTGTTTTAAAAATAATTTAAAAACGGATAAAAATAAGTGTATCTTTGTTTTAAAAATAATTTAAAAACGGATAAAAATAAGTGTATTTTTGGTTCAAAGAAAGATTAAAAATGAATAAAAGATACTGTATTATTTTTTGCAGACATTTGTCTTATGCATGTTGAATGCGTAAAAGAGATGAAAGAAAAAAAATTAAATTTTTTTTGTAAGATGTAACAGATTTGCTGTGAAATCATAAAAACAAAACAGTCTTATAAAGATAATGTTAATACAGGAGACAAAACAATGAATTTAAAAGCATGGGAATTGCGAGAAAATGAGACTCTTTTGGGCTCAGCGGATGCGTCATACATTAAGATGAGCATGGGTATTGTTCCAAAGCCTAATCCTGGCAAACTGCATATTACAAAGCAGCGCGTATTGTTTACAGATCCTTTTTCAGTTGTTATTCATTTTGAATATCCTCTTGACCAGATTGTTTCTTTTTCTGCGGGAATTGGTGGTATTGTTTTGATGACGACAGACGATAAGAAGTGCAGAATGACAGGGCTGTTTACCAACAAGCTTGCAAGTGCGTTAGAACAAGCTGGTATACAGAAAGCCTGATTGCGAAAGTTTTTTCTTGCCATAAATAAAACCGCCCTTGAAACGGGGCGGCTTTATTATGTAAGATTCATCTTCTTTGGAGATGGGGAGAGTTGAACTCCCGTCCGAATATGCGGATCAGGAGCCTCTACAGGTTTATTGGTGCGAGGTGGTTGTCGGGAAACGGTAGCAGCACCAAAAGCGTCGTCTCCGTATTCCGTAAAAAGTCCTGCATATACTACGGACAGTATATACAGCAAGCCCCGGTTGGCGACAGAATGCTATAAAGCTCGGAGCAGTGCTTTATAGATTCCGGCAAGGCTGATTAAGCAGCCATTGCGAACTGACGATTATCTTCGGCAGTTATTGGTTTTGTCTGTTTAGAGGACAGGCAGACCTCACCTGCAGCTCAAGTTCGCGAACATACCCGTCGAAACCGGTACACCCCCGATTTAAGTAAAAGAATACATATTTTTCTCAGTTGAGTCAAGAGCGCTCTGCGATTAATGAAAGATAGCTGTGCTACTCATCTATCTGTACACCATGGCGCTTTTGCGGAAATTTTTTTAACATCGCGACTGCGTTTCGTTTTCCATTAAATACGAATCCGCCGTTCCAGTATTCAAGTGCGGCAAATAACGCGTTGCCGCCGTCTTGATCATCGCTTTTTTGTGTACGGAATGAGACATAATTTGCCAGCTTCTCATAATCCTGCGTATACAGGCACTGCAATCGCTGACGGTTGAATTCATTCCATTTTTCGAGGTCTTTAAATCCCTCACCTTCATCCTGGATAATCAGGTGTGCGTGTACTGGGCTGAACGAATACCAGATATGTACTTTCTTATTTATATCGCAGTTATTTCCATGCTTGACGGCATTTTTTATAACTTCGCTGATCTGCTGTTCCAGCAGATTGATTTCTTTTATTTCCAGCGGTGCAGACTGCACTATCAACAGGGTAAAATAACGTATCTGCCGGTAGTCAGATGGAAATACCTTGTACATCATATTTGTTTTATCAAATAATGGGTCATTTTCATCAGAACGCAGCTGTTTATATTCTTCCATATGTATCCGCCAAATCAGTCTTTTACCATTAGGATTGCTTCTTCCAAGCTGTTTGCGATCGGAAAATATCCCATCAGTTTTGTCAGTTCTATGACTTTTTTAACGGAACCATGAATATTTGTCATTGACATTTTAAGGTTCATTTTTTTGATCGTAGAACAAATATAAATGAGCGCCCCAATACCTGATGAATCGATATATTCTACCTGATCAAGATTTATAATGAATTTTTTTACGTTTTTCTCAAGCATTTTCATAATAAGTTCTTTCAGTTTATAAGAATTATATAAATCCATTTCACCGTTTACATCTACAATATAAATGTCGCCATTTTTACGAATTTTCAGTTCCATATAAGAATAACTCCTTTAGCTATTTATGCGCTTTATAATAAGCAGTGTCTGATCATCATGCAGAGTCTTAGTTCCACAGAATTTTTGCAGATCAGACTGTATTAAATCTGCAATTTCCTGTCCGTTTTTACTGGCGTTTTGCAGAACAATAGTTTTTAACCGTTCCTGTGTATATGGGTAGCCTCCTGTATTCAGAGCTTCTATTAGACCATCTGTATATGTTATCAGTATATCACCTTTTTTCAGTTCTGTCTGGAGACTGTGATACTGTGATGTATTTGCAATTCCAATCGGAGTATTTACAATACTGACGGTATCAATGGAATGTTGTTCACTGCGGTATACAAGAATCGGTGCGTTGCCGCTTGTCGCCAAATCGATTGTATGGTTTAGCAGATTGTAATTGATAAGCGTGACGCTTGCGTAGTGATCCATGGCTCTTTCACCGGATATCCCGCGGTTCAGCCATTCAAGAATTTTACCAGCGTCGCGCTGCGTATTTACGATGAGTCTGACAATAGCGCGGAGCATCACCATAAGCATGAGGGATGTGACACCTTTTCCGGTTATATCTGCAACAACGAAAGATGTCCGATCTCGTCTGCAGGGAATAATATCATAGTAATCTCCGCATACACCTGTTGCAGGGACAAAAAAACGGCCGACTGATAATTTAGGCAGCGGCGGGAGTTTTTTCGGCAGCAATGATTCCTGTAACCTAGTAACGAGTTCTGCCTCCTGCATCAGATTTGTATATTCGATTGTCTCGGAAAACTGCATGGTGTTTTTTATGGAAATCGCAGCGAAAGATGCCAATATTTGCGCTGTTTCAAGATCTTCTGCGGTGAATTTTGGTGACTCATAGTCACGCGACAAAGCAATTACACCGAGTGCTGCTCCGGCAAGTGTTAATGGGCAGAGAACATAACTGCCGCAGCGCAGAAAGTCTTCTTCTCCGTTTTGGCAGATGCGGGCGTCTGATAAAGGGGCTGTAATGAGCACTGATTTACCGGAAACAGCGATCTGGCCAAAAAGAGTATCATTAAGAGAAAACTGTTCATGTTTAAAATGCACAGTTACGCGCAGCTTTTCGTGCGGTACTGTATCAGGCAGTTTGTATGGCGGAGGAAATGAGCCTTCAAATGCACGAACCGAAATCAGATCTTCAAAATCATCAATGATCATCAGGGCGCCGCCGTCTGCTTTTGTTTCAGAAACAAATATATGCAGCAGTGTTTCAAACATTTTGTCAGCCGTTGTTTTATGCGAAAATACATCTGCCGGACACTGGGCAATGGCAGTGCCTGCGGTAAGCAGCTGTTTATATTTCCGTTCCGGAAATATATCTGTGTTCACTGGCGCATCTGGAACTGGCTGTATAATCTGTGGAGGGATAATTTTTATAGAAGCTCTTTTTCGCACCAACAGTTGTATAAATCCCGCAAGAAAATAAACGGCTGAGGAACATACTCCAAGCAGCGGATTCAAGAGAGAGAGTACGAGAGATGCGGCAATAACTGCTGCTGAAATAAAAAGAATTAACTCCTTTTCCATTTCTGTGTGCTGCTTGAGAATCAGCAACAGCAATAGTGCTAGACCCAGCAGGCTGCAGCAGATAAGTAGTCCCGATATGTAGGGATTTACTCCTAACGACATATTTTTTACTTTCTCCCTTTTTTAATTTAAGTGTACCATTGATAACAGCAAGCGTCAAGAATGAAATAATCGTTTGATTTTTTTATATAAATAAGAAAAAATGTTATCTCCAAATTCTTTTGTAAAGTCCTCTGCTGCTTTATCAAGGCTGAAATCATTCCCAAAACGCTGTTTCAGATCATCCCAATACTTGATAAGCCAAACATATAAATCGCTGGGAGTACGGTTACGAAAACGGCGCATGATATGACGGTTTTTAATAACGGTTATAACAGGAAGGTATACTTGCTGATACCAGGAAAGAATCGCCTGTTCTAATGGAATTTCTTCAGTTTGATTCTGATTAAGATAATATTTATGTATATTAATATGGTTATATATTACGTCATACTGACCGGGTGTGGTAAAGTCCATGTTCCAGCAGTCTGTTATATCACCGAAACCGGTTTCGCTGTAAAATACACGTTTTTCATAGTGAATAACCTGTTTCATCATTTGTGGCACGGTCATACCGGGTTTCAGTCTGATTTCGCTTTGCAGGCTGATGACTTCTGCATCGATATTCTCTATTCCTTTTGATTTTGCAACTGAAACACGATGATTTCCATCGCGTACAAAATACAATCCTCCAAGCTCATAGAGTACAATAGGCGGCAATATAACATCAGTCAGGTGTGCTTTATCTATACTCATCCATCGTTTTTTCAGATGGATGTTTTTAGGAAAGAAATGATTATCAAAGTCTTTATATCTTCCTTCGCTTCCCGCGATAAGTTCAACGGGGACTACCTGCATACCCTGATATACTTCACCGCTCGGCCGAAGCATTTTTTTTACATCGGTAAAAGAAAGCAGCTGACTTTCTTCTGGATTTAAAAAATGCTGTATATCGTTAATGAGTGCTTTTGAACGGGCTTTAGAAAAGTCTTCATCTGCCTGGATATCCAGGAAATTGTTCATGCTTAGTCCTTTTTCTCTAAATCAATGATATATTGGCTGTATGCGTTTACAATTGTTGTATTATGATACAGAGATACACGAATACTTTGCATATCATATAGATGAATATGTCCATGTACCATATATGCCGGTTTAAATTTTTTCAGGAACCAACGGTAACATTTAAAACCTGTGTGACAGGGATCATTTTTATCATGAATTCCCAGAGGCGGGGAGTGCGTAAGAAAAATATCAATCCAGCGGCCATAGCGCAGTCGGTTATACAGGAGGGCAGGAAACATTTTAAGGAGTTTTATATACATTGCTCGGTCTGTGTACTGGCACAGACCATTATTGTATCTAATGGAACCTGATGCTCCTGCAATCAGTAAGGGATTCTTGCCGAATGAAAAATCACGAATTACTTTAAACCCTGCATATGCTGCACCATGGCTGCACGACATATCATATGGATTCTGTGATTTTTTTACGTTCTTAACTTCAATCCTGTGGTAATGACCAAATTCTGACAGATTATGATTTCCAAATACAAAATAAGTTGGAAGGTTCAATGTTGAGACGATATAATCTACATATTCCATTGGAAGATCGCCTGCACACAGTACAATATCAATATCTGAATATCGTTCTTTTGCAGAATTACTATATACAAGCGGATCAATCTGATCAGAAACACACAGAATTTTCATACAATACTTGTTACAGACCTGCTTTTTCAAGAAGTTGTTCCAGTTGTTCCCTGTTGATTAACTCAACTGGCCTGTTTTCGGCAAGAGTCACAGCTGAATGCGCGAAACTCGCGCTCGTACAGATAATTCCTTTTGTATAATTCTGTTTTTTTACTTCATCCAGTACCTGCCTGATTGTTGTGTCTTCAATCAAGTCTGTATCACGGTAGAAATAGATAACATAAAATTTCTGACGCACTGTCATCCAGTTATCTGATTTTTTTTCTGTTGCGACCATTTTACAGCCAAATCGTGTTTCATCGATATTCTGAGGCACCAGATTCATAGCAACTTCTACAATTTGTCGGCAAAGGGTCAAGAAATTCTCTGTAGATGTCGTCAGATATTCCTTCATCCCGTCATTTGCCTGGATATCTTTATATTCAGATAATTTAGCGGCAACATCACGGAATGATTTATTTTTTGCGTAAATTTTTGACCACTGCTCAATAGCAAGGTCAACTTTTCTGAGTTTTTCATAGCAGGAAGCAAGAAAATATCTTGCGTACAGAGTTTCCTGACTGCCGTCATCCTTTGAGGCCTTTACTGCGCGGTCAAATTCATATACTGCGCGGTCAATATTATTTACTGCGATAAAACAGGATCCCCGCTCAAGAAACGCACGTTGTTTATATTCTGGAGATCGCAATGATTTTTCAAATGCGTTGACCGCATTGGGGTAATCTTTTAATTCCTTAAAAATCTTTCCCTGATAATAATACGCGCTGAAAGCATCCTGATTTAACGAGATGGCTCGATCTATTTCTTTTTTTGCATCGGTAAGCTGTTTATTGCGGAACAGAAGAACACCCAGCGCTTCATGTGCTTTCGCGTGTTTTTTATTCAGTTTTATGGTTGTCTTATAAAAATACATTGCCTGATCACTCTTATTAAACTGTTCCAGCAGTTTTGCAGCACTGTAGAAATTATCTGGATTTCCCGGTTCCAGTTTTGTAAGCAGCAGATATTCTTTTAGAGCTTCGTCAGACTGATTGAATTTAATGTACAGCGAAGCGATCTTGTGACGAAATTCGACCTCCGGAATACGGGTTTCATCAAATACGGCATTTTGATTGATGAATTTCAGTTCCATGAGCGCGAGTTCAGGCTTATTATCAGCAAGATACGCGAGTGCGAGATAATAATGAGCCTCAAAATCTCTGGTATTTTTATTGATAAGTGATTTTGCCAGTTTTACTGCTTGGGCATATTTACCCTGTGCGGTTAGTTTCTTGATACCTTCTATGTGTTTGGGTGCAAGGAGAGAACGAAAAATAACATATGCCAGAAAAGCGACTCCTGCAGCCATTACAACAATGACAATTATCTGAACCGTAACCATGCAGCCTCCGATAATATTATATAAATACAAATATAATTCTTCAATAATATCGTACAATTACTAAGTGTTCGATATTATAAAGCAGATACTTATTTATGAGAAGATACCCGCTGCAAGGAGTTTGATTATGTCTGTCCGCAGGAATGTGACAGCGCTGTGTATATTGAGCGTGCTGCACACGGTGCTGTTATGTGCCGGTAGTTTTGAAGACGGAAAGCAGTTATTTGTGAATAACCAACCGCAAGAAGCCATTCCGCTGTTGGAAGCATCTCTGGCTGAGCCTGATGTTAATCTGGATGTATATGTGTATCTTCCGCTTGCTTATTATCAGATTGGAGAGTATGAAAAAGCTCTGGATATATCGAATAAAGGCTTGAACATAAAAGGTACTAACCGCCGGATTATTGCTTTTAACGCAGGAAACACTGCGTTTGCGACAGGTGATTATGTGAATGCGAATATCTACTATTCTATGGCGATGGAAGCTGATTCATCTTATGCCCCTCCAGTTCTTAATCGTGCGAATACGTATATTAAATTGGATAAACTGGAAGAAGCTGTCAGAGATTACACAAAGTATCTGACTTTGGCTCCTACAACTCCGCAGCGGCCGCAGATACTGGATATTATCCGTCTGCTTAATGGAGAAATTGCACTGCGTAAGCAGCAGACTGCTGTTATTGCCGGTACGGCAGGAGGAAACGGAAGCGGCGGCGGTAATGCACAAGGCAACGGCTCAGGTAGTGGATCAGATATAAATGGCGGTTCAGCGAACAATGGTTCTGTCAGCGGCGCGTCTTCTGATAACATTGCTCAGCAGGGTACTGCTGATAATGAAGCAGCTCAGCAGGCGGAGCAGGAACGGCTTGCTGCAGAACGGAAAGCGGCAGAAGATGCAGTACGATCTGCAGCAGCTGCCAGAAGGAAAAAACTGCTTGAAGATGTTGCAGCGTCTTTACAGCAGGCTGAAACAACAAAAATGCAGGCTGGAACAGAAGGAGTGATAGAATATGAGCAAAAATCAGAACTTGACTGATAATGCAGATAATAAACCTCAAAATACTAAGAAGAAAATTCTTACAGCGATTGGTATTGCAGCTGCGATTCTGTTGTTGGGAGGATTAGGCGCAGGATTATTTCTGTTGAACAGGGGAGGTGGTGAACGTGATTCATCGTCTGTAAATATCAGCGGTATGCCGCGTGAAAATGTATTAGATTTAGCAAAGCGGTATATTTCTCGCGGTGAATATGACCGTGCGATGGATTTGCTTGACGCACTGCTTCTTCAAAACCCGTCTGATGCTGATGCTCTTGCTATGCTTGATGAAATTATCGCGCTTAAACAGGGAGTTCCGCTGAGTAATTTTCCGCGGTACAGTGATGTTCCTTCTTATTCTCTTGATGATTTACAGAGGCTGTATGCACAGCAGAATCAGAGTGCTGATGAACTTGATAAATTAATTGCGGAACTTTCTGCAAAACAGGATTCTTTAACTCCTGAGGAACAACAGCGGCTGGCAGAACTGCAGAAGAGACGCGAGGAGATCGCCCAGGCGAATAAAGAAATGTCTCAGTTGTTTGAGCTGCTTCAACAGCTTCAGGAACAGTCTGCTGCTGACCGGGCAAAACTTGATGAGCTGCTGCAGAAACAGAGCAGTTCAGGTCTTTCGTCAGCGGAAACGGCTCGGATTAACGAACTTCTGAAAGAGCAGCAGGAACAGATGGCACAGGCTCAGGCAGAGACGGAGCGGCTCAGGCAGATGCTTCGCGAGCAGCAAGCGCAGTCTGAGGCAGATAAGGCAAAACTGGATGAACTGCTTAAACAGCAGAAAGAACAATCTGCGCGTGCTGGAGAAGAATCTGCACGAATGGAGAAACTGCTTCGAGAGCAGCAGATGCAGGCTGAAAAATTGGCGCAGGAAAATGCGCAGATTCAGCAGCGTCTGGCGGAAGAGCAGGCCGCAAAAGAAGAGGCAGCAAAGAAGGCCGAGCAGGAGCGCATAGCTAAAGAACAGGCTGCGAAAGAAGCGGCGGCAAAGAAGGCCGAGCAGGAACGCATAGCCAAAGAACAGGCCGCGAAAGAAGAAGCAGCGAAGAAAGCTGAGCAGGAACGCGTAGCCAAAGAGCAGGCCGCAAAAGAAGCGGCAGCGAAGAAAGCCGAGCAGGAGCGCATAGCCAAAGAACAGGCCGCAAAAGAGGCGGCAGCGAAGAAAGCTGAGCAGGAACG
>CALXMF010000017.1 GCA_944389415.1 uncultured Spirochaetota bacterium | reverse complement strand
AACGTATCTTTGATTTAAAAATTCACTTTCTTTATCTCGTTTTTAATCTGTTTTCTTTTTATTCTTAATCTTTTTTCTTTTTGTTTTTAATCTGTTTTCGTCCCGTTTTTACTGTATCTTTGAGCCAAAACTAGTCTTTCTTTGATTCATTGTTACTCTTCCTTTGCACCGTTTTTAATCTGTCTTTATCTCACTTTTAATCTGCTTTTGGCTTGAAAATACTCTTTCTTCAATCAATTACTACTGCATCAATTTGATAAAAAAACATCTTGCACCACAGTTCAATATAAATGCGCAACTCTATATTGTTTGTAATTCAGATTTTTAATATACCTAAAAATCTGAATTAAACCTCTTATTTATCAGCAGAAGAAGCTGCTTCGCGCGCTTTAGCCAAATCTTCTTCTTTTTTAGCTTCCTTTTTATCTTTTATATCAGCGATACCAATGAATATCGCAATAAGTCCGATAAAAGCAGTCAAAACAGGAACACCCCCCTGTAAAAACACGATGATCTGATTGCCCCACCCCAAACCAGCAGGCAAAGCTGCAAATACTGTAAAAGCAATTAAAACAAAACCGACTATCATTGCTACCATAGGATTCTTATACCCCCTTGTATATTTTATATTAACCTTTACACATTTTCATTCTACAGTCAAGTAGTATCTACTACTATACTATACAACAGATTACGCTGTATGCTGTTTACAGACTAACGCAAATATATTAGAGTAAAAACGATTATTCTATTTGCAAAACTATAATTAAGGGATATATTTATGAAGAAAAGCTGGATACTCTGCTGCTTACTGATTTTTTCAATACTGTCTGCTGGCGCGCAAAAATACGCATCTATTGCGCTTGATGATCCTGTTTATAAAATAATCGAAAACGCACAGCTGCGTGGGTTGTGTAATCAATTACCAGGCGCAAAACCATATTCAGAAAACCAAATACTTTCCATTGTAGCAGATCTCCTGCATACCCCGGAGAAAGAAGCAAAACTGAGCAGATATGAAAAAGAAGTGCTTACCGCGGTTCTTGATAAATATGACCGTAAAGAAGGCCTTGATATCAAACATGGCTCATACAACTACTCTTCAAGTGAGAAAGATGACGCAAAGTTAAAACTATCTGCAGGAGCTTCCGTAGATATTTTAACCTCTACAGGGGTATACACGGATTCCAAACATTTTGGTTTCGATTTTCGCCCTCAAATTAAACTAAACGGAACCTTTTGGGATATTGTCTCCTTCAAATTTAACTTATACGGCGACATGATAAGCGCTCCTTTGACCAAATTAGGAGAATATAATGTTCGAAACGGCTGGAAGTTATCAGACAATCAATCTACAATAAATTCATACGCGAATTATGCCTATTTCCCATTTGGATACAATAAGCGCTGGGACGGTTCTGTTTATATGGTGGGGCATTTATATGCAGACGGCCTTGAAGATTGGCCAACAAATCCCGCATTCAGCTTTGGTATTCTTTCTGAAATAGATATGGCCTTTTTTAATAACATGCTGACGATGCGCGCAGGCAGAACTACCCGTGAATGGAGCGGCATGGATGACGGAGCAAGTCTCGTTCTGAACAGTGAAGCAAGGCCTTTTATTGGACTTGAAGCAACGGTGACCCCGTTTAATTGGTTCTCGTTCTCAACATTAACAGGCTCGCTTGAAATGCCCAATTCAGAGCACATTGTAAATAATATTTACGGAGATCGTTCCGATGCCGTTTTTCAGAACATGTTCTCAATCAGCATGCTTGAATTTAATTTTAAGTATGCCCATGTTGACTTTGGTACAACTTGTATCTGGCCGAAAAGATTCGAAATCGGGTATATGTTTCCCCTCATGAGTCATCTTTTCTTTCAAAACAGTATCGGTGATTATGATAATCTAAGTCTTTTTGGAAGCCTTAAACTGCAGTATCCCGGTATAGGTAATATATGGTTCTCTCTGTATCTCGACGAAATGGTTGGATTCGGAGGAGAAGCCGGTATGTTCAGCAAGAATTTCTTTAACGCAACCCGCAATATGTATGCTTATCAGGTTGGTACAAACATTGCCATACCATGGATTCCATTCGCAAACATATCTATCAGATATTCAAAAGTTGAACCATATTGTTATACGCACCAGGCAATCAACACGCCATGGTATGATGGGTACATTTCCGAAGCCTATATGAACAACGGTGAATCACTGGGATATTATATGCCGCCGAATTCTGATGAACTGCATGTCCGTTTTGAAACAGCTCCATTACGACATCTGGTACTTCATACACAGTATCAGTTTATGCGTCATGGTGCCGACTACGGTTCAAGACAAATACCCGGAAGTTCTTTATATTCAGAATTAAACCCCAGCGGACGGGATGCGCTGCGTAAATATTTTCTTCATGATGGGGCATACCAGTGGTATCATGTAATCAAAATCGGAGGAGAATACAACTTCAGTGATTTCACTAATTTCCCACTAACACTGTTTGCTGATATTGGCTTTGTTTACAGTTACTTTACCGATACTGATGCAGAAGTCGGGCAAAAAGCCGATTATCATCATGTAAATAATCAAGAATACAAAGATAAATACGGCTGTATTATTCAGCTCGGTGTCAGGATTTCTTACTGATTCCTTAACACATAGTGAAAATAGAGAGCACAATTCCAGCTCTTTATATGCTTTATTATAATAGACAAAAATAATGCCCAGCTGCTTTAGCTGGGCATCTTATTATGAATTATTACACATCCTTACGATTATCAATCGTATTCGGCAAAATTAAATTCAGCAGAATACCTATAACAGTCGCAAAGGCAACACCGCCCAATTCAAAAATAAAATCTTTACCCACTGCAAATTGAAGCATACCGCCGCCAATGCCGACTACCATAATAACTGATGAAATAGTTAAATTACGTTTATCTTTATAATCAACACCACTTTCTACAATAGTCCGAAGCCCGCTTGATGCTATCAATCCATATAGCAGCATAGAAATACCGCCCATTACAGGACTGGGAATTGTCTGAATAACAGCTCCAAACTTATGCAAAAATGATAAAATAATGGCGATCACCGCGGCACCGCCAATGACCCAGACACTATACACTTTTGTAATTGCCATAACACCAATATTTTCCCCATATGTGGTATTAGGAGGCCCTCCCCAGAAAGAAGCCCATGCAGTAGCAAGTCCATCACCAATTAATGTCCGATGCAGCCCAGGATCCTTATAGAAATCTTTTCCCACAACTTTTGATGTAACCAGTGTATCGCCCAAATGCTCACAAATAGTTGCAAGCGAAACAATAATAAATGTCAGAATCGGAACAAAAGAAAACTTTGGAACAGCAAAAGAAGGAAAACCAAACCAATCTGCGGAAGAAACAACACTAAAATCAATCAATTTATATTCAGGGAAGAAATTTCCCATGATAAGTGTAAAAAGATACCCGCCAACCAATCCAATTAAAATTGAAAGTGTATTAAAAAAACCTTTGAAAAAGATTGTTGCGATAATTGCTACTGCAAGCGTAAACAGTGCTATTGAAAAATATACTAGA
This sequence comes from uncultured Spirochaetota bacterium, assembly GCA_944389415.1. Taxonomy (GTDB): domain Bacteria; phylum Spirochaetota; class Spirochaetia; order Treponematales; family Treponemataceae; genus Treponema_G. The sequence goes on along the minus strand of CALXMF010000017.1, from coordinate 39,829 downwards.
GAATACACCCCATCCTTATACATCGCAGACTGCATTGCAGTCGGAGCCAGGTTCAATCCAATTACAATGATGACAGAACCAATAACAACCGGAGGCAGCGCACGGTCAAGCCATTTTGTCCCCGCAATTTTAATAATTACTGCCACAACGACATAAAATAATCCTGCACAACAAGCACCGCCAAGCGCATAGGGCATTCCATACAGATCGCTAACTCCTATAAGAGCAGGAATAAATGCAAAAGAAGATCCAAGAAAAGCAGGAACTTTTGCTCCTGTTATCAAAATATACAACAGAGTTCCTGTACCGGCAGTAAAAAGAGCTGTAGAAGGATTAAGCCCAGTCATCAGCGGAACAAGAATAGTTGCACCAAACATGGCAAAAACATGCTGAAAACTCAACGGCAGCCAGCGAATAAGTGGTGGCCTATCAGAAGGCCCTAAAATTTGTGTGTCTTTCATCACATCCTCTTATAAAAACTAGAATAAACTGCCCCACTATATCATATAACAATGCGAAACGAAAAGCGAGCGATACCACTCATCTACATCCAGACATACACAATAATATTTTCATTCTGCATATCGCATGATCAGTGTTTTTTTTATGTACTATAATTCTCCAGTATCCTTATTTATCGGTTCTAGATATATACCTGTGAAATATTTCACAAGTATATATCTAAAAAGCACCTATTTACCAATTATGCGTATGTTTTTAGAACCATTTTTTAAAAATACTAAAGCTATACGTTGACATGAAAAAAAAACGCAGGTATTATACTATCCATAACTGTGAAATAATTCACGAAAAAAAATAAAAGGAAGTGACATGCAGCAGTTGCCGGAACCATCCCGTAAACGGCTTGTTCAAATGGCAAGAGTCCTTGAACAGCATAATGGACAGCCCAAAACAATTCATATTACGTCAGAACAGCTGAGCGTGCTCACCGGCTGGACACAACATACAATTCGCCGGGATATATCACACCTTGGTATACGATGCGGAGCTTCAAACGGATATCCGGTACAGAGACTGCTTTCAGCGATCTACGAAATTCTTGGCATTACGGCAGAATCTAGGTATCAACATACTTGCTGTATTGTAGGCCTGGGCAGTCTCGGACAGGCGCTATTGTCTCCTGATACATTAAAAAATTCTCCGTTCAAGCTCACAGCCGGCTTTGATAAAAATGTAAACCGAACAGAAACACTCAAAGCACCTTTTCCGCTATATCCACAGAGCAAAATGTGTACTGTTATAACACAGGAACATATTGAATATGCTATTTTAGCGGTATCAGATACAGATGCATGGGAAACAGCCCGGCTTCTCTCAGCATGCGGAATAAAGGGAATTGTTAACTATACCGCAACTGTACTGCCGCCAGGAGAACACACATTGATTGAAAATGTATCGCCCATTACGGCGTTAACAAACATGCTGCGCTAAACCGGACTTTCCGGAATACATATATTAAAAACCGCGAATACGGAACAAAAGGAGATTACATATGAGCCGTGTTTACAATTTTTCAGCAGGTCCATCCTGCCTCCCGCTCGAAGTATTACAGGAGGCAGCCGCAGAAATGACAGATTACCGCGGCAGCGGACAGTCTGTTATGGAAATGAGCCACAGATCAAAAGACTACGAACCAATTATTCAGAATGCAGAAACGAAACTTCGTACACTGATGAATATTCCGGATAATTATAAAGTACTCTTTCTTCAGGGAGGTGCGAGTACTCAGTTTGCGATGGTTCCCATGAATTTATACCGAAAAGGAACAGCAGCATATGTAGATACCGGTGTCTGGTCAGATAAAGCTATCAAGGAAGCAAAGAAATACCTGAATGTTGACATTGCAGCATCTTCAAAAGCGGACACATATACCTATATTCCTGAAAATGTTTCAATTCCAGCCGGTTATGATTATGCTCATATTACGCTGAATAATACTATTATGGGAACCCGTTGGACAGTCCTGCCCAAAATCGCTGATAACGCACCGCTTGTTACCGATGCTTCAAGCTGCATTCTTTCAGAACCAATTGATGTGACTCAATTTGGCCTCATCTATGCAGGAGCGCAAAAGAATCTCGCACCTGCAGGTGTTACTGTTGTTATTATTCGGGAAGATCTTATTCCTGAAACACCTCTCAAGGGAACGCCGACTATGCTTACCTATAAAATACACTCAGATAATTCTTCTATGTATAATACACCGCCATGCTATACCATTTATATTCTGGGAAAGGTTCTTGAATGGGTAGAACGGAATGGCGGAACAGAAGGTATGAAAAAGCGGAATGAAGAAAAAGCGAGTCTGCTCTACTCATACCTTGACGCAAGTAATTTTTACCGCGGAACAGCCCGCAAAGACAGCCGGTCACTTATGAATGTACCGTTTGTAACTCAAGAAAAGGATCCTGAAAAAGCTGCGGCTCTCAACAAAAAATTTATATCAGAAGCTGCAGCTGCCGGATTAGTTAACCTTGCAGGTCATCGGCTTGTCGGCGGAATGCGCGCTTCCATCTACAACGCCATGGATATTTCCGGAGTAAAAGCGCTCATTGCGTTTATGGAAACTTTTGCAAAAGAAAATAAATAATCATAAAAAGAAAGGATATACTATGTACAAGATTCAAACTCTAAATAAAATCTCTGCCAATGGATTAGCAGAATTACCCCGTGATGATTATGAAATCGCAAGCGAAATCCCCAACCCTGACGCAATACTGCTCCGTTCCGCAGATATGCACAGTATGGATATACCATCTTCACTCAAAGCAGTGGCCCGCGCAGGAGCTGGAGTAAACAATATTCCTATTCAGGCAATGACCGAGCGGGGAATTGTTGTATTCAATACGCCTGGCGCAAATGCAAACGCAGTAAAAGAGTTGACCATTCTTGCTCTGTTGATGTCAAGCCGCCCCGTTGCGGCCGCCATGCAGTGGACAAAAACACTTGTCGGCAAAGGAGATGAAATACCTGAACTTGCAGAAAAAGGGAAAGCCCAGTTTATTGGCCCTGAACTAAAAGGTAAAACACTCGGAGTCATTGGCCTGGGAGCAATTGGCGCACGTGTCGCCAATGCCGCTATTGACCTCGGTATGGATGTCATTGGATATGATCCTTTCATCTCTATTGATGCTGCATGGTCTTTAAACCGCCAGGTACACCGAGCAGAAAGTCTAGACAATCTTCTTTCAAAAGCAGACTACATTACACTTCATATTCCGCAAACAGCAGAGACAAAAGGACTTATTAATGCGGAACGACTCAGAGTGATGAAAACTGGAGTTCGCATTATAAATTTGTCACGTGGAGGCCTGGTTGTTAACGCCGACATCATAGAGGCAGCAAAAAGCGGAAAAGTGGCCTGTTTTATATCAGATTTTACAGATGAGGATTTACTCGCCTGTGAAAAAGTAATCTGTATTCCTCATCTCGGCGCTTCAACTCCCGAGGCAGAAGAAAATTGCGCGCGTATGGCAGCCCGGCAGCTGAAAGCGTTTTTAGAACAAGGCACTATTGTCAATTCTGTAAACTTTCCTAAATGCCGCATAGAAGCACCTATTCCCAAAGGAGGAACACGTCTATGCATTGCAAACAGAAATGTCCCCAACATGGTAGGACAGATCGCAACTGTTCTAGCAGATGAAGGTCTTAATATAGAAGCGATGGTTAATCAGAATCGAGCTGATCTTGCTTATAATATTATTGATGTAGCAAATACAATCTCTGAAACACTTCTTGATAAAATTCGCGCAATCAGCGGCGTTATTAACGTACGTCCAATAAAGGGATAAAAATACACTACAAAGAAAAGAGAGGAAGAACCTCTCTTTTCTTTTTGCTGCCTCATATGCGGTAAAACAAAAACAACAAACAACAAACGCAAAGCATTGTAATATTCTGTATATTTTTCAAATAAAACGCAATAACTGATTGATTATTTATCTCAAATGTGTCATAGTACTAACGTTTAAGAGTAGTTTATGGAGATAAAAGGAATGACAAAGAAGAAGGATTTCCGGGGAATATTAGCATTCTGTATTCTCTTACTAACAGCATGCATGTTAGTTGCAATTTTTTTACCTGCAGACGCAGATTCCGCTACAGATTTTGAACAGCAGCCTATTGTACAAAAAGAAAATACTAGCACAGACAATATCACTGCTGAAGATTCAGCAGACTCAGATGCATTAACAGTTTCATATAAAACAGCTGTCACAAACTATGCAAGCAGCAAAAACGATATCGGCCTTATGCTTTACCGATCTGTAGAATCACGGGCAGCAGTAGAATGGTTCTACACACACATTACAGAAAATGCAGAAGTTGCACGGGCAATACTTGAACAGGCAGATCAGAATGATATTCCACTTCCGTTAGCTTTTGCACTTGCATATACAGAAAGTGGATACAAAACAACAGCGATAAACCGTAATACAAACGCTTCTATCGACAGAGGACTATTTCAGTTGAATAATAACTCATTTCCGTATTTAACAGAAGAAGAATTTTTTGACCCAGCTGTCAGTGCAAAATACGGTATGTCTCACCTGCGATTCTGCATTGATACTGCTGGCAATGAAGTAGCCGCGCTGGCTATGTACAATGCGGGAACAAATAAAGTCCGTACAAATAGAACTCCGCAAATGACACTTAATTATGTATCAAAAATTATGAATTACCGAATAGGGCTTGAAGAATTATTCAATTCAGAAATTGCCTCATTTTACGCAGGCAGCGATAATTCACCAATCCTAGCAAGCGGTAAAGATATCATATCCCCATTTATTTAAATCAATGAATATAAAAAAAGCTGTCCCATAGTCGGACAGCTTTTTTTTTATTTACTATAATTATCTTTTTTCGGAACAATACGAAGAAAACAACGACGAGCGCAAACGGTTATTATATATAATCGCTGCTCTTCAGGCCGTTCCGTAATCGTTCCAACACCATCAAAGCATTCTACCATCCAGCCATAAGGATACTGGCAACTAGGAACAAAAATCACAGTCCCCTGTTCAAGCTGTGTTTGTGGTGAAAGTGCAGACGCTTCCCACTCAAACTCAAAAACACCCTCATCCTGGGAAAAAGACATTCTACATGGAACTCCAGCTACCGCCATTGCATAGGGCCGACAAAATCCTTTCACCGCACGAATACCGCTCTCACTGGAAAATACAGATAAATTTTCACCATTCCAAACGTCACCGTCATCAGATGTATTATCCGGATTATAATTCCACAGTGTGCAGGACAGTAACAATTCATCAAAACTGTTATAATACATAGACAACGCTTCTTCCGCCTTTTCGTATTCACTGTCTTTTTCTAAATCAAACGGCACTCCTGTTTCACTTGCAAACAGCGGAATTCCACCTTTTTTACCCTGACAACACACCCTCTCCAACTGTTCAGTGAAACATTTCTGTACGTGGGCCTTACCGATTGCAGGTTTAAAAGAAACAGGGTCCATTGTAAACAGTGCATTCCACTTCTTTGAAGCAAGGGTAAGTCCGTCATACCAGTGGAACGAACACACTGTTTGTGCTCCATATTCATCACTGTCAGATACAACTCCTCCCTCACGCTCAATTACACTTGAGGGCTGATATATATCATTTCCGACAGAACAGCGCCATAGCGGATATTCTCCATGAATTGTTCCATCAATAAAAAATAAATAATCACGGTGTTTTTTTGCAAGTGTTTTAATAAACTGTTCCTGGAACGGCTTAAGAAAATCATGTAGGAAATCGACACTTCGACCATACGCAGTAGCAAAATAATCTCTGCGACAGAGTACAGGCTTTCCAGTAGCTGTATCGATTTTCCAGACACCGGCATTCCGCCATGGACAAGAATAACCGCGCAGAAAAATACCGCCACTAACAGGAGGCACAACGTTTTTTCCCAGCGTAACAAGCCCTGTAGGCCCAACAGTAAACGGCCGACATTCTCCACCATACCCTGACGCAGCTGTCATTCCAGCAAACGGGGTCATATATACACCGCCACGCGCAATAATTCGGGGATCACGCACAGAAAGATCCTGAAGACCAATATAGCCGCTGTGCGGTTCATTCATAATGCCAAATCCAATAACCGCACGACAATCTTTTATTCTGCGCGCAACATGATACATCGCATCAATATAATGCTGCTGCAAATACTGTTGTACCGGAGTCCCGTCTATCATAAAGCCTGGAGCAAAAACATCACCTCCCCAGAACAACGTAAACAGTGTCGCGCAAGCATACCGTTGATAATTAAGCGGCCAAGACATTTCTTTATATGCATCTTTCTGCCCGTCTCTGGTAAACGCAGCCCCGCAGGACTCCAGTTTACTGATATCCATCCCAACCGCGCGAAGAGTCCACGCAGGAGCTCCATCGCCGCCAGTCCAACGGCTCCATACATCCTGATGAGGATCTATAAAGATAGATATACCATATGTTTCCGCTTTTTTAAACAGACGGCGCAGATATGCAAGATATTCCTCATCGTATATACCAGGTCCACTGTGCTCAACAGCCTCCCAGGTAATAACCCATCGGATAAGTGTACAGCCAAGGGATACGAGCTTCGCAAAATGTTCATCAGCTGCATCCTCACTGAATGGCCGACCTATAAACGACACATCATCTGTTGCAGAAGCCCCCTGACCAGATAACGACTTAGGCAGCTTGCTGTTACCACCGACATTCATTCCCCGAAAAATACGAACACGACCAAGAGAATCAATAATCCTGCCACAGCTTGTACGAAACACAGGCTCTGATTTCATGAATACAGGAACTCCATTTATTTTTTATTATCATTTAAATAAAAACAAGACCACACGCTGACAAAAGCCCTGTGTGGTCTTACGATACCGCATCGAACGGTAAGAGAAATAAACATACAACAACCGCTATGCAGTTTATTCAGTGAGAATTTTGATTACTTGCGATTTATCAGTTGTATTCAGAATTTCCTGACGCTTTTCTGCACTTTTAAACAACAGACTTACTTCCGCAAGGAACTGTAGATGCGGCCCCGTTTTGTTCACAGGAGACAAAGTCATGATAAAAATCCGACAAGGTTCCTGATCAAGAGAATCAAAATCGATAGGATTATCAGATACCCCTATACAGGCTACCAAATCAGATACCGTATCAGTCTTGCCATGCGGAATCGCAATACCATGCTTCATACCAGTGGACATTTTTCGTTCACGGTCAAGCACACACTCACGAGCTGCATCCTTATCAGTTACCTTACCGGCATCGACAAGAATATCAAGCATCTCATCAATAATTTCTTCTTTTGTCTTGCCTTGCAAATGAAGGTTGACGGTATCAGGTGTTAATACAGTTTTCAAGTCCATACGACAAGTGTACGAGGAGTTTACCGAATTGTCAAGAAAAAAAATTATTTTATTCTCTTTTCTTTAATGAAAATATATATATATTTCCCAGAGAGATTCTGTTACAATACCCCCATGACAGACATACAGAAATTCTACGCAGATGTACAGAGGATTCTTAAGCACGACCGCGCTGAACACAGCGATACCGATGGAATCCGTACAAGTACTGCTATCACTTGCCTTTTTGAAAAAGAAATCACCGGTTTGGGGAGCATTCCCCGTGAAACAGCTTTATATTGGCTGCATCGGTATATTGAACAGAGCCCCGAACTAGAATCAGAACCGACAGCAAGTCATATTGACTGGCTTGCCGGCGCACTATCTCTATTGCAGGGAGATACAGAAGGCACAGAAGTGTTCACGGCAGAAGACTGGAAAGAACTAAAAGATATTGTAAATTATGAAGCTGAAGTTATTCCTCTAGAAACGCTTTCACAGCTCATGAGTATCTTTCTTGCTCATGGAGTAATTTGATGGAATCAACTGTACGGATATTATATCAAAGTTGTGTCCAATGTCCACGAAAATGCGCAGTCAGCAGAACAGGTCTGGCTAAAGGGTTCTGCCATGAAAGTGATAATTTACGTATCGCATCCGCCTGTCTGCATTTTGGCGAAGAACCTCCTATTACTGCTGCAGGAGGTTCAGGAACTATCTTTATCACTGGATGTAACCTGCGCTGCGCGTTCTGCCAGAATTATCAAATTTCGCAAAATGGTATGGGTACCACAGTAAGCACCGAAGATTTTGTACGCATCTGCCTTGCTCTGCAGAATAGAGGTGCTGAAAACATCAATATTGTTACTGGCAGCCATGCTGTTCCACTTCTCGCAGAAAATCTACGGGCAGCAAAGCAAGCAGGTCTTACAATACCAATATGTTGGAATAGTTCCGCATATGAACTACCAGAAACACTGGAACAGCTACTCGGTGTAGTAGATATCTGGTTACCTGATCTGAAAACACTCAATCCTTTCATCAGCGAAGCTTGTTTCGCAGCAAAAGATTATCCGCAGCGGGCAAAAAAAGCTATCCGTTTTATGATTGAACACACATCTTCTCATTTTTCACAAGTTACAAACCCTCAAACAGGAAAACGTATCGAGAAAATGCTCAGCGGCATCATTATTCGGCATCTGTTTTTGCCAGGACGTATGGATGATACAATTTTGACACTTGACTGGCTCAAAAAAAACGCAGATGGAAAAGCCTGCATATCACTTATGTCCCAATATACACCAGTACCGTTTCCTACAGAAAGTGCACAGCAGCGGGAGGCGGCACTTAAATCATTCGATAACCGTCTTGTCAATCAAAGCGAATTTCATTCTCTTCAACAACTTATCACCGCTTATGATTTTGATTATCTGTTTTATCAGGAACTTGAAACTGATACGGAGTGGCTGCCGGATTTTACTCGGACCCAACCATTTTCCAACACGCTTGCAAAACCTGTCTGGCATTGGAAGACAGGTTTTATCACAACTTAAAAATAAAGGATTCGATTTTCTATACCACCAGTATACAACGAACATAACTTGTGCTCACTATCTTACTCACACACATGCAGTCCTCTAATACAAAAATATCATTTGAAACGCCTCCATAAAAAAGATATACTGACCTAACTCATCCCAACTGAGAAATGTAAAACCGCCATGAAATCTTTTGACGATGCAAAGCAGTTATGCACATATCAAATACTGCACAAACTTAATAAAACACAGATGCGTCTCTACCGATATACTGTATCGCATCTGGAAACAGTATATTATATGACCGTAAGGGAATTTGCTGCAAAACTGGCAGTCTCCCCTTCTACCGTTATGCGATTCTGTTATACATTGGGATTTGATCGCTATGATACATTCAAGCAGGCAATACGGCATACAATCCAAACACAAAATACACAAACTCTATCAGCAGATATAAATACGCTGGTAACCTTTTTGCAACAGGCAAATACTCCTTCATTTACAGAAAAAATGGAACAGGCGGTACGACTCCTTTCATCTGCAGAACAGCTGTTGTTCGCAGGCGGTGGTTCATCAGGCGCACTCGCCCGCTACGGAGCACGATGTTTCTCAAACAGAGGAAAACTCGCCGTTGGTCTTGAGGATACTTGTTATCCAGCACAAATATATCAGTTATCCCATACAGTACTTATCACACTTTCCGTAAGTGGCGAAACAGAATTTCTCATTGAACTTGCCAGCCGGTTTCAACAGGCAGGCTGTCCACTGCTGAGTATAACAGGAACAGCATGTTCCACACTCGCAAAAATGTCCGACTGGAATCTTTCCTATAACATTGAACCGGATACTCTATACGGCGGATATAATAGCGCAACACAAGTACCAGCACTTTTTATTCTGGAACAGCTGGCAAAACAACTCTGCTCAACAGCCAGAAAACATTAAAAGATAATCACCCAAGACAGGAACACGCTGTTTCTTTTTATGAAACATACTCTGCTATATGCTAAAGACAAAGGAGTGTTAACTATGACTGAACTTCAAAAATGTCTGGCAGGGAATACTATAACTGTCACGACCGTCTGTTTCTAGATCTTAAAGCACGCACACGCAGATTACTCGCCGCATATAATCGACTTGATTATGAACAGAAAACGGAAAAAACACGATTGTTACATGATTTATTTGGGAGTATCGGAGAAAATGTATCAGTCGCACAGCCGTTCCTATGTGACTATGGAAAAAACATTCATATCGGTTTTAATGTATCTATAAATATGAACTGTACATTTGTAGACTGTAATAAAATCACCATAGGCAGCAATACTCTTATCGCATCAAATGTACAACTCTATACAGCCACGCATCCAACTGAACTTGCAGAACGGCTTACTCCACAATGGGAGGTAAATAGCGGAGAGCATTTTTGCCGCACCTATGCATTACCTATTTATATAGGCAGCGGTTGTTGGCTTGGCGGAGGAGTTATTGTACTGCCTGGAATTACCATCGGCGACGGCGTCGTTGTCGGAGCTGGCAGTGTTGTTACTAAAGATATACCACCGTTTACTGTTGCCGCAGGAAACCCCTGCCGTCCAATCAGAACACTGGAATATCCGTATTGAATATCCTAATATTAACAGATATATAATAAGATAACATTCTAGGAGGAAATATGATCCCATTCACACCTCAGGCAGGAGACATAATTTATGCCGATCGAATTCTATATAAACATTATGGTGTGTATATCGGAAATGATCAGGTTGTACACTTTGCTGCAAAAAAAGAAAACGAGACTGACGCAAAAAATGCTCATATACAAAAAACAACTTTAGCGCAGTTTCTAAAAGGTGATCAAGGCTATATCGAAACAGAAAATATCGACAATGCCTTTTCTCCACAGGAAACAGTACGCCGCGCACTATCACAAGTAGGACTTGGAAAAGGGCAGTATAACCTTGTGTTCCGTAACTGTGAACATTTTGCCCGTTGGTGCAAAACTGGTATTGCTCAATCACAGCAGGTCAAAAACGTCGCTACGGGGGTCGCTGTAGGCGCTGCGGCAATTGCTGTCACTGCTATCGCCGCAGCGGCAATCTCTGCTATCACAGATAACAAAGATAACAAAAAATAAATATCTCGTTGTTCGCCGCTCAATTTAACAAATTTGCAGCACCGGATTCAAAATACTGTGGTATAATAACGAGACCGGCTTGTATTTTCCCTACCGGTAATCCGCATTCCATGAGGAGCAAGCATAATGAAATTATCCACATCAAAACGGAAGCAAAAGGTGCTTCCAGATCATATTCCTGTACTCACGGGAACAGCCATTCCACTCGGCGCACTCAAAACAACAGGCAGTTGCGGCTGCGGAGAATACCCTGACCTCATTCCGTTTGCCGACTTCTGTAAACGAAGCGGTCTGGAGTTAATCCAGTTGCTTCCCGTGAATGATACGGGAACTGACAGTTCGCCATACAATACACTGTCAGCATTCGCGCTGCATCCACTTTATATCAGTATCGCCCGCTTACCAGAGTTCGCTGCCAATGAAGCCGTTCAGCAGGAATTATCCGATATCAAAACTGCATATGAACATGAAAGCCGTTTTAACTATACAGATTTGCGCAGAGCAAAGCTTACCTTGCTGCGCCGTATCTATGATGCACAGGCAGACGTCATAGCCAGCAGCAGCGAACTTCAGCACTGGATCAGCAAAAATCAGTGGATCATTCCATATGCCGTCTTTATGCGTTTTAAGGCGCTGCACCAGGAAGCCTCATGGAAAAGTTGGGAACTGAAAGCACGACGTATGTCCGCAGATACAATAAAAACATTCTGGGAAGATGATAAACTAAGCAGAGATCATCTGTTTTTCGCATGGATGCAGATGCGCGCCGCACAGCAGTTCTCGCAGGCAGCTGACTATATCCGATCTCTTGGCATTATTCTTAAAGGTGATATTCCCATCATGATGAATGAGGATTCCTGTGATGTATGGGCATATCCGCAGTTTTTTAATGATGATATGCGAGCAGGTGCACCACCTGACGGTATGAATCCGGATGGCCAAAACTGGGGGTTCCCAGTATATAACTGGAAACAACTTGCCAAGAGCGGATATTCATGGTGGAAAGAACGGCTTGAACAGGCAGCAAAATATTACGATGCATACCGAATCGATCATGTACTTGGTTTTTTTAGAATATGGCAAACACCTGCACGGGAAATTTCATCGCGTATGGGCAGAACAGAACCGGATGCCCCTATTACAGCAGAAGAATTGCATGAAATTGGTTTTACTCCGGAACGGATACGCTGGCTTAGTGAGCCACATGTGCCGACTCGTGAAATAGAAGTAGTAAACAACAATGATTATCTAGGTACACATGGACTACTACGAACCATAATGGAGCGCGTTGGCAATGAGGAATTGTGGCTATTCAAAAAGACAATCAAGGGTGAACGGGATATCTATGATACCAATTTACCACATAGTGTAAAAGAGCGGCTTGGTTGGTTCTGGAAAGACAGAGCTCTTCGGGAAATAGGAAAAAATAAATATGCGGTACAATGGACATACCATAATTCTACAGCATGGCAATCTCTTTCTGAACAGGAAAAACAGTTGCTTGAAGCGTTGATCGCAGAAAAGAATGAAGTAAAGGAAAAAAAGTGGGAAAAGCAAGCACGCACACTGTTAAGAGAATTAACAAACGCAACAGGAATGATCGCCTGTGCTGAGGATCTGGGAGCAAATCCAGAATCGGTGCCGCGGGTACTGAATAACCTATCCATTCTTGGGCTGAAGGTTATACGCTGGACACGTATCTGGAACAGAGAAGGCCAACCATACATACCGGTTAATGAATACCCGGTACTATCAGTTACAACAACATCTGTTCATGATTCAAGTACACTTCGCCTCTGGTGGCTCACAGAACAGGACGCGAAAGATTTTTGCCGTGATTTTTCCGTTCCTGATGGTATTCAGGCCGGGATTTATACACCTCAAACCGCAAAATACCTGCTTGAACAGGCAGCACAGTCCCACAGTGCGTTCTGCATTCATCCGCTCCAGGATCTTCTTTCGCTATCAGAACGTTATTATGCTGAAGATCCGCAACAGGAACGCATAAATATTCCCGGCCAGGTAACACCATTCAACTGGACATACCGTTTACCAGTTTCCATAGAAACACTCAGTAATGATAATGACCTGACTGAGGCGATTAGATATATTGCAGCAGTACATAAAAATCTGGAGAAAATACTTAAATAAATCTACCAAAATACAGCATATAGGTTTATAATGAATATATTAACTGCAGCATACAAAAATATTTCTCACATGAACTGCAGTTGCTTATCGTAGGAGTGTTATACAAGGAGCTGTTATGAAAGAAGCATTCGACTATGTATTATATACCGGAAAACACACGAAATATGATACAGCATCATTGAATGAATTCCATGTTTCAAAAAAAGTCAGAGATAAATGTAAATTTGACGGAAATCTTTTTGCCTCAACAGGCAACGTGATTCTGGCAAATTTCAAAAATGTTCGATTGTTTGCAAAAAAAATAAATGATATTATCATCGATCCTGTCATTCATCCGGAACAGACAATAAAAGCAGGCCAGCTCAATGCAATGGGTCTAATTGATGAAATATTCCACTATGTTTGTGGTCTATACCGAAAAAGAGAAAACCCAGAAGCATTTAATCAATTGCTTACTGAACTTGAAGCGGAAATGGGCAAAGATACAGTACATAACTTACTGCTTGAATTTAGCCAGGAGTTCCCGCCAAGTGCCGTATATCGTGGAGAAATCAGTATAGAGCATTATCTTGCGAATAATGCCATTGACACCGCTACAAATACGACAAGATCTAATAAAGTAGCAACTCTCGAAGAAATAATACTATTACATTTGGCAAATGAGAATCCCGCTTTCAAACCATTCCTTATACTGTTTTCTGATACTAAACTAGCAAAAAATCCAGCATACATACAAGCGTGGAAATATATTCAGAGTTTTTTTACCCGGCAACCATCTTTTGGTCCCTATAGAACAGATCTTATCACAATGTTACGGGAGCCAGTTGTCTTTAGTCCCAATAGTTTAAAAGGCCAACTTGATTATATTAGATCTCATTGGGCAGATCTTCTTGGAGAATGGCTTATGCGCCTGCTCTCAGGAATGGATTTGATTTCAGAAGAGGAAAAGCCTGGATGGAGTCCGCATTTCGGCGGGCCACCACCAATGGATCCATATAATTATGATTCTTTAATGAAAGAATATGAGCGGTTTAGTCCTGATAGAGAATGGATGCCTCGTGTTGTACTTATGGCTAAAACAGTACTTGTCTGGCTTGATCAGCTTTCAAAAAAATACAACCGCCCAATCACGCGCTTGGATCAGATTCCTGATGAAGAACTTGATACTCTAGCACAGGAGGGATTTACTGGGCTATGGCTCATTGGACTCTGGGAACGATCTTATGCGAGTAAACGTATTAAGCAAATATGCGGTAATCCTGAAGCTGCAGCAAGTGCATATAGCCTGTATGATTATGATATCGCACACGATCTTGGAGGCTGGGATGCTTTAGATAATCTACGACGTCGGTTATGGTACCGCGGTATTAGATTGGCATCCGATATGGTTCCCAATCATACAGGAATGGATTCAAAATGGGTTGTTGAACATCCAGACCGTTTTATCCAATCAAGAGATTGTCCATTCCCAGGATACTCATTTAATGGAGAAAATCTGTCGCTTGATGGTCGTGTCAGTGTTTATCTGGAAGACCGTTATTACTCAAAAACCGACTGCGCTGTTGTATTTAAACGGGTAGACAATCAAACAGGAGACACAAGATACATCTATCACGGAAATGACGGGACCGGAATGCCGTGGAACGATACCGCACAGATAGACTTTCTGAATCCTGAAGCACGAGAAGCTGTTATTCAGGAAATACTACACGTTGCACGGAATTTCCCGATTATACGATTTGATGCAGCAATGGTACTCGCAAAGAAACATATTAGACGACTATGGTATCCGGAACCGGGACATGGAGGAGATATCGCAAGCCGATCAGAACACGCTATATCTGCAAAGGAATTTAATGAACGCATTCCAAATGAATTCTGGCGCGAAGTAGTAGACCGATGTGCACAGGAATTACCAGATACCCTACTGCTTGCAGAAGCATTCTGGATGATGGAAGGCTATTTCGTCCGGACTTTGGGTATGCATCGCGTATATAACAGCGCATTCATGAATATGCTGAAAAAAGAAGAAAACTACAAATATCGGTCAACGGTCAAAAATACTATCGAATTTGATCCGCAGGTACTGAAGCGATTTGTTAATTTTATGAACAATCCGGACGAAGAAACAGCTGTCGCGCAATTCGGTAAGGGAGACAAATATTTCGGTGTCTGTACTATGATGGTAACAATGCCAGGGTTGCCTATGTTTGGACATGGACAGCTTGAGGGTTTTACCGAGAAATATGGCATGGAATTCACTAAAGCCTACTGGAACGAAACACCAGACCAGGAACTGCTGGAACGGCACAAACGGGATATCTTCCCCTTGATGAAGAAACGATATTTGTTTGCAGAAATTGAAAATTTCCTCTTCTATGATGTGTGGAACAATGGAACTGTAAACGAAAATGTTTTCGCTTACACAAACAGCTACGGAGATGAACGAGCTGCCGTGTTCTATAACAATGTGTATCAGCAGGCAAGTGGATGGATTCGCCAATCCTGTCCCTACGCAGTTAAAACCGGCAAAGATGAAAAGGATATACAGCTTGTTACCCGTACAATTGGAGAAGCGTTTAGCCTGCATCCACACGAAAACAAATTCTGCATTTTCAGAGAACAACATAGCGGTTTGTGGTATATCAGACAGAGTAAAGCTATTTGTGAGCAAGGACTCTTCATAGCACTAAATGGATTCGAATATCAGGTTCTGATGAATATCACCGAAGTTACAGATGATCAAACAGGTAAATATCGCACACTCTGCGACACACTTGCAGGACGCGGTGTACCAGATATTGAAGTCGCCCTGCGAGAAATTTTCCTAAAAGAACTCTATGCATCTCTTATCGCATTCGCAGAAACAGGATTTTTCAAGAAACTGCATCTATTCTTTATGCCTGACTCGCAGTTGAAACAGCAGAAACTTAAGGCACCAAAACTGAAAGATATTCTTGAGAACTGTAAGAGAGAAGGAATAGTATTCTTTAATACTCTGACAACATTTTTAGAAGGGAATTATGGGGCAGATACCGTAGTTAATATGAACAAGGCCGGTACACATATTCCATCTGAAACCGCATGGGAAAAATTTGAGGAGCGAATAAACCGTATTGTGAAAATCGTAACAAAGGGTAAGAAATTACAGAACAGAGAATCAAATGAAAAGGAAAGCATTTCCGATACATTCATACGACAACTGTATACACAGATTGTCTCTCGCCCACTCTGTGCTGAGATTCTTTCAGGTTATGCGCTTTCCTATTCATTAAAAGATATTATCGGTTCTACTGTAAAAGAAAAAGATGTTTGCGCTCTGATAAAACTCTGGGGACTTGACTATAAACTCATTCAACTGCTTGATGAAATTATTCCTAATGGAATGGATCGTTCTGTGTATCAATCAGTCCGAACACTGCATCAGATGATTCAATTCTGTAACCGAGAACTTGCGGGAAAGAAATTACAGGATAGTTTATATGAAATATTAGACAGTATTATTCACGACCAAAGCGCACCGTCCCTTCTGGGAACAAATATGTACAACGAAATTCTTTGGTTCAATAAGGAACAGATGGAAAATACACTGTGGTTCCTCCTGCTGGCGCAAGCTGTATTTGCAGACAAAAGTCCCAGTATGACGGTGCTTGCTACTGCAAATTTGTTACTACTACAAAAACAGGAACAATCAGAGTATAAAGCCCAACATTTTCTTGACCTACTAGAAACTCCGCAACACAAAAAAAAGCGGCTTGCAGAGGCTGTATTAACGCAGAAACCAGAAAAAAAAGCTAAAACGGCAAGAACAAAAATATCTAAACAAAAAGCAGGTGATACGGATTAGTCCATATTCCTCTTATTGACAAATAAAATACCCACACAGCTCAAACCAGAACTGTGTGGGTATTTTATTAGCGAATACGAAATAAAGAGGAACAGGAATGGTATTATTCGCGCGATACTTCCGCCAACACTTGTTCCAGCTCCGGCAAACCACCAGTAAGGATCTGTTTGCAAGCAGGATGGTACATATGCATAGCAGAAATTACTTCCGGCATTGATGGTGCTTCACCACACCACTGCCTAATACGTTCCGCCTCAAAGGCGGGGTGATCTCGCATAACAAGCACGACAGCACCATCATCAGCGCGAATCATTTCTGCTCGTTTTATAGCGGACGCATATGCACCTGATGTTGCAGGATCCGCAAATAGACCATACTTCATAAATAAATTTTTACAGGCTGATTCGCGGTCTTTATCTGTAATTTTTGACGGATACACAAGCCCACGCATTACAGCAGGCATAGTTAAAAAAACTTCCTCAAGCCGTTCCAGATTCGAAGGACTACCCGGATCAGCAGCATAACGTTTTTCAACAGGAACAAAAGAATCTAGCATCTGACATTTTCCGGAAGCATCCACACCAAGTGCTGGAGTTGAATCTGTAATAAAACCATTGACCGGCAAAGAAAACTTCCAACTGTACAGACCGGCAACAAGATTACTATAATTACCAGCCGCAAGTGCATAATAAATATCACCGTATACCTGTTCTTTCAAGCGAGAAAACGCAAATGTATAAAAAAAGGCCTGCGGAAGCAAACGTCCAATATTTGCAGTATTAGCCAGTGTAATGTTATACTTTTCAATTATATCACGATGTGCAAATAATTCTTTGGTAATTGCATGACAATCAGAAGTAGTACCAGCAACTTCAACAGGATAAATATTTCCTCCATTCCAGATACAATCCTCAGCTGTAAAACCGTAGGACTGACCTTCTGGAAACAAAATTACCGCTTTCAAATGTTTAGCATTCCGCAACGCATATACTACCGATGGCGCAATACCACCATCCGATATAGCAAACACAATAGCTCTTCTGTTTTGCATTAGCAGGATATGCTCAAGACAGGATGCAAGGTATGATACACCAAAATCCTTATGAGAACCAGTTGGTCCATGAAATAACTCAAGTGCATATAACGAATCATCAAGCTGACGAATTTCGGGACTAAACGGAAAGGCTCTTGTTGCAATCGCTTCTGAGATAATAGGACTAAATTCTTCTTTTATTAGAGCTGAAGTAAGAGCCCCCGCAAGAGATGCAAATGTTGTACCACTATTCATGTACAAAATCCACGGCCGTAAATTCTCCTCATAAGCCGGTACATACAAACCACCGTCAGACGCCATACAATCAAGTACCGCATGTGCAAAAGAAACAGTTACGTTTGGATTTCGTGTGCTATGGAATTGCATATGAACCTCCCATGCATACAATGTATCATAATATAGAAAGTAACACTAGATATCAGTTTGTATCAAAAATCTTTTCACATAAGTCTCACATATTTTTTATAGTATAACGGTACCCAAGATCTTTCAGCAGGCATAATATTTACATTCTCGCTAAAGTCTGGTATTAATAATATCATATGCACAGCGGTTTTTTCATATATACTAGTAAAATATACATAACCATCTGTTGCCTATTAATGATAACTCTGCCTACATTTTCTATCACAGATGATATCGCCATTCCACCCGATAATATGCCTAAAAACCGTCCGTCAGTTGCCTTAGTACTTTCTGGCGGCGGAGCTAAAGGGTTTGCTCATATTGGAGTACTTGAACTTCTTGAAGAACTTGACATCCCTATCGATATGATTGTTGGAAATAGTGCAGGTGCAATTGCAGGAGGTTTATACTGTGCAGGTTATTCCCCAAGAGAAATCAAAGAAGCTCTGCTTGATCAGGACTGGACAAAAATATTTTCAGATTCTCCTGTTTCCGATTCAGAAAAAGACCTTGGAGACAGAAGTCTGTTTTCAACACCGCTCTCATTCGGTATAGGTAAGAATCTTTCATTAGACATGGGGCAGGGCATATCAACCGGAGAAAATGCATATAAATTGTTTAAGCAGCTTACAGTACGTATTCCTTCTTACATTGATTTTGACAGTTTGCCAATTCCTTTCCGTGCAGCAACTGTCGATATGTATACAGGAGATCTTAAAATTCTTAGTAGTGGAGATCTTGCAGAAGCAATTCGTGCCAGTATAAGCTTGCCAGCTGTTTTTGAACCATTCATCATCGATGGAAATTATTATATGGATGGTACAGTGAGAAATAATCTCCCCATAAAAGCGGCAAAGGATATGGGATATGATATCATCATTGCCGTTGAAATATCAGATCCAATCATTTCTAATCCAGAGGACCTTGATTCAAATCCACTCGTAGCATTAAGTCAAGTATTTAGTATCTATCAACGAGCAATTAATACACCGCAGTACGAATATGCGGATCTTGTACTATATCCTGATGTTTCAATGTTTACAACGCTTGATTACAATCGTTCTCAGGAAATCTATGATAAAGGAAAAAGTGAAGCAAAACGATACCGACAACAACTGCTTGAATTGCGTGCAAAAATATACCCACAAGACGTTTTATCATCACCTGAAAACAATAAAATACTACAAGCTGAAGAAGACCAGAATATAAATAATAAAGAAAACTATCGCTTTGTACATATTGCGGACGATCCGTTAGAGCCAGATAGAGTCAGTATATATGATGAACTACCTTTGTTAGCAGCACAGGATATTCATATTACTGGTGCTGCCAGTGAGGATATTGCATACATACGAACGGTCTTTAATAAAATAGCAAATTTACCGCTCACACCAGAACGAATTGGATATTTAATAGATGAAATATACAGAACAGGTCATTATCTGTTTGTCATATCGCGTATAGATACACGTTATGCAAAGAATATCATAGATCTGCACCTACATCAAGTAAAGCACAACACAATAAACATACTGCTTGGTATACATTATCAAGGAACATTAACAAATACCTCAAGCAGTAAGTTTGGGCTATCTGCAGATATTCAGTTTAGAAACATTACAGGGCCTGGTTCACTTGTATCAATTAATGCTAATATTTTGAATAATCTCTCCGCAGAAATATTATATCTTCAACATTTAAGTACCAAAGCATATATACAAGCATCTGCGTCATTCAATACAGAACAAAACTTTATCCTGCGAGGTTTTAAGAATTTAGATCAGACAGAAACATATTCAATTACCTCAGCAGAAGGCATAGTAATCGGCGGAGTACGTTTTACGCCACAACATCATTTATTCTACGGCGGTGCAATCAAATGGTTCGACACCAGTCTAGCACTGACTGAAAACCTATCTCCATATATAGCAAAATACCCCAACCAACTTACAGTTGCAGCGCCAATTACAGGCGGATATGTGTTTGATACACTTGATGCATATACATTTCCAACAAAGGGAGTATATGCATCAATAAAAGCAACAGGAATTTTCCCCATTACAGAAAGTAACGCTCCCATTGCGTTACTCACTTGTGAAGCAGACGCCCGTGGTATTATCCCTATTGGCAGACGATTCAGTATAATTTTGAATGGTTTTGTGGGAACAGAACCGCTTGAACTGTTACCGCACATACCAACAGCGATTCCTGTTTTCGGTTATCATTATCAGGATAGGATTTTTTTCCCACAAATGACAGGTAAACAGGCATACGGTATCCATAAAATGGCCTATTCATTTGGTATTCAGTTTCTGCCGTGGCAGCAGCTTACTATCCTCGGCGGACAGCTCTTTCTAGCACTATCAGGTGGCTTTGGTGATGTGCTTATGAAATATACGGACTTTAATGTAAAACACTGGGATTGGTATGGCGCATTTAACACTGGCCTGCGTATCACGAGAAACTTTGGAATTTTAATCCGCTTTGGTGCAGGTACGTTTCAAAATACAATCGCCCCATTTATCTCATTAGATATTGGAAATATCAGATTATAAGGATATGAATATGAATTCGTTTATTAATTTTAATGGTGTACAATTCACATACCCAGCTATACCAGGGGATATTGATGAAAACGGTAATCAAATCACGGCAAAACCAGTATTTTATAATTTTACAGCGGAGTTACCAGCCGGGTTTGTCAACCTGATAGGACCCAACGCCTCAGGAAAATCAACGTTCATGCTATTGGCAGCAGGCAGACTCCTACCAGAAATCGGGACAGTACATTTGTTCGGCAAAAATACAGTACAATTTACTGAAGAAAGCAAAAATAAATATGCATCTTTTATTTATCAGAATATGGAATTTGAAAGTACAGAACCTGTTTACCAGTTGCTTTCATATGTGTATAAGAATGGTTTTTTCTCAGGTAACGAACAGCCAGTATGCAACGCATATAACAATCTGCAAACAGAGATTACAGATATCTTTGAATTACAGCCTGTTCTCAATCACAAGTTGACGGCCCTATCAAAAGGAGAAATCCAGCGCGTTTTACTGGCATTTTCAATGTTGTATGGTTCAAGAAGTATTTTTATGGATGAACCTCTGTTTGCAATGGAACAATATCAAAAAGAAAAAGCCCTCGCCTACATTAAGGCATATTCAACGGCAAAACAGATTCCTATATATCTTTCAATGCACGAGCTTGAACTAACCCGACGATTCGCCGACCTAGTACTACTTTTTTATCCAGATAGGAATATAGATCTTGGTACAGTTGACGAAGTACTTACACAGGAAGCCCTCGAAAAGGCATACGGAGTTCCTCTTGCCCTATTAAAAGATGCGGAGACATTGACAAGAAAAAATCTCGTGGAAGAAGCAGAGTCCTTGCGGTGCTAAAGTAACAGAACCCCATTTTTCATAATAATATGATTAACACCTGTATCTGAAATGATATTTATAGTCGGGTTACGAACGACACCGTCAATATGTATAAGAGAAGGCGCATCCCCATCATAATTGGCACCAATAGCAAAATGACAAGTAGAAAAAACTTTCTCATCCTCAAGCATATTTCCGCATATTCGAGCCTTGGGATTCAGTCCGATACCTAACTCCCCAATATTACGCACGTTCTTAGCATATATTGCACCTTGACCAGAAGCAAACATACCTGATTTTTCCATCTGATAAGCACGTTTTTCTGCTTCAACGATTATTTCCTTTAAATACAGCCCCTCAACCTCGTTATCAATAAAAGATATAAATCCATCCTCTACCGTTACCGGAATCGGATTACGAATTAGAGGCTCTTTATTTTCAAGTCCCAAAGAACCATCAAATACAATTGTTCCGTTACAACCACTACCGACTCCGGTACCTACAACAGGGCTAATAAATACTTCCCCTGCAGGAAGATTTCCTCCTAACCCAGGCTTATCGAACCTGCCATTATCACAAAAAGCAGAACGGCCGTATATTGGAATCACAATATCTGTTCCATGAATCGTTGAGATATGTACTTTCTCAGCAGCTGTCAGCATCTGAGAAAGTTTAGCACATCTATTGCCTAATTCATCATAATCGATATCCACAGCCCGTTCAAAAATATCAGTTGTAATACCCGGCATCCACACAGCACGAATTGATTTTTTTCCATATAACAGATAATCAAAAATATGATCATATAGAACACCATCCTTCCTCAAGGGAGATACAATATGCTGCGGATCTTTTCCAAGTTTACATACAGATACAGAGAAAATTACATCAGGCTCCTTTGCTATCGCATTTAAAATATTGTCATCAGCGGCATCAAATGAAGTTTTGACCGATTGATACAGAAGATCAACATAAGCACCCACAGTACATGCTGCATCAGCTAGTGCATACGCAATTTCTTCTGCGTCATGACGAAACAAATCTTTATTTGTAATAATGAGCACCCGCTCTTGCGGACGAATTCGACAGACTTTCTCAACAGTGATCTGAGCAGCAAGAGCAGTTCGCTCTGAATAATGCTTCATAAAATAAACCCTCTAAAAATACATTGACCCATCTGTAAAAAAAAACTATCATAAAAATATTCTGTTACAAGTAGGACAAATACTTATGAATGATATAACACACTTTGACATTGCAGATTGTGAAAAAAATAAATACATTGCATGGCCAGCCTATCTCGGCATTTTATTTTTGATACCTCTAATCATCGCTCCAACTTCATCCTTTGCGCGCTTTCACACCAATCAAGGTATAGTCTATTTTATTTTTAGTTTAATAGCCGGCACAGCTGCTATTGCTGTTATGCGTATTCCCGTTCTAGGTACCTACTGTTCACTTGCAATCTTTATATTACTCGCTGTAATGACCCTCTACGGAGTTATCACCGCCGTTTCTGGTAAAACAAAACGGTTCCCTATTATTGGACATATTCAAATACTGCCTAAATAAGTAAGACCAGCAATAATGAGCTATCCCTATGCCAAATAATGACACCGAAACATTAGAAAATAAAAAAACTGATTGAAACATATATTGTTTCAATCAGCTTCTACTTTATCTTACCTGAGCTTTACTAATAAAACAGGCACATCCTTCGCCTGGATATTGTTTCCGCAATTCTTCAACAACATGGACAATTTCTTCAGCTTCATCTGAACAACAGAAAATAAGAAACAGACAGTTCATCTGCGGCCATACTGCATCTCCCATTTTCGGAACAGAATATCCCTGTCCCATAACAGACGGGACTTTCGTAAACATACGCCCAATTCCTTTAGCTTTGCATAAACTCAGAAAATCTTCCTCCATCGCCTGACTGCAGATTACTTCAATACGCCGCATTTTTACACGCATATCAGATATCATTTTTTCTTCTTTTCGACCATCTTTATTCTTAACAGGAATTTTCGGTAACTCCAATTCGGTCAACTTTTTCATTTACTTTCTCCTTCACTTGGTAAAACAGAAATTCCTTCTTTTTTAGCCAGTTTCCGATCCCGGCGGGCAGCCTTTCGGGCAGCACGTTTTTCACGGAATCGATTAAAACCGTAATACATAATCGGCATAAAAAATAATGTCATAGTAGTACCAAATGTTAATCCCCCAAGAACAGTCTGTCCAATCGGCTGTGTCATTTCAGACCCTTCACCAGGGAAAAATGCCATTGGAATTAAACCAAGCACTGTTGTCAAGGTGGTCATCAGAATCGGCCGTAAACGATTGCGGCATGCTTCAACACAGGCTTCCTGTAGATTTAATCCGCGTTTACGCAGCAGATTAGTATAGTCAACCAAAACAATACCGTTATTAACAATAATACCGACAAGAATAAGCATACCAACTGCAGTCATTACATTTAGAGGATTGCCCATTATCAAATAAATGCCAACAACACCAATAAGAGAAAGCGGAATGGTAAACAAAATAATAAAAGGATCCATAAAAGATTCAAACTGACTTGCCATAACTGCAAAAACGAGCGCAATAGCCATGATAATGATCACAATAAAGGTCTGTTTCATTGTATTCAAATCTTCAATATTACCGGCATAACTGAGGGTCATATCTTCACCAAGAATGATATTGGCCTTTATTGCATTATCAACTTGACGCTGAACAAAATCAGTTGAATCTTTTTGCTTGTTTACCTGTTTTGCTGTAATATGAACCGCACGTGTCTGGTCTTCACGATTGATTGTTACCGGTGAAGTAGACTCTACATAACGGGCAAAACTTGACAAAGGAATACGCTGCCCCGAACTATTAGTTACAAAAATCTGCTCAATATCAGCAATTCGCGAACGATCCTCTTCCGGCAAACGGACAACAATATCGATATCATCTCCATTTTCATCCTGATAAGAACTCGCAATCTGTCCATTTATATTGCCACTAAGTTCAGTACTGACATTATAAATCGTAACCCCTAAATCATACATACGGGCACGATCAATAATCAACCGAATTTGTGGCAGGCCATCTTCCAGATCCATCTGCACATCCGTAATGTATTGAGCAAGCTCATCACTTTCCATAAGCTCTTTAATTTGAGCCGCAATCGTACGCAGATTATCAAGATTATTACTTTTTAAAAGAATGTCGATATCATTGCCACTCATACCGTTATTACTTGAACCAATAGTAAAATTTGCACCGGGGAAATGGCCAAATAAAGCACGGGCTTTCGCTTCTGCCTCATTTCCTCCATCCCATCCTGGTTCTCGATCTTTAGATGGCCACACATTTATTGTGAGCGTTGCTGTATTAGAAGATGAATTCCCCATCATACCTGAACTACCAGTGGAAATTGTAGTAGATTTGAGACCGACTATACTCTCCCGCAACATTGCATCAAACTGTCTGATAACAGCATCAGTTGTCTCAAGCCGTGTTCCTTTCGGCATTTCCAGTTCAACAGAAACAGTATTTGATTCCTGATCAGGTGTCAAAATAAATCCAATTACAGGAATCATCACAACACTGCCGATAAACAGCAGAGCTAACAGGATCGTTACAATTACTTTATGTTTAAGTACAAACCGTACACCAGCAGCATATCCATTATCCATTCCATCAAAGAAACGCGACATGGCCATATCAACAGCTCCAAGGACCCCGGAGCGACGGCGGTTTGCAACGTTTTCCAGTTTAAGATACTTTGATGATAACACTGGCACAAACACAATTGCCACAATCAAAGAACATAGCAAACAAAATACAACCGTAAAAGTCAATCCTGAAAACAGTTGCCCGACAATTCCTAGATCATTACCATACATAATTAACGGGAGAAAAACACAGATAGTTGTCAATGTACTTGATATAATCGCCAGCAACATTTCCTGTGAACCAAGAACTGCGGCAACCGCCGCCTTTGCCCCTTTTGCCCGATAACTGTATATATTTTCCAATATAACAATCGAGTTATCCACAAGCATACCGACACCAAGGGACAACCCCGCAAGCGTCATCAAGTTCAGCGTAAACCCGGTAAAATACATGATGCCGAGTGTAATAATCAATGATAACGGAATTGAGATACCGATAATGATTGTACTTTTGATACTGCGAAGAAATACAAACAATACAATAACAGCAAGCAACGCACCCTGGATAACAGAACTAAGAATATTACTGATTGCGATTTTAATATCCTCCGTTGTATCCATACCAACTTCAATAGTAATATCAGAAGGAAGAGTCTTTCTAATTTCTTCCACACGAGCAAGCGCGCGCTCTGCAGTCTGTACGGAATTTTTTCCGCTTTGCTTCTGGATACTGAGCATAACACACGGTTCACCATTCATATATGCTAAGCTAGAAACATCTTTGTATCCTTCATATACATCCGCAATATCTCTTAACAAAATCTTTCGTACTAACGGTGTACCGGAACTGTCTGTTTCAGTCTTATAGGAAATAACCGTATTTTTAATATCTTCAACAGACGTAAACTGTCCCGATGTCTCAATAGAATATTCCGTATCCCCCTCATCAATAGTACCACCTGATGCCTGGATATTCTGAGAAGCAATCATCTGAGAAACTTGATTAATAGTTAACGAATATGCCTGAAGTCGATCACGGGGAATATTAATGATAATAGCTTTTTCCCGGCCACCAATAATATTTGCAGAAGCAATACCGTCAACCTGCTCAAGCCGTGGCTGAACGACATCTTCTGCGTAATCATATAGTTCCTCAGGAGTACGGTTTCCAGTAATAACAAAATTCATAATCGGGATCATAGATGGATCCATTTTGATAATCATAGGAGATTCCGCATCATCAGGAAGGAATCCTTTGATAATATCAAGTTTATCACGAACTTCCGCCATTGCTTCGGTCAAATCAGTTCCCTGGTTCAGTTCAAGAAACACCATACTAGAACCAGTTGATGATTGAGAAGACAAGGTTTTAAGTCCAGAGATACCGGAAAGAACACTCTCAATACGACGTGAAATACTTCGCTCAACTTCTTCCGGTCCAGCATTCTCATACTCCGTGATAATAGCAATATATGGCAGCTCCATATCAGGGAGCATGTCTATCGGCAGCTGCAATGTTGAATATATGCTGAGCGCCGCCAGAATAATAAATACAATTAGGACAGTAACTGGTTTTCCTACTGCCGTCTTTGACAATGACATTACTGCATTTCTCCTTATTTACTGGAAACAACATTGACTTTGCTGCCGTCATCAAGCAGTGTTTGACCGCTGATAATCACTTCATTACCAATATTAAGACCAGAGGTTATTTCCTGCTTATTATCAATCTTCAGCCCAAGTGTTACTGCACATAATGAGGCTGTCCCCCCTTGTACGATAAACACATACGGTTTCTCATTTCGTACAATTACAGCAGTAGATGGTACAACAATTACATTCTCTTTTGTTTCTGTTACCAGTTTTACCCTCGCATACATACCAATTTTGACCCTGCTGTCTTTAGGGTCAAGCCGAAGTTTTACCGTCATAGTACGAGTCACTGTATCAAGAACAGGACTTATCTCTGTTACTTTCGCAGTAAAAGATTCTCCTGGATACGCATCAAATGTCAGCGTCGCTGTCTGTCCTAGGTTAATTCGAGAAACAAAACGCTCCGCAACACTGATCGTAATTTCAACATCAGACGTACTGCTTATTTTTCCAATAGAGGTAGACTGTGAAACAGTCGCTCCTGTAGAAAGGGGAAAAGAACTAACAGTTCCAGCAACAGGTGCACGTACCGGACTTGGCTCATAATACAACCCAGGTTTTGAAGGATCGACCGTTGCAAGCAGCTGGTTTTTTTTCACCACATCACCCACTTCAACATATATATTGAGCAGCTTACCTGCCGCATCGGGAAGAACATCTACACTAGAAACAGCAGAAACATCTCCACCGAATTCCAGGTAATCATCAAGATTTGATGGTACAGTCCGATAAGTATTAACCGCATACGTCACATCTTCTGTCTGATTAGAAACAGGTACTGGTTCCTGGTTTTCGCCTCGATTACACGATATCACACACAGCATAGCACATATTACTATTGCCGCGATTTCATAAGTTTGCATTCTTTTCATCAGAAGTTCTCCTCTATTCTGTCATTTCTGTTTTTATCAGTTTAGTATTCAGTGTATACTCCAAATCAAGCACACCAGCAAGATAATTATATTTTTCATTTATCAGCCCGAGTTTTGCCGTATTCAACTGGTTTTCGGCATCCCGCACATCAAGCAGCTCCCTAGTACCATTACGATACGCGATGACAGTCATATCATAAGAACGCTGTGCCAGCTTGATATTAGCCGCATTCGCGGCTATAGTAGCACGATATGATGCGAGGGCGTCAATTTTTGTTCTAATATCAAGTTCTGTATTTTCAATTAATGTTTCCATCTCGATCTCATACTGCCTGATTTGATCCTGTGTGTCCCGTATTTTCTGAAAGCTGGCGGAAAACGGCAGCATATCAAACAAATCCCAAGAAAGAGTTGCGGCAAACGCTCCTTCATCCTTTTTATACCAGTTATCACCGAACGCCGTATCAAGCGGACTCGCATACGGCTGCCATCCCCACGACAGCGATAACACAGGAGAAAAAACCTGCATTTTTTGAGCGCCAAGATTTATTTTCTGCAGTTCAATATTTTTCTGCAACGCAAGAATATCAATATTTGACATCAGGTATTCAGAAAGAAGCTCATCAACATTAAGATCCAGATACAGAGGCTCAATTACGCCATCAAGTTCCACCTGGGTACCAACCGGCATACCCAACATAAACGCAAACATATCAAGCTGCTGACGCAGTGACTGCTGCGCTGAAAGCAACTGCGGTTTTTTGTTTTCGTAAGTTACCTGTGCCTGCAAATATTCCAGTTCAGACACACGGCCGTTGCGATAATTAACTCTAGCCTGATTCATACGCTGTTCAGCGTTTACCAGAGATTCTTCTTGAATGCTCAGACTCTCCTGTTGAAGCAAGAGAGCATAAAAAAGCTTGCGTATGCTTAATTCATTCTGTTTTACAGCCTGTTCCCAAGTAATTAATCCCGCTTCGTAATTTGCTGAATTTGCGCGGATACCGTCAATCAAGGCAAGGGACAAATCGAGAGAAACACTAACCCCACCGCTTATTGTCCAATGATCTTTTTCCGTATGATCTGCAGCAGAGCCTCCCTGCATTCCGGATGCCACTGCCTGATTACTGCGACGTACCATAGCAGTTCCATTTACAGACGGAATAAATACATTCCACGCAAAATCTTTCGCGCGCCGCTTTATTTCCAAATCGATCTGCGCGCTTTTAAGTGTTCTGCTGTGCTCCATCGCATAATCGACAGCCTGATCCACTGTCAAGCGAATAACATCCGGTTTTGAAGACGCAGAATCAGGCTGCTGTGCCGGCAGACGCATAAAACTGCACAAACACAACACAATCGCGATAACTGCTCCTGTTTTGTTTTTCTTCATATAATTCTGAAACTCCTTATTCATGAAACCAATTATTACTATACTGCAATCCTGCTTTCTGAGGTCCCGCACGTATACACTCATATAATACAGGGACCCAAGAAATAAGTTGTTCTGTAGAAAATCCCTGTTTCGTACCATGAATCACTAAAGATGTTGCAAGCAATTCTACAAACCTTGTTAATGCAGATAGCTTCATCCACTGATACTGTTGAGGAATTGAGATATCCAACAAAAAAGGTCTTAATATATCAGCTATAGCCCGATCCCGCACAGTTTCACCTTTTTTTGCATTAAATAAAGCACCCCATGCAAGAACATAACTTACGTTAGGCCGCGCAATAAGATAGCTCACAGATGTACGCAGCATAATATATACACACTCAGAAAAAGACTGCGCACAAGACACTTTCTCCCTCAAACAAAATGCAAATTGTTCTACTTCTTCTTTTATTACAGAATGAATCAGTTGCTGTTTGTTTTTAGAATAATTATATAAAGAACTTTTTGCCATATGCAGTTCATCCGCCAGACGATCAACAGTCACGCCAGGAAGTCCATATAACTGTATCAGCCGTGTTACAGCAACAAAGAAACGCGATTCCTGTCTAAGATTTGCATTATCGATCAGACACATTGTATCGAGTTTTTCTTGACTCTTATTATCAATCTTTTGTAAAAACTGCCAACCATTTTGAAGCCAATTTCTTACACCATCTGCAAATGTATCTGGATCAGGCAGTTTTGTTTTATATTCTGTCTGATTCTGCACACTTACAATGTAACTATAGAGAACTGGTCATCACTAATGAACCGATATATATAATATACAGAAACTGGAATCCAGAAACATTCGACAGAGAACATAGCGGAACATCACGTTCAATAAAAGCTGTTCTCAGTTCCTTACCTAAATCAGAATCAGATGTAAGCAGTCTGAGCACAAAACACAGATATTCGCCTTTGCTGCAAATCGCTGCAATCACATTGCGAATACGATCATCAAGAGGTACCGCCGTATCATACATTATGCGCATAAGAACTGCTGCGTCATCATAAAACTGAGTTTTCATTGCCGCCAGGAGCGCACCTTTATCAGCGAAATGTCTGAAAATAGCGGTCTTGCTAATTCCTGTCAACGAGGCAATCTGGGACAGAGAAACTTCTTTATCCCACGAATCCGCATACAACATAAACGCATTATGAATAATGCGTTCCTTTGTATTATCACCCATTAAATCTCCGTATATGTTACCGAATGTTTGGTAACATATACTATAATAAGCATTTGCCTACTGTCAATTCTGATAACAAAATATTCATACTTTTTTTTTCTGTTATAAAATATCTCGTTTGAAAAGAATTTATTGATCGTATATTTATAATTCTGAAACAAACCGCTGTATTTCATCCCACTGCGCATCCATCGCTTTTATCAAAGCTATCTGCGTCCGGGCACGAACAATATTATGTTCTGGATAATCAATTTTATAATATACATCTCCGTTCAAATAATCAGTAACCATACGAACAGCCATAATCAAAGTAATAGTCCGGCCAGACTCAGCAATTAAACTCTTTTCGTATGGTGACAGAAAACCAGAAGCTTCTTCAACATACCCTTTAATCAGCGCTTTAAATACAGCAAAATTGAACTGAACCTTTGACACATCTTGTTCATCTTCAGCAGCAGTATTTGTTGCTGTTCTAATTAAATCGCCTGTATCAAACAAAACTGTACCGGGCATAACTGTATCTAAATCAATCACGCACAAGGCAGCCCCCGTTTTCTCATCAAACAGAATATTATTTACCTTTGTGTCATTGTGAGTAATTCCTTCTCGCAATCTACCTGACGCAAGACCATCAGTCAAAACCATTCCTCGTTCACGATTGGCAGCAAGAAAATCTAGTTCTTCTTTAATAGTATCAGCACGTTTTTTTACATCCTTCTCAAGAGCTTCATCAAGCTGTTCATAACGCATATGCATATCATGAAACCGAGGTATCGTATCATGCAGACGACTTCCGTTATAGGAAGACAGACTATTTTGAAAATTTCCAATTGCTTTTCCTAATCGATACGCCAGCTCTTCATTCTCAAGAACCTCATATGTTTGTACATTCTCAACATATAAGTAAGTTCGCCAGTAATCCCCATTCTCATCCACATAGAACATTTTACCGTCTCTACAAGGAACAACCGTCAATGTTCGACGCGAAACATCACTGAGCCCCTGAGAAATATACAACTGCCGCAGAAAAGATGTGACAGATACAATATTATCCATCACCTGTTCAGGTTGTTTAAAAACAGATTTATTTATCCGCTGATGTGTATAGCGGATTTCTCTACCAGCCTGATTAAATGTAGAACGATAGGTATTGTTGATATGGCCGTTACCTACCGGTTTACATGACACAAAATCTCCGTAAATCGCAAACTGGCGAATCACAGAAAGGATATGCTCGTTATGATTCAACATGTTTAAATTATAACATGCATTCACAGTTTTGCAAGAAAAACATATATATGATTCTATATTTAACTACTTTTTTCTAATGTATTAATCATCATATGCAACCGAGATTACATTAGCAAAATATCTTTACCAATATAAATAAAAGCACAGGTACATATTATACCTGTGCCTAACATAAAAGTTATTTTTGTACCAACTGCACTGCAAATCCTGCAATTTCTTGTTCAAGATACACCGCAGTCAGCTTACCATTTATATATTCTGCGTTCTGTTCACTAAACGCACAGCCGCCGCGTTCTAAAACATATTTTGCACGCAACACAGAACAAGTTTTTACTGCAATATGCCCTGATTGCCCTCTTCCAGACTGTTTCATGAACTCAAGTCCGCTACCGGCAAATACAGACATATCCCCATTTCTCTGTTCAAACCCAAACAAAGCCGACATCTGAGCTGCTCCGGCAACAGCTTCCGTTGCATCCGCGCAGTTAATTCCAATATGCCCCAATTCAAATCCCAGCATTTTCATTACAGCTTCTCGCGCCAGCTCTTCTATCCGATCAAATGCTTTTGCTTTGATTAAGTCTTTCTGTACCATCCAGCTGCCGCCAACCGCGATAACACTCTCACTATTTAGATATGTATTCATATTATCAGCATCGATTCCACCAGTCGGCAAAAAACGTATTCCTCTATACGGCGCAGAAAGAGCTTTTATCATCCCAATTCCTCCCGCCTGTTCAGCGGGAAAAAACTTCACCACATCCAGACCGAGCTCAACAGCCAGCTCAACATCGCTCGCACACCCTGTTCCCGGATATATTGGCACTCCTTTTTTCTGACAGTACTCCACCGTTTTAGGATTTAATCCAGGTGACACAATAAACTGAGCACCAGCTTCTACCGCACGATCAACTTGCTCCGCCGTCAGTACCGTCCCAGCACCGACCAACATATCAGGGTATGCACTGCACATCTCCCGTATCGCATCTTCAGCAGCTGATGTTCTGAAAGTTATCTCAGCACTTGTAAGTCCTCCACGCCACAGCGCTCCGGCAAGCGATACCGCATCAGAAGCATCATCAAGTGCAATTACTGGAACTATACCTATTTGTTCTAACCGTTCTGTTATACTCTGCATATCAAACTTTTCTTCTTTAGCGCTGTACCCGGCCAGACGCATCTCCTTGCATAAGTCTCTCCACTTCAGCAACGCTGACCATATTAAAATCACCCTCTATTGAATGTTTCAAACATGATGCCGCAGCCGCGAATTCAACTGTTTTCTGTCCGTCATATCCATTCATACAGGCATAAATCAATCCGCCGCCAAAGCTGTCTCCGCCCCCGACACGGTCTACAATATGTATATTATATTTTCTGCTCAAATAGAATTCACTGCCGTCATACAGCAACGCAGACCACCCATTATCATTCGCAGACACAGATTCCCGAAGCGTAATAGCGACTTTTTTAAATTCAAACCGTTCCAAAAGATGCCTGGCAACATTCTGATAGCCAGAAATATCTACTTCACCTTTAGTTACATCTGTTTTTTCAGCCCGTATTCCAAACACATCACAAGCATCTTCCTCATTTGCGATGCATATATCAACATAGCGGCATAATTCTCCCATTACTCGGCCGGCTTCCTCTTTGCTCCACAACTTTTTTCGATAATTTAAATCGCATGATACTGTAATACCCATCTCTTTCGCTGTTTTACATGCTTCAAGACAAATAGATGGCAGCTCTCCCCCCAGCGCAGGCGTTATTCCTGTAAAGTGAAACCAGCATGCTCCATCAAAGATTTTTTTCCAATCAAAATCATTATGAGACGCTGTGGCAAATGCGGAACCAGTTCGGTCATAAATAACTTTTGATGGTCTCTGTGACGCGCCTTTCTCCAGATAATATATACCTAATCGGTTCCCGCCCCGCGCAATATGACTGACATCCACTCCATATCTGCGCAGCGCATTTACCGCACATTGACCGATTTCATGCTCAGGGACTCTCGTAACAAACTGCGTCGTAATACCATAATTTGCAAGAGATACGCTCACATTCGCTTCACCGCCTCCATATGTCGCATCAAAATCATTTGATTGCTCAAATCGATAATAACCATGCGGTGCCAAACGCAGCATAATCTCTCCAAATGTAATAACTTTTCCTTTCATAGGATTTATCGACTCCTTCATTATCGAATATCTAGCGTTTTTACCCAATCTTGATCATCATATGACCGGTTTTCACCTGCCATTGCCCAAATAAATGCATAATTGCTTGTTCCGCAACCAGAATGAATAGACCAACTAGGATTAAGTACAGCCTGTTCATTATGCATAACTATATGGCGAGTTTCATTTGGTTCTCCCATATAATGGAAAACAATTGAATCTTGCGCCATATCAAAATAAAAGTATACTTCCATTCTTCGTTCATGGGTATGAACAGGCATTGTGTTCCATACAGAACCCTCCGCAAGAATAGTACACCCCATAGACAACTGGCAAGTTTCAAGTACATCAGGATGAATAAACTGATTGATCGTTCGTTCATTATACAATAATACGCTTAATATGAAAGTATACCGCTGTAATATCAGCTTCTTTTAAAATATTATCAATTAAGAACCCATGATTTCCTTATAAAAAAGAAAACAGTCGGTTTCGACAAAACCGACTGCATCACAGATTAAAAAGATAAGGGAGTATAGAAAAACATCAATTTAAGTCTTTCAGAATACGCTGCTGAGCTATCCTTTTACTGCTCCAGCAAGAACACCCTCAATAATATATTTCTGGCACGACAAATAAAAAACAATCACCGGCAGCATGGCAAGAACCAGCATAGCCATCATCGCCCCCATATCTACCGCACCATATCCGCCGCGCAGATACTGGATAGCAACAGGGATTGTTTTATAATCAGTACCGATTGTCAAATACGGAAGCAGATAATCATTCCAAACCCACATTGTCTCAAGAATACCAATCGTCACAGCCGTACTTTTCAGTGTAGGTAATATAATAGAAAAAAACGTTTGCGGCGGAGTCGCCCCATCAATCATCGCAGCCTCTTCCAGTGAAAGAGGAATTGATTTAATGAAACCCGCAAACATAAACGTTGACATACCACATCCAAATCCAATATATATGAAAATAATTCCCACAGGATTATCCAAATGCATCATATTAGCCATTTTACTCATGGTAAACATGACCATCTGAAATGGTACAATCATCGAAAACACCAGACAATAATAAATAATACTGGTTAATTTATTTTTAATACGAGTGATATACCATGCGAGCATACTTGAAACAAGCAGAATACCGCATACTGATGCAATCGTTATCCATAACGAATAACCAAAGGCATTAAAAAATTTTGTTTTACTCACACCTCCAGTATAATTGGATAATCCCGCAAAAGTCATATTATCAGATGCAAAAGACGGCAGACTAAATGGCTCAGAAGAAATAAACAACCGGCTTTTAAAAGAATTCATCAATACAACAAAAATAGGAAACAAAACAAATAACGCAACCGCAAGCAGCAGAATGAACAACAATCTTCTCACCATCGGTGACCCTTTTGCAGAGTATTTCATTGCTCCACCTCCTTACCTCGGGTGATTTTAAGCTGCAGTAACGCAATCAATGCTACAATAACTGTAAATACAACAGCTTTTGCCTGACCGACACCTTCAAAACCCATCCTTCCATAAAAGGTATTATAAATATTGAGCGCGAGCATTTCAGTCTGTTTTCCAGGCTCACCGGCTGTCAACGCAAGATTCTGGTCAAATAATTTAAATCCATTTGTTACCGTCATGAACAAACAAATTGTGATAGACGGCATCACAGACGGAATAATTATCTTACGCAGTGTTGTCCAATAATTAGCACCATCTATTGATGCCGCTTCCAACATATCAGAAGGAATATTCTGAATCGCAGCTATATAGATAACCATCATATATCCAACGTTCTGCCAGTTCATCAGGATGACAAGTCCCCAGAAACCGTATGAAGGATTGGAAACAATTGTAGCATCATATTTATACAGGACTCCGTTTATAATAACCTGCCAGATCCACCCAAGCACAATACCGCCGATAAGATTCGGCATAAAAAATACTGTTCGGAACAGATTTGTACCAGTAATTCCACGCGTAAGCATAATCGCTAGTGTAAACGACAAAATATTTATCGAAATAACAGTCACTACAGCAAATTTTACGGTAAACCATAACGCCGAGAAAAATTCTTTATCTATAGTGAAAGCTGTTATATAATTAGAAAGTCCTACCCATTGCGCATTATTTACATTAGTGAATTTACAAAATGAAAGATAAATTCCCATAATCATAGGGAATAAAAAAGCAACACAAAAACAGACTACTCCAGGCAAGACAAACAGCGGAAAATATTTCCGAAGAGCTTTTTCCATATATATCCTCTTTTACAGCAGCATATATGTATATGTATCACCCCAAAAGGGTGATACACATAGTTAATAGAATTACAGGTTATTTACTCCCGTTTTTAATATTCCATTCACTAGTCCAATCAGCTGTCGCATTTTTTACCACATCAGCCCATGATGATTTTCCTTCAAAATACATAAACAAGTTGGAACCAAATCTGTTTTTCCATTCTTCTGATGGAATTGCATTAAATGTCCACGCGACTGAAGAAACACCAGGTTTGTTCATCCAGAGACTGACCTGCTGTGATAACGGATCAGCAGGAAGCTCATCAGCAGAAAAACTGTTAAAAGGCGTAATAAACATCAACTCATTAGATACAATCGCCTTACCAGTCTCAGAGCTAAACAACCAGTGCAGGAATATATCAGCACCTTTCTGAGCTTCTTCTGAAGCACCCTTATTAATACACAGATAGTTTTCTGTTCCAACACATAATCCTGCTTTTTCTTCACCGGGGATACCCATATACAGCGGGAGGAATTTGATATCCTCTGCTGCGACTTTATTGCCAGGTGTACCAAGAATCTGAGCAGCCGCCCAGTTTCCATTTTGAACCATTGCACACTGACCAAGAGCAAATTCAGCCATTGAATCATCTGTAGATTTTGAACCAAGCAGACTGATAGCAGTTGTACTATTCTGTGTATATAAATCCATCAGATTCTTAAAATTCTCGTTATATTTGAATGTAAAATCAGCAGTTGCAAGTCCGTTTTCGAGCGGTGTGGCAGACGGATTCTTTTCAGCAAATTCATAATAAAGAGGAACATTAACTGTATGAGTCTGCCATCTCCACTGGTTTCCCGCAGACATTGATGTAGAGGCAAATACACCTTTAATACCAAGCGCATCTTTATTCTTCGTCATGTCCTCAGCAACGGCTTTCAGTAATTCAAAACTGTTGATTTCTTCTGTGGAAGAAATAGAAACTGCTTTATTAGGCAAAGAGAAATATGCCCGCATGATAGCATCATTATAAATAATTCCATACCCCTCTACAGCGTAGGGAATTGCAGCAACTTTACCATCATACTTAAGTGCCATAGAAGTATCTGCCAACAGACTGTAAAACTGCGTATTGTCCAGAGGAGCGACACTGTCCTTCCAGTTTGCAAGGCCGACAGGTCCATTTACCTGAAAAATAGCCGGCGGTTCAGACTTGACAATTTCACTGCGCAGAGTCTGTTCATATGTTCCAGAAGCAGCAGTTACAACTTTTAATGTATAACCGGGATTTTCCTTTGCAAAGGCAGGTGCAACTTTTTCTTCATAAATTGTAGCAATTTCCGGTTTAAAGTTCAAAAAATAAATTTCTTGACTCTTATCTTTACCGCATCCGGCAAGCAAAGATACTCCAGCACAAACAATCAATGCAGAAAAAAACAACTTATTCTTTTTCATGATTACTCCTTCATAAATAAGATTAAACCGAACAGCAACGCCTGTCAAGGAATTATCCTTTTCTTTTTCTCCACACAATTATTATGTCTGCAAAATAGTAAATTGATCCTTACCGCCACGTTTTGACATATATAGCGCACTATCTGCCCGTGCATACAAAATATCATATGTATCACCTTTCTGAACCCAAGCAGCACCGGCACTGACAGACAAAGAAAAACGCTCATAATATGCCGCAAGCTCAGCACGTATTTTCTCAAAAAACAAAGACAGTTTTTTTTCCAGCAATTCGCAGGATATTTCCGTTTCAATAAATACAACGAATTCATCACCTCCAAAGCGTGCCGTAATGTCTTTTTCCCGAAAATGATTTTTAAGACAGGATGCAAATTTTTTCAATAATATATCTCCTTCAGGATGTCCAACCGTATCATTTACCCGTTTAAAATTATCCAGATCGAAAATCATTAATACCCCGCCTTTGCCACCGTTTGCAAGAAAAGATTTTATTCTGGCAACCGCAAACTGTTTATTTCTTAAACCTGTCATTGAATCAGTATTTGCCGACTCTTCTATTCGATCTAATTCCTGCATACGCACTGATATATCAATGAATGAGCAGGAAACATACCTATTATCACGGTAACATGAAAACCGTCCGCTTATCCATTTCTGCTTTCCATCTTGGCAGAGGATCTGAAAATCCAATTCCTTGGTATCAGAGGTCAAATTTCGCAGCAGAGGAACATATTCAGCAAACACAATATCAGTCAGGCGTTTTATTTCTCCCTCATTGTACCCTGTTAAATCATAAAACGGCTTATTCGCACTTACCAGAGTTAAATTATAATCAAGGGAAATCTGAACTATCGGACTGGGAATTGTTTCATACAATGAACTTATCTCTTGATAGGAATGATATAATTCCTTTCGCTGATTCAATAGAAAATACACACAAAGTACTATCAGTAAAATAAAAAGAACCGCATTTACAATAACAAAAAAAAGTATTTTAGGCGTAACCGGCGGCAGACCAATTGCACGGAGATCACGTTGCACTGCAAAAAGCAGATACAGATCCTGAATTTCCAGAGGCATATATACCAGCGAACACGAACGGCTATTTACTTCATAATCATACCAGCCTGTTTCACCATCAGCTAATTCAGAAAGCAAAAACAGCCTATCATCCTCTTTAAACAATAGGTTATCTTCTTCATTAAAAAGATACTGTGAATATGAAGATAAAGAACCAGCAATACAGGAACCGGTAGATGTTACAATATTACTAGCTGCCAAACCATCAAAAAAAGACTGTTTGACAATCTCATCCAGCTTTTTATCTATATAAAGACCAATTAACACAGCAGAAACAATATTCCCAGACCGTACTGGTTCACAAATGATAATCGATGCATGTTTACCAGTCTGTTCATCCGGCGTTGAGTATGTTACAGAGCCGTATCCTTGAGTGGCAGCTGCGAAAAAAGGTTCTTGCGCGATAGAATGGTTCCATAATGCAGTTTCACTCTGAAAATAACATTCACCTTCCATATTCACTAATAAAATAGAAGAAAAATCTGCTTCAGATGCGTTTGACAACAACTGTAAATACACAGAATAATCTGAAAAAGAATTTCTATCTGCAAGTTCCCGTGCGGTATTGCGTATGATTATTACTGCATTATTGATTTTCAGTTGAGTCTGCTTTACCGCAGATTCAACAACTTCATACACAACAGTTCTAAACTGATCCTCAAACAAGTCTTGAATTTGGAATGCAAATAAAAAAGAACATATAATTATCAAGAATATCAATATAGAACTATATGAAACAATTCTCCAGTACGATCCGGATTGATTTACCATTTAATTATTATAACTCAAATAAAGATAGTGTACAATAAAGTTCGCAATTTGGGGTAGAAAAAAGCCATTGAAAATTCCAAAATGTTAGTTACCACAAC
>CALXMF010000016.1 GCA_944389415.1 uncultured Spirochaetota bacterium | reverse complement strand
ATTTTATTTAACGTAGCATGATGGATATGTGGCTTTTTTCAGAATCAAAATTGCGAACTAAATTTGACACAATCAATGATAAATGCATTCTTTAATTTCTGCGCCATTGTTACTGCGTGTTTGCTGATTGTGAGATATAAATTGTTTGTAAATAATGTCTGAAACTGAATCCCAAGTAAACGGCCTTTTGCAAGCAGTGCTCCATGTTGTTTTATAATTGAAAAGAAATGCGAGGCAAGTTCAGGGCGGGTAAATACTATTGCTTCTCCAAAAAGAGCCCCCACTTTTGTTCCACCAATATAAAATACGTCGCAATTTTGTGCTAGAACGGGTAATGTAACATCTGTTCCGTCAGCTGCAAGCGCATATCCAAGCCGGGCTCCATCAATGAAAAGTGGTATCTGATATGCTAAACAAATTTCGTGGAGTTCTTTTAGTTCTGCTGCTGTATATAGTGTTCCGTATTCAGTTGGATGTGAGATATATACAGCTCCTGGTTCAACTGCATGTTCATGGCTGTCATCGGCATAGTACTCAGAGATATATTGTCGCACTGTATCTGCCGATAATTTACCGTTTATATGTGGCAGTGTAATAATCTTGTGCCCGCAGTGTTCAACAGCACCTGCTTCGTATCCCGCGATGTGGCCTGTTGTCGCAGAAAGAACTCCCTGCCAGCCCTTGAGCAGGGCATCTATTACTGCAGCGTTTGCCTGCGTTCCTCCAACTGCGAACTGTATAACAGCATTGTTGCAGCCGCAGGCGGTTCTAATCGTTTCTTTTGCTTGGTCACAATACGAGTCAAGCCCGTATCCCTCTGTCTGTTCCATGTTTGTTTCCATAAGGCGCTGCATAATGGCCGGGTGCGCACCTTCCATATAGTCACTATCAAAATATATCATAATATAATATTGTATATTTCCATCTGATATGTAGCAAGTAGAAGGCTATCCTGACAATGTCAGAATTTTAAACAAAACTGCAGAATAATCACCTTGCAAAAACACAGAAGAGGATTCATGCTATATATACATTATATATAAGGTACTGTCTAGGTATAGTATCAGGAGGCATGATATGAAAAAAATACTTAGTGTTGTCGCAGTAGCGTGTATGCTGGCATCAACAGCAGCGGTATTTGCAGGTGGAAGTAAAGATTCTTCTGCAGGTAAACCAATAGAACTTGTCATGTGGACTCATGAAGATGTAAATCGTCAGCGGCTTGAAGAAGGGTGGGCTGCTGAGTACATGGCTCAGAATCCTCATGTAAAAATTAGTTATTCTGTATATCCGTCTACAAAAATTCAAGATCTGATTCCAACTGCGTATGCTGCTCGTAATGCACCTTCTATTTGGAATATGGAGTTACAAAAAGCGTATCCGCTGCTTGCGCAGGGGTTGTGTGCTCCTGTTTCTCCGGAAGCGCTTGGGGTAAAAGATGAAG
Organism: uncultured Spirochaetota bacterium; assembly: GCA_944389415.1. Taxonomy (GTDB): domain Bacteria; phylum Spirochaetota; class Spirochaetia; order Treponematales; family Treponemataceae; genus Treponema_G. Next base: position 45,153 of record CALXMF010000016.1, on the reverse strand, counting down.
CGGCAATAAAAGCTATGTATGCAGATAAAATGCTTGATCCTGTTACAGATACAGATGGCAGCCTTCTGGGGACAAAAGGTAAAATATATGGACTTCCTCTGGAACTTAATAATTGGTGTATTTATCTGAATAAAAAAATGTTCCGTGAAATAGGTTTAGATCCTGAAAAGGATTATCCTAAAACATGGGAAGAAATGATGTCTATTTCAGAGAAGATTGTAAAACGTAATGGTGACATTGTTGTACGCCGAGGATTTGATTTCCGGTATGGAGATTACCTTATCAGTTGGGTTCCGATGGTAGAACAGCTTGGAGGACAGGTTGTTTCTGATGATGGTAAAACGGCGATTGTTAATGAGCAGGCTTGGATTAAAGCTCTTGCCTATATGAAAGAGTGGGGCCCCGTTGGAAAAAATCTGGGGTCTCCAACATACACTGCTGCGCGGAAACAGTTTGATAATGATCGTGATGAAATTGCTATGCATTTGTCGGGTCTCTATCAAGAAGCCCGTATGAAAACAGCAAATGAGGAGTTCTATAATAGCGATGATTGGATGGTTATTCCATATCCTGTATTTGAAGGTGGAAAGGATGTCGCGAATTGTTATTATTTCCAATATTATATGGTAAATTCGCAAATCCCAGAGGAAGAACAGAAAGAAGCTTGGAAATTTATCAATTTCTTGCTCAGTCATGCAGAAGACTATTTACGTGAAGTGGCCCTTGTTCAGCCGCGGCGAGAATTGCTTGAAAGTGAATTATTTAAGAGTATGCCATACAGTGATGTATTTATGGCTGATCTGGAAAGAGCTCATCCTGTCTATTATGGAGCTGCGAGTTGGCAGATCAATGAACTCATCAAAGAAGCTATTGAGAATGTTATGATGAGTAATACAACCCCTGAAGATGCAGTTGCAAAGCTGAAAACTGCTGCTCAGGAGCTAATTGATAACCAGATGTAAAAATATTTAAATATAAAAATACAGGGATAAGAGCTGTCCGCTTTGGACAGCTCTATTTTCTGCTGTCAAAAAAGGAGGCAAACAATATGGCCCATTCTCTTGAAAAAAAAATAGCCTGTTGGGGCTGGATTTTTGTGATTCCGGCGCTACTCTTTTTTACTGTGTTTTCTTTTTATCCAATCATTAATGCTGTATATCTTAGTTTTTGCAAAAAAAGTATGATTTCTCTTGCGCCTCCTGTTTGGGTTGGCATTGATAATTATATCCGTATTTTTACTTCTCATGATTTTTGGAACTCTGTTCGGGCAACACTGGTATTTACACTGGGAACATTCATTCCTCTTGTTGTTTTCAGTTTGATTCTAGCAACTTTTTTGACGCTGAGGCCAAAAGGGTCCCGAATTTTTCAACTTATCTATTATTCTCCAGCAGTACTATCATCTGTTGTTGCTGCGTTAATTTGGAAAATGATTTTTGAGCCAAGAGGATTAGCAAATCAGTTTGCTAATTTTATTTCTGGTACTTCAGGGCAGGATTTTCACTGGCTAAGTAATGGTGTTATGCTTCAAATTTCTACAATGATTGTGTATTTCTGGAAGTATATAGGATACTTTACCGTATTGTTTATTACAGGATTAGGTAAAATTCCCCATGGTATATATGAAGCTGCAACAATAGATGGCGGAAGCCGGGGACAAGTATTTTTTAGAATTACTCTTCCTTTACTAAAGCCTACAACTGCGCTTGTATCTATTATGGCTATGTTACAGTGTCTTAAAACTTTTTCAACTCAGTATTTATTTACACAGGCAGGTTCTCCGAAGGCACCAATAAATGTTATTACGCTAAATGTATATAATACAGCGATGCGTGAATACAATGTAGGTCGTGCCAGTGTAATGAGTGTCCTTCTTTTCTTATGTATGCTAATTCTGACGATTATCCAGCTTAGGATATCACGCAGTGATGATGTATCATATTAGGGGGAAAGCAATATGAATTTACTGATAATTCTTGTTATCGCTATATTATTGTTTGTAGCTATTATGATGTTTGCGTCTGAGCGTATACGAAATGTAGCAATGTCTGTTTTCTTGGTATTTGCCGCAGCAGCTATTATATTACCGCTTATATTTATGTTCACTGCAGCTTTTATGCCAGCTGCTGATATTACAACGATTCCATATCGATGGATACCAAGAAAGATTGAATGGCATAACTTTTATCGGGCACTGGCGGGAAATGATAATCGATTTACATTTCTGCGTAATGTTCTCAATTCTTTGATTGTTTCAACGAGTGTTACTGTTACTACGCTTCTGTTATCATCTTTGACAGGATACAGTCTTGCAAAATTTCGTTTTAGGGGAAGAAATGTTGTATTTATGTTTATTATGATGACGATGATGATACCGTTTGAAACAATTATGGTGCCTCTGTATATGGTTGTACTAAAATTAAATCTGCAAAATTCTTATCGGGGATTAATTATCCCGTTTATGATGAATGCGTTTGGTGTTTTCATGATGCGTCAGTATCTGCAAACATTCCCAGATGACGTATTAGCTGCTGCACGCATTGATGGCTGTTCAGAGCCTGCGATTTTTTCTCAAATTGTTATGGTGAATTCAGGTCCAGCTCTTGCGACTTTGGCTATTTTAACATTCAGACAGCAATGGGATAATCTGATGTGGCCTCTGATGGTTGCGCAGACACAGGAATTAAAGACATTACCGACGTATATAACCAGTTTTACAGAAGAAAAATTTGCTGATGAAGGGGCAATGATGGCTGTCGCTTTACTGGCAAGTATTCCGATGATTGTGCTGTTTATCTCTTTATCAAAATATTTTCTTGGCGGTAATGCAATGTACTCAGCAGGCAAAGAATAGAAAATTCTATTATACTATTACATTAATGACAAATCGTTTGTATATAGTTTTTGTATTTTGCCTTTGCTTGTATACGATATCATGCAGCCGGTCAGACCGGCTGTATACAGAGCAAGAGGCTGACTTAGTTATTTATTCTCCTCATTATAAAGAAAACAGTGATTTTATCATTCGCGAGTTCAGACAAAGAACCGGTTATACAGTTCGTATTGTTTACCAGGGAACATCTGAATTACTGTCCCGACTCGAGACGGAACACCAGAATCAAATATATGCTGCTGATGTGTTTTGGGGTGGTGGTATAGAAACACTTGAATCAATGGTTCATTTATTTGAGCCGTATCGAAGCCCTGAATTGGAATATATTAACATAGAGTATTGTGATCCGGCTTTTTATTGGTTGGGATTTTCAGTAATGACGATGGTTATGGTATATAATACTGAACTTGTTCCTGTTGATATGGTGCCTGATAGTTGGCAATCTTTGCTTGACCCGTTTTTTTATAAACGTATTATTATGCCTGATCCGCTCCGTTCTGGTTCCGCATATAGTTTGCTTAATGCAGTACTCACATCTGTTGGATATGAAGACGGTTGGAGTCTGATTTCTCGGATAAAAGCGGCTGCCGGCAAGGATGGTATTTCTGCTTTATCAAGCAGCGTTAACTCGGAAGTAATAAGTGGGGGTTTTTTTGTAGGCCTTACATCTGAAGACGCGGCTTTGCCGGAAATAGAACATGGAAAACCCTTAGCGGTAATTTATCCTAAAGAAGGCACAATTGCAGTTCCTGATGGAGTAGCTCTGATTCGAAACGCCCCGCATCAAAAAGTAGCAAAAGAATTTATTGATTTTGTATTGAGTTATGATGTACAAAGCCTTGTTGCCAAACGATGGTATCGTCGGAGTGTTCGTTCTGATGTTGTTTTGCCTGTTGGGGCGAAACCGTTTGATTCAGTGTATGTGCTTCCTTATAATATTTTTATTGCTGCACAAAGAAGAAATGAGATACTTTCTTGCTGGAAAGCATTATAACTACTTATATTGTGTTTAATCAGTTCTTTGTTTGCTGAAAAATCAGTTCCCGGTATTCTTTTGGTGTATAACCGGTAAGTTTTTTAAATATTTGTCCAAAATATCTTGGATCAGTATAGCCAACGAGGTCTGCGACATCGTAAATTTTTATAGAATCATTTTGCAATAATTGTGTTGCTTTTTGTATTCGATACCGAGTAAGGTAATCAGTAAATGTATATGAGGTTTCCTGCTTAAAAATGCGGCTAAGATATCCTGCTGATAAGGAAAGAGCTTGTGCTGCGTTTTCAATTGTAATGCCACCAATATAATATGAGTGTATGAGCTCGATTGCTTTATATGTATTGCGTGCGGCTGGATTGTTTTTATCAGTGAGTTCATATGCAGACAGAATTTCTACTGATGGGGCTGGTGTATTTGTTTGATTTAATATACGCCGCTTTGTACGTAGCAGCGCTGCATACAGTTCTTCATCATCAACCGGTTTTACAATATATTCTTGAACACCAGAACGCATTGCACGCCGCGCATATTCAAAATCTTCGTAACCAGAGAGTATAATAAACTTTGTTTTTATATTACCAGTTGTTGCTGCTGCAATTTCGTTGATGATTTCTATCATTTCAAGGCCGTCGATTTCAGGCATTCTGATATCGGTAATAATAATATCAGGTTTCCAATGATTATATTGCTCAATTCCTTCTTTACCACAGGAAGCTTCTGCCGTACAATGACAACCTAGTGATGACCAATCGGTTGTCTCAACAATTTCTTTTCTGATTAATGGTTCATCTTCTACTACTAGTACTGTGGTCATATTCAATGTTCCCTTTGGTATGGAATACGGATAGTGGTAATTGTTCCCTGTTTTTCAATGGACTCTATAGTCAGTCCATAAGATGCACCGTATAATAAAACGATACGATTATGAGTATTTTGAAGTGCAATACCATTTGAGTCAAGGTTTGTATTCTTTATGATATCTGCTGTTGTTTCTGGATTACTTGTTAAACTGTTTTGCAATTTTTGCAGCCGTTCTGGAGGGATCCCACAGCCGTCATCGGTGACAGAGATCAGAATATCCATGCTTTGCTGATTATTTTCATCTGTTTTTTTCCTACAGAGAGTCCCCTGAATAGAAAGCGTTCCAGGGCCGCTTTTTTGTTCAAGTCCATGCAGCAGGGCATTTTCAACAAGCGGCTGTAGTATCAGTCGTGGAATAGGATAATCTAGAATATCAGAATCGATTTTTTCTTTTAATGTAAATCGCCCTGGCCAACGATATGTTTCTATTTCAAAATAACTGTAGATATTCTCAAGTTCCTTTTGCAGCGGTATGAGATCTTTATCTCCGGTGAATTCATTGCGCAGTAGTTTTGCTAAACTGACAACCATGTTTGCGATATCTTGATTGCCTGACAATTTTGCCATAGCTTTAATTGAATTAAGTGTATTATATAGAAAATGAGGATTGATTTGGGCCTGCAGCGCTTTGACTTCTGATATACGTAACCTGCGTTCTTGTTCGACAGTATTTTCCATAAGAAGATTGATCTTTTCAACCATACGGTTAAATCTATGGATGAGGAATAACATTTCTTTTGTTGTTCCTATAATTGATTTAGGTTCAGAACAGCGGCTGCTGAAATTTCCAGTTTCTGTTTGGTGCATCGCATTTGTAAGAGCAAGTATAGGTGCTGCAATGGATTTAGATAGTAATACTGCTGCAATGCATGCACCTGTACCGGTAAATAGGGCGAGTAATAGTGCAACTGATCTTAATTCGTAAATATATAGGAATATAGGAGTTGTGATTTGCCGACTATATATAGTGAGACCAGTATCTGTTTTCATTTTAAAGATTGCGCTGAGCTGTGTCTGCTGTTGAGGAACAATGTCCCAAAATTCTGCTTCCTGTTTAGAATCAAAATGGCTATACATAATGCATTTGCTTGAATCATAAATAATCAGCGTATCAAAGGTACTTTGAAGATTCACAATTGAAGCAATGCTGTTGTATAGGCCATTGCGGAGAATATCGATAACAACATAGCCAATTGGTATATTCTGCTGCGAACTCACAACTGGAGCAATGACTGCTGCAACCGCGGTATTTCCGTTGGATGGGTGGGGCTGAATAAACAGAGATGTTCCATTTTGTTTTTTTTGAGGACCAAATATACCCCATGTTTGATATGCGAGATCTTTATATTGTTCTGGGATTTTACCCCGGGATAGAACTTGTCTGTTTACTGGTATGATAAAAACCTGATATTTACCGGATACTTCTATAAGACGGATGTGCTGAAAGATATCAGAAATAAGGATACTTTGTTTTGCCTCATGAAAAAGATTATTTTGTACGGCAGATAAACAATATTCAGTGATGAGTGGGGAAGCAGCCATAGTGATTGCTGTCTGTTTAGCTTCAAGGACAGATTGCTCAGTAATAGCCGCAATCTGCTCTATAATATTTTTCTTCTGTAGCTCATTGTGCCTAGTAATTACCTGCTGGAATACTCCTGTTACCACAAATGCAAGCACAAAAAGTGGTATGAGACTGCAAATCACAAAAGCTGAAAAAAGCCTCCAGAAAAAAGGCAGGTGAGGTAATTTCATTATAATATAATATACTCTATAGCATAGCTGTTTGTCATTTATTGTGAAAACATTGCTCAATAAGAAAATTTTTGTTATACTCCAAAAACATTTATTATATTATTTAGAGGTACAATATGGCAAAGCGTGCCCTTATCAGTGTATTTATCAAGGATGGCATTCTTGACCTTGCCAAGTTTTTGATTAATCATAGCTGGGAAATTATTTCTACTGGTGGAACTGCCGCCCATTTGAAACAAAATAATATTCCTGTGACTGATGTCAGTTCCGTTACACATTTTCCAGAATGTCTTGATGGCAGAGTAAAAACTCTGCATCCTGTTGTTCATGCAGGGCTGCTTGCCAGACGGGATGATCCTGCTCATATGTCTAAACTGTCAGAATTACAAATTGAGACTATTGATCTTGTGTGTGTGAATTTATATCCATTTTTCACCAAAGTGCAGGAAGGACTTCCGTTTTCAGAAACGGTTGAGTTTATTGATATTGGCGGGCCAACGATGCTGCGTTCTGCTGCAAAAAATTTCAAGGATGTGCTTGTTCTGACAGATCCTGCTGATTATATAGAGGCTATGAACGAGATTGAAAAGGGGGCAGCTTCTTTTGATTTCAGACGTAAACTTGCTGGTAAGGTTTTTAACTTGACAAGTGCATACGATGCTGCTATTTCCCGTTTCATGCTTGGGAGCACGGGTGAAAATGAATTTCCGCCGTATTATACAGAACCTTTTGTATTATCTCAATCATTGCGGTATGGAGAAAATGGTCATCAGAGAGCGGCTTTGTATCTGACTGCAGATCGTAAGGGTGCATTTGGTGGAATGAAACAGCTTCAGGGTAAAGAACTTTCTTATAATAATATTCGTGATTTAGATGTGGCATGGAAAGCTGTATGCGCTTATAACAAATTTGTTAAAAATACACAGTCGGTAGATGGTACAACTTTTACGGCCTCTGGAGAGAGTGTTTTTACCGTTGCTCTTAAACACAATACACCCTGCGGTGCCGCACTTGGCGCAACTGTGCTTGAATCATATAATCGTACATTTGAGTGTGATCCTGTTTCGATTTTTGGTGGCATAATCGGTGTAAGTACGGTTGTTGATAAGGCTGCTGCAGAAGTCATGGTAAAGACATTCCTTGAAGTGATTGTTGCGCCTGGATTTACTGATGAAGCCCTTGAAGTATTTTCTGCAAAGAAGAATCTGCGGCTTATTGTCGCAGAACAAATGGCAGCTGAGACACATGATTATATGGCTGTTGATGGAGGTTTGTTAGTTCAAAGCCGGGATGATGTTCTTTTTGAAAAATGGGAGATTGTAACTCATGCAAAACCAACACAAGCACAGATTGATGAAATGGCGTTTGGTATGACAGTTGCACTGTTTGCGAAATCAAATGCCATTGTTATAGTTCAGAATCGTGCTGCAATTGGAATTGGTTGCGGACAGACAAATCGGATCTGGGCAGCAGAGCAGGCGCTTGAACGCGCTCATACTGTTTCAAAAAACGCCGGCAGACCGAATGCGGAAGTGCTTGTCAGTGATGCATTTTTTCCGTTTTCTGATTGTGTAGAAAAAGCTGCTGAATATGGAATAAAAGCTATTATTCAGCCCGGTGGATCTATTCGTGATCAGGAGTCAATTGACGCGTGCAATAGACTGGGAATCGCAATGGTATTTACTGGTACACGGCATTTTAAGCACTGAGAGGTTTTCATGCTGTATTATCTGGCCGGAAATTTATTGAATTATTTTGGGCCGTTCCGGCTGTTTCAGTCATATACGGTACTTATTGTCCTTGCTTTATATGTGGCTTTTTTTGCTTCTGTATTGCTGCTTCCTAAGTGCTATCGTTTCCTGCCTCATGATAGGGGGAGGGAATTTACACTATCTGCGGAAGCGGCGAAAGGAAAACCGACAGGTTCCGGTTCTGTTTTTATTTCTCTGTTTGTTTTAATTTGCTTTCTATTTGTACCTTTGACAAAACTGCAGATGTCAATGTTGTTATTGACTTGGTTAACGATGGTAACTGGTTTTCTTGATGATCGGAGTATAACCAGTTGGGGTGAATATCGCAAAGCTCTGCTTGATTTGATTATCTGTGTCGCAGCAGCCGTATTTTTGTACAGTTATTTATCTGAAACGATGAAGGATAAACAACTGCATTTGTGGTTGCCATTTGTAGCCGGTACAGTTGTGGTACCAACATGGTTATATATCTTGATTGCAACTATTTTGTTATGGGTATCGATAAATACAACAAATTGTACTGATGGCGTAGATGGATTGTCGAGCACACTTGTTCTAGTTGCACTGATTACAATGGGGTCGATATTTTATTTTGTGCTTGGGCATAAGGAAATAGCAGCGTATCTGTTAGTACCGCATCTGCCTACTGGTGCTAATTGGGCTCTGATGACATTTACTCTTGCAGGCGTCTTGATGGGATATTTATGGCACAATGCATTCCCAAGCAATGTTCTGATGGGGGATGCCGGTAGCCGTGCGTTAGGTTTTTATATTGGTGTATGTGTAATGGTATCAGGAAATCCATTCCTTATTTTTGCGACTTCTTCCATTATTTTTGTGAATGGTGGACTTGGTCTTTTAAAAGTGTTTATTATGCGTTTTTTTAAAATAAAAGTACTTACGGGTATTCGTTTCCCACTACATGATCATATGCGCCATAATCATAATTGGTCACCGACACAAGTTCTGCTTAAATTTTTGATAATGCAGATACTCATTACACTTGCAATGCTTGGTGTATTCTTTAAAGTCCGATGAAAAAAAGACTGTTCTTGGAATCTCAGGAACAGTCTTTTTTCGTATTGATATATTTATTTAGTACTCGGAATCTGTTGTTTTTCCCCGCTTATACAGGCTCGCTCCTCCCCCTGGCTGTCTAATGTGTGAACTCGGATGGTCAAGCTCTTTTTTCCAAGATGAGGAGCGTCTCTGTTCGCTTTTTCCCGAGAATCCACGTGCTCCGCGGCTGCGTTCTCGATTGTCTTCAAAACGTCTTCTGCTGGTTTCCCGTTCTTCTCCATAGTGTTTCCGCTGTCGCGGCATAAATCCGCCGTTGTCTTTAGTATCTATATGGATATGCGGAAGGGTCTTGTCTCTTCGCGAACGATCAAGTATATCTATACCAGCTTGGTAAGGCAGACTGATAAGACAAAACTGATCTGCCATATCAATACGATCAACCATCCTTTGTGGAATATGCAGTAATTTACTGAAATATTCGGCTATGCTGCGTGGGGTATATCCATCACGCCTTCCAAGCTGTATATATAAGCGAATTTGTTTACCTTGATTAAATGCCTTAAACGGAGCTATTTTACCATATCGGGCTGGATCAAGCTGTTTCCCATAGGTATATGATAATACAGAAGCAAGCACTGTTTCAGGATCCCGTCCTTTACACAGCGTTTCCGCCATACGTGCAAATACAGAGTCTTTTGCATCCTTATCAGAGCTGTGAATTTCTTCTTCTGTAAAAATAGTATGTTGTGCCGTTTCAGCTGCATTTTCGTTAAGGACGTTCTGAGAAAAATCAGCAGGTGTCGGGTCTGCGGAAACTTCAATTGTTTTTTTCATTTCCTCAAAAATACGGCCTCGTTTTACGGTAAGTACTTCCTCAATATCAGGAATAGGTGCTTCATTAAGGTTTGCTTTTGTTGCCTTTTTGGCTGCTGATTTGAGATATTCGAGCTTACGTCGCTCTTCGGGGCGTACAAATGTAAATGCAAGCCCTTTTGCTCCTGCACGTCCGGTTCGTCCAATGCGGTGTATATATGTGGGAGCATCGAATGGCATTGCATAATTGACAACATGTGTTAACCCTTCAATATCAATTCCTCGCGCAGCAACATCAGTTGCGACAAGAATACGGGTTTTTCTGTTGCGAAACCGGTACAAAATTTTTTCTCTCTGATTTTGCGGAATGTCACCATGTAAAGCCGCTGCCTCGTAACCGCGTTCATCAAGCGCGCGTGTTACAGTGTCAGCATCGTTTTTTGTCTGTGTAAATACAAGACCATAAAAATCAGGTGATATATCAATGAGGCGCACGAGAGCTTCTATTTTATCACTTTCACGAACAATCCAGTATTTCTGCTCTGTTAGTACTGGTTCTTCCGGATGTGTTTCTTCTTCAACTATTTCATAATCTCCCATGAAATTCGCCGCAATTTTAAGAATTGCCGGTGGCATTGTTGCAGAGAACAGCAAAATTCGACTTTCCGGGTTTGCCTGTGCAAAAATAGCTTCAATATCTTCGATAAAGCCCATATCAAGCATTTCATCAGCTTCATCAAGTATGAAATACTTAATGTGATTTAAATTAAGAGTTCCGCGCTCAAGGTGATCTTGGACACGGCCAGGTGTTCCAACTACAATTTCTACACCGCGTCGCAGGGCGCGCAGCTGTTCCCCCATGGATTGTCCCCCATATACTGCTGCGGTACGGGGAAATCCTTTCGATGTGAACGAATCTATTTCTTTACATACCTGTAGGGCAAGCTCCCGTGTCGGTGCTAAAACAAGTGCTTGAACATTACCTGTATTGTTACAGATTGTCTGAACAAGCGGTAAACCAAAAGCCGCTGTTTTGCCAGTACCTGTCCGTGCCTTTGCAATAACATTTGCATCTCCGCTGAGCAAACGGGGAATTGCCAGTATCTGAATAGGGGTTGGATGTTCGAAGCCTTTTGCTGCTACAGCTGCTAATGCTGTTTCATCTAAACCAAGATCCTCAAAAGAGATGTCTTCCATTTCTAATCCTTGTGCATGAAACGATATCAAGCCGAGATCTACATACTTCAGGAATAACAGAAATACAAATCTTCTGTTGACCAACTGGATAACGGTGTCATGCTGAAAATTGAAAATAATTGCGATTTTTTGTTATATTTGCAAATGATACGGTATTTTTACAAAACAATCAAGTCGTGTTGTATAAAAATGTCACTCTTATATATTTGTAAACAGTTGAAAACGTATAATTCTTTAGTTGCGCTTCAGCTGCTTTTGTGATACTTTCTCTTTGGAGGAAAAACATGAAAGTCACAGTATGTAAATCATCTCTTTCTGGAAATATATCTGTCCCTGGTTCAAAAAGTCATACTATTCGTGCATGTATTTTCGCCGCTATGGCGGAAGGAGTTTCCCATATTAGAAATCCTCTGCCAAGTGCAGATTGTTTAAGTGCTGCCCGTTGTATCAAGGAATTTGGTGCGGCTGTTGAGATGACAGAGGATAATTCAGTATGGACTATAAGAGGGGCCGGTTCTCATATGCATTTACCGTCAAATGTACTCGATGTGGGTAATTCCGGATCAACATTATACTTTATGGCTCCTATTGCCGCTGTGTTTGATGGGTGGAGTATTTTTACCGGTGATGAATCTATACGTACCCGTCCGGTATCTCATGTCGTTGATGTATTGAGGCAAATGGGAGCTGAAGCGTATATAAGTCGCCCTTCCTGTGATGCGCCGCCGCTGCTTATTAATGGGCCTGCTCATGCCGGAAAAGTTGTAACAGATGGGCGCTTATCACAATATATTAGCGGCGTTATGATGGCTGCTTCCCGTCTGGAAGGCAGAACTGATATAGAGCTCACAGAGCCAAAAGAAATTCCCTATCTGCATATGACAAGATTATGGCTTGAGTCACTTGGAATTCCGGTAGAAATGGATAGCGAGTGTACTCATATTAGTGTAACAGGTCCTCATTTGTTTTCTTCGTTTGATCGTACTATTCCTTCTGATTGGGAAGCTGTTGCCTTTCCCCTTGTCGCGGCTGTATTAACAGACAGTGATATTGTGATTGAGCATATTGATGGGTCCGGGAGTCAGGGAGATGAAGCGATAATTTCTATTCTTCAGGATCTGGGGGCCGATATTGAGTGGGATCATGATGCAGAACAGCTTCATGTTCGTGGCGGATGTAAAGCACGTGGAAGTGCCCGGTTATCAGTGCCGAATGGAATAACGTATCGAGTCAATTGTGCAGGTTTCCCTGATGCTGTACCAATATTGTGTGTTGCAGCCTGTTTCACTGAAGGAACGTTCATTATTGAAGATATTGGTGTATGTCGCCGAAAAGAAACAGATCGTATAGCTGTTATGTATGCAGAACTTCAAAAAGTCGGTGTGGACATTGAAGAGGGAAGCGACTATATCGTGATACACGGACACAGTCCTCTATGTGCTGATGGGAGCCGAAATCCCGCCTTTACACTGCGAGGTGGCGAAACTGACAGCCATGGGGATCATCGTGTGGCAATGTCTCTTGCTGTTTTGGGGCTTGCTTTAGGTGATATTACTGTTACTGGTGCAGAATGTTGTGCTGTATCATTTCCTGACTTTTTTACATCGATGTCAACGATTGGTGCTGTTTTTAAATGATACCGACTATAAAAGCGCAAACACTATATTAAGAATTGATAATGCGAGCGCTGTACCACCGATAGATACTGCGATAATAGGAAGCGCATGTACTTTTTTTGTGGTGCGGCGCAATTCTTCTACTTCTGCATCACGTGCGGCATATTGCTCTTCTCGTTTTGCCATGAGCTGCTGAATGTTTTGAAGGGCGGTTTCATTGCGCTTTAGGTTTTCAATATTGCGCTGATTAGCCACTTCAAGGGCTGAAATTCTCTGAATGAGATCTGCAATGGCCGCCTTTTGTATACATTCATCAGTATTATTATTTGTTTCCATTGTACAAACCTCCCTGTACGTGTGTTATTTTCGGCATAAACAAGTATTAAAAATAGCCCGGAATCATAACTATCAGTATATGTTTTCTGCTGGCATACAAACTGTTTTGCCTCCCCATTGTGCAGAATATTTTCTCTCTCTATAGACAGTATTATCAAAATCTGCCTGCGGCCTACATTGCCTTTCTATCTGACAGGCTGTGATATGCAACCGCTCAAGACAACTGCTTTTATCAGTATATCCTAATCGAGACTGCTCAATACAGTCATGTAGTATTTGTATTGATTCATCATATATTTTACACGCGACAGGAAACGGATGACCGTCTTTGCCGCCGTGTGCGAATGAAAACCGTGCTGGATCTGTAAATCGATCAGGGGTTCCATAGATGATTTCACTGATAAGAGTAAGGGACTGCAATGTCCGCGCCCCTAAACCTGGTGTAAGCAGAAGTGTTTCAAAATTTTGTGGCTGATATTCATATGCTGTTGCGAGAACAGCTCCCAATCGCTTTAAATCAATATCTTGCGCTCGGATATCATGTCTGTAAGGCATAACAAGCGATCGTTTCTGTTCTGCGAATATTAAAGTATCTGTTTCTTCAGTATCGGCAAAAAGATCCTTTTGTATCGATGTATTTTGCATGCAACGTAATTCTTTGAGTAATTTTGTGGGGTGTTCCCGTGAGAACTCGACAATATGAGAGCGGACAGAGGCTGCTTCCTGAGCAGTCAAATTTAAAATGTCTCCCTGATTTTCTCCAGTTACTGCCGTGTGTGGTGTATTAACAAATGATGAGAGTTTGTGTGATGACCAGTGATATCGCCGTGCTGTTTTTGTATGTGTATTCATTCCCTGCTGAATAACACTCCAGGCTCCCGTATCAGTAAGAATAAAAGAATGCAAATACAGTTGAAACCCATCCTGCACAGCAGTGTTGTCTATTTTTGCGCAGAGTTTGCTTGCTCGAATCAATGCATCTCCATCAAGACCGCTTGCATCCGCAATATAACGTAATTCATCAGGTGTTCTGCGCGAACTTTTTCCGCGGCCTCCACAAATACAGATTCCTAATTCTCTAGCGTGTGGATTTATTCCCCTTTTAAGTGCGCTAAGCACACTGGTCGTGATGCCTGAAGAATGCCAATCCATACCAAGTACAGCTCCGAATGACTGAAACCACAATGGATCGCTGAGTCTTATGAGCACTTCTTGTTTTCCATAATTATGGACAAGTGCCTCAATGATAAGTGTTCCCAGTTTTGTCATCCGATCTGCAAGCCATCGGGGAACATAACCGGAATGAAGCGGCAAATCTGCAGCACCTGTTTTTTTCATTTATGTACAAGGTAGCGCAGTAATAATTGTTTCAGATGCATAAAATCAAGCGGTTTGGCTAGATGATTATCCATTCCGGAAGTTAGAGCCATGTGAACATCTTCTGCAAATGCATTTGCTGTGAGTGCTATTATAGGGATATGCAGATTGCGGGAATTCTCAAAATTGCGGATATGCTTTGTCGCTTCAAAACCATTCATAACCGGCATTTGAATATCCATAAGAATCAGATCAAAAGAAGATGGAGACGCACAGTACAAATCGGCAGCTTCTTTACCGTTTTCAGCCCCTGTTATTATAATATCCAATGATTTTAACATTTCCTGTGCGATTTCCATATTCAAATCGTTATCTTCAACAAGCAGTATACGTTTGCCTCTAAACAGTTTCTGAAAATCTATTGTATTATCGGGTATATTATGCATACTGGCAAAATCGGGTGCATTTTGCTGATACTGCATATAGAGAGTCACTGTAAATGTTGAACCTTTATTTAGACTGCTTTGAACAGTGATTTCACCATTCATCATGTGTGCAATATGTTGAGAAATGGCAAGGCCTAAGCCCGTTCCCTGTATTTTACTGACACGAGAATCTTCTGCCCGTTCAAAGGGCATAAATATTTTAGGAATAAAATCGGCTTCCATGCCAATTCCTGTATCAGAAACTATGAATTCGTAACAGCTCACTGAATCGGAGCCAGACGGATGTTCATTTACAGTAAGAGATATTTTTCCATGAGGTTCTGTATATTTGATAGCGTTTGAAAGCAGATTAAGCAATATCTGTTGAATACGTGTCATATCAGCTATTACAAATGGGTGCTGAATATTTTCTTCATCAATGGTGAATATTAGTTGTTTTTCTTCTGCCTGCGCAGCAATAATAGAGGATACATTATAGATCATTTCGGGGAGAGAAAATTCTGCTTTATGAAGAACAAACTTTTCTTTGTCTATTTTTGACATATCGAGGACTTCATTAATCAAACCCAACAGATGAAAACTTGCTGTATGTATCTTTGATAAGCAGTCCTGTACACGATTTTTATTTTCAATATTGTTTGAAGCAATTGTCGTCATTCCAATAATAGCATTCATTGGTGTACGAATATCATGCGACATACGGGAAAGAAATTCCATCTTTGCATTATTTGCTGTTTGTGCTGAAATAAAAGCTGCCTGCAGAGCATCTTTAATACGTATTTCATTTTCAAGTTGCTCATGTTCTGTTCTGCGTTCTTCAGTTGTATCTCTTATGGTCAAGACTGCTTGTGTCGCTTTATTATTTTTAAAAGCAGATACACTGAGTGTCGCTCGTACCCAACTGGTACTTCCGTCTGGGTTAGAACGTTGATACTCGAATGATTTCGTAGGATTTTCTGGTGTTAATGTATTTTGCAGGTTAGAGATATCCATTTGGGAGAGAATATAATTTCTTGTATCACTATTTATGAACTTATTTGCATATTGTTGAAACATATCAGAGAATGTACCCTGCGAACGGATATTGAATAATTTATTTATTCCGGTACTTTGAATTAAGAGGAGCGTATCATTATCCAGATCAATGTGATAAATGGCATCGAAAATACTAGCGACTGTCTGGAGCGCTGACCGATAAATAAAAATATCCCTGGTTTTACGTTCGTTTAATCGTTTTTCGTTATCAATATCAATGATATATCCCGCGATACGTTCCGGCTGATTATTTTTATATTGTATTTTACCAGTAACCGTATACCAGTTTGGTGTTGCTTTATTAAAATCTTTATAGATTCGTATTTCCGCAGTACTTCGTATTCCTTTGCAGATAACTTGCAGTGCTGTTTCAATATGCTGTGGAATTACTATTTCTCCAGCTTTTACTCTTTCTGAATACTGTTGAATAATAATTTTTTCAATTCCCGATGTTTTATCTGCTTGTTTTGTTGGCCTATAAGCGAGCAGTATATCTTCATTAATTTTATATTCATAAATATAATTAGATAGTGATTCAAAAGCGATGCGGAGCATCTCGGATTGTTGTTTTTGTTCGATTTGCAGATTTTTCTTTTCTGTAATATCAAGCAGCGTAATTTGCATTATATAGGAATCCTGCTGCTTGCTTATGATAATTGTATCGTCCGAGAGCCAGTGTTCTGTACCATCTCTATGAATAACTCTGTATTCATCTTGAATGGATTGCCCTGGTTCGGTAAGTTTGTCATATTGTGTTTTTATTCGCTCCAAGTCTCTGGGATGTATTCTCTGGTGCAGAGTAATGACGCCATATTTCTGGCAGTCTTGAGGGGAGTCAATATCAAATAAATTCAGCGCTGTTTGATTAATAGAAATAATCATTGGGGTGCCATTTATAATGGACATTCTGATAACGCCGCAGGGCATTGACTCATAAATATCATTTCGTATGAGCATTTCAGCTGAGCGCTTTGTTTCTGATTCAATTGAATTATGAATATGGCAAAAACGCAGCCCTTGTTGAGTTTCCCGAACTACTGCTGATAAACGGTGTACAAAAGCTATCTCTGAATTTCGAGCCTTGTTTGTGGACAGAAGAAAATTTCCTGAAAATATCCAGCAATGACTGTTTTCTTGTGTCTCTATCACAAAACCTGTTTCCGGCTGTACCGTACAGAAAGGTGTTTTATGAATTAATTTTGCAAATTGCTCCGCAATAGCTGTTTTACCTGTTGCGGTTTGTGCGTATCCTGGACCTATCCAAAGTGCATCGTCAGATAGAGACTCAATGACAGCACTTACATCATGACGTTCATAATATGCAGAGAATACATTCTGCACGAAGGAAATAATTCTTTGTTTCACTATTTACCCGGTATAAATCTATTTGCTGAAAAACTACGGACATATTTTGCCGCTGTCTTGATTGCTTCAATCATACTGATTTCGCTTGCACTGCCGGTTCCGGCGATATCAAATGCAGTTCCATGGTCAACAGAAGTACGAAGTATAGGCATACCTCCAGTGACGGAAATCGTACGTTCAAAATCAAGTGTTTTTGCGGCGATATGCCCCTGATCATGATACAGAGAAAGGACACTATTGTATCGCCCAATCTTCGCTAGATGAAAAACGGAATCTGCTCCAATGGGGCCTTCGACTTGAATTCCCTGAGCTGTAAGTTCCTTTATTGCTGGAATGATTTCTCTCATTTCTTCGTCACCGAATAGTCCGTGCTCTCCGCTGTGAGGATTAAGACCTGCTATTGCCATTGTCCCATCTGCTGTTCCAAGCTGCTGCAGCATAGCCCGACAACGTATGATATATTCTTTTATGCGTTCCTTTGTCACAAGACTGCTGACCATGCGAAGTGGTACATGTCTGGTTAAAAAGAATATACGCAAACCATTTACTTCAAACATGGTTAGTGGATCTGATACATTTGTAAGATGTCCTAGTATTTCTGTATGTCCGATATATGGAATACCTGCGGCTTTTAGTGATTCTTTATTTAATGGCGCTGTAGCAATTGCGTCTGCTCTTCCTGCAAGTGTAAGATTGACACCTTTTTCTATATATTGATATGCAGCAGCTCCGCATATGGCGCTTGTTTTTCCAAATGAGAATGTATCAGGGGATGCGTTGGGAATATCTATGATATTGAGAGTCCCCTTTTCGTAGACACCATCTTGTGGATCGATAATTGATTTGATAATGAGAGGTAATCTGGTGATATCTAAGATTCTTTGTATAACGCGACTATCTGCAATAACGGCTACTCGGGCACTGTTTCTCACTTCCTCCCACATATATGCTTTTACAGCAATTTCAGGACCAATCCCTGCTGGATCTCCAGCAGGCACAAGAATAAGCGGTAGAGAATCATCCATATTTAATTGCTCCTTACTAAGCATCAGAGAATAAGAAACCTCCAGCCGATGATCATTCCAAAAGCCAGCACTATGTATAATAGCGGTATTTGCTGTCTATCGCAAGTAATAAATTATCATCAGACTGTACTTTATCATCAAATACAGTGAATAATCTTTTTATACTCTTATGAATTGCATAAAGGAAAAAGAATTGTTATCACTCATTATAAAATATCATTTTATAATGAGTAGGTATTCTGGTGGCAGAGAAAGAAAGCCGGTAGCGTTTGCTCCGGCTTTAGAAGGTTTTGTATAATAACTATGAAAGCTTAAATTTTTCTATAAGTGTTTTCAAATTTGTTATGTGATTTTCTGTTTCTACCGCGAGATTTGAAACATTATTTGCTGCTGTATTAATCTGAGCTGCACCGATATTCATTTCTTCCATACTATTTGAAACAGAAATACAAATCTGTCCCAACTGTTCAGAAGATTCTTTTACCTTATCCATATTTTCAATAATTTGTTTAGATGTTGACTGAACGTGAGTAGTATCGTTGTTAATACTGCTGAGTGCTTCAAGAACCTGTTTCGATGCTTCTTGCTGTTCTGTCATGGCATTATTGATTTGCTGAATAACCTGATCAATATTGACAACCTTATCAGCAACTTGTGAGAATGCGGCACGTGATTTTTCAGAGGCGATTACAACATTCTGTATCGTTTCTGTTATTTTCTTGAGCTCCTGGCCTATTGAATGCGATTGCTTTGAGGAATCCACAGCGAGCTTTCTAATCTCGTCTGCGACAACAGAGAACCCCTTACCAGCTTCTCCTGCATGAGCTGCTTCTATTGCCGCATTCATAGCAAGCAGGTTTGTTTGCGATGCGATACGGGAAATCATTTTATTTGCTTCAATAAGCAGGCTGGATTCTGAGGACATATCCATGATACTTTGATGAACGGCCTCTTGTCTGTCGCTGCCTTCTTTTGTGAGAGATAACAGTATTTGATGATCGGAACTGACTTTAGCGACTGTATTGGTAACTGATTCTATATTGCCAATCATTTGTTCAATTGCCGCAGATGATTCAACAATACCTGCTGTCTGGTTATTGATCAGGTTATCAAGACCTTCAATACTCTGTATTGATTCAGCAAAAAACTTCTGTGTATCAGCAAGCGCACTGTTTTGTTTATTGATCATGCTGTGAACACTTTGAATATTTGCCATTATCTGAGCAATAGAGCTTGCTGATTCAACGGCATTAGTACTCATGTTTTGTCCAATAATATACAAACCGTGCTCCGCATTAGAGAGATTTGTAACGATATCCGAAAGCTGTTTGATGAAGGTATTAATATCGCTGCAGATGATACCTATTTCATCATGATGCTTTATCTTTATTTGGTAGGTGAGGTCAGCTGTGCCTGATGTTCCGTTTAGATTAGCAACAGCCTGGCCCGCATTTCTCAACGGAACAATCACTTTATGATGAAGCAATATTGTAAGAATAACGATCAGAATAATTGCGATAAGGAGAATACCAGGAAGAGTTATTGTAAAAATAGCATTGCGGATATCTTTTATAGTTTTGAGGGGCAAACCAAAAAAAAGCATTGCATGGGAACCCTCTTGACTGGGAATTTCAAAATATGTGGCAAACATGTTGTTTCCGCCAACTACTACTTCTCCGTGATAAATTTTATGCTGGTTATATACTGTATTTGCGATATTATCATTACCCAGGCTGCTGCCGATTAACGATCCTTTATCTGATTGAATTGTTGTAGCAAGGCGGGTTTGATTATTAAAAAAAGTTATTTCACATTCAGTGATTTGTTTGATTTTTTGTATAAATGCTGTGTCTGAGAATTTTTGGGCTGCAAGTATAATGCCAATTTGAGAGTTGCCGCTCAGAACAGGTGCTGCACTTACGAACAGGTATTCAAAGGCTGTAACGATAAACCCTTGTACAGGTTTCCCTGATGCAGTAGTCTGCAGTAGGGAAGTCAACTCCTGTGATACGGCAGGAACATTTGTTTCTGATGAAAGGACCCGATTTTGTGATTTGTCAAATAATGTGATATATGAAATACCAGTCATATTGCGTGCTGTTACAAGATATGTTTGGGCTGCGTCCCTAACGTTTTTATTTGTTTGATTCGTAAGTGCTGCTGCAATACGGGGAGATCCCTGTACTAATGAAATGCAGTGCTGCGTTTGAATCTGAGATTCTTCCATCAATTCCATCACGAGCTGTTGTTTTAGTTCCATAGATTGCTCATAATTTTTTGTCAGGGCAAGATTGATACCGAATAGAACCATGATAAGCAGAATGGCAAAAGAAACAAGAATTATGGCAAATATCAACGGAAGTATTTGTCGAAAAAGAGAATCCTTTTTACTACCTGTGTTTTTTTTCATGTATTATTCTCCTAAGTTAAGGAACGTTTATTTTATTATAGCATGAGATAGCAAAAATACAATCAGATTTATGCAGGGGCATAAAAAAACGGTCCGCTGGTTTTCGCAGACCGTTTCAACAGGATACTCGGAAAGAAATTACTACAATGCTTTTGTGATATTCTGCAGCAATGTAAACACATGTGTCGGACATCCCTGAACACATACGCCGCAGGATGTACACTTGTTATAGTCAACAACAGGTATCCCGTTGGTCAGTATAATAGCATGTTCTGGACAGTTCTTTTCGCATTTTCCGCATTTAATACATCCCGTTTTACAATTTTTAATAATCGAGGGTTTGTTTGTACTGCGGTTAGAACACAACGCGACAGCGCCTTTTCGATTTGTTGGAATCAGCGTATATAATCGTTGTGGACATACATTCATACAGGCTCCACAGCCGGTACATTTAGTGTAATCTATCTGCGGAAGTCCGTTTTCCTGTAAATGCAATGCATCAAACCGGCAAGCAGCAGCACAATCGCCGTATCCTATGCAACCGTACATGCAGAGTTTTGTTCCATTTGCAGCCTGTTTAGCAGCAGCACATGTTTTTACTCCTGTATATATACCGCGGAACTGTGCGTGATCTTTACTGCCCTGGCAGGCAAGCAGCGTTACCCGTGCTTCTGTATCAGCAGAAACCCCCATAATATCGCCAATTGCTTTTGCGGCTGCGCTGCCTCCCGCGGCGCAGCCATTTACTGGTGCTCTGCCTTCTGCAACAGCTGCAGCAAATCCATCGCATCCTGGAAAACCGCAGGCACCGCAGTTTGCTCCCGGAAGCGCAGCGCGTATTTTATCCTGAGTAGGATCTGATGGCACATAAAACATCTTTTTAAAAAATCCAAGCAGGAATCCCAGAATAAAAGCAATTACGAATGATATGAGCAATGTTATTAGAATGGTATACATCTGCAGCCTCCGCTATTTAATCAGTCCTGCAAAACCGCCGAACGCCATTGAAAGAAGACCTGCGGTCACAAACAAAATAGGTGTTCCCCGCAGGAATGCCGGAACCGGTGCGATCTTGATACGCTGGCGGACACCTGACATCAGAACAAGAGAAAGCAGAAAACCTGCCGCGGAACCAACTGCATAAACAATTGATTCAAGAAAACTGTAATTTTTACTGATGCAGTTTAAGGTTACCGCGAGGATAGCACAGTTTGTGGTAATAAGAGCCAGATATACACCCATCGAGCTGTATAACGCCGGCGCTGACTTCTTTAAATAGAATTCGACTAACTGTACGAGGCTTGCTATAACTAAAATAAAAACCAGTGTCTGTAAAAATTCCAGTCCCAGCGGAGACAGAATACACTGATAAATTGGATAAGTGACAGCTGTTGCGAGCACCATTACAAACGATGTCGCGATGCCCATTCCTGCGGCTTTATCAGTTTCTTTTGTCATTCCGATAAATGGACACAGGGCGAGAAACTGGATTAGCACAACATTATCTATCAGCATTGATGATAAAAAGATTTTCAGATATTCGTTCATTTAGTTCCTCCCGCACGCTTTTTCTCAGATGCTGAACGGATAGCCATACTTACAGCAATAAACATTCCGAATACAAAGAATCCGCCGCCTGCCTTAGAAAAGAAAGCAATTGTATAGTCTGACGGAATCAATGTAAGTCCGAGCAGTGTTCCGGAACCAAGAACTTCTCTCACAAATGAAATGCCGCAGAGAACCCACATATATCCTAAACCCATGCCGAGTGCGTCGCAGAGCGCCTCCGGTACAGGTCTTTTTGAAGCGAATGATTCTACACGACCCATTATGATACAGTTTACCACGATGAGAGGGATAAATACACCCATGGATTTAGACAGAGCCGGAACATATGCCTGCATGAGCAAATCTACTATAGTGGTAAAAGACGCGATAACAATAATAAAAACAGGTATGCGGATTGAGCCGGGAATCAATCTGCGGAACAGACTGATAATCAGTTCACTCATAACAAGAACAAAAGTCATTGCAAGTCCCATACCGATACCGTTTTCAAATTTTGTAGTAACAGCAAGCGAAGAACACAGGCCTATCATAATAACGAGCAGCGGATTTTCTTTTAGCAGGCCGTTGGTGAATATTTTCCAGTATTTATTCATAGAAATCCCCTAGAGTGCTGGTGTTGTTGCAGAATGAGTATCAGATACCGTAAGAGCTGCGCCGTTGCGGATAGCCAGTTTCACTGCTTCAGCTGCGCCGACTCTTACCATATCGGCAATATAGGCAGAGGTAACTGTTGCACCGCTGATTACATCAATATCCGAAGGTACTGCAAGCGCTGCTTCAGCCGGCTTACCGGCAAACTGACCGTAAAAAGATTCTTCAAGTGCGCGCTGACCAAGGCCCGGCGTATCATTTAATTCTATAATACGCACGCCGGTGATGATGCCGTTCATATCAACACCAGTCAATGTGACACCTGTTCCATTAAATGCCGGTCCGCGGACTGATACAAGTGTTCCAATAACGGTGCCGTCTGCAGTGTGTGCCGTATACCGTTTTTCTATTGTATATCCCTCTGCGGAATCTGCGCTTTCTGTAATTTCTGTAAATACCGCATCCGGAAACAGCGATGAACAGGCTGTATCGTACGTGAACACAGATGGCGCTTCAGTAATGACAGGGGCGTTTCCGCTGCCTGCTGCTCCGCCGGAATGTTCTGCCAGATACTCTGCGGCAATGTACGCTGCATATTTAACCAGCTGCGCTACACCGCGCGTAGTAATTGTCGCTCCGGTAATCATATCAACATCTGATCCCGCTTCATACGCGTCATCTGCGCTTTTACCGGCAAACTGTTCATAGAAAGACGGTTCGGCAGCGCGCTGTCCAAAACCGGGCGTATCTGTGAGAGACAGAAAATGGATACCGGTCAGTGTCCGGTTCATATCTATACCAAGCAGAATAGTTGCTTTGTCATATGTGGGACCTGTCGCCTTAACAACTGCTCCAATAACAGCAGAACCTTTTTTTGCCAGATACAGGTTTTCAACGGTGATGGAACCGCTTACCTGTGGTTCAAAATCTTTTGCTGCCTCAAAACCATCTGTGTCAAGCGGAAAACAGACTGCCAAACCTGCTGTTTCTTCCTGAGCTTTTGCGGCAGCGATAACCGGCGCGGTCACGTTATTAACCATTGCGAGCAGCACACAGGCAGCCGCCGCATAAGCGGCCAGAATCAAACCTAATTTAATCATGCTTTTCATTTATGTGCCCGTCCTTTTGCAGCTCCATATCTGCGGGATATCAGTTTATTCAGGAACGGAGTAAGAATATTCATAATAAGAATACTGTACATAACGCCTTCCGGATATCCGCCGAATTGTCTGATAAGGAAGGTGATCAAACCGCATCCTGCTCCGAACAGCAGCCGCCCTGCTTTTGTCTGAGGTGTAGTTGCGTAATCAGTCGTCATAAAAACGGCTCCAAATAACACACCGCCTGACATCAGTGCCGTTAAGACATCATGCCCCGCGAGCAGAGATGTTGCCGCAACAACAGCAATCATTGCGACAGGCGCCCGCCAGTCTATAATATGGAGGGCAAGCAGAAAAACAAATGCCGCCAGGATAAACAGCGCGCCTGTTTCACCAATACAGCCGGCACGGTTTCCCAAAAACAAATCAAGATACGAAAGATTTCCTTTTGTGATTGTGTCTCCAGCAAGCAGTGTTGCACTGCTCACGCCGTCAAAAGGCGCAGTCCATGACCCCATCGCAGCAGGAAAACTGACAAACAGAAATGCCCGTCCGGTGAGTGCCGGGTTAAACACATTTGAGCCGATACCGCCGAAAAACCCTTTTGCGACAACAATGCCGAAAAGCGCGCCGAGAATGGTCATCCATATCGGAAGCGATGGCGGAAGCACACAGGCAAGCATTAACCCCGTAACAATAGCTGAACAATCATTGATAGTGATTTTCTGGTGTGTCAGCTTTTGAAATAGCGCCTCAAAAATAACACATGATATGACCGATGCCGCTATAGTGATTGCCGCCGGTGCGCCAAACAGTACTATACCAGTCGCTGCTGGCAGAATAAGCGCTCCAATAACGCAGAGCATAATGGTGCGCGTGGTAAACCGCCCCGAAAAATGCGGGCTGGATGATAAATAATATTGCTTTGTCTCAGTAATCGCGGCCATCAGTTGCCTCCTTTCGCTGCTTCTGCTGCGCGGGCGGCGGCGAGTTTTTGCCGCTGCAGTTCTGTGCGCTCCTGCATTTTTCCAACACGGAAGCGCTGCACGAGCTTAACCCTTGCGGGGCATATATATGAACATGCGCCGCATTCAATACAGTCCATAAGACCTATCTTAACCGCGTTTTGCAGTTCATCAGCCTTGAGCGCCCGCATCATCAGTACTGGCGGCAGTCTGCATGGACAGACATCAATGCAGCGTCCGCATCCAATACACGGTGATTCATCCGTTAATTCAGTTTCTTTTTCCGTAAGGAATAAGACTCCTGAAGTGTTTTTCGCAACAGGAAACTGGGTGTTCATCATGGCGATACCCATCATGGGACCGCCGCTGATAATCTTTTTTGTGTCTTCGCTGATTTGGAAAACCTCAGGAATCAGATCCGCGATAATGGTTCCAATAGGTACGCGGATGTTGCATGGAGACTGACAGCCCATACCTGATATAGTCAGAGCACGTTCTGTAAGAGCTTTGCCTTCACGGAAAGCTTCTGATACGGCGCACAGAGTACCCGCATTGTGCACAACACAACCTGCGTCAGCCGGCAGTCCTCCAGACGGTACTTCACGGCCGACTGCTGCTTTAATCAGCATTTTTTCTCCGCCCTGCGGGTATTTCGTCCTGCACAGTCGGATAGCAATATGTTCTTTGCCGCTTGCGGCAATTGCTTTCTCGATAGTTGGAATCAGGTATTTTTTATTATCTTCAAGGCAAATGAGCCCTTCCGGTGCATTGGTAATGTGCATGACGATAGCCAGTCCGTCAATCACTTTGGCTGTTTCTTCGGCTAGAATCCGTTCATCAACAGTGAGATAGGGTTCGCATTCAGCTGCATTAACCAATACATAATCGATTTTTTTTTCAGGCGGCGGATTCAGTTTGACATGTGCCGGAAAAGCCGCTCCTCCCATACCGACAATTCCCGCGCTGCGAATTCGTGTAAGCGCTTCCTGCCGTGTACAGGCAAAGGGATCGAGCACATCCATAGTTTGCACTGTATCGCTGCCGTCTGCTTCTATAATAACACACGGGGCTTCTGTGTTTCCGGCAATAAGGCGCGGTTCTATTTTTTTTACCGTACCGGAAACAGATGCGTGTACCGGCACAGACATATAGGTATCGGATTCCGCGATTTTCTGTCCTTTAACAACCGTATCGCCTGGTGAGACAAGCGGCTTATTGGGGGCTCCACCCTGTGTTATGGGGATGACCACGATATGTGAAGAAGGAACAATATTTGTAATGGAACAGGTATTAGATAGTTCCTTCCTTTCAGGCGGGTGAACACCGCCTCTAAATGTATAGGATTTCATATTTGTATTGTATGGACCTGTACTTTTTCGGTCAATGCCCTTATATCCTTCTTCTATATATAGTATGTGTAACTGATGCATAATATGGCTTCTGTGAAAACTATTTTTGGCATTCTTGCGGACTATCAGTTATTTTATTCTTATTAGTCAGTGAGTATTATAACACGAGTCACTGACTAATGAGATACGACTCACTGAGTCTTATCATATGAGTCAGTGACTCGTATCGTGAAAATAACTGACTTTTGTGTGAATAATTATCAGGTTCTGTTATGCTGCGTATTGTATATTCTATTAAAGTTATGTGCTTTTTTTACAGATAACAGAAAGTGGGAAATCTTTTGAATACAGAAGAGGAGTGTTACGAATAGATTGCTGTTATGTTATATTTGTTATAGTTTGATGTCTGTTTTTGACGTTTGTTGTGATAAAGAATAGTGGGGGTATTTTACCATGATGAAAAAGATTGTATTTTTGACTGTTTTATGTGTATGGGAATTAAGTTTTGCTGGTGCCTATAATCCTCCCGCAGGAGGGGAGAATTTGCTTCGGCTGGTTAATCCTGAAATGCTGACTGGTGCCGGTTCTTCCGCAGGAGGGGCGCTTCTAGGTGATTCTCCGTCATCAGTGCTGATTAATCCTGCGGTTGTCGCCGGCGACCAGCGCGCGGTGATTGATCTTGGATATACAGCGCTGCTGGAACCGAACGCGGAACATACATTTGGCAGCGGCGCGCGCCTTGGAGTTCTGATACCATCACGCTTTGGAGTTTTTACGGGATCACTTAATGGAGTGTTTTCCTCTCTTGACTCCATGCCGCTGGGTAATCTGATTATGATCAATGGTACTTTTTCAAAGGATGTCACAGAACGTCTGTATGTTGGTGCCGGGCTGACCGGTGGTTTTGGATTTGGTTATGGAAATGATTGGGCGCTGTATATCGATCTTGGAGCAGTATATAATTTCGGCACAGTCGGATTTATGAAAAATTTCCGTGTTGGCGGTGCGCTGTCGGCGATAGGTAAAACATTTGTGATGGATTTGCCGGGCATAGCCGCGGGAACATCAACATCATCTTTCTATCCCGGTATGTTTACACCGCGTGTGGGAGTCGCCGCTCATCTTTTTGAGGCAGGAGGCTTTAGGGGCGGTTTTTCATGCGACATTTCCGCACCGTTCTTCCAGAATGCGGTGTTGGATACAGGACTTCAGTTTGATTATGCGCAGATTGTAAAACTTACTGTCAGCTGGCAGGCAAATCTGAGGGAAATCCTTGAAGATAATTATAATCTGATGCCCGCAATCAGTCTGTCGGTCAAATTTGGTATAGATACACAGCAAAATAAATTCCTTGCGAGCAAGGGCTGGCAGAAAAATGATTTATCTATTTCTACTGCGTGGCAGCAGCTATACGGAGGGGTACAGGCTGTTTCAGCGGGAGCGGCAGCATATCTGGGGCTGAAAGACACGGAGGCTCCTGTTATCCAGATGTGGGAGGAATAATAGGGTATGAAAAAAAATAGTGTAAAAAAGAGACTGCGGGCTGTTATCTGCTGTGCGGTGCTTGGAGCTGCTGCACAGGCTGTTTCAGCAAAGGAAACCGTATATATCTCTCCAAATAATGATGGTGTTCAGGATGAATTGACTGTACCCATTAAGATAAAAGATAAGCGATATATTACGGAGTGGCAGTTTGTTATAACAGATGCTTCTGGTACTGTAGTCCGTACAATCGGAAATAAAGAGACAAGACCTGCCAAAATGACGTTTAAAGGTTTTTTTCAGCTATTGTTCCGTGTAAAGCAGGGGGTACAGATTCCGGATCAGATAACATGGAACGGAGTGCTTGATTCTGGTGAGACAGCTGCTGACGGCACATATTATTACTATATGACTGCCAGTGATGATAATGGCAATAAAGCAGAAACTGGCAAACTGGAGGTTATTGTTGATAATACTCCGCCTGTTATTGAGCTGACACAGCCGCCTGTTGGAGAACGTATATTTGGCGCAGGCGCGAAAAATGTTTTTGCTGTTGAGCAGACTGGTTCTGCTGAAGACGAATGGAAAGGTGTATTTACTGATGCGCTGGGTAATGTAGTGCGCACGTTGTACTGGAGGGACAGTGCGCCTGAATCATTCAGCTGGGATGGCCGCAATGATGAAGGATTGCAGATTGCGGATGGTGTGTATTCTTATACGGTTTCCGCTGTCGATCGCGCTGGAAACACTTCTCCTGAAGCGCGTATCAGCAATATTATTTATTCAGCAGAGCGTCCCGCGACAAATATTATTCTTGTGGGCAGCCGGTATTTCTCTCCGAATGGTGACGGTGTCCAGGATACGATTGAATTTGATGTTTCTATTCCGCAGCCTGAAGGCATTAATAAACTTGTACGCTGGAATGTTGATATCGTGAATGAAAACGGAGTAGTCTTCCGTTCGTTCAGCGGTACAGAGCAGGTTCCGGAACATTTGTCATTTGATGGAAAAGATAACAGCGGCAGTATTATGCCTGAAGGCAGGTATCAGGCTGTTGTTTCTGCTGCGTATTTGAACGGATATGTTCCGGCGGAAATAAAATCGCCTGTATTTGTATTGGATAATACATCGCCGTCAGCTCATATACGTTTATCTGATACAGTGTTCTCTCCAGACGGTGACGGAAATAAGGATATAATTACTATATATCAGGAAACATCAAATGAAAATGAATGGATTGGCGAGATTCTTGATAAGAATAATAACGTGATCCGGACATTCTCCTTTGGTGCGCAGCCTCCGCTTGAACTTGAATGGGACGGAGCTGATGATGCAGGTGCGCTGAGTCAGAACGGGCAATATATGTACCGGCTTGCAGCGAGAGATCTTGCGGGTAATACAGTATCTGTCACTTCAGATACATTCGGTCTTGATACGGGAACAACTGAGGTGATTCTCACAGCGCTTTCTACTGCTTTCTCTCCAAATGGAGACAGGTCTCAGGATTCTGTAACATTCAGACCGACCGTAAAATCAGAAAGCGGTATTGCGTCTTACCGGTTTGTTATTACAGATGCGGCCGGTACTGTTGTGAAAACAGTTGAGGGACGCGGAAAACTGCCTGAACAGTTTGTGTGGAACGGACTTGCGGATGATTCATCCAGGTGTGCAGATGGCACATATACAGCCGCATTGATGACGGTGGCGAATAACGGCAGTGAAACAACTTCAGTTTCACGACCTGTTACACTTGATACTGTATATCCAACCGCGGAACTTACGGTACCGTATGCGATATTCTCTCCTGAAGGCGATGGTCTGAAGGATGTTCTGCCGCTGCGGATGAATACCAGTTTTGAAGACCTGTGGACGATGACTATCGAGGGAGCTGCCGGTGTTATCCGCACCTATACCTGGCATGGACAGGCAGAGTCGTTTGATTGGGACGGCAGTGATGAATCTGGTAATACGGTGCCGGATGGTACATACCGCATCACGCTGACTTGTACAGATGCAGCCGGAAACAAATGTACAGTTAATCTGGATAATATTCAGATTGACTGCCGTGACGCGAAAGGGTACTTTACTGTCTCGGATACGGCTATATCACCAAATGGAGACGGTGTACGGGATACACAGGAATTCCATTTATCTGCAACACTTAACGAGGGTATTGAATCTTGGAGTTTCAGAATTAAAAATGAGCATGGAGATCTGGTACGTCAGTGGACACAGGCTGACAGTCCTGATGTGCCTGAAACAATTATCTGGGACGGCTTAAATATATCAGGACGGGCTGCGGAAGGAACTCTGACTCCTGAGCTGAATATAACATATGCGAAAGGTAATAAGATATCGATTACCGGCAGCAAATTTGTCTCAAGTGTTACTCCGCCTGTTTTGACGGTGAAAACATCACCAAGATATTTCAGTCCTGATAACGATGGTGTTGATGATGATCTGTTTATCAGTCTGAAAGCGGTAGCCGCAGTTGGCTTAAAAGACTGGTACTTTGAGATTCGTGATCCGCAGAATGGCAATACGTTCTGGAAAACATCCGGTTCTTCTACAGTGACAGAACGAATGGTATGGGATGGACGCGGAAATAACGGTGAATTAGTCCAATCCGCTATGGATTACCCGTTTACATTCTCTGTTACGGATCAGCTTGGTATGACGACATCTGTTGATGGTCTGATATCGGTAGATGTACTGGTTATCCGTGTTGGCGATGTATTGAAAATGCAGGTTCCGGCGATTATTTTCCGTGCGGATAATGCTGATTTCAAAGGAATAAATGAAGCTCCGAAAAACGGACTGACTCAGGAACAGATTGATAACAATATGCGGGTGCTCAAGCGTATTGCCGAAATTCTGAATAAGTTCAAAGGGTATTCGGTCAGTATTGAAGGTCACGCTAATAACATAAGCGGTACCGAGGCTGAAGAAACATCAACAGCAAATGGTAATATTCCATTGGTGCCGCTGTCAGAAGCCCGTGCAGAGACTGTAAAAGGTATTCTTGTAGAATTTGGTGTGGATGCTTCACGATTGTCGACAGTCGGTATGGGCGGCCGTATGCCGGTTGTTCCCAGATCTGATAAAGACAACTGGTGGAAAAACCGCCGTGTAGAGTTTATTCTGGAAAAATAAGTAGAATGTGCTAATAGAAAGGGCTGTCCTAGAAGTGTTGAAAACTTCATAAAGGGCAGCCTTTTTCTTTACTCTGTAACTTATACCAGATTTTTAACGTGGACATTTAATGAACAGGGATGCCCCGTTCTTTTTTTGCAGCCCTATTTTGTATAGTGAGATCGAATCTCCCCTCCGTTTAACAGGTTATATGTTGACAATATTATATGGGGATTATATGTTTTAAGATACAGAAAGAGTTGTTTTATGAAGAAGATAGTCATTGTTTGTATCATATTTTCTTTGCTGGCATCTTTTGCTGCTGCTCAAAATGAAATTTATAACGAATTGGGCTCAAACGGTTTTATTGTAAGATTACGCAAGGCTTCAGACGCTAAACTCGGAACAGGTTTTGGCGGTTTCTATGATACCATATTTGCCAACCTGGCATATCAAAATGTGGGGCCGAAATAGAATATACCGTGAGATTTGAAGATTTTGATAATCTAAAAAAATATACCTTGGAAAATTCCACTATGGATAAGGCTCACGTATGGGTTAAACCCATACAGTGGATGCAGATTTTGATTGGGCCAAAATATTGTCAGGCTCTTCCT
The DNA here is from genome assembly GCA_944389415.1 of uncultured Spirochaetota bacterium. GTDB lineage: Bacteria > Spirochaetota > Spirochaetia > Treponematales > Treponemataceae > Treponema_G. Next base: position 13,511 of record CALXMF010000016.1, on the reverse strand, counting down.
GGTTCCTTCTTGGTTGTCTATGATGACTATACCCAAAACGGAATGTATGGTACTCAGTATTTCGGTATGAATATACTCTTTGATATGGTACAGGGCGGTTTCAGTGTTCCAACGATGGTTAGTGATGAAGGTGATTTCAGTATGCGGTTCAATTTCGGCATTAACGGTACTTTTGATATAGGCGGTTCGGATTTAAATATAGGTGCCGCATATAAGATGTCAAATGGATCTCTTGGAATTTTTGCCAGTTATGGCTCTCTGTATGATAAATTTTATATTGGTGGCGGATATACGTTTAACGGTGAAAATATATTTCTGACTCCCCGGTTTACGGCTGGTTTTCAAGATGTGGTAGGGAATCGGTTTGGAAAAGGAAAAGATTCTATAATAACTCTTACGGGATTGTATAACGGCCCCATTTCTGTGGGCGGTGATATGGAGGTTGCCTTTGCAGAGGAGGTTGATACTTTGTTATATACTGGCCTTCTTGTTGCGTGGGATATTTTGGATACCCTGACTTTAAAATTTACGGGATCTTATGGAGGGGCCTTACTTAAATCTGAAAAGTCACGGGGTGCATGGTCTGTTGATTTATATCCCCAGATTATTTTCAATATGGGAAAACACCGTTTGATTGGCGGTGTGGAATTGAATTTCTATAGTAGCCGGCGTGGGATTAACGATGACCCTCAAGTGACATTCGCGTTTGCACTCCCCATTTCCTGGAGATATACTTTCTAACATAACTGTGTGACACAAAAAAGGGGCTGTCCATTCTTTGTGGGGCAGCCCCTTTTCTATCCGCAAATCAGAATATATGTAGTGTAAATAATTCCTCTACCGGTGTTGTGCTTGTGCGGCTGTATCAAGCAGTCGTTTAAATAAAGATCCCTGTTCTACAGTACGGTCTGCTACAAGAGGAATTTCTTGGAGAACAATACCATTGAGTGAATATACCCTGGTTCCGCATACGCTGCCGGCAGCGACAGGGGCGTTAAGGCTGTCTCTGATTCGTGTTTCAACGGTCACTTGTGCGGCCGCGTCCTGCGGACTTTTACCGCTCAGCAATGCTGGCACTGTTAAAGATTGATTATATGCGGGAATAAGAAACAGTGATTGTTCGCTGCCGCCGAATACGGGAACCGCAATCGGTTCTATAGTATCTGCCGGACGTGTCGCAAAAGTACTGTACCCCCAATCGGTTAATGTCTGGCTGTTAAGTATCCGGTACTTATTCCCTTCAGCAGAACCTTGTCCTTCCCCCTGCATGATAACCGCAATAAAACGTGTTCCGCCCCGTTTTACTGTGTAAGCGAGATTATATCCCGATTCATAGATAAAACCTGTTTTAAGTCCATCACACCCGGGAATAATATCAAGCGCCTTATTTGTATTATATTGTATAATAGGTTGATTTTTTGCAGGATCTGTCCAGGAAGCAAGGTTTTTTGCCTGTGGATATGAAATGGAACGTACCGAGTGAAATTTGGTGAGTGCTTCGGGATATCGTTCTATATATACCCGTGCAAATGCAGCGAATTCTCTTGGGGTTGTAAGATTGAGTTCACTGTATCCTGATGGTTCAACAAAATGGGTATGTACAAGCCCCAGTTTTTCCATTTCTTCATTCATTCGTGCACAAAATGCGTCTACTGAGCCGGAAACATAATGTGCGACTGCGATGGCAGCGTCATTGCCTGAAGCTACTGCTAATCCGAGTAAAAGTTCTTCGAGTGTTACAGTTTGTCCCTGTCCAAGAAACATGAGTGATGAATACGGCGGGGCATTCACTGCCCATGATTCAGGCGGAAGGGGGACAATATCGCTCATGGAGATACGGCCTGTAGCTATTTCCTGAAAAACAACATACATAACTACTAACTTAGTCATAGATGCAGGGGGGATAATCTCGTCAGCATTTTTTTCGTATAGCACATTGCCGTTTGAGCAATCAATCATAATAGCGGCCCCGCAGTGCATTTCAAGATCAGCAGGAATCGTATTGTAGGGAAGCGGTGAAATGATGTGTGTGGGATATTGGTTGTGCAGTAGTGCGGAAAGTTCAGTTGTCTGTTTCTGTGAAAGTGCTTGCGGCTGCGGTGAATTAAAACTGCTGCTGTAAATAAGAAATGCTGCTGTCAGGATACATAAACTGATTAGAGCAATAATTATGATTGGAAGGTAAATCTTGCTATTATTTCTCTTTTTCTTTTGAAACATGAGAAATATTATATGGGAATAACCTCTGTAAAATCAACTGGAATGCTTTTGTTAGTTCTGCTGTGTTGCTGATATAAAAAGAGTATCAGATATCATCACATTCGTGAACTGCGGTTTTGAAGATACAGATCGGCAAGAGTGATGAATGTCATTGCTTCTATAACAGGTATGATTCGGGGACACAAACAGACATCATGACGGCCTTCAATGAGAAGCGTACTGTCTGTATAGTGTGTTCCATGCAGAGTTACTGACTGCTGCTGACGGAATATACTTGGAACTGGTTTTATTGCGGCGCGGAAAATAATAGTGTCGCCGTTAGAAATACCGCCGAGTATGCCTCCGGCATGATTTGTTTCAAAATTTACAGCACTTCCGTTCTGTGTGGTTCGCAGCGCATCGTTCATTATGCTGCCGGTGCAGTCCGCCGCTGCAAATCCTTCTCCAAATTCAATTCCTTTTACAGCTCCGATAGATATAACTGCTTTCGCCAATTCGGCGTCAAGTTTATTAAAAACAGGTTCCCCTAATCCTGCAGGAAGACCTGTTACCTGGCATTCTATAATGCCTCCTGCGCTGTCTCCCTGTGAACGCAGAAGCGCAATCTGTTCTGCCATACGCTCTGCTGCCTGTTCATCACAACACCGCAGCGGGTTCTGCTCAATTATTGAAAGATCCCGTTTTTGTGCTGCTATACCGGCTGCGCGGATGGTGTAGGCGGTAACACTGCACTTTGGAAACGCCTGTTGAAGAACAGCTTTTGCGACTGCTCCCGCGGCGACACGTGCTGCCGTTTCTCGTCCGGATGAACGGCCTCCGCCGCGATAATCTCTCAGTCCGTATTTTGCTGTATATGTGTAATCGGCATGTCCGGGGCGGAATGTGTCTTTTATGTTGCTGTAATCTTTGGAATGCTGAGAAGTGTTTTGTATAAGAAGTGCAATAGGCGTACCTGTTGAAATTCCTTCAAAGACACCCGAGAGAATTTCGCATTCATCTTTTTCACATCGTGCTGTTACAGCCGCATTGGGGGTATTGTTGTGTATGCCTGGGCGTCTTCTATTCAGTTCGTGCTGAATTTGTTCAATAGATAAGGGGATACCTGCCGGACATCCGTCTATTACTGCACCAAGACCGAAACCGTGACTTTCTCCAAATGTAGTTACTTTGAATACTGTGCCGAATGTATTACCTGCCATACTAGTCCTTCCTGATTGCAAGTTTTACTGCGTTATAGGCTCCATCATATATACCGGCTCTTTTGTTTGCTACTATATGCCTGCAGTACAGTTTGATAAGATCATTCTCATTTATAAGACATTTGAGTGTTCTGCGGAGAGCGCAGTCATAATCTGTTTCTATAGTACTGTCCCCAATTTCTGAACCGCGAATTGCTCCCCATGCTTCATGTCTGCCTACGCGGTGTATGAATAGTTTTGGTACTGGATAATAGGATAATTCGCTTGGTTTTGTTATGAGAACATCGCTGACGCGCATGAGCAGATTAGTCGCGTACACGGCAGGAAAAAAATCTTTATATAAAAAAATATGAATGCCGCCTTCTATATCTTTTCGTTCAGCTGCAGCGCAGAATTGTTCTGTTTCATCCCAATCCGTATGCATGATCCATGAAAGTTCAGCTTTGCGCAAATGTTCCTGAAAGATAGCACATTGTTTTTCATGGTCCCCAAAGTTAATAAATAGCTGAACTTTTTTTTCATGGACAGCTTCTTTACAATACAGCGTGATATTGGTAAAACGCTGAATTTGCGCGCCTGCTCCTCCCATTGTAAGCAACAGTCGCCGGGGTTTGTTATCAGCAACCCGCCTGAGCCTCTGTTCGCAGTCTTTTTCTATATTATAGACAATTTCATGGTCTACATAATGACCAACTTCGTAGATATCTTCTTTTGGCATACAGTTTTTTGCCGGTATCTTAGTATCCATCCCGAAGAATGAACGGTAACCGGTATATGCTGAGGGTGACTGTACTGTATGAATACTGCCTTCTGCAATGTTAAACGCGATCGGAAAATTATCCGGAACCAGATTTATCACAGTTGAGAAACCTGCTGAGACTGCTCCCTGTGCTACCCATGGATGAGAACAGATAATCGGCATATCTTTGGAAATATGTTCATAAAGAGGCACAAAGAGTTCTGATAAACATTTATTCTGATATGCTACTGAAAGAGGAAGCGCCATAGCAGAAGTAACTCTTTCCCAGAAGTATTTATTAAAGAATTTTGATGTCTGTGAAATACGGGAAGCAAGATTATACCATTTTTCGAGTGACTTTATTGTTTTTGTCGCTGCTGTTCTCGGAAAACTGACAAGGTCAAACCAATATGGGGTAAATCCAAGATGATGAGCCGCTGACATCAGCGCGATAGACATTCGTGCATGGCCAAACCCCATCCTGATAGTTCCAATGATAATTCCCTGGGGGTCTTTTATTATAGTATCGCATACTGGTTCGGGTGATGTATTAATTGCATATTCTGTAATACGTTTTGCTGCAAAATACCTGCCGCTGAACGGATCTGTTTCTGCTATTAGGGCAGGAGATATCGTTGAAGTCCCTGAAAAAATATATTCATAATACTTTTTCATCATCCTGCTCATTTTTGCCGAACAGTTTGGGACTGGATTTCCGTAGACTGATGCCGGTATTTTTTTATTCATGAGGGCAGTGTACTGTTATACGCTGTTTTGAACAAGATGGCTGTTTTACGATGGGTATGAAAAACAGTTCGTTATTATTGTTTTATTTGTTATTCTGTGAAATACAGCATATTTTATTACGATTTGCCGCAAACAGATGTTTAAATTTTATGAAAGGTGGTTTATACTATACCTATATTCTTTTTTGTTGGAGGTTTTTATGAAGAAGATTGTGGGATGGATTACAGCTGCTGCATTGCTTGCGTCTGCTGCTGGGGCTCAGGAATCTACGTATAAAACGTGGAATGACGGTAAGATAGATTATGTTCCGCTGGGATCAAAAGTGACTATCAGCGCTGATGCTATTCCTGAGGGAGCTGGTACAATTGTATACTCATACAATTCCGGAGAGCTTACAGATTATACAGCTCCTGTTGAGTTGTCGGAAGAGGGACAGGTTTCTGTTACCTATGGTACCAGAAACGCATGGGGTGATGTAGCTGATTTGCAGATGTATACAGCAATTGTTGATGGAACCGCTCCTGTTGTAAAATATATGATAAACGGTCCTGTGTATACAAATGAGAATGGCGTCACATATGTTTCTCAAAAGACAGGTATCCGTGTATTCGCAGAAGATTCTGTGTCTGGAACAGAACATGTTTTTGCAGCTGTAAACGGCGGTGCTGAAACAGATCTCATTAATAAAAGTGTTCTGTCTATGAATGGCATTGCAGATGGTGATGTCTCGTTGGCATGTTATGCACTTGACCGTGTTGGAAATGTCAGCGAAACAGTTAATGTCGCTGTTGTAAATGATAATGTTGGTCCGGTTGCCGAGATTACACTGAGTGCTGAACCGCTGGTTATCAATGAGGTTAGTTATGTTAATCCTGCAACAGAAATTTCTGTTGCCGCAACAGATGAACTGTCCGGAGTAAAAGATATTTATGTCTCTGTAAACGGTTCTGAATTTGCCCGCTATCAGGATGTTTTGCTGCCTCCTGCCGGTGTTGATTCATGCATTGTACGTGCGTATGCCGTTGATAATCTTGATAATAAAGGCGAGATTGTTGAAATGCAGTTCTCAACAAATCTTGTGCTCCCGGTGCCTACTATTGAATGCGGTACAGCTGATGCTGTCCAGGCGCAGGCTGTCGTTGAAACTCCTGCTGCAGAGACTGTGGAAGAACCTGCGGTTGTTGAAACCGAAGAGCCTGTTGCAGAAGAGGTTGTTGTAGAAGAAGAAAATCTTGGTATGTAATTAACCGTATATACGGGCCCAAGTAAAAAGGGCAGGCTTTTTTGCCTGCCTTTTTTGTAATTTTAAACGCATATTTCAAAATATCTATAATGAATACAGTATTTTATTTTCAGGCGGAAGATATAAACGCCATAATCAGAACAGTATCTGCGATTACGGCGTTTGGATTGTGTGTTCTGAGTGAGCGGCATAAAAGACATAATGTGATATATGCATACCTGCAAATGTTTATTTTATGCATGGGGCTGTGGGATGCTTTTCTTGTTGGATATTTAATAGTATATGATCCGAATATTGCTGCTTTTTTTAATTCGATGTTGTATGTATTCAGTTCGTTTGCGTGTGTTTTTTTCTTTTTATTTTGCATTAAATATGCGTATCCCGAAAAAACTCATCCTTCATTTTTTATAGGCATATTCGCTGTTCCCTGTATTACTACGCTGCTTGCGTTAACATATCCTTTTCAGGATTTGTTGTTTTCATATGCATATGTGTTTGTGTATAATCCGACCCGTATACTTCAAATGTATCCAGGTGTATGGTATTATATTCATTTGATATATAGTTACGGCATATGTCTTATTGGAATGATTTTTCTTATTAGAAAAGTAAAGAGAAAAAATACATCTGATAAAAAAACTTTCCTTCCGCTGCTTATACTATGTCTGTGTATTGTTGCGGTAAATATTCTTTTTACACTTACCCAAAATAATAATTTTTATGCTGTCGCGCTGTCTGGCGCGGGGCATCTGATTTGTATTTTAGCGCTATATCTGAGCGTTAGATTTGATAAAACTGAACTGATGATTTCCATGTGCAGCAGTTATATGGAAAAAATGTTTCCTGTTCCATTATTTATTATAGACTGTTCTGATATTGTTGTATTCCGGAGTGTGGGAGGTTCTCAGATTCTACGTGCGCATGGTATTGCTGAGTATACGATGTTGAATGTGAATACATTATTTTCTTTTTTTACTAAAACAGAATTACCGATGCACATAATGGAACAGAAAAATGACGATTCATCAGATATTTTTCTACTGCAGGATAATCTGAACAGCGTGATTTACTATGCGGAAACGAAACCGCTTATTTCTAAAAGGAATGAGCGCCTTGGAAAAATGTTATTGTTTACCAATATAACCAAGATCAATAAACTGCTTGTTTCTCTTGAATCGTTTGCATTCAGTGATGTACTCACTGGGGCATACAATCGTCATTATTATGAAATAAAGCGTGCGTTATTTTCTGAATCTCCAGTATTCCCCATGTCTATTATGATGTGTGATATTGATAATTTAAAAAAAGTTAATGATAATTATGGCCATAAAGTTGGTGATGAATATATTGTAGCCTGCTGCTCATCATTATTTCATAATTTGCGAAAGAGCGATCTTATTTTTCGATTAGGGGGAGATGAATTTCTTGTATTGCTGCCGCGGACAACTGCGGAACAGACAAAAATGCTTCTTGAAAAAATTGAGAACAATCTTTTTCTTCCAGAAGGGGATTTTCCATTTTTGCGCGGATTATCAATTGGCTGCGCTACAATGAACGAAAGCGATGAATTTTCATTTGAAAAACTACAGCATATGGCTGATGTGGAAATGTATAAAACAAAAGCCCAGCGAAAAGCGGGACGTTTATAACATAAATGCGTGATATTTTTAAACAAATTTGTGCCCAGGTTTCTGAGGCTGATAACACTATTGCATCTGTGGCAAAACGTAAATGGGATTGTGTTGCTAAGCCGATTGGAAGTCTTGGTTTGTTGGAGACTGCATTAATACGTGTTTGCGCAGCGCAGCGCCGGCTTGTACCGGTGCTTGAACCTCGTGCTGTTGCTGTGTTTTGTGCTGATAATGGGATTATCTGTGAGGGTGTAACGCAGACTGGGAGTGAAGTGACTGCGATTGTTGCGGATAATATCTGTAAAGGACAGGCGAATATCAATATGATGGCTCGCTGTGCCCGCTGCGATGTTGTAGCGGTTGATGTTGGTATGTGTTCTCCGATTGCCAATCCTGCGTTGATTAGCTGTTCTTCTGCGCGCGGTACTGCGAATTTTGCACAAGGTCCTGCAATGACAATGGATCAACTGTTTAATGCTCTTAATGCCGGCTGCATGGTTTCTGAACGGCTTGTTCGCGGCGGGTATTCTCTGCTTGCATGCGGCGAGATGGGTATTGGAAACACTTCTGCTGCAAGTGCGGTAAGCGCAGTGCTGCTTGATATTGATGTGGAAACGGTGACTGGTCCGGGAGCAGGACTTAATGCAGATGGTTTGCGCCGTAAAATTGCTGCGGTCAAACAGGGAATAAAAATAAATTGCCCTGACTGTGATAATATCTATGATGTTCTTTCAAAAGTTGGTAGTTTTGATATCGCCGCAATGACAGGTTTTATGATTGCCTGTGCGGCACAGAATGTGCCTGTTATTATCGATGGCTGCATCAGTGCCGCCGCGGCTTTATGCGCTGTGCGGCTGTGCCCCGCAGTGCGATCGTATCTGATAGCAAGCCATGTCAGTGATGAACCAGCAGGAAAATTGCTGCTTAAAGAGCTGGAATTGGATGCGCCTATTACCGCTGGTATGCGTCTGGGTGAAGGAACTGGCGCTGTCGCATTTATGCCTCTGCTTGATATGGCGTTCGCGGTATACACACAGGCGGCAAGTTTTGAATCGTCAGGTGTGATACCGTATACCACATTCGGAGCAGTATCTCAATGACGGTGTTGATAACCGGAGCGAGTAAAAGCGGAAAAAGCGCTGTAGCGGAAGAGCTTGCTGCTGCGTTGGGACGTTCTGATGGAAAACGGTTATATTATGTAGCCACAATGGAGAATAATTGTGAATCGGCACACAGACGCATCAATGCGCATCGTTTGGCAAGACAAGGAAAAAGTTTTATTACTATTGAATGCAGCCGTTCTGTAGGGCAGCTCGTTCTGCCTGACAGTACAGTTCTTCTTGAATGCCTGACAGTATTGATTGCTAATGAGTTATTTCTTCCTGATGGCACAATGAAAGATCCCGTGCGGACAGCAGATTGTGTTTTTGCGGATCTGATGCGTCTTGCAGGTTCCTGCCGTAATCTTATAGCAGTCTGTTCGGATGTATTCTGCGGCGATACTGCTTACAGTGAGACTGTTGCCGCGTATCTGGATGTACTCTCATCTGTGCGCAATCGGTTTGCCGCTTTCAGTACGGCTGTTATAGAAGTAACAGCCGGTATCCCGGTGTATATTAAGGGGTCTGTGATTCATGATTGTGCTTAAAACAATTGCGCTCGCGTTTTCTTTGTTTTCCGCTATTCCTGTTCCAAGAGTTGAATGGAACAGCCGGAATCTCCGGTATGTTATGTGCGCGTTTCCGCTTGTGGGTGTCATTATCGGAGGAGTCTGCTGGCTGTGGCTTTGGGGATGTTTGCAGCTGCGCACAGTATCTGTTCAGCAGATATATTTTTTGCAGGCTGCCGGTTTAACGCTGTTTCCTGTACTGCTGACTGGCGGTATTCATTTAGACGGTTTGTGTGATACCGCCGATGCGCTTGGCAGTCATAGTGATCGTGCAAAAATGGCTTCTATATTAAGAGATCCTCATTGCGGAGCTTCCGCATTGATTGCCTGCTGTGGCTGGTTTGCCGGTATGTTTGCGTTTTCCGCAAGTATACATCCGTCAGTACGTACTGGCGCCGCGTTGGCGCTGCTGTTTACACTTTCACGTTTGTTAAGCGCATTTGCTGTTGCTTCTCTGCCGCCGGCTGAAGGAAGCAGTCTTGTTAAAACATTTTCTGATACGGCGCAAAAACGTATAGTTCGTATCAGCACTGGCGGTACAGCTTTGTGCCTGTCTCTTGTTGTATCGTTGTTTGCTCCATGGGAATGTCTTTCTGTAGTGGTTGCGCAGTCATTATTCAGTATCTATTATGTGCGTCTCTGCCGGCGGTTTGGCGGAATAAGCGGAGATCTTGCCGGATGGTTTGTCCAGTGGGCGGAATTTGTGTCTATGGGAGCGCTTGCTATTGTCCCGGCTATTTTAGCGTATATTTTTGGAGTTTCACTATGATGGTGGTCATTGGCGGATATGGCTCAGGACGCAGAACATTTGTATGTGAGAAACTCGGATTTACACTGACTGATATCGGAACGTTGTCTGATACATCTTGCGCTGTTCTTTTTATTGATAACGATCTCGCACTCAGTTTTTTAACCCAGCGTGAAGTATTGCTGCCTCTCATTCTGCAAAAAGAAGTTATTATCTGTACGGAGGCTGGCTGCGGTATCGTTCCTGCTGAAGAGGAACAGAATCTGCTGCGTGAGGCATATGGCTTACTGAATCGTGTTTGCGCGGCGAATGCCGATACGGTTGTCCGTATGTGCTGCGGTATTCCGCAGGTGCTAAAAGGAGAGCTGACACTGTGAATCACACGGTATTTCAGATACCGATGCTGCTTATACGCCACGGAGAGACGATGGCAAACAGAGAGCGCCGTTATTGCGGAACATGGGATGTTCCTCTTTCTCCGCAGGGGAGAGAACAGATTCTGCACTGTGCTTCCTGTGACTGTGTGCGCCGAGCTGCTAAAGCGTTTGCCTCTGGTCTTCCAACTGTATATGTCTCCCCGCTTATTCGTGCAAAAGAAACAGCACAGCTGTTGTTTCCGCATGGGGTACTGGTTGAGACTGCTGGGTTTGCTGAAATGAATTTTGGTGTATTTGAGCGCCGCAGCGCCGAGGAAATGCGGTACGATCACAGGTATCTTGAGTGGGTTGATTCCGGATGTATGTCGCAGTGTCCCGGCGGGGAGAGCAGAGATATGTTTCAGGAACGGGTATGCCGTACATTTCTTGATTTACCGTTCTTCAGTCTGGATGTTTCTCCTCCGTCTTACCTGATTATTGTTGGACACGGCGGTACGGTTATGGCTTTGTGCTCTCGTTTTATCCGTGATATCTCGTATTTTGATGTGCGGCTGCCTAATGGCGGTATGATAGAGGCGGTGTGTCGCTATCATGCGGGAGAAGTTTCTTTTACAGATTTGCAGATGTTTGGAGAATAAGTGTGAGCGCTGCTGTTTTGCTTGGTGTCTGCTGTGATTTCGTTTTTCGCGACCCCAAGTGTGTCATTCATCCGGTGACGGTAATTGCCTGGTTTGCTTCTCGCTGCCGGACGCTGTGCCGCCGTTTGTTTTCTGCTTCTGCGGCAGGCGAGCGTATTGCTGGTATCGTTACTGTTTTTTTGACTTGCGCTGTTTCTTATGTGGTACCGGCTGTTGTTCTATTTTATGCTGCCAGAATATCTCCTATTTTAGTATATATTGCGCACGCTGTTTGGGCATTCCAGATTCCGGCGGTGCGGGGCTTATGCGCTGCCTGTCTTGATGTGCATCGGGCACTTGCTGCAGATCCGACTCTTGATTCAGCAAGGAATGCTCTTGCCCGTATCGTCGGCCGGGATACGGAATGTCTTAATCGTGCTGGTATCATCAGAGCCACTGTTGAGACAGCTGCTGAGAATACGTGTGATGGTATTGTCGCGCCGCTGTTTTTTCTTTGTATTGGCGGTATTCCGCTTGCCATGTGTTATAAGGCGGTAAATACCATGGACAGTATGTTTGGTTATAAAAATGAAGAATTTTATTATTTCGGTTGGGCGGCTGCCCGCTTTGACGATATATGCGGTTTTATTCCCGCACGTATAAGCGCGTTATTTATGCTGCTTGTATCTCCTTTTCTGCATCTTAATATGGTGAACGGCTGGCGTATTTTTCTTCGTGACCGGTATTGTCACGCCAGTCCAAACGCTGGGCAGACAGAGGCTGCGGCTGCCGGATTGCTGGGGATACGTCTTGCGGGTTCTGCCATGTATGATGGGCAGCTTGAAGAAAAGCCTTATATAGGTGATAACACGCGTCCGGCAGAAGAACAGGATATCCTCCGTATTATACAGCTTGTATATGCCGTATCGTTTGTTTGCCTTTGCCTGTTTGTGCTGATCCCGGTAGTATTGACCGCGTATGTCTGAAAAACACAGGCAGGCGTTCAGCCATGGGGGAGATGTTGCTTCATATGCGCATAGGAAAAAAACGATTCTTGATTTTTCGGCAAATACAAGTCCGCTTGGCTTGCCGTTTGCCGGCTGCCTTGCTCTTGTTTCCTGTTGCGCCGGTATTTCTCAGTATCCTGACCCGTATTGCCGCAAACTGATCAGTGCGATCAGCCTGCGTGAACAGATTAGCGACACTCATATTGTATGCGGTAATGGAGCAACTGAACTTATATATGCAGCCGCGCACGCCGTACAGCCGCGCCGGGCATTGATTGTGGAGCCGGCTTTCAGTGAATACCGGCGCGCGCTGCTAATAACAGGATGCAGGGAGTCTGCGATTGACTCTTTTATGCTGACTGCTGATACGGAGTTTTCTCTGACTGAAGAATTGTGTGCGGAATTGTGCCGCCGGCTTACCGGAATTGATATGCTGTTTGTATGCTCGCCTTCTAATCCGGCAGGAACTGTTATTCCCTTTGCTCTGCTTGAACGTATTGCCGCCGCCTGTGCCGCAAATCATGTTTTTATGGTTGTAGACAGCTGTTTTATGCCGTTTGTTACCGATGATATCAGGTGGCAGCGCGGTTTGCTGCATAGCGGAGCTGATATTATTATATTAAAAGCATTTACTAAGTTTTATGGAATGGCGGGTCTGCGCCTTGGCTATGCGTTATGTTCTTCGGAACAGGCGGCGGAAAATATAGTGAATGTGCTGCCTCCCTGGAATGTGTCTTTTGCCGCGCAATGCGCGGGAAGTGCTGTGCTTGATAGCCGTTGGTATGAACGCCGGTTGCGCCGGTTAATTACGAAGGAACGCCAGTATCTGTATGAAAATTTGAGCGCTCTTGGTTTTTACTGTGTGCGGGGAAGGGCAAATTTTCTGTTGTGTACGTTGGAGCCTCTGATACAGACCGGTATACTGCCGCCTGGTTTTGATTTACCGTATGAATTGCTTAAACATAACATACTGGTGCGCAGATGTGCTGATTATGCAGGACTTGGCAGTACCTGCTTTCGTATCGCGGTGCGCCGCCATCGTGATAATAAACGCCTTATACAGGTGGTGAAAAAGATTATAGCGGCTGTTGAGAGGGTCTTATAGCTTATGCATATGATTTGATGATAGTAAGGAGTGCATACCAGTACTGACAGATAGGATAAAGCATACTATACTGAAAGAACAGATAAGAGGCAAAAGGAGCGCACAGAAACGCAGTGTTTTTTCCATATATATAGACAGGAGGAAACACATGAACAAAGCGCAGGAAAGAAAAGACGTATCTTTTGTTAAAGGAAGTGCTGGGTGGGAGG
>CALXMF010000015.1 GCA_944389415.1 uncultured Spirochaetota bacterium | reverse complement strand
ATGTTCTTTTGTACATCTCTCGCCGGTACCCGGTCGCGCACAGCGCCGGTTTTTGTACCTGTTTAATTTAAACGTACCGCCATGTTAACGGGAGTAAATAAAGTTCTATGCGTGTAAAATTCACGCATGTCGGTGTACTGGGTTTACACATTTTTTTCTGATATGCTTGTATGCGAGCCTCTTGCATGGTATTATTGAAGAAAATAATTTGTTATGCAGGAGTATAAAAGTATGGTAACGCACATTGTATTATGGAATATCGCAGAAGACAGTACAAAAGAAGAAACCGCGCGGCGCATGAAGCGGCTGCTCGAAGGTCTTGTCGGTGTAGTGCCGGGACTGATTTCGGCGCAAGTATATAGAGGATTTAACGGATATGATGTTGCGCTGGTGAGTACTCTTGAGAGCCGTGAGGCGCTTGATGTGTATCAGAGTCATCCTGCCCACCTTGAGGTAAAACAGTTTGTTCATTCTGTAGTCAGTGAACGCGCGTCGTGTGATTTTGAGAACTGACAGAAAAAGCAGGTCTGTTTTTGCAGTTGTGTAATGGAGAGAGCATGACATTATCAGCAAAAAAGGGTATTATAAATGTATATATTGCGGACGTTTTTATTTTGCTGATAATGATATACACAGCCGCCGCAAGTGCCTGAAAATCAATTAAAAGAGATGCTATGAATTTTACTGAATTTAACTTGCATAAAGACCTGCTCGCAGGAATAGCTCAGGCCGGTTATGAGACATGTACACCGGTTCAGGAGCAGGTTCTTAAGACAGCTCTTGAAGGGGCTGATCTGTATGTGCAGTCTCAGACAGGAACAGGAAAGACTGCCGCGTATTTGATTGCTATTATCCAGGAACTTCTTACCCGTGAAGGAATGAAAGATAAGTCTGCGCTGATTATGGTCCCGACGAGGGAGCTCGCGGTGCAGGTTGAACAGGAAGCAAAAACACTGTGCAGCGGGACTTCGTTTAAAACCGGCAGCTTTTACGGCGGTGTCGGATATACCCGGCAGGCGCAGCTGCTGAAAAATCATATTGATATTATTATTGGTACTCCCGGCCGGGTGATTGATTTGCAGGAATCGGGAACAATGGATCTGAGCAGTGTTGCTTTCCTAGTTATAGATGAAGCTGATCGAATGTTTGATATGGGATTCTATCCCGATTTACGCCGGTTAATAAAGGTTCTTCCGTCTGCTCATGATCGGCAGACGATGCTGTTCAGCGCGACGCTGAATACGTATGTAAAAAATCTCGCGTGGGAATATACTGAAGACGCAAAGGAAATTACCATAGAAGCTGAGCAGATTACCGTAGAAGAAATAGATCAGCTGCTGTTTCATGTCGCGAGCGATTGCAAAATGCGGCTTCTTTTGGGGATTATCAATCAGGAAAAGCCTGAGAGCCTTATTGTGTTCTGCAACACAAAGCGTTCCTGTGAGGTTATCGCAAAGCGGCTTATTATGAACGGAATAGAAGCCGAATACATAATCGGCGATCTTCCGCAGTCAAAACGGTTGCAGGTACTTGATTCATTTAAGCGCGGTTCTCTTAAATGTCTTGTCGCGACAGATGTAGCCGCCCGCGGTATCGATGTGACTGATCTTGCTATGGTTATCAATTATGATCTGCCGAATGAGTCTGAAAACTATGTGCATCGAATCGGAAGAACGGCTCGTGCCGGCAAGAGCGGAAAAGCCTATACATTCTGCTGCGAACAGGATGTGTATAATCTGCCGGCTATTGAACGCTATATAGAGATGAGTATTCCTTCTACAATGGCTGGTGAAGAACAGTACGCGGAAGATAAGAGCGCCGGGGTATATATCCGTCTTGATTCTCATTCTGATGAGTATTATGGAAATAAGAGCGGTCATGACCGCGGCCGGACAGGAAAAGGTTCCGGAAAGGAACGTTTCCGTTCAGAACATTCAGACCGGCGTCGCGGCGGCAGATCCGGACAGAATGCAGAAAGACGCTCCGACAAAGAAACAAAAGAAGAGCTGGACAATCTGGCAGCGCTTCCGCTGGAAGAGCGGATGAAGCACTACAGGGAAAAATTTGCGGGAACGCAGCAGCGTGATGATAAGACAGAAAGAGCCGCTGCTCCCCGAAAAGGTAATGGTGCAAAGAAAAGCGGTAAATCCCGTCAATATGAGCAGCGCCGGCAGAATACTTCTCCGAGAAATACTGAACGGCAGCAGCCGGTACAGAAAAAGAGAGATGAGATTCCGGTTCAGCAGAATACGCAGAAAGCTGTTCCTCCTGCGGAAAAGAAAGGTTTCTTTGCGAAACTGAAAGCTTTTTTTACTGGCAAATAAAAAGCGGTATAATATCTATTTTTTACAAAAGGATGTCGGGTAGTATGAAAAGATATGCGGTGCGAATTCCACTGTATGCAGCTGTATCTGCGGTGATAATCTTTTTTTCCGGCTGCAGTGTCTCAGTAGGCAGAACAGAGCGGACGGTAACAGTAAATGGCAGTGGTCTTGTTGCGGTGGAATCTGATATTGCGACAATTAAACTGGCTGTTGTAACAAGAAACGCGGATGTGCAGACTGCTTCCGCTGAAAATGCTGCGCGCATGACTCGTGTGCAGACTGCAGTCTCCGAGCAGGGAATACCGGCGGATAAGTTTTCTACTGAAGGTTATAGTATTTATCAGGAAAATTCATATGTGAATGGCAGAACGGTTCGCGGTGATTACCGTGTCTCAAATGGGCTGGTCGTTGTTGTATCAGATATGGATAAAGTTGGCAGTGTTATTGATGCGGCTATACGGGCCGGGGCGAATGAATTATCATCGTTATCCTTTGATGTAACTGATACGACTGACGCAGTTCGGGAAGCCCGTGTACTCGCGATAAATCAGGCCGCAGAAGCAGCTGCGCTGCTTGCCGGTACAGCAGGTGCGGAACTTGGAAAAGTTGCGAGGATAGTAGAAAACAGCTATGTGGCGCCGCGGTCAAACAGTATGAAATTGGCTGCTGCTGCGGACAGTGCCGCCATTTCTACGCCGGTTTCTGCCGGACGTTCAGATGCACGTGTCGATGTGACGGTAACGTATGAATTAAAATAGTATATAGTATCATTATTGCATCTTTATCTATAGGGGAATATAGTAGTTATTATGTTAGATTACAGATTTATTAAAGATAATTTGGCAGCTGTTAAAAAGAATATCACAGACCGCAATATGAATGCAGATGCGGATCTTGTGGTTGAGTTATTTGATAAACGCACTGCGCTTGTTACAAAACTGCAGTCATTGCAGCAGAAGCGTAATGATAACGCGAAAGCGATGAAGGGCAAACTGCCTGATGAGGAACGCCGCCGTCTTATTGAAGAAGGTAAGGCTATTAAAGAAGAAATTGCAGCATGTGAAAAAGAAACAGCAGAAGTTGAGGCCGCGCTTGAAGCAGAAGGCCGCCGTATTCCCAATATGGCGCATCCTGATGCTCCTGTCGGTGCTGTGGATAGTGATAATCTTGAAGTAAAACGTGTTGGTACACCGCGTGCGTTTTCATTCCAGCCGAAAGATCATGTGCAGCTTGGCCAGGATCTTGATCTTATTGACTTTGATGAGGGGACAAAAGTTGCCGGCAGTAAGTTTTATTACCTAAAAAATGAGGCAGTATTTCTTGAGCTGGCGCTTGTGCAGTATGCGCTGAATATTCTGCGCCGCCATGGTTTTACGCCGTTTATCACTCCTGATGTTGCGCGCGCTGATATTTTGCAGGGAATCGGTTTTAATCCGCGCGGCAATGAGTCCAATGTGTATACACTTGAAGGAGAAGATACGTGTCTTGTCGCGACAGCTGAAATTACTCTCGGCGGATATCATTCCGGAGAAATTCTTCCTAAGGATAAGCTGCCGCTTATGTACTGCGGACTGTCTCATTGTTTCCGCCGTGAAGCAGGCGCAGCCGGACAGTTCTCTAAAGGACTGTATCGGGTGCATCAGTTTACCAAACTTGAGATGTTTGTCTATTGTCTGCCAGAAGATTCTGATACATTGCATGAAAAATTGCGCCTTATTGAGGAAGAAATTTTTACTGGCTTGGGAATTCCGTTCCGGGTAGTTGATACCTGTACTGGTGATCTTGGTGCGCCCGCATATCGTAAATGGGATTTGGAAGCATGGATGCCGGGACGCAATGGCGGAGAATGGGGAGAAGTTACTTCAACCTCAAATTGTACTGACTATCAATCCCGCCGTTTAAATGTGCGGTATAAGGATGATGATGGAAAGAACAAATATGTACATATGCTCAATGGTACAGCAGTCGCGGTATCGCGTGCGCTTGTTGCGGTTCTTGAGAATTATCAGAATGAGGATGGGTCTATCACAGTACCTCCTGCGCTTGTGCCATACTGCGGTTTTGACCGTATTGCACGGTAAACCTGTATGAAAAAACAGGTTAATTTTGCGCGGCCGATTTTTTTTCTGCTGTTATTTATAGCGATTATTATATCAGGTGCTGTTCTGAAGGCAACCGCACCTGTAGTATTGCCGCTGACGCTGGCTGTGCTGCTTTCTTGTGTTCTTGACCCTCTTATATCTGCGCTGCATAAACGTTTCCGTGTTCCGTGGGGACTTGGTATTGGTATTGTGATAACAATACTGTTCATAGGTATTTATACTATCGGTTCTCTGCTGTTTGCCAGTTTTAAAACGATTATTACGGTATATCCGCGGTATGAAGAACGGTTTATGATTATTTATCAGACAGTAGCGCACCTGTTTGATTTGCCCTATGACGCTGAGAATTCTCTGTTTGAAAATCTGTGGGGGCAGCTGAGTGTACGCTCTGCCATTCAGATGACGGCGCTATCGTTATCAAATTCTCTGCTGACCTTTTTCAAAAATACGCTGATGGTATTTCTATTCGCTATTTTCTTTCTTGCGGAAATGCAGGCATTTAGAATTAAAATCGGCTACGTGCTTGCTGAGGGGCACCACAGTAACCGCTTTATCAGAGTACTTAAAGACATCATTCTTCAGGTTACACGGTATTTGTCGGTAAAGTTTTTTATTTCACTACTGACTGGTATCTTTGTTCTGCTGGGCTGTCTGTTTATCCGTCTTGATTTTGCGATTGTTTGGGGATTTCTCGCGTTTGTTCTAAATTTTATTCCCAATTTTGGTTCAATCGCTTCAGGTATTATGACTACGGCTTTTGCTCTTGTTCAGTTCTGGCCGGAACCGGGGCCAGTTATCTTTACCGGCTGTCTTATGCTTGGTGTTAATATGGTTCTGGGGAATGTGATAGAACCGCGCGTGCAGGGAAGTCAACTGGGATTATCTCCCTTTGTCATTCTTGCTTCGCTGTCTGTCTGGGGATGGATTTGGGACTTTACCGGTTTGATACTGGCGGTTCCGATGATGGTTATTCTGAAAATTATTTGTGAGAATATTTCATTTCTGCATCCTGTTTCCGTACTGATGGGGCAGACACCAACAAAAGAAAGTCTTTCTGCGCTTGGTGTTTCTGCTGATGGCAGGGAATGGAATACTGATCAGATTCCATCTGAGAAGCCGCATACAGAAACTAATACTGATACCTGATAAAAGAGGAGTTTTTCTGGTCCCACGCGTCATCGGAGTGGGACCGCTACATATATACCATTATTTATATTTTTTACCATTAAAGCGTTCAAATAAAAAACGTTTGTCTTCTTCCTGTATTTCAGTAAATGCGCAGAATATGCATTGTTTATCATCATCTCCGATAATATGTTCAGTAATTTTTATTGTGCTTTGTATAAGACGGCTGCCGATAGGGGATTCTTCTTCGAGCAGTATCTGGAATGTATCTCCGTCTTTCAGCAGTGAAAGCGATTGGTTTTTCTGTCCGCCAAGTACAAAGCCGTAACTGCTCAAGTATATAATCGAAAGCGGTTCTATACGCCCCTGTACATCGGGCAAAGGCTGGTGCTGTGCGAGGTATTTACAGCCGCAGAAGTGACTGAGCAGCCTGTCTAATTCGGCGTCATTTTTTATAATTTCTGTGCTTACTGCGCATGTCTGTGCACTGGCGTCAAGCGGGATAAACAGCCCTGAAAGTCCTTTATGAGCAAGAGCTATCGGCAATTCAGCGGAAAGCAGACAGACATCTGAATTAAATGGCTGGCGCTGCGGTAATTTTCCATTAATGATATACAGAATTTTCTGTGTAGCCGCCAGAGTTTTTGTAAATGTTGCAGGAGTGCGGCATATATGAAAATTGAAACTCTTTAATAGAGCTATCAGTTTTTTTCTGAAATCGTCAGAATCAGGAAGTTCTCGCCACACAAAGGGATTATACAGCTGATAATCATGGGTGCTGACGCAGCTGGCACATGGTTTAATGTTTTGAAAACTGTAGAAAACTTTGCCCTTAACTGGTGTTGTTTCTTCTGTAAAACCGCTGATACGTTCTATGCGTTCCGGAATGGGAAATGAAGCGCCCATTGGACCGTTCTGTGTAATAGTGGTTGAAAAGCATAGTCCTAATTTACGGTAATAAAACTGGATGTGTCCTTCTATTGGCGAAGCAGGCAGCAGCCGTGTTGCCGCTAGTGTAATGCTTCCTTTTGTATTACTAAATGAAATCGTTCCTTCTGGAAATATAATGGGAACATCTTCTTTTTGTTCAGAAATAAAAGTTATTGGCGGTGTTTCTGTCGCAAGATATTCCAGAATTAGCTGCCGTTCTATTCCTGTCAGCATATTACTCATAGGTATCTGTCCTTATATATATTTGCTGTATATGCCATTCATTTTGCTCTTGTATGAGAAAAAAATCTATATCAAGCGGAGCTGCATTTGTATATAACCGTACCGGGATCAGATATGTACATTCATTGATAAAAGGTTTTCCGATGATGTACCGGGAAAAGGATCTTATATCCTGTATATTAAACAGGAATATATACAGCAGATATTCCATGCCTGTGGCCATCAGTTCCGGAGGAATATCACGTTCTGGTTTTAGCAGCTGTCTGCAGAAACTGCGTATACACTGTTCCTGTTGATCACCCAGCTGCCGGGTATCAAGACTGGCGAAACCGGGAATCGAAGGGTATACAGGTTCTTCATTGGTCTGTATTCCGAATATATTCTTTGGTGTGACAGAAACACCTGCCTGAGGCGGATTTCTTTTATCAGAGAGTAATTGCGGTTCCAGTTCCTCAAGCCACTTAGTAGATTCTACCATCTTGTCCATCTGATATTTAATAGTTGAATCATGCGGCGGTATGATCAAATTATCATTTTGAATTTGGGTGCATCCGGTTAATAACAAAAAGAATATAATTACTCCCCACTGCATAAGAAAAGTATACCATAAATTGTGAAACTTTCAAAGTGTTGCTGTTGATATGTCGTTTGTTGGACTTTTTATTGTGTCTGTGGTATGGTAGAGCCCTATGAAACGGTTTACAATCATACAGATATTCGCAGTTCTCTGCGCTGTTTATCCGGCGGTATTTTTGGCATCCTGTTCAAAACTGATGGGGTACAGTGTTGTGCTGTGGGCTGATCCGGAGAAAAATCTTGCAGACGGGGATATCGTGCCAGTGTTTATTAAATCTAATATCTCTCATACATATGTAGTAAGTGCGGATTCGCAAAATATGGATAATAAAATTGAAGTGCCTCTATGGCAGCTTACAGAACCACTTCCTCGTCGTCAGGCGGAAAAAGAAGCGGAACGGTATGCGGAATATCGTAATCAGTATGCGCGTGTAGCGACTGATGGGCTTCCTATCCGTGCTGATGCTGACAGTGTAGGACGGCAGGTATATCGACTGCGCCGCGATGAAATAATTAAAGTTCTGTATAAAGGGACTGGTTCTAAGGTTATGTCCGGACAGAATGAATTGCCCGGTGAGTGGCTTCGGGTCCTGACATCGGATGGTACGGAAGGATGGTGTTATTCATATAATTTGCGCTTGTTTGATATAACAGAAGATCAAACGATTGTTGAAACAACTGAAAATGAAGAAGATATACTTGCAAAAGATACCCTCTTGCAAACAGTACTGGCTTCGCAGTGGTATCCTGAAGAATATGCTGGTATGATTCGTGAAAAACGAATCGATTTGGATAAGATGAGAAGTGAGTACGGCTTTGATCCGGGGACCGCAAATGGGCAGATTAAGTTAACTCTTGCCGGCTTAACTTTGCGCTATCCGTATGCGGGAATAAGAAAAGGAACAGGGGCTCAATATTATTTTATTGATACACCTCTTTCAATAACGATTCGTTCAGAATCTTATATTGTTGTTCATTATGTTGATGATATGGGAAAACCGACTGCGTATGATTTCATAACACTTTCTGAATCTGTTGATGATCTGATTAAGAATGAATTGAAGAGACGTACAGCGCTGTATACTACTCTTGCGGCCGGAGGGGCAGTATATACAAGCACAAATTATGGAAAAATTCAGTTTGAAGGCAGTAATTTGTTTAAATGGGATGGTTTTCAGATGCTCGTTCCATCTGTAATTCCGGAAAATGCTGGAGAGAATGGTTCTATTGCCTTTACGTGCTTTTTATCCCGCAGTTTGCAGGCGCTGTACGACGGTGTGATTGAGTTTCATTTTGATGGGGTAAATCAGCCCGTATACTTTTTGTATAAGCTGCAGTCAAATGGATTAACAATGGAAACTCTTAGCAGTACTGCGGTACGGAATAATATAGTCAGTCAGCGCAGTTCCAGCCCTGTTGTTATGTTTTTTTCAAAATAGAATCTGTGCGCGGAGTGGTGTGATGTCTTTTGCTCAGTTTACACAGATATCGCTTTCGTTTGGTGATCGTGATATTCTTAAAGATGTATCAGTGAAACTTCAGGCAGGTACAAAAGCTGCTCTGACAGGGGCAAACGGGTCGGGAAAATCGACTTTGATAAAAGTAATCGCCGGGATTATTACGCCTGACAGCGGTGAGACTGCTATACAGAAAGATACCCGTATTGCATATTTGCCGCAGGCTGGTATTACCCATCGCGGATGCACGCTGAAGGAAGAAGCTGACCGTGCGTTTGCCTTTGGTTATGAGCTTGAAGCAGAACGCGACCGAATTGGTGATTTACTGGCGAAAAACCCTGAAAAACCGCAGCCGCTGCTTGAAAAGTATCATGAACTGACTGTTATGCTTGAAGAAAGCGGATGGTATCGCCGTGATGCTCTTGCGGAACAGATTTTGCTTGGGCTTGGTTTTGAACGGACTGATTTTGGCCGCCGGACAGAAGAATTTTCAGGCGGTTGGCAGATGCGTATCGCTCTCGCAAAAGTCCTGATGCAGAATCCTGATATTCTGCTGCTTGATGAGCCGACCAATTATCTTGATTTGGAAGCCCGTACCTGGCTGGAACAGTTCTTAAAAGACTATACAGGTGGTTTTCTTCTTGTTAGTCATGACCGTTATTTTCTTGATGTGACCGTAAATGAAGTCTATGAGCTATTTAATGGAGTTTTGCATCGTTATCCCGGAAACTATACTCATTATGAGCAAGTACGTAAGATTGAACTTGATAGTTTGATATCCCGCTATGAGCAGCAGCAGGAGGAAATTCGTCATCTTGAAGATTTTATCCGCCGTTTTGGTGCCAAAGCGACTAAAGCGGCTCAGGCTCAGGAACGGCAGAAAATGCTTGATCGTATTGAACGGATTGAAATTCCTGAGACATTGAAAAAAATACATTTTACCTTTCCGCCTGCGCCCCATTCAGGACGGCTTGTTGTAACAATCGAGGATTTAACCAAAAGTTATGATGGCGTACGGAATGTGTTAGATTCTTTAAGTCTCGTTATAGAAAATGGAGATCATCTGGTTGTTGCCGGACGCAATGGATCTGGAAAAACAACATTGCTGCGTATTCTTGCTGGTGAGGATTCCGTATACAGTGGCAGGATAAAAATGGGAGCAGGTGTGTCTGTGGGGTATTTCTCGCAGGACAGTGCTGAAAAGCTTTCAGGTTCCATGACTGTTTTGGAATTGTTGGAACAGGACGCGCCTCTTGAACTGATTCCTAAGCTGCGTGATATGCTGGGAGCGTTTCTGTTCAGGGGTGATGATGTATTTAAGCAGATTAATGTTCTCTCTGGCGGTGAAAAAAGCCGTCTTGCGCTGCTGAAATTGCTGCTGCGTCCGGTGAATCTGTTAATCCTAGATGAGCCTACTAATCATCTTGATATGCATTCAAAAGATGTATTGCTTGATGCGCTGCGTGATTTTGGCGGAACTGTTATATTTGTGTCACATGACCGTGGTTTTATAGAGTCGCTTGCTGACCGTGTGCTTGAATTAACTCCTGGAAAGGCTCGTGTTTTTCCAGGAGGTTACAGGTATTATCTTGAACAGACTGAAAATTCAGGTACTGTGTGTGATACTGTTTCAAAACAGACTGCAGAATGTATACCTGCGGAAAAACCGTGTTCTGCTGTGAAAGCAAGCTGGGAAGAAGAAAAACGTTTAAAAGCGGAGCGCCGCCGGTTAGAACGTGAGGAAGAGAAATTAATGAATGAGATAACTGCCGCAGAAGAAGAAAAATCTTCTTTAGAGCGGCGGTTAGCAGACCCCGCTGTATATAGTAATGGTTTGGAAAGCAAAAAAATCCAAAATCAGATAGAGTCGTGCGCAGCCCGTATTGAACAGCTTAATATGGAATGGGAACGAGTCTCATCTGTGCTTGCGGATTTATAAAATGAATCCAACTGTAGTCGTAAAAAAATCTACTATCACAAATACAATAGGTGTGCTATAATATGTATCTAGGAGGCTCAAACATGAAAGTTTTAGTTATCGGCGGCGCCGGCTATATCGGCAGCCATGTTGTAAAAGAGTTAATGAAAAAAGGCCATACAGTTACCGTTTTTGATAATCTGTCATCAGGATTACTGCAGAATCTGTTCCCGGAAAACGGTTTTATTGCTGGCGATATACTTCATCCTGAGACACTGGATGCGGCTTTTTCACGAGGTTTTGATGCGTTTGTTCATCTGGCTGCATTTAAGGCTGCTGGGGAATCAATGGTGCTGCCGGAAAAATATTCTGTAAACAATATAACAGGTACGTTGAATATTCTGAACGCGGCAGTAGCTCACGGCTGTAAATATATGGTATTTTCTTCATCTGCTGCTGTTTTTGGTGAGCCTCAGCAGCTGCCTATTGATGAGAATCATCCAAAGAATCCGGAGAATTATTACGGCTTTACCAAGCTTGAGATTGAGCGGTTCATGGACTGGTATGATAAACTTAAGGGGCTTAAATTTGCTTCACTGCGTTATTTTAACGCGGCCGGTTATGATGTCGATGGATTTCCCTGTGGTCTTGAACAAAAACCTGCCAATTTACTGCCGGTGATTATGGAAGTTGCCTGCGGTATGCGTGATAAACTGCAGATTTTTGGTGATGATTATGATACACGTGATGGAACTTGTATCCGTGATTATGTACATGTTTCAGATCTTGCTACAGCTCATGTGCTTGCTCTTGATTATATTGCATCAAAGAATGAAAGTTTGAAAGTGAACCTCGGAAGTGAAATTGGTGTTACTGTTAAAGAAATATTAGAAGCTGCGCGCCGCATTACCGGTAAGCCGATTCCTGCTGATATCGCACCTCGCCGTGCAGGTGATCCGGCCTGTCTGTATGCCACTTCCGCATATGCGCGTGAAAAACTGAATTGGAAGCCTGTATGTTCTGACATTGATACACTTGTTGGCTCTACATGGAATGCCTATCAGAAAAATTTGAATAAAAAGTAACTGTTTGGTACAGTTATTCTTTTATTAGTTTGTAATTTCTCTGTGAACGCCGTACTCATTTACGGCGTTTTTCTCATTTTATGGATTTTTTTCATAGGGGGTATAGAAAATGAATGATCAGTTAAAAAAACTGCACGATTTTATTGATAGCAGTGTTCGTGATATGATAGCTTTGGAAACACTGCTGACCGCTCATCCAGCTATTAGTCCAAACAGTAATGGCGAAGGTGAGCTTGATAAATGTATTGCTCTTGAAAAATGGCTTCGGGAGCATGGGATTACTCATTTGGAACGTTTTGATGCTCCTGATCCTGCGGCGAAAGGAAAGGTTCGACCCAATCTGGTGGCGACTATACCAGGAAAGAATGATGACTTTACTATCTGGGTTATGGCGCATATGGATGTGGTTCCAGAAGGTGAATGCTCCTTATGGGCCACAGATCCGTGGACTGTTGTTGAACGGGACGGAAAGTTGTATGGCAGAGGTGTTGAAGATAACCAACAGGGATTAGTTGCGGGTATATTTGCGGCTCTTGCGTTTATTAAAAATGGTATTATACCGGCCCATACGGTAAAGCTTCTGTTTGTGGCTGATGAAGAAGAAGGATCAGCATACGGTATTGATTATCTGCTGAAGAATTATTCTTTGTTCCGTACCAATGATATGATTATTATTCCTGATGGCGGTGCGAGTGATGGTTCAAGTATTGAGGTCGCTGAAAAAAATATTATGTGGCTGGAAATAACCGTGCATGGCAAACAGGCTCATGGTTCCCGTCCTGATGAGGGGATAAATGCTTGTCTTGCCGGATGTGATTTGGCAGTACAGCTGAATGATATGGAAAAATATTTTAATGCGAAAGATGCGCTTTTTGATCCTCCATATTCGACCTTTCAGCCCACACGTAAAGAAAAAAATGTTCCAAATATCAATACTATACCAGGAGAAGATGTATTCTGTATGGACTGCCGTATTCTGCCGTGTTATTCGCTTGATAGTGTTCGTGCTGAGACAGCGAAACGTGTCGCTCAGATAGAGCAGAAATATGGAGTAAAGATTGAGATTTCTGAGCAGCAGGCGATGGAATCTCCTGCAACTCCTGTTGACGCTCCTGTTGTAGTAAGTCTGCAGAAGGCGGTAAAAGAAGTGTATCATGTAGACGCAAAACCTGTTGGAATTGGCGGCGGGACTGTCGGTGCATATTTGCGCGCCGCCGGTTATCAGGCTGCGGTATGGTCGCGAATGGATGAAACAGCTCATCAGCCGAATGAGTATACCAAACTGGAAAATCTGGTAGGAGATGCGAAAGTGTTTGCTGCAGTGATGCTG
Organism: uncultured Spirochaetota bacterium; assembly: GCA_944389415.1. Lineage (GTDB taxonomy): Bacteria > Spirochaetota > Spirochaetia > Treponematales > Treponemataceae > Treponema_G. The sequence goes on along the minus strand of CALXMF010000015.1, from coordinate 41,716 downwards.
TAATTACTTTTGTAGTACCAGATTGAAAATAGAGGATAAAGTAGAGATGAAGAAATTGAATTGTATTATCTGTAAAAGTGCAGTACTTGCCATATTGTCTATGGTGTTTATTACCGGTTGTGCAACAAACAGAGTAGAGCGTGTAAGTGCTGATACAGTAACCGATTTAAGCGGGTACTGGAATGATACTGATGTTCGTCTTGTTGCAGAATCGCTCATTGCAGAATGTTTGAATGCGCCTGCTATTGCACGTTATACTGCTGAAACAGGAACACTTCCTGTCGTTATAGTCGGGGATTTTGCTAATGAAAGTGATGAGCATATTGATACAAGTATTTTATCAAAGAAACTTGAGGCTGCTCTGATTAATAGTGGAAAAGTAGATTTTGTAGCTGGTGCGCAGGAGCGGGAGCAGCTTCGGACTGAAAGAGAAGAACAGCAAGGATGGTCTAGTGAAGAGTCCGCAAAAAGACTTGCAAATGAAACAGGCGCTGATTTTATGTTGATTGGTTCTGTAAAAACAATCGTTGATTCATATGATAATCAAATGACACGGACTTATCAGGTGTCTGCGGAACTTATTGATATTGAAACGAATCGGAAATTATGGATCGGTATTAATGATGAAATTAAGAAAGTCATAACACGGTCTTCTGTTCGTTTTTAATCAAAATGATTTTGTGCTTTTGTTATGATACATAGCGGTACATGCTGCGGCGGTCTGCGGGACCGCCGCATGATGACTGTTTCTGCGGCATTGGGTTGTATCTGCCTGGTGTTTTTACTTTTATCTTGTGCATCGGTTCGCTGGGATGAGCGGTATAGCGATATAGATCAGTATGTTCAGAAAGGTGATTTTCAGGGAGCTTATGCACAGTTTGATATTTCTGCTGAGTCTTTATATGGAAGTGGGGAACAGGTTCTGCGGTATCTTGATTCTGGGATGCTGTCTCATTATGCCGATGATTTTGAGAAATCAAATGAATCTTTATCTGCAGCAGAAGAAATGATTTATCAGAATTTTTCCAAGAGTATTACACAAGCCGTTGGTTCCGCTGTTATTAATGATACTATCATTGATTATGCTGGTGATCCATATGAAGACATTTATACTAATGTCTTTATGGCGCTGAATTATATTCATCTGAATATGTTGGATGATGCGTTTGTAGAAATTAGGCGGTTTGACAACAAGTTAAAATCATTATCCTCACAATATCAGGCAGAAATTGCGGAGATGCAAAAAGAATTACCGGATGATGAGTATTCCGCAACTGTAAATGTGCAGTTTCATAATTCTGCGTTTGCACGATATCTCAGTTTGTTGCTGTATCGAACAAAAGGAGATTTTGATTCTGCCCGTGTTGACCGGCGTCTAATAGATTCTGCATTCCAAACTCAGAAATCTTTATATCCGTTTGCTGTTCCTTCATCTGTTGATGAGGAGCTTAGTGTTTCACAGAATGATGCTCGTCTTAATGTTATTGCCTTTACTGGCAGCAGTCCAATTAAAATAGAAGAAGCTCTTCGGTTTCTTGCTCCTGATGGTTCTTTTTATTTTAAAATTGCATTGCCTGTGATGCAGGAGCGGCTATCTCAAATTGCAAAGATTGAGGTAATAGCCTTATCAGAAGAAAACGGAGATTTTTTTTCATTTATTCTGGAACCAATAGAAGATATTGCCCATATTGCAGAAGATACATTTCAATTTAAACAGGGGCAAATATATTTCAAATCAGTTGCTCGTTCTCTTGCCAAGAGTGCGGCAGGTGCAGCAGTCAGTGCGGTTGCTTCCAGTGGAAGTGACAGCTCTCTGGGCGGATTACTGATGTTGTTAACTTCACTGACTACAGAAGTCTCTGAACGTGCTGATCTCCGCATTTCGCGATATTTTCCTGCATTGGCCAGCGTTGGCGGAATGACTGTAGATCCGGGGCGTTATACAATCGAAATTGTGTATCAAGATAAACACGGATCTGTGATCGAGAAGCAGAAATACCCACATTTCAAAGTCACAGAAGGTTCGCTAAATTTGCTGGAGGTAGAATGCTTAAGATGAAAGTTGTTTATGTATTACTCATCGTGGAATGTATTCTGTTTTTTTCAGGCTGTGCGTCTGATCAAAATGTGACAAAAGCACCATTATGGGTAATGGAACCAGATACTGTATATCCAGGAGAGATATATCTTAATGGGGTGGGAGAAGGCTCTGATCGCAGGACAGCAGAGTCTCAGGCAATTGCGGCGCTTGGGCGGAGTATTCTGCAAACGGTAGAAACTGCCGCGCGTGCGTCTCAGCAGTTTGATGCCGTTGATGAAACTATTTCGGCACAAAATAGCTTTGAAAGTACGGTATATACTTCTTCACGGATAGATGATATTGCAGGGGCACGGATTAAGGAAATATGGATTGATGCTGATGGCAGAGTGTATGCATTGGCGCAGTTGAATCGAGACGAGAGTGGACATTTATATAAATCCCGTATTGATAAAAATACCGCAGTTATTAACAGCCAGATTCAGTTTGCGGATAGTAAAGGTGTTTCATTTGAATCTCTTATGGCACTGCGGCAGGCAGTTGTGCTTGCGGAGCAGAACAGAGTTTATATGAGTGTTCTGGCAGGTATTAATAATAATTTATACCGTATAGTGGATCTGCCATATGTGAGTGCTGGTGCCGTGCGGACTCTTATGCAGCGGATGCAGGAGGAATTACCGGTTGCGGTTTCTGTTTCAGGAGATCCGTCTGAACGAATATCAACGGCGTTATCAACTGTTTTTGCTGGGATTGGGCTGAAAACAATTGAAGATGTTACCTCTGCTCCTCTTATTCTTGCTGCGGATTTTTCAGTAGTTCCTATTGAAGGTGGTACGAAATATAAGTATGTACGGTTTGTATTAAACGTTTCTCTCACTGAACAATCTACTGGCAAAGAACTGCTTTCGTTTAGTAGGAATGGCAGAGAGGCGCATGTTACTCAAAATGAAGCGAAAGAGCGTGCTATTAGAACGGCGGAGGAATTGATTACTTCAGAGCTTTCTAAAGCGTTGAAAAATCTTCAGCTTTCTGCTGAATGAGCTATATCATAGCGGATAATCCAGCGTTTTAGCGGGTCAACCCAGTCTGATTCGTTGCACCCTTCAAGCATAAGCTGTTCAAACATATCAAGTATATGTGTGCGTATCTGTTCCTGGTCTGATTCGCTGATATACGGGGAGTTTTTAAAAAGGTCTTGGGTAAAAGAGACAGCGGATTCAATTGTATAGTGTCCCTTTGTGATGTTTATCATCATATATAAGGCGGCTGCTATACAGTTTACACTGTGCTGTTTTACATACAGCACAGTTTCTGCTATTTGCAGTGCTCCCGCATATAATTCCTGTGAAAGTTTTTGCTGCATATCATCGGGAATATGTTCTTGTTTAAATACATCTGCAAAAAAGGTATAGGCAAGTACAACAATGGCCACATGAAGGCTTGGTACACACAGCAGATGTGGATCAAGAATATGGATCATACGAAATTTGCCGAAAAGTGCTGCTGGCGGACGGTATGTCGTTGACATGCGGAACTTATACATACGGGAAGCTTCCTGATAACAGGTGTTGATAGCATTCAAATATTCTGCGCAGTACTGCAAACCCCGTTTACGGTCCATTTTCTGGAGAATAAAAGAAAGGGGACGTATCCAGAAGTTGACAAAATCAAGGTAAATATCAACTTTTTCAGGCACAAATGGAACTTTATTATCAAGTGCATTGTCAACATGAATAACTTCTATGTTGCGTGCTTTAAATTTAACTGAAAACTGCAGGAGAAAAAAATCCTTTATAACAGTTGAGAGATATCGGAACAGAGGTCCGATTGTTTGCCGGCGAAATGGTATTATAAAATATGGATATAGAGGACTATAATCGGCAAGCGCTTTGTATGATGATTGTTTTTTCATATACTATTATTTCCCAAATACTTTACGGGCAACAGCGACAGACGCCATAGCGTCTTTAACGTAATAATCTGCTCCAATCTGTTTTGCATATTCTTCCGTAAGGACTGCGCCCCCTGCCATAATGATGCAGCGTTTTTGTACCTGCGCATATCGGGTACGTAGCTGCTGTATTGTTTTTTCCATATTGGAAACAGTCGTTGTCATCAGTGCGCTTAATCCTATAAGACTTGTATCGTGCGCGAGCGCCTGTTCAACAACTGTTTCAATAGGTACATTTTTTCCTAAATCAATAACGGTGTAGCCATAATTCTCAAGCATTGCATGTACTATATTTTTCCCTATATCGTGGATATCTCCGTATACAGTTGCGAGCAAAATGGTTCCTTTGCTTTCCTGAACTGTTCCAGAGGCAGCCAGCGCCTGTTTAAGTATTTCAAATATAATAGAAACGGTATCTGCGCTGAGCAATAATTGCGGAAGGAATTTGCTCCCTTTTTCATATTCTTGACCAACCGTGTCGAGCGCTGGCACAATGCAGTTATTTACTATTTCTATAGGTTGCATTGTTTTCAGCAATTCCCGTGTCAGATCTGCGGCTTTAGCGGTAAATCCCTGTTCAATGACGTCTCGCAGCTGTGCATCTGTACCTGCTGGGACTGATTGCGACATTTGCTGTGTTTGTACTTGTATATGCTGTACTGGTGCGGATGTATTGGAATATCGTGATATATAGCTGAGACAGTTTTTGTCAAACCCCGCAAGCGCCCGGTATGCGTAAAATGCCTGAATCATCCCATCTGCAAGAGGATTAATAATACAGGCATCAAGACCGGCATAAAGCGCCATGCTAAGAAAATGTGCATTCATTATATCACGGCGTGGCAATCCAAACGAAATATTTGACACACCAAGTACTGTTTTTACTGCAGAAAACCGCTTGTCTGTTTCTGTCTGTTCTTTCAGCTGCCTAATGGCACGCAGTGTTTCAAGCGCCTCATCTTGCTGCGAACTGACTGTGAGTGTAAGGGTATCAATTAAAATGTTTCGTGGAGGAATGCCATAGCGCGAGGCCTGTGAGATGATTCTTTCTGCGATTTGAAGTCGTCCCTCCGCTGTTGGAGGAATGCCTCCTTCGTCAAGTGTGAGCGCGACAACACAACCGCCATATTTCGCTGCTAGAGGAAGTACTGCATCCATCACCTCCTGTTTCCCATTGACTGAATTGATAAGCGGTTTACCGTTGTAATATCGAAGTGCCTGCTCAAGGACAGCGGCTTCGCTGGAGTCAATCTGTAGCGGAATATCAAATGTTTTTTGCAGCGTGCGCAGCACATCCAGCATGGTCTCTTTTTCATTTATTTCGGGCAGCCCGACATTAACGTCCAAAATGTGAGCTCCTGCAGCTATCTGACTGCGAGCCTCATCAAGGATAAACTGCATATTGCCGGAAATGAGAGCTTCTTTGCATTTCTTTTTACCGGTCGGGTTTATTCTTTCACCAATAATGACTGGACCGGCATTCCCTCCGGCCGTTACCGTCTTTGTTCCTGAGCAAACGGTAAAGGGTGTATCAGAAGTATCTTCTGTTATACTGCGCGGTATTACTGGAAGAGTACCAATCTGCTGAATCATCTCTGCAATATGTGCGGGGGTTGTTCCACAACAGCCGCCAAGAAGAACTGCCCCTTGCTGTGCATTGTATCGCTGTGTTTCGGCAAATTCAGCAGGCGATACTTTAAATACGGTTTTTCCATTTTCTGAAACAGGGATTCCCGCATTGGGCTGCACCAGTATCGGAGCATCAGCTGTTTTTATAAACTGTTCAGTCAGAATGCGTGCATCCTGTAAGCTGCCTCCGCAGTTAAATCCTATAGCGCTGATACCAAGTGCTGATATATATACTGCGGCAGTCTGGGCGTCAGCGCCGGTAAGCATTCGTAAGTTATCTTGAAAAGTAACAGTGGCAATGGCAGGAAGAGATGTATTTTCTTTTACAGCGAGGACGGCCGCCTTTACCTCATACAAATTACTCATTGTTTCTATAATGACAAGATCAGCTCCTGCCTTTTCGGCGGCTTGTGCCTGTACAGCAAAGTTGCGGTATGCTTCATCAAATGAAAGTTTGCCAAGCGGTTCAATCAGTGCGCCAGTCGGCCCTATATCAGCTGCGATAAAAACATTTTGTGCAGAATTTGCTCTTGTTTTCGCTTCCTGTATAAGTGATACAGCTCGTGCTATTACTTCTTGTGATGTCAGACGCTTTTCATTAACACATTGAGCCTCTGCCAGTTTCAGCGGAGATGCACCAAACGAATTTGTTGTGATAACATTTGCGCCGGCGTTGATGTATTGTTCATGAATGGATCGAATAAGTTCTGGCTGTGTGAACAGTAATTCCTCAGGAACGGAAAATCCTTCTGCGCCGGCCTGCTGTATCATAGTGCCCATGCCACCGTCAAAAAAAACATAGCCTCCTGAACGGTATTGCTGCGTCAGATAGCTGAGAAATGGAGACTGTGCATCACTCATTTGTATTTTCCGGTTGACCGTTTACGGCATTGATAATTTCATAAATAGCAGAGAGAATATCAGCAGCATTTTCACTTTTATTCATAGTATAAATATGAATACCGCGGATACCGTTTGATACAAGATCGATGATCTGATCAACGGCATAAGCAATACCTGCCTGACGCAGTGCGGCTGGATTATCTGCGAACCGGTCTATAATCATGAGCAGTTTGCGCGGCATAAATGCATTGGACAGCGAAACCATTCTCTGTATCTGCGCCGCAGTAGTAACCGGCATGATGCCAGCGATAACCGGTACCTGAATCCCTGCGGACTGTAGCCGGTACAAAAAGCTGTAGAGCATATCATTATCAAAAAACATTTGTGTTGTTAAAAATTCGGTTCCCGCTTCTACTTTATATTTCAGATTCTCAATATCTTCAATTTTATTTTTACTTTCGGGATGACCTTCCGGATAACAGGCGCCGCCAACACAAAAACCTTCTTTGCGCAGAAGCGGGACAAGGTCTGACGCATGTGCAAAACCGGGAACTGTCTGTATTCCATCTGGGAGATCTCCTCTGAGTGCGAGTACATTGTGTATCTGTTTTTCTTTGAGAGATTGTATTACCTGATGAATATCCTCTGAGGACGAACCAACACAAGTGAGGTGTGCGAGTGCTGGTATACCGCATTGTTCAATTTCTGCCGCGACAGTTACTGTATTGCGGCGAGAAGAACCTCCTGCACCATATGTGATACTCATAAAATCCGGCTTACTGCATGCCAGTTTACGCGCGGTACTGATAACTGAGTCGGGGTTTTTATCTGCCTTGGGAGGGAATATCTCAAATGAAACTGAAAGTTTTTTTCTGTTTAGTATATCGCGGATAAACATCAAATCATCCTTTATAATCGTTATTATTACTGAAGAATTTGAAGTATTTTAACAGAAAAAGAATGTAAAATGCAAGCTGGACTGCGCTTTTCTACACAATCAGATGTTTTTCAATTTCTCTCAGGAGTGTTTGATCACATTTGATACATAGATTTTTTTCATTTGCCGGAATAACAAGACCTTTTGGCCCATTCTTTACCCGTTTGAGGTTTTTTGCCTGTGTATAATATAGATCCGCTGTTCCTGCGCGTCTTCCTTTTGAATGATAAACAGCCAAATTACCTGCGGCGATAAGGATTTCCAGAGGAATTGATTTGTTCGGCCGATGTTTGATAAATACGTAACCGCCTGCCCAATCTCTGGTATGCAGCCACATATCCTGACCCTTTATATGGCGGCGCAGTAATGCATCGTTTTCACCAGCGTTTCTGCCGACAAGTATGATCCAGCCTTGTATATTATAGGCAAGACCTGGATATTTTTTTTCCAGCTGCTGTTCCGGTTTGGTTTGCTTTCGCAGCATCTGCTGTATGATAAAGGGATTAGATTCGTTTTGAAATGCCTCATATGCACTATCAAGTTCACGCAGACTTTGCATTGTTTGGGCAATTTCATCTTCAAGTGCGGCAGCTCCAGACTGTGCTTTTTTATAGCTTTCATAATAATCAGCTGCGTTTTCGGCTGCGCTTTTGTGCCTGTCGATTCTGATAGATATAGGCTGCCCTGTTTCATAATCTTCGCAGGCAAGAAGATCTGAAGATCCGTCAATCAGATGACCGTTTGCGAGAATAAGATCTCCGAAATGTTTAAACTGATCTGCATTCTGAAAAGAGAGCTGCTTCTTACGAAGTCGGTCAAGTGCTGTTTCAAGGCGGGTACGGCTTGCTGTATAGAAACGTTCCGCCTGTTCCAGCAGTGACTCACGGGATAGAGACTGCGCATGTTCACTGTACCAACGATCGATATTTTCATTGAATGAAGCTGACTGTGCATCTTCAAAATCAAATGATCGTATCTGCCTGGATGCGGCTTTTTCGTCAGGTACCTCATGCCATTGCGGCGGAATGAATATTTTACCGGTTATCTCACCGCGGCTAGGTCGGCGATAAAATGTATCAAGGATACTATTATCTGTATTAGTAATAATAATATTTGCCGCTCCGCTCCAGAGTCTGATGTACATGTAGAAAGCCTCATCTCCATGTAAAAGAGAACACTGGATAACACGTTCCTGACCAAGCTGTCTTGCTGAAACAATTCTGCTGCCTTTAATACGCGAGCGCATAAACTCCATAAAACGCAGTGGTTTGTCATTTTTAGGTATTGCCAGGTGTGTCTCATGTATGCGGCACGCTCCTGCGGCAAGACAGATGAGTACTGTTTTGGCAGTTCCCTGTTTGTAGACATGCAGCGCAAGACTGTCGTAGCCAGGCTGTACAATCTGCTGTATAAACGCGCCTTCTAAATCAAGCTCAGAAAGCGCCAGATCAATTTCTTTCCAATTCAGCGACATATCGCTACTATAGCTGATATGTCGCCGAAATAAAAGGGCCGTATCCTATGATATCGGGTCTACCACAAACCCATCATGTGCTGCATGGCGAGACTGACTGCTGTAATACCTGCCCAGCAGCAGAACCCCAGCAACAGAGGTTTGCCGCCCTTTTTTATAAGAGTTGCAATATCGGTGTTGATACCGATGGCCGCCATAGCCATTACAATAAAAAATTTGCTGAGCGTTTTAAGCGGGCTAAATACAGAAGATGGAACTCCCGCGTTTCCGGCAATTGTTGTTATCACAGATGCGAGAATGAAATATAGAATAAACATGGGGAATATTTTTGCGATACTGAATTTTACACCGCCTGCGCCGCTGCCAGATCCTTTCTTTGCCTTATGAGCGCGGTACAGTGCAAGAAACAGTGTGATGGGAATAATCACGAGTGTTCGTGTCAGCTTAACAACGGTTGCTCCTTCAAGCGTGTTGCCTCCATGCATTCCATCCCATGCAGCTGCTGCCGCTGTGACAGAGGATGTATCGTTGACAGCAGTTCCTGCGAACAAAGCAAAACCCTCATCTGTCATATGAAACACTTTGTCGCCAAGCGTTGGAAACAGCAACGCTGCCGCCACATTAAATAGAAAAATAACAGAAATTGCCTGTGCGATTTCTTCATCATCAGCCTCTATAACCGGTGCCGTAGCAGCAATTGCTGAACCGCCGCAGATACTGGAGCCAACACCCACAAGCACCGCTGTTTTTGATGGAATCGCAAGTACACGATACAGCGCGAATGCGATAATCAGCGATGCGGCAACGGTTGAAGCAATAACCGGCAGTGATTGAGCGCCTGTTTGCAGTACCGTAGACAGATTCAGACCAAATCCGAGCAGAATTACCGCATATTGCAGGATTTTTTTAGATGTATAGGTAATACCGTCTTTAATACGCGTTTTATCTTTTATAAACAGTGTAACGATCATACCGATAAGAATCGCGAATACTGGTGCTCCAGCGACTGGAATCAATTGTCCCAGATACCATGATGGAAGAGCAATAATAAACGCAAGCAGCACCCCCGGCCATACATTGCGTATCCAGGTGGAGAGTTTCATACTGTACCTCTTGAGTAGAAATAAACAAAATATCAGCGGTATATGATATTATTTAAGACAGAGCATTTCAAGAGCAAACGGGCGGAAGCCGTACTTTTCGTAAAAACGTATTGCCCCGTCGTTGCCATACGTAACATTTAGACTGATGTTTTTGATATTTTCATGATGAAGTGTTTCAAGCGCCGCGTTCATCAAACACGAACCGTGGCCCTGCCGCCGCAGCTCATCGCGCACAAAAATCATTTCAATTTCAGCGCATGAACGTATTTTATGATAACTGATAAGGCAGAACCCATCATGCCAGTCATCGTTGAGCAAAAAAATACGAACTGCAAAGCCTTCTGCGATTTTCTGTGCGAGCAGTTCCTTTCGTGTCTCAAACTGAAACGTGCGGAAATATTCTGCGAAATACACAGAAGAACGTATATTACTCTGCATCAGCTCCCGCCACAGGTGCTGTACCTGATCTATCTGATCATAATCATGAACGGAAATCATAGGCGTCTCCTACGTGTGCTGCGCGTAACTATAGTATACCACGGTTAAAAGAAATTGGGAAATTATAATTTCAACCATAATAATGAAAGCTGAGGTACATAAAAAATATCTCTCTGGAACAGGAGTCTTACCGGATATGTTGTATGAACGTGGTTTTGCTGATATACTGAATAAAACAGAGGTTATTTTATGTTAAAACTTATAAGTATCTGTCTTGCCGCATTGTGCCTGACTGGTTGCGGAGAACCATTATCAGGCCCGTACACATTCACAAACAGTACTGGTGCGGAGATTTGTATTAGTGTTACTCAGAATGATCAAACAAAAGTTCTCAAACTCTCGAGCGGAGAAACATTTACCGGAGATGAATATTATACGCCGGAAGTGATGGCTGTAAAAGATAATACTCAGGAAGGGAAGACAGTAAGAGATAACAGCGTGTATTGGAGTAACCGCGGCTACAGTTATATCGCCATGCCTGCTGAAACATATACGATAGAGATTTATAACAGGAATAGTAAGTATAATGGCATGTATTTAATTGATTCATCTGGTCAAACTAAGCGGTACGAAAATGAGAAGGTGTTAGTGGAGCAGATAGGAAGTGATGGTCTTGAAATTGCTTCTTCATATACAGATTCTCCTTCATTTATGATTAAAGAAAAGCTGGACAGTGATTCTTTCTATCAGCCGGAGGTTGTTAAATCGTACAATGGGGATGTTATTATTTTTGAACTAAAGTGAAGTATGATGAAAATAGAAAAGAACAGGCCTTGTGCCTGTTCTTTTTTTATAGGGCTGCACAGACGCATTTTTCTGCTTGATTGTTTTTTTTATTATATTTTACTAAAATAAGTATATGTCAGAATCCAGTAAACTCATCGTAAAGGGTGCCCGGGAGCACAATCTTAAAAATATAGATGTGGAATTGCCGCGCAATAAACTGGTTGTGGTGTCTGGACTTTCCGGTTCGGGCAAAAGTTCACTTGCGTTTGACACAATCTTTGCCGAAGGACAGCGCCGGTATGTAGAAAGCTTGTCTTCATATGCGAGGCAGTTTCTGGGGCGTATGGATAAGCCTGATATTGATTATATAGAAGGATTGTCGCCGGCTATTTCGATAGAACAGAAAACAACCCATAAAAATCCCCGTTCTACTGTTGGTACAGTGACCGAAATATATGATTATTATCGCCTGCTGTTCGCGCGTATTGGTACGCCTCACTGTCCTCAGTGCGGACGTGAGATACATGAGCAGTCGACAGATCAGATTATAGACACGGTGATGAGCTGGGGTGCTGGTACGCGAGTTCAGATTTTGTCGCCGGTTATCCGCGGTAAAAAAGGAGAACACCAGAAAATCATTGATGACGCGCGCAAGTCTGGTTTTGTCCGTGCGCGCATAGATGGTTTGATGGTAGAGCTTGACAGTACTATAAAACTTGATAAACAGAAAAAACACACAATAGAATTAGTGATAGATCGTATCATAATCAGTGATTCTGTGCGCAAACGCCTTGCCGATTCTATAGAAACAGCTCTCAGCAGTGCGAACGGTATTGTTCTTGTATTGAGACAGACTCCCGCAGGTACAGATGCTGACGGGCAAAAACTGTTTACTGAGAGTGAGGAATTCTTTTCGCAGAAAAATGCGTGTCCTGACTGCGGCATATCAATACCGGAATTGCAGCCGCGTATGTTCTCGTTCAATAATCCGTTTGGAGCATGTCCTGAATGTACCGGTCTTGGCGAAAAAATGGAGTTTGATATTGATCTGATTGCTCCTGACCGCAGTAAATCTTTTAATGAAGGCGCGCTGCTGCCGTATAATCCGGAATCTGCATGGAATCATACACGTTTTGCCGCATTGGCAGATGCGTATGGCTTTTCGCTTGATACGCCGCTTAACCAGCTTACTCAAAAGCAATTTGATGTTATTTTTCATGGTTCTGACCGTTCCATTCATTTTGTGTATCACAAACAGAGCGGTGAAGGGCATTCGGTCTATGATCAGAAATGGATTGGAGTGTTTGCCGATTTACAGCGCCGATATAATGAGGCCTTTTCGGAGACAATGCGGGAGAATCTTGAACAGTATATGGCTCATCGTGAATGTGCCTGCTGCCATGGCCGGCGGCTCAAGCCGGAAGTATTAGCAGTAACAGTCGGCGGCAAAAATATTTATGATTTGACATTGTTGTCTGTTGCCGAATCTATTGATTTTTTTGATAAATTGCAGCTGTCAGAAACGCAGCGGCAGATTGCACGGCAGATAGAAAAGGAAATACGAGACCGTCTGCGGTTCATGAAAAATGTCGGGCTTGATTATCTGACGCTTGAACGGCGGGCTGCGACACTTTCTGGCGGAGAGGCCCAGCGTATTCGCCTTGCGACGCAGATTGGTGCGAGCTTAATGGGTGTGTTGTATATTCTTGACGAACCATCTATTGGACTGCACCAGCGTGATAATCAGCGGCTCATTGATACACTGACATATCTGCGTGATCTTGGTAACACCCTTATCGTTGTTGAGCATGACGAACAGACACTTCGTACGGCAGACTGGATAGTAGATCTTGGACCTGGTGCCGGTGTGCACGGCGGAACAGTTGTTGCGTCAGGTACTCCCGAAGAAGTCATGCGGGTGCCGGAAAGTCTTACGGGGCAGTATCTTGCCGGTACGCTGCGGATGGAAATTCCCGCTGTCCGGCGTCAGGGAAATGGCAATCATATTGTGCTTACTGGTGTTTCTGAACACAATTTGAAGAATGTATCAGTTGATATTCCTCTTGGCACATTTACCTGTATAACAGGGGTCTCTGGTTCCGGTAAAAGTACACTGCTCGGTGATGTGTTTTATCCTGCGGTATCAAATGCGGTGATGCATTCTAATTTACCAGTCGGGGCATATGAAACGCTTTCGGGATTGGAACACATTGATAAGGTGATCAATATTGACCAGAGTCCTATCGGACGCACACCTCGTTCCAATCCGGCAACATATGTAGGTGTATTCAATGGTATTCGAGATTTATTTGCTTCTCTTCCTGACGCTAAAGCAAGAGGATATAAACCGGGAAGATTCAGCTTTAATGTAAAAGGCGGCCGCTGTGAAAACTGTCAGGGAGCTGGAACTATTACTATAGAAATGAATTTTCTTCCTGATGTATATATTACCTGTGACGTATGCGGCGGACGGCGATTTAATCAGGAAACACTTGAAGTCCGTTATCATGGAAAAAATATTCATGATGTTCTTGAGATGACGATAGAAGAAGCCTGTTCGTTTTTTGAACATATACCGCATATTGCCAGAAAAATGGAGACACTTAAATCTGTTGGTCTAGGATATATCAAATTGGGACAGTCAGCGTTGACTCTGTCAGGTGGCGAAGCCCAGCGTGTCAAGCTGGCGAATGAACTTGCACGCCGCTCCACAGGAAAAACGCTGTATATTCTTGATGAACCAACAACAGGCCTGCATTTTGCGGATGTTAAACAGCTTATGGAAGTAATCCAGCGGCTTGTAGAGCAGGGTAATACTGTTGTGATGATTGAACATAATCTGGATGTTATTTTACAGGCTGATCACATTATTGATCTTGGACCAGAAGGCGGAACTGGCGGAGGTCAGATTATTGCTGTTGGTACTCCTGAACAAGTTGCTGTATGCTCACAGTCTTATACTGGATATTATATAAAAGAGATGCTTGACCGCCGTGCGGAGCAGGCTGACATCTGTTCTGAATAGGTGTTCTGTGCATGAAATCGTATTTTCGTTTTTTGCTGTCTGCGGCAGCATTTGTATTGTTTTCTTTTTCATTATTTGCGGCGGAAAACAATACAAGCGTTGTGAATATTATTCAGGCTCAGAAAACGGAATATAGCAAGGATCCGGTATCAGGCGGCGAACTTATCGTTTTTAAAGGCGATGTAATTGTATCTGTTTCACAAGATGAGTCGACAAATGTGATACGGGCAGGTCTTGTCAATTACAGCCGAGAACGGGATCTATTGTACGCAGAAGGCAACGTTACACTTGAAATGCAGAAATCGGGCAGTGATAAAACTGAAACACTGACCGCGCAGTCTCTCCTGTTTAATACGGTTTCTCTTGAAGGTATATTTAATGATGGGCGTATCATTCAAGTAAATGCAGCATCGACTTCCAGTAGTGAGCAGGCAGCTGATTCTACTATGATTGTTTCTGCTGAAATGTTTGGAAGAAATCGATCCGGAACAATTGTTTTTAAAAATGGTACACTGACATTTTGTGATGATCCGAATCCTCACTGGAAAATTCGAGCATCCCGCATCTGGCTGTTGCCTGGAAATGAATTTGCGTTTGCAAATGCACTTTTGTATGTGGGACGAGTTCCTGTTTTATACCTGCCGTTTTTTTATTATCCCAAAGATGAACTTATTATAAATCCTGTATTTGGTTATACGGCGGCTGCCGGTTATTTCTTTCAGACAACAACATATCTGATTGGACGTAAGCCACTTGATACAGATGCGTCAGATTCTCCGCTGAGTTTTATGCGCAGCAGTACGCTGATGAAACAGCGCCGGGAAGGTCTTATGCTGCATAATCTTGATGAACCGGAAACCAATCCGCCGGTAAATTCGCTCAAACTGATGGCAGACTATTATACTTCACTTGGCGGTATGACTGGTTTAGAAGGTAAATTTAAGCTGAACGACTATATTACGGATATTTCTTTTTCCGCGTTACTCGGTTTTAGCCGGACGTTATTCCCGGTAGATGGATCAAGTATCAAAGTAATTCATGCCCCATCTGGTGACACCTATATGGATTCATCTGTATTTATGGGAGTAAGTCTGCCGTTCCGCTATAAGGCCTCTTTTAATATGGAGGTGGCAAAACCACTTAAACTGAGCATAAAACTTCCGCTGTATTCTGACGCGTATTTTGATGAACATTTTATTACCGATCGTAAAGAATCCATGGACTGGCTTGAAATGCTGATGAGCGGAACGGCGACAACAGATGATTCTGATACGAATTATTTATCCTCATTTGAATGGACAGCCTCCGGTTCCTATTCACTTCCATCTTTATCATCTGTACAGCCCTATATAAGTTCTGCTTCTATAACATTCTCTTCATCACTGCTTTTTAATACTATCGATAATACAGCGTCGATTGCACAGGAGGCAAGACAGTACAGTCCTGCGCGTAAATCTTTTACTCCATCACAAATTACGCCGCTTAAAATGAGTTTATCGCTGTCTGGTACATTGTTTGAGTATCCGGCAAAAAGTTCTTCAGCAGCTTCTGTGTCGGAGGCTGCAAAAAATCTGCTTGTTCCATCGGAGTTTGGCGGTACCCGGCCTGACATGCTGTCTGAACCATATAGAACAAAAGCGGAAAAAGAAGCAGAAGTGATCAATGAAAGCAAAACGGATGAGGATGTTGCACCAGACACAGAAAATAATGAAACTGTCACGACAAAAGATGAAAGTTCAGCAGATACTACTGAAAACGTCGCTGATGATAATGAAGATGAGTATACAGATGCTGCTGAGGAACCTGTATTGCCTGAATCGGTATTTCCGGTACTTGCGGTATCAGCCCCCTCTGTGAGTATTCCCGGAGGGCTTACATATAAGCTCAGTTACAGCATTTCGCCTGATTTACAGACGCAGATTACATATCCGACTCTGGTACAGGCTTCAGATTTTGATTGGGAAAATATCTTATCTTCGGTCATTACTTTTAAATCCCCGGTAAAGCTGTCAAGCGCGCTTGGATATCGCGACAATTTTATTTCTCTATCAAATGCAGTTACCTTTTCACCTGTTATACAAACGCACCCAGTGCTGCTTAGGAAAGGGAATGGCGGAGGCTACGGATACGATGATTCTTATATCGACAGTGTCCGCCGCAATGATTACGCGGCGAGAAAATTTGATCTTGAAAACACTAATGAAGTAGTGCTGAAACCGTTTATATATACAGAGTATTTCAGCAGTAGTTATATATCATGGAACACTGGTATTAAGCTTATTCGTACTGAATTTATAGGTACTGCTGATAATCCTGAATGGAAATATCATACTCCCGAATGGGATGACGATAGTTTTACTACTCATACATTTAATGTCAATCTTGCTGCAAAACAGGGAGACTTTTCACAAACGCTCCTGTTAAGCAATTATCTGCCTCCAACCACTGACCGATATATGGCAAAATTGACTCTCGGTTTTCCTTTTAATATTTCACTAAGTACCGAAGGCGGAGTGGAACAGAAAAGTTCTACTGATGAAAGTTGGGTATTAAGGCCTGTTAAGCAGACTGGCAGTATCAGTTTGTTTGATGGAAAGCTTTCTCTATCAGAAAGTTACTCGTATAATATGGAAGAAAAACATCACGACTCATTTTCTATTTCTGCCTCAGCGTACGGGGCGACCCTATCATACGCAATGTCGTATACGACAGGATACGATTTTGATGCGTCTCAGGGATGGATAACAAAAAAAGAAAAGGAATTTCTTGCGTCTTCATTATCATTAAGCTATAAATCTCCAAGTGCTACATATACGTTTCTGGGCGAATACATTTCTATTGCGCCAGTACTTTCAACAGAAATAAATTATAATCTTCTAAAGCCTACATCCAGCTATTTTACATTTTCACCGGCCTTAAAACTTAAAATTAATAATGTATTAGAATTTACCTTTTCTTCTACATCACGTAATGATGTAATTTTCAGATATGTTGCTGATGCGGTCGGTTTTGCCGGTGATATTCCTGGTGAAAAAAATGTGTTTAAAGATTTATTCAATTCTTTTGCATTTTGGGATGATCTTAAAAGACAGCAGTCAGGCTTTAAAATCAAAAGCTTTAATTTAAAAATATCTCATAGTTTGCATGACTGGGATCTTGCCGCCGAATTTGAAATCGAACCTCGGCTGATAAAAGATTCCAAACCCTATTATTATGATTTCAGTCCCTATATCTCATTGTCTGTTGTGTGGAGACCGATGAGCAGTATGAAGACTACTATTGCTGATGATTATGGTGAGTTTAAACTGAATCCTGCTGATAACTCTTCCTCAGATTAGCATATCCATAACACAGTGGAATGTTCATGTTGTGCTGGTACTAGGGCTTTTCATGATGTTTTTTCTTTCGTTTTATTAGAAAATACTTGTTTTATCAGATGGTTTTTTGTACAATTTTTGTTAATTTAATTGGATATTTTAATGAAAGATTTTATTATTGGGCTGAAAGTACAAAGCGGAACAATTTGGCCGCTTATTCTTTTTGAAGATAAGATACACCGCAGAGCAACCGTTTTTCTGAAAACCGCCGCCTCATTTCCTGTTGAATTTGTGTTGATTTCCAGTTCACATTCTGCTGATTTGCTGAAGAGACAGAAAGTAAAAGATGATGAGTGTTCCTGGTCTGTATTGGGTAAAACTGATATTATACTTTCTGAAAATAACGGTACCGGGAAAACTGCTGTTGCTTTTTCGTTTAAACGCCAACAAGGCGGTCCATTACAGGTTGATATCAGATCTGAAGATGGTTCGTTTTATCAGACGATTGAATTACCTGTATCAGAGAATGTAGCAGTTCATGATGTCCGTTTTCCGTATGGCACATTTGAACTGCAAAAGATTCCGCCGACGCCATCTGAAAATACAGCTGCGTCCATATCAGAAACAGATATTTCCGAAGTTGCAAAAGAGTCAGAATCTGGTAAGAACGTGAATCTGGAAAATCTGTCTGTGGAGAATATTCCTGATGCTGCTATCACCCAGAATATAGTAGATACAAATTCTGTCTCGGCAGAAAATTGTGTATTTAAAACACGATATACGATTGGGTTCAAACTTGTTACGATTATTTCGTTCATCGTGATTATTTCATGCAGTCTTATTACTGTTCTGGTAAATAGATTTGTTTCTCAGGACGTGCGTATCAGTGCGGAAGAAAATAATCTTGCTATCAATTTACGTACGTCGTTTGGTGTTCAGGAGCGGTTGTCTTCTATAAAAGATGCAGTAGAAGGTCTATTGCGGCTGCGAGATGTAAATCTGCAATCAGAAATGGACGTTTCTCTATTTGATGAATATCTTGATGTCTTTGCTGAAAAGAACCGTGATATTTATGCGATAGAGATAGGCGGCGATACTGTTCTTCTGAACAAGAATTATGCAGGTAGCATAGTTAATAGTTCCATGGTTAAGACTGTAAGAGATCATTTTACTGATTCTCTGAAACGGGCAGAAAAAGGAGAAGTCTGTATTGAAAATGTTTCTCCTTTTTTTGAGCATTATATGCTTGCTCTAATGTATCCGTTCGCTGGCAAATCAGAAAATCAGGCGGTCATGATTCTCTTTGACGGTTCCCGCTTAGGTGAGAGTTTAGAATCTGAATCAACAAATGTTTCTTTTATGGTTAATAACGAAGGCTATGTTTTGTATCATCCTGATGATAACCTTGTACTCGCCGCAGCTAATCTTTCTGATATGCCGCTTGTCAAAGATATGATGATGGCAAGTGAAATGAATATGCAGCGATTGTTTACCGGCAAAGACGGGATCGAATATTTTGGCGCCTATAATAAGTTACCAGCATATGGCGATGCCTCTGTGATGACGCTGATAGAGTCTTCTGTTGTATTTGAATCAGTGCAGGCTACTACAAGACGGAATATTTATCTTTCTGTAGCAGTTCTTGCGTTGGCGATTCTGTTTGTCTGGTTCTTTGCAAAAACAATGAGTGTGCCGGTAAAAATTCTTGCCGCCGCATCACGGAAGATACAGAAAGGTGAGTTTGAACTTGATCTGAAACCACGCACACATGATGAACTTGGATTGCTTACAGAGAGCTTTGTCAGCATGGGGCATGGCCTTGCTGAGCGGGAACGGCTCAAAGATACATTTGGACGTTTTACAAATCCGGCTGTCGCTGAACAGGCGATGCGCGGTGAACTGGAACTTGGCGGTGAGACAAAAGATGTGACGGTCTTTTTTTCTGATATCCGCTCGTTCACTGCAATTTCTGAGAAACTCAGTCCATCCGATGTTGTCAGTTTTTTAAATGAGTACATGACACGTATGGTTGAATGTGTCAATCTTACCAATGGTGTTGTTGATAAGTTTATTGGTGATGCTGTTATGGCGGTATGGGGAGCTCCCGTGTCTGCTGGTAATTCTGCCGCTGATGCGCTTAACTGTGTTCGCGCGGCGTTAATGATGCGTCATTCTTTGATGGAATTTAATGTAGGGCGTGGAAGTGAACGTAAACCCATTATCCGTATTGGCTGTGGTATAAATACAGGTGCTGTAGTTGCCGGACAAATTGGTTCAGAAAAAAGAATGGAATATACTGTTATTGGAGATACAGTAAATTTTGCGTCCCGTACTGAATCATTAAATAAGCCGTTGGGAACTGATATTCTGATTACGGAAAATACGTATCTTTTAATAAAAGATAAGGTGCTTGTAGAAGAAATGCCTTCTGTTACTGTAAAAGGTAAGGAGAAACCTGTTCGTATATATGCCGTAATTAATATGCCAGAAGCATCTGATATTCCTGGCGCCGGTCCGGAAGGTCCGCAGACTCTTAGTCAGGTAAGACAGTTGCTTGGTATCCCGGAACCTGATTTGCGTGGGGTAAATCTTGATGCGGAAGAAAAGAAGTATACAATTCAGAATTAATGATTTAGTTATTGTTTCAGTTTGTCTGATTTGTCTCTGCGGGAGTCTGTTTCTATTTAGGCGGGATATAAATAAAGTACTGGTTGACTTAAACCGTGCTCCTATTGCAGCTATCAGTTTTAAGACGGATACGGTGATGCGCCGTTTGCAGAACAGAATGCTCTGGGACAGACTAAAAGTTAATTCTCTTATATATAATGGAGATATTATCAGGCTGTCAGAAAATTCTCAGGCGACGATATTATTTTTTGCTGATGGCAGTTCACTTGATATGTTTGCCAACTCAATGGCTCGAATCTTTGTTTCACCGAAAGGTATTTCTGTTGAACTTGACGATGACGGCGCAATAGCAGTGACAGCAACAGATACATCGGCCGGATTTTCAATTACTGATACATCCGGCGCGCGGATTGAGATTGAGGGAAAATCTCAGCTGAGTGTTGAACGGACATCCGGTGTTATGGGGGTACAGGTTACTGAAGGCCGGGCCTCTTTAGTCAGTCCCTCTGGAGAGAAACATAAAGTAGATGGCGGAACAGCCCTGCAAGTATCTTCTGGAGGAACAATCGAAGTCGCTCCTCTTGCAGTTATTTCTCCGCCAGCATCATTAAAAGTAGCTGTAACAGATGGAAAATCTGTACCGGTTCCATTTGAGTGGATTACCGATAGCCGCTATTCAGAAATACCGGTCACCCTTACCACAAGCACAAATGTTACTGGAGTTCCTGTTCTTAGCAGACAGGAAATAACATCGGGATCATCTGCTGTGGTACAGGCCGCCGTAGGAACGACATACTGGACACTGTCTGCTGCCGATATTGATAGTGAGGGAGAAATACTTTCTGTTACCGGACAGATCACCGGGATTCCAGTTTCGTCTCCGCAGCTGATTGCGCCTGCTGAGAAACAGTCTTTTTTATATCGTGATAAGAATCCCCGCATACGGTTCCAGTGGCAAGGCGATACAAACGCTTCTTCATATCTTCTTGAAGTGGCAGATAACCCTGAATTACGTTCTCCGCACATATCTGAACAACTTGCCGGTACTTCGGCTGTCATAGCCGATTTAGACGCGGGTATTTGGTACTGGCGGGTTACCCCTTTTTATGCTTTTCACACTGCCGCAGCAATACCTTCTGAGGTATCATCTTTTTCGATAGAGTTAAAGGAATCCCTGTCTGTTCCGATTCCGCTTGGACCAGCAGAAAATGCAATGATAGTACGTTCTTCCAAAACAGATAATAGAGATGATTTGTCTGTATATTTCTCATGGTCTGGTGATAGAGAGTCGGTCATGCATACTGTTTCTTTTGCTTCTGACGCGGATTTTAAAAATGTGGTACATACATTTACTGTACCAGTAAATTATCTGTCTGTAAATTTTGATGAAATTACTATTCCTGATGGAGTATATTACTGGCGTATTATATCTTCCGCTGCGGATGGCAGCACATCTTCTGCAAGCGCTGTGCGGTCTTTTGCTGTTATAACAGAAAGCGAAGCTGCGGAAAATGAAACAGCTGAGCCTACTGTTATCAACGCGGCTGACGATATGGCATTGTCCGCACCAACCGGTCCCGTTCCTGTTTTAGTTCTGGAACCAAAAAATAAATCAGTTTTTGATGGCCTTGATGCTTTGCGGAATGGCATCCGTATCAGATGGAGCTGCAGCGAGCAGCTGCGCTCTTCACGTTTTGTCCTGAGCCGTAAAGAAGAGGCGGGAGATTATATTCCGGTGCTGACTCGTGAAGATCCTGCAAAAGAGATTTCTGTTGTCCGCCTGATTCCCGGTGAATATCAATGGTTCCTAGAGGGAATTACAGATTCCGGAAAGGATATCGTTATGGAACCGTCATCATTTACTGTTCAGACTGTTCCGCTGCTTGCGCCTGCTGTGCTGCTGGAACCTGTGTCTGGATTTACCATAGACGCCGCATATCTGCGTAAAAACCGGACAGTACAGTTTCGCTGGGAACCGGCAGAAGGAGCGACTCATCAAATTTTTTCTATTTACCGGCGTATGGCTGACGGCAAACCCGGCTGGAAGGTATTGCAGACAGAACTTTCAGGAACAGATTCCTCTTATACGGTGCAGAATCTGACACAATTTGATGTTGGTTCTTTTATCTGGACTATAGAAGCAGAAATCCGTACATCAGACGGATTTACCGAACAGTTTGGCACTGCCGCTTCTTCTGTCTTTTCAATAGAAATACCTCTGCCCGAACAGGTAGAAGTGAATGCTCCCTTGATTGCAGAGGATGAATAAATGATGCCACACCGCCGTCTGTATCAGTTCATCTGTATTTTGTTTTTATTTTTTGCCGGCGGCCGCATCCCTCTGTGTGCGCAGCAGATTACACAGACACTGTCGTGGGAGGAAGATCCGAGCATCCTTGAATATGAAGTCTGTATTGAACGATTGCAGTCAGATGGAACATACGGAGAAATTCTGCGCCAGAAAACAGAGCATTCGCCGCTTTCTGTCTCTCTTGAACCAGGGATATATCGCTATGTTGTATTTGCTTTTGATTTGCTGGGGCGCATTATTCCTGAAGCTGTCTGGCATAAATTTGAAATTTCGAGCCCTTCCGCGGAGATTCTTTCAACGGCTGCTGTGCCGGTTGTGTACAAGGGCGGAGATAAAAACGCAATGGTCTTTAAGACCGAAGCACAGAATCTTGCGTGGAACGCGGATTCGTCAGTGCTTGAATATGAAATCACTATTGAACAGGAGCTTGAATCGGGAGAATATACCCAGATACAGAAGACACGAACGGAGAGAACTCATATCCAGACTGCTTTTTCAGCGGGTAATTATCGGTATCGTATTACGGTCTATGATTTACTAGGACGCGGCCATGTGTCTGACTGGATTTCTTTTTCTGTTTTGCCGCAAGAACAAGTCATTCCAGTGCAGCCAGAAATCCCTTCTTCTGTTCCGCTTCAGCCTGATCCTCCTTTGCAGATGCCGGAACCGGTATTGATAACAGGGTTTGATGTACAATCTGTACAATTATGGGAACAGGAAGAATTGCAGACCGTTCTTTCTGTAAGCGGTGTGCAGCAGGAGAGCCAGGCGGTACTGCGTGATAGCAGGGGAGTTTCCTATCCTGTAAAGATCTGCGCCGCTGATGAAGAGAGCGTGACCATCTGCGCAGCCGATACGGAAATACCCAACGGCACATATACCGTTGTGATAACAAATCCCGAAACAGAGCCTGCTGAGGCGGCTTTGCTGACGGTGATACGGTATTTTTATCCGCAGATACTGTCCGTGTCTTCATATCGGAATATGATGAATCCGGCGCGTGATTTTGCCTTTGAAATACAGACCCGTAATGTGCCTCCTGACAGCACTGCGGCATTGTATCCAGACAGCGGAGGAGACAGTGTTCCTGTTCTGCTTGAACAGCAGGATGATGATTTATACCGTATTATAATAGAAGAAAATTGTCTCAGACAGGAAGATTTATATACGATCCAGATTCTGACAGCGGATGGACAATCCTGCCAGTGGAGCAGCATTGATATCGCCTTTTTACCGCCTCCAAACGTAACTGAATTAACAGCAGCGCAGGGGCTCTTTTTTAAAGACGATACAATTACATTGTCTGCGTCAGGCAGCGGTTTTACTGATAATACGGTGTTTTATCTGCTTACGGAACAGGAATCTAAACGAAAACAGGTTCGGCATAAAAAAGCAATATTCCCCCTTTCTGTTATCGCCGACGACAATTCCGCTGAGCTGATATTCCGTGCCGGGGATATACCAAATACCAGAGTTGTTCTGTATGCGGATCGTGAAGGACAGTTATCGCAGCCAAGCCCGGCAGTAGAAATATTTTCGCGTACAAGATTTGAATTATCTCTTGGCGGCGGTATACAGCCGTCGTTTATGTGTACTGATGGAGGATTAGGAAAGTTTCCTCCGGGATATTATTATTCCGGACTTGAGAATTCCTCTGCGGGATTATTTACTCTGATTGGGCCATTCGCTGTTTTGGATATACTGCCGTATAAAGCCCGCTGGGGATATGTCGGTATTGAATTTTCTGCCTCTTATGCGCCGTGGCTGTGCCGGACTCCTGATATGGCAGTATGGACTCATCTGCTTATTACCAGTGCCAATCTGATGTATCAGTATGCGTTTTTTGATGATCTATTGCGTCTCGGTGTTTACGCTGGCGGCGGAGCCGGTTTACTGTGGCGTTTTGGAAATCCTGAAACACCTTCTGGCGAATCTTATCAGCGTGAACTCTTTCCCGCTGTTTCTGCCGGGATGGAACTGCGTATAAATCCGAACCGCCATTTTTATGCATCATTGCGGTTGGAGTATACTGCTTTATTGCGTAATCGCAGTGCTGACGGCTTTATCCGGCCGTGTTTTGCCGCGGGCATATATTTTTAAGCAGCCTGAAAGTGAAGCTATATTAACATATTGGAAAAGAAGTGCAGATGGAGTATAGTACCACATATGCAGGATGAAACAATAATCAAGACCAGTAAGGTGGGGCAGCGTCTGGATAGTCTTGGAGACGCTGATCATGTATCATATCTTATGTTTAATAATCAGAAGATACGCCTTGTTGCAAAAATTACTATCGGCCGGCAGCCGGATAATGATATTGTAATTGATAATAAACTGGCGAGCCGGAAACACGCGCTGATACAGAAAATAAAAGACGATTATTTTCTAAAAGATGAAGGCAGCACAAACGGCACCTTTCTTAATGGAAACAGACTTCCTGCCGGAAAATATGTAAAACTGGAAGCAGGTGACCGTATCACAATTGGCAACGCAAATCTGGTTATTTCATAGGAGAGGGTATTATTTCCTTTTTTTCGCTGCTGAAAAAACCGCGGGACTGTTTTTCTGAACATGACGGACTTCCTTCTGCCAAAGAGCTGACAGAAGAACTTTCATGTGTAATTGATGTGCTTGAAAGCGAATCAGTTTTGCCGTATCGCCCCGTTTGTACATCTGCCGCCGGAAATGCTGTTCCCGGCGGATTACTTGATTTTCGTAAAGAAGAAGCGCTTCCGCTGGTGATTGTGCCGGATTTACATGCCCGTGCGGATTTTTTTTGTGCCGTGCTGAATTATCCGCTGCCGGCTGAATATCTGAGAGATAACTGCGGCAGCGGGAAGACGGTCAGCGCTCTTCTTGCAGAAAAGAGAATATATTTATTATGTCTGGGAGATGGGTTTCATTCTGAACAGCGGGGGCAGCTGCGGTGGATTGAGGCGTTTGGAGATTATTGCCAGGGAATTATTGATGGCTCTGCGATGACCGCGGAAATGACTGAGGGATTGGATCTTATGCGTATGGTTATGCAATGCAAATGCCGCTATCCTGCGCAGTTTCATTTTTTAAAAGGCAATCATGAAAATATTCTGAACGCGGAACGCGATGGGGATCATGCATTTGGTAAATTTGTCTGTGAAGGACAGATGGTGTACGATTTTATGCGCGGCCGCTATGGAGTAAACCTTTTGCGCCAATATGCGTA
This sequence comes from uncultured Spirochaetota bacterium, assembly GCA_944389415.1. Classification (GTDB taxonomy): domain Bacteria; phylum Spirochaetota; class Spirochaetia; order Treponematales; family Treponemataceae; genus Treponema_G. The sequence continues at coordinate 16,034 of CALXMF010000015.1, read as the reverse complement.
TTTTGAGCATTTGCTGCCGCTGTGCGCGGTATTCCCTCAGTGTATGGCATCTCATGCCGAACCCCGCAGAGCCTATTCAAGACAGGAGCTTATAGACGCGCCGGCGCGCGGCGATGTTGTTGAAGGTCTTACCTGGACAGCCAATAATGAAGCGCTGTTTGGCAGTGTCCGCTCTATGCTGCGTGATTTTTTGCCCGACGCCGATGGCGCGCGGTATTTTGGCGGTCACCGGCCTGTGCGTGAGCGGTATGCGCTGCGTGATGAGGGCGCTTTTATTCAGATACATAATCCAGATGCATGGAGAGTGGCTGTTGTTCCGGCGGACAGACCGTTTGATGAGAATCGTGATATCCTTGATGTGGGATATCGCCAGTAAAGAGGAGACAGACAGATGGCGGCAAGTATTCCTGATATGATTGGAAACTATAAAGTAAAAGAAGAAATCGGACGCGGCGGCATGGGAGTTGTCTATCGGGCTTTTCATCCAACACTGAAACGGGATGTGGTGATAAAAAAACTCATGCTGCGGGGAAAAGATAAAGCGTCGCTGCGGGAACGTTTTAAGCGTGAAGCGCAGATACTGCTTGAACTGAATAATCCCTGCATTGTGCATATGTTCGATTATTTTGTTGAAGGGACTACGCACTATATTGTGATGGAATATGTTGATGGTATGGCGCTTGACCGCCTGCTGAAAATGCGCCATACCATCCCCGCTCCTCTCGCGCTGCTTATTCTGCATGATGTCTGCCTGGCGCTGAAAGCTACTCACGCGAAAGGTATTGTACACCGTGATATTAAACCAGCAAATATTCTGCTGTCCCGCAAAGGAGAAATCAAACTCACTGATTTTGGTATCGCGAGAACAGAAGACGCCGCCGATGAGCAGCTGACAGCGACCGGCATGACTATCGGTACGCCGTCTTATATGCCGCCGGAACAGATTGACGGCAGTAAAGATGTTGATCATCGTGCTGATATATATAGTGTGGGAGCCATGCTGTACGAGATTGTGACAGGCAGCCGGCCGTTTATCGGTGGTACAGTGCCGGAAACGCTCATAAAAATACATCAGGGAAAGTATACTCCCGCGGAAAAAATTGATAAAACACTGCCGTACTCTGTCAGACGGTTAATTCATAAAGCATTACAGACTGATCCGGATAAACGATTTCAGCATGTTGCTCAGATGCTGCAGATTATTAAACGCTATTTGATCCGGTATGATATCAGGGAGCTGCGTACCGCGCTGGTGCGGGCGATATCAGACAGTTCGTATGAGTTTCCGGTTTTTGAACTGAAAAATAAGCGCGCCATGATGATTGGCGCTGCTGTTATATGCGCAGCCGCCGCTGTATATGGCTGCTGGGCACTGTGGACAGGCGGCATTATACATAAATATCTGCTGTGGATGTGGTATTCTCCGCTGTCTGTAACAATGCGATTGCCTGACGGAGCATCTAATACCGCTGATTTGCCGCTGACTGCGTTTTTCTTTGTAAATGACGGAAAAGATATCCCGGAGATACCAAACAGCCGCCGTGAATTTGTACCAGCGCCGGACGGAGGTGACGGCGCAAGGCTGTTCGTTACAGAACCGGTGTATCTGAAACCGGGTGAATACCGTATAAAAGTTGTCGCCGGGCCATATGTCTGGTGGCAGTCGGTGCCGCTGCAAAAACCGGGCGCCATCGCGTCAGTTGATTTTCAGCAATACGGCAGCAATCGCCTTGATATTCAGGCATATGCCTCGGACGCGTCAACCGGTCTGGATATTACGGCAAGTACGTCTTTTTTTGTCTGGTATGGAGATAAATGGGTTCCGCTCAGGCAAGTTCCCGCGAACAGGCTGACTACGGGGCAGGTCTGGAAAATCAGAGCGTACGCGAACGGTTATCAAAGTGAAGTCTTTTCGCTCCGTATTGACTGGTATCAGGACCGGCTGTTTATCAACGCCAGTTTGAAACCGGAAGTATAAGTATCGACTCTGACTCTTACTGTGAATCAAAAATAAACTTATTTTGTTTTATTTTTAAATTATTTTTGAATTAAAAATACACTTATTTTGTTTTATTTTTAAATTATTTTTAGATTAAAGATACGCTTATTTTGCTTTGTTTTTAAATTATTTTTGGATTAAAGATACACTTATTTTGCTTTATTTTTAAATTATTTTTGAATCAAAGATACGCTTATTTTGCTTTGTTTTTAATCAGTTTTTAAAACGAAAATAAATTAAAAACAGAGCGGGGGGCTGTTTTTTCTGTTTCTTTCGGGGCCGCAGCGCCTGAAGTGGCAGCAGTACTGTCAGTTTGGTGTTTAAAGATAAAAAAAGCAGGGCAGAAGGTGGAAATAACGGTAGGAGGTGTGTTATACTTAACAGGAGAAGTTCCGCCGGCAGAATAAGCTGGCGGAAGAAGCAGGATAGAAAAAAGGAGTATGCGTATGAAGAAAAAAGTTATAAAAATAAAAGGCAGAGCGACTGTGTCGGTGAAGACTGATGAGGATGACTGAGAGGTATCATGGAGATTATTACCAATACAGCCTTTATTGAAGCGGTTGATAATGCAACGGATTCGCATGGTAACCCGGTGAATATAGGCTGGAAAAAAAAGCTTGATGGAACAGTAAAACTGACGCCGGGAAACCTGAAAAAGATTGGGGCAGTGACAGAGCTGAATATTCCCTTTAAGAATTTAATCAGTCTTTCCGGTATAGAATGGTTTACGTCGCTGACATATTTGCAGTGTTCTTTTAATTTTCTGACTGAACTGGATGTATCTGCAAACACGCTGCTGGAGGAGCTGCACTGCCACCACAATCACGATCAGCTGACATCACTTGATGTGTCGGGCTGTACAGCGCTGACGGAGTTGTACTGCGACCATAATCAGCTGACATCACTGGATGTGTCGGACTGTACAGCGCTGACAAAGCTGTACTGCGACAGCAATCATCTGACAGCACTGGATGTATCAAGCTGTACGGCATTGACAAGGCTGATCTGCGGTGATAATCAGCTGACGGCACTGGATGTATCGGGCTGTACAGGGCTGGAGGTGTTGTACTGTGATGAAAATCAGCTGACGGCACTGGATGTGTCCCAAAACACGGAACTGACGGATCTGTGGTGCAACGACAATCATCATCTGACGGAACTGGATGTGTCGGACTGCACGGCGCTGGAGTATCTGAGCTGCGGCAGCAATCAGCTGGAGACACTGGATGTGTCGAAAAACACGGCGCTGACGACGCTGAACTGTGACGACAATCGGTTGACTGCGCTGGATGTATCGAAAAACACAGAGCTGACGGATCTGAAGTGTTTTACCAATGCGCTGACATCGCTTGATGTGTCCGCGAATACGTCGCTGACGGCTCTGTACTGTAGTGGCAATCAGCTGACGGTACTGGATGTGTCGGCGAACACGGCGCTGAGGTGGCTGTTCTGCGACAACAATCAGCTGACGGAACTGGATGTATCTGGCTGCACGGCACTGGAGGCGCTGTACTGCGGCGGCCAGACTTCCGACGGGACAACACCGCAGACGCTGACTCTGACCCTGACGGCTGACCAGAAGACACAATGGGACAATGAGTGGAAAAATAACGAGTACAACACGGGTGTCATCGTAGCGGAGTAAGTCCCATAGAATTTTTACGATTGCGGGAAAGCTAAATCCATGATAATCTGTTAGAGATTATATGGAGAGAGGGATGGGCAAAAATACGGACAGAACCTTCAGGATGGTTTTGTCTGTAAAAAAGGGGAGGAATCCGGTGTGAAAAAAATGGGGAAATTGCTATGGGCGGCTGTTGTCCTGTGTGCGTGTTTTTTGCTGTGGGGCTGCAAGAGAGGCGCTGATATTTACACTAATACGTCGTTATCTGTAGTTGACGTGCAGCCTGCAGGAGAAGTTCCAGCCGCGGTAAAATACCCGTCTGTGTATATTCAGTTTTCTCAGCCGGTGGTCGCGGTTTCCGCGCTGAGCGAGCCTTATGATACTTGTGAATATATGAGCATTACCCCGCCGCTGAAAGGGGTATACCGGTGGTACAGTACCAGTCTGCTGTGTTTTGAGCCGTCTGAACCGGTAATCCCTCAGCGGAAATACACGGTGACTATTCCCGCTTCAGTTCAAGCGGTTGACGGAACCCGGATATCAGGTATGCGGGAATATGAGTTCCGTACAGAAGAACTTGCGCTGCTGGATATTGTGCCGGGGTATACGGCTGTTCAGGAGGGCAGATTTGTTGACCCTGATGATATGGTTCCGCAGGATGCGTGTTCCATTGCGCTTTTGTTTTCATATCCGGTGCAGCCGGAAACAATCAGCCAGTCTATCTCGGTGATTGCACAACCAGATAACGGCGATATTGTGTCTCTGCCGTTCTCCGCCTCTGTGCCGGATAAGGAACAGCCGCAGCTGTTGCTGCTTACCTTAAAGGAAAATCCGCCGGCGGAAGCTGAAATTATGGTTACCATGGAAAAGGGCGCCCGTTCTGAACCGGAAGCGCTGCCAGTAGAAAGTGATAAGACTTTAAGTTTTCATACATTGCGGAAATTCGAGCTGATATCTGTCTCTCCGGGACACAGCAGCGGGCAGTATTCAAACCCTATTGAGTATTATTTTTCGCATAGGCTTGATGAGAATACTGATTTATCAAAGATTACGGTGCGTACAGAGCCGGAAATGCCGGTCTCTGCGGATAATCTCGCTGTCTCAGGCCGCACTCTGATTGTTCACGGACTGCCGGTAGATTTTGAGCAGACATACACGATAACACTGGAAGGAGAAATTACCGACGCGTATAATCGGGTGAATTCCATATCCGTTGGTCCTGAGACTGTCATCGTTCCTAAAGCTGACAGTTATGCCGCCTTTAAGAATTCAGGCTTTAAAATACTTGAGAACCAGTTTGAGCCGCGTCTTGTTTTTGAACATCAGAATGCGCTGCCCGGCTCTTTTTATTCAATACGCTCGCTTAGTGAGTCAAAAATCCAAATGATGCCCGGCAGAGTCCGTTTTGAAGAAGACTCATTCCCGAAAAACACCCGGATTTTGCAGCCTGTTGATTTGCGTCCATATCTGACTGAGTATAACGGAAAATTATCCGGCGCGGTAAAGTTTTATGCTGAGATTATGTGTGATTACGATTTTTCCTGGTCTAATGAGGAGACATACACATATAAAAATGAACAGATAATTCAGGTAACAGATCTGGGAATGACTGTGCGGTACGGTTTTAATCGGGCTGTGGTGCTGGTATCCAGCCTTTCCACCGGTAAACCGGTAGAAGGAGCAGTTGTTTCCGCGTATCTTGCGTCGTATGCCCTAAAAGATGAGACGATTATCGCATTAAATGATGCGTTATCACAAAGTATTACTGACAGCAGCGGACTTGCGGTTATTACTTTGCCGCCAAATGTATTCTGGAAGAATAATGAACTCTTTTTCCGGGCAGAAAAAGACAGTGATACGGTTATTTTTGCCCCATCCGGCAACAGGTTATGGGGTACAGCCTCATCGAACAGATCTGTGGATTCTGCCCGTGATACTAAGCAGATTACTTTCATGTTTACCGACCGGGGATTGTATAAACCCGGGGAAAAACTGCGGATACGGGGAATTGACCGGGATTTACGTATGGGTGAATACAGTGCGTATTCCGGTTCGTGTAAACTGTCTATTCGGGAAGCAAAGTGGGATGGTGAAACTATACTGACCCAATGGGAAGATGTTTCAGAAACCGGCGGTTTCACATCGACTTTTCAACTGCCTGCTGATATAAAGCCCGGTTCCTATTATATAGACTATTTACGCGGCTCCGATTCCGACAGGGTCAGTATACCATTTACTGTATCGTATTTTGAACGGCTGCGTTTTGCAAGTTCCGTATCCATGCCGGATCTTACCTATATCAGCGGAGACATGGTGTCCGCTGATATTTCAGCGTCATATCTGGGCGGCGGCAGTCTTGCCGGGGTATCATGGTCAGGCAGCTGGTATCGGGAACCGGTAAGTTTTAGACCGGAAGGTTCCGCTTACGATAATTTTATATTTGGTTCCCAGCGGGGGTATGACGGACGCACCGCTCTGACGACCGATTCTGGTGTTCTGGACGGAAACGGGGGCGCTTCTGTATCTCAGCTTTCCGGCGGAGAAAAAACAGCGGGCAGTCCGTATCTGTACCGTTTTGAGTCTACGGTGACAGATGCCGGTGGACAGGCTGTAAGCGCTTCAAGCGGCGCGGTAGTGCATCCTGCCCGGTATTATATTGGTGTGTCCAGACCCAAGGATCTGAATGGTTTTCCCACAAAAGGGCAGAAGATTGACTTTGATTTTGTGCTGGCGACACCGGACAGCGCCGCTCCTGACAGCGGCAGTTTTCCTGCAGCGGAGGAGAAGCGGATAATAACGGTTGAACTGCTGCGGGAAGACTGGAAGAAAGTGCAGCAGGTTGGATTAAACGCCAATCTGATTACCCGGTATGTACGGGAAATGGTTTGCGAGGAGAAAAAGACGGTCCCTCTGTCGGAAAGTGGTTCTGTTTCCGTAACGCCGCCCATAGCCGGTGCCTATATACTCCGGCTTACCGCCTGGGATAATAAAGAGCGGAAGGTTATTACAGAACGGAGTTTTTATGTATCTGGTTCTGACTGGTCGTATTATTATGGTAATTCTTCTGAGGAAATTCCGCTTGTCGCTGATAAAACTCTGTATGATGTGGGAGATACTGCCCAAATCATGCTGCAAAGTCCGCTGCCTGCCGGTACTTACCTGATGACGGTGGAGCGGGAAACTATTTTCTCAGAAAAAGTATTCCATCTGGATGAGCCTACAACAGTACTGGAAGTCCCTGTTGATAAAAAATATCTTCCGGTAGTGTATGTTACGGTTTCATCCTATTCGGTCAGGTCAAAGGAACCGGATCATGATTTCTCAAGCAGGGACATGGATAAACCGAAAGGATACTTTGGCGCTGTTGCTCTTCATGTGGACACGGCTCCGAAAGAATTTGATATAGCCATTACCCAGGACAAAGTTTCTTACCGGCCCGGTGAAACAGCTCGTTTTACATTGACTGCTACAAAAGACGGTAAACCGCTGCCGGGGGCTGAACTGACTCTGATGGCGGTGGATCGGGGTGTCATTGATTTGATTAACTATCATGTTCCTGATCCAGTTGCATTTTTCTATGATGACCGGTTTTTCCCCAGCTGTGTTAATGGCGGAGATTCCCGTTCCCTGCTGATAGACCCTGTTACGTATGAGGTGCGCAACCTGTACGGCGGGGATGAGGGCGGCGACAAACTGAATGAGCGAAAGAATTTTGATCCAACCGCTGTTTTTGAACCGGTACTGGTAACCGGCAGCGATGGTACTGTCACATGTTCTTTTGAGCTGCCTGATAATCTGACTGAATACAGGGTTACAGTTGTCGGCATGAAAGATGACTGCTTCTCTCGGATAGAAGATAAAATGATTGTGAATAATCCGCTCAGTGCCCGGGATGTTTTGCCCCGTCGGCTGCGTGAAGGCGATGTTTCTGATACAGGAGTGGTTATTTCTAATCTGGATGGAGAGGATCACACGGTAACAGTGAGTATAGAAGTTACTTCCGGCTCTGAAATTGCAGAGGAAGAAGCAGCTGCAATTGGCGCTGCGGTAAGAGCGGGAAAAGCTGATGTCACCGGAACCTCGGTACAAACGGTTACAGTGCCTGCCGGTGCTACTGTACCAGTTTTCTTTGATCTGAAGGCGCAGGTTAACGGTGTGGTGACGGTAGCTTTTACTGTCGAGTCAGATGTATTGAACGAACGGATTATAAAACCGCTGGAAATAGATCGGCCGCTGATTTACGAGACAGTCACCACAATCGGCGAAGTTTCTTCTGGCAGTGTGGAAGAGAAGGGCAAAGCCTCTGCAAAGGAGCATATTATCCTGCCTTCTGGTGTTACTGCGGAAAATGACGCTTCGGTGTATGTGTCCCTTGATCCCACGCGGCTTGGTACGCTGACGGAGGCTGTTTCTTATGTATTCAGGTATCCTTATGGCTGCCTTGAGCAGCGGTGCTCCGCTATGATACCTATGTTGTATTTTAGTGATTATATTGATGTGTTTGGGCTTGAAAGTGAAGTCTCAAATCCCCGGAGGCTGATTGCGCGTGAAATAAAAGACTGGAGTACAACCCAAAAATCTGATGGAGGTTTCCCCTATTGGAAAAACAGTTCTGATGCTTCGCTGGCACCTTCATTACGGTTTGCCGAACTGATTGCCGGGGCTTTGGAAAAAGATATATCTGTTGACCGCAATATTGATATTGATGGTCTGATCGAATACATCCTTGATGCCCGTCAGGATAAGTACCTGGCAAAAAACACTTATTTGCAGGCTTACTCCCTGTATATTCTGCAAAAACTGGGATACCGGGTTACTTCTTCTATGATACAGAAAGTGTACGATATGGAAGGTGCCGGATTTTCGGAAAAGGCTTTGTGCGGACTGATGTATCTGGCCGCTGGTAACCGGGACGCAGCTGAAACTGTGGCAAAGGAAATACGTGCTCACAGCCGCCCCACAACCAGAGGACTTGATATTACTGATCCGGATTTTGATTCTTCTCCATGGATGTACTTTAATGATAGATCGGAACAGAATGCCCTTCTGCTCCAGTTCTTTACTGCCTTGGATTACTCAGACGGCATAAACGGACGCCTGTTGTACAACCTGCTGGAATTGCAGCGGGCGGGGAACGGTTACTGGAAAAACACCGCGTCCACGGCACGTGTTCTGGAAGCCATTGCCTCTTATATAGAAGCGAATAATCTTGAAAACCTGGACTTTACGGGAATCGCGGAGTTGGATGGCAAAGAAATCATAAAGGAATCTTTCAAAGGTGCCGCCGCAAAACCGGAAGAAGTAACTCTGCCGGTAAATGATCTGATTGCTTCCGGCATTCCTTCAGGAAAAGAAGTGCCCTTTGAGTTTTCCAAAGACGGCAGGGGCAGTATGTTCTATACTCTTTCCATGAAATACCCACTGCCGTATGAGCAGCACTTTGCCCGTGACGAAGGATTAGGCGTCTTTGTGGATATTATTGATGCGGTAACTGATAAACCTGTTATCGGAAATCAGCTTGAGGCAGGAAAGGTTTATCGGGCACGGGTAACTGTTTCTACTACTTTTGATAGAGAATTTGTTGCTTTGCGGGTGCCAATTCCCTCCGGTGCAGAGGTACTGAACGCGGCTTTTGCCACAACAACTCAGTTTGTCAGTAAGTCCTGGAATGAACAGGTAATGGAAGAGCTTGGTTGGGAAGAAGAGGACAGAAATTTTGGCCTGTCCTCACAGGAAATCTACGATAATGAAGTCCAGTATTTCTGGGATGTTTTCCCCAAGGGAATCCAGCAGGTAGAATTTATGTTCCGGACGGTGCGTAACGGGGAATTTAATGTTCCTTCCGCTACCGCGGAATGTATGTATGAGCCTGAAGTATTTGGCCGGTCAAAAGGCGGTGTTTTTGTTATTTCAAAATAAGCGCCGGTTTCTGCTGCTGCCGGTAATTGCTGCCGGCAGTGTGCTGCTGTTGTGTATCTTTATACGTGCAGGTATGACGCTGCTGCCGTTTCCTCAGCTTGACGCATTCTTAAAACGGCCGTGCAGTACCAGAATATATGACCGAAACGGTGAGCTGCTGCAAGTCCTTCCTCTGGACGATGGTCTTCGGCGGGAATGGTATGATGCGTCTGAACTGCCAGCGCGTATCGGCGAAGTGTTTATCGCTTCAGAGGACAGTAATTTTTACCGCCATTGCGGAATAGATATTGGCGCTTTAGTACGCGCGGTGTTTCAGAATATGTCTGCCGGTCATGCTGTAAGCGGAGCGTCTACTATTACCATGCAGCTTGCCCGGATGGTTGTTCCTCGGAAAGTGGGAAAGCCGGTTACAATCTGGGTAAAAATTGCCGAAGCATGGACTGCGCTGCGGATTGAATCAAAACTTTCAAAAGAACGGATTCTGGAACTGTATTTGAATTCTGTTCCATTTGGGATGCAGGCGGAGGGAATTGGCTCTGCCGCCCGGACATTTTACGGCTGTACTCCTTCTCATCTTTCTGATGCGCAGATTCATCTGCTGGCGGTACTGCTTCGCAGGCCAGCGGCATATAATCCGTTTGAGCATCCAGAGGTGTCGTATAATGCAGCTCTGGAGATTGGTTTGCGCAGTGGTTTTTCTATCAGCAGAGAGGAATGGCTATCGTCTGTTTCTGTATCTGAGCGGTATGTGTATCCCATGAGAATACCTCATTTTGTAAATTATGTGCGGAACGATTTTGCCCGTCAGAAAAGAACTCTGCCGTCTGAACTGTATCTTTCTGTTGATGCGTCGCTTACCGAACAGATGGAAAGTGAAATCAACAATCAATTAGAGCTGCACCGCAACGCCAGACTTGCGCAGGGGGCATTGCTTGCCATAGATAATTATACTGGTGAGATTATCTGTTGGTCAGGAGGAAATTTTTTTGATGAGAATGCCGGTCAGATCGACGGTGTTATTGTTCGCAATCAGAGCGGCAGTACGATGAAGCCGTTTTTATACGCGTCCGCACTTGAAAAAGGATTTTCTCCCGCGACAGTGCTTGCAGATGTGCCAATGGATTTTGGTTCCTCAGAAGTATATGTTCCGCTGAATTTTAATAATCAATATAATGGGCCCGTACTGATGAGGACCGCACTCGCGTCAAGTCTGAATATTCCTGCTGTGTATCTGCTGTACCGGCTTGGAGTGGACAACTTTATGCAAACGCTGTCTCTGCTTGGGTTTGATTCTCTGAACGGAGTGCGCGCAAAGACGGGATTGTCTCTTGCGCTGGGGAGTGGTGAAGTAACACTTCTTGAATTAACTCGTGCGTTCAGTGTATTTGCCAGGGGCGGCTCTGTACCGGAATTGACCTGTGAGGTTGTATCCGCCGGTGACAGAGCGTCTGAACTGCACACTGTATTTGCATCGGATACGGCGGCAGTAATTTGTGATATGTTATCTGACCGTCGGGCGAGGACACTTGGATTTGGTTTTGCAGAAGTGTTTCACACTCCTTATCCTGCCATATTCAAGACGGGGACATCAAACCAGTTTCAGAATATTATTGCTTTGGGCTCTACTGCCAGATATACAGTTGGTGTGTGGATGGGTAATTTTACTGGAGAAACTGTCATCAGGGAAACGGGCAGTTCAATTCCTGCTGGTATTGTCCGGATGCTGCTGGATATATTGACTGAACGGAAGGTCGAATCTGCCAGAATGTTTCCTGAACCGGTTATGTACCGGAAAGCGCCGGTATGTGTTATTTCAGGAATGGCGCCGGGACCGTTGTGCAGCGCGGTAGCAGATGAATATATACCGGTGGCGTCATTACAGAGCAGACCGGTATGCACGTGGCATTATGAGCAGTATGGGCAGATTCATGTCCGTTATCCTCCGGAATATCAGCGGTGGCTTGGCGGCAGAAACGCGGCAGGAACTATGGCGGCAGGCGGCAGCCCGGTGATATTGTATCCAGTAGACGGCGCTGTATTTGTGTATGATCCGGGAATCCCTGCTGAATCTCAGAAACTGCGTGTTGACTGTATAGGCGCCGGCGTCTGTGCGTCTTTGTTTGTGAACGGAACTTTATATGAAACAGTGGCGCCGCCGTTTGTGTGGTATGTTCCTTTGGTAGCAGGGAATATGCACCTTGAAGTGTATACAGAAGATCCTGATGCGTATACTGATATTACCGTTACTGTTCAGTAATGCTATTTTACTGTGTCATTGACCCGCCCTTTGTATCTCGGTAGAATAAAATCTATTATATTGTAATGTAGGGTGTTTCCTGCCAGAAATCCACAGACCGGTATGCGGCCTGTATATTTATATAGAGGATTCCGTGTTTCTTAAAAATCTTGAAATTTTTGGTTTTAAATCATTCGCCGACAGGACTCGTATCTCTTTTGCCGATGGTATTACTGCGCTGCTTGGTCCAAACGGCTGCGGAAAAAGCAATGTTGTTGACGCAGTTAAATGGGTACTCGGAGAACAGGGCGCAAAGAACATGCGCGCCGAAAAAATGGAAGATGTTATTTTTAATGGTACAGAGTCGCGAAAAGCACTTAACGTAGCAGAAGTGAGTCTGACTATTGCGAATGAGAATGGTCTGCTGCCGCTTGAGGCAAGTGAGATTATGATAAAACGCCGTTTATTCCGTTCCGGAGAGAGCGAGTATTATATAAATGGTACACAGGTCAAACTGAAAGATATCAGAGAACTGTTCTGGGACACGGGAGTCGGTAAAGTGGCGTATTCGGTAATGGAGCAGGGAAAAATTGATCAGATTTTGTCCAGTAAACCGGAAGACCGGCGTTATCTGTTTGAAGAAGCTGCCGGTATTACCCGGTTTAAAGTAAAGCGTGCCGAAGCTGAACGGAAACTTGAACGCATGGAGGAAAATAAGCGACAGGTTGAAGTAATTCTTGCTGAAGTTAAGCGTTCGTATGATTCTCTCAAGATACAGGCTGATAAGGCATTGCGTTATCGGGGATTGCGTGACGAAGTGTTTAATTTTGAGCGTGATATTCAGCTGCTGCGTCTGCGAGGTTTTATTCAGGAACGAGATCGCCGAAACGCAGATGTGGAAAGTGCTTCAAAGACGCGTGATCGATTGACTGGTGAAATTGATGAATTAAACGGGATGTTATCTCAGAATATGGATAAGGTAAATGAGATGCAGTCCCGGCTGGCAAATATGGAAAATGAACTGCTGCGGATGGCTGCTGAACAGGCTGGTAAAATGAATCTGGCTCGACAGCTTGCGGAACAACAGAAAGACGCGAAGGCAAAATTAACCCAGCTTGAAGGCAGAAAGATATCTCTAGAAGAGCGTATTGATACTCTTCAGGAAGAAATCGATGAGCAGGAAGCGAACCTGCATGATAAGCGCCGCCGGATACAGGAAGTTTCTGAGAATATTGAGTCGTTTGGGGAACAAATCAATACAGCTGCCGGGCGGATTACTGATAATGATAAACGGGCGGCGGCTTGTGAACAGGAAATTACTGTACTTGATGGGGAACGCGGTGAGCTTCAGAATGAGCTGGAATCAATTACAGAACATATTGTTACGGAGCTTGATCAGAAACTGCGTGATGCTGGATATTCCGCTGTTGAGCACCGGGCTGCAAAAGATAAAATAGACCATATTTGTGAGCGGATGCGTATTTTATTTGAAGGTCGGAAAAACATTTTGAGTGATTTTGCGTCTGCTCAGCAAGTATCCGCTGGAGATATGCAGCTGATGAGTGAGAAAGCCTCTGCCGCGTTTGATGAGGCGGAACGGATTCTTGGTGAACTGACAGACGCATTTAAAGAATATGAACTGACAACTCCGCAATTTATAGATGATTTTCTTGCTCCTGAGGGTATCATAACAAAAAAACGGACAATAGATAGTGAAATACGTGCGAAGGTGGCGCAGACGCAGAAACTTCGTGATGAGATAAGTTCCTTAAAGACTGAAAATACAGGGCTGGTGTCGAAAATAAATGAATATCGGGCGACACTTGAACAGCTTCGTATCCAGCAGGCAGAGATGAAAACGCAGGTACAGAGTGTTGAGGAACAAATCAGATTGCTGCGCCGTGATCTTACTTCTCAGGAAAATACGCTGAGGGAGACGGAAGAAGAAATCTATAGCGAACAGAAACGATATGATGATTTTAAGGATCAGGTACTTGAACTTGAGGGTGAGATTGCTTCTATTGAACGTAAAGGACGGCAGCTTGATGGAGCTATTCAAGATGTAAAAGAGGCGATTTCTTCTCACAGTGATGATGTGTCAGGCGGGCAGGAGAAGCTGAAAAAAAAGCAGGAGGAACTGAACTCCTGTCAGGCTCTGCTTGAGAAAGCGAATTTGCTTCTTGCGACTGCGGAAACGGAGATCAAAAATCTTAAGGAGAATTTTCGAGAGGCTCATTCCCGTGATTTGATGGAATTTGAGGAGCGTATGTACGCTATTACAGATTCTGTTGCCGTTCTGCGCGAGAAACTGGCATCTTCACGGCAGGCATTGCGTGAGCTTGGCAGTGTAAATTTGACTGCTCCTGATGAATTTGAGGAAGTGAAAGAGCGCTTTGAATTTCTTTCCGGTCAGTTTGCTGATTTGCAGAAAGCCAGAGATGATCTTGCGCAGATTACGGAAGAAATGCGGGCTGAGGCAACTGAATTGTTTCTTGCCACATATAATAAAATAAAAAAGAATTTTCATAATATGTTCCGGCGATTGTTTGGAGGCGGTAAAGCGGAACTGCGCTTAATAGATCCTCAAAATGTGCTGGAGTCGGGAATTGATATCTTTGCGCAGCCTCCGGGAAAAAAACTTGAAAATATTGCGCTGCTTTCCGGAGGGGAAAAGACGATGACTGCGGTAGCGCTGCTCTTTGCAACGTATATGGTTCGTCCTTCTCCTTTTTGTTTACTGGATGAAATAGACGCAGCGCTTGATGATCAGAATGTGACCCGCTTTGTACAGACACTGCGAGAATTTGCAAATGTCAGTCAGTATATTGTTATTACGCATAATAAGAAGACTGTTATTGGTGCGGGATCTATGCTGGGTGTTACTATGGAAGATTCCGGTATCAGTAAAGTTATAACTATGCGTCTGGAAAATGAAGATGGTACAGGCAATGTATCGCTGCCTGATCCAGAGCCGTTTGAAGAGGAAGAGGTAGAAGAAGAGCAGGGGATTTATATTCCTCCTCATCCGCTGCGCAACGGAGATAGAGGGCAAAAGGTAGAGACAAAAGCTGCCGATAAAGATAATATTAACGAGTCTGCTGCAGAGGCAGACAAATCAAGCGCAGAGGAGCAAACAGCGGATGGAGATGTTTAACACGCTCAAGACTATTTTTAAAGATAAACGAAGACTGCCGACCGTTATTATGATATTGCTTTTTCTGCTGACGGTTCTGGCTCTTTTGGGGTTTATAGTGTATCAGTTTGTTAAACCGCAGCAGACGGTTAAATCTGTTGATTCTGAACCGATTATTGTTGATCAGCCGATGCTGCTTGCGCCGTATACGCCATTTCCAGATGATTATTATATAAATAGGCCTCCTAAATCTCAGTGGACAGAAGAAGAAAAAGAAAGGTGGTTTACTGAGCCTGAAGGGGAACTCCTTGAGAATCTGCATGATACGAATGATTCCGTTATTAACCATATTTTGGAGATTGCTCCATGAAAAAAAGTATCTATATAATATCCGTTTTATGCGCGGCTGCGATATTTTGTGTGTCCTGCGTATCTACTCCGTCGGAAGAACCTGCGCAGGATGTGGTTTCTGAAAGTGAGTCACTGCAGCAGGATGTTTTGCCTCCTGAACAAGGAGCTGCTGGTAATCAGGTTGTTTCTGATGCAGCGAATGATAACTTTTTAGAAGAAAATGTTCCCAGTGAAGAAGAAGATAATCAGGAGAAGGAAGAGTCACCTGCTTCTTCTTTACCGGCTTTATCAGATGATAAGCCTGTGATTAATCTATCTGTTGGAGTTGGTCCTTCAGGTGTCACTCGTTCTGGAACACATGCGTCGTCTTTAGGTAAAGAAAAAAACGGCTCCGAACAAAAAAAAAGTCTGTCTAATGGAACAAGCCAAAACAGAACTGCTGCGTTGAGTTCTGCTGATGCGAGTGATGAATCAGCAGCTGCAGATTTTTCTGGTGCTAATTCATCTGGTGTCCAAAATGAGACAGACATGACTGATGATATATCTGCTGAATTAGTTCTTGAAGAAGCTCCTGGTGATTTTGATATTGTGTATGATGAGCCAGAAGTTGTGTCAGTACCGGAAGAAATGGCTGATGAAGATGAGATTAATAAGAGAGATACAGCAGTAGCAGAGGCCGCAGATGCGAAAGACGAGAGTGCTGTAGATGAGATTGCCACAGTGCCGGAAGAAATTGCTGCCGGAAATGAGAGTGACAGGAGAGATACAGCAG
>CALXMF010000014.1 GCA_944389415.1 uncultured Spirochaetota bacterium | reverse complement strand
GTTGTGGTAACTAACATTTTGGAATTTTCAATGGCTTTTTTCTACCCCAAATTGCGAACTTTATTGTACACTATCTTCTTACTTTTTATTATATTATCATTAATATTAACCGATACACTATAATATAGGCTTAATTTATCAATGCTCAGAGGTCCTCATGACAGAGATACTCAATGAACTGTCAGAAACAGTTTATATTGCAGATACTGAAACATATGAATTACTGTTTCTTAATACTGCAGGAAGAAAGTTTTTCAGTATCGATAGCGACTACAAAGGTAAAAAATGTTATGAAGTACTTCAACATAAAACTGAACCATGTCCATTCTGTACCAACTCTAAATTATCTGCAAATCATGTCTGCGAATGGGAAATTTTTAATCCAGTAGCAAATAGATATTATTTACTTAAAGATAAACTAATCAATTGGAACGGTGATAAACTTGTTCGCATGGAAATAGCGCTGGATATTACAGATATTCAAAATAAACAGGCAGAAATTGAAAAAGCATCTCAGATGGAGCAATTTATACGTGAAAGCCTGAGACTATTGCATCGTTCAAAAAGCCTGCAGGAAAATATTGATGATTTGCTAGCAGCACTGGGTAATTTCCTGCAAGCGGAACGAACATATATTTTTGATATTGATATAGTGAATAAATACACATCTAATACATACGAATGGTGCGCGCCAGGAATTACAGCAGAAATTGATAATCTCCAGCAAGTACCTCTGACCGCTATCAACAGATGGATCCCTTTTTTCATGAGAAATGAATATGTCTATATCGAAGATATAGAAAACATAAAACATCTTGCAGTTGAAGAATATGAAGTACTTGCACGACAGGGTATTAGAAGTCTTGTAGTCGTACCTTTGATGACAGAACAGGGAGAGTTGATGGGATATATTGGGGTTGATAATCCATCGATTGGTTTTTCGCCACAATCAATAGATGTTCTGTATCGTGCGCTCTCCTTTTTTCTCGTGTCCATTCTTACAAAGAATATGATTGAAAAAGAACTCAAAGATATGAGCTTTAAGGATATGTTAACAGGTTTACAGAACAGTAATAAATTCACCTGTGATCTTAAAATTATCCAGAAAAATCATACGAAAGAAGTTGGAATCGCCTATGTCGATATGAACGGCCTTAAAGAAATCAATGATACCTTCGGACATGAAAAAGGCAATGAGGCACTTAGAACCATTGCACAACGACTGTCACAAGTATTCCGACGTGAAAATTTGTATCGCATTGGAGGAGATGAGTTTGTCATTATCTGCACTGACATCCCTCAAAAAGTATTTGATGAAAAAATACAGTCTCTGACGAATATTGCCACTTGGAAGAATCCACAATCTATTGCAATTGGGCATCTTTGGTTTAAACAAATCACGGATATAAACGAACATTTAAAAGACACTGACGCTCTGATGTATGCAAACAAGAAAAAATACTATCAGGAATGTGGTAAAATACCGCGACGAACAATTTCTGCTGTATCTTAAAGATGAGGTTTGGAGTTATATTACAATATGAATTTACTACTAACTGATAAAACACTTCATGAGATACGTACTACAGATGTATATACATGTATCGATTTATCACAGATGAAGATATCATCATGTATGGGTTGTTTTGGTTGCTGGATTAAAACACCAGGTAAATGTGTTATCCGCGATGATGCAATCTCAGTATACCCACTTATTGCTCAGGCAGACTCTGTTATATATGTTACCCGCATTGTATATGGTTCTTATGATATTCCTATGAAAACCATTCATGAACGAACAATACCTGTACAACAGGCATTCATCAGAATTCACCATAATGAAACACATCATGTTCAACGTACCGTATTACCTAAAAAAGCGCTTATTATCGCATATGGTAGTACTGACTCAGAGGAACACGATACATTTCGTGCGCTTGTTGCCAGGAATTCGCATAATATGCAGTTTACAGCATATGATATCATTTTTTGTTCAGAAGAACAAATTGATACAATCGTGGCAGAGGAGATCCAAAAAAGATGGAATTAGTTATTATAAATGGAAGTCCACGGCCAGCAAGATCAAATTCAAAAAAATATATAGAAGCTTTTATCAAAGCATATAAAACCTCCTGTTCCATATATACAGCAAAAACGGATGAGCCGGCAGTAATATGGGAAGCTGTAAAAAAAAGCACAGATATTCTGTTTGTATTTCCTCTGTATGTTGACAGTATACCTGTGCCATTGATGAAATTACTAAAAACTGTTAAACAATCGGCCGCTGCACATGGGCAGCACGTACATATTCTGATAAACTGTGGCTTCTTTGAACCTCATCAGAATGATATCGCCCTCCGTGTCATGGACACTTTTTGTAGACAAGAAGGTTTTAATGTCGGATGCCGACTTTGTATCGGAAGTGGAGAGGCAATAATGTCTACCCCATTCGCCTTTATCGCACGACATGGTATAAAAAAACTGGTAAAACATATTAAACAGCGGAAAAATACCACACAGTATCTTACTATGCCGATCTCACAGAATTTGTTTATTAAAGCCTCTACTAAATACTGGCTTAAACTCGGCAAGCAAAATGGACTGACACAGGAACAAATGGCTGAAATGCAAATCGAAAAAAAATAGCTTTTCGATCATAATTAAGAAGGATTCTTCTGATTTACAAAAATGCATACTCAATGCAATTAGGAAGATGCTTCAAAATCGCTAGAGTTTTAGTAAAAACGGGTATGAATACAACGTATTCATACCCGCCGGAAACGTGGGTGCCTTTGAGTTTCTGTTCCACAGGCTACGGAAGCAATGCTATATGCAAAGGTTCGCAATAACTAACCTTTGCATATAAGTTAGCATAAGACAACAAAAATGTCAATCAGTCTTCTCCATTGTTGACATTATTCACGATCTGTTTTCATAGTATTCACAGTATACAGTAAAATACACATACTAATCTGAAATGAATGGACATAACAGAAAAATAGTCATATATTTTACAATAAGCTGTAAAAAAGGAAAACATATGTCTCAAATAACAAAACGGGCTATGGAAACATCTCTCAAAAAGCTTTTGCGAACAAAATCGCTGAATAAAATTACCATAACAGATATTACTGAAGACTGCGGCATTAACCGAATGACTTTTTATTACCATTTTAAAGATATTTACGACCTAGTTGAATGGTCTTGGGAAGAAGACACAAAAAAACTGTTGGCCGGTAAAAAAACATACGAAACATGGACAGATGGCTTCTTGAAAATTTTTGAATTTTTAAAAGGAAACAAACTATTTGTTCTCAATATTTGTCAAAGTATCAGGCGTGACTATGTAGAGAACTATCTTTATCAGTTTACCTATAGGCTCCTCATTGATGTGATAGAAGAAAAATCAACGAATATTCAGTTATCACAGGCAGATAAACACTTTATCGCAAACTTTTATAAATATGCGTTTGTTGGTCTGCTGCTTGAATGGATAAATGAAAATATGGAAACGGCTCCAGAAGAAATTATAAAAAAGACTGCTGCAATCATGCATGGTAATATTGTCCGTGCTCTTGAAACCTTCCGAACAGATATCAATACATCAAAATCAGAATAATGATAAGAAATTTATCATTGATATAGAAATTGTTTATTGCCCGTCTTCCTACCACAACATATATTTCATCTATCAGAAATATATTTCTGAACATCATAGTTAAGAGGGTATAACATATGTATTATTCCAGTGGAAATTATGAAGCATTCGCACGGCCGGTTAAACCAGAAGGTGTTGATCGTAAATCAGCGTATATCATCGGTTCTGGACTTGCTGCATTATCGGCCGCCTGTTTTCTTGTGCGTGATGGACAGATGAAAGGCAGTCGCATCCATATCCTTGAGAAAGATCCAATCCCCGGCGGTGCCTGTGATGGGTATCAATATACCGATATCGGATATGTTATGCGTGGCGGCCGCGAAATGGACAACCATTTTGAGTGTATGTGGGATCTCTTCCGCTCTATTCCATCTATTGAAACGGAAGGAATAAGTGTACTAGATGAATATTACTGGCTGAATAAACGTGATCCTAATTATTCTTTATGCCGTGCGACTGAAAAACAGGGGCAGGATGCTCATACAGATAAGAAATTTGGTCTATCTGATAAAGGTGCTATGGAAATCATGCAGCTGTTTTTTACACCTGATGAAAAATTGTATAATCGTCGGATCGATGAATTCTTTGATGAAGAAGTTTTAGATTCAAATTTCTGGCTGTACTGGAGAACTATGTTTGCTTTTGAAAACTGGCACAGCGCACTTGAAATGAAACTGTATATTAGACGCTTTATACATCATGTAGGAGGGCTGCCTGATTTTACAGCACTGCGTTTTACACGATACAATCAGTATGAATCGATGATTCTTCCCATGATTAAATATCTGGAATCATTCGGAGTAGTATTCCATTATGATACACAAGTTTTAAATGTAGAGTTCGATTGTACTGCTGATAAAAAATGTGCCAGACGTATTACAGTATCTCACAGCAGCAGACAGGAAAATATAGATCTTACAGAAGATGACCTGGTTTTTATTACGAATGGCGGATGTGTTGAAAATTCTACTTATGGAAGTCAGACTACACCTGCGGCATTTACCCCGGAAATACGAGAAGGCGGAGGTTGGGATATGTGGCGAAAAATTGCAGCCCAGGATCCATCTTTCGGGCATCCGGATAAATTCTGTACATCTCCGGAACAATCAAACTGGATGAGTGCGACAGTCACAACACTTGACCAGAAAATTATCCCATACATTAAAAATATCTGTAAAAGAGATCCTTTCTCAGGCGGTGTCGTTACCGGCGGTATTGTCACCGCACGTGATTCCTCATGGCTTCTCAGCTGGACAATTAACCGGCAGCCACAGTTTCGTAATCAGCCGAAAAACCAATTGGTTATCTGGCTGTATGGTCTATTTTCTGATAAAACAGGTGATTTTATTAAGAAATCAATGAGGGACTGTACCGGTATTGAAATATGCGAAGAGTGGCTGTACCATATTGGTGTTCCTGAATCAGATATACACGATCTTGCAACACACAGCGCTAGAACAGTTCCGGTAATGATGCCTTATATCACGGCTTTTTTTATGCCGCGTGAAAAAGGAGATAGGCCTGCGGTAGTTCCTGAAAAAGCAATTAATTTCGCATTTTTAGGACAGTTTGCAGAAACAGAACGGGATACTATTTTCACAACAGAATATTCTATCCGAACTGGTATGGAAGCAGTATATACATTGCTGAACATTGACAGAGGCGTACCTGAAGTATGGGGAAGTACATTTGATATCCGCGATTTGCTCAACGCAACTGTTGCACTGCGCGACGGTAAAAAAATTACAGATATGAAACTCACTGCCCCTCAAAAACTAGCCTTAAAAGCAGCGCTGCATAAAATTCAGGATACTGATATTGAGAAACTATTAAAGGAATATAACGTTATTTAAAACATTAATTTCTCACATGGATAAAAAATGCCCATCTGTGCTCTGAGATGATCCATCAACGTCATAATACGGATTGTTTCTTCATGTGGCATAGATGGACATTCCAATTTTCCCGCCGCAATGCAATCTGCCGTTTCACGAAGTTCATATTCATAACCCGTTATCTGGACCGGTGCAGATATTTTCTTTATTAATCGGTAGTTTCTATCATACACACAAAAACCTTGCGGATTATTGATATTCTCAACAACCAGATAACCATCAGTCCCGTACACAACTCCGTTTCGGTCAGAAACAACCTGCACAGACGCATTCAATACAGCAACCTTACCATCTTCCCACTCCATCGTGATACTATCAGTCATATCCACACCATTTTCATTTTTTATACAGGAGCCATATATTTTTGATGCATGACCGAACAACATCTCCGCAAAATTTAATGGATATATACCAACATCAAGCAGAGCACCTCCCGCAAGTTCTTTTTTCACAATCCGTTCTTTATGTAAAACAGGATAACACAAATTTGCTGTTATCATTTTAGCGTCCCCGATACTTCCGGACGCAAGTTCGTCCTGTATAAAACCTCGAATTGGCTGATATCTGGTCCATATTGCTTCTGTAACAAGAACCTCTTTCTCACACGCACTGCGAAGTATATCCTGTGCCTGAAGAGCATTTACGGTAAATGCTTTTTCACACAACACGTGTTTGCCATAATCGATACACAGTTGCAGATGTTGGTAATGATGAGAATGCGGTGTTGCAATATACACGCAGTCAATATCGGGATTCTGCAACATTTCACTGTATGATCCATATGCCAGCGGAATATTATTTTCTGTTGCAAAAGCGCGCGCTCGAGATATATCACGCGATGCAATGGCGCACAGTACCACAGTATTGTCCTTAGCCGCATTCATTTTCTTTATTGTTTCAGCCATCACCGCAGCAATGCGTCCCGCACCAAGAATTCCTAGATTCATTTTCAGTTTTCCTCCAAACATGTGGCATAGTATTTTATTTATTAAACAGTGGTAAAAAGTTTTCGCAACAAAAAAAATGCGCCGATCGTCCTGTCATCTCTGACTGACCAGCGCATTAAGATAGACACTAAGATACAGATCACTAAGCCGTCAGCAATTCACAAATTGTTAATACGACAGGCCGCGGCAGATCCATCGCCAGCATACTTGGCACGGCATCTTTTCCCAGCCGTCTAACAAGATCAAAGAGCTGTGTTTTCAGATTAAATTCAATCTGAGCCTTGTCCAGGAAACAATATATTTTTCCATTCAGATCATTTTCAGATACGGCAAACCCATCACACAGCGTAATTTGTATTTCACTGTACAAATCAACACTACCGATATTAACACACAGTGTATGGAATTCTTCATCATATGAAACAGAACAAGCATGAGTGTTACCGTTGATACACACAGACACTTCGGTATTTTTTGTGCCCCGAAAACAGCATTCCCAAGAACGGACGCCTGGAAGTACAGCAGTATTTCCAGACGGACAATAAATGGTAAATGTATCGCCATGCAAAGTCATTTCTGTCGCTGCCCAGTTTTCAGCGCATTCAGTGGCGCCATTGCCATCATCTTCCCATAAAGTAAAACTGCTATCATTGCCAGGAAATACCATCACACGCAGCGCATGCGGATTATCAGTGGATGACCCACACTTTGTTATATCCTGTAAAGGCACTATCGCTCCAGCCTTAGCAAATAGTGGCATACAGTCAATAGGTCGCCATACAGAAATAGTTCGGTCTCCGTTATACATAGTTCCGTCAAAAAAATCAAACCATTTTCCAGCAGGCAGTCTGACTTTTACTTCCGCTGTTAAAGAGACTCTATCGCACGGTTCCGTTACAGGTGCGCAGATCAGCTCAGAGCCAAACGCGAATTCATTTGGTACGTTGTACGCCTCTTCTTCATCAGGCTCAAGCCAGTACATTGGACGAACAATTGGCACATCATCGTAATGCGCTGCATGATTCATCGTGTACAAATACGGCAGCAGTTCATGACGCAAACGCAAAAAATATTCCATAGTAGAACACGCAATTTGATTAAACATCCATGGTTCCTTACGGTTAAAATCATTACATGTACTATGTAAGCGGTTTATTGGAGAAAATACACCAAGCTGCACCCAGCGTGTTGCAAGTTCGTCATCCCGATATCCATACATATGCCCGCCGATATCGTGACTCCACCAACCATATCCGATGTTAGATGCTGTCGCTGTAAAATACGGCTGAAAACGAAGACTCTCCCAGGTAACATGAGTATCACCAGAAAAACCTATCGGATACCGGTGACTGCCCGGTCCGCAATACCGTGAGAACGTTATTGCCCGCCGTCCACGATGCACACTATCCAAATAATGGAAATGATTTAATATCCAAAGCGGGTCAAGGCCTGAAATACGGCTGATCGATCCCTGTTGCCAGTCTATCCACCAAAAATCAACACCGTCATCTTCAAGCGGATGATGCAATTCCCTGAAATACACATCCATAAAATGCGGGTCTGCTGCATCAAAAAACACTGGATGTTCTGTTGCAGGATCTATACCCATCGCCTGCGCAACACGAGGATATAAATCTTCAAAAGCACGTACTCCATCGGCAGGATGTACATTCAGTGTGATTTTTAAATGATGAGTATGCAGCCAGTCCATAAAACCTTTCGGATCTGGAAAAAAATCACGGTTCCAGCTATACCCTGTCCACCCTACCCCATATTTGGGATCAATATCTACAAGATGCCAATCCATATCAAGAACAGCAACAGAAAACGGAATTCCACGCTCTTCAAATGTCTGTATTAATTTCTTATATGAACTTTCTGTATATTTATAATATCGACTCCACCAGTTACCAAGTGCCCAGCGTGGCAGAAGAGGGGCTTTTCCGCACAAATGATAAAAATCACGCATACACTGCTGATATTTATGCCCATAACCCCAAAAATATATATCAATAATTCCAGAATCACGAGGCTGTACCCATGAAGAAATATCTCCGCTCTGTTCATCAGTAATAATCATCGAATGACTGTCATCAAGGATTGCCATACCACAGCGTGCTAGAACACCATTCTCAAGAGCACAAGCACCATTCACATTATCAAGAGTACGAGCTGTTCCGCCAAGATTTTCCAGTTGTTCTCCGTAATGCCAGTAATTTTGCCATCCGCTAGAATTTTCCGTCATTCGTACAGATAATCCATTTCTGCTGAATATTTTTTTATCATATACAAGCTGCAAACATTTCGTAAAAATCTGCAACTCATCTTCTGTTTCGACAATTTGAAATTCAGGCAGGGGAAAGGCTCTGTTTATTACCGCTTGCGTAGCTCTATCCTCAAAAATCCCCTTGTCTGACCACTCCATTCGAATCAGTGATGGCGTTAAAACAGTAAATCGCCATTTCTCACCCCTGATGACCGCACGGGTATCAGGCTGTCCCGCATGACGGTACATTTCAGAATATTGCTCAATAAGTTCATTCATATTGTTATACAACCTCTTTTATCGACGGCATCCCGGCAGAAACCGGATACCGTATGTAGACCTTTATCCCTTTACTGCCGAATTGGCAATACCAACAACAAACCGTTTTTGAAAAATAATATAAATTATCAATACAGGAATAATCGAAATAGCCGTTGCCGCGAACAGTCCGCCGTAATCTGTTGTAAACCTTCCATTAAACTGCGTCAATCCAACTGCCAGCAGCTGCTTTTCAGGCGAATCAATCATAAGGTACGGCCATAGATAATCTTCCCAGCACCACAGAAATTGAAAGATCGCAATAGCTGAAATACTGTTACGGCTCAGAGGAAATACAATTCGATGCACAATATAAAATTCGTTTGCACCATCCATGCGGGCAGCCTCAAGAAGTTCGTTCGGAAGGGTATCTATTCCCTGTTTCAGCATCAGAATACCAAATCCACTTATCATAACCGGCAGCACAAGCGATACGTATGAATCATACAGGCCAGCCGCCTGAAACATTGTATACCGCGGAATAATAGTAACAGCCCATGGAATCATCATCGTCATCAATACAGTGCCAAAAAGAATCTTTTTTCCTTTAAACTCGTATTTACTCAAAACATATCCGCATACCGTACTGGTATAAATTACCAGAGCAGTTATTGCTAGTGTTATACATATACTGTTAAGAAAATACGTGAGAAAATCAAAATTTTCCTGTAGCGAAAGATAATTAATTAAGGTCGGTTCTTTAGGAAAAAGACTCTGATCAAGAGCGCTGATTTCAGCATTTGTTTTGAATGATGAACAAACCATCCAGATAAAAGGAATAACAGTCAGAACGCCTGCAAGAATTAAAACGATATCTAACAGTATCTTAAGAACTTGTTTCTGCTGCATTTGAGACCTCCTTATTTCTCTCGGCTGACACGGAAAGAAACGACGGTCAGCGCTGCAGTGCATATCAGTATAATAAATGCAATAGCAGAGGCGAATCCAAAATTATATTTTACAAACGCCTGGTCATACACAATATATGAACTCAGAAAAGTCTCTGTTCCGGGGCCACCCTTTGTCAAAACCATAACCTGCACATAGGTCTGTAAATACGAAATAAGTGATGTAATAACTACAAACTGCGTTGTCGGACGCAGAAATGGCAGAGTAACATATTTAAACCGCTCCCAGTTTGATGCACCATCTATAGAAGCAGCCTCAAGGCAATCATTCGATACTGACATAAGTCCTGCCATATACATAATGACAGCGTATCCAAAATCCTTCCAAACTGTCATTAACATAATAGCGCCAAGCGCATAGTTTTTATCAAGCAGCCAATCAATAGATAAACCAGTAATATTATTAATAAAACCAAACTGGGGCTGATACATCAGTTTCCATACATAGGCAACAGCAACGAGCGGTGTAACAGTCGGCATATAGAGAACAGTACGGAAAAAAGTCTTATACTTAATTAGAACTGAAGAAACAGCATACGCAAGCGCAAGACCAAGCAGCACACGAAAAATAATTACCACAACACAGAACACAACCGTATTTGTCATCGCCTTCCAGAATACAGGATATGAGAAAAGGCGCATATAATTTGCGAAACCTATAAAACGGTATGTCTGATTGAGCGGATTCCACTGATGAAAACTGCCGGCAAAAGCAATACCTATTGGAATTAAACTGAATACCAGCAAACATACTGATAAAAATATAACAACTATGTTACGCAGCGCTATTTCACTTTTACTGCGCAGAACAATATTTGCAGATAAACCTCTTTGAGCCATAAAACACCTCCCTCTTCTTATTCATGTGCCGGTACATAATATGCATATTTATTTTCAGCAGCGACAAAACCGGTATTCTCAAGATCAATATTGATGGTCGCTTCTGTCTCAGCAAGAACTTTTTCTATTGACCGCCCGTTATAGACAATATCTTCAACCGCAATCCGAAGATTGTTTTCAAGTGTTGCCGGCATCGCACCAGGCCAGATATATCGGTCGATATTACGGGACATAACTTTAACAACCGGAGAAGCTAGCATTTCTGGATCATCCTGCAAAACAGTATAACCAGGATATACGCTCATACGCAGACATGATTGCTTCATATACTCTTCATTTGTCAGATAGAATCGCAGAAAATCCTGCGCCACTTCCATTTGCTCCGGAGTTGCTCCGGCATTTATACCAATTGTTGCCTCACCGTTATAACGGTTATACGCATATGGAACAGTACCATCAATTGTCGGTGTCTCAAAAACACCATATTCTATATCAGGATAGTTGACCATTAAATCACCGCAGAAATTTCCCCACCGGTACGTCATTGCCGACTGTCCTTGACCAAAACTTTGAACACAATCTGGTCCAAAATTTTTATCACCAACTTGATGAACATCATATAAATCGATGAGCATCTGGATATTTGCCGAACACGCCGGCGAATCAATCATCGCCAACGTACCCTCTCTGTTAAAAATGTTCTGATTACGAATATAAAACAAATCAAGCAGGATAAAACTGCCATCGGCATTCCAGTTAAAACCAGCACGCAGCAATTTTCCGTTTTCATCATGAACAGTCAGTTTTTTCGCAACAGCAGCAAGCTCATCCCATGTACGTGGAATATCAGCATCTGTTAATCCTGCTTCTCTCCAATATTTTTTATTATAGTAGACAACACCAGTCATAAGACCATAATCAGTATAATATACATTATCGTTTATTATATGAGTTGCAGAGGTCGGATAATCAGCAAGAAGTTCATCGAGAGGTATATCATATGGTGCCATATATGGTAAAAGCAGCGATTCATAACTATTATGAACAAAAAACAGTGTAGGACCTTTTTCTTTTTTCTGGAGAGCAAGCGGTAGTTTTGTCCAAATAGAATCCCAACCATTTTCTATTAACTGAATACGAACATTAGGATGAATTCTTTGATAATCATCAATCAACTTCTGTACACTGCCATCTGAATCAGCAAGCCACCAGAAATTAATTTGTATTGGCTGTCCGTCATTTATCAGTTTATTTGGATTAAACTTGATATTCCGACCAACAACAGGTAGACCTTTATCAGCCTGCGTATCTACCTGCCCATTCCATACAGTTTTATCTGTTTTCCTACATCCGTTTAACGCAGTTATCAGGAACAAACAGGCAGTTAAAACAGTTAACAAACTCTTTCTCATTATTACCCCCTTATATTAAAGATTAAGTTATCGTTAACGTTTGTAATAATACTCCTTAACATAAAAAAGTCAAGAAAAACAATACAATTTACCATTATATTCCCAAATAAGAGGTATCAAATTTCTAAATAGGAAACTTATTCCTTGAAAAAAACGGTATACTACGTTATAGTAACAGGAGGTTAAAGAGCATATGGCAACGTTAAAAGATATTGCACAGGAAACCGGATTCAGCATGATGACGGTGTCACGAGTAATAAATGGAGTAAAAGGCGCCGCATCAGAAGAAACTGTACGACAAATACAGGAAGCCGTAAAACGGCTGGGGTATATTCCCAATGCACAGGCACGGAGCCTCTCCTCAAAATCATCAAAACTGATTGCCGGTATTCTTACATCAGAAGAAACAAACCCTCTACAGGATTCCTATAACGCACAGTTTTTCGGTGCCTTAGTTCGGGAATCTCAAAAACAAGGCTTTGATATGATTTTATGCTTTGTTCGCAATTACACAGAAGCGTTGAACAGAATCTGTACATGGAATACCGCAGGCGCTGTTATCAATGGTATGCCAGAAAAATATATTAAACAGTTCACTAACAAGGAATTACTCCCCCCCCTTGTATTTACCGACATATATGCGGAAATTAGTCAGCTGAATAAAGTAGATATAGACGACGCAAAAGGCGGTAAAATAGCTGCTGAGTATCTGCTGAAGTACGGACACACAAATGTAGCCTTTTTAGGTCTTAAACAGGAAGATAACGGTCTGATGAATTACCGGCAAACCGCATTCTGTAAAACATATCAGGATAAAGGATTCCCGCTGCCCTCCGAAAGTATTTTTTCCATTCCTGAAACAGAAGAAGCCATTACCTCATTTGTTGATTATCTTAGCTGCAATATACATAGCATCACAGCCGCATTCATTGCGGCAGATAAAGTTGCTGTCCAAGTTATTCAAAGGTTACAGCAGCGTGGTTTCCGTGTGCCGCAAGATATCTCTATCATCGGATTTGATGGTATGCCGGAAGGTGAAATCATTACACCCCGCCTGACTACGATCAGGCAAGATATCCAATTGAAAGCAAAATGTGCTATTGATATTTTACTTCGCCATATCAATAATCCAGAAACACCCGCAGAGACAATGACGCTTGATATCTGTCTGATAGAACGTGATTCCGTTATCAACAGAATAAATCAGTCGGAATAACACGCAATGGCTTTTGACAGATATTTTAATTTATGAGGATATATATGAAAAAACATTCCGCACGATTTTTCCCCGCTGTCGTTGTTTTTCTTCTGGTACTGTTTGTCACAGGCTGCCCGTTTATTCCGCCAGAGGACAGCAGTACAGAAGATACAATACCTCCAGCAGAAATCGCTCATTTTCAATATACCAATACAATCATTCACAGTTAAAAAGAACCGAGTGGCTTCTGCTTCATATGTACCAGTAATTCATTTACTTCAAAAAGATTATAAATTTGCTTTTCTATGCAGAACTGTATAACCAGATCTTCAACAGAAGTGTTGCTGATGCAGTATCCGGCACTTGCCATCAATTCATCCAGCTCATCACGCGAAACACGCAGGGCAAACGCAAAAGACAATACCGTTCCCCGTGAGGGGTGATACATGACACTGCTCATCATTTTTGAATAAACACGGCGATCAATCAGTGCCGCAGTATACAGCTGGGCCGGCGTTAAACCGCGTTCCTCACGCATACGTGAAAGCAGCACAGCAAAAGAATTCCTGTCCTTCCGTTTCGTAATATAACCGCTGAGCTCATTTTTCCATCTATCAGATTCAGGAACAGTACCATATCTGAAAGGTAATTTCAGACGTACAGCCTTATTATTTTTTTCTTTCAGATGGGCGTTAATATACGCCTGCAGCTCCGCTATAATATTTTCTGTTATCATCATTACCATTTATTATGCGAGAATTCAGTACAAAACGCAAATGTCGCTCTTAAAGAGACAAAAATACAGCCTCCTTACACTAGTATAACAGCACGATGACTTAACTTTGATTATCATGAGGGAGGTACTTACGGCATATAGAATCGAGAGCAGCCTGCTGAGAAACCAGAATATCATGAATGATATCAGCTGCGTACTGCATATCACTGCCGCTGAACAAAATATCATGCGCAAAAAGCCGTGCGACTTCTACTTCAAGCGCGTCAGCAAGTTTTGCCAGTGTATCGGGATACGGCCATTTTACCCCGCGTTCTATACTGCTGAGAAACGGAATAGATATATCTGCTTTATCGGATAGTTCTTCCTGCGACATACCTTTTTGAACACGCAATGTTTTAATGTTGCCGGCAAGAACAGTCCTGATTTCCTGTCCTGTCATACAGCTCCTTATGGGATTAATAAATTTAACCATTAGAAGTTTCAGTTGACAAATATCTGATAGGATTGATAATATAATAATACATATCCCAAAAGAATTATAAATAATTTTTAATAGACATACTTTATAAACATACAAGCAACCTACAAAGGAGAATAGAAATGGAGCTGAAAAAGGATACAGAAAAACTCACTCAGCAGTTAAAAGCGGAATTTGACAAATATGAAAGTAATGTAAAGCGTGTTAATATACTGATTGCAGGCGCTACCGGCATCGGCAAAAGTTCTTTAGCCAATCTCATATTTGGAAGGGATGTTTTTGCGACAGGAATCGGCCGTCCTGTAACAGGAGTCACAGACAGGGCAACAAGAGAAACTAATATACAGAAACTTGAACTCCAGGACTCACCGCTGAATTTGTATGATACCCGTGGATATGAAGTATTACAGGATGATAGTGATTTTTTCAGAGATGAGATAGTGACCCTTGTAACAGAAGGGGAAAAAACAAATGATGCAGAACGCATTCATCTGGTATGGTATTGTATAAACGCCGCCGGTGCCCGCATTACCGATTATGATATTGATTTTATAAAAAAAGCAGCAAAAACGAAATGTCCCTTCTGTGTCGTGCTGACAAAAATAGACATAGCCGCGCTCGACGAAATAGAAGCGATTGAAAATGTAATCTGGCAGAAAATTAGCTCCCAAATTCCAATTTTCAGAATATCTTCAGCGATGATACAGATAAGCGAGCATGAAAAACTGACAGACTGGTCGCTGAATAATCTTTCAGACGCACACAGAATCTCATTCTTACGAACAAAGAAAGGCGATTTAAAGAGAAACCTCGTAGAAGGACAGCGTATTATCGCAGCTCACTCAATGGGAGCGTTCGCCGTTGGTTTTATACCGATTCCAATGGCAGACGCGCCAATTCTGGTCGCCAATCAGACATGGCTGATGGTAAAACTTTTAAAACTGTATGGGTTAGGATCACTGCAAAATATGGTCACTGGAGGAAGTTTACAGGTCTTATTAGGCAGCCTTCTCACAATGACAGGAAAAAGCCTTGCAGCCAATTTGCTGAAATTGATTCCAGGAGTAGGCGCAGTCATTAATGCGAGTGTCGCGACAACTCTGACTGTACTTTTTGGAGAAGCTATTAATTACACAGCGTATACGATAGCTCAAAAACAGCTTGATGGTAATGTCGCAGAAGCGGCACAGATGATGGATAATTTTTTTGAGATAGTCAGTAAAAACGCAGCACAATTGGCAAAAGAGAAAAAAAAGTCTATCACAGACATACAAAATAACAAACAGGAGAAAAAGTAATGATAGACGAAACAGTATGCAATATTCTTTTTCTTGGAATGACCGGTGTCGGAAAAAGTTCGCTGATTAATTATTTACTTGGTGATACGCGTGCTGAGGCCGGCGCGGGAAAACCTGTAACAAAACGACATAGGTTCGCGGAATATGATCTGATATATAACGGCAGAACATATCATCTGACTGACAGCTGGGGACTGGAAGCGGACAAATACAGTGAGTGGAAGAATGATTTACAGAACCAGCTGCTAGCCCATAGTACAAACCTCCGTGTTCAGGACTGGTTCCACGCAGTGCTCTATTGTGTAGGTGCGTCAAGTCACCGAATACAGGACGCGGATATACAGACAATGATCCAATTGCTCCACGAAAAATATAAAGTGGTTGTTGTCCTCACAAAAGCTGATGGATGTACCCCAGAGGAATTGGGAGAGTTAAAAAACGTTATCCTTTCAGAAGTAGAAAAACACGCTCCCGCGGCAGGTTCTCTCGCAATCCATGAGTGTGTCGCAGAGAAAAAGAGGCTGTATGGAGGGTATACTACAGAACCACGGGGAAAAGAAGAAATCTTACATTCTGTACTCCAGCAATGGAAAGAAGTAATAGCGCTCAGACTGCCGGTCAGTATTATTACTGAATTACACAGCAAGATAGACTCCTGGCGCAATGAGCAGCTGGATTTTATAAACAGAAATATTCATTGTTTCGGCGAACAAAATAATACACTCTGCGAGACAATGCAGCAGAAATCACAGCAGTTTCAGGCAGAGCTTTTTTCGACAGAATTGACCAGAATTGCCACAGAACAGTTAAAAAAATGCGCCGATTATTCAAGTTCCTTAAGCTGTATTATTAATTCCGACTCGGATACGCAAATCAGTCTTGAAGAAAAATATCTGACTGGAGCAGAACGCATTGGCAGAATTTTCGCTTCGATACCAGTAGGAATTGGTATTGCCATCTGGGCGGTAGTCAGCAGATATAAAGAGAAAAAACGCTTTGAAGAAACGCTCAATAACTTCTGCGGTGAACTCAAAGAAGAATGTACAAAACGTGAAACAGCGATTTCCCAACAATTACGGGAAATGCTTGAAATAGCATAAAAGCAATAACGGAAAGCGTAACATGTGCGACACACCAATATGCAATATTCTCCTGTTGGGACAGACAGGAGTGGGCAAAAGTTCTCTGCTTAATTATTTAATTGGTGAAAGCCTCGCAGATAGTCGTATTGGAAAACCTGTTACGCAAAGCAAAAGCGGATTTGTCGGCCCCTATGAAAAAAAAATTGGCAGCCAGCAAGTCAGTATCACAGACAGCGTTGGGTTAGAAGCTGATAAAAGAAAGGATTGGTTTAATAATTTTAATAAACTGTTGATACAGCATGATGTTACAGCACCGCTAGAACAGTGGTATCATGTAATTCTATACTGTATCAATTGCGCCGGCAGCAGAATACAGGATATTGACTGTGATATCATCATAAAATGTATTGAGACTTGTTCAAGTGTAGTGGTGGTATTTACAAAAGCAGACCAGGCAACTGAAGAAGAAACTGAAAAACTTACCAGCTCACTTAAAAATTGTTTGCGTGAACGAAATGTTCCCAGAAACTCTATGCCCATAATCTGCATCTGCAACTCTTCCCCCAAAAGCAGCCCTCCTCAATTTGGAAAAGAAGAAATTCTTTCGGCAATTACAGATGCATGGAAAAAAACTGCAAGTATGCGCCTGCCTGTTTTAATAGTACATAAATTGAAAGAAATTATTACCGAATGGGAAAACATTCAGATTAAGGATATAAGTAGAAATATCAATGCATTTGGAGAACAGAACAATGAACTTATTGAATATCTAGAAAATGAAATGGGAATATTTAAAAATGAATTATTTCAATCACATTTCAGACAGATTACTATGAATCTGTTACAAACATATTCTCCTTGTACACCTGTTATTCAAAATGAACTTACGATAAATAACAATTTCATCCATACTTTTAAACTTGAAAAGAAAAATCTTACAGGACCTGAACTTGTTGGCAGAGTATTTGCTTCAATTCCCGTAGGGATTGGCATTGGGATTTGGGGGCTGGTAAGTAAATCAAAAGAGAAAGAACGTTTTGAACAGGCAATTACAAATTTTGCTGATGAACTGAGAATAGAATGTGATAAACAGCAAGAAATAATAACCGGCATTATACAAAAAACATTAAAGACACGAAAACTTAAATTTATACCGCTATGGGTTACTATTTATAAGTCATTAAAAAAATTGTGGACTTTATTTATAAAAAGAAAAAAATAACATATCACAGGATTTTATATCATGCCCCACAAGATGAAATGTATTTCCTGCGGCTGCGTATTTACCAGCCGCACTATGATATCAACAGTGTTCTCCTGCGTACCCAGCAGAACACAAAACAACACACTTTTTTCTCTTGTCACCTGCCCCCGCTGCGGCGGACATCAGGCAGTTTTGCACCAACACATAAAGTCTGTTCTGTTCATACGGCACAGAACCAGAACAGACTGTTAAAAACTCCCCCGTCAAAACATTGTCCGCCACTAATCAGACAGACTCTGCCGGCTTATCACGAAGCACTATATAATACGGATAAAAAGCGTGACCCTTTCCCTGTATAGGCCCATCTGTGAGACCGCAGGCGACCATAAGCATGCAGAAAAAAACCGCGTTGCAGCTGTGCCCGCTTTTCTGAGAATTATACACTTCAGGAAGAAATGTACGCAAATCACTGGTAGAAACAGTTTTTCCTTTAAACGCCTCGTATGTTTCAGTTATCGCAGAAAATTTATAACTGATTTCGCTTCTGCCCCGCCTATATACTATTTTATCCGGAGAAATCGAAACAATAACAGAAAATCCCCTCTGAGGATTTGTCAGCATATCACCTGCCCGTATAAAACGGGAAACTATCTCATACATTATCAGCTCCTGCAACAAAAATATCTGTTAAATCACTTTTTTAGTTATATAATAGACCTCCTTTGCTTTTATATATCAGCTATGCTTGCCCCGCAGCATAATAATGACTATCTTTTCTATATATTCAATCAATTATTGACTGAACATAGAATATAAAACAATTCAAGTACATAAACTAATATAATGTATTTTCTGTACCTATTATACACTATTCTTTATATTTTTTGTAGATATAATTGTTTTTTGTATTGTTTTTAATCTAAAATAAAGAAAACCAATGCAGAATCAATTGGAAGCAACTTATGGATAAAATATATGAATATTCTATAACAGAATAACAGTCTTCTGCATTCATTCTATATCATAAATACA
Organism: uncultured Spirochaetota bacterium; assembly: GCA_944389415.1. Taxonomy (GTDB): domain Bacteria; phylum Spirochaetota; class Spirochaetia; order Treponematales; family Treponemataceae; genus Treponema_G. Next base: position 36,125 of record CALXMF010000014.1, on the reverse strand, counting down.
GAAATCAATACTTGTATTTACAGATGTTGAATGCTACACTATGCAGAAATACAAAAATCTGTATTAAAATATGTAGTATATAAAATAAAGTTGAGGCACCACAGCATGAGTAAAAAGACAGAAGAAAATCAAACAGCGGACACATACCGACGTATTCTAAGTTTCTGCAATGAAAGCTCTGACGATTATTTTTTTCTTTTGAAAATAACCTCAGGAGAATTGTATTTTTTCGGAAAAATAGCGCAATACTATAATATCCTGCAACATAATGCTGAATTTTGCACATTGGAAGACTGGTACAATATTGTTTATCCTCCAGACCTTCCTGATTTACAGAAAGAACTCCAGATGATAGCTGATGGTATACAGCAAATACATAATAAAGAATACCGAATTATAAACAAAGCCGGTAACATTGTCTGGATAAACTGCCGCGGCAAAACTGTTTTGGACAAATCTGGAAATCCCGATTTATTCATAGGCAGAATATCAGATACTATTTTGCAAAGTAAAACAGACCAGCTTACTGGAACATTCGCAATGGATAGCCTAAAAGAAGAAATAGATGCAATTCTAAAAAGCGGTACACATGGTTATTTATTACTTGTCGGCGTAGATGATTTAAAAGCTATCAACTTGAAAAATGGCAGAGAATATGGAGATGAAACACTAAAACGAGTCGCAGAAGCACTTGAATATGCAGTAAACGGAAAGTACCGGATTTATCGTTCTGACGGAGACTGTTTTGCCGTTAATGCGATTAACAGTGATTGCCTTGAAATACAGAATATCTTTAGTTTGCTGCAAAAACGAATCAAAGCCTACTGTACTGTTTCGGGCGGCTGTGTACCATTCCAGACATATAAAGTACCTGATGCTGACACTTTGTATCAATACGCGGAAAATACTCTGGACAACGCAAAACTGAATGGGAAAAATACACTCCTGTTTTTTTCAGCACAGGATTATGAAAAAGCACTTGCCACACTACAGCTTCAAGAAGAACTTCGGAACAGCATAAAAAATAATTTCAGCGGATTTTCACTCTGTTATCAGCCGCAGGTAGAAATAACAACTTATCAGCTGCATGGAGCAGAAGCATTGCTGCGCTATCGGTCACCTGTAAAAGGCAGTATTCCGCCGTCAATATGCGTACCTATTTTAGAACAGACGCGTCTTATCTGTCCGATTGGTATGTGGATCTTAAAAACAGCGCTTAACCAATGCAAAATATGGCGTAAAACAGTTCCTGACTTCCGCATAAGTGTTAATATGTCTTATATTCAGCTGCTTGAGGATGGGATTACAGAAAAAGTCCTTAACGCAGTGTTTAACAGCGGTGTACCGGCATCTGCGCTCACCATTGAACTGACAGAGAGTATGCAGCTTTTTGACTATCCCGCAATCAATACTATTTTTCATCAATGGAAACAGGCAGGTATACAAATTTCTATTGATGATTTTGGAACTGGTTATTCCAGTCTGAGCCGGCTCAAAGAAATGGAAATCAATGAAATAAAAATTGATCGCATTTTTATCAGCAGTATACAGAACAGTCTGTATAATTATCGCCTTTTATCAAATATGCTTGAGCTTGCTGACAGCAATCAAATTACTGTATGCTGCGAAGGTATTGAGACAGAAGGAGAACTTGCCGTTTTAGAAGAACTGCGTCCAGCGCTGCTGCAGGGATTCCTTTTTTCACAGCCATGTGATACTGCAACATTTGAAGAAACATATATCAATTCTTCCAGTGAAGCATTTATCAGCAGAAAAAAAAGAGAACAGGAGCTTCGCTCAAAATTCAACGAACCTGAATATAGTGAAGTCATCAGTTGGACAGAAGATGAAATTGGTAAAATTATACTTGAAACCAGCAGTGATATTTATTATCTAAGGGATATTGATACATATGAATTATACTACCTCAACAGTGCCGGGCAGAAACTTTTCGGTTTAAAAGATTTCAAGGGTAAAAAATGTTATAAAGTACTTCGCGGTAAAAACACCCCATGTGAATTCTGCGCAAACAGCATTCACCAACCAGAAGATTTCTGCATTTGGAATTTCAAAAATGAGTATTGTGGTCAAAGCTTTATATTCAAAAGCAGTCTGTTTAAATATAAAGGAAAAACCCTTCTATTCGGCATACTTTTTAACGGGTCAAAACATGAAATCATTAGTAAACAGGTCAGAGACCGTATCCGATTCACCGAAACCGCAGTAACAAATATCAGCAGACTCGTCTCCTGTACCGATGTGCCTCAGTCAATTCAGCAGGCATTGCAGCTACTTGGTGAATTTTACCAGGCAGATCATGCCTATTTCTTTGAGCTAAATGAAGAGTATAAACACACCTGGACTAATACATATGAATGGTGTCCGAATGGGATTTCTCCGCAAAAAGACGCACTGCAAGAAGTACCACGAGAAATACTCGCACGATGGATGACACTGTTCAATCAAAACAAATCAATTATTGTTTTAAATGTCGATGAAATGAAACAATCTCATCCTCTAGAATGGCAGATGCTCAGCAGTCTAAACATAACCAATTTAATGGCTGCGCCGATCTGCATAGCTGAAAAAACAGTAGCATTTGTCGGTGTAGATAATCAACATATTTCCATTCAGGATGACTCCATGCTGCAGATTATAGCAGCGTTTCTGCTCATCCGATTACGGCAGCAACGCAATGAATACCGATATAAAAAGCTTCTCGCAGAAAAACCAGAAGAAATCTTACGCCTTACAGGTGTAGGACTCTGGAGTCTCTGTATTGATCAGCAAAATAAATATTACACGTTAACCGCTGATGATACAATGCAGAAAATACTTGGTATCACAGATACATTGTCGTCGGAAGAATGTTATCAATTCTGGTACAGCAGGATAAGCGAAGGGTATTATCACTATGTGAACGAAGCGGTTAGCCGCATGATAACATCCCATAATGTAGTACAGATTGAATATACATGGAGACATCCTGAAATGGGAGAAGTACTCGTTCAATGTACCGGAATAAGAACAGATGATATAGACAGTAAAATCTGTTTACAGGGATATCATAGGATAATCAGTAATATAGACAGACAGTCTCCTGTTCCCGAAAAACAAACATATGATATTTTTGAATTTAATGAACCCAATAAAACAATATTTTTTCATACTGATAGAATTTTACTCTCAGGCAATAAATTACATGAATCTGATTTTCCTGCCTGCTGGATACATAACGGCATAGTACATAAACAATTTGTCACAATATTTCAGGAAACATTTGATCATGTCAGGCTCAAAAAAGATTTTAAAATACCAAAAATCATGCTCAAATCAAAACAAGGAACATATGAATGGTTTACACTATCATTTCAGCATTTAAGCCTTGAGGTACAGGATTTGGATACAGTGATCATCAAAATAGAACAAGCAGTATCCCCCCTGTCTCTCCAATAAATATTTATCTCTATTAGTATTATGGAGCGATAGGTACAATTTACAGCAAGCATCAGCGTCAAAGGAAAACAGCAGTCACAACACTTTCTGCTTTTTTATTGCATAACAATTACCAAAAGTATATAGTAAGAGTAATTTCAAATGGAGGTTTCGAATATGAAACTCAGACAAAAAATTACATTTTCCTTTATATGTACAGCAATTGTTCCTCTAATTATTGGAATTGTAATAGTCTGTCGAATTACCTTTGGCAATGTCGCACAAATGAGTTCCAATGTCCTAACTGCGTACTCGGGACGAGTCGCTATGGGAATGGAAGCCGTCTTTACCAGTGTTACACAATTGACACAGTCAATTACACAACTTGAAGCAGTACAGAGAAAAGACTGGCAAAACAGCAGACCGGCGTTACAGGAACTCGTAAGTATAAATTACTATATCAACAAAATATTACTTGCTGATACCGATGGTACTTACTGGACAACGGAAACAGCCGGCAATCTTGCACAGAATAATAAAGTATCTGTAGATGATATGAACCCAACAGCTCCGCTTGTTACCATAACCGATCGTGACTATTTCAAACAAGCTGTTCTTAACAACACCGCGCTAAATAAGACACCAGTCATTTCAGAACCAATATTTTCAAAAACAACGAATATCATGCAGATAATGATCTGTGCTCCTATCATTACACACTCAGAAATACAGGGTGCCATTCTTACTGTTGTCACAGTAAACGGAATAGATCGCGCATTCAATAACTTTCTTGAAAACATTTCCAGCGCATTAGGATTAAACACGAGTGTCATGCTTGTATCAAATGACGGTCATGTTATTGTAAATTATGAATATGATGAAGGCACTCAAACATACAGAGATTCGTTATCTCAAAGCGGAAAACTTAATACTGTGAATGATATTTCGGAAGAACTGGCTACTACAGTACAGCAATTAAGTTCACAAGAAACAGGAATCGCTGATATTGAATATAAAAACATGAAATGTCAAATTTCAAAAAATGCCATTTCAGGAACCCCCTTCTCAATTTACGTAGTAACACCGTATTCATTCCTGCTTAATACTGCAAATACGCTTCTTAAAGCGATGATTACCATTCTCTTAATTCTTCTAGCAATTATCGCAATTGGCGCTTTTATTACAGCAGGAACAATTGCACGGCCTGTTATCAAAACAGCAAATTCACTTTTGGATATCGCAGAAGGTGACGGCGATTTAACTGCCCGTATCGATATAAAAGGCAATGATGAAACAGCTTCTCTTGGAAAATATTTCAACAAGTTTATGGAATTGCTGCATGCTATTATTTCAAAAATCAGTACAGCTTCACATCAGATGTTTGATATCGCAACAGAACTGGAACAAAGTACTGATCTAATTAAAAATGACATCGATTCTATCTCAAATAATATTTCAGATATGAATTTCCATGTTGAAGAGCAATCCGCCTCTGTTACGGAAACATCAGCAACCATAGATCAAATTGCAAAGAACATAGAAAATCTGACAAACCAGATCGAGGAACAAAGTTCTGCTGTTACAGAATCATCTGCAGCTATACAGCAGATGGTTTCAAATATCAATTCAATATCAGGCAATCTGGCAAAAGCGTCAAAGAGTTTTAAGCGGCTGGAAACAGCTTCTGCAACAGGGCGGACAAGTATTGAAAACGTCAGAGAACAGGTTAATGACGTCTCCGCTCAGTCAGAGAGATTACTTGAAACAAATGCTGTGATCAATGCAATTGCCGAACAGACAAACCTGCTTGCAATGAATGCGGCTATCGAAGCAGCACACGCAGGAGAAGCAGGAAAAGGATTTTCTGTAGTTGCCGATGAAATCAGAAAACTTGCAGAAGATTCATCAGGACAGTCAAAAGTAATTGCAAATGAACTGAGCAGTATTGTACAAGCCATAAGCGGTATTGTTACTGCAACAGAGGAGGCCGGAGCCGCATTTGATGAAGTATACACCAAGGTTATCGATTCAACAAACCTCATCAATGAAATAAATCTGGCTATGAGTGAGCAAAATGAGGGAAGTAAACAGGTTCTTGAGGCTCTTGATAATATACAGAATGTAACGGTCTCAATCCGCAATGGTTCTGCAGAAATGAATGACGGAACAGGAATAATTCTTAAAGAAATGAACAGGCTTAGTGATATTTCACAAAAAGTACATGATGCTTCTGCAACAATTGCCCGTACAGCTGATACTATCACCAATAGTATAAATCAAATCACTACGCGCGCCGCAAATAATAAAGAAGCAATTGATACTCTAATAGAAAATACAAGTAGTTTTAAATTATAATAGTATTATATTGATTTTCCGCAATATAAAAGAATAATGTATATCTGTTCTGCTGAATTAAATTCAGCAGAACAGACTTCTTCATAATAAAAAATAGTGCATATGCAAAGTCAAAACAACAGTATTACAAACGGTATTATCTGGAAACAGCTTCTCCTTTTTTCAGCTCCGCTGCTTGTAGGAAATCTATTTCAGCAGCTGTACAACACAGTAGATTCTATTATTGTAGGCAATTACGTTGGACGAAACGCCCTTGCAGCAGTTGGTTCAAGCACCGTAATTATCAATATGATTATCGGTTTTTTTATGGGTATTGCTACCGGAGCTGGTGTACTTGTCTCTCAGTTTTATGGAGCTGGAGACAAGAAAGGCGTTCACGATACAGTCCATACCGGAATGCTCGCAATGGTATACAGCGGCATCATACTTACGGGATTGGGAATTGCACTTTCTCCGGTAATCATTCATCTCATGGGCACACCGCAGGAAGTACAAAGTTCTTCTATATTATATCTCCGTGTCTTTTTTATCGGTATCACCGCATTAATGATATATAATATGGGCGCAGGATTATTGAGAGCGGTTGGAGATTCCAAACGTCCGTTGTATTATCTCATCGCGGCAAGTATCTGCAATATAATTCTGGATTTTATTTTTGTTCTCTTTTTCAAACTAGGAGTTTTGGGAGTCGCACTTGGTACAGTGTTCTCAGAAATCCTGTCAGCGATACTCGTATTACTTGCCCTAATGCGTGATACTGACTGCTATCAACTCATACTGCGAGATCTGCATATTCATGAAAAGCATTTAATCGCAATAGTAAAAATAGGACTCCCGGCTGGATTACAGCAGTCAGTTATTTCCTTTTCCAATGTCATTGTACAATCGAAAATTAATGTATTTGGAGCTGCTGCAATGGCAGGATATAGTGCCTACACAAAAATAGATTCGTTCGTAACACTACCCTTTATGAGCCTCAGTCTCGCAAGTACAACGTTTATCGGACAGAATATCGGCGCAAAAAAATGGGATCGGGTAAAAAAATCTGCCCGAACATCATTTCTCTTTTCAGCAGTAATCACCATAGTTTTATCAGCTGTAATTGTTATTCTTGGTAAAAAATTACTTGCTATATTTACCGGAGATACAGATGTTATCTATTATGGGACACTTATGCTCAAATACATGGCACCATTTTATATCATATGTGCTTTCTCAAATGTATGCAGCGGTATTATCCGTGGAGCGGGTGAAACAAAGATCCCCATGTTAATTATGGTTGGCAACTATTGTGTACTGCGTATTATCTGGCTGAGTATAATAACCGTCTTTGTACACAATATAATTGTTGTTTTTTTGGGATACCTCATTACATGGTCAACTGCAGCGATAATGATGTTTATATATTATAAAAAGGGATCATGGCTCAGCCGAAATCGCTAACTTTTATCATCAGAGGAATCTGATGATTTGCCGCACAGCAAGGGAACGAGAAAACTCCATATAATAACACCAACAGTAACAATCCCCAGAATTGTGAGCATCCACCATGCAAACCCGAGTAAATCGCTGCTGAAAGAATACGCTCGTTTCCCGCTTGAAACAACAGAAGAATTCTGAGACTTCTCAGCCTGCCGACTGCCAGGATTCAAAAGCTCGGCAGAACGGTGCTGTTCACGAGGAGATGTATCATCAGGAAACGGATATTGCTGAGACGCTTGCTCAGCTTCTGTACGGATAGACTGAGCCTTGCCATCAGTATCGCTACGCAAACGTCCCGACATCTGTGCTGCATTCAACCCACCAGCATACCTGTCTCCAGGCTGAGGATTGATGTCTTTCACCACATTCTCAGAAGATACATCTGCGGAAGGATACCCCGCATATTCTTCTGAAGAATTTTCACCGGATATTATTTCCTGACGCTTTTTTTCATAGTCACTGATGGTTGATTCCTCAGTCATTCCTTCAAGAGGCGGCGTAATAAGTATATATGAGTTACTTACTGTATCAGACACCGACGTATAATTATCCGTACTTTCAGTTATCTGCTGACTGTTAGAAATTTGAGCTCCTTCTACATCAGCAGTATCTACAGAAATCTCAGGTATCGGTTTATCAACCAGTATAATAACACGACGGTTACGTCTCCGCTCCTGTTCAGAACGATTATCTCCCCAGCGAAACGTGGAACCAAGACCTTCGGCTGGCGCAAAAAACTGTTCCGGAATATTACGCATAATCAATTCATTTATAACAGTTTGAGCACGCTCACGGGATAAACGCCATTCATTAATATGATTATCTACTTTTGCGGCATACCCAACGACATGAATCTGCCCGCTACGCAATTCCAAAGATAAAAGACGCTGGGCAAGCTCATCAAGCTGAGCAGATGCCAATTCGGGACGCACAAAAGTACTCTCATTTAAGTTAAACAGCAGAAACCCGTATTCGTCCTGTTCCTGTCCATGTAGAACTGTTATGCATACACAAAACAGCAGCAGTAAACATTTAGTTTTCATAAGCCCATCCTGATGATAAGTATACTATGAAAAACAAACAAAAACTACTGCTGCATCTGTATTATCAGGTTGTTTTCAGATAATCATCCCGCAAACGTTCTATCGAAGTACGTACTGTTGATACCACATCACGTGTAAACTGGTCGATAAGTTCCTGCGATTGAGAATCGAATGGAGTAATAGGTCTGAACAGATTATACACATCTGTATCAAAGATATTTGCCAGTTTAGTCAATGTGACAGAAGAAATCCAGCTTTTTCCTGTCTCAATATCTGCGACAAAATTAGCTGAAACTTCCAATTTTTCCGCGAGTTTAACCTGCGACCACCCGTGCAACGCCCTGTAACGCTTGATATTTTGACTTAATCTCTCCCGAACTTCTTGTTCTGTCATGTATTTTCCTTATGATTCTACGTTATGCTGATTTTAAATTCATGTTACAAAAAAAACAATCGGACAATATGATGGTAACAGTATCGGTATCAAAAATAAGAAAATAAATTCACTGTATTTTTATGCAATGACTTGCATATACAGCCTGTTACCGCTATTCTGTATATAAGGAGTATATTGCATGAAAGCAGTTGTTCAGCGTGTACTTTGCGCAGAATTGAAAGTAGACGGTCAACTCATTTCTGAAATAAATGCTGGTCTCGTCGTATATCTAGGGATTGCTGTTCACGATACACAGCAGGAGGCATCATTTTTAGCAAAAAAAATCGCAAATCTGCGTATATTTGAAGATAACAATGGAAAAATGAACCTTTCCGCTCTTTCACTTGGAAGAGAAATTCTTCTTATTTCACAATTTACGCTGCTTGGTGACTGCGCTAGAGGAAACCGGCCTGATTTTGAGCTGGCGGAACGCCCTGAAAAAGCCAGAATATTATATGAATATACAGCAGAACAGCTGCGGCTTACTGGACTTACTGTAAAACAGGGGGTATTTGGAGCCGATATGAAAATAAATCAACTTAATGACGGCCCTGTAACAATTCTTCTGGAAAAATAACAGTGCGACACAAATATGCAAAGGTACTTATGATTCAAGGGACTGCGTCAAACGCAGGAAAGAGTTTTATTTGTACCGGTTTATGCAGAATACTCAAACAGGATGGATGGCGTGTCGCGCCGTTCAAGAGTCAGAATATGGCGCTTAACAGCGGTGTTACTCAAGATGGAAAAGAAATAGGCAGAGCACAAATCATGCAGGCAGAAGCCGCAGGTCTCCAGCCCTCTGTATATATGAACCCGGTACTTTTAAAACCAACAGGAGAAACAGGCAGTCAGGTTATTGTAAATGGGAAACCGCTTGGCACCATGACTGCGCGTGAATACTTCTCTTTTAGGAAAAAACTGCTTCCGACCATTAAAGAATCATTTAATATACTTGCAGCAGAACATGATATCATCATTGTCGAAGGTGCCGGAAGTCCGGCGGAAATTAATTTACAACAGGATGATATCGTCAATATGGGACTCGCAGAGATGCTGAACGCTCCAGTACTGATCACTGGGGACATAGACAGGGGCGGTGTATTTGCCAGTCTCTATGGTACTGCGGCGCTTGTCCAGCCTGAACATCGGCGGCGTATAAAGGGCTTTATTATTAATCGTTTCCGCGGAGACAAGACTCTGCTTGGCAGTGGCCCGGCACAACTTGAACAACTCAGCGGTATTCCGGTAGTCGGTATCATCCCGTATACACCAATTGCTCTTGATGACGAAGACAGTATGGCACAAAGATTATCTCCATCTAAGACAAAACAGGACTACCGATTGTGTATTGCGGTTATCGCGCTTCCACACATTTCAAATTTTACAGATTTTAATCCGCTTGAACAATGGCATGATACAGTTATCCGTTATATCGTTTCACCAGAAGAACTTGAAAAAGCGGACCTCATTATTATTCCAGGAACTAAAAATACCATCGATGATTTGAAGTGGCTGCGCAGCAAAGGGCTCGCAGCGGCAATTCAGAAAAAGACCGCAGCCGGGATTCCCTGCATTGGTATCTGCGGAGGATTTCAAATACTCGGCAGACAAATCACCGATCAAACCGGAGCAGAACAGCCCCAGCAAGTATCCGAACACGGCCTTGGGCTTCTCGATCATACTACAATATTTTCAACTGATAAACGAACTGCTCAAGCAGAGGGTATCCTTCCTAACTGTACTGGTATATTCAAACCGATGTCAGCCCTTCCCTATTCAGGATATGAAATTCACATGGGTGTAAGCATCAAAACAGATAGCGGGGAACCAGTACTGTTCATGCAGGGTCAGAAGAATAATACTCATATTTTCGGTACATATCTTCATGGGTTATTTGATTCGGTTCAGATAAACACCGCCCTGCATACACTGCTTATAAACCATAAATATCCGCAGCAAGTCCCACAGCATACTGATGAGACCGTTATCGATTACCATATATTTAAAGAACATCAATATGATAAACTTGCCGCTGTTTTACGTTCAAGCCTTGATATGGAATATATCTATCATATAATTGAGAACGGTATATGAAAAATTTTGTACATCTCTATTATGGCGACGGCAAAGGAAAAACAACAGCGGCAATGGGTCTTGCTCTGCGAGCCATTGCCGAAGGTATCAGTGTTGTTATTGTACAGTTTCTGAAAAGCGGCCGTTCCGGAGAAATTGAAATGCTGAAACAGCTGCCGGGTATTACTGTCTTTAGAGGAAAAAGCGGCAATAATTTTACAGCGCAGATGACTGAAACTGAAAAACAGGAAACACAGCGCCTACATAATCGACACCTGCGGCAGGCACTCCATCTGGCACAAACAGGATACTGCGGCATGCTCGTTCTTGATGAAATCGCAGCCGCCTGTTCTTATGATCTCATAGATCAGAAGCTCATCTATAAAACTGTTATGGAACCTCCTGATCAAGTGGAATTAGTCCTAACAGGACGTTCACCGCCAGACTGGATGCGGGAACGGGCAGATTACTGCACACATTTTGTAAAAGAAAAACATCCATTTGATACTGGTGTGCAGGCTCGTGCAGGAATTGAATTTTAAATTAAGGAAACAATATGCTGCCGGCAGAGATAGAAGCTAAAAGTATGGAAATTATAAAACAGGAGCTCACACAGCGGCATATACAGCTGCCGCAAGATTGCGCACCAGTTATTCTGCGCGCAATTCATACAACAGCTGATTTTGATTATGCTGAACATATGAAGTTTTCACCAGATGTCTGCGCACAAACTGTTCATCTAATGAGAACTTCACGTCCTGTTATTATCACGGATACTAATATGGCGCTTGCGGGTATTAATAAAAACGCCTGCGCGCAGCTCGGTATTATTACACACTGTTATATGGCTGATATTGATATTGCAGAAACCTCAAAAAAAACAGGAACGACACGGGCTGAAGCGGCAGCTGATAAAATGGCAGCACTCTACGCAAACACTTCGGAACAAGTTATTTTTGCCTGCGGCAACGCACCTACCGCGCTGCTCCGTCTGTGCAATCTCATACAGCAACAGCGTTTTCTTCCGGCACTTGTTATTGGGGTGCCAGTCGGTTTTGTGCATGTAAAAGAAGCAAAACAAGAACTTATGAAGTGTGCTGTTCCGTTTATCACGATGCCTGGCAGAAAAGGCGGCAGCACAGTTGCCGCAGCAATATGCAATGCACTGCTGTATGAGGCAGTGCGGCAAAATACTGTAAATAAGGAGTAAAAATATGCCTCTTGAACAGGTACGCGCCTATCTGGCGCAGTATGGCTATGATACTAAAGTTCGTGAATTTTCCGTATCAAGCGCAACAGTCGCACTCGCCGCCTGCGCGCTGCATACTGAGGAAGCAAGAATCGCAAAAACACTTTCGTTTCTTATAGAAGAAAGACCGATTCTTATTGTAACAGCCGGCGACACAAAAATTGATAATAAAAAATACAAAGCATTTTTCAATACAAAGGCAAAAATGATTCCTCATGATAAAGTTGAATATTATATCGGTCATCAGATTGGAGGAGTCTGCCCATTCGCCGTAAAACAAGGTGTCACCATTTACCTTGATAAATCACTGCGGCGTTTTAAAACAGTTTTTCCAGCCTGCGGGAGCAGCAACAGTGCAATTGAACTGACCCCGCAGGAGCTGGAACAACTCTCACAATGCGCCGGCTGGATAGATGTCTCGCAGCTTCTTTCTAATCAAGTAGCGTGACAATCCCCTGCGGAGATACTTCTACCAGTTCAGATGACAGCGGATGCACAGAACAGTCATAGGTAAGCAGCACATCATTTCTAAAGTTTCCCACATATTTAGGCAGTTCTTCCCTACCAAACATAACGACAGTTGAACGTTCAGGCGCCGCCATATAATAGGTATCACCCCAGTATCCGCACATTCTATCTCTAAATGGTTTATAGAATGCCAGCGAACTTGTATAAGCAGGTACTGGATGATGAAGCGATATATATGAAAATCCATGAGGTGAAATATGATTCTCAAATGTGAGCAGTCGGGCAAGTTTTGCCATATTTTCATCCATAGCAAGCCTGACCGTATTCCATGATACATTCCATTTACGCAAAATCAACTCAGAAAGCGGAACGATAATATCTTTACAGATAACAGCGATATACATTTTTATTTTATTTGTCAGCATGCCAGCAAGAGAATCAGAACAACGGAGTGCGGGGACACAGTCTTTTGAGGAATGCACCGGTTCCAGATACGGAACGATGCTGTGACGAGCCTGCTCCCACACAGGTATGACATCAAGACGCTGTTCTGTTTTTTCCAGCGCAAAATTATCCATGCAGAAACCTCCATTTGTTATGTATTACATTAAAACAAACAGCGCGGCAGACATTTGGATACGCAGATAAGTGTTTGTAACAGTATTTTATTTATATTATACGCGTTATCAATAATTTTAATTATACAGAAAATTAATCCTATATCTTCTAATTCCAATTCTATAATAATGAATTCCGCAGAAGAGTATATAATTTATATACAAAAAAAATATAATCAAATTCTGAAACATTTATACACTATTTTTTAAACAAAAAAAGACTATCTTTTATCTGTTTTTAGCTTATTTTTGATTAGAAAAAAGATTATTTTTAATCCATTTTTAAATTATTTTTGATTAGAAAAAAGACTATTTTTAATCCATTTTTAAGTTATTTTTAATTTAAAAATAGATTATTTTTATTGCCCCCAATACAGAAAGAAAACAGGATTTAAGTTCTCATAAGCGGTCTGCTTTTACAAACAGTTCCGCCCCTACACCGCATACAGGACAGAACGCCGGTACAATACCATCTTCAGCAACATAACCACAGGACGAACAGCGCACAGCGGAACTTTTTCCTCCAGCACTTATCAGGGACTGATAAAATGCCTCTAGCTCAGCACCAGCACGTACATTCTGCAGCATCGCGCGAAAACGTTTCTCGTGGTATTTTTCCGCGACCGCGATAGAACGCCATACTGCCGCAATGCGTGGAAATCCTTCCTGCACAGCAATATCGGCAAAATGAGGATAGACAACCTGCCATTCTGTATGTTCATTTTCTATCGAACACTGAAGATTCATCTCTGTATTGCCAAGCTGCGGCTGCTGTATCTGCCAGTGAGCGGCAACAGCATTACCCACAAGCGCCTGATACATACGCTTTCCGTGCTGGAATTCTTGCCGGGCAGCTTCTGTAAAAAAATCAGCCGCACGCAGATAACCATCAGTCCGAGCCTGCTCACCGTACAATTCATAACGGGTACGTGCCATCGATTCACAGGCAAAAGTATACAATATATTCTGTTCAGTTTTTGAACCTGCAATATCTTCCAAAAGAAATTCCTTATGAAACAACTGGTCTATGATTTCGTTTTTATGGTATAAGAGAACCAGGGGGATTGTCAATGACAGACACAGTACAGGAAATAGGCGATAATATCTACCATCTGGGATACACCGATCTGGAAACGGGTTTCAGCAATAATACATATCTGATACGAGAACCAGACGGCACCGTATTGATAGATCCTGGACCAGATCATCCGCTGTTCCGTGATATTATACTGCTCAAACTTCAGCAGCTGTGTACACCGGAATCCATCCGGTATATCATAATCAGTCAAGTCCGTCCTGATATTTGCGGTATACTGCCATATATTGAACAATTTCTGCATCCACAGGTGGTTATTTTCTGCCATCCTACAACTGCTGTATATATTCCATATTTTGGCATCAGAAGTCCGGTATTTCCTATGGGCAACGGCGATCGCTTTCAACTGCCATCAGGCAGAACATTGCGTTTTTTTCATTTTCCTTATATTCAGGCATCGTATTCAATGGCTGTATATGACTGCCGTACCCAGACATTATTTTCTTCAATATTATTCAGTACTCTTCATACGGGAGATGAAGTATTCGCATCTTCAATTCATATCGATGCTGCCAGATCCTACATGGCTGAATATTGCGGTTCTCAGGCTGCTATTGATTACGCACGAGAAAGACTCTCCACGCTGCAGCTTTCTTATATATTACCACAACATGGAGTTCTTATCTCAAAAGAACTTATACCGGCATTTCTAAGTATCCTGGATACAACAATTCCAGGCAGTCTGCTCAATACAATCAGCAAGCCTGTGCAAAAAGAACATACTCAGGCTTTTCTTGCGATTATCAGGGATACACTGGGAGAAGGTGTCTCTCAGTATCCGCCTACCGAAGATATACAGCTTTTGATTACGCAAATCAGTCAGAAAGAACCGGAAAAACTCAGATTGATTGTGCCGCGTATTCATGCGCAGGCAAAAGCCTTTAATATCCCTAATCCGCTTACACAGGATCGGATTTACACACCGCAAAGTCTTTCAAATCTGCAGCAGAATCAGCTTCTTTCAGCTGTACAGCATCAGATGATTCAGGCTGATTATACAATCGGCAATAACGCGTATATAAAAACAGGCAATCGAAAACTTGCCTCAACAGAAGAGCGGCTGATTATTATCTTTGCCGATATCAGGGGGTTTACCAGATGGTGTGAAAACCGTACTCCGGAAGAAATTGTTTCTTATCTTAGCCACCAATATGAAGAAATCAGCCAAACTATTGGTCAATACGGCGGCAGGGTTAATAAAATCATGGGAGACGGACTGCTTGCATATTTTCCTGAAACGGCAATTCCCCAGAGTTTAGCTGCCGCACTTCAGATACAGCGCAATATCGCAAAAAACAGTAATCTGCTGCCTGCTGGAATTGGGGTTGATATCGGAACGGTTGTTCTAGGCGATCTTGGAGAATATTCACGGCTTGATTATACTGTAATAGGAGCGACAGTTAATCACGCTGCCCGTATGTGTTCTCTTTCAGAAGCTGGACAGATTACTGTAAGCAAACAGTTCTTCTCATTGATACCTGAGCAATTACAGGAAACCCTGCGCACACTTTCTTCTTTTTCTGTACGCAGAATACGGATAAAACCAACTGATCCTGAACTCGAAGCAGTAACAATAAAGTCGGAGGAATTATTGCCCATTCTTCCGACTCTCAAACAGATGCTTACAGTGTAAAATATACCCAAAAGAGAAATTTATTGATTATTCGTTGTGTTTCCCGGCAGCATAAGACTCTTTATCTGATGTTCGCTTATGAGAAAAAGGTGTCATGCGAATCGGGTACGAGTCAGAAGCCGCAGAGTTCTCAAGGTGTTTTTTATCCCCAAGATCAAAATAACTTACAGTATCAAGAAGCTGATCTGAATCTGAAAGCATTTCTTCTGCCATTGCTGCCATTTTCTCAGACGCAGCGGCATTCTGCTGCACAACCGTATCCAGTTGTGTAATCGCCGCTGTAATTTGACGGGCCCCTGAATCCTGTTCTTTACAGGCAACCGCAATCTCTTCAATAAGATGAGAAGTCTCAGTAATCATCGGCAGTACGTTATTTATCAACCGCCCTGCTGTTTCTGCCTGCTCACATGTTCGCTGCGAAATCTCTTTGATTTCAGCAGCAGACAAAGAACTCTTTTCAGCAAGTTTTCGTACTTCGCTGGCTACTACCGCAAAACCTTTCCCGGCAGTTCCTGCGCGCGCCGCTTCAATTGCCGCGTTCAAAGCCAGAAGATTTGTCTGAGATGCTATTTCTTCTATTACGGTGATTTTTTCTGCGATTTCCCTTACCGCATTCAAGGCAACCTGCACAGCTTCACCACCGGTGCGGCTGTCAGCGACAGTCTGTTCTGCAATAGAATAGGTTTTCGCTGCGTTATCAGCATTCTGTCGTATATTGGCTGCCATTTCTTCCATTGTCGCAGAAATTTCTTCTGTTGAAGCTGCCTGTTCAGAAGCCCCTCTCGAAACCTCCTGGGAGCTGGCAGACATTTGATTACTCTTTTCTTTTACCGCATAAGAAATTTGTGTTATACTGCCGGTAAGTGCAGAAAGTTTACTCAGCATGACTCCCAGAGCAGTGCCAATAGCACCGATTTCGTCTTTTCTCCCGCTTATTTTCTGTCTGACATCCATCGGAATATGACTAATAACCAGATCACCTTTCGCAATTGATTCAAGACAATCCTGCATAACAGCAAGTGGAGTAGCAAAACGAAGCGCAATCCATACCGCAACCGCAATGCCAATTCCAATAAAGATTAGAGCCACTACCAGCATTGCTATCATCATACTTGTAATACCCTGGGTGAACTCCACAAACGGTGCTCTGCATGATATAGACCATGTAGTACCGGGAATCTGAGTATACGCTGATATATATTCAATATTGTTATATTGGTATTTAATAACACCTTCCTGACCGGCACGCATTTTTTTATGAATATCAGCTAACGCAGCCGTTCCGGTATTTTTTAAAACATCTTTCTCAACATTTGCCTGGGTCAATACATGATTATAATCAGCATGAGCAATTGTATCTCCTGTAGTGTTACTGATAATATACGGCGAACCTGTTTTTCCAATGGTGATAGAACCGGCAAGAGATGATAGGATATTCGCATCACGTTCCAGACACAATACACCAATGATACTGCCGCTATTATTCCGAATCGGAACAGCATAAATAAGGCTCATACTGTTCGGATTATCAGAACTCAGCATTGGATCGCTGACACAGCTTTTCCCCGCGACAGCCTGCTGAAAATACATTTTAGCAGACATATCAACAAAAACGCCATCAGTAGTATATGCTGCACCGGAAGTGTCAGCAACAGCAACACCAATATTACCAGCATCAGAATCATGATAACGAACTAATGATGCGGCTTTTTCTGAAAGAGACACGGTATCATCAGCTAAAATATCATTAAGCGCAAGTGCATTTAACGTAGAAAGATTATTTTCAATAGCCCATTCGATTTGTGTTGCTACAGAAGAGGCAAGAACCTTCATATCAGAAAAGATAATATCTTCAGCCGCATTCCTTGCAAAAGTATATGCCAATAGTGCCGAAAAAGCAGATACGAGAAATACCAGAATACTGGTAATCAGAATTAAAAAAGATTTAATACTTCTCACAAAATTTCTCCTATAGTTCTATAACTATTATTGAATTCAGCCTTGCAATAAAACGTATTTAATTGTTAAAAAACAATTAAAATAAAAAGAAAATCATCTCTATAAACTACAATTCAGTCCATGTTATAACAGATTAAATAATATTAGTCAATATAAAGTATTTATAAAAAAAATATACAAGATATAACTTTTTGTATTATGATAATAAAGCATGATAACAGTTATTTTAATGAAAATAAAAAACACCGGCAAATATGTACCGGTGTTTTACTAAAAAGCAGGGCTCCTTATACAAGCTGCATATAGATCTGATCAGCTAAACCAAAGCCCGCATTCTTCGTCATTACTGTAGCCAGTTCGTCATAGAGCATATCTTCATACATTTTCTGCGCATACGAATTCTCCTCACCATTCAAAGATGTTTTTGTAACACTATTGCGCATAGAAGATAACATAATTTTCACAAAATAAGATTCTAACTCAAGTGACTTCTCATATAATTTGCTTGTTTTATCAATAGTTTGAGCAGTATGAGAACCACTATTTGCTGCTGCGCCTGACGGCAGCGCTGTGCGGTCAGCAGCAGCAGTAAAAGTCCCCGCAAATCCAGAAGTATAATCACCGGAAAGACGACCCGATGTATTAACTTGTGACGAGGCAAGAGTTGTTTTATTTTCATCGGAGTTATCCATATTTGATTGTACAGCTTCTATAAGTCCCTGAAACTTATTCATTTCCTGACTGATTCGGGCAGATTGAGCCGCTCCCAAACCATTGGTAATAGCAGAAATACCGCCAGCGCCGATACTGTCAATCTGATTCATATATAACTCCTACTAGTATTATCGTTTCAGATTTGCTGCAACAGACAGCATATTATCGCTTGTTTGTACAGCTTTTGAACTGAATTCATAGGCACGCTGTGCAACAATCATCTGCACCATCTCATTCACAACTGAAACATTTGACATTTCCAAAAATTTATGATGAAGAGCTCCCATTCCTTCAAACCCAGGACGCCCCGCTATCGGCATTCCAGAAGCGTTACCCACTTTAAATAAATTATCTCCAAGAGCTTCAAGCCCAGCTGCATTAGGGAAACGGTATAATTCTAATTGACCTACCTGAACCGGTTCATTCGACCCATTTACTTTTACCGATACACGACCATCCTGACTGACAGCAAGGGTTTCAAGCTGAAATCCTTCGGGCATTATAATTTCGGGCATAATCCGACAACCATTTGAAGTAACAAGCTGTCCTGTAGAATCAACCTTAAAAGATCCATCCCGAGTATATGCAAAACTGCCATCATATTGCTGAACACGGAAAAAACCTTCACCGTCAATTGCAACATCTGTAGCAACCTGCGTATTCTGCAGCGAACCCTGACTAAAAATTCTCTGAGTCGCCGCGACACGTACACCTGCACCCATTTCTATACCAACCGGGGTAACAGTATCTTCAGTCGCAGGAGTTCCAGCAAGTTTTACCGTCTGATAGATCAAATCTTCAAATTCAGCACGCTGCTGTTTATATCCGGTTGTATTAACATTAGAAAGGTTGTTTGAAATAGCATCTATATTGGCCTGCTGACCATTCATTCCGGAAGCCCCGGTCCATAAACTTCTTACCATACTCAAGATCCTTTTATATTAATATCTAGTTTACATTAACAACCCGCTGCCACAGCGTGCTCATCATTGTATCCTGCGATTGAATTAATTTCTGATTAGCTTCATACGCACGATTTACTTCGATCATCTGCACCATTTCATTGACCACGTTCACATTTGAAGTTTCCGTATATCCCTGCATAAATTGCGGACGTTCATCACCTTCTGCAATATGAGCCGGACCAGAAATATCAGTGGGAACATACAGACTGTTTCCCATTTTATTCAGATATCGTTCGTTATCAAAACGAACAGTCTTTAGGCGGTCAATCAATTCCATATTCTGCTCAGAATAGATAACACCGTCCTTATTAATCACAAAGCGATCATCGGACACATGAATAGGACCATTTTCACCAAGCACTGGATAACCGTCTTTAGTCAGCAGCAAGCCTTCTTTTCCAACCATAAAACTTCCGTTGCGTGTATAACGCTCTCCATCAGGAGTCTGCACAGCAATAAAGCCCTCGCCGCTCAGCGCGACATCTGTCTTCAGATCAGAACTTTTAAATGATCCCTGTTCAAATACGGTATATAATTCATTGGTCTCCACACCGAGACCAACTTTTCCTATTATAGGAGCAACGTCAGCTGAACCAAAAGGTGTATTATACAAGCCGTCATCATTCATCCGACGCAGAAGCAACTCAGGGAACGATTTGCTCACAGCAACATCACGCTTATATGCTGCAGTATCTGCATTCGCAAGATTATTCGCAATTGCATCAAGTCTGTTCTGCTGAGCATTCATACCGCTCGCACCAGTATACCAACCTCTAATCATGGTTCCTCCAAATAATCATTTTAAATATCGGCATAAACAGACAATACATTATCTTTTGCCGGTACAAACAGCAAAAAACTGCCTTTTTATCTTCTGTTTCCTAATTCAGATACTTTTTAATAAGTCAAATACCATATTTTTTCATTGCGTTTCTCAGAAACAGGAGTTATAATAAAAGTGAATGAATATTATATAATTATTTCTCGATTATAGGAGGATGGTAATGGAACCCAAGGTCTTGTCAATTATTCTAGGGGGAGGAAAGGGTACCCGGTTGTACCCGCTGACAAAAGAACGGTCAAAACCGGCTGTACCGTTCGGAGGTAATCACCGTATTGTCGATATCCCAATTTCAAACTGTATCAACTCAGGATATAAAAAAATTTATCTGCTGACACAGTTTAATTCTGCATCGCTGCATCTGCACATTGCAAATGCATATAACTTTGACCGGTTCTCTCTTGGATTTGTTGAAATTCTTGCCGCAGAACAGACATTAGAGCATTCAGGCTGGTACGAAGGTACCGCAGATGCAGTACGGAAAAATTTCTGCCACTTTGAAACACAGCGTCCAACCCATTACATCATTCTGTCAGGCGATCAGCTGTACCGAATGGACCTCAAAAAATATATGGATAAACATATCGAGTCTGGAGCTGATATCACCATCGCAACAACAGCAGTCAGCCGTGAAGATGCGTCTGGATTCGGTATTATGAAAATCAATAAGAACAGCCGAATTACTGCGTTTATGGAAAAACCAGCACCTGATCTTGATATTTCAGACTGGAAAATTCCAACAGATATGCAGGATAGTGTTCCCGAAGGCAAAGAATATCTGGCGTCCATGGGTATCTATATTTTCAACGCAGAAGCAATGCGTGAATGCTTGAATAATAACTACATGGATTTTGGAAAAGAAATTATTCCTGACGCCATAAAAAATTACAAAGTCAATTCCTATGTTTATAACGGTTATTGGGAAGATATAGGTACTATCCGCAGTTTCTATAACGCTAATATAGATCTTGCTTCTATAAAACCGCAATTCAATTTCTATGATGAAGAAAGACCCATTTATACACATCCGAGAAATCTTCCACCGTCTAAAATAAATAATGCTACTATGGAAGCTTCTCTTGCCTGTGAAGGCTGTGTTATTTCAAATGCCAAAATCAGCAAATCGGTTATTGGCATCCGCAGTATCATAAGAGACGGTACTACACTTGACGGTGTCATCTGCATGGGTTCTGACTATTATGAAACAGAAGAAGATCATCATGAAGCAGATTCTCAGGGAATTCCACATATTGGGATCGGCAAAAACTGTCATATCGCAAATACCATTATTGATAAGAATGCCCGTATCGGAGCAAACTGCCGCATTGGTGTAGACGGTAAAACATATGAAGACGGTGAACATGGTGAAAACGGCGAATTTTACAGTACAGATGGTATTATTGTCATCCGCAAGAATGCAATCATTCCTCCAGGAACAGTAATCTAAAATAATCGCCTATCAAAACTAAAAGCGCTTCAGAACTATTCTGAAGCGCTTTTTATTTGCGATTATAAAAATGATTTAAATACAACTCCCCGTTTCAAAAACAAGGAGCCGTAAACTTTTATCGGATTTTACGCAAGAATGCGTCTGTATATCCGTATTCTTTAAACCGGGCCATTACAACACCATACTCATCTACAGAGAGAGGACCAATCATTACCTGATACGCGGTTCCTGATGTCCGCGGAACATATACCAGCGGATACACAGTTCCATATTTCTGCTGAAGATCATTAAGAACATCTTCTTTATCTGATATAGTAATCTGAACATAATATTTACCAGATTCCAGTTTATCAAGTTTTGGGACAATATACGAATGAAAATCAGCTTTCAACGCTTCAGAAACAGCTGAATCTGTTTCAGAAACAGGTTCTGTTTTAGTATCTTTATCAGCAGCATCAAAAATCTTTTCAGGCACAATGGTCAGAATATCTTCTGATTTTTCTTCTGCACGAATAGCATCAGCTGTATCTGTTTTCTTTTCTTCTGGAACAACAGATGTTTTTTCCTTTACAGGTTCGGACTTATCTTCAGGAGGAGGATTCATATCAGATGGTACCAGAACAATTTCAGAATCTACAGCAGATTCAGGGATAGTTCTCTCAGTGGCCATAACCGCAGGTTTGTTATCTGCCGGAACTAGAGCAATTTCTTCTGCGGCAGGCACAGAAGATTCATTTTCGGTTTTCTCATCTTCAGAGACGCTTTTTTCAGGCTCCGCAGATTCTTCTGATAATGCAGACTTCTCTTCTATATTATCTTGCACCTCTTCCATTACTGGAGATTCCGTATCGGGTACTGACTCTTCGGCAAGAACAGGTTCTTCTAATCGGAAAACAATACGGTCTTCTACACCTGCTTCCGTATTGGCTTCTAAAGCCTTTTCGTCTGTTTCTGGAACTATCGCATCTGTTGTATCAGCTACATCTGCTTTTGCAACAGTTTCAGCACTCCCCTCTTCTTTGTCTGTAATATCGATTTCTTTTTCTGTATTTTCAGCAATGGTTTCAGTTGCTGCAGGAACACTGTCCACAGCTATCTCTTCAGTATCAGAAGAAATTTCATCTTTTGCGTCTTCCGCAGAATCAGCTAACGGTTCTTCTGCTTTAGGAACAGTACGAGATTCCGGGACAGCTGCTGTTTTTTCCTCTTTTTCAGATCGTGCAACAGAATCCTTAATTTCGTCAGGCAACTCTGAAACTGCCTTTTTTTCATCCGGTGCAACGGAAACAACAGCAGAGCCAGTCACACTTTCATCTATATTACCAGTTCTTTTTGTAATTTTAACCTGAGCATTTGAATTTTTTGTAATAAATAACTTATCTGCAGCGGTCTGAGAAAGTTTAATCGCGATACCTTCTGATGGATCAAGTGCACCAAGAACCATCACATCTACAGTAACACCAGTTGACGGATTTGTAACCGTAACAGTGTCTCCTGGAAGATATCCAACAGCTTTAGCAAACAAACCCGAAGGAAGTTCATCTGTTTCGGCTACAACGGCACGTCCGTCTATTGACGGCCTCACTGCAGAAAATACCGGCAACAAACATAAAACCGCTGCCAGAAAACCACAAATCACATGTTTCATTACAGTTAATCCCCCTACCGCTTATTTAAGCTCCGCACAGATTCGATATGCAACCTGACAGGCAAAATCGGTAAACCCTTCTTCCGTATCTTCTTCAGGCAAAACAGCAGCCACCGCCACTGTTTCGTCTTTGCACAGTGAAGCATCTGACAACCGGTATATCTGCCATGATACTGAATCAATATTACTCAACCGAACCGCATCCGGATTTGTTGAGGATGACGTATTATAATTCAGCATAACCATGATATAATATTCAAGCCGCCCGCTTTGAGCACTGCTCATCGCCTGTGCATTTATCGCTGATATATTACCAGCTCCGGCAATAGCCGGTGTATTCGATACAATAACACCCTGATCAAAACAGCAGTTCATGACCGCGTCCTCAAACAGATATGTTGCGTCACGTATCTTATCAATACCTTTTTCATTCTGGATAATCTGAACTGCTGCTGAAGCAGCAGGCAGCATGGCAGCACAAGCCATATATACCGCCAATACGCTCCAAAATACAGTTCTTTTTTTATGTATCATGACCCCTCCCGTACAGCGTTACAATACAAAGATACTGCTTAAGAAACACAAATACACTTTATTGTCGGAGCTTTCAAGGAACAGGATTAGAATTTTATCAGGAGTGTCTGCCCGTTTTCTATATCACAGTCTGATTATTGAAGAAACAGGCTGCCTTATGATATTATTCTATCTTATGAAATATTTTGCAGCTCAAGTTCAGACCCTGAAAGAGGACGTATACATAGAGCGCATCAAAAGACAGCTGATTTTAAGAGAAGAAAAACAGCACTTTTTTTTTCCAAAAAGGCGGCTGACAATACGACGGCAAGGGAAACAAATAACTGAGTTGCAGCCTATATTTCCCGGATACATATTTATTGAAACAGACGACATAGACTTTGAACTGCGGAATATTATGCGCAAAACACCCATGTTCTACAGATTCCTAAAAAGTAATCAGGAAATAATACCGCTACAAGGTAATGATCTGAATATATTGAAGCACTTTCTGGATTTCGGTCCCGTTGCTGAAATATCACAAGTATACTTTGATGAAAATGACCGCATTGTTGTTACCGATGGTCCGCTTGCCGGACTTGAAGGGAGTATTATACGGGTAGACAAACGAAAACAGAGGGCAAAGGTACAGCTTGATTTTGCAAACAACGCATTAACAATAGATCTTTCATTTACAGTTATTCATAAATCAATCGGAAAATCTGATATAGAACAAACACAGGAGGCAGACAATCATGCTTTCATCAGCTGATACAAAACTCTATATTATCGGAGCTGGTTTTGCCGGTCAAATGATAGCAGAAGAAATTGCCCGAAAAAAAATTTTTGGAACCACAAAAGCATTTCTTGATGATGATCCCAATCTCATTGGACAAAAAATAGACGGTATTCCCGTTCTTGGTCCCATAGACCGTATGGTTCCGCTGCTAAAACGCAGCGAACGCGATGAAGTTATTATAGCGATGCCAACCGCTCCTATAGAACGTATCCGCGGTATTTATACTATTTTAACAGAAAACGAATTTGAACATATCAAAATTGTACCAAGCGTTTCTCAAATCGTGGAAGAAGATGTTCATTTGATACAAACAAGAGAGATAGATCCGCTTGATATTCTCGGCAGAACACCAGTTACCATCTCACTAAAAGAATCACTTGCATATCTGCGCGGTAAACGGGTGCTTATTACCGGCGCAGGGGGGTCTATAGGATCAGAACTCGCACGGCAGCTGCTTTCAGGAGGCGCAGCGCGTCTGTATCTGTTTGGCCATGGAGAAAACTCTATATATCAGATAGACAGAGAATTGCGGCTGCTGCAAAATGAAGGAGTTGGAGAAAAAACAACAATTGTACCTGTCATTGGAGAAATGAAAGACCGGGAATATATGAAATATATTATTTCCCGTCTCAAATGCGATGTAATATTTCACTGCGCAGCTTATAAACATGTACCGCTCATGCAGGAAAATCCTGTAGCAGTCATTGAAAATAATGTATTCGGAACAAAAAATGTGCTGGACGCGGCCCTTGAAAACAATGTCTCCCGTTTTGTGCTCATATCAACCGATAAAGCTGTGGAACCAGTATCAATATATGGTATATCAAAACTACTGTGCGAAAAACTGGTACTTGACGCGGCATTGAAAGTGTCCAAGCAGGATGCGGCATATATGTTTGTTCGATTTGGAAATGTACTTGCTTCACGAGGATCAGTTTTGCCGCTCTTTATGAAACAATTACAAGCGGGCGGTCCAATTACAGTTACTCATCCCGATGTTAAACGTTACTTCATGACCATTCCGGAGGCATGTTCGCTGGTACTAAAAACAGGCGGTGTCGGTCAAAACGGAATCCCTTATATGCTGGATATGGGAGAACCAATACGAATTGCCGATCTTGCGGAGCAGCTTATCCGTTTTTCAGGATATATTCCCGGCAAAGATATCAGTATTTCCTACATTGGGCTAAGAAAAGGCGAACGGCTTGAAGAACCATTGTGGCTGCCAGAAGAAAATCCGCAGCTTACTGAATATCCTAAAATTCTGCAGCTGAAAAACAGTATGAAAAGCTTTGACAGCGGCAGTAATGGACAAAAACTGGAAGAACTGCTTGAACAGCTTCGGCCAATCTGTGTGTACACAGAAGGAAAAACAGATATATACCGAAGTAAACAAGAACTCTATCATATACTCTTACAACGATTTCCTGCATTACAAGGTGATGTACTATGAAAAAAGATACCTTATTTGTCCCCTTCTCTCGTCCTGCGCTTGATCACGAAGAAGAAGAAGCTGTTCTGCGTATTATGCGTTCAGGATGGCTGACAACCGGAAATGAAACACTGTTATTTGAAAAAGAATTTGCGCAAGCTGTCGCACCGTTGAACACAGAAGAAAAAGCAGAATCAGTGCACGCACTTGCTGTAAACAGTGCTTCCAGCGGTCTTATGCTTGCAATGGATGCGTGCGGAATTGGTCCTGGTACCAAAATACTGACGACTCCATATACATTTATCTCAACGGCGACATCAGCGCTTCATCTTGGAGCAGAAATCGTATATGCAGATATTGAAGAGGATACATACAGCATTAGTCCTCAGCAAATTCGGCAGAAACTACAAGCAGATAAAACTATCCGGGCAATTGTTCCTGTCCATATTGCAGGAAATGTATGCCGTATGGATGAGATATGCAGTATTGCACATGAATATGGTGTAAAAGTCATAGAAGACGCAGCTCACGCATTTCCTTCATGTGTAAACGGCAGATATGCTGGTACATTTGGCGATGCTGGAGTATTTTCCTTTTATGCAACAAAAACTATAACAACTGCAGAAGGCGGTATGATCTGCACACAGAATGCAGAAATCGCAAAACGGATAGAGCTTATGCGTATGCATGGTATCGATCGTCCAGTCTGGGATCGATACACATCGCAAAAACCATCATGGCAATATGATATCGCCGCAGCAGGTTGGAAATGCAATCTGCCTGATATTCTTTCCGCAATCGGGAGAGTCCAGCTAAAAAAAGCGCATCTTTTTTATGAACAGCGAAAAAAAATTGTCGCCGCATATAATGACGCATTCGCACCATATGACTTCTTTAAAACCCCGCCTGACGGACCAGGCAACGCATGGCACCTGTATATTCTCCGACTGAAAGAAAATAAACTCTCTGTTGACCGGGACACTTTTGCCGCAAAGCTTATAGAACAGGGATTGGGAATATCTGTTCACTTTATCCCTCATTTCCATATGACTTTTATTCGCAGCCGCTATGGAATCACCGAAAAAGATTTTCCAAACGCAGAGCGTCAGTATCAGCAAAGCCTTACTCT
This sequence comes from uncultured Spirochaetota bacterium, assembly GCA_944389415.1. Lineage (GTDB taxonomy): Bacteria > Spirochaetota > Spirochaetia > Treponematales > Treponemataceae > Treponema_G. Next base: position 8,785 of record CALXMF010000014.1, on the reverse strand, counting down.
GCCGCTGTGGCCAGGCATGACAGATGAAATGATTCAGCAGGTAATACGCACCGTCATTGACACAGGGAAGCGCTATTATGCCGGTTAAAAAAGAAACCCGCAGACGAACACGCAAACTAGATATCGCTAACTCATTCTATTCCGATATAGAGATGAATAATATGCTCTATGCGGTTCTTGTTCGCAGTCCAGTATCGCGCGGAACTATAAAACAAATTTCACACCCCGCTTTACCAGAAGGATATTTTCTTTTTTCTGCGAAACACGTAAGCGGAACTAACCGCATAAAAACACTAAATACAGAAACACCTGTCTTTGCATCAGATGAGATATCCTATCAGGGAGAACCCATTGCAATTCTGGCAGGACCTGATAAAAAACAGCTGGAAAAGCTGCTGCCAGAACTGGATATACGATTTGGACGATCAAAAGATACTCAGAATAATGCAGAGCCTACAGATAAACCGGGAGAAAATGTGATTCTTGCCAGACGGAGTGTATACCACGCAAATGTTGATACTGACATTGAAACAGTATACGCTAATACTCCCTTTAAAGCAGAAAATGTATACACAGAACAGCTGCAGCCTCTTTCCTGCACAGAACCAAACGGATGCATCGCGTTTTTTAAAGGAGAAACGCTTACTATCTGTACACCAACAAAATGGATTACACATTTACGTACCACAGTCGCAGCCGCACTTGGGATAGACAGTGATAAAATTATCGTCCAGAAAACACTGTCAGCCGACAGCGGTTCAAACAGCATCTGGTACAATGCTATTCTCGCAGCGCAGACAGCTGTTGCAGCAAAACATACCGGCAAACCGGTAAAACTTGAACTGAGCCGGGCTGAACAGAAAAAATATATGGAAAAACCACTTCCCGTTTCTATCAGACATAAAACAGCAGCTGATGAGGCGGGTAATCTTAAAGTCATGGACATTGAGATTACGGCAGACGCAGGTGCATACAATCCATTTATTCAGGAAATCATTGATCGTATGGTTATTGCCGCAGCAGGTATTTATGGACCGACAATTCTGAGAATAGAAGCAACAGCATACCAGTCTCATACAGCACCATCAGGAGTACACCTGCAATGGGCAGATTTTCAATCTTTTTTCGCGGTCGAAAATCAGATGCAGGAAATATCACAGCTGACTTCTGTCTATCCCCTCGAAATACGTAAAAAAAACAGACTGCCCGTTGAAACACTCAAAACAGCGGCGCCCTTTTATTTTGAATGGGGAAAGATGGATACTATACTTGACGCCGTCGCACGAAATTCAGATTTCAATCGAAAATACGCAAGTTACCACCTTACCAGAACTGTACAAGATACCAGCGCTCATATCCCGGTTAATCTGCCGTACCGGGGTATTGGTCTTTCCTGTGCATTTACAGGAAGCGGATTTTTTGGTACCAGTATTTATACAGCAAACCAGTCGCTTGAAATAACACTTGATACCGAAAGCACTTTATTTATTCAGACATATCCGCCCTCACCGGCAATCTGTGCCATCTGGAAGAAAATAGCTTCTGATATTCTTTCTATTTCACCGGATGCGATCAAAATAGGCTGCAATACAGAAAGCAACGAAGAACTTCCGTATCCTGAAAGCATTCTCAGTAATATCAGTATGATGACGCAGCTTGTGAGAAAATGCTGCACGGCTATTCAGAAACAGCGTTTCAGACAACCACTTCCTATAACCATCAAACGCTCGGTAAGCCGCATGCAGAAAAAGAAATGGAATACAGAAACATTCTCAGGAATTCCCTATCACAGCACAGCAAGCGGCGCTGCTGTCGTTGAACTGGCTATGGATCCAAATACATTTCAGGAAGAAATAACTGGTATCTGGCTTGCAATAGACGGAGGAGAAATCTTGTCGCCTAAAAACGCAGAGGAAACGATCAGACGGGGCATACAGCAAATTCTTCCGGAATTGATCACAGACAGAACACCGCAGATGCCTCCGGTAAGTATCACATTCGTACAAAATTCCGGAGAGTCAAAACAGATTGGAGATCTTATATTCGCGCTTATTCCTGCGGCATTTACACAGGCGCTCGCACAGACAGCGCAGCAGAGCATACGCAGTCTGCCCATTATGACTGACACAGTGTTCCGCCTTATTCAGACTACAAAAACAACTCTCTCAGAGGAAATAGAACATGAAGATTCCACTGACAGTAAATGAACAGCAAATAATTGTAGAAGCAGACTGCGATGAGCCGCTTCTTACCGTTCTGCGAAGGAATAAAATAATATCAGTAAAAAAAGGCTGCACAGAAGGGCGCTGCGGAGCATGTACCGTTCTGCTAAATAACAAACCGGTGCCATCCTGTATCCTTGCTGTAGCGGCGGTACGCACTGATTCAATTATCACACTTGAGTATTTTAGTAAAAAAAATCCGTTATATACAGACATATTAACCGGCTTTGAGCAGGCTGGCATTCATCTTTGCGGATACTGCAATGCTGGTAAAATATTTGCCGCATACGATATTATCTCAAGTAACCGCGCGCTTACCCGTGAGATTATACGTAAGGAGACAGCTCATCTTATTTGCCAGTGTACTGATCAGGACACACTTATTAATGGTATTCTGCTTGCGGCAAACGCGCAGATAAAGCGCAATGGAAGGAATACAAATGGATAAAACCCGGACAACTTTTTTTCCACAGAATCTTGAGAATATCTTTTACCACATTAAATCAGAACAAAATTTGCAGATATACGGCAGTCATACCGGTCCTGATCCGCTTGAACAGAATTCAATTTTTATCAGGTCTATAGAAGAATTACACTATCTGAACAGAACAGAACGATTTATTGATATCGGAGCAGCAGCAACACTGTTTGATATCCTGCAGCTGGGAAAAAAACGGATTCCCACATTCTTTTATGAAGCAGTATCATCTGTCGCCAATCCCTTTATCAGAAATATCGCTACCATAGGCGGTAACATTTGTATGAAAACTCATCCGGCGACACTCTTTGCGCCCATGCTCGCACTTGATGCGCAATTTGAATTCAGAACACCGCAAAATATTATTCAAATGCCGGCGACAAAATATACCGGAGTACCGCAAAACAGTCTGCTTACCAGGATAAGACTGCCGCTTGGCGATTGGGATATTCAAATATTCAAACGGCTGGGACCGGAACATGTTATCAGCAAAACAAGCGGCGCATTTGTATTTCTTGCTTCAACAGAACGGGGAATTCTCACTGATATCCGCATTGCCTTCAGCGGAAAACAGTCTTTCAGATGCAGAGAGCTGGAAAATAATCTGCAGGCGGCAAAACTGCCGCTCACAGATAGTCAGATTATACAGGCCGTTGCAGATGCCGCCATATTGTACGACAGCAGAACAAACGATACAGAAAACTTGTCCGATGATGAACAGGAATATAACAGACAGCAGGATATTCTCCGCCAGCAATTCATCAATCTGACAAAAAACTCGCTCCGTCAGCTTTCCTAAAAAACAGACTCAGCGAATAAACATCGCGTCGCCGTATGAAAAAAAGCGATATCGTTCTTGGACAGCGGTTCGGTACGCCGACATAATATGCTCATAACCGGCAAAAGCACTTACCAGCATAAGCAGCGTTGATTCAGGTGTATGAAAGTTCGTAAAAAGCATATCAGCTGCGTGAAAAGTAAACCCCGGATACATGAAAATACTTGTCCGCCGGGTACCGGCACGCACACCGCTTTCCGCACTCCATGCTGATTCAAGCGTTCGAATCGATGTAGTACCTACCGCAATAACAGGCCGGCCCGCCCGTTTTGCCGCATTGATCCGTTCCGCCGCTTCAGGTGTTACCGTATACAGTTCCTCATGCATCTTATGATCTTCAATACACTCAGCCCGTACCGGAAGAAACGTACCCAATCCGACATGCAGTGTTATCCATACCCGTTCAACACCACGCTGTTTAAGTTCAGTAAGCATATGTTCAGTAAAATGAAGTCCCGCCGTCGGACATGCCGCGGAACCTACTTCCTGCGCATATATATTCTGATAGCGTTCACTGTCCTCTTCAGTATCTTCACGCTTTATATACGGAGGAAGCGGAATGTGACCGTTTTTTTCAAACCAGTCTTCAGTTCTTGGCGACTCAAAAGCAAGCGTCCTGAATTCTGTGCCTGTATCTTCCGCATTCTCAAGAATAGTACCGACACTGCCATCCGGAAAGGTATACGTGTAACCGGGCCGCTGTTTTTTAGCGTTTTTGACCATTGTTTTCCAACAGCAGCCATCGCAGTCCCTGCTCTCAAGAAACAGAAATTCTGTTTCATGTCCGGTACTCTCTTTAATACCGTAAAGGCGTGAGCGGCGCACTTTTGAATTGTTAAACACCATCAGCGCGTTTTCCGGAATCAAAGACGGCAGATCAGACATCTGCCAGTGAGATACAGCGCCTGTTTTGCGGTCAAGAAGCATAAGCCTGTCTTCGCCGCGAATCCCTGAAGGCTTCTGCGCAATCAGTTCGTCAGGAAGATCAAAATAAAAGTCTTTCGTCAGCATAAGCAGAGTTTCCCTTTAATCCTAAATGAGCGTATGCTTTTTCCGTTACCACACGCCCGCGCGGAGTACGCTGCAGCAGACCGCATTGTATTAAGTACGGCTCATAGTAATCTTCAAGCGTATCCATCGATTCTCCAATTGATATCGCAAGTGTTTCGGCTCCGACAGGCCCGCCGCCAAAATTCTGTATAATAGAAAGAAGAATCTCACGGTCATATCGTTCAAGTCCAAGCCGGTCAATACCGAGACGATCAAGCCCCTGCGAAACAACACTGCCGGTAATGCGTCCGCCTCCAAGAACTTGCGCAAAATCACGCATCCGCCGCAAAATTCTATTAGCGACACGGGGCGTACCGCGGGAACAATCCGCCATCAGCAGAGCTGCGTCATCATCAACTTGAGCACCAAGAATACCGGCAGACCGGCGGATAATAGCGGCCAGTTCTTCACGTGTATAAAAACTGAAACGCTGTACAATACCAAAACGGCTGATAAGTGGACTTGATACCATTCCCGCTTTTGTTGTCGCCCCAACAAGGGTAAAATGAGGAACAGGAATACGGACTGTACGCGCCGCAGCCCCCTGTCCAATTACCCAGTCAAGCTCAAAATCTTCCATTGCGATATAGAGCATTTCTTCTATGGCTGGTTTCAGACGGTGTATTTCATCTATAAAAAAAACAGTCCGCTCAGTAATTGTTGATAAAATACCGGCGAGATCTTTTGGCTTATCAAGCGCCGGAGCACTGGTTACTTTAAAATCAGCGCCCAGCTCATGCGCTGTTATCTGTGCGATTGTTGTTTTTCCCAACCCCGGAGGCCCAATCAGAAACAGATGATCCATGCTCTCGCCGCGGCTGCGCGCCGCCTCAATAAATACCGACAGATTCTGACGAACAGATTGCTGACCTAAAAAATCATGCAGCAGCTGCGGACGCAGACTTCCTTCCTGCGCGTCGTCGGCATGCACTTCACCAGCGCGAACAATACTGCCAGCGGTATCTTCCGCGCGGCGAATAAATAAGCCGCCGCCCTCCAGCGACACGCCTCCCGGTTCCGCTTCTCTTCTGGCACTCATTGCGCGAGCTCCACAATCGCACGGCGAAACAGAAGTTCTTCAAGCGCGGCGCGGTCTTTTCCGCTGTTCTGTTCAGATGACAGCGAAGCGCTGATGCGGGCAACAGTTTCCTCGCAAGTACGTTTATCATACCCCATATTCACCAGAGCGACAATTACGTCTTCCCATGGAGAAACAGGGCGCGAAACAGCATACGCAGGAGTATCCGCAGTCAGAGACAGTTTTCCTTTTAATGCGAGCAGCATTTTCTGCGCCGTTTTTTTTCCAACACCAGGAACTTTCTCAAGACGCGCAACATCACCGTCCTCAAGAGCGCGGGCAAGCTGCTCACCTGAAATACTCGACATGATTTTCAGAGCGCCGCGAGCACCCACACCGTCAACCTTCAGCAGATCAAGAAATAACGAGCGGTCCTCAGCAGTGGCAAAACCGAACAGGCGCATGCTGTCCTCCCGATGATACAGCCACGTATACAGCCGCGCAGTACTGCCAACCGGCGGCAGCGCATCAAGAGACGTATCAGGAACGGCAATATCCCATTCTATCCCGTTTATATCGAGATACACAGTTTGAGGAAATTTAGCTGTTACTGTACCGCTTAAACTGTTAAACATATATCAAGTATACACATTTTACCCCCCGGAGGCAAAGCCTTCTATACCATGATGATGAATATGCGTAATCGCCGCGGCAAGCGCGTCGGCCGCGTGATCAGGAGAAGGAATTGTCTCAAGCCCCAGAAGAAGTTTTACATATTCCTGTACCAGAGCTTTATCAGCTTTCGCCGTACCGGAGACAGACTGTTTAATAATATTCGGCGTGTACTCCGCAAGCGGGACACAGTGCTGCGCAATACACAGCGTCGCCACACCGCGCGCTTCTGCGACTGCCATCGCGCTTACCGCGTTGCGCGCGAAATATAGTGTTTCCATGCTCGCTGCCTGCGGCTCAAATTCTTCGAGCACGGCGGTAAGACGGGCATAAATCGCAAGCAGCCGTTCCCCATGCGGCGCATGCGGCTGCGTTTCAATACAGCCGTACGCGACCATGCGGTACCGGTTCTCACGGAAATCAACTATACCAAAACCGGTCGAAGCAAGACCGGGATCTATACCAAGTACACGGTAAATACCGCCGCGGGCAGAAAAAAAGCCGGCAGAAGAGCCGGCTTTATTCCGGTACTGTCCGCCCTCCCCTGTTCCGGGAAGCGGACTGAATGTACCGCTACGCTGCATTGTTATTCCTCTTCAAAGCCTTCGGGAATATCAATATTGCTGTATACGTTCTGCACATCATCGTCTTCTTCAAGACGGTCAATGAGTTTAAGAACTTTGCGGGTTGTTTCCTCATCAAGTGTTGAATACGTATCGGGCACCATGGAAATCTCAGCAGAAACAGACTCAAAGCCTTTACCCTGCAGCGCCTCAAGCACAGATTCAAACGCGCTGGGATCGGTCGTAACAGTGATAACACCGTCTTCGTTTACGATATCATCAGCACCGGCTTCAAGAGCTGCTTCCATTACGGCATCTTCTGCCACAGTCTCGGCATCATACTCAATAACGCCCTTGCGGTTAAACATATATGAAACAGAACCGGTCGCGCCGAGATTTCCTCCTGTCTTGGAGAAAATATTACGAACGTTCGCAGCGGCGCGGTTTTTGTTATCTGTCAGAACTTCAACCAGAATAGCGACTCCGCCCGGTCCGTATCCTTCGTACAGCATTTCTTCAAATGTTGTAGCGCCAAGTTCGCCGGTACCTTTTTTGATAGCGCGTTCAATATTATCTTTCGGCATATTTGCGGCGCGAGCTTTCAGAATAGCAGTTCTCAGACGGGGGTTCGCGTTGGGATCACCGCCGCCCATACGCGCAGCGATAGAAATTTCTTTAATGAATTTAGTAAAAAGCTGTCCGCGCTTTGCGTCCGCGGCTCCTTTTGCGTGTTTAATGGTCGCCCATTTACTATGTCCTGACATCGGATCTCCTTCCTGTAAAATAATATGGAAAAATATAGTAGAACACCGGTCCAGTAACACAGCCGGCGCATACCGTATATGGAATCTTCTGTATTATATCAAAATAGAAAAAATAATGTCAATACAACGCAAGGAAACGCAACAAACACGCGCGCCGAATCACGGCGGTTAACAATATACCGGAGAATACACGGCACTTCCGATAATGACGCTTCTGTTATCCAGAGCGTTTTTCTTCTATATAATTATACCTATTCCCTCCTCACCGCGGCATCGGTATGCCCTCAGCCGATGGAAAAATCATCACAGATTACGTCACCTGTCAAAAATAAGTTAAGTTTAGAACAAAATAAGTCTATTTTTTAAACGAAAAAAGACTATCTTTAAAACAAAAAGAGTCTTTCTTTAAAATGAAAATAATGTATCTTTGAGCCAAAAAAAGACTATTTTCGTTTGAAAGATACAGTAAAAACGTTTTGAATTTAATCTTTTATTGCATCAAAAAAAGATTAAAAATGAATTAGTGCATAGTATTACCTATCGTGGCTGAACAGGAAACACAACAGAACACCTATCAGAGCAGCACAAAACGCATCGCAAAAAACACTCTCATGCTGTACTTCAGGCAGATACTGATACTGCTGGTAAGTCTGTATACAGTGCGGGTGGTACTGACCACATTAGGTGCCGAGGATTACGGCATTTACAATGTGGTGGCGGGAGTGGTTGTCCTTTTCAGTTTTGTTAACAATGCCATGGCAACCGCTACCCAGCGTTTTCTGAACTATTCTCTGGGTGAGAATGATTTAAAAAAAACGCAGGAAGTTTACAGCTCCAGTCTTATTGTTCATCTTGGTATTGCGGTAATTTTTATCCTGCTTGCGGAAACTGTGGGCTTATGGTTTGTCAGCAACAAATTAAATATCCCGGAAGCACGAAAAACAGCAACAGCAATTGTATATCAATGTACAATTATTACAACTGTTTTTAATATACTGCGTGTTCCTTATAATGCGGTGATTATTGCCTATGAGAAAATGTCTTTCTTTGCATGGCTAAGTATACTAGAAGCGATATTGAAACTGGCAATAGTGTTTTTACTTGTACTCAGCGACAGGGACAGACTTGTTCTTTATGCTTTTTTAATGACTGCGGTCGCATTAATAATTTTATGTTTTTA
>CALXMF010000013.1 GCA_944389415.1 uncultured Spirochaetota bacterium | reverse complement strand
TGTTGTGGTAACTAACATTTTGGAATTTTCAATGGCTTTTTTCTACCCCAAATTGCGAACTTTATTGTACACTATCTAAAAATACACTATTTTTTGTTTGAATTTAAATTAAAAACAGATCAAAATAAGATTATCTTTTTTATAAAAATAATTTAAAAACAGGGAACGGCAGACAGTTTTCTCAATATTTACAGCTATTCTGTAGTTATGATATAATTCTTACCTATGAGTACAGATAATGAGTTTAATCAGCAAATATCCGCTTCACAGAGCACAGGCAGCACAGACGATGATGAAATCAGCCTTATTGATTTATTTGCCGTATTATGGCACAGAAAATGGCTTATCATTACCATAACAGTACTTGCCATGATTGCGGTAGTTGTTTTCTCTATAATATCGCTTGTTTTGCCAGCAGAAAAATCTCCGCTGCCTAATACGTATACACCGAAAGCGCTGATGCTTATCAACGATTCATCTTCATCCGGCGGGTCTTTAAGCAGTATGCTCAGTTCAAGCGGTCTTGGTTCTCTCGCAAGTCTTGCAGGAGTTTCAGTACCAGGCGGTTCCACATACAGCGCGCTTGCGGTTTTTCTTTCTACAACCAATACCTTTCTTGATACTATTGTCGATAAATTTGATTTAATCACCAGATGGGAAATAGAAAAAGAAGTTCGGGCAAACAGCCGCAAACAATTAAAAGAAGTTCTTAAAGCAGAATTTGATGAAGAAACAGGCGTTCTCAGTCTCTCATTCACTGATACAGACCCCGCGTTTGCACAAGAAGTTGTTAATTTTGCGACAGACTATATGGAACAGCGGTTCCTGAACATGGGGCTTGATAAAACAAAACGCGAAAAAGATAATCTCGAAATCAATATTCAAAACACCTATGACGCTATCGTAGACTTACAAAAACAGACTACCAATCTGGAGCATTCAGTATCAAGCCGTAATCCAACTTCTGTACCGTCGATTATGCTGGAGCTTTCAAAACTGCAGCTTGAGCTTGAGGCTCAGGAACAGATATATAAGCAGCTAAAAGCACAGTATGAACTGGTGAAAATCCAGATGGCAAGCGAAACACCGGTATTTCAAATACTTGAGCGCGCAGAAATTCCTGATCAGAAATCAGGCCCCAGCCGCGGAATGCTGTGTATAATTGTCACATTTGCAGCAGGATTCTTTTCTGTATTTCTCGCTTTCCTGCTGAACGCAATTGATAATATCAAACAGGACCCTGAAGCGATGGCGAAACTTCAGACAAAGAAACATAAGTAAAGTAATTAAACTATTATGGATTTCTTTCATACGATATTTGAACTGTATAGTACCCGTTCTGCATATTTTTTGGAATTATTTATACAGCATCTGCAGCTTTCAATCACAGCGGCCGTTATTGCCGCTGTGATTGGCCTAACCGCCGGTATATGTATCAGCGGTACTAAAGCGCAGCAGCCAGTTATCGCCGTGGCAAACGCAATTTATACTATCCCTTCAATATCGCTGCTTGGTTTCCTGATTCCATTTTCCGGTATCGGCGCTACCACCGCTATTATTGCGCTTATTATATACGGTATTATGCCCGTACTTCGAAATACCTGTACCGGACTGACAACTGTAAACAAAGCAGTTATCGAAGCAGCACGCGGCATGGGAAGTACGGATCTGCAAATTTTATTGCGTATCAAACTGCCGCTTGCATCTCCCGCAATAATAACCGGGCTCAGAAACATGACTGTAATGACGATTTCCCTCTCAGGTGTTTCCGCTTTTATTGGTGCAGGCGGCTTGGGTGCAGCCGTATACCGGGGCATAACAACAAACAATGCTGCATTTACCGTCGCCGGAAGTCTGTTGATCGCGATTACAGCGATTACCGCTGACTGTCTGTTTGGTCTCATTGAAAACTATCTCACGCACAAATGGAGGCTTATAAAGTGAAAAAAAATATACTGTACGTCGTTCTGCTATTTGTCAGTGCAATGTATGTATTTGCCGGCGGCGCAAAAGAAACAAACAACATCAAAATAGCGTCAAAACCAATGACTGAACAATATATTCTTACCGAAATATTGAAACAGCTTATTGAATATGATACCGATCTTACTGTTGAAATCACCAAGGGTATCGGAGGTGGAACAACAAATATCCACCCTGCTCTGCTTAAAGGAGATTTTGATCTGTACCCAGAATATACTGGCACCGCATGGGCATTTGTTGTTAAACGGTCAGATATTCCTGCTGACGGACAAATGTATGGCACAATGTGGGAGGAACTTCAGCAGGCATACGCAGTATTGGGCCTTGAATGGATAGGACTGTACGGATTTGAAAATAAATTCACCATTGCTGTTCGAAACGAAATTGTCCAGCCGTACGGAATCACGACACTTTCACAGTTGGCGGCTGTTGCGCCGCAGATGATTTTCGGTGCAAATCCCGATTATTATGAAAAAGCAGATGGTTTTACTCCATTATGTGAAACATATGGACTGCAATTCAAAAAAGCAGTTGATCTTGATATGGGACTCAAATATACCGCTATTGAGAACGGCAGCGTAGACGCCATAAATGCATTTACTACAGATGCGAGACTTGCGCAAGCGCCAGTTACCACGCTTGAAGATGATAAGCATTTTGTTACCAATTACTATTGCGGCACGGTCGTCAGAACTGATACGCTGCAAAAATATCCTGAACTGCGCCAGACATTGGAAAAAATGGACGGTCTGATATCCACTGAAGATATGATTTATATGAATGCAGAAGTTGAAATCAACGGCAAAGATGAAATTAGTGTCGCGCGCAGTTTTCTTACCGCAAAAGGCCTGATACAATAACTACATGGAAGAAAATACCACCCTTCCGCTGATAGTATTTGATAAAGTTGAAAAGCAATATAACGGCATCACAGTACTGTCTGAAACAAGTTTTTCAATCAAAAACGGTGAATTTGTCACATTAATTGGAACATCAGGCTGCGGAAAAACAACTCTTTTAAAACTGTGCAACGGACTTCTGCTTCCTGATAACGGTACAGTTACAATAGCCGGACAAGATACAAAAAAAACAAATTTAATAGCGCTGCGCCGTTCAATAGGATACGTTATTCAAACAATAGGTTTATTTCCTCATATGACTGTCGCGCAGAATATCACATATGTCCCGCATCTCCAGCGGCGCCCGCATCGACAGCATGATGCAGAACTTGCCGCGGAACTTCTGCAAACAGTTGGACTTAACAGTGCGTGTGCAGTACGTTACCCATCTGAATTATCAGGAGGCGAAATGCAGCGTGTCGGTATCGCACGGGCACTCGCTTCACGTCCACGGCTGATGCTGATGGATGAACCATTCAGCGCAGTAGATGAAATAACCCGGCGGCATCTCCAACAGGAATTAATGCAGATATGGCGCAGGCAAAATCTCACTGTACTTTTCATTACTCATGATATAAGAGAAGCGCTGAAACTGGCAACACGCGTACTGGTTATGGATCAGGGAAAAATTATACAGGACGCAGCTCCTGATATAATCAGACTCCATCCACGTACGGAATTTGTCAGACAACTGGTGAACGACAGTATATAATACTCATATAGATTGTTACATCACAAAAATATTTTAACTAGCTTCTAATACCAGTGTAACTTTCTTTTTATAAAAACTGTATATACAAATAACATTAGGTATAGAAGGTAGTTAAAGATGAAATCACCAAAAGAATTAACCCTTGATAAAAAAATACTTGACCGGCTAGAAATCCTTGCTGACGGGCAGGAAAATTATCTGCCGCTTATAACGGCACGTATGCTGCTTACAGATACAGAACTTGAAGCCATGCAAAATTATGCAAATTCCGTATCCATAAAGCGTCTCGGATACAATGATCATGGACCTGTTCATATGCGTACTGTCGCGAAAAATGCTATACAAATGCTTACCCTGCTACGAAAAGCAGGTATTCAAACAAGTCTGGAAACAGAAGAAGCAGGAACTTTTGAAGACAGTATGACAGCAGTTATTCTTGCCGGTTTTATGCATGATCTTGGAATGACTATAGGCAGACAGGATCATGAATTATTCAGCATATCACTTGCGCTGCCTGTTATAAACAGAATCCTTACAGAAGCATTGCCTGGACCAGAGAATTTAATTAGAAGAATCACTATCCGTTCTCTTGCAGTGGAAGGTATTGCCGGACATATGGGCAGCCGCCGCATTCATTCAGTAGAAGCAGGAATTATACTGGTCGCTGATGGATGTGATATGACAAAAGGACGGGCACGTATTCCAATATGCCTTAATACGGAACCAAAAGTTGGTGATATTCACAAATATTCAGCAAATTCTATAAAAGAAATACATATCCGCAGCGGAAACATAAAACCGATTAGTATCGAAGTAACAATGACAAGCGATGTCGGCTTTTTTCAGATAGAAGAAGTTCTGATACAGAAAATAAACTGCAGCCCAATAAAACCTTATATTGAGCTGCTTGCCGGCGTTGAAAATGAAAAAAAGAAACAGTATCTTTAATACAAAAATAACTCTATTTATTATAACTGCACGGGTATAGTTATGGTAAATAGAGAACCAACGCCCACAGTGGAGTTTACTTGCACCTTCCACCCATACGAATCAGCAATATGTTTTACTGCAGACAGTCCAAAACCGTACCCTTCTTCACGGCGGGAATTGGTTCCTCTGTAAAAAGAATCAAAGATATAGGGAATATCCTTTTCTTCGATACCGCACCCGTTATCAGAAATTGTTATATATACATTGCCGGAATACGGTTCTTTAAGATGTGAATCAGCAGAATAGATTGCTGAAAATTTGATATAGCCATCATCATTGGTATATCGAAATGCATTCCCTACTATATTATCTAAAAGACGACTGAGCATTTCTTCATCAACCTGCAAAGTCACCGTTTCCGGAATGGAAATGACTGTATCTATCTTTTTATGCAGTAAATTACCATCGGCAACAGTACGTTCCGCATATGCAGTTAAAAATGAAGATAAAGCACAGGGTGCCAGTTTTCCTTTCCATTCACTTGATTCAAGCCGTACACTATCTATCAAGCTATTAATCAAGTTCTCAAGCTGGTCAATCTTGGTGCCAATAATGTTCAGAGATTTTTCAAGCATAACAGGATCATCGGCCATTCCATCTTTTATCGCTTCACTATATCCTTTAATAAGAGCAATTGGCGTACGCAAATCATGGCTGAGTCCCATAATAAAGCGTGAACGGCGCAGCATTTGATCCTTTAACGCGACACGCATACGGTTAAGCGAATCAGAAAGAGATGTTATCTCATTACTGCCAGTAACCACAATTTCTGTATCCAAATCACCGGCAGCAAGTCTTCTTGTTGCATCTTCTAATAACGTAACTGATTGAGTTACAGACCGCGCAATCCATATCAGCAAAACAGCTGTAAAAATCAATACTACCGCAAATACTGACAGCATAGCGAAAAATATATCCAGAAACAGATTAGGACGTTTAGCCACATCTCGGGCAACACGGGTAAGCAGCACAAGCGCCCGCTTTTTACTTTCTTCAGACAATGTTTCTTTCGATTTATTATCAGCACCAAAATTTAAATCTATTTGATAAAGATAATGCTTATTTGAATTTCGTACGAGATTCATAACATCACCGTCTTTCAGTATATCGCCAGATTTTATCTCCGGCATTCCTGAAAACACAACCTTTCCATTCTCATCAAGAACTGCGCATTGAACATTTGGCGGCAGATTTTGTATAAACCGCTCAATATGATGCAGCTGCTTTGAATCTACAGGAACATCAATATTTAAAACAATATCTTTTACTCCTGGTGTAAAAACACGGTCTGGAGAACGATAATAAGCAAGCAGCAGCATTGTCCCAAAAATCAGAGTCGGGATTAATACTATACCGGCAACAAGAATCAAAAATTGTGTCTTAATTTTCATAATAAAATAATATATCTGTTAATTCTGAGCACCGCCCGTATTCATTGGTTTTGGATGCCCATCTAAATTAAAACGATACCCCATACCAAAGACAGTTTCTATATAAACAGGAAAGGCTGGATCATCTTCCAGTTTTTTGCGCAGCCGCTGTATATACACAGCAACGGCAGATAAATCACCATAATTATTCTGCCACACGTTATTATAAATAACTTCAGGAAGAATAGGTTTACCGGCATTATGAACTAGATAATCAAGTACCGCATATTCCTTAGCTGAAAGCGCAACACGGTCATTCCCCTTTTTTAAAACACAGGTATTCTCATATAAAACATAATCGCCAAAACGAATTGTATTTTCTGTTTCAGGAATAACTGTTTCCTGTGAACGACGCACAAGAGCACGTACTCGAGCAGCAAAAACACGCGGAGAAAATGGTTTTGTCACAAACTCATCCGCGCCGCCGCCAAGCCCCGCAATAATATCTTCATCCGCATCACGGGCAGACATAATTAAAACAGGAGTGGCATACTCCTTGCGAAAGATACTTAAGAATTCAAAACCATCCATCCCAGGAAGGTTTAAATCAAGAACAACTAAATCAAACGACTGCGTTTTAAGCTGTTCTATTGCCTCCTCTGCCGTTTCGCACAACACCGTTTCCATACCTTCTTTTGCCAAATACATAGATACAAGTTCTGCAAGTTCTCGTACATCTTCAATTATCAGAACATTCGCCTTCATAATCACCTCTCTATATGTATAATACATGAGCGTTTCAACAAGAGCAATAAATAATATATAAAGATAAATAACAACTTGTTACTCTACCATAGAGAGAATATTATACTGCAAGGGATAAATACAAAAGCAGGTTCCAAATAGTATTTCTAATACTCGGAACCTGCTGTAAAACAAGAAAACTTTATTAAATAATCAGTATGGAATTATACATCACTTACAATCACAAACAGTTTAATGCCCTCATCTTTAAACCTTTGTTTTACCGCAGCAACAGCACGTCGAATAGACATAACATTTGACTTATCAGTGTAAGATACTAAAACAAAATTTGTTTCGGGCCAGGTTATATTTCCAAGTTTCCTATCATTGCCGCCGCGACCATGAACCATTGGAAATATAGTATATAAGATATCAGGTACAGCAGTTTCTAAAACTTCTGTAACATCTTCAAGAACAGACTGGTTCGCAATGATTTCACATCTATATATACAATCAGAGCTTTCATCAGTACATTTCTCAGCGTTCTCAGAACAGTAATTCAAATTTTTGTGAGATATCTTATCTTTTAAAACCTCCTCAATCTGGGAAATATGCTGCGATAAAGAGATAACCTGTTCCTCAAGTTCCTTTACTTTCCCCGCTGCATGTTTTTCTAATTTCTCCAGTATCTTTTTCTCTATTTTTTTTATATTTATTTTTATCTCATCTGTATCTGAATCATTTTTATACATTCTGTTCCTCCAGTTGTTTTAAATTTACCAGTGCGGTAGATACCTGTTTCTTTCCGTGTTCATTTTTCATAACCAATGAATAAACAACAGGAATAAACAGCAATGTAATAAAAGTACTTGATGTCAAACCGCCAGTCACGCATAACGCAATTGGCTGAACGATTGCTGCACTGCCCTCTGTATTAAAACTCATCGGCAGCATACCAAGTATCGTCGTCAATGTCGTCATCAATACCGGCCGCAGACGCGAAACACCAGCTTCCAGACAGGCTTTCTGAAGTTCCATTCCTCGTTCACGCAAGAGTGTTGTATAATCAACTAAAATAATACCATTATTAACTACAATTCCAACAAGCATTATGATCCCAATCATAGACATCATTGAAAGCGGCTGTCCCATCACCATATATATGGCAACAACACCTATCATAAACATTGGAATAGTCAGCAAATTAATAAGAGGAGCCTTAAACGATTCATACGTACCCGCCATAACTCCAAATACCAGAATAATCGCCAGTAATATAATCTGCATGTACACAGCACCATCTTCCTGAATATTCTGCCAAGAACCTTCATAACTTATAGAAACAGATTCAGGTACTACCATGGTCTCTGCTATGGCACTTCTGATGTTATTTTCAATAATATCAGCACGGGTATCACTTACAATATCAGCGGTAACATGTATAATACGAGTTTGGTCTTCACGATTGATACTTACAGGTCCGGTTCCCTTTACTACCTGAGCAAAATTGGCAACACTGACACGTCCGTTTGAACTGTTAATATAAATCTGTTCCAAGTCTACAACCTGCTCACGGTCTTCAGGACGAAGCATAACAACCATATCGTAATCATCTCCATTATTACGATATACAGAAGCAGTAACACCATCTATACAGGCATTTATTTCATTAGCAACCGCGGTAACAGTAAGACCAAATGCATACGCACGTTCTCGATCTATCTGAATTTCTACCTGCGGCAATCCTTCTGTCAGATCAATAGTTGCTTCGCCAATATCATCCATGCTATTCATTATTTTCTGAATCGCAACAGCAATTTCATATGCAGTATCAAGATCATCAGAACGTATGGCAATATCAAGATCATCTCCAACCATTGACGCGGCCATTCCCTGTCCAAATGACATAGTGGCACCAGGAAAATCCTGGAAATGTTCACGGAGTTTTCGTTTTACATCATCTGATGTATCGATCTGCAATGCCGTCTCAGGCAGCTGAATACTTAATGAACCTTTATAAGATGCATCACCACTCCGGCGGCTGCCTCCAGTACCAACGCTCGTAATAATTGATTCATATCCCTGAATTTCTTCCATTGCAGCACGTTCAAGCTGTTTCATCACAGCATCCGTTTCTTCCAATGTTGTCCCGATAGGTAATTCCACATTAAGAGTCACAGAACTGTCTTGTCCTGTAGGCATCATAATGATATTCATGTGCACAACTTGAATTATACTTACGATAAACAGTGTTGCGACAATCAAAATTGTTATCACACGATGATTCAGCGCCGCATTTAACATTTTACGATAAACCTCAGTAATAACATCAAGAACTTTATCAAGGAAACCGTATACTGTTTTTAAAATTCTGTTCTTAACTGGTTTTTCATTACGATTGGTCAGCGGTAAAAAATGGCCAGCAAGCGCAGGCACAAGAAATATTGCAACAAACAAACTCGAGACAAGTGCAATGATAACAGTAAAAATCATGCTCTTAAACATCTCGCCCATCATCCCCAGTGCACTTTGAAATAAAATAAAGGGCACAAATACACATATCGTAGTCAGGTTGCCAGATACAACAGAAGATAACATTTCTGATGCGCCAATCATTGCGGCAATATGGGGTTTTGCTCCACGCATTCTATATGAATACGTATTATCTATCATAACAACAGAAGCATCTACAATCATCCCTACACCAAGAATCAGTCCTGTTAGGGTCATCATATTCAGCGTAATATCAGCCATATACATGGCTAACAATGTGATAATAATAGATACGGGAATCGAGATAGATATAATAAGAGTACTTTTCATACTCTTAAGAAATAAGAAAAGAATAACGACGGCAAGCAGCAGCCCCTGCCATGCAGAATCTAATAGAATACTGATCGTATCACGTATCTGGTCAGTATCATCAGAGACAATTTCAAGAGTAATATCAGATGGCAGGGTTTTCTGAATTTCATCCAGTTTTTTATACACAGCATTAGCTACTGCAACTGAATTTTTACCGCTCTGTTTAACTATACCGATATAAACACCATCTTCGCCGTTAATATATACTGCATTTGATTTATCTTCGTATCCTTCAAACACCTCCCCCAGGTCACACAAACGAACCCCATACCCATTCACAGTTGAAACAACAGTGTTTGCTATCTGTTCTATAGAAGAAAATTCTCCTGTTGTACGGATACTATAATCTCTATCCTGCTCAGTAATCTTTCCACCGCCAAGCTCCAAATTCTGGGCGGCAAGATTATCTGCAATCTCAGTTAATGTTAAGCCAAATGCATCAAGCCTATTTCGGGAGATCTCTATGCGGATAATTTTTTCATCACCACCAGAAACAGTTGCCTCTGCAACACCTGCAGTCTGTTCCAATTGATCTGCAATCATATCATCTGCAATTTCTTTAAGCTCATTACTTGATCGATTTCCACGTACAGCAACACGCATAATCGGCATTGAAGACGCATCCATTTTCATAATACTTGGATTTTCAACATCATCCGGCAGTCTTCGTTCAACTCGGTCAATCTTATCACGAATATCATTTGTCGCGACATCAAGATCAGTACCATAATTAAACTCAAGCATAATCATCGATGAGCCTTCAGATGAAGTTGATGTCATCGTATCGAGATCACTTACACTGACAAGCGCGCTTTCAAGTACTTCTGTTACTGATTTTTCTACAGATTCAGGACCGGCATTTTCATACTCCGTCATAACGACAATCATAGGAATATCAGTATCAGGAAATAAATCGATAGCAACATTGCTCAACGTAAAAATACCCATAATACCAAGCAAAGAAAATACAATCAGTGTCAGAACAGGATGTTCTACCGCAGCCTTTGACGGACTCATACGGCGCCTCCATTCGATACAGATGAAGAATTCTGAGAAATATCACGAACAACGGCACCATCAGTAAGCAGCTGCATTCCTTCCACAATAACGCGGTCATCAAGATTCAGACCTGTTTTTACTTCTACAATACCGTCAACGGACATACCCGTTGTAACCTCTCTTTGACTGACAGTACTATCTCCATTAAGAACAAATACAGATTTATTTCCAAAAGAAGTTACAATACATGCTTCAGGGATTGTTAATACATTATCTGTTTCAGTAGTATATAATTTAATTTTTGCAAACATACCTGCATTAATTCTATCATCACTCTGTTCAAAAATAAGTTGTATTTCTTTAGTCCGTGAAAGAGCATCTACTACCGGAGACACCCTAGTAACAGTAGCTGGGAAAATAATGCCTGGATATGCCTCAAGAGTAATATCTGCTTTTAATCCAGGTTTCAGTAAAGAGGCATATCGTTCAGGGATATTTGCTGATATCTGAATATCATCAATACTGCCAATAACGGCAATTGGTGTATTTACCGTCACAGTTGTACCAGGCTGAAGAGGTACTGATGTTATCGCCCCGGACAATGGTGCCCGAACAGGGCTTATTGCATAGGGAACACCAGGTGTAGAAGGATCTACTTCTGCAATTACCTGTCCTTTACGAACCTGAGATCCTAAAGCTACTGATGTCCGAACAAGTTTTCCTCCCATATCAGGGTATACTTCTATGGAACTAGCGGCTTCAACATCGCCATTTGTCTGAATATATGAGATAAGATTCTGCTGTACCACTTTTTCACTGCGTACAGTATACACTGCTGTCGCAGATTCTACTGCAGGAATAGGCTTTCCACTGGCAGACTGCGGAATAAAAACAGCTGCAGCGACAGCAAGTACACAAACAAAAAATACGACTACGGTTGTTTTTTTTGCCATAATCATGCTCCTTACTAATATATAGTTTTATTGAACTGTAAATGTTCCAAAGGGAACACCGGTAATATCTTCAAGAGAAAGAATCTCAACACCAAGTTGATAGGCTTCTGATAAAAGCGCAACTTGAGCTTCAAATAATGTATCTGAAGCATCCTGGAGACTTAAAAAATCTCTTGCTCCGCGGTTGTATGCATCTAATGCAAGTTCATAAGATTTTTCCGCCAGAGCAACATTTGCTTTGCACGATACAATAGATGTACGGCATTTCTCTATTTGGCGAAGCGCCGAAACAATTGAATTAGCAGTCTGCTGTTTTTCATCTTCCAGTTGAAGTCCGATATCCGCAACTTCATCTTTTGCAGCAGCAATAGTATCAGCAGACTCTGACCAAGGAAACCAACTATCAATTGGCAGTGATATTCCTACACTTAAAGCACCACTATCGCCCCACAACTGCCAGTCTGAATTAGCAGCCTGAGGCTGATAATTCCAACTTACGGATAAATCCGGTGCATACGCTGATAATTTTGCAGCCGTAAGATCTGCTTGTGCTATTTCCAAAGATTTTTCCAGAGATTCTATACCAGCAGGACAAATTTCGATACCATCAAGCGACAATTCCTCAAGATCAAGCAATGTATCCAATGATCCTTCAAGTTCTATTGCATCCTCCGGAGAAAGCCCAAGAAGAACTTTAAATGTATCCATATCATTCATAAAAGTTATCCGTGCGCTTTCAAGCTGAGGTTTTATTTGTTCATAGGCGACTTGAGCAGACAAAACATCCAATTCGCTGATGCGGCCAGCATTATACTGTCTGAGATTCTGTTCATACTGCTGCCGAGCTGTTTCTAAAGTACGTTCCTGCTGTTCAATATAAGACTGTTCATACAGCAATCCATAGAATGATTGCCGAACCGCAAGTTCAACAGCACGACACGCATCCCGATAAGACAGCTGTCCTGCTTCATACTGTAATACAGCTGTTTTTATGTTACTAATACGCCCAGGTGAAAAGACTACCCCAATAGAAACGTTACCATACGCAGTTAAATCATATGCATTTGATTTATTTGGAACCTGTATTCCTGCACCAGCACTGATATCAGGAGACATACTGTTCCAAGCGTGATTTTTAACACGTTCCAACCCATCAAGAGACAACGCACTCCGTTTTACAGAAATATTATTTTTCAATGCTGTTTCAACGGCGGTGTCTGCAGTAAATACGGTCTGTGCCGCTGCAGCGGCACAAAGTCCACATACAACTAGCAAGCCGCAAATACGTTTCATATAGCCTCCAAAAGTTTCAAACTGTGCTACACTATATGTGTACAAACGGGTAAACTCCATAAAAAACAGGTAAATACAGACTAAAAATCTGTTATGTATAACTAATTTTTTGTTATCTGCGTTTTTTACAATAATAAAAAAATATAGTTCTCAATAAATTGTGTTTATATTTGTTATAGTTTATATTTGTTATAAGTGTTACAAAAACAGGTAACAATTCGTTATACTTGTTAGAAAAGATATCAATATCAGATATTACAACAGGGGAAATACTTCCATGAGACTTACAGCCGTCAAGGCGCTTATATCAGGGTGGCTACTTTTTACTGCTGCGAATATGCTTACTTTTGCATTTTCGGTTGATGAATCAGTACAGATGGCTCTTCAACATAACGCAGAACTACGGCAACAAGCACTTCTGCTTGAAAACGCACAAAAAGAAAACGAGAACAGATGGAATATATTTTTACCTTCGCTGTCCGCAGGAGGCGGTATATCAAACACTCATGTATTTACTCCTGAAAACGTTTCTATGTGGGGCTGGAATGCTTCCGCTGGTATTTCATTAAGCTTACCTTCTAATACCCCCCTCAAATTAACGCAGAAATCTCTTGCGGTGGAAACAGCCCAGACTCAGTATAATCAATTAGAAAGAAGTATTATCAAACAAGTAATTTTATCCTATTATGCTTTGATTGCACTCCGAACGAATATTTCAATTCTAAAAAACAACCTGACACTCTCAGAAGAAGTGTATCGGCAGAACAAAATAAACTATGATTACGGACTCACCTCAGAACTTGATATGCTACGTTCACAATATGCATATCAGAAAGCAGGGCCGGAATTGCAGGCTGCCGAAAGTGCCTATGAGTCATCATTAAGATCGTTTCTCATTCTTATTGGCGCGGACGGAGGAGAACCAGACGAACACGATATACCGCCTCTGTATGAATTAAATTTACCTGATGTACAGGTACTTACAGATTCATACAGCACAAACCGATTTGATATCATTCGTTTGCAACAGGAAGTAAAACAGACTCAACTTGATAAATTGATGACGATATTATCAGCACGGGCTCCCACACTCAGCCTGAGCGAATCAATCAAATTATCTCCAGATACAAATAAAGCATTCAGTTCCGTACCAGGTGCAGGTGGTTCTTTCAGTATTTCTTTAAATATTCCGATTGATGGATTCATTCCCGGGTCACAAGATAGTCTTTCTATTGCCGCCGCTGATAATGCTGTTACTTCTGCACAAATCGCATTAGAAATCGGAGAAAAAAAAGCTGCACAAAATATCTCAGACTGTGTCGATGAAACAAAAAGACTGTATGAAACACTCAAAATATCCCGCCTAAATCATCAGATTACAGAGCGCGCATATTCTCTGGCACAGGACGGGTATAATAATGGCTTAGTGAGTCAAACGGATCTTGAGACGTCCCGGCAGGATATGACCAGCGCATGGCAGGCTGTTGTTCAGGCTGAAATAAATTATTTTTCAGCAGTATACAATCTTGCAGATGCGCTGCAATTAAGTATTACTGATGTATATTCATTATGGGGGATAGAATGAAAAATACAGATCATCTAATCGATATAATCGGAAAAATTATTGTTATAATATTAATCGGACTGTTCACATTTATTGGAATTGCACACATAGTAACAGATAAAAAAAATATCGGCTCCTCAAAAACACAAAGACCAGCTGTCCAGACAAAGACAATTACTGTATCAACTATTGAAATTCAACCGCAAGCAATTAATAGGACTATAAAACTAAACGGTGAAGTCGCATCAAAAACAGAAGTTAATTTGTATCCGCACACAGGCGGAACTGTCAGCCGACTTTTAATTGACGAAGGCAACAGAGTATATAAAGGAGATATTATCGCCTATATCGATCCTTCCAAACCAGGATCTGCGTATGCCCTCAGTCCGGTAACGGCTACTGTTGGCGGAACTATTATCAGTAATCCAGTAAATGTAGGCGACACCGTAACAATAAACACCTGCATTGCAACCGTTGGTTCTCTTACAAATCTTGAAATACATGTAAATGTATCTGAAAAATATAGTTCATACCTCAAACAGGGACTAAGCGCATTTATAAGTACTGTATCCGAACCGGATAAAATAACAGAAGCGACGGTCACCTCCATAAGTCCTGTCGTAGATAAAACAAGCAGAACCCTTGATGTAACATTGACTCCCAAAAAACAAACGAACATGCTCAAACCCGGCATGTTTGCCTCGGTTGAGCTGATTATTCAGCAAGAAAATAATACTCTGGTGATTCCAAAAGGAGCTTTAAAGGAATTTAATGATGGATACACCGTATTTTGTGTTACAGAAGATAATACCGCGGTTCGAGTTCCTGTTACGATAGGATTGCAAAACGATACCCATATCCAGATCACCAGCGGAATCAATATTGGTGATATTGTTATAACAGCCGGTTCTGTCACGGATGGTGCTCCCGTACGTATTGCAGAAACAATATCTGCAATATAATAAGGGGCATTTTATGAATATTTCCGAATTATCTGTCAGACGACCAGTGGCCATGACAATGGTATTCCTGTTACTTTGTGTCATTGCCTGTGTATATATTCCACGACTTGGTATCGCTTTATTCCCATCAACAACATATCCCTTCCTTTCTGTTAATACAACATATACTGATGTTGGACCAGAAGAAATAGATCAGAATGTTACTGATGTGATTGTAAATCGCCTAACCCGTGTAAAAGGAGTCCAAAAAATTACTTCCACATCAAGATCTGGTCGAAGCAGTGTCTTTCTGGAGTTTGGATATGATCAAGATATGGATGAAGCATTCAACGATGTCACATCAGCATTGGCCAATATTTCCAATTCATTGCCTGATAACTGTGGTACCCCATCAATACGAAAATTCGATTCAGATTCACGCGCTATTATGCGTCTTGTTATTGATGGAGATCTGCCTCTTTATGAATTAAAAAATCTTGCAGAAGATATTATCCAACCACTTCTTGAACGAGTTGAGGGAGTAGCTGCAACAGATGTTATGGGAGGCCGTACAAAAGAAATTCGTATTGATCTTCAGAGAAACCGGCTTGAAGCATATGGACTGACTATTCCGCAGATAACCGCAGCATTATCAGCCCGGAATATCCAAACATCCAGCGGAACAATGACACAACAGGGAATCGATTACGAAATCGTTACCAGTGAATACTATAGTAATTTAGATGATATCCGGCAAACTGTTGTAGCATTAAAATCAGGTGCTGCAATTACTATTGATGATATTGCTGATGTATACGAAAATTATGATGATAACGGACGAGATGTATACATAAATGGTGTACCAGCACTATATATTAGTGTATCCAATGAATCAGGTTCTAATGCGTCTGCGATATCCCGAGGAATTCATGAAATACTACCAGAAATTAATGCTCGGCTTCCTAAAGGTATCTCCGTCAGAATTTTAAGTGATGATGCTACTCTAATAAATTCCACAATGAATCAAGTATACTCCTCTGGAATTGAAGGTGCAGTACTTGCAATGTTGGTTATTTTTTTCTTTTTGCGTGGTATAAGAAGCGCACTGATTATCGGTTTGTCTATGCCCATTTCCATTCTGCTCACACTGATGGTCATGGCGATGATGGATTTAACAATCAATATGATGACAATGTCCGGTCTGATCCTTGGTATGGGAATGATGGTTGATTCGTCTATTGTTATCCTTGAAAATATCACACTCAGACGAGAAAAAGGAGAACCATCTGCCATTGCGGCAATTCTAGGGAGCCGCAATATGCTTAATGCAATTGTCGCATCTACTCTCACAACATTATGTGTATTTATCCCAATACTCATTTATCAAGCAGAATTAGAGTCATATGGTCAGATGTTCAAAGAAATGGTCATTACTATTTGTGTTTCTCTTTCCGCCTCTTTAGTCGTAGCTGTTACATTAGTTCCGGCATTATGCGGCAGTATTCTTCCAATAAATACCCGAACACAAAAACCATTACATAATAAAATGCTTAAATGGATAGATAATCAGATTGTCCGTTTAATCGATTTCATAGAATATGGATATGCAGGAGTACTGCACTTTTGTCTGCACAACCGTTTTATCGTTTTGATGCTCGTTATTGTAATGTGCATTGTATCAATACAGATTTTTCTTTCGATGGGAATGAATATTGCGCCTTCATCCAATGCTGATGATCAGGTAAATTTATCTCTTCAAATGCCGACTGGAACAAACAATGATGTTGTATCGCAGTATCTCTTTGATTTTCAGGAAATTATTTTGTCGGAAATAGGTGATGCGTATGAAACAATAGTGCTCGATACAGGAAGTTCAAATACTGGGTCCATACAAATAAACCTTCCTGATCTATCCCAACAGAAAATAAGCGCTACAGAAATCAAATCAAAATTACAGCCATATCTGGATATGTGGAGTGATGTTACTATTACATTCAGCGGGAACCGTGGACCAGGAGGCAGTTCCAGTGCAATGACAATCAGGCTCATTTCTAACGATAATGAAGCGACAAAGGCAACAGCAGATGAAATCATTGCCCTCTTAAAAGAAAAAGTTCCAGAAATAACAGAAGTAACTACGGATCTTGAAAATGGTAATCCCCGATTTCAGATAACGGTTAACACATCTGCAGCAGCTGCAGCAGGTGTAAGCGTAAAAGATATTACAAATGTAATGAAAACTGCGGTTAGCGGATCAACAGCAACGACATTTCATGCAAATGGTGAAGATATAGACATTATTGTTTCTTTAAAAGAAACTGATATGCTCAGTCCAACTGATATTGGTGCGCTGACTGTATCAGCAACAAACGGCCTTATGACACTAGATAATTTTATCTCATATATTGAGACGACTGCACCACAACGAATACAACGTGAAGATGGTGAACGAATAAGCCGCATCACTGCCCGTCTTCAGGCAGGAGCCGTTGCCACAGAAGTACAAACTCAGATTGAACAAATTATATCCGATAACATAGTAATTCCTGATACAGTTGAATTATCATATAGTGGTGACGCACAGGATATTGAAAAATTCATGAAGGCACTGCGTATTGTTATCGCATTAGCAATATTTTTGGTTTTCGCTGTCATGGCAGCTCAATTTGAATCACTCATTGATCCTCTGATTATATTTTTTTCAATTCCACTACTCTTCATCGGTGTCACCGCAGCATATCTTCTTACAGATCAGACAGTAACTTTATATTCATATGTCGGTATTGTTGCCCTTGCAGGCATCGTAGTTAATAATGGAATTGTTCTGGTTGATTTTACTAATCAGCTGGTAAAAGAAAAAATCCCTGTATTCAAAGCATGTATCCTTGCTGGGCGTAACAGACTTCGTCCTATTCTAATGAGTACACTTACCACTGTACTCGGAATGGTTCCTATGGCTTTATTTCCTGGAGAGGGGGCTGAATCCATGCAGCCAATCTGTCTGACAATCTTGGGCGGCTTACTGTCAGGGGCTTTTATGACTCTTTTTATCTCACCAATACTTTATACATTATTGAATCGCCGTCGAGAAAACAATTTCTATAACCCTAATTCACTCAGCAATCAACTCGCTGTTCTTGATGAAAAAGAGGCGCGAAAGAAAGCAGAACTCTCCACAACAGATATGGATTCTTCAAAAATAACAGAACCCAAGATCAATCATGATCATCAACAAGACAAAATATCTGAATCTGAAAACATATTTTCCTGTGAAACTACGACGGACACATTTCTGGAAGAAATTATATCTATTCCGTTTTCAAAAAAGAAAAAAAGAATAAAGAATAAGAAACACAATAAATCAGATAATCAAGCCCTACTTTCTATATACAAAAAAGATCGTCATTAAGGTAATAAAAGTATTTTCATTACTAAAATCTTAAGTTTTTACCTAAATTCGCCGATTATTAAGAAGGAGAGCTGTTATCAGATCAGCTTCGTAGAAGAAAGTCTGATAAGTAGCAATCCCTCGTAAGTTATGTACTGATGGAGCCTTGTATATTAGTGTTTAACTTACAAACGGACAGCACGGATGCTATCCGAATATATTCCATGGAGGAAGACTATGGTCATCAACCACAACATGTCAGCACTGTATTCCAACCGCCAGATTGGGGTAACTAACTCAAGTCTGCAGAAGGATATGGAAAAACTTTCATCTGGTATGAAGATTAACCGGGCGGGAGATGATGCATCAGGACTTGCAGTTTCTGAAAAAATGCGCAGTCAGATCCGTGGTCTGAATCAGGCTTCTATGAATGCTTCAAATGGCATTAGCTTTATTCAGACAACAGAAGGATATCTGCAGGAAACGACAGATATTATTCAGCGCATTCGGGAACTTGCTGTTCAGGCATCAAATGGTATTTATACTGATGAAGACCGTATGCAGATTCAAGTGGAAGTATCTCAGTTGGTCGCTGAAGTAGATCGTATTGCAAGTTCAGCACAGTTCAATGGTATGAATATGCTGACTGGCCGGTTTGCACGAGTCGAAGATGGTAATGCGCCTACTGCATCCATGTGGCTTCATATCGGAGCTAATATAGATCAGCGCATGGCTGTCTATATCGGCACCATGACTGCAAGTGCACTCGGTCTGCGCGACGCTGCTTCAGAAAGCATTATACAGTTGTCAACACCGGAAGATGCCAACAGAACTATCGGAACAATTGATGAAGCTCTGAAAGTGATCAACAAGCAACGTGCAGATCTCGGCGCATATCAAAATCGTCTTGAATATGCTGTAAAAGGCATTGACATCGCCGCAGAAAATACACAGGCCTCTGAATCACGTATTCGTGATACAGATATGGCAAAGCAGATGGTTGAATATACAAAGAACCAGATTCTGCTTCAGGCCGGTACTGCAATGCTTGCACAGGCAAACACTCAGTCACAGACTGTCATGACATTGCTCAGATAGTAACAAGTAGGTTTGCGGAGTTTTTACTAAACTCCGCAAACTTTTTTCCGATAATATAATAAAAACCATATAACAGTTCTTAATTCGCTTTACAAATTTCTCACAAACTGGTATTATACTCCCATCAAGGGAAGCAAAAATCTTTAAATGCTTTTCAAAGTCACCGTATAACATAAATAGTTATTGCAGATATGTAGTAACTGTTTTGTTAAGCTGTTGAGTTAAGGGCGCACAATTTATTCATCAGCTATTACGGAAAGAAATAATGAAGCAGGGATTGCTTCACATGTATTGAACATGGAGGGCTATTATTATGGTTATTAATCACAACATGAGTTCTATGTATGCAAATCGTACATTAGGCTTAAGTACTGCTGCTATTCAGGGCAACATAGAAAAACTCAGCTCTGGTATGCGTATAAACAAGGCGGGAGATGATGCCTCCGGTCTTGCTGTATCAGAAAAGCTGCGTTCTCAGATTCGAGGTCTGAATCAGGCAGAGAGAAATATTCAGAATGGTGTTTCTTTTATTCAAACAACAGAAGGTTATTTACAGGAAACAACAGATATTCTGCAGCGCATTCGAGAACTTGCTGTTCAGTCTGCAAACGGTATTTACAGCGATGAAGATCGTATGCAGATTCAAGTTGAAGTTTCCCAATTAGTTGCTGAAGTAGATCGCATTGCAAGCTCAGCACAGTTCAATGGTATGAACATGCTGACTGGAGCGTTTGCAACAGATTCAGCAAGCGGTAAAGTCATGCAGCTCCAGGTCGGAGCAAACATTGATCAGAATGTTCGTGTATATATTGGTACAATGACAGCTGCATCTCTTGGGTTAACTGGCGGCCAGGGTGTTGCCAGTGTCCAGAGTACAGAAGGCGATCAGACTGTTGCTGCTACAACCGATTCAGATCGTCTTTCTATTGGTTCCCCCGAAAGTGCAAATATCGCTATTGCGACTGTTGATAATGCTCTGCGCACTGTTTCAAGACAGAGAGCAGATCTTGGCGCATATCAGAACCGTTTTGAAACAGCTGCCAAAGGTATTGCAATCGCTGCAGAGAATCTGCAGGCTGCTGAATCACGTATTCGCGATACAGATATGGCATCAGAAATGGTACAGTATACAAAAAACCAGATTCTCACACAGTCTGGAACAGCAATGCTTGCACAGGCAAATGCACAGTCACAGACAGTTCTTGCTCTTCTGCGCTAGTTGAAGAAGTATACGTTTCAGATAAAACTGGATATTTTTCTGAAACGTTTGAGTCCTAAAACAGGAAGAGGTGCGCCCCTCTTCCTGTTATTTTTAAAGGAGAAGGCTCATGCGTATCATAAATACTGTTGAGCAAAAACTGGCAAAAGATGGTCAATTTACTTCTCACTCACTAATTAAAAATGATCAAACAATTATTTCTGTTCCGTTAATCACCAATGATCCATCACAAGTAATTGATTTCTGTTCTCGTCAGACTGAGGAAACAAAAAAGCATTTACAACAACAATTAGATCAGCTCTCAGAAAGATTCAATATAAGTCTCCGTTTTATTGTCAGTGAAGAGCTGAATAGCATTATCGTTAAGATAGTTGACCCTTATACCGATAAAGTAATAAAGGAGATTCCGTCTGCTGAAATACAGAAGATAAAGATCAGTATCAAAGAAGCCATTGGTGTTATTTTTGATGTTACTGTTTAATCGTATGCAGACATAGGAGCCCATGGCCGATATAAATATACCTGGAGTCAGCGATAAATATAAAACAAATGATATAGTTGCAAATCTCATGAAAATTGAGCGTCTACCGTTAGAACGTGAGCAAAAGGCGCTTGAAGGTTATGAATTTCAGCAAAATGCATGGCGCGGTCTCAATCAGAAAATGACAACTCTGCGTGAAACGTGCAGAAATTTATATTCATTTGATAATCCTTTCAGCAATAAGTTATCCTCATCAACACAACAGGATGCCATTACAGCAGAGCCTGGACGAAATGCAGCTTTACAGACTTTTCAGGTTGAAGTACTTCAACCTGCATCAGCGGACAGATTTCTTTCTCATTCACTTGATAAAACCTTGAAAGTGCCTGCCGGTACTTATGAATTCACAGTGGGAGATAAAACTGCTACTGTAAACTGGAAAGGCGGGAATATTCAGGATTTTGCTGAAGCATTAAATAAGAGATCAAACGGACTTGTAAAAGCAAGTCTCATTGGAATTTCTAGTGATACACAGGCATTGATGTTGGAATCGCTCAAAACAGGCGCAGAGAATAAGATTATTTTTGGAGACACAGCAAAGCAATTCGCAATAGATATTGGAATGCTACAGAAGGTACAACCAAAAGAAATCGTTTTCGGGAATACTGAGCAGGAATTAATAGACGCAACACCAGTTCCCACAGAACAAACAGGTATGCCGGCATTAAATAAAGCATCTATTTCTTTTTCACAAAATGGTTTAATAATTCCACCTCGAAGTAGTTTTACGATTCCAGTACCAACAAATATAAGCAGTGACCCACAACAGCAGCTGTCTTTTACTTTTTCGCAGCATGATACTGAAGATATTACAAATGAAATTAATAAACAATTAATGCAGACTACACCTGTGTTTCCGTCGGCTGGACAAATTGAATATCAGGGCATTACTATAACAAACGAACTCTCAGATGCTGCTCTTCCATTACACAACAATAATCAACAACAGCAAATTTTACCTATATCATCTGATGCATATATTTGGGTTAAAAATACAGATGGTACCGAAGAGCCAATTGACATAACAAATTATCAAACAGATGCGAGTGGATTCAAAACGATCGTTTTAAATATTGCTGATTACCCAGATATCACAGGTATAACAATTCGTAATGCGAATACAGGCAGAGAAATTTCTATATCCCCCATTACAGCTTCGAACCCTCAACAAGCGTTGGGATTCGAACCAGTAAATGCCGTTAGCTTAGCAGCTGATGCTAAAATTAAATATGAAGGCATCACGATAAACAGATCAACAAACGATATCGATGATATTGTTCCTGATGTAACACTGCATATACATTCTGCAACAGAGAAACCTGCTACAATTAGTATAGACCCTGATACTGAAACGGCAAAAGATGCTATTATTTCATTTGTTGGATACTACAATCAACTTTTAGGAGAAATAAATATTCTGACACAAAGGTCACCTGAAATAATTTCTGAATTGACCTACCTTGAGGATGATGAAAAAGAGGAAGCAGAAGAAAGGCTTGGTTTATTTGCATCAGATTTTTCTCTGACAAATGGGAAAAGCGCATTACAGACAATTATCACCAATGTTTACCCTTCTCTAGAAACAGCAGAAATTGTTTCACTTGCACAGATGGGAATTTCAACTAAAGCAGGCACATTTTCTGGTTATTCGGCAAGTCAACTTCGTGGATATCTTGAAATAGATGAAAAAAAACTTGATGCAGCATTAAAAAGTAATATGCCAGATATAAAAAATGTATTTGGATTTGACAGCGACGGAGATCTTATCATAGATACAGGTGTTGCATATCTTGCTGATCAACGCCTTCAGGCCTATGTTCAAAGCAATGGCATACTCTCAACAAAAACAGCAAGTCTTGATAGAAAAATAGAAACGAGCAAAAATACGATCAAAAAATTGGAAACACAACTTGCAGATAAAGAAGCACAATTAAAACAAAAATATGGACAAATGGAAGCAACTTTAAATAGTCTTGAGTCCCAACAGGATTCTATCACAAATTTCAATAGACAACAGCAAAACAACCGATAATCTAAAAATAAGAAAGGATGTGTAATTGATGAACTTAGAAATATTTATTAATAATTCAAAATTAGACGTATCACTCGACACAGAACAAACAGTTGGTGATGTCTTTACAAGTATTACACTAGAATGTGAAAAGAATAATGCTGCTATTATCGGTGTGAAAGTAAACAATCAAGTAGTATCTGCAGATCAAATAGAATCTGTACGCAATAAATCGCTGAATGAGATATTCCGCCTTGATTTTGAGACAGTTACTCAAGAAGATATAAAAACAGCCCTCGCAGAATGTTTGAATAAATTCAGTCAACTTGCTGAAGAAATCGAAAACACATCGGTAAAATTGCAAAGTGGGAAAGATAAAGAAGCAGCATCTGTTATTTATGTATTTGCAGATACGGTTGAACAGTTCTGTCATCTAGTATCTATGACAGCGCTTTTCCCTACTTTATTCCAGACATGCAGAATAAATGGAATGAATATAAAAGATTTCTTTTCCGATTTCTCACCAGTTTTAAAAGAGTTCGAGGAAGCACTAGCAAATAAAGATACTGTTATGATCGGTGATTTAGCCGAGTATGAAATAAAACCCCGTATTGAAGCAATCTGTTCCATGATAAGGAGCATAGGCATATGATCAATCTATTATTGCAGGCAACCGGTTCGCCGTTAATGGCACGTCAGAATCATACTTTTTATTTTGTGGCGATTGGAGGTATAATCATTTGCTCAATTTTTGGTATCGTCTGGCTGATTTTACAGATGTATCAGAAAATGATAAAATCAGAAGAATATCAGAACAAGCAGCATAATATTCCAACAAATAGCAGTCATATAAAAGCAATTGGTCAATTATGTAATTTGACAGAACAAGAAGAACAAATTCTAGCAGCTGTATGTCAGAAGTATAATATACCCAATATATCTTACAATTATCGCAACTCAGAAATAATTGATCCCATTTTTAAGCAAATTTTTGAAGATTTGCAAAATACAACAAGTAAAACAGATACAATAGAAGAACGCCGTTCATTGCTTTTATCAATACGGCAAAAATTTGATATTACTAAAGCGAATCAGCTTATTATCGCATCCTCAAAAAGTATTCCAGAAGGAACTGAAATCCAATACTATGATTCTCAGCGAAAACTATATACTGCAACTATTCAAAAAAATACTTCAGAAGCACTTATTTGTACTGTTTTTAAAGATTGTTTTGGTACAACAATTCAGCCTGAACAGCTTTCTAAAATTCAGTTATTTTTTCAACAAAAAAGTAATATGGCATATCTGATGACTGTAAGAGTCATCAGATATCAGGCTGGGAACATGGGATTGGAAATGTTACTTTCTCACAGCAATGACCTGCAAATGCTCCAAAAACGAAGCTCAAAACGTATACAATTAAGTCAAAAATGCCTGTTTTCTGCTGTTAAGGTTGAAATTACCAATGAAGGAAGAAAAGAAAAACTTAATTATATTCCAGTTGGAAAAAGTTATGGTGCTAAATTAATTGATATTGCAAGTGGGGGTTGTCAGCTTGCCTGTAATGTTAACGTAAAAACAAATCAATATTTACATCTTGAAATCAACCTAAATAATTCTCAGCCTGAACAGATGGACGGTCTTGTTGTAAACGCTCATGATGATCAAAACACAAAAATGCGTATTCTGCATATCCGTTTTGTCAGTTTATCTCAGAAAACAAGAAATCGGATTTTAATGACAGTATATGATTATATGTAACAGAACTTATTTAACTCGATGAAAGGATTAGCATAACTATGAAGATACTGGATATTAAAAATATTACAAGAGAAGACGGAGAAATTTTTTATCGCCGAACATTTACAGGCACTGCAGTTATTCAATTCCCGCTCACAACAACAGAAGAACCAGTTACATTCACAATAGAGATGACTCCGCTGGGAACAAAAAATATTGAAATTGAATTTAAAGAAAAAATAGATTACCCGTTATTGCCTGTCTTAAAAGCAATGAAAGAGATTATCAAGCAGAAAGATTTTGAGGGTAATTTACCACTATGATTGAAATCATAACAAAAACTCCAGAGGAAAC
The DNA here is from genome assembly GCA_944389415.1 of uncultured Spirochaetota bacterium. Classification (GTDB taxonomy): domain Bacteria; phylum Spirochaetota; class Spirochaetia; order Treponematales; family Treponemataceae; genus Treponema_G. The sequence goes on along the minus strand of CALXMF010000013.1, from coordinate 31,521 downwards.
TATTAAACTTGGATACAGTATTGGCTCACAACTACATAAGGGTGATATCATTGCACTTCAAGGTACATTAGCCGCTGGAAAAACAACCATCACAAAAGGCATTGCAGATGCCTTGGCTGTTACGGAATCCGTTACTAGTCCAACATTTACTCTCATTTCAGAATATGAAGGCCGATTGCCAGTATATCATATGGATGTGTATCGGCTTGACGGGATAGACGATTTTCTTAATCTCGGAGTTGAAGAACTATTGTATGGAGATGGTATTTGTATTATCGAATGGAGTGAAAAAATTCTATCTGAATTACCTCCAGAAAAAACAATTATAATAAAACTGGAAGTTAAAAAAGATAATACAAGACAAATTACAATAAACAACTGGAAATATGGAGTTTTAACTTTATGAAAGCACTTGTAATCGATAGTGCAACAACAGTCCTCTCAATTGCAGCTAAGAATGATACAAAATATGCAGAAGTTTCTCTTGATATCGGCATGCGACAATCTGAGAAATTATTACCTCTTATAGAATACGTTTTACAACAAGTCGATTTGACATTGCCAATGTTGGAATTCGCTGTCACTACAAAAGGGCCTGGATCATTTACAGGCCTAAGACTGTCATTTGCCGCATTAAAAGCACTACAATTAACAATTAATTGCCCAATATACGGTATTCCAACACTTGATGTGTATTCATACCCATATAAAAATTGGAATGGTGCCGTATTATCGGGAATGGATGCAAAAAAGAATCGTTTTTATACGGCCTTATACAGACATGGAAATCTGATAATCGGTCCGACCGACACAGATGCATCACAAATAGCACAGTGGCTTGATGAAGAAGAACCTTTACTAATAGCGGGTCCAGACGCTGATATGTTAGCAGAATCATTAATTACTTATCGACCTATCATACATCCTGTCACTTTTAATTTGCCTGCTGCAACAACTTCATCTTTATTGATACTTGGAGAACAATTATATAAAAAAGGCACACCTTCATTTAACATAGCAGAAGGCCCAATATACTTGCGTAAAAGCGAGGCGGAAGAATCCTTGAACAAAATAAACAACTCTGACTCAACAGAAAAATAGATTGTCAAACGGTCTTAGACAGTTCTTTATAAGCAGCATATATTAATTATAATAAACACTGTTCTTTATACCAAGCAGAAATACGCTGCCATACAAATAAAAGATCTTTTGTTACTTTTGCAGCTGCTTTTTGTAAGACAGGATTATCGTTTTTTAAATCAGGATGAGATTGCAACAGCTTTTTTTTATACGCCCTGCGGCATTCACTGTAGGACGGAACGCCAGATTCCGATGAAAAACCAAGGCGGGCAAAATCCGCACATAAATGAACAGGAATCTCTAATCTATTTTCATTTCTTTCAGTCTCCTCCGTTGTGACAGCGTCAGAGGATTTTCTTTCAGGCGGCAGCTGTCCGTTATCCAAAAACTCGCTCAGCAAATCGCCCATTCTATCATACATACCATATTCCGACATACTTATTCAGCTATTGTCTCTTGAGATGCTATCTCCGGATTTTTATCATCAGTAATACTATATTCTTCTATTTTACGATGCAGTGTTTTCCTTCCAATACCAAGTATATCGGCTGTTTTTGACTTATTTCCTCGATTTGCAAATAAATTTGCCTGTATCAGAATTTTTTCTGCCTCAGCCATTGTAATTCCCAATGGAACAGATACTGTATTTGCCTCTCCATCTCCTATGATACCTGGCGGCAAATCATCGCACGTAATTTCTGAAGACGCACACATAACAACAGCACTTTCAATACAATTTCTCAATTGCCGAATATTTCCAGGCCAGTTATATTTATACAAAGCGGCACGAGCTCTGCTATCAATACCTTTAATTTGTTTGCCATTCTCTTTGACAAATTCTGCCAAAAAAGCTGCAATCAAAAGTGGTAAATCTTCTTTACGTTCCCGTAAAGGAGGAACATGAATATGCACCACATTTAGCCGGTAATATAAATCTTCTCTAAAACGTTTTTCTTGTATTTCCTGTAGTAAGTCACGATTAGTCGCCGCAATAATACGAACATCAACTTCTAGAGTTTCTTCACCACCGACACGCTCAAATTTCTTATCCTGCAGCACACGTAAAATTTTTATCTGAACATTTTGATTTATTTCGCCAATTTCATCGAGAAAAATCGTTCCTGTATTAGCAAGCTCAAAACGACCACGCTTTCGGGCGGAAGCTCCGGTAAAAGCACCTTTTTCATGCCCAAATAATTCACTCTCAAGAAGCGTTTCTGATAAAGCCGCGCAGTGGACTTTTATAAAAGGTTTATCACGCCGAGAAGACAGATTATGCAAAGCATTTGCAATGAGTTCTTTCCCTACACCACTTTCTCCGGTAATCAGAACAGAAGCCTTGGTATCAGCAGCGCGGCGTACCATTTCAAATATTCTCTGCATTTCAGCACTTTTACCAATAATCGATTCAAAAGCACGTTTTCCCGCCAGTTCATCTTCCAACTGATGATGACGAATAGCAAGTTCTCTTCCCTGGAGTGCGCGTTTAACAATCAATGATAACCTATCAAGATTTAGTGGCTTTGTTAAGAAATCATAAGCTCCATTCCGCATCGCATCAACAGCACTATCTATACTTCCATGTCCAGTCAGCACAATTACCGGAATTCCTGGAGTTTCTGTTACAATACGTTTAAGAACTTCTTCACCGGAAATACCATCCATCCGAAGATCTGTAATAACAAGATCAATATCTCCCAATCCAACAAGACCGAGACCTTCTTTACCCGTAGCAGCAGTCTTTGTCTTATAGCCATCCAGTTCAAGAGCCTCAGCAAGCCCTTCTCTGATATTCTTTTCATCATCAATTATCAGAATAGTAAACTGCATTATTTTTCGTCCGTATATGTAAGTAATCTCCGAGAACCCTGTGGAATTGGAAGAGAAATTGTAAAAACACTTCCTTTTCCCACAGCAGACTTCACAGTTATATCTCCAGAAAACTCTTTGATTATTTTATACACCATTGTCAATCCTAATCCTGTTCCAGTCGCCTTCGTAGTGAAATAAGGCTCAAAAACATGGGAAACAGTTGCTTCATCCATCCCAACACCTGTATCAGCTAAAGTCAATACAAAGCAATCATTTTGTACAACCGTTTTAATACATAATACCCCGCCATCAGGCATTGCCGCCTGTGCATTTTGTACTAGATTCACCAGAACCTGACGAAACAATTTACTATCAAGCATAAGACGTGGAACTGAATTATCCAAACTTATTTCTTGTTTTATGTTCAAGCCTTGCAGTTCCGGACGGCAGAAATCAATACAATCTTGAATGAGCTGATTAGGATCAAGCAGTTCAAGCTGAGCACTAACAGGACGAACAGCAAACAGAAAATCCATAATAATTTTATTTAACCGGTCAATCTCTTCGTTTATCACCGAAAGATGTTTCTCTGCATTTTTCTCATCAGGAAGCATACCATCAGAACAGCGCGCTTTAGCCAGTGCTTTCTGCATCAGCTGAATATGAATACTGATACTACCAAGCGGATTTTTTATTTCATGAGCAACATTAGCGGCAAGATTAGTAAGACCAGCAAGATTTTCCATACGGCGCAGCAGAATCTCCTGATTCCGTTTTTCTGTAATATCGTCAACTGTTATAATTGTTCCTTTTATACAACAGCGTTGAACCAGAGGCATCAGCTTGACTGATAAAAAACGAATTCCACCACCTGGACCAGGAACTGAAAACTCATCAGAGACATTACTTTTCTGATGTTCATAGTTTATTTTGAGAAACGTAACGATATCAGAATCATCAATCATTTCCCAAACTCGAAGCTCTGTATCTCTATTTTCAAGAGGCCTTGTTGTAAAAGGGATATATCGTTCAGCAGCTTTATTTAACATTAACAAATGACCGTTAACAGAACAAACAATAATACCTGTAGCAAGAGATTCAAGGACAGCATCCAGCGCGGCTTCTTCATCACATAATCTGTTGAGCAACTGCTGTATTTGTTCAGCAGACAGCTTAGAAAGCTTTTCTACCGCTCTCCGAGAGAAACCTGTCATACAACAAGACCTCCTTTATACTGCTTTAATACAGACAAAATATTTCCTGTTAAAAGTTCTAACGCAGAAACCGGATTTTGATTATACGTTGTGATACTGCTGTAAAAATATCGTACCTGATACATAATCAAAACCGCGATTTCAGATAAACATGCATGCTGTGGAATATTCAAATCATGCGAAACTTGCATATCACGCAACATACCTGTCATACCATTACAAAATAAAGAAAGAAGAACTCTTGGCTCAAACGCCATACATGATTTGCAAATCATTTCCGGCGATAATCGTATACCACGCATCAGATTCATTATATATTCTGCACCAGCTTGCTTAATATCCTGTGGCGAAATTGGCAAAAACCTCTGTAAGTAGTCCGTAATATAATCATCCTGTACCTGAGCATGGAATACACGAGACAACACTTCACGCTGCTGCACTGAAGTACGCTCCGTAAAAGAATATTGACGCACACGGGATAAAATCGTCGGCATTATCGCACCTTTATGAGCAGTAGTCAAAACAAAAACCGTATTTTCAGGCGGTTCTTCCAGAATTTTCAATAACGCGTTACGGACACTTTCTTGCATACGATCAGCATTTTCAAGAATCACCAGTTTTTTGCCATCACTTACAGTATACCGAGCCCACTGTGATACAGAACGAATATGAGAAACAGGCAACGTATCATACATAAAACCGCTTTCGAGTTTTTTACACAGCGTAACAATTTCACCACAGTTTTTTTCAAGTAGAGCGACAGGAGGAAGCGGTCTGCCAGGATCTATTTCTTCTAACAGTTCATCAAGGCCAGCAAGCAGCGGCGCAATTTTTGATACTTTATCATCACCAGCAAGCAGAACGGGCGAAAAACGTGCTGTCAGCTTACGAACACTGCGGATAAACAAATAACGCGCAGCCGCAACCCATGTTCTATTCTGCCGAACACCCCGCAGAAAAGCTTCTGCCGCAGCTGCATTTTCCAATGTGCAATCACGGGGACCTGCGAGTATCACATCAGGACTCAACAAAGATTTATGAAGCAGACACGAAGTACAGGTACACTGCCACAGTCCATGTTCATGGGCTCGGCAGGACAATACACGTCCTAATTCAAGTGCACAACTGAGTTTTCCCGAAGATACAGGCCCTGACAGCAAGATTGCATGAGGAAGCCGGGTAAGACGTACATCAGCGGATAGCTGTTCTCCGGCATTCTGATACAATAGGTTTTCAAACATTATTGCAACGCAACAGAATTTATAACAATATCCATATATTGTTTCGGATCTGCAAGCAGTGGCGCAAGTATTCTCACAAAGAAACTGTCCTGCAAAATCCCATCAACGGAAACCCATGGCTGCATGTTCATAAGGATCAAACAGGCCGCAACAATAAAAATTCCTTCCGCGATGCCAAGAAAAAATCCTAACGCTTTATTAAGTCCCGCCAAAATATCATTCTGAAAAAATACCCCGATAAATTTCTGAACAATCCGAACAACGAGATATACAACAATAAACACCGCAAGAAAACCAAGAATCTGAGCAGCAAATACATTCGGAACATATGAATATATAAACGGTGCAGTACGATCATATAAAAGAACAGCTCCAATCAAACCAAGCAAAAAAGCAAGTTTAGTAAATAATTCATCAATAAAACCTTTTATATACGCTGCAATAGCAAATCCAAGGATAATAACAACAAAAAAGATATCAATCGTGGCAAAATTCATTTTCTCTCCTTATTTGTTGATTGCCAATAATAGTTCGGCAATTTTATGTGCAGGTCTGTCAGAACCAGCTATTTTAGAAACAGCAAAACTGCAAGACGTTCTAAATGACCGCTCTCTCATTTGCTCAAGTATATGCCGCAAATGAACACTGTCGCAGGAAGCAGCGTTCAGAACAAGCGCAGCACCCTGTCTATTTAAAAAATCAGCATTTTCAACCTGATCACCACGAGTCCCTCTGCCTGATAGAGGAATAAGAACCATTGGCTTATGCAGCACAATAAATTCAGCCAACGAATTTGCCCCTGCACGTGATAACACCACATCAGCGGCAGCCAACACATCTGGCATTTCTTTATATATGAATTGATATGGATGATATTCCGACTGAACTTCAGCAGATACGGCAGCAGGAATTTCTGACTGATGAGCAGAACCTGTCTGATGAACAATAATAAAACGGCTGCATAACCACTCAAGATTCTCAGCTACAAGGTTATTTAACTGCACCGCTCCGCTGCTTCCTCCGAGAATCAGAAGCAGAGGTTTGGATTCTACTTGTTTTTCTGAAAGACCAAGAAACTGCAATCCTCTTTGTTTTGATGCACTATAAAAAACAGGACGAACAGGATTACCGGTAAGCAGGATTTTATTTTGCATATTCTTGCGAAAAAAGCGAATCGTATCTGCATAAGAAATACAAATTTTTTCAGCTACTTTGCTATTTAATCTTGTAGCTAATCCAGGAGAAAAATCACATTCGTGCGTATATACCGGAATTTTTAGACACCATGCCGCATAACACGGCGGTACACTAACAAAGCCTCCTTTTGAAAATAAAACATCAGGATGTTCTTTTCTCAGGACTGCAACAGCACAAAAAAAACCAGCAATTATTTTAAATACATCAGTGATTGTACGCAAAGAAAAATAACGGCGTAATTTACCTGACGGCACCCCATAAAAAACATCAACACTACCGCTTTTCTCTACAAGAGTGCGATCCATACCAGAAGACGATCCTATCCAGCAGACATGCAGCTTCCGATCAGTACATAACATACGCAGCTCATCGACAACGGCAAGTCCAGGATATATATGTCCGCCTGTTCCTCCACCAGTACAGGCGACACGTATTTCGTCAAGATTGTTTTTTTTCTTCAGGAACATATTTTTCCAATAATGCAACAAGTCTCTCTTTTTTGAAGAGACGCGCATAAGCGAGCGCGGACATTCCCATCGAATCTTTAATCAGCGGATCTGCACCATGTTCTACAAGCAGTCTGCAAATCGTTTCATTTCCATTACCTACAGCTAGAACAAGCGGCGGCTGACCATCTTTACTGATCACATTCAGATCTGCTCCATGGTTAACAAGCACTTCTACAATATCCGGTTTCATCTTCCAGATAGCATCCATAATCGGTGTATATCCGCGATCTCTGGCTATCGCATTGATATCCGCACCATGAGCAAGAAGCCACGTTACCATATCAAGCTTACCGGTACGAGACGCAATATTCAACATTGAGACACCGGCGGAATCACAACAGTTCACATCCATACCCGCAGTGATAAATAAGCTGCATTCACGCATATTATCAGAAGCAATATGGAATGAAAAACAATCAGGCGTAAAGGGAATTCCCCGTGAAACAAGTGACTGCAATGCCTGTTTTCTATTTATCATACTAATATATTCAGGCAGATGCTGCCGTACAGATTCAGATAATTCTTCAATTGATGAGAAAAACTGTATCTGTTCTGAAAAATAATTATACAGCGGACTGTCGGGTCTGCCAGTCATAAAAATTGAAACACCTTTCCCCAGCATATATCCGATAGCAAAAACAATATCTTTATTATTAGACAGTATGTCAGCACTATCTATAATACAATATACCGTTTCCGCCAACGCATCAGTAAGTCCTTTATGGGGAATATATCCATGTTCATCAGCCTCAAGTGTTACCAGTGGAATTTGCTGATCCTCAAAATAATTTCTTAATTGTATAAAATCGGATGCTTTATCAGACAGAGTAAGTAATAACCAGTTCATAGAAACAGTATATGCTATTCTTTATGAAAAAAACAAGACAAAAAACAAAAAGAGATAAAAAAACCCGCAAAATTATGCGGGAATACTATGCCGCCGGACAGAATCGAACTGTCGACACAAGGATTTTCAGTCCTTTGCTCTACCAACTGAGCTACAGCGGCTAAACTATATCTTATACTCATGCCGCCGGACAGAATCGAACTGTCGACACAAGGATTTTCAGTCCTTTGCTCTACCAACTGAGCTACAGCGGCTTGATGGTCAGATAATAAATGCTTTTTAGAAAAAAGTCAATAGTATCCTTTCATTTTTAACCTCACGGACATCTCCATAACGAATAAGGGCAGATATCACTGTAGATTTTCTCTTAACACAGCACTGCAATCAGCTCATTACCATATAGAAAAATCGATATACAACTCATCATCGGTGAAAATATCTCAAAACGCCAAGTTTATATACTACAGTATCTAAAACAACCAAATATAAGCTTATTTCAATACGTTTTTAGTCTTATTTTGCGCTGTCGATAAATTACTTTTGAAATAAACCTTACTTCAAAGCAAACAGAATTTAAATTACTTTTGTATTAAAATAAGATTAAAAACAGCACCATTCACAGTATTACAAGAATTCTGTCTGTACATACCATTATATACCATACATATTTGTATACAACTCAACTTCCGTAACCGAAATGGATAATTTTTCCGCGATCATATCTGCCGCAAATCCTGATGCGGCTAAATCAAGTACTTGACTGCGAGTATCTTTTTTGGGAACAATAGGATCCTGTGCAACACTGATATGAGGAAAAGAAACAGATAAATCTGGCGCTGGACGTTCCGGGAATTGGGGAAATACTGATTCCGAAGTATTTTCTTCCACAACAGCAGGTGTTTGCTCCACAGCAGTAAATAAATCCCCCTGGTCAGTCTTTAGCGCGCCCGTTTTTAACGAAACCGATTCTGTTGCATACGCAGCTGCTGCGCGGGCAGTAACAGAAGAAACACTACGATTCACCACCTTTGATTGCTGTAATGACTCCAATACTGCCTGTTCGCGCAAACGCTTACCTTCTTCTTTATCAGCAAGTAAAGTACGACGATCAGCTTCTTCTATTAATGCCTTCAACCCTTTCATACGGCTCTCAAGCAATGTAATATCACGGTATGTTCCTTGATTGATTTCAATGATAAGTTTATTTACTTCCGCCTTAATTTGAGCAAGAATCGTATCAGGAGAAAATTTCTTTTTAAATGTAGCAAAAAAAAATATCCAAAGGAATATATTACAACAACTTAATAAAATTACAAAAATAGTCATGTATAGCTTATCCGCTTATATCAATATGACGGCCCAATTCAGGATCAGACACATACTCGACATCTGGCTTCTGCTCAGAAGGAGAATTTCTATCGTCTTTCTCCTTTCTATCATCTGAAGAAGAAGGGGCATTTTTTGTGTCTTGATGATCTTTAATAATAGCAACTCCATCACCATCTTCAGGCGTTTTTTGTACCGTAGTACTTTTTTTTGCCAGCTGTCTGCCTCTTTCTTCCTGCTGAATAGAATTGGACAGTTGAACTCCCTGCTGCTGAGCAACAACATTTTTCGAGACATTTTCTAATTGTGTATATAACACTTGCAAATCAATTGGTTGAATAGCCATCAGGAACTCTTTTCATATCCTCCAAATTAGGAGCTTCATATTTACCGCGACGAACAAACCCATTTTCATAATAGAATGTCACATTCTTAACATCTGTACGGATTTCATCTTTCACATCTCTTATAAATATTTTAACACCAGAATAAACAGTTCCAGAGGCAGATACCCGTCCAATCACTTTGAGCTCACGTAAATGCGTCTGCAATTCATGAATACTGTCTGTTACTTTTTCATTCTCATCTAATATCTCATTTTTTCTTGTTATAAGTTTTTGTAAACTATCTTCCTTTTCTTGAGAAATAGAACGCCTGATTTTCTTATTATTTTCAAGCGTCTGAATATTCACTTCAATCTCGTCAAGCTCTTTTACAAGCGCTGTCTGTTTTTCAACTAATTGATCCAAATTACGTTTAGCAATGGGATCATATCCAACTTCAAGAATAGTTTCACTGCCCCCACCAGTACTTCCAATGGCTTTGGCAAAAATCTCTTCTGTTGCAAATAGATGACCGCCAATGATCTGAGCCCGTTTACCTTGCAGCAGAATTTTGCGATTCGCTATCACATTCGAATTTACAATACTATCCGTAACAATTACAAATTCTTTTGCCTCAACAGTCGTATTCTGAATAAATTTCGCCCACAATGATTTACCGGCCAATATGACACCAGTATCACGTCCCATAATACCAAGTGACACAATAATATCGCCATCAGCTTCAAGTTTACAGCTGCCTACAGTTCCATAGACTTCAATATTTCCAGAAGCCTTAATCTCAAACCCATCATCAACATTTCCTTTGACAATAACAGTTCCCAGGAATTTAATATTACCAGTCTTGATTGATACCCCATCAACCTCCATAATAGGTTCAACATTAATTTTATTTCCAACTAGGAGTACCTGTCCATTAGTATCTGCAATAATAGTCGAGCCGTCTATATCTACAGAAACATTCTTACCCAGCGGTAATGGAATATCTTTTCCATTTTTTGATTCCAAGAATTTTCCAAATAAAGTTTTACCATTCTTACCACGCTCTGCTGGCATTTTCTGCGCAAGCGGTTGTCCTTTTACTACATTTTGAATCAGATTTAATTCTTTGAAATTTACCTGTCCATTAGCAGCTTCTTTAACACGAAGTTTAGTACGATCTGTTTCAAAGTTATACGCAATATATGCATCACGCCCATCAACGGGGCGAATACCTTCAGCAATAACATATGGTACATTATATACAGGATTATCAACAAACGCGGTTATTTTATCATCAGCAACACCAGCAACAACGCCCTGTGATTGTAAAGCAGCCCGAATGGTCTCCGCAGAAATTTCAGCACCCTGTGGATACGGACTCGTTGCCACAATAGAAGCTTCCATTTCATCAGGAGAAATTTCTATAACAAAAGTTGCATCAGCAGCGGCATTGTGATCAAATATACCAACTGATTTATATTGACCATCCGTACCTTCTTCGACAAACTGTCTGACCGCTGCCTCATCGAGAGATTTTATATCAGGCCGACCAAGAGCAAGAAGAACATCATTTGCCTGAACAGGAGCTCCGTTTCCAACAGGAGGAATGACCTTTAGATACACATCAGAACCAAAATTATGTATATAAAAAATACCATCTTTATTTAAGACTGCGGTCTGCTCAAAATTATCTTCTTCAATTGCCGTATTAGCAACATCCGTATGTACTACATGTTCCACTGTAGCAGGATTCTGATAAACGCGTACTGTCCAGATTTTCTTTGCCAATCCAAGGAAGCCGTTTGATCCCTTTTCCAGTATCTCATACTCTAAATTAGAAACTTTTGTTCCCAATTGCACAGCCGCATCAGCAAGCGCCTCATCAAGTGTATCTGCACGAACTTCGACACAGTGCAATGCCTTATCTGCTTCTAACTGTTTTTTCAGATCCTCACGAATATAATTCAGATTGACCATAATTCACACTCTTTTACATTATGCCTTTACGAATATTAGTCAGTTTTGCCCGTAAACGCAAATTTGCTTTTGTATGCAACTGCGAAATACGCGATTCACTGACTTCCAAAACCTGCCCAATTTCTTTAAAAGTCAGATCTTCATGATAATATAATACCAGAACCATTCGTTCCCGCTCAGGAAGTTCATTTATAGCTTCTGTAATAACCCGGCGAATTTCTTCTCTTTCAACAATTACATCAGGGTTCAAGCTTGAAGGAGCTTCTATACTGTCCCCTATTGAAATATGATCAGAATCATCCCCTGAATGCCAAACATCGTTTAGTGACAGCACATTTGTAAGAGAAACTTTCATTACCGTTTGCTGAAAATCAGATTCAGTAAGCCCCATAGATTCAGCAATCTCTGCATCTGTAGCAGGGCGCCCCAGTTTAGATTCCAACTTCACAATAGCATTCTCAATCTCACGTGATTTCTGTCGGACAGAGCGGGGAACCCAATCAAGCTGCCGTAATTCATCAAAAATAGCACCACGAATTCGCGTCACAGCATATGTCTTGAATTTAACATTTCGATCAGGATCATATCTATTAATCGCATCAAGCAAGCCAAACTGACCAAACCCCACTAAATCATCAAATTCAACACTACTAGGCATGCTTGGTGAAATTTTACCAACTACATACTTTACCAAAGGCATATATTGTCTAATAAAAGCATCTCGCAGTACCGGCGATTTAGTTTTTCGAAACTCAATCCAGAGTTCCTCCTCAGATTTTTCATCAAAAACCGATTTTGCCATTTCTCCACACCCTTATTCTCAAGAACTACGAATCACGGGAAATCATAGTACGCAATGCCTGCGCCAAGACTTGAGAATCTTTCATATCTGCACTCTGTTCTTTTTGTATTCGTTTTGATTCCTTTACAGAATCAGGAATAGTCACCGTCTCAGCAGTAGAGTCGATAGTATCATCACTGCCTGATATAAAACTGTTCATATCAGGTAATTCATCAAAAGCTGCATCCGAACTTTGCTGCACAGTATCTTGAACTACAGTTTGCTGCACAGGAACATTTCCGGCACTACGGTCAATGACTGGAGCTGTATTACCTCCCGAAAATTGTACGACAGAAGCCAATCCTGCTGGTTTAAATCCCTGCTCAGAATTTTGTGCATCGTTTTTTTCTATTCCTTCGGGATCAGCCACATAAAACTCAGGTGCACCACTTTCCTCCGGGAGAGCTTCATCGGCAACCGTAATATCGACTGTTGTGCCTGTAACAGTTGTTTCACCAGATACAGGAAGCGTTACAGAAACATCTAAAAACGTTTTTGAAATATATGATATTCCAATCGCTACAAGCACTAGTATGATAGCTGAAATCAAGGCACGCAACAATATATAGCCAAAAGATATACCGGAAAACAATCCCGCCAGGAAGGATAATACAAACCCGACAGCAGCGGTAATAATTAAAACTTTCGGGTTAAACATATAAAATCCTCCGTAATGACAGCATAAGGTAAAAAATATTTCTGGTCAAGTTAGATACATACAGCCTTAGTATAACATATCCTATGTAAGACTGCTATTATTTACCTAAAATCTTTTTCAAAAATTTGGATACACCACTTTGCCCCTGCAATTCTGTTTTTTCAATTTTTCCAATAATATGTTTTATACATATAGCCGGTTTAGAAGAAGGACTTACAATCATAAATGGCTTTTGCCGGATTACAGAAGACATAACAGTAGGGTCATCATAAATAAATCCCAGATATTCGACTTTATAATTTAGAAACTGACCAACGATTGTCATAATTCGTTCTGCAATTCTTCGTCCCTCATCAGCAGAATGAACTCTGTTTACAATAAGCTTTAAATTGATTTCCCGATTCATAAATTCTGTTGAAATAATTTTTATAATTCCATATGCATCGGTAATTGCAGTCGGTTCAGGTGTAGTAACCACATACACCTCATCAGCAGAAGCAACAAACTGAAGCACATTATTAGAAATCCCCGCCCCAGTATCAATAATGATTATATCAGCATCTCCAAGCATACTGAATTCTTCTGCAAAATAAGAAAGTTCATCTTCAGATAAATTTGCAATTCTTGAAAACCCGTTGGCTCCGGCAATAAATTTGATTCCAAATTCAGTATCTTGAATTATTTCAGACATTTTTTTCTGATGATTAATAACATGCAGCAAATTATAATTAGGAACCATATTCAATAGAATATTCACATTTGCCATACCAAGATCGCCGTCAATCAAAATAACTTTTTTTCCAAGCTGAGCATACGCAATCGCCATATTAACAGCAATATTAGTTTTACCAACACCACCTTTTCCACTCGTTATGGCAATAATTCTTGTTTTATGGATCTGCAAATTATTCGGATCTATTTTCCAACCAGAATGATTTTGCATAAGTGTGCGCAGTTCAGCGGCCTGATCTTCCATCATCTGTAACAGTTCCTTCTGTATAGTTTTCTTCTTTTAAAAACATTAATTTTAATAAATCTTTATCTATATTCATATCGGTTAACTTTTCAATAAAATACATCACATCAGCATGTTTTATATCGCGAGGCACTTGCTGGCCACATGTAATATATGCAACAGGCACATTTCTTTCCTGCAATATACTAATAACATTACCGATATGCTCCGTTTCATCACACTTAGTCACTATAATTGATGAATAATCAAAAACTTCATAATTTTTCATGATAGTACGTAAATCACTTGCCTTCGAACTCGCAGAAACAGCAAGATACATATCGGGAACACAGTCTTTGATGGACAACATTGTTCTCATTTTAGCAATACTTTCATAATCATTAGGGCTATACCCAATAGTATCTATCAATAAAACATCAAGCCGGTCTTTATCCATCTCAAGAATTTTACGTATATCTTCAGCAGAATCGGCTACAGAAGACTGGATTCCCATTGCCTGCGCATATCTCTCTACTTGCTCTTTAGCAGCAATCCTGAATCTATCAATAGTTATCAGCTTAATACATGGATTTTTTTCCCCAGCAGCACGAAACCGTATACAGTATTTAGCTGCAAGTTTCGCAATTGTCGTTGTTTTACCGACACCAGTAGGACCAACCAACATAATAATCTTTGGATGCTGCGTATCTGATTCAGGATCAGAGAATCTCATATCTTCTCCTATCCATTTGACCACAGATTCAAGGATTTTATTTTTATCATCCAATTCCGACAAAGTAAATTCTCGAGTTATCCGATCTGTAATCCGTTTACGATACGTAGGAGTAAATTCATTTAAATCAAGCAGATGATCAATTTCTGCAATAACAGGTGGCACTGATTGATTAGGCACAGAAAGCGTATCTATTTTTTGCGCAATATCAGCCAAGGCTTTTTCAACCTTTGCAATCTGTGGCAAACCAGCCTTTGCTTCGGCAAGAATTTTACTACGTTCTCTTTCAAAATCAGCCGCAGAAAATGCCTGCGGAATTTTTCGAGATTGTACAGGCCGAATTACATATTGAACTTCAACCTGCGCACGTCTGAAAATACCTGCAGGCCGCAAACGCTGCCGCAAAATATGATATCCATCCATACCATATAGATCACGCAGCTTGCTGGTACATTCATCAAACGATTTTCCAACCTCAATAAGAATATCCGATTCACTGTAATTATCAGACATTTATCTCTCCCAGAGATTCTACGCGAATATCGTTCGTAATCTCCTGAACAGATAACACAACAAGATCTGGCATTTCTCGTTCTGTACTAACTTTTATCAAGAGCCTGTATTCTTCAGAAGTCAGAATAACTGGCATATAACCTTTTTCACGAACGGCAGCAAACGCAGCATTAACAGCAGTAATCCAGCTGCGTTGACTTGCAGGCTCCCACGCAACGACAGTACCATTCACAGTAGCCGCTTTATTTTCAGCCATTTTCTGAAGCAACTGCGGATTTACTGTTAATATATGCAGCACATGGTTTTCGTCTGCATACTGAAGACAAATTTGTCTTCCAAGAGCCTGTCTAACCTTCTCTGTTAATAGTTCAATGTTTTTAGTAATAGGAGCAAAATCAGACATCGTTTCAAGAATAACAACAAGGTTTCGAACAGAAACCTGTTCACGAAGCAATCCCTGCAACACTTTTTGGATTTCACCAAGAGAAAACAGCTTTGTACTTTCTTCAATAACAGCAGGATAGTCCTTTTTCAAAGAATCAATCATTGTTTGCACTTCTTGTCTGCCTAAAATCTCGGATGCATGAGACTTGATAATTTCAGTCAGATGAGTCGCAATAATAGTAGGAGAATCAACAACCGCATAACCAGCACGTTCAGCTTTTTCACGCCCTTCTTCTGGAATCCAAAGAGCTGGCAAACCAAACGCCGGATCAACAGTCGGTTCACCCCTAATCTCTTCAACAACGGCACCAGTATTCATACACATGTACCATCCCATGCGAATCTTACTACGGCCAACTTCCACACCCTTAATTTTAAAACAATATTCATTTGGCTCAAGACGCATATTATCAATAATGCGGATACGAGGCACAACAAGTCCCAAATCAAGAGCAGACTCACGCCGGATTCTGGTAACACGCTCAAGAAGTTCAGCTCCTTTTTCCTTGTCAACAAGGGGGATAAGAGCAAATCCTAGTTCCAAAGAAAGCGGATCAAGAGGCGCAACCGCTCCTGCATCAACACTGCCGGGAGCAGGCTGTGTTTTCTGCTTAATTTTATCTGCGAGAGAACGTTCCCGTTCGCGAGCAGTTTCAATACTCTGTAACCGATACCCTAAATATAATAACGCGGCGCCCATCGGAATTAACACATACCAGGGGAAACCGGGAAGTAAGCCAATAACAATTAATGTACCACCACCAACATAAAATACCCATGCATTCTGAGAAAACTGCTTTTTTACATCAGTTCCGAATGTTTCTACAGATGCAGAACGGGTTACAACAATACCAGTCGCAAATGATACAAGAAGAGAAGGCAACTGAGACAAAAGACCGTCACCAATTGTTAATGACGCATACGTAGTCAAAGCTGTCTGAAAAGGTTCTTGGCGAAGTACCATCCCAAAAATAAGACCAACAACAAGATTTATCACTGTTATAAAGATTCCAACTTTCACGTTACCAGAGACAAATTTCGTTGCACCATCCATTGCTCCGTAGAAACCAGCTTCCCGTTGCACATCAAGTTTCCGTTTTCGTGCTTCTTCCTCCGTTATGGCACCGGAATTATACTCTGCTTCAACAGCTGCCTGTTTCATCGGCATAGCATCAAGAGTAAAACGCGCAGCTACTTCGGCAACACGAGTGGCACCTTTTGTTATAACAAAAGTTTGGACAGCAATCAAAATTATAAAAATGACGAAACCAATCAAAACTCCTTCTGTTCCACCAGAACCAACTACAAAGCTTGAAAATGCACGCACCATTTTTCCGTCAAATTTTGTTCCCTGCGATAAAATTAGACGAGTTGAAGAAACATTTATACCAAGACCAAAAACAGTAGAAACGAGTAGAACCGTCGGGAAAGAAGAAAAATCAGTCGCTTTAGGCGTATATAGGACAATCAGCAAAACCAACAAAGCAAGCAGAACATTACAGGCCATCAAAACATCGAGTAAGAATGTTGGCAGCGGCACAATCAGCATCAATATAACAACAACCGCCGCAACCGCAACAAAAAAATCTTGAGAATTTTTAAAAACAGGTTTTATATCTGCCATTTATCCCACCCAACAGATCACAATTTCTTTTTCATAGTATAGACTTTTGCTAATATTACAGCCAGAGCCTGATAATAATTTTCCGGTATTATATCACCGATTTCAACTTCCGCATAGAGTGCACGGGCAAGCGGCTTGTTTTCAACAATAGGCACATTATTCTCTTTTGCAATACGTTTTATATTCTGCGCAACGCTGTCTGCACCTTTAGCCATCACCATTGGTCCCTGCATTGTCTGCTTATCATATCTTACTGCTACAGCATAATGAGTCGGGTTTGCAATCACAACATCTGATTTTGCAACATCAGCAGGCATATTTCGAACAAGCATTTCTTGCATATACTGACGCAGCCTGCTTTTTATAAAGGGATCTCCTTCTAGTGTTTTGTATTCCTCTTTCACTTCCTGCTTTGACATTTTCATTGATTCCATGAACTGTTTCTTCTGAACAAGATAATCAGGAACTGCAATCACAAGAAAAATCACGGCAGAGAAAATCAGAATCTTTGCAGCCATTGTTCCAATATGAACAAGAGCAGGCCATAAACCAACATTCATTAAAGATAATAACTGATGTAAATCACCTTTTATCACTACAAACGCTACACAAAAAATAACAATCACTTTTACCAGTGATTTTACAACATTAAATGCACCTTCAAACGAAAAAAGTGTTTTTCGAAAATATTCCCCAAATTTCGGTATAACCTTACTAAATTTGGGTTCCAGAGGCTTGCTTGAATATAAGAAACCTTTGTTCTGAACAAGATTCGCTGCAATAGCCGCAATAACAGAAATGAGCGCCACAGGAAGAACCATTTTTATAAAATAAACATAAAATGCAGCGGCTAGTTTTCCATCATATAATTCAGTTTGTGTACATAATTGGAAATAGAAAAGGAGAACATCAATACAATTATCAAATAGCCATGTTCCCAGCAAAACCACAGAAAGAACAGTAAGCAGCATCACAATCGCACTGTTTAATTCAGAACTTTTAGGAACACGCCCTTCTTCTCGTGCTTTACGAAGTTTCAGTTCAGAGGGTTCTTCTGTGCGGCCCTCTTCTTCGGCAGAAGCAAACCATTGCAAGTCGATCCATATTTTCTGCTCACAGCCAGTAGCCGGAAAAGTTTTCACTGGACACCTCTAAAACAGTGGAACCGTTTTCAAAACAGTTCCAATCTCAGCAAAAAGCTGTTCTATTTTCGTAAAAGCAATCATAAATGACCGAATAAAAAAATCACACATTGTAGGCAGCAGAAGAGTCAAAAGAAAAAAAGCGACTAAAATAGTTATCGGCAGCCCTTCTGATAAAAGATTCATTTGAGGGGCAGCTTTTGAGAGAATTCCCATACATACCGCAACAAGAAGCAGAGTCGCCATAAGAGGCAGCGCAATCATCAGCGCATCAAAAAACAAATCTGTTAAACCAGTTAGTAAAAACTGGTAAAATAAGTCCTGTGCATAAATAAGTGAATATGAATTCAGTGTCTGAAAACTGCGAAGTACTCCTCCTAAAAAAATCTGCTGAAATCCTTCCACCTGAAGGAAAAGCAACATCGCAATAAGATTGAGATACTGCCCCATAAGCGGATTTTCTATTTGTGATAACGAATCATATACTTCTGAGGCGCCAAATCCCATCTGAAAAGTAAAAAACTGCCCTGCTGAACTGAAAGCGGAAAAAATAATGGTTATATAAAAACCTGTGATAATACCAATTAGCGCTTCCCCCATCAATAAGCACAAATATTCAAGAGAAAACGCACCATAAACACCGACAGCGCTTCCCCATGCAGCAGAAGACGCTGTTGGCAGCACTAAAAAAGCCATATACCCTGCAAGCGCGACCTTTGAAATTCTTGATACACTGCGCATCGAAAGGAGTGGCAATGTCATGACCAGCGCAAAGCAACGGACTGCTACCAGCAGAAAAACAGAAGCGTTGGCCGCTATCTGTGTTAACATGTCGTATTACCGCCCCATCTGACTAATCATCTGGAAAATATTCAATGTATACCCACGCATACTTGCAAACATCCACGCTCCTAGTAAAGCGAGCATAGCAAGAATTGCAAATAACTTTGGCACAAAGGTAAGAGTTTGTTCCTGTATGGAAGTCGTCGCCTGAAAGATAGCTACCAGCAAACCAACAATCAATGCGGCACCAAGAATAGGAGCACTCAATATGAATATCTGAAATACGCCTCCGCGCATCAGGGTAACCAGATCTCCAATAGACATAATCTCAGCTCCTTACTATAAAATCTCAGCGAACAATAGAATTAAACAGCTGTTGCGTCAGCAATCCCCAGCCATCAATGAGTACAAACAGCATTAATTTAAACGGCATGGAAATTTGTACCGGAGGAAGCATAATCATACCCATCGACATCAGAACACTGGCCACAACCATATCGATAACAATAAATGGGATATACAATAAAATGCCAATTTTAAAAGCAACTGTCAGCTCATGTAAAATATATGCCGGAATTAATACATATGTCGGAACATCTGCGAGAGTCTCTGGTTTATCTAAACCACCCATATTCATAAACAAAGCTATATAACTTGTATCATTTGACATCTGCTTATACATGAATAAACGGATAGGGGCTTCTGCTTCTGCATATGCCGCCTCAATACCGATCTGACCATCTGACAAGGGTTTAAAAGAATTTGTATATATTTCATTAAAAACCGGCCACATAATAAAAAGAGTCATAAAAAAGGCGATACCATTTAATACAGCGGTTGGCGGTACTTGCTGAAGAGACAGAGCCCGTTTGATAAAATCAAGAACGATAGAAAAGCGAAGAAAAGATGTTGCTAAAATTAAAATACTCGGAGCGAGTGTGAGTATTGTAAGCAGCAGCAGCAACTGTATGGAAAACGCAACTTCCTGTCCTGATTGCGGCTGTGTTATTTCTAAATTAACTGAGGGTATTTCCAATCCCTGCACAGTTCCCGTCATATTAGTTCTACCAACAGCAGAATTAGCAGGAAAATTTGCCTGTGATGAAACAGGCAATACACAAATCAGTGAAAAAAAAGCAATAAAAATGATTCTGAACAGTCGTTTTGGTATTTGCGACATCATACAACACTATTCCTCTTTATCAGAAACATTCTCATCACTCCGTACACTATGAAGCCTTTCTCGTTGAGATCGCAGAAAATTTTCTGTAGAAAAGGTCACATCTGTAATAGAGTCTTCTTTTTTAGTACCAGTAAATTTCGCAAGTATTGAGCTAAAATCTCTTGGAACTTTCAGCGCAGCTGTCTTTTCAGCATTTAAATTCATGGCGCTGACTAAGTCCTTATCATTTATTTTACCAAGCAACGTAACAGAATTATCACAGACACCTAATAAATAAGCTTCACCGCCAAGCGTCACGACCTGAACAGACTTACCTTGGCCCAAAGTTAAAGAAGCTGTTCTGCGTAAATACGGATCAGTATCACCAGCAGGATTTAAACCTTTTTTTAGAAAAAATAATACTGCATAAATACATGCAATAACTACTGCAAGAACTAATACCATACGAACAAACAACCATGTTGTTGATGGAGTCTGCCGTTGCTCTTGCTGAACAGTTTCCTCAGTCATATCCAGATATACATCATGTTCATCTGGTAACCGTGAATTTGTAAACGTATTATCCCTTTCAGCGTCTGTCTGCTCAATCTGTTGAGCAGACAAAACCGCAAAGGCCTGAAAAAATAACAGTATAATAAAAATACGAGTTATTCGTTTCGTAATAATTAATCCCCCACCCAAAACTTTCTGTCAGTGAATATCAGAAACACGTTCCGCAGGAGATAGAATTTCTGTTACACGAACACCAAAGTTTTCATCAATAACAACCACTTCACCTTTCGCAATCGGTTTATGGTTAACTAAAATATCAACCGGCTCACCAGCAAGTTTATCGAGCTCGATAATTGTTCCCTCGCCCATTCCCAGGATTTCTTTTATCTGCTTTTTAGTACGGCCAAGTTCTACGGTCATCTCCATGTATACATCCATGATAAGACCGATATTACCCTGTTCCGGTGTGCCGCCGCCTTGCTGTAAATTCGGATACTGCAACGGCTGTACATTTGGAGCTGCCATACCCATTGTTGCACCGGTAAAATTATTCTGAGGCATAGCTATTCCACCCCCCATCCCCATATTTGTTGTTGACGCAGTCTGCTGTTGTCCAATAGAAACATTGGGAGACGATTGTACCGCAGCAGTAGAACTTTCTGTTAAAACAGAAGAAATCCGTTCAGAAGGACTCTTTGCAATAACTTCCCAGATCGTATTCTGTTCACCATTAAGAGTAACAGGATATGCCAATAATGTAAACTGGTCATCAGGAAGCTGCAACATTGCCTTGGGAACAGCAGTTGCCGACGCAGGAGAGCTGCCTAATCCATTTAATCCAGGTTTCTTTGACAACTCGGTAACTTCTGAACCAATCTGCTGGGAAATAACTTCTGCAACAACAGAAAGGCCCATCTCATCAAGCTCAGCATTTTCCTCTTTATTAATTAAAGCAACTAATTCTTTTGCAAAATCAGTAGGTAATACAAAAGTATGCCCCCCCTGCACAACATCAGAAAAAGGTGCTTCCACCGAGACAACTTCATCTGGCAATTGAGCCAGAAATGTATCTTTTCCGGAAATAGTCAACTGAGGAGCAGAAACAGACGCTGTTCCACCTGTAATTGTGGTCAGATTCTGTGCAAAAGTATCTTTTAAGCTGGCAAAGAAACCATTCAGAGCGTTTGTATCCACATGAGCAGCCGACGCAACAGGTGCAGCGGTTCCCATACCACCCATATCAACACCGGATAATAATGCATCTATTTCATCTTGTGATATCGCGCCATCACTCATACGATTCGTCTCCTTCTGCATCAAGCTGATCTATATCTTCATCTTCAGCCTGAGCAATCTTTCCTGTTATCTGTACAGCCATTTTTTTCCCAATAACACCTGGCTGACAGTAAAATTTTTTCTTATTACCAACACTCAACGTTAATGGATCGGTAATCTTTACATTAGATAATCGGACAACATCATTGACTTGTAAAGCCAAAACATCTCGAATTGGCAAATCTATAGAGCCTATTTCTGCAACAACATCCATGGCCACATCAGACAGCTTTTCCTTTAACACCCCAAGATATTGAGTTGTAGAACTGCGCCGTATCGATGAAAACCAGAACTGACTGGATAATTTTGAAATAATCGGTTCTATAGTGATATAGGGAATACAGAAATTCATCATTCCCTCTTCATCACCAACTTTCGTTTCTAAGGTGACTAAAACAACCATTTCAGAGGGCGCAACAATTTGAGCAAATTGAGGATTTGTTTCAATCTGGGCAAGTCTTGGCCGAAGATCTATAACCTGTGTCCAAGCTTCGCGCATATTAGCCAAAATGCGAACAATGATACCTTCCATAACAGATTGCTCAATATCAGTGAGATCCCGCTGAACTTTAGCCCCACCTTGACCAGTACCACCAAAGAGGCGATCAATCATTGAAAATGTAATAGCTGGATCAATTTCTAATATTGCATTACCCTTCAACGGATCCATATTAATCACAGCTAATGTTGTCGGAGTCGGAATAGATCTAATAAATTCTTCATATGTCAATTGGTCAACCGACGCAACATGAACATGCACAATACTGCGCAATTGAGCAGACAAACTCGTTGTTGTCAAACGCGCAAACGTTTCATGCATGATCGAGATAGTACGGATTTGTTCCTTCGAAAATTTATCCGGACGCTTAAAATCGTAAATTTTAATTTTACGAGTATCATTAACTGGCTTAAAGTCATCGTTGGCTTCAGTTTCACCAGAACTAATTGCCTGGAGCAACTGATCTATTTCATCCTGTGACAGAACTTCGTTCATGCATGTATACCTTTTTATTGCTCAATCACTTCTAAACTTAGGAACCGGACATCTTTAATCTTAGAATTACTCAAAATATCATCATTTATCGAGTTACGAATTTCTATCTTGAGTTTCTCTTCATTCATCGGGCGCAGATCATCTGCCCTTTTCTCAGTAAAATAACGACGCAAGAAGTCCTTAATTTCAATTAAACGAGCTGTTATTTCTGTAGCAGCAGATTTATCGTCTTTTTTGTATCCTAAGACAACCTCAACTAATACACTGACAGGGACAGCATCACTTGTTTTTGTACGAATAGAACCAATAGAAGTGAACCAGTCAAGCGTTTCACGACGGCCAGAGTATTCTTGAGCAACAGGTATTGTAGTCTGGGCTGTTGTATTTCCCCCCACCACATGAAGTGTTATAACAACAACAGTTACAATTACTATTATAGCACCAATCGCAATAGCTATCCATTTAAGGAGCGTCGGTAAAAGACCTCCCATCAAACCTTTTTTTGCAGGCCCAGCACTGGCAGTATTCTCATCCATTCCTAAATCTTCATCAGCCATAAACAACCTTCCTTAATTGTAACATTAAAAATGTCCGTCATCCAGAATTATTATATCTACACGACGATTATATGCCCTTCCCTCTGCAGTATCATCTGAAAACTTTGGCCGTGTATCGGCATATCCAGCAACAGAGAACTGAGATTCATCAGCACCAAAATCAGCTAAATAATGCAGCACATTAACTGCCCGTGCACTTGATAATTCCCAGTTACTAGGGAAATCAGTTCCAGTAACAGGAGTATTATCTGTGTGACCTTCTATTCTAAAGCGACGCCCCTTCAGTTCATCTGAAGAAAGGAACTGAGCCAACCGCAACATAGTATCTCGAGTCGCATCAATATCCAAATCTGCACTTCCCTGCTTAAAGAAAGCATCAGAAGCAAGAGTGATGATCAGTCCACGTTCATCACTTGTAAGCGTAATTCTACTTGATTTAACATCAGGAGCAAATAAACTAACAGCACGCTTAACAGCCAACCCTAATGATTTTCCTTTATCAAGCGCAGGAAGACTATTTACTGTATTTCCCAAATCAGCCAAACGCCCCGCTGATAAAGATTGCCCACCTGCAGTAGGATCTCCCTGCAAAGATGCTGTTAAAGCTGCAAGCTGAACAGCATCTATTTCGGTCGGGTTATATAACATGACAAAGAAACACAGCATCAGGGTGATCATATCACCATATGTACCCTGCCACGCAGTTGAAGGTTTCTCGGGTTCTTTTTTCTTACCCATAAAACGACTCCCTTAATCCTTCAGAACATCAGATTCAATAACTTTTCTGGCTTTTGGATCTAGATAAGTAAGCAACTTCATTGCTAAAATACGCGGATTGTCACCTGATTGAATAGATAAGACACCCTCAATAATCATTTCCTTAACCCGCATTTCATCATTATGTTGTGCCAGCAGCTTCTGTCCGAAAGGCGCGATAAGCCAGTTAGCCATCAACGCACCATACAAAGTTGTAATAAGAGCAACAGCCATATTAGGACCAATAGATGATTTATCTTCCATGTTGCGCAACATACCAATCAGACCAACGACAGTTCCTGTCATACCAAAACCAGGAGCATAACCTGCCCATTGAGAAATGATATTCAACCAATCCATGTGGCGGGCTTCTATTTGATTCATCTCACTTTCAAGTATATTCCTGATAACTGCACCATCAGTACCATCAACGACGAGGCGCAATCCAGTCTTCATAAATTCATCATCTAGATCTTCAAGCCCTTCTTCAAGAGCAAGGATACCCTCTCGGCGTGCTTTCTCTGACAATGCAACCATATTCTGAACAAGTGTTTTTTCACCAAAATCAGGAATTTTAAAAGCCCGTCCCATTATTTTAAATATACCAAGAGTCTTCTTCAGCGGCGCGACGATCATCAAAGCCATATACGAACCACCAATCGTCATGAATACCGAAGGGATATCAATAATACCCATTATGGTACCACCAGATGTCAAGACTGACATTACAACACAGGCAGTACCGCCGACAAGACCAATAATAGTCGCCAAATCCATAGTATTATTCCTCGTTTTTGAATGCTCCGATTCTGCGGCGGTAATCAATTATCTTCTGAATAATATCTTCAGGAGTATTTCTGACAACCACATGCTTTCCGGATAACATACATAATGTCACATCGGGATTAGTTTCGATGCTCTCGATCTGATGCGGATTTATCCAATACCGCTTGCCGTCAAGGCGCATAACTTCTATCATCCCTATATTTTGTACACTTATAACCTTACAGTCAAGTAGGCCCGTTTGGTTTACCCAAAGAATATACAACCATATATAATATCGGCGGTTTAGTTACACAGTTAAGTGAAAAAAACATAAAGTTATAAAATACAGCAGATTATATCACGAAAAAAAAGACCGGTATAATACCGGTCTTTTGATTATAGTCAGATAGTATTTATCTAATCACTTTTTAACGCTTCAAACTCAATACCGTATCGAGCAATACATCTGCTGTCTGTATTGTTTTTGAACTGGCCTGAAAACCTCGCTGCGTAACAATCATATCTGTAAATTGCTCGGTAAGATCAACGTTTGACATCTCTAAAGCACCAGCCATCAAAGACCCTTTTCCGGCAACACCAGAAACACCAATATTCGCAAGTCCAGAGTTATTCGATTCAACATATGTATTATCACCAGCTTTTTCAAGGCCGCCCTGATTTGTAAAGGACGCCAAGGCAATCTGACCAATTGTCCTGTTTGTACCATTGGAATATACGCCTGTTATGGTTCCTGTCGAATCAATTTTAAAATTCTCCAAGTAACCCATTCCATAACCGTCCTGAGAATACGCTTTCGTTGAACTTTGCGCAGCACTCTGTGTGATAGTATTCTGCTGACTGCCAATTGTTCCCAGATTTATATTCAATGTCTGACGGTACGGATTTCCATTCTCATCTGGATTTGCGTTTGCTACATCAAACGAAGCCTGTAAAATAACCTGCCCTTCCGGATTTGTTACATTTCCAGCCGTATCTGTAACAGATTGCAAAGTACCAGTATTATCAAAATTAATAAGGAAGGTATCACCTACGCCATCAGTGGTCCCCAGACCAACTCTCGTTTGTGTTGCAACTTCATTTTCAGGATCAACATTTACTGTTGCCTGCCATTGATTAGGATTACCTGGAACACGAGTAAAAGAAATATTCAAATTATGTTCATTACCAAAACTGTCATATACTTTAAATTCCGTTGACCAGGTACCTCTCTGTATATCAGCTTCTGTTGCTCCTTCCAAGATTTCAGGTGTATTTTTATTCAAATTACAAGCATAATTTACATTTGCTGTTGCTTTCGCAGGATCTTTCGCACCGATTGGAATTACAAGATCTTCTGTATAACCCGCTGTATTTACAATCATCTCCCCATTTACATCACGCGCCATCCATCCCTGCACACGCATACCATTCGCCGGATTAACCAGTGTACCATCGCGGTCAACACCAAATGCTCCTGCGCGTGTATAAAAAGTCTGATCACCATTTTGCAGAATAAAAAAACCATTTCCCTGGATAGCGACATCTGTTGAAATACCTGTTGACTGGAGATTACCCTGTGTAAATACAGTATCAATACTGGCAGTCATCACCCCCAATCCAACTTCTTTAGGATTTACACCACCAAGTTCAGCAGTCGGACTTGAAGCCCCCGAAAGCTGCTGTGATATCATATCCTGAAAATTCACACGGCCTCTTTTAAAACCAGTCGTATTCACATTCGCAACATTATTACCAATGACATCAAGACGTGTTTGGTGGTTCTGCATGCCGGATACACCAGCGTAAAGTGATCTCATCATATAACTACCCTCTTTTAGTTTGCATAAATAGTTTTAATGCTGTTGACATCATACAGCATGCCATTAACCTGAACCTGCGGCTGAGAACCGCGTGTAACAGCTTCAACAGTTCCGGTTACAGACACATCAGAGCCCGTATCAATTTCAACCGTTTTTCCTATTGTTGCAGCCGCATCTGAAGAATTTAATAAATTTGCCAGCTGATTAACACCACTGCTCATATTGGTCATCTGTTCCAATGTCGAAAACTGTGCCATTTGAGCAATAAATTGCGTATTATCCATTGGAGCAGTTGGATCCTGATGAGACAACTGCGTCAACAATAACTTCAGAAAATCATCCTTGCCTAATTCCTGACTTGCAGTACGTCCATTTACAGCAAGTGTCTTGTTGAACATGTCCACAGCCTGTTTTGTTTTAACCTGTTCACCAGCGCTCATTGTAGTGTTCAATTCCATTTTCTGCTCCATTTAATACCAATAAATCTATACCATTACATTAACGGCATATTGGCTGGAATCTGAATATTTTTTTTCAGCAACACCAGTCCCAACGGCATCAGGAATACTTTCAACATAAGCAAGACCATGATATAGATTACGACCCTGTTGCTGCCGATCTCCCTGATCTGTGTCACTTCCTGACCATGAAAGTTCAAAGCCAGCCGCTTCAAACCCATTTGAAACAAATGCCTGCCGCAGCGTTTCTATGTTACTCTTAAAAGCATTATATGCTTCCTGAGAAGCAACAGTGATATGACCAGCTATTATTTTATCGGTTAATTTCAAACTGATCTTGACATCTCCAAGCTCTTCCGGATGTAAAACAAGATTAATCGACCCGACATTATTATCGCGTAAAATAATAGATCCCGTTTTTACAAACTCCCCTGCATGAGCATTGATTTCAGCAGACAGCATTGAAGCAAACCTGCTACTTGCTACCTCTGATTTTGCCGCAGCTGTACCTGGCACTGCCCCCTTTTCTGATAATGTAAGAGACATTTGCGCCACACCATTACCAGTAAAATCAGTTTTTATATTTCCATTTTGAAGAACAGCTTCCTGCGCAGATATCTGTGAGCGCTCATCTATTACTGAAATCAAAGGTTTCTCACTGCGCCCCTGTGAGTACAGCCGGTGAGCAGACAATTCTGTATTAAACGGCATCGTATCAGACACAATTAAGGCAGGGTCAGAAGAAATCTGCTGTATATTGCAGGAAGAAACAGAGGCAGCCGGAATATTTTCTATACCTTCTACTTTCTTTTTATTTTTGCTAGCAGATTTATTATCTATCTGCACTGTATCCCCAGCCTCTTCCAACTCCGGCAGACTAACCATATTTGTTTCTGCTTCCTCAGATTTCGCACGTTCCAACACTACAGAAAGAAGAGCATCATCCTCAATAAGACCGATATCCAAATCTAGTTCAGATTTTTCAGTATCAGTAGGTACCATACCAGTCTCTTGTGGTACAGTATTTCCGCTCTGTGATATCTTTTCATTTTGATTTTTCAGCAGACATTCTTTAAATAAATTCTTCTCTGCTGTTTTTGCTGAAAAAACCAGCTGCGTTTGTTGAGAAGGCTCACCAAGTTCGCTATTTTTTTCTGAATATGTGATTTGATTCTCAGATGGATTTCCGTTTTTTTCTGTATGACCGGCAACAGAAGATGATTTTTCCTGCTGTATATTTTGAGCGTCAGTCAGATGTTTCTCAAAAGAAGAAACTGTTTTTGTCTGTGAACCTTTTGATGAATTCTGTATTTTTGACTGGCTGTTTGTCGTTGCATCAAGATTAACCAGCTGCGTTTGCATATAAAAAAACCTCCTGCCCATCATCCACCGGCAGAAGGTTCTTATTTACTGAGCTAACTCCTGTGTATCAGTTATATCAGATACAGCTTCAAGAGATGAAGGCTTGGAAAGCATTTTTCTCTGAATTTGAGCAGCACGATCTGCCGGCATAAGCGACAACCAATATGCCACCATAGATGCGCTGCCTTCTTCAGCAGCAATTTCATCTGCTTTTCGTAGAATATCAATCACATCTTGGTCATCCATCGCCACCAAAATATCAACTGCATTCTGCGGCTGCATCCCGGTCAGATTTTGTACATTCTGCACGATGTTTACTTCTCTATCATCGTACTTTTTCACCGTATTATTAAATGTTTTTTCTCTTTCTTCCTGAGAAATTCGCCTATCTTCCAATTCCTGTGCTATTTGATTATTTTTCTGTTCAGCAAGTAATATATCCTGTTCCCGCTTATCTAATTCTTGCGTTCTAATATTTAAAGCCTCAAGGCGCTTAGCATAACGATCTTCATCAATATCCGAAAATATTGAAACTCCTGATGTAACAGTTACAGATGACTGCGGTTCTAACCCCAGAAGCCGATATACAGGAGAAAACAACTGCTTCGTAGTAATTAAACCAAGATAATCAAACCAAAGTAAACCACCTAATATTAAAATCAATATCAGGAACAATAACAAAATTGTTTTGCCAACATTTCTTCTTTTATAAGAAGCCATATTTAAACTCCTGAACTTCGCCGAAAAGTCCTGTTATCCACTTAAAATGCATAACAATATCTGCCATTAAAATATACAAACAGATATCTTTTCTGTTTATCGGCAAAAAAAACAACAACTATAGTATTTCCCGTTTTAACACAGAATCATTTTGCCAAATTAAAGAACATTAGAATTGTACTTGTAATTGATAATAAAGTTGTGACAGGAACAGCAAATCGGTTAAAATTATACAAAAAACCATTTCGTTCAGCTGTTATGGTTGTTTCAGGTAAAATAACATCAGATTTCGATAACTTCATTCCATCAGGCCCTTGTATCGTTATAGTTTCCATACCATTTTGTTCATTAAATCCACCCGCAAGACCTATGTAATATTCCCACGTACGATCCGGCACATATGGAAATCGCCCCGGGGCATTAACAGCACCGGCAACAGTTACATAATATAAACGGAATGGCACAATAACTGTATCAAACAGTTCTGCAGTGATCCCCGCCTTTTCAATTCTATTATAAATCAAATCTTCTATATTAAGCGGCAATACTTCAGATCCGCGAATTATATATGCTTTTCCTGTATCCGATTGAGATGAAAAAAAACTGGACACTCGGCGCACTATATCGCCATAATCTTCGCCAAGAGTGAATGAAACAACCGTCTTGCGAGAAGCAGCTTCATCAACAACTTCTGCAGCTGAATCAGCTTCAACCTGTCTAACCGCTCCTTCCATAAAAATAATGGGTTTCAGTCTTAATACAGAAGCTATAGAAACAGCGTCATAATCACATAAGTCATAATCAAAACGATTATTTCTAAAGACCATATTAAAATCGAGATATATATTCACCAGATTTTATAGAGGTATTTTCAAGATTAATCAACCGTAAAACAGAAATAGTATTTACATCTGCAAATTGCGTCAATCCTCCGCCATATTTATTCAGAAGTTCTTCCAAGTGTTCACCAGGCAACAGCTCATATTCCCCCGGACGCTCCACAGCACCGCTAATCGTTACCTTTCTGTCATATCGCTGTAAAATAACCGTATCTCCCGGACGCAAAAAGGGATCTTGTGACATATCACCGTACCGTTGTGCTAGAAACAAATCATGTGTTACTCTTTTACCATCGGCAGACTCGACTTGCACAGAACGAAAAGATGTATATTCAGTAGCAACTTCCTTCACACATTCACTTAGACGCTGTCCACCCCATGTTATTATTTCAGACACAGATGATACTTCACCTTTAATCAACACTTTAAATTGAGAGGGAGAAACTAACGTAAACTGTACAGCACTGAATGGATAATTCTTTATAACTATATCTTCTACAGACTTTTTTACCTGTGTAAATCTTTGACCGGCAACATTTATTGTTGCAAGATTCGCTACTTTTAACCTATATGAAGTATCAAGTTGAATTGTATAGCTTATAGCCTGACCGCCAGCATTATAACTTAAATTATACACATCACCGGCACAAACAACATATTCAGGGTTTGATAAGGCAAGTTGACGTAACTGCATTGTTTTGTTTTGCTGTGAATCATTCTCAGATACTAGGGTATTACTATCAGACAATTCTTGAGTTGCAGCAAATACTGTTACATACATACATAAAAATAAACAATGGACAATCAGATTTTTTCTAAATAAAAAGAAGATAACAACTTTCTTTTCTCCTAAAAATAAATGTATAAAAAGATGAATATTTTTCAGTATTATTAAGGAAAGAGGTAAAATAATCAATAAGAAAACGGAAGTATTTTATCAAAAGAGGAGTAGGGAGAGGGAAAAGAAAAAGCCTGGCAGCGACCTACTTTCCCACAAGAAGCAGTATCATCGGCGCAGGAG
>CALXMF010000012.1 GCA_944389415.1 uncultured Spirochaetota bacterium | reverse complement strand
TGTTGTGGTAACTAACATTTTGGAATTTTCAATGGCTTTTTTCTACCCCAAATTGCGAACTTTATTGTACACTATCAGAAAATAATAGATTTTTTTAAAAATAATGAAAAACTAATTGGAATAAAAACTTGTTATTATTGTAATTCATCATATATAAATTTATATACGAATAGAGAAGGTTCAAGAATACAGTGTGATTTAG
The DNA here is from genome assembly GCA_944389415.1 of uncultured Spirochaetota bacterium. GTDB lineage: Bacteria > Spirochaetota > Spirochaetia > Treponematales > Treponemataceae > Treponema_G. The sequence goes on along the minus strand of CALXMF010000012.1, from coordinate 63,015 downwards.
ATCATTTTATCCCACAGAGTGAATGCCCTCTATTTGTATTATGTCTTTATAATTTCGTTCCAAGTTGTCAAATATGTAATTCCAGGATTAAGAGGGCTGGTATTTATTTTAAAAATCAAATTAAACATTCTATGGCTTTACTATCTCAGAAGTATAAAAAATTATTCCCCTCGAGTCGCTATTATAATTATGGTAATACACTGAGTTGTCAAATATGTAATTCCAGGTTTAAGAGGGCTGGTATTTATTTTAAAAATCAAATTAAACATTCTGTCGCTTTACTATCTCAGAAGTATGAAAAATTATTTCCCTCGAGCAGCAATTATAATTACGATAATACACTGAAGTTTATTTTAGTCCCTAAACTTAATAACGGTAAATTTTTATTAACCAGAAAGTTTCAAGATTCAAAAGACTATTTTGAAGTTGATTTTATTCCATCTCAATCAACAGACTTTGCTTTGTATAAAAAAGAAGCCGATTTTTTTGAAATTATTGATAGGTATAACTGCCATAAAGTAGAATTTCTTAATTATATTGATAAACGCAGAATGTATTCTCATTCTTATATGAATCTCATAGGAAAGTTGTTTCCTTATCATAATAGTTTTTCATCAATTATTGAAGGCATTTTTAATTTTTCACTAAGAAAATCTGAAGAACTTATTTTTGATAAAATATATAATGATATAGATAATATCTTTGATGAAGAATAAACACACTTTTTCATCTGCTTTCCCCGTTAAGTTGTTCCTGTGACCGCGTTTTCTCATGGAACCAGCCTCGATCAGGCTGTCGTCAAGCGGTCGTTTTAAATGGGATAACTGCTGTTTGATTGAATTATAGTATGGTTCCTAATGTACACAGTTTTTCAGTTCTAATCCAAACCTTGAATAAATGTAGTCTTTTAAATATAATAGTTGTATACGTATACAATACGACTCGTTGGAGGATCTATGACAATACTTGACATGCTCGGTCAGAGTCTTATTTTGACCCTGCTGGGAATGGGTGTTGTTTTTGCCTTCCTTATTATTCTGATTTTTTGTCTGACGCTGGTAAAGAACCTGCTTCATGCGCTGAAATTGGATGAGGAAGCGCCAAAAACAACTGCAGCTGCGCCTTCTGCCGCTCCTTCGGTGCAGACGGCGACACCTGCTGCTGCAAATAATGATGCAGTAGTTGCCGCTATTGCTGCTGCGCTTCATGAAAAACAGGTTTAATTACGATTAAGGAGAATAGCAATGTCTAAGAAGGTTCAAATTGCAGATCTGGTTCTGCGCGATGCTCACCAGTCTTTACACGCAACTCGTATGACGACAGCTGATATGCTGCCTATTTGTGATAAATTGGATAAAGTCGGTTATTACAGCCTTGAAGGATGGGGCGGTGCGACATTTGATTCATGTATCCGTTTTTTGAATGAAGATCCGTGGGAACGCCTGCGCAAACTGCATAAGGCGCTGCCCAATACTCCCATCATGATGCTGCTGCGCGGTCAGAACCTGCTTGGTTACCGGCATTATGCTGATGATGTTGTTGATAAGTTTGTTGAGACTGCTGCAAAGAACGGAATTGGTATTTTCCGTATTTTTGACGCTTGTAATGATCCCCGCAATCTGAAGCGTGCGACAGATGCCGCTAAAAAAACCGGTAAGCATGTTCAGATGGCTATTTCATATGCGACAACACCGTATCATACAAAAGAGATCTACGCTGATCTGGCAAAATCATATGCTGATTTTGGCGCTGATTCAATCTGTATTAAGGATATGTCCGGTCTGCTCAAGCCGTATGAGGCATATGATCTGGTAAAAGCGATTAAAGCGAAAGTTGATCTGCCTGTTGAAATCCACACGCATGCGACAACAGGTTTGTCTGTAGCGACTTTGCTGAAGGCTGCTGAAGCAGGTGCTGACGTGCTTGATACTGCTATTTCTGCGATGTCAATGGGTACCTCTCACAGTCCGACAGAGACTGTTGTTGAGATGCTCAAAGGTACTGAGCTGGATACTGGTCTTGATTTGAATCTGCTGCTTGAAATCGCAGCGTATTTCCGCGATGTCCGCAAGAAGTATGCTAAATTTGAATCAAGTTTCCTCGGCGCTGATACCCGTATTCTTGCTTCTCAGGTTCCTGGCGGAATGCTGTCAAATCTGGAGAATCAGCTGCGCGAGCAGGGTGCCGCAGACAAGATTGATGATGTTCTGAAAGAAATTCAGATTGTTCAGAAAGACTGCGGATATATTCCGCTTGTTACCCCGACAAGCCAGATTGTTGGTACTCAGGCTGTATTTAACGTATTGTTCGGCCGCTATGCGCGCCTTACTCAGGAAACACGCGATCTTGTTACCGGAAAATACGGAAAGACACCCGCAGCGGTTAATCCTGATCTGCTTAAAAAATCTCTGGAGCAGAACAAGATGGATAAGCCGGTTACCTGCCGTCCCGCGGATCTCATCGAAAATGAATGGGAAAAAATGGTTGCGGAAGCAAAAGAAAATGGTGCTGATGGCAGTGTAGAAGATGCGCTGACTTATGCGATGTTCCCGAAAGTTGCTCCGAAGTTCTTTAAGGAACGTTCAAAGGGACCGATTTCTTCTGATTCTTTTGTTGTTCCCAAGGCAGCTGCTGGAGGAAAGGGCGGTTCTTACACAGTTACTGTAAACGGAACTAATTATAATGTTACTTCAGGTCCTGCAGGAGACAGCATGAGCGTTACTGTTAACGGTACTGCGTATAACGTATCATTTAGTGCTGGCGGGGCGGCTCCTGCTGCTGCAGCTGCACCTGCAGTATCCGGCGGTGCCACACTGACAGCTCCTGTTGCCGGTACGCTGCTGAAGCAGGTTGTGCCTGCTGGTTCAAATGTAACCAAGGGACAGACTGTTATCATGATTGAGTCTATGAAGATGGAACTTGAAGTTAAAGCAACAGCAGATGGTCCTATTTCTTATTCAGTACAGCCCGGTTCCCAGATCAGTGCGGGACAGGTTCTTGCAACAATTGGCGGCGGTGCTCCTGCTCCTGCACCGGCTCCCGCACAGCCTGCGGCTGCAGCACCGGCTCCGGCACCTGTTTCTACAGGCGGTACTTCTATCGCTGCTCCTGTTGCCGGTACCTTGCTGAAGAATGTTGTTGCAGAAGGTTCCAAGGTTACTTCTGGTCAGACCATTATTATGATCGAGTCCATGAAAATGGAGCTTGAAGTTAAAGCTACATGTGATGGTACAGTTCATTTCCTGTCAACAGCCGGTTCTCAGATTACTGCCGGTCAGCCTCTGGCGGAAATAAAATAGGAGTTTAAAGCAATGCTTGATACTAAGAAGGAAAACAGCAAAAAAGTGCTGAACGCGACTCTCATCGTTATGGGTATCGCGATGGTATTATCCTTGTGCAGCACTGTTTTTGCTTCCAGCGGTACAGACGAAGTCGCTTCATTCAGAACGATGGGTACTGCTATTATTAAAGGCAGTGAAAATGTACCGTCTATTTCAGTTTCTGAATTTTTGCAGAATACAGTTGATAATACTGGTCTGAACGCAATTATTAACGGTGCCGAAGAAGTGCCCGATTTGGTTGATCCCACAAAGTCAACTCTTATCCCCGGCTGGCAGCGGCTGCTGCTGATTGCGATTGGGTTCCTGATTATTTATCTTGGCGCAGCGAAAGGATTTGAACCTCTTTTGCTGATTCCGATTGGATTTGGAACTGTATTTGTTAACATTCCCTCTGGCGGTATGTATGCAGAACATTCCGGTATGCTGCGTATTATTTATGATGCTGGTGTTGGTAATGAGTTTTTCCCGATGCTGATATTTATGGGTATCGGCGCAATGACTGACTTTGGTCCGCTTATTGCGAACCCTAAAACAGCTCTGCTCGGTGGTGCTGCTCAGCTTGGTGTATTTATTACGCTTTTTGGTGTAGCACTGATGAACCTGATTCCAGGTGTTGACTATAATATGTTTGAAGCGTGCGCAATCGCTATTATCGGCGGTGCGGATGGTCCTACATCAATTTATGTGTCTGGAAAGCTGGCTCCGCACATGATGGCGGTTATCGCGGTCGCTGCATATTCATACATGGCGCTTGTTCCTATGATTCAGCCGCCGATTATGAAGGCTCTGACTACTAAGCATGAGCGTCAGATAAAGATGAAGCAGCTGCGTCCGGTTTCAAAAACTGAGAAGATTTTGTTCCCGATTGTTCTGCTGATATTGGCAATTCTGCTGATTCCGTCAGCTGCTCCGCTTATCGGTATGCTTGCGTTTGGTAACTTTGTGAAACAGACTGGTGTTGTGGATCGTCTGGCAAAGACAATGGAGAATGAACTGCTGAATATTGTTTCAATTCTCTTGTCTCTTGGTGTTGGTTCACAGATGACACCTGATAAGATTTTGAATCCGAATGCTGTTGGTATTATTGTTCTTGGTTTGGTCGCGTTTGCTGTGGCAACTGCTGGTGGTGTTTTGGTTGCGAAATTGATGAATCTGTTCCTCAAGGAAAAAATCAATCCTCTTATTGGTTCCGCTGGTGTGTCTGCTGTTCCTATGGCCGCACGTGTATCCAATAAGGTTGGTTTGGAATATGATCCGTCAAACTTCCTGCTCATGCATGCTATGGGTCCGAATGTTGCCGGTGTTATCGGTACAGCTGTTGCTGCCGGTGTTTTCATTGCGACATATGCCAGTTGATAGTTCTTTATAAACTTTCAATAGTATACGTTGATTTTTAGTAAAAAGCCCTGTTATTTAAACAGGGCTTTTTTTTATGCTTAATATCATCTATTTTGATGTTTTAATGAGTAAAATGTTGGTTATTTATAGAAGAAAAATCATCTATTGATATTTTATATGGCCTTTGTTATAGTAGTTTAATATGAAAATATCTATTCGTACTGTATTGGCAGTGTTTCTGTGTGTATCTGCAGTATTCACATCTTGTTCATCAACTAAAAGAATTGCATTAAATTCTATATCTGATATGCTTTCAGGAGCCGACAAAAATGGAAAAACGCTTTCGTCTGATTCTGACGCGATGCTGGCTCTCACGGGTGAGACTGATGTAGAGCTTGTGGAAGATTTTTTTCCTACTGCGTTAAAGTTGTATGAGATATTGCATTATCAGAATCCTGAACATGCGGGCCTTGCTGTGATGAGCGGTTCCCTGTATGTGATGTATGCGAATGTTTTTATTCAGAATAATGCATCGCAGATGACGAATATAGATGCTCAAATGAATGAATATAATCGGGCAAAAATGTTTTATCTGCGCGGCAGAGATTATATTCTGGAGATGTTTGAAAGAAAATATCCGGGATTTCAAACTGCTTTGTTGAGTGCGGATAGTGATTTATACAATGAGGCTCTGCTTCAGCTGAAAAAAGAAGATGTAAATGCTGCATATTGGGCAGGTGCAGGATGGCTTGGGGCTTTTTCTGTAGATAATTATGATAATGACTTGCTTCACAGTTGTACGGCAGCTGTAGCATTACTTGAAAAAGCTGCAGAGCTTGATCCGGAATATAACAGCGGTGCTATATGGGATATTTTGAGTATGTTTTACTATGCAGCTCCATATGATTTTGGTGGTGATCCGGAACGTGCACTGTTTTGCCATGAAGAAAGTATGCGTTTATCAGAAGGTAAATCACCTGGACCATATGTCACTTATGCAGAAACATTCTGTCTGAAGGATCAGAATTTATCCGGTTATATAGAGGCTTTGCAGAGTGCTCTTGCTATTGATCCTGATGATAATCCTGAAACACGGCTTGCGACAATTATCAGTCAGAATAAAGCCCGGAGGATGATGTCTCAGCAATATATTGATGAGCATTTTATTATCTGGGAAGATGATATGGCGGTATATGAGGAACTGTTCAGATAGTAACAGCAGTTCTTTGTATAATGTTGTACTGAAATAGTAAAGAGGAATGTATTATGAAACGTTTATTATGTTTAGTATTGGCAGGATTTATTGTTCTTTCCGCCGCATCGGCGCAGCGTGTAAATCTTAAAATAGCTTCTGTTGCTCCGAGCAGATCTCCATGGGATATTGAACAAAAAAAACTTGCTCAGGAGTGGTCCCGCATTACGAACGGTCAGGTGACGATTACTTTTTATGATGCGAATGCGCAGGGCGGAGAAAATGGTGTTATCCGGAAAATGCGAACAGTCCGACCGGGGCAGAAAAGTCCAATAGATGGGGCAATTTTTACTTCTCTGGGTATTTATGAACTGGCTCCTGATTCTAATGTAATGACGCTGTGTGTGCCGTTTTTATTCAGGGATCAGAATGAGCTTGATTTGATTCTTGACGAATTATCTGATGAAATGAAGAAGCCTATTATTGACAAAGGGTATGAGCTTTTAGGGTGGTTTAATGTCGGATGGGCATATTTTTTTACCAAAGAAAAAGCGACTACACCTGCCGAGCTGAAATCTATGAAATTGAGTGTCGGCGGTTTTACGAGTCCTGAGCTTGGTGCCGCATTCAAGGCGTGTGGCTTTACAACAGAAGATCTGCCAAATGAGAAACTTATGCAGAGTCTTCGCAGTGCAAATGGGATAAAGGGTCTGTATACGATTCCGATGTATGCGTACGCCGCAAGGTATTATGAAAGTCTGCCATATATGCTTGATTTGCCAATCTGTCCTGTGATGTCTGCCTTTGTTGTTTCGAAAGCAGCCTGGGATGCGGTACCTGATAAATATAAACCGGAGCTGATGGCAGCGGTGCGTCAGGCCGAATCAAAATTTATTACTGTCCAGCAGGAATCGGATAATGAATATTTGCAGCTTATGGAAGAGGCTGGTGCTACTCGTGTATCTTTAACCCCCGAGCAGGTAAAAGTCTGGGAAGATACACTTGGAAAAGATGCCGAAAAGATGTCGCAGGTTAAAAATTCCATTATTGATTTGGAATTTTATCAGAAAATGACCGCTGTTCTGGAAAAATATCGCGCAGGGATAAATTGATAATGAATAAACCGGCAGATATATTTTGTAAAATTGAAAACGGTATTGCTGTTGTACTTGTGGCGCTGTTGGCGGTTCTTCCGCTGATATTGAAATTTTTGCAGGAAGGTATAGCAGTTCCTGTTATTGATGCTGATTTAGCACAGGTAAATCTGGTGTTTCTGATTGCCTGTGTCGCTGGTGTCATTACTTGGAGGGCAGATAAGCATTTGGGGCTTGCCTCTTTATCTGATAATGCTCCTGAAAAAGTGAAACGGGTGCTGTTAATTATACGGTCTGTAGCTGTTTCTGCGGTACTGACAGCATTGTTTTTTTCTGCTTTTTCACAACTTTTCTCAATGTTTAGTTTTTCTGAGAAAGTGTGGGGCATCCCGTTAATGGTGGTTTTTGCCTTTTTACCGCTTGCTTATTTGTGTATGCTTGTGATGGTGTGTTGTGTGAAAGGGTATAGGGTGCCAGCCGTTATTGGTATTATATTGGGGTTATATATTTCTGCCGGTCCGATATATGGTGTACTTTATTATCTGTTTGGTTTAGAACCTGTCGGGTTTTTAACAGTTCTCAGTGATAGCTGGATGGCCTTTTCTAGGGTTGCCGTCGCACCTTTGATAATTCTGATGGTGATTCTGGCTTTTCTGGGAGTTCCTCTTTTTATTGCTATCAGCGGTGTTGCATATATTGCGTTTTCACAGGGCGGTGGATATGTTGAAATGCTTGCAAATGAGGCGTATCTTATCTGGACTGATAAAAGTATTGCTGCAATTCCGCTGTTTACTATTGCTGGATATATTTTATCGCAAGGGACAGCAGGAAAGCGCCTTGTTGAAATCTGTAAATCAACATTTGGCTGGTTTCGGGGAGGCGCTGTTGTTGCTGCTGTAATTGTAACTACTTTTTTTACTACATTTACAGGTGTCTCTGGTGTTACCATACTTGCGCTTGGTTCTTTACTGACAATTGTTCTAACAGGATCTGGCTATAAAAAGGAAAATGCGCAGTCTCTTGTTACTGCTTCTGGTGCGCTTGGCTTATTATTTCCGCCGAGTGTTGCCATTATCATGTATGGAACAACTAATTATTTCTCAGTTGATGTTTTTGACCTGTTCCGCGGTGCGCTTATCCCAGGTATTTTATTAGCCGTATCAATGATGGTAATGGGAATCGTTCTTGATAAAATTTCACAGCGGCCAAAATTTTCATTAAAAAATATTGGTATTTCTGTGCGGGACGGTTTTTTTGAGCTGCTGATGCCAGTTCTTATTTGTATCACCTATTTCAGTGGTTTCTTTACACTTCTTGAATGTGCGTCTTTTGCTGTTGTGTATGCATTTGTACTTGAAACTGCTATTAGACGTAATTTTACCTTTCGAAAAGCACTTTCTGTTGTTGCAGAAAGTATACCCGTATCAGGGGGTGTTTTGTTTATTCTTGGAGCCGCAAGAGGGTTATCTTATTTCCTGGTTGATGCGAATATCCCATATATTTTATCAGATTTTATTTCTACGATGGTTACGTCCAAGTATGTATTTTTGATACTGTTGAATCTTGTTCTCATTGTAGTCGGCTGTCTGATGGATATATATTCTGCTATCCTGATAGTGTCTCCTTTGATTATCCCCATTGCGGAAACTTTTGGGCTGTCTCCTGTTCATACGGGGATTATATTTTTAATGAACATGCAGTTAGGTTTTTTAACGCCGCCTGTTGGTTTAGATCTGTTTATTGCTTCGTATACTTTTAATATGCCAGTTATTAAAGTGGCAAAGGGTATTTTGCCGTTCCTCCTGGTTCAGTTTATTGTTTTGATGATAGTTACTTATGTTCCATGGTTTACAGAGGTTTTACTGTAGTTCTTTACGAATGATAGATTGAATGAGAAAAAGTTCTATTATATGTATTCTGGTGTTGTCTGTTAGCCTATCTGTCTTTTTTGCATGTTCGCAAAAAGGTGAAGATGAGCAGCTTCTCCGTGATATGCGTTATCGTTCTTCTGCAATGGCAATGGAAAAGTGGCTGACAGCTTTTCGTCGTGCAAAATATGATGCAATTCATTCTTTTGTTAGTGGGCTGTCTGTCGAGGAGAAATTAAGTCAGCTTTTTTTAATTAATTTAGAGGGCAAAGAGGATTTTGTTCCTGTTGAATATGATAATGATGGTCTCCCTTGTATTCCTGGGGGATTCTTATTTTTTTCTTACAATGTAGCTGATACTGCCGCAGATGCTATTTCATTTACAACTGATATTCTGAATACCAGTATTGAGTCTAATCGTATTCCTCCATTGCTTGTTATTGATCATGAGGGAGGGGACGTCAATCGGCTTCGTCAAACTGTTTCACCAATTCCTTCTCCATTAGCTGTGTCTCAGAGTATGACTCCGTCTCAGGCAGAGCAGTTCTATGAAAATCAGGGAGAACAGTTGCATTTGTTAGGTTTTCATCTGAATCTTGCTCCTGTTGCTGAACCGATTTTGGTTGAGAATAAAACCTTCTTAGGTTCCCGGAGTTATGGCAGTAATGATAGTGTTCTTCGATATGCTTCTGCATCTATTCAAGGGTATAAAAAAGCTGGGGTAGGGAATGCGTTAAAACATTTTCCTGGGAACACTAATGTAGATCCTCATACAGGATTACCGGAAATCAATGTATCACAAGAGTCTCTTGAACGGGATTACCTTTCTCCTTTTCGAGATCTTATACAGTATGAGCCAATGGCTGTATTGATGTCACATGCACGTATTAATAATAGTTTTGATTCTCAAACTCCAGCCTGTCTATCTTCTTACTGGATTGATACAGTTCTTCGCGACACTTTGGGGTATGATGGCTTGATAATATCTGATGATATTTTGATGTCGGCTTTAGCACAGAATGGTTTTCCTCCTGATAAAGCAGTCTTGATGGCTTTGAAAGCGGGGATTGACATCATTATGATATCAGAAAAACGGTATATGAGGTTTGTTCCCTTGATCAGGCAGCAAATTAGCACTGATCCTGTTTTTGCTGCTGCTATAGATAGGGCAGTAGAACGTATTATACGGACAAAAATTGACTGCGGATTATTGATGTTGCAGACCGTGGATTCTATACCGTCTTCTGAAGGTGTCCCCATTCCTGTTTTTAAAGTAAATTTACCTTCATATATTTCGCAAAGTGATTGCGTTGCTCGTGTCAGTTCATTTACTGAATCAAAAAAGGCGGGATTGGAGTTATATACATCTTTCATGGGGGTGGATGATGAATGATACTGTGCTGGAATCTGTTTATCGTCAGCGTTTATTATACTGTGATACGGATTGCGCTGTGGTTCTGAAACTACCCGGGCAGATTTGTGAACATCCACCGATAAATACACATTCACAGGCATTCCTTCCATTTGACTGGCACAATTTTTTTTCTGGATGTGGATATATCTCTAATATAGATGATATTCATTGTGTGAACCGTATAGACAGGCCTGTTTCCGGTGCGGCTGTGTTGTCGTTTTCTGGACAAAATGCGGCTTTTATATCAAGGCAATTTGCTGAAAATACAGCTGTGCACAAGTGTTATTGGGCTATTGTTGAAGGTTCGATAAGTGATACTAATGAACACTTGTTAGAACAATATTTGTATTTTGACAGAAAAAAACAAAAATCATATATATGTGACTCTTCTACGCCTGGTGCGAAACATGCACGGTTGCTTTGGAAATGTTTAGGAACAGGGGAACGCTACAGTTTCCTTGAAGTGCGTCTCTTGACAGGCAGAACACATCAGATACGTTCTCAATTGTTTTCGTTGGGATTTCCTATAAAGGGAGACGTAAAATACGGAGCACGACGAAAGGACTCTCTCCCTGGGATAAGGCTTCACGCTCGTTCTGTCTCTTTTATGCCGTCTGCAAGTGCTGGGTGTATCACGGTTACTGCGCCTCTGCCTCAAACAGATTCGCTATGGAATGCTTTTCTTGAAGCTGCGGGAGATAAATAATGGGAACAAAGCTAAAATCGGCCAAACCCAAAAATAGTCTGAGAGGAACACAAGGATTTGATGACTGGTATTCATCAATTTACGCTGACCGCTGGCCTCTTCTTCGTGAGGCACTGCTGGCAGAGAATAAGCCGGGGCGTTGGCAATCATGCGCTGCTGCTGAACCATATTTTCTTGATACGGGCAGTATGTTGGCTGCTCTGGCGCTTCCTGTTGCAGATGCAGAACATATTCTTGATATGTGCGCTGCTCCTGGCGGTAAAACAGTTGTCCTTGCATCTTTAATGTCTTTAACAGCTCGTCTAACGGCAAATGAGCGATCATCAGCACGGCGAATGCGGTTGTTTAAGACTGTGCAAAATTGTTTGTCAGAGACTATTCGAAACCGTATTCAAATAACTGGTACAGATGCTTCACGTCTTTGTCTTAAACAACAGGAAACATATGATCGTATTTTACTCGATGCGCCGTGCTCTTCTGAACGGCACGTTCTTAATGCACAATCTTATCTATTTCAATGGTCATACTCTCGTGTGCGGATGCTTGCAACTATGCAGTGGGCGCTTATTTCAAGTGCGTATCGGCTGCTGAAACATGGTGGAATTCTAGTATACGCAACGTGTGCGCTTTCACCTGAAGAAAATGACGGTATCATAGAACGGCTTGTAAAAAAGTATTCTGATATGACCGTCTCTGCGGAGTTTTCCATTCCGAGTGATGTAGAAAAATTTTGTTTACCAGATGAATTGCCTGGATACGAAAAAACAGCTTATGGTTTTCATGTTTTGCCTGACCGGCAAAATGGAGCGGGGCCGCTCTTTTTTTCAGTAATTAGAAAATCGTAATATCAAGCACTGAAATATTTTATTATTGGTCATGATTTTCTTTTTGTGCGGTTTCAAATAAACGTTTTTTCTTTTGGAGTTCGCGATCAAAACAGTTTGCAAAGTTGTTCAGTTCTTTTTTTCCAAATGTATTTGTGCGTTCCCAAGATAATCCGTTCATTGTCAGTTCATAAGAAAAGTTTCTTAGGGAGAGTTTTTCAGATATATTATCGGTTGTAAAAAGATCTCCTCTATCATTTATTGTTGTGATATTTTTTTTTATAAGGCGAGCCGCGAGTGGTATATCTCTTGTTATAACGATATCAGATACACAGACATGTTCAACAATATAATTATCTGCTGCATCTTGATGTGCCGGTGTAACTATACAGGAAATATTTTGTGCCTTTTGGGGGACGGGGATTTTTCTGTTCGCTACCAACCGCACGCATAACTGATGTCTAAGAGCAAAACGAAAAATTAACTCTCTTACCGGCGTTGGACATGAATCTGCGTCAATCCATATTGTTATGTATTCTGAAAAAGTCAATAGAGGGCCTTATCAAGTGCGGATATAAGCTTTTTTGTTACTTGCTCAACGTCGTCATTTAGTTCTTGAGCATTCTGTGACTTTTTATACTTATTTAACAGCGTTTTTTCTTTATAGAGTTCATCGCACAACATAATACCTGCTACGATGGAAATCTGTGTTGGATCAGAAAGAGTTGTTTCATTGCTGATCTGCTGGACGGTTTTACGGTAATAAGCAAGAATGTCTTGAAGATAAGAATCATCTTCATCTGCTTTTATTGCAAAACTTGTTCCCAGCAAATCTATCTTTAAAATACCCATGTGGCAGCAAAACTAAAAGATATCATATTGTCCATTTTGAGGAGCAACATAATTAGTATCTTCTCCTGACTGATTATCTTGTATACTATCAGTATTATTCTCAGTCTGTTGCTGATCAAATTGAACTTGTGGTTCCAGAGGGGCTTGTTGTTCAGTGTTACTGTTATATATCTGTTCAGTTGAAGCTTCCGATGATTCTGGAGAAGTCAATACCTCAGTACCTGCTGTGTCATTAGTAACTTCTACTGATTCGGAAATAACAGAGGCTTCTGCCGTCTTAATAACTGCATTTTCTACAGTATCAAGACGGTTTAATGCATTGAGTATCCCCTGTTCAAGTTGTGTTTGATCAGCCTGAAATGCCTGCAATTGCTGCCGAAGCTGACTTATTTCAGTTTCATATTTTTCACACTGCTCTTTAAGCTGTGTATTTTCCTGCGTAAGTGTTGCGATACGGGCTATTGCTTGTTCTACTTTCTGTTCAAGCGCTGCAAGCGTTTCAAGGGATATCATACGTTATGCTCCAATAGCCTTTTTTGCAGTTTCGACAACAGCTTTAAATGCTGCAGGATCTTCAATTGCCATATTTGACAATGCTTTTCGGTTAATTATAACACCTGCTTTTGTCAAACCATTAATAAAAGTAGAATAATTCATTCCAAGATCACGGACAGCTGCATTTATACGGCTTACCCACAAGTTTCGCATATCGCCTTTGCGATCTCTGCGACTTTCATATGCATGGCAAAGCGCTTTGACGACTGCGTCCTTTGCAGCTTTATAATTTGTTCCCCTGCGGCCAGTGAAACCTTTTGCAAGTTTTAAAATCTTCTTCCGGCGGTTTTTTCTTTTTGCACCGTCAATGGCTCTAGACATTATTTTCTCCTAAAAAAATAAAAGCAACATCAAGTTGTTTAAATTAACCATACGGCAGCATTTGCTTTCTGACTTTTGCTGCATCGCATTCATTTAAGGTGCCAGAAGCACGAAGTTGTCTCTTCCGCTTTGGAGCCTTTTTTGTCAGGATATGGCGAAGATTCATCTTCTTATACTTTACTTTGCCACTTCCTGTCAGGGAAAACCGCTTTGCTGCGGCGCGCTTTGTTTTCATTTTGGGCATTTTACATTACCTCATCATTTTTTGGTCTTTGGATTCAGAATCATCGACATAAAGCGACCTTCCATTGCAGGTTGCTTTTCAACAACATATTCATCACCAAGCCGTTTTAGAACTTCATTTAGAACTTCAAGCCCCAGTTCAGTATGGGCAAGCTCCCGTCCGCGAAAACGGACAGTTACTTTTACTTTATTACCTTCAGCCAGAAATTCCTGTACATGCTTCGACTTGAAATCAAGATCTCCTACACCAATTTTAGGTTGCATACGGATTTCTTTTAATTTCAGCAATTTCTGCTTTTTTTTGGAGTCACGGAGCTTTTTCTCCAATTCAAAGCGATATTTACCATAGTCGAGTATTTTACACACTGGCGGGTTAGCCGTGGGCGCAACTTCAACAAGGTCGAGCTCTCGCTCTCTAGCCATCTTGAGGGCTTCGATGGTTGGGACAATACCTTTTTGTTCGCCCTCATCATCTATAAGTCTGACTTCTCGTACGCGGATCTGTTCATTGACCCGCAACCCCTTATTTTCAGCCAACGGTCCCCCTCGCGACTGAGCTGCCAGTTGGCAACTTAACAGTAACTGTGTATAGCATATTCAAAATAATATCAAATATCGCTTAGATATGTCTAGTAGGGATAGTAAAAAAATCAAAGGTAATATTGATAAGGTATAATGATATCTGTACTATAGAAATGAAATACAGTATTAAATATCTGCTTTTTGCACCTTATTTTATTTTGCAGGGCATATATCCGATTTATAATACATAATAATGGTATCATTTTTTTGTTTCGTTGGTGTAAAATTAGCTGTGCTCCTGTTTTATACCAAAATGTGTTCTATTCCTTTTTTATTTTTTATATGATATGTTTGGTGTATGTATTTATTTTTATGTTCTTTATTTCCACTTGCCATATTGGGCCGGTTTTTTTGTGGAAAAATAGTGTGTTCATTAAAAGTCTCAAATGCATATTTTCTGTTAATATTTTGGGGGCTTGTTGCAGGATCTATCACTTGTTTTGTTGATTTCTTTTTTGTTTATACTAGTGATGCATCATCTGTCAACTTGATTCGAGAATCTGGTATATATTTACTTTGGAAAGAACTGTTCCCCTTTCTGATATGTATATTGATTGTTTTATTTTCTCGTGATGATGTTGAATATAAAGTACAATATCTTTTTCCCCTCCTTGCAGGATTCTACGTTGTGTATCTACCATATTATGTCTTTTCTTCTGTTTTGTTTCAGACTGGTTTTGGTCTGTTCTTGCTACCTGTAATAATGCTTTTGTTTACAGTTGGGATTGAAATATGTTGTCGTGTCCTTGTGTATGATGTGGCAACTGTGTGCCGTACAAAAAAAGCATTATCGAAACAGTTTATTGTTTGTGTCGTTGTATGTCTTTTGTTTTTATGCTGGCTTTTTATTCTCCCTGCTTATATATGGGCTATGTATTTAGTTTCTATGTATACAAGTCTGTGGTGGGTGTGGAGCATGCTGTATTGTATTATAACCGTAGGGTGTTGCTGTTTATTTATACGATATGATATTAAGCAACATTGTGGCAATCAGGCAGCCAGATGTGATTGCTGCGCTCAATGAACATAAAATAAAAAGGCTGGAAGCATACGCTTCTCAGCCTTTTTATTTTATTAAACAGAAATATTATGCCTGACCAGCAGAACCAAGCACTTCCTTGTTTTTATGCATATATAGTTTTTTCAGTTCATCCCGTGCCGGTCCCAAGTATTTGCGGGGATCAAATTCTTCAGGATGTTCAGCGAATACTTTTCGTATTGCTGCTGTCATTGCTAAGCGGCCGTCTGAATCAATATTGATTTTACATACAGCTGACTTCGCAGCCTTGCGTAATTGCTCTTCAGGAATACCTACAGAGTCTGCAAGTTTACCACCGTATTTTTCAATCTCAGCGACATATTCGTGGGGTACAGATGATGAACCGTGTAAAACAATTGGGAATCCAGGAAGTTTCTTCTCGATTTCTTCGAGTACATCGAAAGCCAATGGCGGTGGAATGAGAACTCCATCTGAGTTGCGTGTGCACTGTTCGGGCTTAAATTTGCAGCGACCATGACTTGTTCCAATGGAGATTGCCAGAGAGTCAACTCCTGTCTTGCTGACAAAGTCCTGTACTTCTTCAGGTTTGGTATAATGGCTTTCTTCTGCTGAAACATCATCCTCAACACCTGCAAGAACCCCTAATTCCCCTTCTACTGTTACATAATCTTTCTGTGCATGGGCATACTCACATACTTTTTTTGTCAAAGCAACATTTTCATCGTATGGCAAGTGGGAACCGTCTATCATGACTGAGGAGAAACCGCTGTCAATACAGTCTTTGCACAGCTCAAAACTGTCGCCATGGTCAAGGTGCAATACGATAGGAATATCGTATCCAAGTTCATGTGCATATTCTACGGCACCGCGCGCCATATTGCGTAGCAGGTTTTTATTTGCGTATTTTCTGGCTCCCGAAGATACCTGCAGAATGACAGGTGATTTTGTTTCAACACAGGCCTGAATGATAGCCTGAAGCTGTTCCATATTATTGAAGTTATAGGCTGGAATTGCATATCCGCCTTTGACTGCCTTGGCAAACATATCTTTGGTGTTTACCAGCCCCAGTTCTTTGTAACTAGTCATACATGACTCCTTTATCAAAAATATATAAAAGATTTTATAGCGGTTTACTGATTTAATCAATAGAACACTGTTTAACTCGTGATATCTGCCGATAATTGCTAATGAAAGTGTTTGACAAATGGAGTCTGAATAAATTATAATCATGCATATGATTGGGTATTCAGAATCTGTTGCCCAGAAATAAATAAGGAGTTTTGGATGAAACAGGGCAGATTTGTTTTTGTTAGTCTTGCTTTGCTTTCTTTGTTCAGCTTGCCTATTTTTGGCCAGCCGAGTTCAAAGAGCGTAGAGACCATCAAATTTGATACTTTTGATGGCTCTGATGATGTAAAGTGGACATGGAATGTTCAGGCAAGCCGCTTCTCAATGGAAGGATTCCCCAAAATTGGGTATTTTGCCGGTATACCGAATTCTTTGCGACCGCTCGTCAAGGAAGACGGACCTGAACCAATGGTTTTGGGTGTTAAGGCCAGCTTTGCACGCAAAGGCGATAATTGGATAGAAGTATATCCTGTGACCGAAGGTGAAGACGGTTCTTCAGGTAATTATGAAATTCCCTTTATCGGTACTGTTTCTCAGATAGATTTCTGGGTCTGGGGTGCTGGATATAAGTATTTTCTTGAAGTTATGGTTCGCGATGCTGCCGGTTGTGTTCATGTTTTGCCTGTGTGTTTCCTTAACTTTGAAGGATGGCGGAATGTTGTTGTGAATATTCCAACCAGCCTTAAGCAGCATTCACGGCTTCGCTCTGGTCCGGAAGTGATGTCGTTTGTTGGATTTAGAGTCCGCAGTGATCCTAATGAATTTGTTGATGATTTTGTAGTCTATTTTGATGAATTAAAATATACCACAAATGTTCTGTCTAATATCTATGATGGTTATGATCTGAGGGATGCCGATTTTGATGCTGCTCAGGAACAGAGCCAGCAAGAAGCAGAGACAACTGCTTCAACCACAGCTGACCAAGGGGTTGCAGAATGAAAAAGATTGTATTTGGAATTTTTATCTGTCTGTGTACAGCGATAGGACTGGGGTTTGCACAGGAAGGGGTTTCTTCTAGTCTTAGTGATCCTGATCCGACAATTATAGGAGTCGATTCTGCAAAGCAGGCATTGCGAGAAGTGTCTGTAGATTTGTTTGAGCGTGAAGGATCATGGAATGTGCATATTTCTCCTGATAATGGTGTTATTAGTGCTCGTTTGTTTGATGGTAGTCCTGCAGGAAAGGAAGCTCTTCCTGCAGATGCACAGCCTGCATCTGCATCAACTCAGGAGCAGTCAACAACAGTAGAAGAGGAAGGTGCTGTTGCTGAAGAAGGAACGGAAGAATCTTCTTCTGTTGATACAAAAGTGCTCGGTGTTAAGGTAGAATTTTTCCACCGTGGTCTTAACTCTTTCTTTGTAAAAGCTGCTCGTCCTATCCCAATTGAAGGTGTTACAAAGACCGTCTCTGTTTGGGTTGCAGGACGTAATATGGATCATGATTTGATTCTGTTAGTGCAGGATTATTTTGGAAATAATTTTGAAATCTATATGGGGAAATTAGCATTCTCAGGTTGGAAGAAGATGACTGTAGCTATTCCTCCCTCATTAGATGGTGAGCATGGAATTGTCCAGTCTAGTGCTTACTATGGGGATAGACCTGGTCTTCGTATTGTTGGTTTCCGTATTGATTGTAATCCTATGCTGGCTCGTGGTTCGTACTATATTTATTTCGATGATTTACGTGCTGTTACCGATTTGTATGATATCGAGAATCATGATGAAGACGATATGATGGATAACTGGTAGTAGATATTAGTTTTATACAAAAGGGCACCCTTAAGGGTGCCTTTTTATTTAACACGAGTATAATATTTTTTGCGTTTTTCTATTTTTGTTTCATGAATAAGACCTGCTTTTTGTAGTAGCCATAGACAAATGCCTGCATTTTTTCCCGCTTGAAAAAAATCAGCTGTAGAGAATTCCTCTGGAAGTGTATCAGGAAGAATTTGTAGATAATCTTTTTTATCGTGAAATAAATATGTTTGTGAAAATATTTGTTCTAGTTTTTTGTCTTTCTTTTCCCAACAATGCAAAAAACGACGACTTTTATTTTTAAGTTGTATGGGATAGTTTTTTTCTTCTCTAATTTCACAAACTGTAATACAAGGTATTTCTAATATTAAATTATGATGGCCAATAAACGGATGTATGCCAGTGAGTTCACGATAAATAGAGTAGAGTGTTTCCTTCTTTGGACTTTTTCTTCGTCTTATCAGTTTGTGTGCAGTGTCGTATGTTTCTATGTATTTTTCTTGTACAAGCGGGCGTATGATTGTGATTTGATATTCATTTAGAAGAGCTTCCAACTTAGCTTTTAAAGCTGATATGTGTTGTGTTTGAATTTCAATGATATCTCCAGATTCGGTAAAGATATCACAGATTTTATGCTTTATTGTTACCTCAGTTACACCATTATTTTTAACAGCATATATTGTTTTAAGTGTTCGATGTAGTGATGATTCACTGTACGTATTTATCATATATTTACTATACATATGTATATCTAAAATGTAAATACAGGAATTGTTATTAGGTCGCTGTTTGTTTTTTTACATTGACAATTTACTTTTTGTCCGTAAAATGTAGTTTAGTGGTAAGTAATGGGTTAAAGTGGTAGAATGTGGTTATGGATTTGCCTACCGGAGAGTATCGAAATACGTTAGATGAAAAAGGTCGTATTTTATTTCCTGTGCGACTCAGGGCTGAATTGCAGGAAAATACTCTCATTGTTACTCAAGGAGTTGATCAATGTTTATGGTTGTTTACTCCCAATGAGTGGAAGAACTTTTCTGGTAAATTAATCCAAACAGCTTCTCTGTTTAATGCTCAAAACAGATTGGTTTTACGTAGGTTGATTGCGCCTGCACAGGAAGTGGAGTTTGATAAGGCTGGTAGACTATCTATTCCACAGAGTCTGAGGGAGTATGCTCATCTTTCTAAAGACTGTGTTGTGCTCGGTATTAACAAATATTTGGAATTATGGAATTATGAATTGTATCATACGTATTTGGAAGAAAGTGAAATTTCTTTTAAAACAGCGACAGAACAATTATCAAATATTTGCTTTTGATGATTGTTCTAGACTTTATTTCCTGGGGTGATGGGTGCATATTGTTCATACGCCCGTTTTGCTTGATGAGTGTCTTTCATGGCTTTCTCCTAATATATTTCGTACGCAGGAGAATGTTTTTATGGTGGATTCTACTTTAGGCGAAGGTGGTCATTCGGAGGCTTTTTTACAAGAGTATCCACAACTTCAGATAGTTGGTCTTGATGCGGATATTAGTATTCAGAATAAGGCAAAAGAAAGACTCAGACCGTTTGGGGCACGTATGCACTTTTTTTCTGGTTGGTTTGATGATTTTTATGCGAATTATCCAGTTGACTTACCTAAACCTGATATAGAATTGTTTGATTTAGGTATTTCAGTTTTTCATTATGAAGAATCAGGCAGGGGATTTTCTTTTAGACAGGAAGAACCTCTTGATATGCGGTTAAGCGCTAGTGAGAAATCTTCAGCACAGGATTTGGTTAATAGTTTACCTGAATCAGCACTGGCGGATATATTGTATAGATATGGAGAAGAGCGATTTAGTCGGCGTATAGCACATGCAATTGTAGAAGTACGCCGAAAGTCACGGATTGTATTTGCGACGCAGCTTGCTGAAATTGTGTCTGCATGTGTTCCAGCTGGTTATCGTCATGGAGCTATTCATCCGGCGACTAAAACGTTCCAAGCTTTGCGGATTGCAGTAAATCGGGAATTGGATCGTTTACCCCATGTGTTACCAGCAGCATTTTCTGTTTTAAAACCTGGTGGGCTAATGGGTGTTATTACATTTCATTCACTTGAGGATCGATTCGTGAAAAATTTTTTCAAAGTGCTTGGGAAAACTTGTATATGCCCTCCTGAACAGCCTAAGTGTATTTGTGGAGGAGTTCCGTGTGCAGATGTTCTGACCCGCAAGCCAGTTATTCCCACAGAGGCAGAAATCGTGCGTAATGGACCATCACGCAGTGCAAAATTACGCGTAATAAGGAAAATATGTGATGCTTCTCCATATCGGTTAGATTTTAAAAGATGGTTATAAATGATCATGTGTGTGGAAAAAGAGAGGTTGTAGTAGATGGAAAATAGTCATAAAAGGCGGTTTTTGCGGGAACTGCTTATCTGTATGTGTGCAGGGTGCATTCCTGGAATGTTAGCTGTAAATGTTGTACAGTCATATCGTTTTTCTCTTCTTGCGGAAGAAATTTCAACTCTTGAAAAACGCCAATCAGAACTTTTTGAAGATAATCAACGGTTAATATCTGGAATTAGTATTCTTAGTAGTTCAGATCGTATTGATACAATATCTCGTGATCAGCTTGGAATGAGAAAAGCAACAAGCGCGGATATTTTACGGATAGAAATTACAGGAGCTGATGGTAATTGATAGTGTCGGCAGACTGTTTTCCTGATTCTTTATTGCCGCTTGAAGATGTTCTTGCTGCCGTATCAGGCATAGTTTGTGATACATGCTTAGATACAAGTTCTTTCTTTTTTATTTCTGTTGTCACAGATAGTCGGCAAGTAGTATGTGGTTCATTGTTTATTCCTCTCCAAGGGACAATGCAGGATGGTCATATCTATATACCCCAAGCTCTTGAGCGTGGGGCTTCTGTTGTTTTTTGTACTGAAACGCATTTTGCTGCAAATCACGGACTATATGTAGACTATGCTGTAAAATATCCATCTGTGATATTTATTTCTGTTGAAAATACTCTTGTTGCATTACAGTCTCTAGCAAAACGATATATTTCTCAATTTCCGCATCTGAAAAAGATTGGTATTACAGGTTCCAGCGGTAAAACAACAACAAAGGAGCTGTGTGCGGCTGTCCTTTCTCAACGTTTTCGTGTAGTTATGAATGAGGGAAATCTGAATTCTGAAACGGGACTTCCTCTTTCTGTTTTTAATGTAAGAGCCTATCATGAAATTGGAATCTTTGAGATGGGAATGAATAGAAAAGGGGAAATAAATGAACTCGCAAATGTATTGTGTCCCGATTATGGTGTGATCACAAATATAGGGTCTGCACATATCGGAATTCTTGGTAGTAAAGATGCTATTGCAGCAGAAAAAAAAGGAATCTTTTCGTATTTTTCTGGTGCTCAGACAGCGATTATTCCTGATTTTGATGAGTATACAGAATTTCTCAGCAGAGATGTAAATGGTTCTGTGGTATATTTTGGTGTTGCTGGCAGTCTACCTATTTTTGATATTCGAGAAATGGGACTTGAAGGAACTTCCTTTTCATATAAAGGTTTTGAGATACATGTTCCCCTCCCTGGAAGATATAATCTGTATAACGCACTTGCTGCTGTTGCCGTCGCTCAGTGTTTTAATTTATCTCCGCAGGAAATTAAAATGGGGTTGGAGAATATTAAGCCGCTTTTTGGACGGAGCCAGATTTTGTATAGCAATGTTACTATTATTCAGGATTGTTATAATGCGAATCCTGATTCTATGAACAAAGCTTTGGACATGTTTTCATCTCTGCCTGCTACTTATAGCAAAATTGCTATTCTTGGGGACATGCTGGAGTTGGGAAAAGACTCACAGCAGGCACATCAGGCAGTTATTCGGCAAGCTTTATCTGATAAAATTGATATTCTTATTTTGATTGGTAATGAAATGTCAGCTGCAGCTAATGTTTATAGCAGTAGCTGTAAAATTCCTTTATATGTTTTTGAGCACGATCTTTCGGTATCTTTACAGTCTATTGTGCAATTGTGTAATGATTTGATACATGCTGGTGATATTGTTCTGCTTAAAGGTTCACGAGGAATGGCTCTTGAACGTTTGACTCCTTACTTGAGGGAAATTAATGACTGATTTTATTTTTTCAGCAGAAAAACCAGTAGAGTCTTCTGGTAAAATTGATATCCAGCTGATAATTTCTGTTATTTTGTTATTGGGGCTTGGACTCTTTGCTTTATCAATTTGTTCTTCTGCATATGCAGAACGAATGTTCCATGATCCAGGATATTTTATTAAACGCCAACTTATTAATACTGGACTGGGAATTGTTGTGATGATTGTATGTGCAACAATTAATATAAAAGTAATAAGACGGTTGTTACCGGTAATTGTTATTGCTTCATTAATTCTTTGCTTATTAACGTTTGTTCCTGGTATAGGTTCTGAACGTAATGGAGCTCAACGTTGGATAATAATTCCTTTTGTTGGTTCATTACAACCATCAGAGATTGCAAAGCTTGCGATGGTTTTATTTTTAGCTAATTATTTTGATAAACAGTATTCCTTGAAGAATGAAAATGATCGCAGTGTTGTACAGGGATTAATAGGTCTCGGAATATTTGTGTTACTTGTGCTTTTACAAAAAGATTTTTCAACCGCAGTTTTTATCTTTGTTGTTGGTATTTTTATCATATTTATTACTGGTTCATCATTGATTTGGATTCTGCCTGTCCTAGGTCTTGGAGTACCTGCATTGTTATTGTTTGTTTTTATGGAACCTTATCGGGTGCAACGCTTAATTGCTTTTTGTAATCCTGAGTACTCTCAATCCCGTTGGAATTATCAGGCAATGGCAGCTGAACGAGCTATTAGTGCTGGTGGTATCTTGGGTACTGGAAGTGGTTCTGGTTTGTTCTTTTCAAGTCGCATTCCTGAAATTCAGGCAGATTATGTTTTTGCTGGATGGGTTGAGGCAATGGGATTGTTAGGTGTATTGGTGTATTTTGCATTGTTATTGTTTTTTTCATATCGTGGTTTTAGATCAGCTTTCAATGCGGCAGACCGTTTTCAGGGACTTTGTGGGGTGGGCTGTACTGCTTTGATTTTGTTTCAATCATTGTTTAACTGTGGTGTTGTTGGTGGGGCAGTGCCTGCGACAGGAATTCCTCTGCCTTTTTTTTCATCGGGAGGTTCTTCAATGGTAATAACACTGTGTATTTGTGGATTATTGATGAATATTTCTCGACGAAAGAGCGGAGACTCTAATGCTTCAGAGTATCTGGTATAAATGCCGATAAAAATAAGGGAAATAGATTATAACGGGGATTATTATGGGTAGTAATGTTAAGTATTGTTTTATGCAAACGGAGGAGAGTCGTGAGTGATAGTTTTATTTATGGCGGTTTTAGAGGTTTTGATGAGCGTAAGGATGAAGTTTCGTCTAGTAGAAAAAACCTGATTATTAAAGTTGTTATTGGGATATTGTTGTTTGCCTTATTGTGCGAGGGGGTTATATACCTGTTTATCATGCCTACACAGGTACCGGTAAAGGTGACCTTTCAAAATAATGAAAGTTTTACTATACAGGAGTTATATCAATTACTTTCTATTGTTCCTGGTACGAGTTGGTTTGATTTTGATGGTCCTCAAGCGACTGCTGCTTTGCTGACGCATCCAGCTATTGAATCGGCTATTGTGGAAAAAAAATTCCCTGACACTGTTAATATTTCAATTGTTGAACGTAAACCTGTAGCAATGACTTTGATGCAGATACAGGATCGTTTAACCCCTGTTGCGATTGATAAAGATGGTGTTTTATTTATTCCTCCAGATGCAGGGGAAAATGTTGGGGTTCCACTTATAACAGGAATTTCGATGGATAATGTGAGACTTGGTATGCGTATCCACGGGGCATATCGTTCGCTTCTGGAACAACTTGAAAGAATTCAGACTCTTCCTCAAAAGTATTTATCTGCAATTTCGGAAATTCATATTGCAGAAAAAGACTATGGAGGATATGATTTAATATTATATCCAATGTATTCTCAGATCAGGGTATTGACAGATCGTTCTCTTGATCAGAGAACTTTAGAATATATGATGGTCGTTCTCGATGTGGTACAAAAACTGAATGAGGATGTCTCAGAGATTGATCTACGGTATGGTTCTGTATCATATCGTATTCGTTGAAACAGTGATATGTCCTTGTTTCGAGTAAAAAGCCGCTGGAGGAAAAAGTGAGTGATGTTATTGTCGGCCTTGATCTTGGTACTAGTACCATACGGGTCGTCATTGGAGAATTCACAGAAGATAATAAGTTGCAGATTATAGGGCTTGGTTCTTGTCCATCTCAAGGTTTGCGTAATGGTGTCATTGTAAATATAGAAGCAGCTATGCAGGATTTGAAGAAAGCTATACTTGAAGCGGAATTGTCTTCTGGTGAAGAAGTTTCTTCCTGTATAACTGCAATTGGTGGAGCTCAGATTGATAGCCTAGATTCCAGAGGATCTGTAGCTGTAGCAACTCACGGTAATGGTACAAGGGAAATTACTCGGAATGATGTGGAACGAGTGCATGAGGCTGCCACTGCAGTTGTTATCCCAATGGATCGTAAAATTCTGCATGTTGTTCCTCAATACTATACTATTGATGGTCAACCGGGTATAAAAGATCCTATAAATAACATTGGGGTTAGACTTGAAGTTGCTGTTCATATTATCACTTGTTCGGTCACATCGATGCAAAATATTCAAAGATGCGTTACTAGGGCGGGATATGGTGTAGATGGAATCATGCTTAAAACACTTGCAGCTGCTCATGCGGTAATGACGGAAGAAGAGCTGGAGCTTGGATCTATTCTAATAGATCTTGGAGGCGGAACGACTGATGTACTTGTAGTTGATAAAGGTGCTCCAATTTGCACTGCTTCGATCCCTGTTGGTGGTATTTTGGTAACAAATGATATTGCAATAGGTAAAGGTGTTTCTTTTGAGACGGCTGAACATATTAAAACAAAATCAGGATGCTGTTGGGAACCTGTGCTTGCTGATGTAAATGAGTCTATAATTATTCCTGGTGTAGGTGGTCGTGCCCCGGCTTCGGTGCCGAAAACTGATATATGCCATATTTTGCAACCACGGATGAGAGAATTGTTCATGTTAGTGCGAGAACAAATTGTGCAACGAACAACTGTACGACAGCTTTCTGGTAATATTGTGCTTGTAGGCGGGGGGGCGCAGATGATGGGTATTGTCGAGCTTGCCCAAGAGGTCTTTAATACAGAGGCTGTTCGTATTGGAATTCCTTCCACTCTTGGAAGTGCTGTTCCTGAATATCGGACTCCAGAATATGCAACTGCGGCTGGTCTTTTAGTGAGTAATGTTGATAAACATAAAGCAAAGGATTATAATGTACAGAGCGAAAAGTCGTTTGGAATCTTATCTGGGCTAGCAAAATTCTTCAAAGACTTTTTTTAATATTATTATTTCTGGTTATGGGCGGGAGATTGTATGACCAATATGTCTGTTATTACTGATTCTAACGGTAGTAATCCTATAGTTAAGAATTCAAATCCAACGGTTATTAAAGTCATAGGCTGTGGCGGTGGTGGTTCCAATGCAGTGAATCGGATGATAGATTCGAATTTAGAAAATGTTGAATTTATTGTTGCAAATACAGATATCCAGGCGTTAAATTCTTCTAGAGCAGGAAAGAAGATTTGTATTGGTTCGAAATTAACAAATGGTCTTGGGGCTGGTGGAAATCCTGAGATTGGCGAAAAAGCCGCAGAAGAAGATGCTGAGACAATTGGTAATATCCTCAAAGGCGCTCACATGGTGTTTATTACTGCAGGTATGGGGGGGGGAACAGGAACTGGCGCAGCTCCTGTTGTTGCTCGCATTGCCAGAGAGCAAGGTGCTTTAACAGTTGGTGTTGTTACCAAACCTTTTGATTTTGAAGGGCGTGCGAAAATGCGATACGCAGAAGAGGGTATAAAAAAACTTCGTGAGGTTGTTGATACTTTAATTGTTATTCCTAATCAATATTTGTTTAAAATTATTGAGCGACGTACTCCTATAAAAGAGGCGTTTCTGAAAGTCGATGCAGTATTATGTCAGGGGGTTCAGGGAATTTCTGATGTAATTACAAAGAATGGTCTTATTAATACAGATTTTAATGATATCCGCACTGTTATGGTAAATAAAGGATATGCTATTATGGGAGTTGGATATGGAACTGGTGATAATCGAGCCACGGATGCTATTACTGAAGCGATTAGTAATCCTCTTTTAGAAGATTCCCATATTGATGGTGCAAAGTATATTTTGATTAATGTAACTGGCAGTGAAGATACATCTTTGGCGGAGTATCAGGAAATTGTGGATTTAGTTGGGCAGCATACAGATGCAAATGCTTTTATAAAAGCTGGACTGGTGTATGATGATACAATGGATGGTTCTATAAAGGTAACTGTTATTGCTACTGATTTTGATCAGGTTTCGCAGGAGGAAAAAGAGATTGAGGTGAAACCGACTGATACAGTTTCTTCTTCAGAGATGTCTGATATTTTATCTGCTAAACCAGCTGTTCCTACGGTCCCCGAAACGGATGCTTATCCAGGGGTATTTGTTCCTCCTAAGGGGCGTCCTATACATACAGGAACTACATCTACTGGAAATACAAAGCCTGTAAGATCTACTATGTCCGGACAAAAATCAACAACTATTAATTTGGATAACTTGGAAATCCCTACATATCTTCGTCAGCAAAAGGATTAAAATGGATTCCAGAGCTTCAAAAATGACAGCAGAAACTCTGCTGTCATTTTTTTATGATGAATTGCTTACTGTTGAGAGAAAATCTAAATTAACCGCTGAAACATATTGTTCTGCTGTATCAATTTTCTTTAATTGGCTTTCTGAGCAACATCTGGAATTATCTCAAATAGATTTGCAGCAATTATTATGTTTTATCGTTTGGCGGAAAACAAAGGGTATTGATGTTGCGACTCTTGCACGAGATATAGCTGCATTGAGAATTTTTGGTGCTTTTCTAGTGCGGCAACGTATTTGGTGCGAAAATAAGGCGATGCTACTTGATAAACCGTCTGTGAATCGAAAATTACCACGGGTGTTAGCTATTGAACAAGTTGAACATTTATTATCTGCAATTGATACTACAACACCACTTGGAATTCGTGATCGAGCGTTATTTGAATTGATTTATTCATGTGGCTTGCGTATCAGTGAAGCTGCTGCCTTATTGATAGATAATCTTCATCTAAAAGAACAACTTATTATTGTTCAGGGTAAAGGTGATAAGGAGCGTATGGTTCCTTTTGGAAAACAGGCGAAATATTGGCTTCTGGAATGGTTGAAAGTGCGTCCTCTTATTGTCGGCAAACGGCATATTGCGCAGGTTTTTGTTAATGCGAATGGTTGTGCAATTTCACGAAAAGGAATTTGGAAACGTTTTCAAATTCTGGAGGATATATCAGGAGAAACTGCAAAAGTTCATACATTGCGCCATTCATTTGCAACACATTTGTTGGAAGGGGGGGCTGATTTACGATCTGTACAGGAGTTGTTAGGCCATTCTGATATTTCAACTACCCAAATTTATACTCATATAAACAATGAGCACTTGAAACAATATCATAATCTTTTTTTTCCTGGGCATCCTGATAAAAAAGACGAGTAACAGATTGTATTAACCGATGTTATAAGTAGTATTGCTGTATTTTTGTGATGGAGGCTGTGATGAAACGAACACAACTATATATCTTTATTTTTTTTATTAGTATAATATCTTTTATAGGATGTGGTCAAAATTCACGTTCAATTAAACGTATGCAAGCCTTGGAAGAAGGTGTTGATTCTCCAACTACGATTGATGAGATTAAAACTGCTATTGAGAAATATGAAAATCGTGTTGAGGATATTATGATCGCTCAACAGCAAATTGGAATTTGGTATAAAATGCTTGGTTCGCGTTATATTGATCAAGCGTATAATAGCAGAGACTCAACTATGTATGGAGAAGCTTTAAAAGCATTTCAGAAAGCTATTGAATACTATCCTGCAAATCCGAATTTATATTATTATATAGGGCTCTGTGCTGGATATATGGCAAAATCTGCACTTGATTATAATGCAATTGGGTCTGCTGTCCAGAAATATAATTATTTAAAACTAGCTGAATCTGGTTATTTACGTGCTATTGAATTACAGCCAAAGTATGCACGTGCTTTGTATGGATTAGGAGTGTTATATGTTTTTGAGCTTGATGAACCTTCGAAAGCTATTCCTTATCTAGAATCTTTTGTTGAGCTTGAAAAGCATGATACAGATGGTATGTTCATTCTTGCCCGGGCTTATTATAGTACGTATGAGTTTGATAAAGCTGTATCACTTTATGATAGAATTATTAAAGTTACATCATCTTCAGAAAAAAAAGCTGAAGCGGAGGCAAATAAAAAAATCGTTCTGGATGCGGCATATGTGCAACAATGATTTGCTTATTTTGTTGGCCATATCGGATATGAGGTTTCTATCTTTACGGGAAAAAATAATTTTAAAAGAAAAACTTGACAATATAACAGATCTTGCGTTACTTTCAAAGGAAGATATTTCTCTATTACTGCATCGGCCACTTCGTACGAAGAACTGGTGTGGATCTGAGGCTGTAAAAAAAGCTAAATATTCTGCGCAGTTGATAGAGAAATATGATATTCTATACTGTGTGTATGGCTCTCCATTGTATCCGCCTTTGCTTTTGGAGATATATGATCCGCCGTATCTTTTATTTGTTCGCGGTAATCACCAAGTGTTGTGTGATACAGAGTGTATTGCGGTTGTGGGTACACGTAGGCCGACAGTAAATGGAATGAGGGCTGCTTCGGAATTTGCTTCTGCTGCTGTCAGGGATGGAAAAATAATTGTTTCCGGATTAGCATACGGAATCGATGCTGCAGCTCATTGTGGAACAATTGCCGCTGGTGGACATGGTGTTGGAGTTCTTGCCTGCGGACTTGATTCTGTATATCCTGTTGCAAATCGCAGACTGGCACAGAAGATGATAGAACTTGGTGGTTGTTTAGTCAGCGAATATTCTCCTGGTACAGTTGCTCAGAAATGGCATTTCATACAGCGGAACCGCATTATTGCTGGTTTATCAAAGTCTGTTCTAGTCGTAGAGGCTCCTCCTGGTTCTGGTGCGTTAAGTACTGCTGATTTTGCACTTGAACAAGGAAGAGATGTTGTTTTTCATCATTCTGCAGTTCGTAAAAATGCTTATCGTGATGTAGAAATGACTGATGTGCAAATGCGACGTAATATGCTTAAAACGGTTGAGCAGTATGTTTCTGAAGGTGCTCAGCTTGTTAGTTCTTATGAAGAATATTGCCAACTTGATGGGAGTTATATTACTGACAGGCAGTTGTTGTTATAGAGGAATAGTGATGACTGAAAAAAAGATAAATGTTGCAAGGACTGGAACAGAAAGACAGACGTTGGTCATTGTAGAATCTCCAGCAAAGGCAAAAACAATTGAAAAATATCTGGGCCCTGGCTATATTGTAAAGGCTTCTATGGGACATCTGATTGATTTGCCTAAATCTCGAATGGCGATTAATGTTGAACATGATTTTGAACCGGAATACATTACTGTACGTGGTCGGGCAAAACTTCTGAAAGAACTTCAGAAAGATGCGAAAAAGTCAAAAGAAGTTTTGCTTGCTAGTGATAATGATCGTGAGGGCGAAGCCATTGCATGGCACTTGCAAGAGGCTCTTGAAAACAAGACAGATGCTCCTATTAAGCGTATTGTTTTTAATGAGATTACACCGCAGGCTATAAAGGCTGCGGTACTGCATCCCCGGATAATTGATGAGCGAAAAGTAAATGCTCAGAAGGCTCGTCGTGTGCTTGATCGTCTTGTTGGTTATAATCTCTCTCCTTTGTTGTGGAAAAAGGTAAAAAATGGTTTATCTGCAGGAAGGGTTCAATCTGTTGCACTCAAGCTTATTTGTAACCGTGAAAAAGAAGTTGAATCATTTATTCCAGAGGAATACTGGACTCTTGATGTTGACTTTGCGAAAGGTAAATCTAAATTTACTGCGCAGTTAGTTTCATATCAAAGTCAGAAACCTGATTTACCAAATGAAGATGCAGTGCAAAGAATTATTGATGAAATCAAGGATATGGCATGTTCTGTCTGTGATGTAAAAGCAACAGAGAAAACCCTCCGACCTAAGCCTCCTTTTACAACTTCAAAATTGCAGCAATCTGCAGCGAACCGGCTTGGATTTACATCACGAAAAACGATGCAAATTGCACAGCAGTTATATGAGGGTATTAATATTGGTACAAACCGTGTTGGTTTGATTACTTATATGCGTACTGATTCTGTTCGCATTTCTCAAACAGCGATTGATGATGTTCGTAATTGGATATCTAAAAATCATCCTGATGAATTACCTGAGATGCCTGTTCAATATGCTGTTGGAATAAAAGCGCAGGATGCTCATGAAGGTATCCGACCCACTTATACTGATTATACTCCGGATTTTGTGAAAGAGTTTTTGACAAGGGATCAACTTCGTTTATATTCAATTATCTGGGAACGTTTTGTCTCTAGTCAGATGAATAATGCAAAAAGCCGTACAACAACAGTCGAAATTACCGCTGGTCCTGCTATTTTTCGTTGTTCTGCTAGTAAGGTTATTAATAAAGGGTTTTATAAAGTTATGAAGGTCCTTTCTGCAAAAGAAGAAGTAACAGGAACTCTCCCGGTATTAAAAATGGGCGAGAAATTATCTGCACTCAAATTTTATCCTGAACAACATTTTACTCAAGGACCTGCGCGATATACTGATGCCTCAATTGTAAAAACGCTAGAAGAAAAAGGAATAGGTCGTCCTTCAACATATGCACCTATTATTTCTGTACTGCTTGATCGATATTATGTAACGAGAAGTAATAAACAACTTGTGCCAACCCCGTTGGGGCGTATGATCAATGATATCTTGGTGGAATCTTTTCCTGATGTCGTAAATGAGAACTTTACGGCAGAAATTGAAACGAGACTTGACGATATAGAAGAAAGCGGTACCATTTGGACAAAGATGATTGGTGATTTTTTCTTCCCTTTTCACGATAAGGTTGAACAGGTTATGGCGAAGCAAGAAAGTTTTAAGGGATTGATGGATGAGCAAACTGATCAAATCTGTGAGATTTGTGGTAAACCGATGGTAAAGAAACTAGGGAGATTTGGTTTTTTTCTTGCATGTTCAGGATTTCCTGAGTGTCATAATACACGTTCTATTCCTCTTGCAAAATGTCCCAAGTGTGGCGGAGATATCGTTTCTCGTAAATCAAAGGGGCGTGGAAAAGAATTTTATGGTTGTACAAACTATCCGAAGTGTGATTTTATCAGCCATTTTAAACCTCTTAATGCGTCTTGTCCGAAATGTGGACATTTTTTAGTGGAAAAATATGATAAAAAGAATGGGGCATATAAATCATGTATAAATCCTGATTGTGATTACCTGCATTCTGTGGATGATACAGTTGAAGAAAAAATAGAAATTGATGAATAGTATGAGTAATAATATCATTTTTGTTAAACAGGTGATTGATGAATTTCTTGTTTATCTTGAAAATATTCGTTGTTTATCATCAAATTCCATTATAGCGTACCGTAAAGATATGGAATATTTTCTGCAATATCTTGGTAATCCTCGTCTTGATATTCATGATATATCTTTACTAGAATTGCGTGGTTCGATTGGATCATTATCTAAGGATGGAAAAAAAGCTACAAGTATTAATCGATATATTGCGGCAATACGTTCGTTTTTTAAATATTGTTACAAAATGGGATATATAGATAGGAATCCTTCATTAGAATTAAAGACTGTGAAAATTCCAAAATTGCTTCCTCGTTTTATGACTCCTGATGAAGTTGGAGAACTTTGTGCAGAACCCGACAATAAAAAATTGCTGTGGCCTGCGAGAGATAAGGCTCTTTTTGAAGTAATGTATTCATCTGGATGTCGTGTATCAGAAATTGCCGGATTGTGCTTGCGGGATATAGATGCTGATATTTCTTCAGCGATTGTTTTAGGAAAAGGAAATAAGGAACGACAGGTGTTTTTCTCATCTGATGCGGCTTCAGCGCTCATGAAGTATTTGCAAGAGCGATCGTTATATATTCCTGCTGAAAGAAATGTTGAGCAAGTTTTTATCAATCAAAAAGGATATGCATTGACTGCACGTGGTATTAGATATATTGTTACTCGTTATTCTGGTTTAGAAGGAACAAACAGGCATGTTTCTCCCCACTCTTTCCGCCATACCTTTGCAACAGCGTTGTTGGCAAATGGGGCAGATATTCGTATCGTACAGGAAATGCTTGGGCATTCTAATATTTCTACAACACAGCGATATACACATCTAACAACTGCACAGTTGATTGAAACATATACTAATACTCATCCTCATGGAGGTAACTGATTTTGAAATATGAAAAGATTCGTAGTACGACTGTAATTGCTGTCAGACGAAATGGACGTGTTGCAATGGCTGGGGATGGTCAGGTAACTATGGGTAATACAGTAATGAAAGGCAATGCTAGGAAGGTTAGAAGGTTATATGATGGTAAGGTTTTGACAGGGTTTGCAGGAGCGACTGCCGATGCGTTTAGTTTATTTGATAAATTTGAAACGAAAATAAAAGAATATTCTGGAGATCTTACTCGTGCTGCTGTTGAGATGGCAAAAATGTGGCGGACAGATAAGGCTCTCAGGCAATTAGAGGCACTGTTGCTTGTTGCTGATTTAAATAAAATTTTATTGATTTCAGGTACCGGTGATGTAATCGAACCTGAAAATGACGTTCTTGCGATTGGTTCTGGTGGTAATTATGCTTATGCGGCTGCATTAGCATATCTTGAATCATCAAACTATTCTGCGAGTGAAATAGCGGAAAAAAGTCTCAAAATTGCAGGAAGTATTTGTATTTATACAAATAATCATATAGTGGTGGAGGAATTGTAACGTGACAGAAGAAACTGTGCGAACTGTGAATCTGGAGGAATTAACACCGCGTCAGATTGTAGATCGACTTGATGCATATATAATTGGTCAGCATAATGCAAAAAAAGCTGTTGCTATTGCACTGAGAAATCGTACCCGCAGATTGAAGCTGCCGGAGGATATTAGGGAAGAAATTGCTCCTAAAAATATTTTGATGATTGGTCCGACCGGAGTTGGAAAGACAGAAATTGCTCGTCGTCTAGCAAAGTTGTGTGGTGCTCCGTTTTTAAAAGTTGAAGCAACCAAATATACAGAGGTAGGCTATGTGGGGCGAGATGTAGAGTCTATGATTCGAGATCTTGCTGCAGTTAGTTATAATATGGTGAAAGCAGAGATGCAAGAACAGTTGAGAGCTTCTGCTGAAAAAAAAGTTGAAGAATCACTGCTTGATTTGCTTTTACCGGGAAGTGGAAGAGAAGAGAAAAAAACTTCCGGTGATGTATTTAAATCTGAAATCTCTTTAAACAGTTCTGATTCTGAAAGTATTAGAAATGAAGGTGAATATCATGAATCTGCGGAGAAAGAATTACAGGGCGGAGAAATGTATTCTACAAGAGAGAAATTCAGAATAATGTTGAGGGAAGGGAAATTGGAAAATCGTTCTGTTGAAGTAACAATTCATCATTCCAATAGAATCCCTGCTATGGAAATCTTTGCCGGCGGTAATATGGAAGATCTTGAGGCTGGTATGCAGAATATTACAGCAATGTTGACTGGCGGCAGTAGAAGTAAGCGCAGACAAGTAACAGTTGCAGAGGCTCGCAAGATATTGCTTGAAGAACATCTAGATCGTATGATTGATCCGGATAAAGTGTCAGATATTGCACGGGAACGAGCAGAACAGAGTGGTATTATTTTTATAGATGAGATTGATAAAATTGCTGTTCGTGGAGAACGTGGCGGTCAAGATGTTTCTCGTGAGGGGGTACAGCGTGATATTCTCCCTATTGTTGAAGGATCAAATGTAAATACGAAATTTGGAGTGATTGATACAACCCATATTTTGTTTATAGCGGCGGGAGCCTTTAATCTTTCAAAGCCTTCTGATTTAATTCCTGAACTCCAAGGAAGATTTCCTCTTCGAGTTGAACTTGATTCGCTGAACGCTGAAGATTTTAAACGGATACTTCTTGAACCCAAAAATGCACTTACGAAACAGTATATGGAACTTCTGAGAACGGAAAATGTGGTTATTAAATTCTCAGAAGATGCTATTGATAGAATGAGTTTCCTTGCTGCTGATGTCAATTCTCGGGCAGAGAATATTGGCGCGCGTCGTCTTCATACAATCATAGAGACTGTCTTGGAAGATTTATCATATGAGGCAGATGCACATGCAGGTGAAACCGTGGAAATTACTTGTTCTTATGTGGATTTGCGTTTGAAGGATATTGTTCAGGATCAAGATCTTTCTCGATATATATTGTAAATTTTAGGATAAAACGGCAGATGTCATTGTTCTCTATCTGCCATTTTTAAGAACGCCTTGCTTTCTAGAGGAATAAAACAATATTTTGTAAATAATTCTAAACTGAAGTGAATTGATGCCGAAAAATGTAGTAATTAGGTTTCGGCTTTTGAACGGAGGTTTTTTGAGATGAATGATTTTACCAGATCTGTGGATCTGTTGCACCGCGCTATGGATGTCAGTACTCTACGTTATCAGGTAACAGCGAATAATTTGGCAAACGCAGAAGTCCCTAATTTTAAACGAACTTCCGTTAATTTTGAAAGTGAGTTAAAACGTGCGCTTGAATCAGAAACTGCCGCGCGTGATGCTTTTCAAATGGTAACGACCGATCCTCGGCATGTACAATCAGAACTGCCGATTGATTATCGATCTGTTGAACCACGCCGGGTGACTGATTATCTTTCGACATCAAAAGCCAATGGAAATAATGTTGATGCAGAACAGGAAGCAATGGAAGTTCTGAAAATTCAGTTAAATTATAAGTTACTTAGCCAGCTGCAGGCGTTTCAATTTGCGCAGTTGCGTACTGCAATTAAGAAATAAGGAATGAATTATGGGAATGTTCTCCAGTATTAATATTGCCGCGACAGGCATGAGTGTTGAACGCCTGCGTACAGATGTGATTTCAAATAATATAGCAAATGCAGCTACAACTCGTACTCCAGAAGGTGGTGCGTTTAAGCGAAGTAGGGTTGTACTTGCACCTGTAAACGGACAAACAATTTTCAGAAATCCATTTATGCCTGATGATATTGATCGTGGTCCTGGTGCCGGTGTGAAAATTCAGGAGATTGTTAAAGATGATACACCCGGTAGATTAGTATATGATCCTACTCATCCCGATGCGATTATGTCAGGTCCGAATGCTGGGTATGTGGAATATTCAAATGTTAATATTGTAAATGAGATGGTTGATTTAATTTCTGCTTCCAGAGCATATGAAGCAAACTCTTCTGTAATTCAAGGGGCAAAAGAGATGTTCAACAGTGCGTTGGATATTGGTCGATGATAGAATGTTTCATAACTGGTAACTAGGTGAATAATTAAGAAGGTAACAGCAATATGATAGGTAATTTTGAAATGATCCGTACAAATACTGCTCATATCGGTAGTTCTCCTGTTAGAGCATCGGGTGTTCTGGAAACAGTACGTAAAGATACGGGTGTCGCAGAAGTCCGTGGCAATTTTGAGAATTATCTGCTTGAAGCGATGGATTATGTAAACGGGAAGCAGGTGGCAAGTACAGATGTCGCACAGCAGTTAATTATAGATCCTGACTCTGTAGATATTCATGATGTGACAATTGCCATGGCTGAAGCAAGTATGTCACTGAGTATTGCACAAAATGTTATTGATCGAGTGATTACAAGCTGGTCGGAAATTACAACAACCCGGTAGAGGGTTCTCACGGTTGAATAAATATTCTATAATCTAAATATAGAAGTTAAACTGGTTCGTTCAGGGGAGGAAATAGATGAACGAATGGCTGAAGAAGCTTTTTACATCTGCAAAGCAGCTATGGGGCAAATGGAGCCTGGTACAGAAACTTATTCTCGGCGGTATTATAATTGCAGCCGTAGTTGCGTTAATACTCATATTAACAATTTCTTCTAAACCAACGACAGTTCCTTTGTTCAGTGTGGCAATAACAAATGAAGCAGATCGGGATAAAATTGTATATCGTCTTGCAGAAGAAAATGTCAATGCGGAAGTAAGTTCCACTGGTTTTATTTCTGTGAAAGATGA
The DNA here is from genome assembly GCA_944389415.1 of uncultured Spirochaetota bacterium. Taxonomy (GTDB): domain Bacteria; phylum Spirochaetota; class Spirochaetia; order Treponematales; family Treponemataceae; genus Treponema_G. The sequence goes on along the minus strand of CALXMF010000012.1, from coordinate 26,500 downwards.
AGCAACTGCGCGTCGTATGCGTGCTATTCTGGTTCGTGAAGATTTAGTACCAGGTAATGTTGATCCATGGTCGTTATTTGATGTAGAACGGTGGACAACGACTGATTTTGAGCGGAATGTAAATCTCCAACGTTCTATTACACAGGTCGTGACGGAGCATATTGAAGCTCTTGATGATGTTGATAAAGCAAACGTTGTTATTACAATGCCTGAAAAAACATTGTTTGCAGCTGATCAAAATCCTGTTACGGCAAGTGTTATTTTATATCCAAAGCCAGGCAGTGATATTGTTGATAATAAAAAGAAAATTCAAGGTGTACAGAAATTACTTACAAAAGCAATAACTGGTTTAACTGATGAGAATGTAACAATTGCAGATTCTGCTGGTAATATTTTGAATGATTTTTCCGGTATGGAGGCACAGGAACGGGTCGATAATATTGCGCGTGAACAGAAGTTGATTCGTCAGCTTGAAATGCAGTATCGTGCTACGATTTTGAATCAACTGCAGTCCATTTTTGGGAATGATCGTGTCCGTGATTTAAATATCAAGATAGATATGGACATGTCAAAAAAAGTCGTTGATTCCACTGTATATTCACCCATAGTTATTAAGCAGGATGATCCTGATACACCATATGATGATTCTGAATATAGGGATTATCTACCTATTTCTTCTGAGACTGTTACGAAAAAATGGACTGGTACGGGATATAATCCCGAGGGGCCTGCTGGTGTAGAGGGACAAAATCCTCCAGTATATTCTGATATGTCTAATTTGTATGGCACATCTGAAGAAACTGGGGTTAAACAGAATAATGTAATTAATACGAGTCAGGTTTCAGAAGAAAAGAGTCCCAGTATAGACCGTGTGACAGTGTCTGTTAATATTGATGGATCATGGCGGCGTAAATATGATGAAAAAGGTGATTTGATTATTTCTCCCAATGGAGCTATTGAGCGGGAGTATGTGCCTGTGTCAGCAGAAGACTTGAGTCAGGCAACAAGGCTGGTTCAGAACGCGATTGGCTATAATAAGACCAGAGGGGATTCGGTCTCCGTTCAAAATATTATGTATGACCGGACGGCTCAATTTGAAAGTGAAGATATGGCGTATCTTCGTTCTCAGCAGACACGCAGAACTATTATGATGGTGCTTGCTGGAGTAGCAGCAGTACTGATTGTCTTTATGATTTTTCGCTTTATCAGCAGGGAACTTGAAAGGCGTCGGCGAATGCGGGAAGAAGAAATGCTGCGAAAAAGTCAGATGGAGCGTGAAAAGACTCTGTGGGATGCACAAGAAGCCAGTATGGGTGTTGAGATGTCAGTTGAAGAGCGCAAACGTGCAGAAATGCAGGAAAATGTTCTTTCTATGGCAAAAGACCACCCAGAAGATGTTGCAATGCTTATCCGTACTTGGCTGATGGAGGAATAAAATGGCAGATCAGACGACGAAATCAAAATCATCCGCTAAATCATCAGGTTCAGGTGGATCTAAAAAAATCAAAGATGTAAAAAGTTTGACTGGGCGTCAGAAAGCTGCTATTTTTCTTGTAACACTTGGTTCTGAAGTTGCATCTGAAATATTTAAGCATTTGCGCGAAGATGAAGTGGAAACACTTACTTTTGAAGTCGCGCGAATGGAGACTGTTGATTCAGAGCTTTCAGATGCGGTTCTTGAGGAATTCCAAGAGTTAATGAATGCGCAGAACTTTATCACGACAGGTGGTATTGATTATGCTCGTGAATTGCTTGAAAAGTCGTTAGGCAGTCAGAAAGCTATTGATATTATCAATCGTCTAACGAGTTCCCTCCAGGTTCGTCCGTTTGATTTTATTCGGCGGACAGATCCTGCTCATCTGCTCAATTTTATTCAACAGGAGCATCCTCAAACAATAGCTCTTATTCTTGCATATCTTGAACCAAACAAGGCGTCTACTATATTGCAGAATCTGCCTGATGAAATTCAGAGTGAAGTTGCTCGCCGTATTGCGACAATGGATCGTACATCGCCTGATGTTTTGCGTGAAGTTGAACGTGTTCTGGAAAAGAAATTATCAACTCTATCTAGTGAAGATTATACAGCTGCTGGTGGTGTTGAAAGTATTGTTGAGATTCTTAATCTTGTTGATCGATCTTCAGAAAAATCCATTATTGAGTCACTTGAAGAAGAAGATCCTGATTTGGCGGAAGAAATCAAGAAACGTATGTTTGTATTTGAAGATATTGTTATGCTTGATGACCGTGCGATTCAGCGTGTTTTGCGTGAAGTTGATAGTCAGGAACTGGCAAAAGCGCTTAAATCTGTTGATACAGAAGTGCAGGATAAAATTTTCCGTAATATGTCTAAACGGGCGGCAAGCATGCTTAAAGAGGATATGGAATTTATGGGACCGGTACGACTTAAAGATGTTGAAGAATCTCAGCAGAAAGTCGTTTCGATTATTCGCCGTCTTGAGGATTCTGGCGAAATTGTTATCGCCCGTTCCGGTGAGGATGAACTTGTTGTTTAACGCTGCCTGAAGGAGAAATGAGAGGATATGGCAAAGACAATTTTCCGTCCGAATGAAATAAAACCGGTTAATGATATGGTTATGCTTCAATTAACAAAAAATTTTGTGGTTGAAGAGGAACCAGAAGAAGAAATTATGGAGCCTGTATATGAGGGACCCACTGCCAGTGATTTAAAGCGAGAAGCAGATGAATTTAAAATGCAGTGGGCAGAAGAAAAGAAGCAGTTGATTGCTACTGCTCAGACTGAAGCTGATGAAATTATAAAGAAGGCTCATGATACTGCATTTGAAGAAGTGAAAAGACAGACGGAACAATCTCAGATTATTCGTACTGATGCAGAAGCAAAAGCTGCTGAAATTATTAAAGAAGCTCAGCAGGAGGCGGAGCGGATTATTGCTGATGCCCAGAATAAAAAAGGAGAAATAGAAACTGCTGCACATGAGGCTGGATTTAATGAAGGGAAAGCAGTTGGTTATAAAGATGGCGAGGCAGAAGTTAATAGGCTGATAGATCGGTTACATGTGATTATTGACCGGGTGATGGAAAAACGAGAAGATATTCTAAATACAACGGAACAACAAATAGTTGATCTTGTACTTTTGATTACACGTAAAGTAGTAAAGGTTATATCAGAAAGTCAGCGTAATGTCATTATGGCAAATGTTTTGCAGGCTCTTCGTAAGGTGAAAGGACGCGGTGATGTAACCATCCGTGTTAATATGTCAGATGTGAAACTAATTACCGAACATGCACAGGATTTTATGAAGTCTGTTGAAACTGTAAAAAATATTACTGTGGTTGAAGATACCTCCATAGATCAAGGAGGATGTATTATTGAAACAGACTTTGGTGCCATCGATGCTCGTATTGCTAGCCAGCTTGGAGAACTTGAACAGAAGATTCTTGAAATATCACCAATTAAAACAATGGAGTCCTCAAAACTAACTGTATAAATATGGCTGAACTATTAGCAAAGTATATAGAAAGTATAGAGAAAACTGAAACAATTCTGTATACGGGATCTGTAACAGGTGTTCGAGGAATGTTGATTGAAAGTCATGGACCAAGTTCTGTTATAGGTGAGATGTGTACAATAAAGATGCCTCGTTCAGGAAAGAGCGTATATGCGGAGGTTGTTGGTCTTAGAGGAGCTGAGGTACAGCTCATGGCATATGGTAATACTGAAGGTATCGAGGTTGGAAGCGAAGTTATTGCTTCAGGTGCTGTTCTTCAGGTTGGCGTCGGATCGAATTTACTTGGTCGGGTTATAGATGCAACAGGCAGGCCATATGATAATAAAGGAGATATTGTTCCTGAGACTTTTTATCCTGCAATTGCTTCTGCGCCGTCGCCGCTTGAGCGAAAACCAGTGAATCGTAGGATTATTACAGGGATTCGGTCTATAGATTCTTTACTTGCTGTTGCGAAAGGACAGCGATTAGGCATTTTTGCTGGTTCAGGTGTAGGAAAATCTACATTGCTTAGTATGATTGCGCGCAATACGAGTGCAGATATAAATGTAATTGCACTTATTGGTGAGCGTGGTCGTGAAGTGCTCGATTTTATTAATCGAGATCTTGGTGAAGAAGGTCTGCGTCGTTCTGTCGTAGTTGTAGCAACTTCTGATCAGCCTTCTATTGCGCGATTACGCGGTGCATATGTTGCTACTGCTGTTGCAGAATATTTTCGAGATCAGGGGAAAGATGTCACTTTGATGTTCGATTCTGTAACGCGGTTTGCTCATGCGCAGCGTGAAATTGGCTTGGCTGCTGGAGAACCTCCTGCACAGCGTGGATATCCTCCAAGTGTTTTTGATTTAATTCCTAAATTACTGGAACGTAGTGGAACAAATGCAAAAGGTTCGATAACAGGTTTTTATACTGTTCTTGTTGATGGTGATGATATGGATGAGCCTGTTTCTGATAAAGTACGCGGTACACTTGATGGTCATATTGTTCTAAGTCGAAAACTTGCTCAAAATTATCATTATCCAGCTGTTGATGTTCTGGCAAGTGTTAGTCGTCTGTCTCGTCGTGTGACAGGTCCTGAAACTCAAAAAGCATGTGGAGAAATTCGTCGGCTGATGTCTACATATGCAGCCAACGAAGATATGATTACTGTTGGTGCCTATCAGAAAGGTAGTAATGCTCAGGTAGATCGTGCAATTGAACTGCATCAGGATATTGAGGATTTTTTAATACAGGAAGAAAATGAACAAACTTCTCTTGAAGAGACATTAACAAAGCTAGGGGAAATTTCGGGCATTTCAATTCCTAAAGAAGAGTATATTGCTGATATAGTTATTGATCCTGTTCGAACGGCAATAGCACATGCAAACAGTGAAGCAGTATTTTCTGAAATCTAATATGATAAACGCATATGAAAAAATTTGTTTTTTCTCTACAGAAAATACTTGATATGCGTGAATTTGTTGCAGAGCAGCGTAAGGTAGAACTTGGTCATGCTGTTTCTGTTGCTGATGCTATTCGTACTCAAATTGAAATTAATATCATTAAACGAGAAAAAGCAACTGCGTCTTGTTGTGGCTGTGGCGATATAAATGAACTGCGTATGATTGATACTTATATTACAGGACTTGATATTAAACGACAGAATTTGACTGTAGAACTTGCATGTGCGGAAGAAAAGGTTGAGGAATGTCGGGTTGCGTATGCGGAAGCTTTGAAATTATGCAAAGTGCTTACTAATCTGAAAGAAAAACAGTATATGGATTATAAAAAAGAGCGTCAGTATACTGAAGATCTGACGCTTGATGAAATAGGAAATAGACAAAAACTAATAGATAACTAGTATTTAAAAGCGCTGTCTCCAATAAATTCTCTAATAATGGAATGTGGAGGAACGGCGACTGCTGGTATTGAAGAAAAATGCTGAAGGAAACGTAGAAGTCTACTTGCTTCTGCATATTCTTTTTGCAATGGAGTAACACAGCGGAGCAGAGGCTCTGCATAAACTTTCAGAACAGCCAGTTCATAATCAAGAGCTGTATTTAACATCGCATCAGCATTATTTTGAAAAGGAAAAATATGCAGCCGTTCCCCTTTTTCTACACTGTCCCACATGGAGATTGTATCAGTTGCTGATTTACCACGGAAACGTGAGTCACGAACGATACGTCTGATGAGACGATTATCCCGTGTAGAAATACGGTTTAGGTCATCAAGGTTAAGCTGTGTTAGGGCCGAAAGATACACTTTAAATTTGTATTCTGGAGGAACAAGAGGTGTCAATTTATCATTCAGGCCGTGAATTCCTTCCATGACTAAAATATCGTCCTGTGCGAGATGTATATATTTGCCATTATACCGCCGTTTTCCCTCTATAAAATCATAGCTTGGAAGTTGCACTTCTTTGCCAGAGAACAGATTCATGAGGTCTTCATTAAGCTGTGCAACATCAAGTGCCTCAAGACATTCATAATCGTAGTTTCCATTCTCGTCTCGTGGTGTAAACTGTCGATTTACATAATATGAATCTAATTCAATCAGTTTTGGGCGGTAACCGAGTGCTTTAAGCTGTAGTGCGAGTTTTTTTGACGATGTTGTTTTACCAGAACTGGATGGGCCAGCCATCAACACAACACGTACATTATTTCGTCGGCGGATAGATTCAGCGATATCCGCAATCCGTTTATCTTGCAATGTTTCTGTTATATCAATGAAATCATTGATTTCTTTTTTATGTATTAGTTCATTAAGTGATGCTGCGGAGGTAATTCCTAGTTTACGTCCCCATTGTTTATAATAACGATAAATCGAGAATAACTTTTGACTGTCCTCAAATGGTGGTAATTCATCAGGATGGGCTGTCGATGGATAACAAAGTCGTAGTCCTTCTTCATATGGTATAATATCAAAATGAGTCAGATAACCGGTTGATGGTACAAGAGGGTCAAAATAAAGATCTAAGAATCCTGCAAGTTTATTCAGTTTGAATACTGGTTTACCCAGATAATTTAGCTGTTTACGTGTCTCAACAAGATTCATCTTTTCCAGTATGGCGACCACTTCTGGATACGAATAACTTTCTGTTTCTATGGGTGTATCAGCTGTGATTAACTGCATCATCCGTTCTTTCAAAGAGCTGATATCTTTTTCTGTCAGTTTCTTGCCGCTTGCAAAACTATAATAGTAACTGTATCCAAGACTATGGCCAACGAGCAGACGTTCTTGAGGAAACAGTGTATGACTTGCAGCTGCAAGGACAAAGCAAAGGGAACGGCGATATATCGCAGATGCTTCATGGGTACCTTTGATTATGGGTTCAACAGTGCAACTCACAGTTAAGGGTTCTGTTAATGATACAATATCATTATTCACCTTTAGTCCTAATACACTCTTGGGCGGAAAATGGAACTGTTCAAGAATAGTTTTGGGTAATGTGTTTGCTGGCACAACTTGTATTGTGTTGTCAGGTAAGGTTATTGTGATTTCTTTCATACATATAAGTATACCTGATGAATTTTGATTTGTATACGGAATTTTTCCGTCGCTGAATTTTATAAGTTCTGTAGAAATGGTAGATGACGAAAACGCTAGATACTATATAAAGAATTTTCTAATGAAAATAAAAGGTCAGGACCTGCTAAATAGAACCTGACCTTTTCGGGCAACCCGGATTTGAACCGGGGACCCCAAGTCCCCCAGACTTGTACGCTAACCAACTGCGCTATTGCCCGTTTCAATGATAAGAATTGTCATTAATATACCGTATCATGCATAAATAGTCAAGGAGGCACATTTATATTCTGTTTTCAACCTCATCAAGAAGTGCCTGATATATTGCAAGAATATCCATCGTGGAGCGGCGCAATGATGCGGATAATCGTTTTGCGATGCGAAAGATAACACGGTATCCAAGAATAGGATCTGATTCGCAGAGTTCAAGAAAATCAGTACCGGTGAGTGTAAGAGTTCGGCAATCACTGAGTGCAAGTACCGAGGCGCTACGCTTGTCGTTATCAATTAGTGCTATTTCCCCAAAAAAAACATTCTGTTCTGCAGAAAGATTTACCACAGCAAACTCATCATGACTTGGTGTGAGTCGTCGTACTTGTACAGCTCCTTCTTGGAGAATATATAATATTGCCCCTTCATCCCCTTCATGAATAATGATTTCGTCTTTCTTAAACGATTTCTCTTCAAGTAGATGACAGATACATTCAAGGCGCCTGTTGTTTTCTAATGTATCGTTTGCAAAATCCGAGAATATTTCAAGCTGGCTGAGTCTATGTAGAATTTCAGGTGAACTTTGCATTTGTCGCCTCCTTGGAAATATGTGCGCATACAAAAATTGCTTTTGCGTTTGCAGGAATAATATAGGTATCCGGTGGAGTTAATACAGGTTCATTACTTTTTAGCTGAGTAACCTTTTTTAGATTTGCAACGATTTCCTGCATATTAGGATTTTTTTTGGGCTTCAGCAAGTGCCTCACGCCGACGGCTGTAAAAATTACCTGTATTTTCCAGAATGCCGATGAGAACACGAGTACCAGTAAGAGAATGGCGAAAATCACAATATGTTTTGCCGATAAATGAAGAAGGTATATCATCTATCACTAATCCTTCTCCAGGGACTTCTGTAATGAGATCTCTTAGGACATGGCTAAGTCCCTGTCCGCTTGATGCAGATACAAGTAGACTGCGTTCATAATCGCGACTTTGAATAATTTCGTCACATTTAGCAACAGCCAGATGTTTCTCAAACTTTGAATCGAGGATTTCTGCTGCTGAATATATTTTAGGATTCAAATTGCTAATAGTTAGTACAGCTAAAACTGTTCGCGAATCAATTTCGAGTGGAGAATATTGCTGTGAATAATCGGCGAGGACTAATACTCGCTCAGCAGACTTTACATTTGCACGAAGTAATGTGGCTTCATCAGTATAATCTCCAAATAGATATTTGATGCCCCGGAACCGGCCATCTGTTTTTATTTTATCCATTTGTTCTGCGGGTGCTGTGTTTATAAGGACAATCATATCAAGTGGTATATCTGGATTTGTAATCAAAATACCACTGAGAATGCGGTCGAAATCAGGTTTCCAGCCACAGATTAAAAAATGTCCACTTGTTTTTTTCAAATTAATTAATCCTCGTTCTTTCTTTAATTGTTTATCAAATAATATAGAAGTGACTTTCCCGCTGAGAGCGGCGAACGCAATGACACCGAAGATGAGCAGGACAATACCGGCGAGTCTGCCTATAAGAGAACTCGGCGCGATATCTCCGTATCCAACTGTCGTGATAGTGACAAGCGTATACCAGAAGGCATCAAAAAAATTATTGATCCCCGAATCTGTCTCAAGCTCAAAATAATAAATAATGTACATTAACGCAAACATAACAACTGTGAGCGTCAGTATATACAAGATAACTGGTGATGAGAAAAAGTTTAAAATACTTTTATAAATACGTTTCCATGAAAATTTCTGCATCTCTCTTAGCCTACCCAAAAAAATATAAATACACAAGTGGTAAAATAGGCTTAAAAGGATTAGTCTATACTGTTGGGGATTTACAGTATTATTGGCAAAAAGTTTTAAATATATAATACATAAGTTATATATTTTTTTAACTGATAAGTTGAGGAGTGTAAAAGATCAAATGATTGACAAATCGATTTGTATTTTTATACTATTATGGTTGCATATTATTGCATAAGGAGCCGCAGCATATGGCATACAAACAAATAACGATATTAGATTCGACGCTTCGTGACGGCGCGCAGGGCGGCGGCATTAGTTTTTCTGTTCAGGATAAATTATATATTGTGCAGGCGCTTGATGGGCTTGGAGTTTCTTATATAGAGGCTGGTAATCCCGGTTCTAATCCAAAAGACCTTGAGTTTTTTGAGGAAGTAAAGAAGATTCCACTGCAAAATGCGAGAATTGCGGCGTTCGGTTCCACTAGGCGCAAGGATATCAGTTGTGCTGAGGATGCAAATTTACAGAGTTTGCTTGTTGCTGGCACTGAAACGGTTGTTATTTTTGGTAAAACATGGGACTTTCAGGTGACAGAGATACTGCATGCTTCTCTTGAGGAAAACCTCGCCATGATTTTTGATACGGTACGTTTTCTTCGAGAGGAGGGACGAAAAGTTATATATGATGCGGAACATTTCTTTGATGCGTATATAGGAAATGCAGAGTATGCGATGCGGACATTGGAAGCTGCTGCGGAAGGTGGTGCAGAAGTGCTGTGTTTGTGTGAGACAAAAGGTGGCATGTTGCCGCTTGATGTACGGAATATGACAGAAGCGGTGGTGCGCCGTTTTGGTGGAAGCGTGCAGGTTGGTATTCATACACATAATGACTGCGGACTTGCTGTGGCTAATTCTCTGCTTGCTGTTGAAGGTGGTGCGCTGCATGTTCAAGGTACTATTTTGGGGTTTGGTGAGCGGACTGGAAATGCTAATTTGTCTTCTATTATACCTGACCTTGAACTTAAAATGAAGTGTCGCTGTCTGCCAGAAGGTAAATTATGTGATCTGACTTCTGTCTGTCGTCGGATTGCGGAAATATCTAACATTACGATGGATACAGGAATGCCATATGTGGGAACCAGTGCGTTTGCTCATAAGGCAGGTATGCATATTGATGCGGTAACAAAAAATCCGGCTGCCTATGAACATGTGGACCCCGGAACAGTAGGCAATGACCGTGTATTTTTGATGAGTGAGGTTGCTGGTCGTTCTACAATTCTTGAAAAAATACACCGTTTTGATCCGTCTGTAACAAAAAGCAGTCAGATTGTTGGTGATATTGTAAATCGCATGAAAGAACTTGAGCATGATGGATATCAGTTTGAAGGTGCTGAAGGGAGTTTTGAACTGCTTGTACGCAAAAGTATGGGTAAATATCAGCCATTTTTTAAGTTGCATTATTACAAAACGATTGGAGAAAAACCTTCTTTAGATAACAATCTCTGTTCATTTGCACAGCTTAAGATAGAAGTTGATGGTCAACTTGAAGTTACTGCTGGCGAAGGAGACGGTCCTGTTCATGCGCTTGATGTGGCGCTGCGCAAAGCACTGGAACGTTTTTATCCTGCGGTTTCTCAGATAAGACTGACAGATTATAAAGTTCGTGTGCTTGGTTCTTCTTCTGCGACCGCATCGAAGGTGCGTGTTCTTATTGAAAGTACAGATGGAACTGATTCATGGACTACTGTAGGTGTTTCGACTGATATTATGGAAGCGTCATGGCTTGCGCTCGTTGATTCATTTGAATATAAGCTAATTAAAGATCTTGAACGCCGATATCGGAGTTTTATGTAGAAGGAGGCAGCCATATGGCTGCCATTTTTATGTCTGCGTATAGACAAAAACAAGGTAAATGAGTAGTATTAAATAATACTATTATATATTTACTAATACTTAAATATTTTGCTGTAATTCTCTGGAGGTTATAGAATGGATTATACAATTGCGCTTATTCCTGGTGATGGAATTGGTCCTGATATTGTTGACGAGGGAGTTCGTATCCTTACTGCTGTCGCTGCAAAGTACGGTCATTCATTTACTTATAAAACACTACTTGCAGGGGGAGCTGCGATAGATGCTACCGGCAAGCCGCTTCCAGAAGAAACACTGGAAGAATGTAAGAAAAGTGATGCAGTTCTTCTCGGAGCTGTCGGCGGACCGAAATGGGATTCTGTACCTGGTAACCTGCGTCCGGAAAAGGCGTTACTGGGATTACGTGGAGGTTTGAAAGTATATGCGAATCTGCGTCCTGCGGTAATGTTCAAACAGCTTGCTGATGCCTGTCCATTAAAAAAAGAAATCGTTGGAAGCGGTATAGATATTTTGATCGTTCGGGAGCTTACCGGAGGAATTTATTTTGGTGAGCGCGGGCGGAATGCAGAAAATACAGAAGCGTGGGATACGGAATTGTATTCTGTTCTTGAAATTGAACGAATCCTTCGTCTTGGTTTTTCTTCTGCACAGAGACGCCATAAGCGGTTGTGTGTTGTGGATAAGGCTAATATTTTGGAGACAAGCCGCTTGTGGAGAGAAGTCTCCGAACGGATAAAAGGTGACTATCTTGATGTGGAGTTGTCATATATGTATGTTGATAACGCCGCTATGCAGTTGGTGCGTAATCCTGGTCAATTTGATGTTATAGTAACAAGTAATATGTTTGGTGATATTCTTTCTGATGAGGCAAGTCAAATCACTGGTTCTATCGGTATGCTTGCGTCTGCCTCTCTTGGAGATGGTAATGGACCTGGTTTATATGAGCCAATTCATGGTTCTGCACCTGATATTGCAGGACAGGATAAGGCGAATCCCCTTGCAACAATACTGTCTTGTGCAATGTTGCTGCGTTATTCTTTAAATTTGGACAAGGAAGCTGCCGCTGTTGAAAAGGCTGTAGAAAATGTCCTTAGTGATGGATGGCGTACATATGATATTGCAGGCGCGGGGATTGATGTTGTAAAAGAAGCCGGAAAACTAGTTGGTACTAAAAAGATGGGAGAGCTGGTTGTGTCAGCGATCAGATAAAATAACACATATATAAAGGTAATATAATGAAAAGCGATAATGTTAAAAAAGGTATAGCGCGAGCTCCTCATCGTTCGTTATTTCGTGCAATGGGGTATACAGATGAAGAACTGGAGCGTCCTCTTATTGGAGTGTGCTGTGCGCGTAATGAGATTATTCCCGGGCACATTCATCTAAATACAATTGCTGAAGCGGTAAAAGCTGGTATCCGAATGGCTGGTGGAACGCCAGTGGAGTTCCCTGCTATAGGGGTGTGTGATGGTATTGCGATGGGGCATGAGGGAATGAAATATTCTCTTGTTACCCGAGAGCTTATTGCAGATTCTATCGAATGTATGACTAGGGCGCATCAGTTTGATGCACTGATTCTTATTCCTAACTGTGATAAAATTGTGCCTGGCATGTTGATGGCAGCAGCCCGCTTAGATCTGCCAACCGTAGTCTGTTCTGGAGGTCCCATGATGCCTGGGCGGTTGCGTGGAGCAGAGAATTACCATTCCGAAAATCCGTACAGTGGTAAAAATTTGAGTCTTACCGATATGTTTGAAGCTGTTGGTGCACTCGGTGCAGGCAAAATTACTGAATCACAGCTTGATGAGCTGGAACGGGTTGCATGTCCTGGTTGTGGCTCCTGTTCTGGAATGTTTACTGCGAACAGTATGAACTGTGTTACCGAGGTACTTGGTATTGGACTGCCAGGAAATGGTACGATTCCTGCTGTTTCTGGTGAGCGTATTGCTCTGGCAAAACATGCTGGAATAGCAGTGATGAAAATGCTGGAACAGGGAATTACCGCACGGAAAATCATGACTGCTGCAGCCTTTGAAAATGCGTTAACTGCAGATATGGCTCTAGGTTGTAGTTCAAATACAATTCTCCATCTGCCAGCGATTGCGCATGAAGCGGGTGTATCTATCGATTTGCATATGATTAATGTTATTTCAGAACGGACTCCAAACCTTTGTCATCTCGCTCCAGCTGGTCATACATTTATTTGTGATCTTGATTCTGCTGGCGGGGTACAGGCGGTACTCGCAGAACTTGCAAAGAAAAACTTGATTCATACAGATTTGCCAACGGTGACTGGCTGTACAATTGAGCAAAATATTGCTCATGTGCGTAATCTCAATCCTGAAATTATCCGTCCGATAGATAGTCCATATTCTCCAAATGGTGGTATTGCTGTTTTATTCGGAAATCTTGCTCCAAATGGCACTGTGGTAAAACGTTCTGCGTGTGCTGCTGAGCTTATGAAACATACAGGACCGGCACGAGTTTTTGATTCTGAAGAGACATGTTTTGAAGCAGTGCAGAGTGGTGGAATTCATGCAGGTGATGTTGTCGTTATTCGTTATGAGGGACCACGTGGTGGTCCTGGTATGCGAGAAATGCTCGCAGTAACAGCTGCTCTTGCAGGGCGTGGACTTGATAAAGATGTTGCTCTGATTACGGACGGTCGTTTTTCCGGAGCAACTCGTGGAGCCTCTCTGGGACACTGTTCTCCTGAAGCAGCTGATGGTGGTCCTATAGCGTTAGTGCAGGAGGGTGATAAAATTACACTTGATATAAATGCATATAAGATTACTCTTGAAGTTTCGGACGAAGAACTTGCCCGGCGTCGTTCTGCATGGGTATGTCCGCCGCCGAAAGTAACGGACGGGTATCTTGCGCGATATGCCAAATTAGTATCTTCAGCCGATAAGGGAGCCATTCTGCAATGAAATATACCGGTGCGCGTGTCGTAATTGAGTGCCTTGCTGAACAGGGTGTGGACGTGGTATTCGGGTATCCTGGTGGTGCAATTCTCAATATTTATGATGAATTATATAAGCATAAGGAACGTGTACACCATATTCTTACTGCGCATGAGCAAGGGGCAGCTCATGCCGCAGATGGATATGCGCGGGCGACTGGTAAAGTTGGTGTTGTTATGGCAACAAGTGGTCCGGGGGCAACCAATTTGGTAACTGGCATTGCGACCGCATATATGGATTCAGTGCCAATAGTAGCAATAACATGCAATGTTGCCTGTAATCTGCTTGGAAAAGACAGTTTTCAAGAGGTGGATATTACTGGTATTACCATGCCTATTACCAAGCATAATTATATTGTTCGTGATGCGGCAGAATTAGCGGATACTATTAGGGAGGCGTTTTTTATTGCGAGGAACGGTCGGCCCGGACCGGTACTTATTGATATTCCCAAGGATATAACAGCTGCTGTAGTTGATTATGAGCCTGTAGATATCACCACATTTGAAGCGTGTGAAAAAGACTCGCGGCGCATGCCGGTGATTGTTTCTCCTTCCGATGATGACTTACGGGTTGCAGCGCAACTGATTAATCAATCTCGCCGTCCATTTTTATATGTAGGTGGTGGCGTTATTATTGCTGATGCCTGTGAAGAATTGCGTGCGGTTGCGGAAAAACGGAATATACCTGTTGCGCTTACCCTTATGGGTAAGGCAGCGTTTCCAGCGTTGCATCCATTGTGTTGTGGGATGATTGGTATGCATGGTACAAAAGCAGCAAATATGGCAGCTAATAATTGTGATTTATATATCGCGCTTGGTGCACGCTTTTCAGATCGAGTAATTTCAGATCCTCGCAAATTTGCACAGAACAGTAGAGTTCTTCATATTGATATTGATCCGGCAGAAATAAATAAAAATATTCATACCGCAAGTTCTCTTATAGGGAATGTAAAAGATATTCTTATAAAACTGCTGCCTTTGATTGAAATGCGCGATGCAGATGGTTGGAATGAGCAGGTTTCTGAATGGAGACAGCATATACCGCCTATGTATCAGAAGGAAACAGATTTACATCCCAAATTTGTTTTTGAAAAAATACATGACATTCTCGGTGATGATACTATTATCACAACTGAAGTTGGTCAGCATCAGATGTGGGCTGCACAGTTTTATCCATTCTCAAAGCCACGTACCTTCTTAACGTCGGGAGGTCTTGGAACAATGGGATTTGGAACAGGTGCAGCAATAGGTGCACAAATTGCATATCCCAAACGATATGTTGTGCATATTGCTGGAGATGGCTCGTTCCGCATGAACTGTAACGAACTTGCAACAATAAATCATTATAATATACCTGTTATTATTATTGTAGTAAATAATGGTGTCCTGGGTATGGTGAGACAATGGCAGAATCTGTTCTATGATAAAAGATATTCTGAAACCTCACTTGATTTTGGCCCTGATTTTGTGAAACTTGCAGAGGCATACGGTATTCAGGGGTATTGTATACGTAATGAATCTGAATTTACACAGGCCTTTTCCGACGCAGTATCCCGTAGAGTCCCTGCGGTTCTTGATTGCCGTATGTATATTGATGAAATGGTCTTGCCAATGGTTCCACCTGGCAAGCCAATTGACGAACTTTTACTGTCTGTTGAGGATTAATAACATATGAGACGAAATGAAAATATAGCGAATCTTACTTCCGGATATTTGTTTCCTGAGATTGCAAAACGAAGAAAACTATTTGCTGCTGCGCATCCTGATGCAAAGATTATTAGTTTGGGTATCGGTAATACTACAGAACCTCTGACTCCTAAGGTATGGGGTGCAATGGAACGTTATGCAGCAGCGCTTGGCACAAAAGAAGGGTATAATGGTTACGGAGATGACTCCGCAGGTTTTCCTGAGCTTCGTAAGAAAATAGCAGAAGTACTTTACAATAATATTCTGAGCTGGGATGAAGTTTATATATCTGATGGAGCTAAATGTGATGTTGGGCGTATCCAACAGTTGTTTGGTAGCAATGTAACAGTCGTTGTGCAGGATCCAGCATATCCGGTATATGTCGACGGTTCGGTGATGGTAGGCGCTGCAGGTTCTGCAAAAGAGAATGGTTTTGGATATAATGGTATTATTTATATGCCATGTACTGCTAATAATGGCTTTTTCCCTGATGATTTAACCTGTATTCCTGAAAACTCGGTGGTGTATTTCTGTTCACCGAATAATCCAACTGGCGCTGTGGCAACAAAAGAACAGCTTACGAAGCTTGTACAGGCAGTTCGTGTAAAAAAATCAGTGATTATTTTTGATGCAGCATATTCAGCCTTTATAAGAAACACTGATTTACCTCGTTCAATATTTGAAATTGAGGGTGCCCGAGAATGTGCGATTGAAATTAATTCATTTTCAAAACCAATTGGTTTTACAGGGGTGCGTCTTGGCTGGACTGTGATACCCCGTGAATTAGTATATGAAGATGGGTCTCCTGTATCCCGCAGCTGGGAACGTCTTATTAATACTGTTTTTAATGGTGCATCAAATATTGCTCAGGCAGGAGGCCTTGCATCTCTTTCTTTAGAAGGGCAGAAAGAGACCCGTGAATTAACTGATTATTACCTTGAAAATGCTCGTCTTATCAGAGACACGCTGCTTTCTGGCAGTTTCTCAGCAACTGGTGTTGAAGTATATGGCGGAGATAATGCTCCCTATATTTGGGCACGGTTTCCTGAAAGAAAAAGCTGGGATATTTTTGACAAAATTCTTACAGAATGCCATGTAGTATGTACTCCAGGTGTGGGATTTGGTCCTGCTGGAGAAAATTATATCCGATTTAGTGCGTTTGGGCATCATGAGGATGTTCAAGAGGCCTGTGCACGGTTGGCAAAATTAAGTTTAAACTAAGAATGTTAGTGTCTTACGTAAGTACAGAAAACAGTCTGCACATTGAGTTGGCTGTTTTCTGTATTATAGATTCACCTTATAGCTTGCCATAATACCAAATGTTTTTGTGAAATCTGTGAAATGAAGTACATCGAATGTTACTGCGCTGGTGAATATTCCTGAAAATAAGGGTAGTGATATAAATGGTGTAATATTAAGACATACATCATGCCATTCAACATCTGCAACAGAAGAAAGTTGCATGTTTTTTGCCGTACAGATGATATGGCCTCCAGCCGTTATCGGAAGAGTACCTGCTCTGATCAGGTCGCTGTATATCGAACATGCGATACCAAGAGGATTACGAACAAAAAACAATTCCTCTGTTTCGGCAGTATCTAAATTAAATATAGTCGCATTAATGCGCATTTTTTTGATAGTAAAACGTGGTTCAAAAACAAAATTGATATTGTCGATAGAAAAAATAGGTTCGCCATCATAAGTCGGTACAAAGCGAAGTTTAGCTATACCTAGTTGCATAAACAGGGAATGGGAATATTTATTTCCTACTAGCATACTGACAGCTGCATGTAGATCAGCAGTACGGATGAGAACAAAAACTTCTTTGCCGCCGCTGTCTATTTTTTCAATAGGAAATGAAATACCAATAAGCGCATCGATATTCCAACGCTGCCAGACGCCTGCATATCGCAAATCTGTATTGACATCGAATGTGTTTTCATAACGTTTTGCATAGACTGCAAGGCGTGCTGCCATAGGCTGCTGAAATTTTAATGTATAGGATATACCCATTCCAGGAAATGAATACAAAGAACCATTATCATTTGTAATGGTGGTTCTCAGAAGTGCAGATTCAAATGGTGCAACTCCAAATTGTCGCTGCATAAACAGTGATGATCCTGGTGGTTCAAAGTCTCCAAGAAATATACTGAGATAGTGGGATAAATCATTTGCATGCAATTTTGCAGTGAATGACAATTCATCCAGTCTGAATGATGAGGAAATACCTGTGTAGATATCGGTATTTAAAATATTTGTTTTCGCTGTTTTAAAAGTCAGCGCGGTTCGTATTGTAAAAAGGTTGGTCCAGTCTACTTGTCCAGCAAAATAGGTTGCAGCTGACCCATCTAGTAAATTTCCTTTAGAATTTTGTCCCACACTGAGTGCTGTTCCGCTGAAGCCAGTGAAATACGCAGATGCGGATATAAAAGGAATCTGCAAAGAGCATATACTACACCATACTATTATGCATAATACTGTTTTAAAAAAACGATGCACTTGAAAACTCCAATACAAATATAAGAAAGTAATGATGTATAAGAATATCATATTTTAATAGAAGAAACAAATCCCTGTTTTAAAGTTGATTATAAAATACTAAGAGGAATTATAAACAGTGTAATGCTAATGTTTTTAGATGTTTCTATGAAAATTTTATGCTATTATGTTTCGGGTGGTTTAAAAAGGCCTGGATTATTAGTATTTTTCATGATGAATCACGGATTTTCATACTTGACTTATATCATGGAAAGTATAAAATAATTGAATATGAGCGATTATCTTGATATTAATAATGAAGAACTTCTAAAAGACTTCTTCAGTGAAGCAGAACAGCAAGTTGATACGCTTGAAAGTAATGTTCTGGTAATCGAAAATGATCCGTCTAATCATGAGGCTATAGATGAAATTTTCAGGGCAGCACATACACTGAAAGGCGGTTCTGCTACAGTTGAAATGCATGAGCTTGCTGAATTTACGCATGTAGTAGAAGATCTTCTTGATGCTTTACGTTCCAATATAATCGCTGTTACTGAGCCTGTTGTAGATGTTTTACTTTCATCTATAGATGTTATAAAGGCTATGTTGGAAGCCCGCTCAAACGGTTCTGTATACAGTGAAGATGTTGAACCGATAAAAGAGAAATTACGGTCATTTATTCCAGAAAAAGCGGATAAAAAATCTTCAGCGCCTAAAAAACCTCCTGTCAATTTGGTTCAGGCACAGCAGCATGATACTCTTCCTGTCGCAAAAACTTCTGCGGGTGCATCTGATACTACACTGCAGCCACCTGAATCACTGCTTTCAGAGTACGATCTGCTTGAACTTAAGCATGCCTGTACAGATGGACAAAAACTGTGGGGTATAACAGTTCAGTTTGATGAGTCGAATCCGATGAATTCCGTTGGAGGAATTCAAGTATTTGCTGCCTTGAAAGACAAAGGTGTGGTACTGCGTACAATTCCTGATTTCGATACATTGTATGAAGATGAATATCATGCTGTTGTTGTATATTATATGGGGTCTAGTGCCACTCAGGATGAACTCGAAGATACCGCTTTTATGGCGGATGTGACAACTCTGGTTGATGCAAAAAATCTCGATTCTGCGAAAGCCGGCGCATCAGTTACAAAAACTGCTGTTCCAACGGTTACTCCTGCTCAGGTTACCACGCCAGTTATAGAACAACAGCAATCTGAATCCGTTGCTCAAAAAACAGTATCACCTGTTGTCAAGGATGTACAGAAAACTTCAACACCTGCACCTGCAGCGAAAACTGATGTTCATAAAAAAACTGCCGCTGCGGGTACTTCTCATGGAAATACCGGTAGTATTCTTCGGGTTGATTCAAAACGAATTGATTATTTGCTGAATCTGGTTAGTGAAACGGTAATTACCAAGGCAGCGTTTAATCAAATAGCTATGCAGATTGGTGATTTGCAGGCCCAGCTTCAAACTATTGACAGTAGTTATAAAGAGAAAATCCGTACTATGTTTGAACAGTTGCCTGTATACCTTGAGCAAATACAAAGCGGTATTTCTCTGAAAGAAATAAAAGCTGCAATGAACGAAGAATTCGGAGATCTGTCTTCTTACTTTGATCCATTTGAGGCTTCATTTAAATCTGTTACTGGTAGATTCAGAGCTTCAACACAAAATCTTGGAAGAATTGCGAGTGAATTGCAGGAAGGTGTTATGAAAATCAGGATGGTGCCTATCAGCCAGATTTTCTCTCGTTTCCCGCGTGTTGTACGTGATTTATCCCGTGATTTAAATAAGAAAATCAATTTAGTTATTGAAGGTGAAGAAACAGAGCTAGATAAGTCCGTGGTAGAAGATCTTCTTGATCCTATCATGCACTGTGTGCGTAATTCTGCAGACCATGGCATTGAAACGCCGGATGATCGCCTTGAAGCAGGTAAACCAGAAGAAGGAACTTTGTTACTTAAAGCGAGTAATGAAGGTAATATGATTGTTATCGATATAGCTGATGATGGTGCCGGAATTGATGTCGCGAAAGTTCGTGAAAAGGCTATCAAGCGTGGTTTGATTCATCCTAATAAGGTATTATCGGATCAGGAAGCATATCAGCTTATTTTTGAAGCAGGTTTTTCAACATCTGATGTAATTACTAATGTCTCTGGCCGAGGAGTAGGTCTTGATGTTGTTAAAACAATGATTGAGAAATTAAACGGTACAGTAACTGTTACATCGGAACATGGTATTGGGACTAAATTTAGTATTCGTTTACCATTAACACTCGCGATTATTCAGGGGTTGCTGGTGCGTGTTGGTACAGAAGTTTATTCTATACCTATTGCATCTGTTATTGAAAGTCATCGTGTTAAGTTGTCTGAAATCAATACTATTGATAATTATGAGGTTCTGAATGTGCGTAACGAAGTTATTAGTATTCTTCGTTTGAGCAGATTATTTAACATAAAAAATGTTACCGATTCAGAATATTATTTCGTTGTTATTGTTGGTTCCGCTGATAAAAAAATTGGTGTAATGGTTGATGCCCTTATCGGTGAAGAAGATGTTGTTATTAAACCTTTGCGTGACCAATTTACAAATTCTCCTGGTATTGCTGGTGCGTCTATTTTGGGAGACGGTTCTGTGTCTTTAATTATAGATGTTTCTCAGTTGCTTGAGTTAGGAGTTCGCCAGGAATTGAATGCGCGTCAGGAACGCGAAAAACAGACTGTTTAGGGAGTATTAGTGATGGAAACGCAAGTTGACAAAATAGATAATGCGGCGCAGACTTCCGAAAATGAATCTGATGTCAGAAAAGATCAGATGATGAATATTGACTATAAAATGGTCACTTTCTCTCTGGCTGGTAAAGATTATGCAATTGATATAATGAAGGTTAAGGAAATTGCCAAGGCTGGACGTTTTACTTATGTGCCAAATACAGCTCCGTTTGTTCTTGGTGTGTATAATCTTCGTGGTGATATTATTCCAATTGTTGATCTTAGATTGTTTTTCAATATCGAGATACCAGAACGTAAAAATGATGCTCTCGAAAATATGCTAATTGTGGTTATTGAAGATCAGACCTTTGGTGTTGTCGTTGATGCGATAGATAAGGTTGTTGGTATCCACAGTAGCTCTATTCAGCCCCCACATCCTCTATTCGGCGATATTAATATCAAATATATTTATGGTATTGTTGAAAGTCATGAGAGATTGTATGTTCTGCTTGATATAGACCGTATTTTTGGTTCCCGCAGTAGCCGCTCTGATACAGAAGCTGAAGAAAAGAAGATGGCGATGGTTAATAGTATTGCTACTGCTGAAAATATTACAGAATCTGTAACAGCGGTTGAAGCGCCTCCTGTTGCTATATCCGCTCAGCCTGAGCAGAGTGTTGATTTTTCATTTATTACTGATTCTCTTGGTAAATTGCGGAAATTTTATGTAAGTCCTGTGAATGAGTTATGGGTAAAATCTCGTTTTGCTGAATGGACCAAGGAGAGAGGAACTGATAATGTTCAGTTGCAGAATGAACAAGATGCGGATGCATTTTTGAGAACTTTTTATTCCAATGGTTCAGGCAATTTGTGGTCGGAATCATATCTGAATGCGGTTTATAAAATACTGCCTGAAAACAGTGCACGGCAAATTACAGTATGGAATCCTGGTTGTGGAAAGGGATATGAATCATATTCACTTGCTTGTCTTTTAAAAAAACGGTATCCGTCGGCAAAAATTAAAATCTATGCGCAGGATATTGATTTGCTATGTGTGTCAAATGCTCCTTTGCTTACTATTCCGGAGAATAGTGCATCAGGATGGTATGCTCCGTATTTGACACAGAAAGTTTCAGGAGAATATACTTTTTCGCAAGAAATAAAAGATATGGTATTGTTTGAGTATCATGACTGTATGAATACAACTTCAATGCCTGTTGTTGATATTATTTTTGCGCGGGATATTCTATCCTTCCTGCCTTCTGATACGCAGAAAAATCTGGTTTCTGATTTTTCTGAAAAGCTTAAAGGCAATGGAATCTTAATAATTGGTGATCATGAATCACTTGTTAAGATGGGTGCTTGGTCTGAACATACAGAAGATAATTTGACTGTTTATACAAAACAATAAAGGTAATAATTAGGGGGATACGCATGCGTGTAGAGTATATCAATCCTTTTGTAGAATCTGCCCATAGTATTTTAAAAGAGGTCTTGGGCGGTGAGGTAAGAAGAGGTGATTTATATCTGAAATCTACTTCCATGCCGGTTATGGGAGTAGCAACATTAGTCGGTCTTGCAGGTGATGTTGAAGGACGTGTGTTGTTTGACATGTCTTTTGATACGGCTCTTAAAATTGCATCTCAGATGAATATGGAAGAGCTTAAGGAATTTGATGAACTTGCAAAGGCGACAATTACTGAGCTTGCAAATATGATTACGGCACAGGCTGTAACAAAATTGCATGACTTAGGTTTTAGATTTGACCTGACTCCGCCTGCATTGTTTACAGGTGAAAAAATGGAAATATCGGATCATGAAGTTGAGGCCCTGATTGTTCCGATGATAACAGAACAGGGAAAAGTTGAAATTAACGTCGCTATTCGCGAACGGATGTAGCTTATAAGGAGAAAGCTAGATGAAAACGAAACAGGATTTTCCATCAATTAATGAGCGTCCGCCTGAAGGTATTAAAGATGATGGTTCTAAATTTAGGGTTCTTGTTGTTGACGACTCTATATTTGTTGCAAAGCAGTTAGGACAGATTCTTTCGAGTGAAGGGTATGAAATTGTTGCTACCGCAGCTGACGGTAAAGAAGGTGTCGATAAATACAAAGAGCTTTGTCCGAATGTTGATTTAGTAACTATGGATATAACGATGCCTCGAATGGATGGTATTACCGCACTTGAACAGATAATTGCATTTGATAAAAATGCCCGTGTTGTTATGGTTAGTGCACTTGGCAAAGAAGAACTTGTTAAAAAATCTTTGCTTCTTGGTGCAAAAAATTATATTATTAAGCCTCTTGATCGCAAGAAGGTTCTTGAGCGCATTAGCGCAGTTGTAAAATCCTAATATCTATTATCTTTTGTCTTGCAAAGGTGCTCTTCCATTAGGAGGAGCACTCTTTTTTTATTCAAAGCACTTATATATATGTTCTTGGCCAGCGGGTATGTTAAGTCTGTAAATTTTCGGTCTGACTCTTACAAGGAGGGTTTTTGTTTTATCTGTATCGCCAAGATGTTTCCGGATGTGGTGAATATAACTGTAGAGTGTGTTTATGTGGCTTTGCTCAGTGTCACTCCACATATAATAGGACATCATGTTCATTGAGATATCTTGGTTTCTGTGTTCATAGAAAAAAGAGTAGAGGGCTCTAACTGCGGGCTGCATAAATAAGGGGGAACGGAGAGTCTGTGTTTGTTTTTCAAATGATTTTGGCTTCAGAATATCCGATACTTTTTTTTCTTTTGTAGATGTACATTCTTGTCCATGCACGATAGCATACAATGATAAGAGAACAACTTTAATCATTCCTAATTCCTGTTTACTGTAATACTTAAAGAATTGTTTAATGATATTGTCTGCGTTTTCTTCTCCGCTGACCTGTGCATTGTATGTAAATAATATGGGTTTTTGGTGGAGATGAAAAAAATGGCAGAAGCTTGCCAGTCTTTCTTGGTTAATAATATTGCTGTCTCCAAGAATAAAGTCTGCTTCACGCTGTATAATTTTGTGATATAACATATCTATATTTGTCCCGCTAATCAATACTGCGCCGCATTTTTCAAATAAATGAGTGATTTCGCAGCATCCCCGAGATTCTGGTCCAAAAACAAAAATTTCCATATCTGTTTCTCCCTCTCTGTGAAAAAGAAAAAAAGCACTTGACATTTGTTATATAAAACGCTAATATGCGTTATCATTTTGAAGGGCGATTAGCTCAGTTGGTTAGAGTACAAGCATGACACGCTTGGGGTCACTGGTTCGATTCCAGTATCGCCCATAGGGGTATATTACATCAATGTGTAATATACCTCTTTTTATTGCTGTGTTTTCAGCTATCGCGTTTTTTTAACGAAATGTTCTATGCGATTTTCTGTTTCCTCCTTTCCTGTGATTGTAAAAATAAGTGACATCATGCTTCTTGATTTATAAAAATACTAGATATACAAACCCATCCTTTTACTTGGTATTAATATAGTACATTGCTTATGCCTATATGTCAATCAAAATTGTTAAAAAATAAATTTATCAAGGAATTGGTTATTAACGTAAACTTTAGTATATGTATTATTCCGTCTAAATAGCGCTGTTCATCGAGAACATATGTATATTATACAAAGAGGACTATAAAATTGAGGAGAATGAATTTATTAAGGACAGTGTTTCTATATATTGTTGCGCTGGTGTTGTTTCACAGCATTTTCTGTATGCGGGATATTTCTGTACTCTCTTTTGGAGTATTTGTAGTGCTATTTTCTGTTCCAGTCATTCTTTATTCGTTTGTATGTACAACTACTGCAAGAGAATATCGTTTGAGAAATCTTCAGCCGGCTACTCTATTGTTTAAACTAACTAAATCACGTGTAATGAGCTATATGATTGCCGTTCCAGTGTATACGGTTTTAGCGTCTGTGAGTGTTATGAATATCTATTTATTCTCAACAGCTGAATATCTTTCTTTTTTAATCATTGCGGTGGTTCTGTGTACGGTAAATAGTATTGCTAAACAGTCATTTCATAAATTATATAAAGCAGAATATGTAGATTACTATCAGCAGCGTTTTCAGCTGATGGTAATGGCAGTATGCGCTGCTGTGGTATATCCAATTCTGTGTTATTATATACGAAAGACTGGGATAATAATCCCTTTTCTGAACAGGACAATCGATAATATTCAGAAAGATAACGCGGTAGCATATACGATTGCGCTACTGTTATATAAATATAATTATGTTCTGTCCCAATTTGCATCCCTCCTTGAACAGAGAAGCAGTGCACTGCCGATTCTCTATATTATCGTTTTCCTATTGCTCCAGGGCGGTATCCTGTTTTATTTTCTCATGCGTTTTTTTCTGTTTTTTACACTGCCAGTAAAGGCATATATATCTGTGGTGCGGCCTGTAGCAGCGGCAAATGAGTATAGAAATGATGGTGAAAAGAAATACCGCAGATATTTTCTTGCTCTGCTATTATTTCTTATCATTGCCGTACCGGTGTTTTATGGTATCTGCGAGGTCTGTTTTGTTCGATATGAAGTACCGGATAAGCTTATGTATCATGCAGAACAGATAGAAAACGGATTGTATAAATACGGAACAAAAGCGCTGATTGATGCAAAAGCGAACATTATCGCGGCAAAAACAAAGACTGAGCTTATACAGAAAGTTAATGCGTATTTTGATGAAATGAACACAAAGGTTGATAATTATCTCGACTGGTATTACGGTCTGAGTGCCGAATACGGAAAACTGCTGTCTTTGCTGCAAGGTGTTATTACTGGTAGCGCGGAAGAAAAAGTTTCCGATTATTTGAACAAGAATATGACTGAGTATATCAGTCCTGGCAGTGACCTCGAACAGGTATTATCAGATATCTGTGATTCCGCCGCCGCTGAGTTTGCGGAAGCAAAACAGACTATACTTGAAGAAAACCGTATTTTGCGCAAAAGCGATGGCACTTATATGGCGGTGACTGTTTTTTCACAAGATGATTTTGCATTATGGAACATACCGTATCGAGTTGGTTTTACAACGGTGGGGCAGCGTATTGCTGTAAGCGCTGCGGGAGGCATAGTTGCCGGCGTGGTGATATCAAGAATTGCAAAAAAGGGTGTCGCGAAGCTGGCGCAGAAAATGCTTATAAAAAGTGTCGCACAAAAAGCCTCTGCGGCGGGAGTTGGAGCCCTACTTGGTTCTATTGCTTCTCCTGTTGGCAGTGTGGCCGGTTTTGCGGCAGGAACAGGATTGGCGATATTATTTGATAAAATTTTCCTTGAGCTTGAAGAGTCGGTCAAGAGGGAACAGTATAAGCAGGATATTATCGCGGGAATAGAAGAAGAGCGGGCAGCGATTCTTGAGGCACTTTCAGCGGCTGGGGGTGTAGGATGATACACAGCTATATAGTTAGTATATAGCTGATCCCGCTTTGATTGTAATAAAAACTTGGGTGATTTTGATATATACACTAGGGAGATTATAGACTTGTTTCAAGCCAAAAGCAGATTAAAAGTGAGATAAAGACAGATTAAAAACGAGGCAAAGGAAGAGTAACAATGAATCAAAGAAAGACTAGTTTTGGCTCAAAGATACGTTAAAAACGGGACGAAAAAAGATTAAGAATAAAAAGAAAACAGATTAAAAACGAGATAAAGAAAGTGAATTTTTAAATCAAAGATACGTTAAGAAAAGAAAAAGAAAGATTAAAAACGGACAGAAAAAAGATTACAAATGAAACAAAGAAAGCGTAATATTAAAATAAAAGTAACTTAAAAATAAGAAAAAGATACATTAAAAAGATACAGAGAAGATAAACTAAGGGAT
>CALXMF010000011.1 GCA_944389415.1 uncultured Spirochaetota bacterium | reverse complement strand
GAGATTTTATTTAACGTAGCATGATGGATATGTGGCTTTTTTCAGAATCAAAATTGCGAACTAAATTTGACACAATCCAGCTTTTTTAGAATTAAAAAGAAAACATAGGTACGGTAATTCAGAAGTAAAAGGGACGAACATAATAAAACATACGCGTGGACAAAACTTTTTAATAGAATTGTGGAAGTTGTGTGCGGGAAAGGTAAAATATGTTTTTGCTGATAAAAAATACGCATTAGCTGCTAAAATATTTGAATATGTTTATGAGCCTGTTTTTGCAAAACATAATACTATTCTCTATAATTCTGGATTACACATTTTTTTTGCCAATTTTCTTTATTGGGAGTATTTTGTACAATCGAACAAAAGTGCTGAATTAATTTTTGAAAAATTTTATGAATTTATAAAAAATCATAAAAACAGTGATTTTGTTAAATCTATTAGATCCGTATCATATTTAAATAATCCATTGATTTATTTTTATCAATTTTGTAATCTTTATAAGAAACAAATTGCTTCTGATATAACATTTGATAAGCCTGCTGATATTTGGATTTTAGATCTTACAAATACAGCTTTGCTTAGTCTCCTTTCAGCTTTTGAAGGAGATGGAAGCGACCCCCTAAAGGTTACTTGTGATAACTCTAAACCAATTTGTGCTTATAAAAATTTTCTAGATGTACAAATTGGAAATGAACAGTCGTTATATATTGAATTCCAAGGCGTAAAACGCAGAATAAATTTTAATCTCGCGTCGGAAATACAAATGGAAGACTCCAAAAACTGTGTAGCACTTCAAATTGTAGATTTTCTTGTATCTTCTGTAATTTATGCTTATACTAATAATGATAACTTTGCAAATGAGATAAAACCATTTCTAAATAACAGTATTGAAATATGTATCTCTTCAAGCTTACCAAGTGATTACTCAGATAAAGAAGTATGCAGCTATCTCAAAATGTTAGATTTATTGAGCAGAAAGGATATAAATTATGATAAAAAACTTTATGCAATACAATTTTATAGTTGTTTTATTAGACCATGTCATAAACTTGACTTGTTAAAATACTTATCGCCAAATAATGAGGGGATGGATTAAAAAACATTTAGATGAACTCACTTCCAGAAACTAACATAGCAATAATATAAGGATAGTCATTACTTAAGTTCCATATATTTAATTGAAAAGAAAATCTTGGGTAAATTCTTATGAGACTAATTTGATATAGTTTGAAAATCTCATCCTAAAAAAGTCTGTGTCGCCAAACTCGAACAATTGCTGCCCTATGCGAATGCATACAAAGCAAGTATAAAAAGAGTGTTGGTACTAGATTTCTCATATTTTATCATTTAATCTTATGATTTGTAAAACGTATACAAATTTTCTTGATAAATGCTAGACTCTATGTTATGTTTTGTAAATATGTATAACCCGCCTTTTAAGGTTACATCAGAAACGATAAATCTCATATCTGAAATATCTGCGCAGCTTGAACGTTTCGCGATTCATCTTGAACAGGTTGGGGAAATTCGGTTACGTAAAATCAATAAAATGAAGACGGTTCGTGGTTCGCTGGCTATTGAAGGTAATACTCTGTCAGAAGAGCAGGTAACAGCGCTTATAGACGGTAAAATGGTAATTGCGTCACTCCGGGAAGTTCAAGAAGTACGAAATGCGCTTCTTGTTTATGATAAATTTTCTGATTTTCATCCTTATAGTATTAATGATTTGTTGCGTGCCCACGGAATGATGATGGGTGGTTTGATTGACCGGCCCGGTGCTTTTAGAAACGGAAATGTCTGTGTAGCAGGTAAAGAGGGTATCACTCATATAGCTCCTCCTGCAAACAGAGTTTCTTCTTTGATTTCAGATTTATTTGACTGGACAGAACACTCCAAGGATCATATGCTGATAAAAAGCAGCGTTTTTCATTATGAATTTGAATTTATTCATCCGTTTGAAGATGGAAATGGCCGCATGGGACGGTTCTGGCAATCTCTGTTGCTGTCACTGTGGAATCCTGTTTTTACCTGCTTGCCTGTAGAAAATATGATTTGGGAAAACCAAGGCCGGTATTATGAGGCAATCGAAAAAAGTACTGCGGAAAGCAACAGCGGATTTTTTATAGATTTTATGCTTCAGATAATTCTCCAGTCTGTTTACGGCGCAGCTTCTTATTATGACCCTGTAAGTGACCTTGTAAATGACCCGATAAATGACCCTGTAAACCGTATTCTGTCTGTTATTCGGGAGAAGCCCGGGGCAACTTACGGAGAAATCGCGCAGAAAATTGGTAAATCAGAGGCGACTGTTAAAAGGATTCTTTCGCGGCTGAAAAAAGAAAACCGTCTCATCCGCCATGGTGCTGCCAGAAACGGCAGATGGGAGATTGTCTCAAAAACGTAGAATAACAGTGATTGGATATAAATAATAATACTGCGGCGCTCGCCGTTTTTAAGTTATCTTTGATTCAATAATAGTGTAAAAACATTTCAAAAATAGTGTATCTTTATTTCAAAAAAAGATTAAAAATGGCTAAAAAACAGTGTATCTTTGTTTTAAAAAAAGATTAAAAACGGATAAAAGATAGTGTATCTTTGTTTCAAAAAAAGATTAAAAACGAATAAAAGATAGTGTATTTTTGTTTCAAAAAAAGATTAAAAACAGTATATCATATATAACTAGTGCATGATAATAGAGTATAGGTGTAAAAAGTCCTGTATGTTATCAGGTTTACAACGCAATACCCTCATGTTATAATATTAAAGTTGCGTATATAAGAGGAATAAAATGTGTGCTGTAAAAAAAAATCCGCTTCTGAATTTGCCTGTTAAACTGATATTAACCACGAATGGAGTTTCATATTTTATCAGTCATGGAAAAAAACTGTTTCGTATAAAACTGGCGAATAATCAGGAACAATATGGAATCGCGCTGGTTAATTTTACTCCGCAGTCGATTCAGCGTATGATTCTGCTTGATTATATTTCTAATATAGAAGTGTCAATGACTGATTTTTCATCTCATGGTGATGAGCTCATTGATTTATCCAAAGTTATTGTCTATTCACTGCTTTATAAACAGTTTGACCGGCAGGTGGCTGCCGCTATTGTTGAGACGGAGTGTATCAGAAAATATAACCGCTCTCATCCGACACATCTGCTTGATGGAAAAACACTAAAAGATGAGTCGGTACTCAGAACATTTTTTTCTGATAAGCAGGAGAGTATTAATCTTGCCCGGAAAAAACTGCTTGAACCTCTGTGGAAGCGTATTCTTTCTGATGAAAGTCTGTCCTCTGACGAAAAGAATATTCAGACGTTTTTATCAGAAAAATTTCTCAACCGTCTGAATCTTATGAACTGGTATATTATACTGAAGTTCTATAACTCAGAAGGCGCTGAAGAAATTCTCTCTATTGTGCAGCATATACTTGATGTGTATATGGAAAAAAGCAAAGTGGCTGATTATATTGCGATGCTTGTTGTAGAGCTTGCCAGAAATTGTGAGAATATGAATCTGATAAAATCAGCGCACAGTAAATTTCCCTCCAGAACTGATATCCCGTCGATAATAACAGATACTGAAATACGCGCGAAACTGTTACAGGAATTAAAAGAAAAACATCATCTTGTGTATCTTACCTGGATGCTTGGCGGCGGTTCTGTGTCGATTGGCAAACAGGGACGTTTGCAGATTTCGCTGCATACAAATGATGATTCTGTTGATTCATCAAAAATAGACGCGACAAGACTGAACGGAAGAACTTTCAGCCTGATTGATTATTATTATGAATTATCCTCCGCTCAGAAGAATACAGATCTTGGATTTTATTATTTAACCTATCTTGACGAAATGTGTAAAAAGCTTAATATAAAGCTTGAGTCGATTGTTAATCGCAGTTCCCTGGAGGATCTTACGATAATGAACTTAATACTGAATTTCTAAACAGGTTCATGTTCTTCTTGCGTAGAAGTATTTTCTGTATACTGATCAGTTTATTTTCTCTGGTATGGCTCTTGTCGTGCGCTGATTCAGCTCCTTCTATTTCGGCAGTATCGGCGCAGCTTGTTTTTGATTATCAGACAGATACAGAGATACCGGTTGTGTCATTGTCCGTATTTGTTCAGCCGGTGTCTCAGCCTTCCCGTGTTGATTCTATTACGCTTATCAATCAGAGTGAAAATCTGGAATGGTATGTGAATAACCCTCTCATTATTGGCAGCGGCAGTCCTGCTGTTATAGACAGTGGTTTATGGGTTGGCAGCGGGTTTATTATGCCGGCGCATGGAGGGAGGCTTCCTGGCGGGACATATGATATTGTGTATACTGACTTAGCTGATCAGACAGCGGTCGCGCAGTTTTCGCTTTCTATACCGGAAGAGCTGTATGACCTGAAATGGCAGGAGGCAAAAGCCGCGTATTACGAAAAATCTGATGTATCGCTGCTGGTATATGCTGAAGACGGCACACTGGTGTATTCTGGCAAACAGCGTCCTGAATGGCGTTCGTACGAGGATATACAGGCTGTCTATAAAAACGCGGCCTATGTCAGACTGTGTCTGTCTGTGCATGATAGTGACGCGGTGTGTATCCTGCCTGCGGGCAGAGAAATTACGTAAATATAATTTTGAATATATATGAGGAGACTATGAATACGGAGCAGGATTCTGCTTTTCGCGCGATAAAAACATTTGTGCTGCGCACAGGGCGGATGACCGATGCCCAGCAGCAGAATTATACGGATTTATCGGGGAGATGGTGTATTCCTTTTTCTGATCAGTATCTGAATTTTGCTGATATTTTTGAAAATACCAATCCCGTGGTTATTGAGATAGGATTTGGAATGGGCGCTGCTACTGCGGTTATTGCTCAGCAGAATCCGCAGATAAATTATATTGGAATAGAAGTACATCGTCCCGGAGTGGGCAGACTGCTGGGAGAAATAGAACGCAATAATCTGTCAAATCTCTTTATCATTGAGCATGACGCGCTTGAGGTACTTGAATACATGATTCCGGATAACAGTGTTTCCGGTTTTCACATATTTTTTCCTGACCCCTGGCCTAAAAAGCGTCATCATAAGCGCCGTCTTTTGCAGCGTCCCCGCACTGATTTGATTGCGCGCAAACTTGAAAAAGACGGTTATATATACGCGGTAACGGATTGGGAACCATATGCGGAATTTGCTCTTGAGCAGCTTACGCAGACACCGCTGCTCGAAAACCGATACAGCGGTTTCGCCGAAAAACAGGAATGGCGGCCTGAGACAAAATTTGAGCGAAAAGGGCTGCAGGCCGAGAGAGTCATACGTGAAATGTATTTTATACGCAAGGATGCTGAATGATGGAGAGTGCGGAACGTATTCATACGCTGGAAAACCTGATTCTCCGTTATCAGGATTCGTATTATAATGGCGAAGCCGAAATATCAGATGCTGAATTTGATTCACTGTGGGATGAATTAAAGCTCCTAGATCCGGATAATGAACTGTTTCAGAAAGTCGGCGCTGACTCAGGAAATTTTCCAAAAGCGCGCCATCGTATTCCTATGGGCAGTCAGGAGAAAGCCGCTGACCCGCAGGCGTTTTTAAGCTGGGCTGAAAAGCACCGGTACGCGGAATATCTGGTAGAATATAAGCTTGACGGCGCGAGTCTTGAATTGCAGTATGATAATGGTGTGCTTGTTCGTGCTGTTACCCGCGGTGATGGTGAGACTGGAGATGTGATTACCGCAAATGCAAAAAAAATGCGCGGTGTTGTTCCCTATCTGATGAAGGATGGTGTTCCGCTTGCCTGTTCCGGCGGTATACGCGGTGAAGTTGTTATGGAACATGATGTGCATAACAGCCTGTTCAGTGATAAAGCGAACTGCCGCAACGCGGCTAACGGCTTGATGAGGCGCAAAGACGGGCAGGGGTGTGAACATCTGCTGGTAATTTGCTATGACGCGTGGTTTGATAACAGTGAGCAGTTTTTTACTGATGAAGAAGAAAAAGTCGCGTGGCTTACTGCCTGCGGTTTTACCGTTGTTCCGCTTCATATCTGCAAAACGCCGCAGGATGTAATTGATTATCGTGCCGAGGTGATGGAGATACGGCAGACGCTGCCGTATGATATTGATGGTCTTGTAGTAAAAGAACGGGCGATTAACAGAGAAGACGCCTACCGCGCGCGGCCTGACCGGCAGATAGCTTTTAAATTCAGTTTGGAAGAAGCCGTCTCAATTCTCCGGCAGGTAGAATGGAGTGAATCAGGCGCCACGTATACGCCGATTGGGTTATTTGATCCTGTTGAGCTTGCCGGTACGACTGTAAAGCGGGCCAGTCTCGTTAATCCAAACACTATCAGAAATCTGGATATTAAAATAGGCAGTCATATTGTTGTTACGAAACGCGGGGAAATTATTCCCAAGATAGAAAGTGTGGTAAAACATCCCGGCGAATTGGAATTTGAAAGTGATATTGTTTTTCCTTCTCGCTGCGCTGTCTGCGGCAGCGCTTTGCTTGATGAGGGGACCCGTCTTATCTGTCCAAATAAAGAGTGCCCTAAAAAACTGCATCACAGGCTTGAAAAATGGATAAGTGTTCTTGAGATACGTGATTTTGGCGACACGCTCTTAAAAGGTCTGTTTGACTCAGGCCGTCTCCGTGCTGTACGTGATATGTATACGTTAACAGAAACTGATCTTGCGCCGTATTTTTTAACGGAAGAAAGTCTTTCAAAAGAAAAGGTTTCTTTAGGCGCGAGAAAAGTTATTAAATCAATTGCTGCTCACCGGACAGTTTCGCTTGCTGTTTTTATTGCCGGTTTTGATATAGAAGGTATTGGCGAAACACTTGTTGAACGGCTTGTGGCAGCGGGATTTGATACGCTTGAGAAACTGCTTGAGGCGGATGAACAATCTATTGCCGCTGTGTTTGGTTTTGGCGAAATAACGGCGCACACGCTTGTTGACGGCCTGCGTGAAAATCAAGAAGAAATGCGTTTTCTCGCATCAAAATATATTACGATAACCGGTTCTCATACTGGTATTTTATCAGGAAAAAGTTTTTGTTTTACCGGCGAGCTTACCACGATGAAGCGTTCTGACGCGGAGAAAATGGTAAAGGCCGCAGGAGGAACCACAAAGTCATCGGTCACAAAGGATCTTTCGTATCTGGTGACGAATGATGTCTCAAGCGGTTCGTCAAAAAACAGAAAGGCCGCCGAGCTTGGGATACCGGTAGTGACGGAAAAAGAATTTTTGCAGATGCTTGCTCAGGAGAATAGTTAATGGCTGAAAAAAAAATCCCTTTTGCTGTTAAAGCCGCCGGCATACTGATTGGTGCGGTACTCATTATAGCCGCTGCCGCATGGGCGTATATTACGATTAGTTATAAGACCGCGGCGCAGGTGCTGACGGGAATTCCTACATATACACCGGTAAAGTTTCGGGTGTTTGGTTCAGGAGAAGACAGCATCAGCGCTAATTTTAAACTGTATGATTCAGAAGGTAGTGAAATCGGGGCTGTTGAACGGTCATGGAGAGTTGAGTCTCTGATATTTGATTTTATCGCGGTAAAATGCGGCGCGGGTACGGTTTTATTTCCATATAGAATACGAGGGCAGAATAATGCCGGCGCGGCGAATGGCACCAATCTGATACGGTATTATAAACAAAATGGCGATTGTGTTATGTACGGTCAGCGTCTTTCAGAAAAAGAACAGAATGCTCTGAACCGCCTCTATAAATACGCCGCCGGCATAGTACCGTATTTTCCAACCCGTTACGGTTCTGTTGTCTCTATAGAGCTGCGCAACTGCCGTTCAGGGTTGGAATATCACATTATCAGCCGGAATAATGGTTCACTGATGCTTGGAACTGAATGAAAAATCCTGTGTAAAAAAGTCAGGACTGACAGCCGCCATATTCAGCCGTATTTCCCAGTGCAGATGCGGACCTGTCGCAAGTCCTGTCGCCCCTGATACGCCAATCTGGTCGCCCTGTCTGATCATCTGTCCTTCTCGCACCATCAGCGAATCCATATGATAATAGAGACTGTATAATCCGGGTAAATGTTCAATAACGACGCTCCATCCGGTAGATATTCTGTTTTCTGCAAGAACTACTTTTCCAGCTCCGCAGGCGGCAACAGGGGAGCCTGTCGGTATTCCGTAATCAATGCCATAGTGAAGGCTTGACGCTTCTGTTCCGTCAGTATATACATATGTCCGTCTGTCTCCAAAGAATGAAGTTCTTCTGGTCGCGTCAGTCGGAGGAGTAAACGGTTCTGTCTGGTATATCGCGTCAGGATGTATGGTAGCGAGAATGGTGTTGAGCTTATTGATTTGAGCGATTCGTTCAGGACTGTTGTCCGTTCTGATTGCGGTATTGTCGCTGTCCAGCGGAATAGTTTCTTTCACAAATTCTCGTGGAGTGATTTGTACTGGTAATGAGAATTCCATCGTTTCGCTGCCGAACGCGTTATAAATAATCTGTAGTTCAAGATTTCCCGTTGCCTGATAAGTAGAGAGGGGAATTGCAGCGAGAAATTCTTTGACTGCTTTGTTTCCGATTGTGTTTATCGGAACCGGATAGAATTCACATTGTCCGATTTCCGGTATCAGCAGTAAAGCGCTTGTTAATGAGCTGTCATTTTTTTCGTTTTCACGTACTTTTGATTCAAAACGGAGTCTGACAAATATCGCGTCGCCCGGTGCCGCAATATCAGTGTAAGAGAGGGCAATACTATACTCCTCTCCATTGTATAACGCGTCTTTTGTCCATCCTGCCGCTATAGCGCAGAAAAGCAGAATAGTGAATAGGTATATTTTCTTTTTCATTTGTTTACCTCCTGAGTATCAGACTGTTCCATATCAATTATATTCATTTGCGGAATTTCCATACCATTAAAACAGTTTCGTTCAATATGAAAAATAACATTGACGGTATCACGGAGTTTAAAATCCCGGTTTAGCCGCTCTGCCGCTCCCCAATAAATTGCCGGCCATTTAATTTTTCCGCAATCAAATGTGAGTTTCAGATGCTGCCGTTCTGTTTTTCCGATAACTTCAGCAGCAATCAGTCTGACTTTTTTTACCAGAAAAATCAGGGGAGGATTTTTTTCTCCATATGGTTCCATCATATCAATGAGCGATAATAATTCCGGTTTCATATATGATGCCGGAAGTTCCGCATCGACAGCAGGAATTTCAGACGTATCATCATCAAGTTCAATCAGAGGAGCGTATGCCTGCAGGGACAGTTTAAATTCTTCAAGATTTTCTTTTTTTAGACTGAATCCCGCTGCGGAAGTATGGCCGCCGTGATTAATAAACAATTCAGCAAATCTGTTGAGCATATGAGTGGCGTTGCAGCCGCGGTTTGTCCTGAGCGAGCCGACTACTGTTTCACCATCCACAATAGTTGCCGCGATTGCCGGTACATTAAACCGCTGAACAAGTCTTGCCGCTAGGATGCCTGAGACACCCCGGTTTATGCGTTCATCAATTACCACAATCAATTTGCCGTCATATTGTTCAAGACTGTCATATGCCTGTTTTTCCGCGATTCCCCATGCGTCATTGCCAAGCTGCCGGCGCTCTTTATTCAATTCGATAATCTGGTCAGCAAGGCGCGAACGCTCAAGCGGGTCCTGTGATAAAAACAGTTTAGCTGATAATTCCGGCTGTCCCAGCCGTCCGGCCGCGTTCAGCAGCGGAACAATATTCCATGAAAGATGAATGCTGCCGATTTTTTTACCAATCAGATTCTGTCTGACAAGCAGTTCGCTTAATCCTGCCCGCGCCTGTCCCTTATTTACCGCTGCTAATCCCTGTTTTATAAAGATACGATTTTCGTTATGCAGCGGCATAATATCGGCGAGTGCGGCAAGCATACATAATTGTATATCTTTTTGTTCCTGTTCAGCAAAAACTGGATGAGCGGAACTGTTTTTTGCCATAATAAACGTAATAAAAATAGTAAAAAACGCGTCCAGTTCAGATACTGGATTTTCCTGATAACGGAGAATACGGGACATATCTTTTATCCGCAGGAGACTCGCGTTTTCAACTGCCGGAATAATTTTTGCTATTTCATCTCTGACGTCAAAGAAATTAAATTCAACAGAACTGCCGAATATCTTTGCAAGCTGGCGTTTTTGAACAGCACTGTCCCATACAAAGATCTGCTGCCCCTGTAAAAAATCAGGAAGGCGTGTCTGTGTAATAGAGGTGACAATCCCTGGAACAATTGTTTCTATGAGCCGTTCTTTTTCTGTCATGTTGAGGACTTTCACTGCCTCAATAACATATGCCTCGTTCAGGGGTCTGACATTAAGCAGACATATTTCCTGCTTGTACAGTTCTGTTTGAGCAAAGCGCAGCGCTGATACCAGTTTAAAAACTACAGCACAGCCGGAAATATCTTTAAAAGGATAGTGCTCATTTTCGACCTTAGGATTGACAATTACAGCGGGCTGCGGCAATTCATATGGCGGTGTGTGGTGATCAACAACAATCACATCGATACCGTGCTGAGCCGCGTACGCAATTTCATCGTTATTTGAAATACCGCAGTCTACGGTTATAATGAGGGAACCGTATTGCGTCAGAAATTCATCTACTGTTTGTGTCGACAGCCCGTATGCGTCATTACCTGACGGGAGTTTCCAGCTGACATCTATACCCATTCGTGACAGACATTCGTAGAGCAAAACGGTGCTGGTAATGCCGTCAACATCTCTATCTCCAAAAATCAGGACTTTTTCGCCTTCATCTTTTGCGGTCAGTATCCGGTCAACGGCATCTTCCATAGAAGACATCAGAAAAGGGGTATGCAGATACCGCATATCCTGTTCAAGATAGAACATGATATCATGACCGTTTGTGATGCCTCTGCGGACAAAAACAGAAGCCGAGAGCGGATCACAGCCAAACCGGTCATGCAGCTCTTTGACCTGTTCACGGGATACTTCTTTTTTTATGTACTGCATTATGAACAGATTTCCTGATAAATGAGCGGCTGCGGCTCTGTTTTTGTATCGGAGTAGGTGACAGCCTGATCCAGCAGCTGTGCGGCAGCAGTAAGAGAACTTTCGTTTTTGCCGTATACGTCTATAAGCACATCATCTTTTTTTACATATTCTCCTGTATGTGCTCTCAGAATCATTCCGGCATCGGGATCTACTTTATCATCAGTACGGTTGCGGCCTACACCAAGATTGACGGCGGCAAGACCTGTCTTAAATGCCTCTATCGTTATCCAGCCGTCCTGCGCGGCGCGGTATTCGAAATGATATGGACTGCGCCGTACACCGCGCTGTTTAAGCAGCTTGTCAGGGTTGCCTCCCTGAGCGGCGACATTCTGCAAAAAAAGTTCCATAGCTTTTCCGGAGGCTACCGCATGACGGCATTTTTCAACACCCGTTTCATAAGAATCGGCTTTATCTGCGAGCAGCAGCATATGCGCCCCAAGCGCATAGGTGAGTGTCATTACATCCTCAGGACCTTTTCCTTCGAGGCAGTCAAGTGTTTCCTCAATTTCGAGAAAATTACCGACTGTGTTGCCAAGCGGGGTATTCATGTTTGTTATCAGAGCCGATGCTTTTTTTCCCATCTTATGGGCCGTTTTAACAAGAGATTGTGCGAGTGCTGCGGCATCGTCTGCTGTTTTCATAAACGCGCCTGTACCGCATTTAACATCAAATACCAGACCGTCAGAACCCTCCGCGACTTTTTTTGATAAAATACTTGCCGTAATAAGAGGAATTGATTCTACTGTTCCGGTAACATCTCGCAGCGCGTATAAAAGCCGGTCTGCCGGTACAATCTTGGAAGTTTGTCCCATCATAACGTATCCGGTACTGGCCATAATCTGATACATTTCTTCTTTTTCCAGGAGAACACGATATCCTTCGATAGATTCCAGCTTATCAAGGGTGCCGCCGGTATGTCCCAGTGCGCGTCCGCTCATCATAGGGATTTGTATACCGCACGCGGCTGCAATAGGTGCAAGCGGCAGAGAGATTTTATCACCCACACCGCCTGTAGAATGTTTATCGATAAATGGCCCTGTCAGACCGGGTATCGCGGCAGTATATAGATTAAAGGTATCTCCCGAATACAGCATACATTCTGTCAGATCAGCAGTTTCCTGAAACGACATTCCGTTAAAATATACGGCCATCAGCCATGCCGCAATCTGATAATCAGGAATTTCACCTTTTACAAAACCGTTAGCGATAAATTCAAGCTCATTTTTTGTTAATTCCTGCCCGTGCGGAGCAGATGGTGAGCCTCTTTTTTTCATTATTATATCAACTGCGCGTAATGGAGCAGACATGAACAGACTCCTTTGTATGTGTATAGAAATATATTTATGATACTTTATTTTGCGTGTTTTTGCTATATACTAAGCAAAGAACACTTGCGCTGGTGATACATCATCAGACTGCTGTGCATTCGAGAGATTTTAACCGTCCGCCGCAGACTGATGATATCAGAATAAACAGAAGCTGTCTGAGTTCCTGAAACATCTGAGGTGAAAGCGGTATTGCACGTGCTGCGGCTGGAGAAAGATCTGTTAGTGACGCAAGGTAATGGCGGCTCTCGTGTTCTATGATAATTGTATTTTCGTGCGGGGTACAGCAGTCTCCGCAGATAAAACCATTTTCAGATGGACTATAATATGAAACTCCGTATCTGCCGGCGGTATCAAGTACTTCTTCACAGCGTATGCAGTGGCGGCAGTCTGTCTGCTGTCCAAGAAGACCAAGATAACGCCAGATAAAACGGAGCAGCCCTGCCTGTGTATCCTGCTCTCGGCATAATTCTAATCCGTCAAAGAAACCATTTGCCAGATACCAGCATTGCGCAAATTCTCCCGCTGCCTCTGTTTTTATGATAATTTCTGAACATACTGAGGCTGCCCATGTTTTATCAAGATTCATGCGTATATCAGTGTGATATGACTGTGCGTCAAAATCTGTTATTTTTGTTGAGTTCTTAACAGGATCTGTATATAACCATATCATGCCGCGGTGCCAGGGCGAGACAAGTGCTCTCAGTTTATTTTTTCTGCCGCCGTATAGAACAGCCTGTTGTACTCCCTCTGCCGGTGTTAAAAACGTGATCATGCGGTTTGTTTCACCAAGCTGTCGGGAGGTTAAAATAAGAGCGGGCATACTTGTGTTTCTGTTCATCAATATAAGTATATGAAAGTTTGTGCTATTTGTCATGTGCCTGTGATAACGGTTCCTGATTGACTGATACTGTACTTCTTATTACTATAAGAACACAGATTTACAGCAGGGGAACAGGTATGAGTGAAGAAAAGTATACGCGGCCTTCGTGGGATGAGTATTTTATGGAAATTTGCCGGACCGTCGCCAAGCGGGCAACGTGCGACCGGGGAAGATCAGGCTGTGTTATTACTCACAATAACAGAATTCTGGTAACCGGATATGTCGGTTCTCCAGCAGGACTTCCGCATTGTGATGATGTCGGACATCTATTTAAAAAGATGGTGCATGAAGACGGCGCTGTCACGCAGCATTGTGTGCGTACTGTTCATGCTGAGCAAAACGCTATTTGTCAGGCTGCTAAGAATGGTATATCGATAGAGGGCGCAACGCTGTACTGCAAAATGACTCCTTGCCGCACATGCGCAATGCTTATCATAAACTGCGGCATTGTCCGTGTTGTTTGTGAAAAGCGCTACCATGACAGCGCCGACTCTCTTGCTATGTTTAAGGCGGCAGGTGTTGAGATTGTTCATTTAAGTGATGAACTGCAGACATATGAACGCATGTAATATGCGCTCATATGTACGGTTTTACATTTTCAGTCTGAGACAGACTATAGGTGAGACATCAGCCATTCTTTAAAAGCGGTATAGTCTGCGGACATTGGTATTGCATGGTCTGGCAGGCGCATAACTTTTTCAAGCCTGTCAGGAATTACCGGATCTCTGCCGATTGCGCTATGGACTGTTTCTCCAAATTTAGCCGGATGAGCTGTTTCAAGTACAACACCGACTGCTTTTTTATTAAGAACAGCGTCTGTCCAGCAGGGCAGGTTGGGGGTAAGCCCCGGTTTTTGCGGATCGGCTGATTTGCCTTCTGCAAGATCTTTAAGCGCACCGTGTCTGATGTCGCTCCATGCCTGCCAGCCTACTGCTCCGTGAGGATCTATAATATAGCCGGTATTGCTGTAGCAGTGGCGTATCGCGTTCAGCGTGCCTTCATCGTCAAGCCAGTATGAGGCAAAGAGTTTGCGTACTTCTTCAAGAGAGTACATATCACGAATACGTTCATAATTGCTTGGCGCACCAACATCCATTGCATTTGATAATGTAGCAACTGATGGACGGGGCTGATAGTTTCCGCTTGCAATCCAGTCAGGTATTGTTCTGTTTGAATTAGTCGCCGCGACAAATCCGGCAATCGGGGCGCCCATTTCTTTTGCGATAAGCCCTGATGTCAAATTTCCAAAATTTCCTGACGGCACAATCATAATAATAGAAGGATCTTCTATTTTACTGTCGCGGGGAATTCTGTTTTTTACTACCAGAGACGCGAACGTATAATAAAAACTCTGCGGAAGCAATCGGGAAATATTGATGGAATTTGCCGACGACAGCCGGAATTTTGCTCTCAAATCGGCGTCTGTAAAAGCCGTTTTAACCAGTTTCTGACAATCATCAAATGTGCCCGCAATTTTTAATGCCCGCACATTGCCAGTAAATGTAGAAAGCTGTTTTTCCTGAAGCGGACTTATTTTTCCTTCCGGATAGAGAATGGTAACATCAAGCCCTGGAACATTATGAAACGCGCTGCCTACCGCGCTGCCGGTATCGCCTGAGGTGGCGACAAGAATATGCAGCGGAGTATTTTCATCTTTGTTAAAGAACGACATAACCCGCGCCATAAAACGGGCCCCGAAATCTTTAAAAGCGCATGTAGGCCCGTGAAACAATTCCATAATATAAGATATCTGATCTGCTGGAACAATCTGAGGAGAAAAAGGATAGGCATCAGCGATGATAGCCTGCAAATCAGCATCTGGAATTTCTCCGTCACAGTATAGCCGGGCTGTCTCAAACGCGACGCTTCGGAATGAAGGTTCCGGCACAAGACGCAGAAAAGATTTATTCAGTTTTGGATATGAAACGGGAACATATAATCCGCCCGTTTCCGCATTCATGCCGTTCATGACAGCTGTCTTAAATGACACCTGTACAGCGTGATCCCTTGTATCAGTATAAATCATGTAAGCCTTCAAAATAATAAAAGTTATATAATCATAACAGAAAAAATGCAGTAACGCAACAGAAAGAATAGTCTCGCTGATATCAGAGGGGCAGTTCTTTTTGCAGCAATGGATATCGACCCAGCAGGTCGGTTTTTGCCTGCGTCAGTTCCTCCCGCGATGGCAGCCAGTCATATGTAGTACGCAGCGTATCTGCTGTTTCTGTGACTGAAATCCCAGAATCGGTCAGTTGCGCAAATTCATGAATAAAACTGTCAGATGGAACTTGTATATCATCGGTAGTTTGCTCAAAATCGGTAATGAGCCAGCTTTTTTCAATAAAGCTCAGTGTTACTGTGTCCCGCGCCGACCGGATAATGTAGTTACCCTCTGATATACCGGCAAAATAATTATATGATACGGAATATGTTTCTGTTTGATTCGCTCCGGGAACGGCGTTTTTCTGTTTTACCGGCTCCGGATTATCACGTATTGTCTGAACGGTGATATCAAGAGTCTGAGGAATGCCGTTTATACAAAAGCGGCAAATACCAAACGGCAGCATCTTTGGATTTTGCAGCACCCACAGCCATTGCGCTGGCGGTATTGATGAAATGTTTTCTACACTCTGACGCATTTTTGCTGTCACATACATGGTAGAAATATAGTCGCAGTAATTTTTTGCCGCATTTTTATATACCGCTGCCTGCATCAGAGAGGTATCAAGCTCCTGTACGCCCTTATAGAACGCCTGTACAACCTGTATCGCAGAAAGCCCCTGTACTGTCGGAAGATTTTTTTTGCCGGATACGATACTCGCGGCAAATGCGAATATTATCGCCGCTATGATGAACGCTGCTGTGATAGCGCCTGAGTACATTCTGATAAGACGCTTTTTTTTCACGGCGGCTGTTTGCCGTCTGCGGTAGTCGTTTTTTCGTTGTGCGATAAGAGCGGCATCTGTCTGTGATATCTCTGTCTGAATCTGCCTGAGCTCGCTGCTCATATCGTCTGGAAATGTACGCCTCTGTACGATATTCTGTTCTGACGGCTTACATATGAGATATGCGTCCGCGGTTTCAATAAGCTGTGAATGTATCTGAGAATATAAAACGGTAAGCGGCAGATATACACGGTCATATCTGTCATTTTCACGTTTTTCATTATCAGTTTCCGGGTAGGGCAATTCTCCGGTCAGCAGATAATATACACATACAGATAAAGTATAATTAACCGCTGCCCTGTCTGTTAATTTGGGATTCTGCCAGCATCCAAGCAGAAATGCCGCATCTTTGCCGCCCCGTACTGCCTGTTCTGATAAAGAACGCGGCAGAAAAAGAACTTTTCCTGACTCACTGAGCAGTGTGCAGGCGGGACTAAAAAAAGATGCATTTGCAAAACCGCTTTCTGCCGCGTGACAGGAAGCGGCATATACGGTACTGAGTGCGGATATTGACGCGCTGTCACGCTGCTGAAGCACGGTAAGCAGATCTTTCCATGATTCGCTTGCCGGAAGGGTGCCGGTCACATAGAGTATGCCATTGTTTTCTGCTGTTTCTGAAAACTTCCATTCACAGGTGTCTGCACTTCCATCGTGGTTCAGATTAATAAGATACCCTGATTCTTCCAGAAACGGCAGCAGTCTGCTCTGCGCGAAATTCCGGGGTGTCATTCTCATATTGAGAAAAATATGTTCATCATTAAT
Organism: uncultured Spirochaetota bacterium; assembly: GCA_944389415.1. Classification (GTDB taxonomy): domain Bacteria; phylum Spirochaetota; class Spirochaetia; order Treponematales; family Treponemataceae; genus Treponema_G. The sequence goes on along the minus strand of CALXMF010000011.1, from coordinate 46,662 downwards.
CGTAATCAGCGTATCTGTGTTCATGGAATACCTTACTCTCTGCCTCGTGAGTTATACATATATTTAAAATATTCCATATCTGTGCTGTACAATGTATCAAAATCCGGCATAGTTGTTTTATATGATTCAAGACTTTTCCAGAATGTGTAGAACTCAGGATCTTTCTGATATGCCTGTGCGTAAATGGCGGCTGCCTCTGCATCAGCGAGTCCTTTCAGTTCTTCTGCTTTTTTATATGCCTGAGATGATATAGTTCGTTTTTCGTTTTCAAGACGTCCAAGCCATTCTGCTTTTTTTCCTTCGCCCAACGAGCGGTAGGCCTGTGCTACCTGACTGCGTTCTTTTATCATACGATTATAAACGCTTTCTGTGAGTTCATCAGAATATTTGATTTGTCTTGGTACAATATCAAGCAGCTCGACTCCATATTCCGGAAGCATTTTACGCGCTTCATCAGCCATTTCATTACTGATCGCCATGCGTCCTTTTTGTACTGCTTCAGATGCTCCCGGCTGCGTAAGCAGCTCTTCTATTTGTGAGGTTTCGACACCGTCTGTTTCGACAAGCTGTCCTGTGTTTTTTCGTTCATTGATAATATTGGAACTGCGTACTATTTCACTAAGACGGTTCTGCGTAATGATTGTGCGCACTGACGAATCTATGATATCGCTGAGACGGTTATATGCCACATCAAGTGTTTTAAAATTCTGATAGAACAGTTTTGGGTCAGAAATGCGCCAGCGGCTTGTCGTATCAACAATAATAAACTGATTTTCTTTTGTTGGTATACGCTGCGAATCTCCATCAAGCGAAAGGATTCTTTTGGGATATACCGTAACCATATCAGTAAATGGAAGCTTAAAATATAACCCCGCATCTGTTCTGGTATTGATAATCCGGCCAAAACGGGTAATTACTACCTGAGAACCTTCGTTTACGACATAAAATGGCCCCAGCAGCAAAAAAATGAGAAAGACAACGACTATAATGCCTGCAAGTATCAAAAGTTTTTTAGCATTCATTCTTGAACGGCTCCAGTTATATTTTTAATTGGCAGTATGTTTTCAAGGTTTTTATCGATCAGTGTGCTGTTCTGTTTTGCGGTAAATACTTCTTCCATTGTTTCAAGGTACAAACGATCCCGTGTGACTTGCGGAGACTGCCGGTATTCTTCATATACAGAATTGAAGCGGGCAACATCTCCCTGCGCCCGGTTAATGCGTTCGGCTGCGTATCCCTGAGCAATAAGAATCTGCTGTTCTGCTTCTCCCTGTGCTTTGGGGATTTCTGAGTTATACGCTTCTTTTCCTTCATTTATAAATCGATTCATATCCTGAATTGCCCTGTTTACGTCCTCAAATGCTGCCTGCACACCTTCGGGCGGAACAATATTCTGCAATTTTACTGCGATAACATTAATGCCCAGGCCAAGGCTTTTAAAATTCTCATTCATCAGTTCAAGCGCCGCATTTTCAATTGCAAGGCGGTCAGGTCCCATAACATCAAGTATAGCGCGGTCTCCGACAAGCATATTAACAACTGACTGTGAGATATCACGTATGGTTTGTTTATTTTCCAATACATTAAAAAGCCATGCGCGCGGATCGATAATTTTATATTGAATAATCCATTCAACATCTACAATATTAAGATCTCCTGTAAGCATTGTAGATTCATCAAGGCGATTATTCTGATACTGATTTGTCCTGCCGGGGACAACTGTCTCAAACCCAAACTGTTCTGTCTGTGCGACATTTACCGGGACATTATAATTTTTATCAATACCAAAAGGCAGCTTAAATTGCAGACCTGAACCGACTGTGGTGTAATATTTACCGAATCTGGTAATTACAGCCTGTTCTGTTTCATCAACGCTGAAACAGCTTGTATAGGCGGCCGCTACGGCAATAATGATAACGATTGCCACAACAACGATTCCGGGTGAGAATCTGATTTTTCTGAAAAACTGTTTTGCCTTATTACTCATAATGTGTCTTATTCCTGTTGTTCTTCTGGGTGTTCCGCCGGTATTTCAACGGGCGCGAGGAGTTTTCCTTTATATAGAATCCGTGGATATACGGTGATTCCAAGCTTTTTCTCAAGTGCGGCATATCTGCGCAGTTCCTGTTCTGTTCCTATTACCAGATTGATGCCTGTTTTTCCTGCACGCGCAGTGCGTCCTGCCCGATGTATAAAAACATCGCTGCTTGAAGGCATATCCATTTGAATAACATGTGTGATGCCAAGAATATCAAGTCCCCGTGCTGATAGATCACTGGTAATCAGAATGGGATATTTGCCGGAACGGAAACCGTCTATCGCCTGTTTTCGGGCTGTTTTATCCGCTTTTGCAAAAAGAACTGCGCAATTGATTTTTTTTGACCGCAGATATGCGCCGAGTTTTTCGATATCGGCTGCGCGGGATACAAAAATCACTGCCCGCTGCGGCTCAAGCGCATGCAGCAGTTTTCGTACTGTATCAAGTTTTTCACGCTGTTCACTGAACAGGGCAATATGTTCTATGCGGCTTTGCAGAATATCTTCGGCAGGCATAAAATGTGTGCAGACAGTCCGGTCTGTGCATCCTTGGGGGAGTGAGTCAGAAATCAGCTGCAACAGAGTATCGCGAACAGTCGCCGAACAGGCAATAAGCTGAACAGATGACGGCATATGGGATACTAATTCAACGGTGGAATCACGAAGTTCTTTTGAAAAAAGCTGATCCGCTTCATCAAGCACAAGCGCTCTGACTGATTCTGTTTTAATTTTTTTTAGATATATCAGCTCCAGTATGCGGGCGCTGTTGCCTACAATGATAACTGGCTTTTTTTTGAGAGTTTCTATCTGCCGGCTGATTGAGGTGCTGCCTATGCACAGTATGCTGGGTACATCACTGATACGCTGGATTTCAAGCCGTATCTGTGATGCCAGTTCATATGTGGGAGATGCGATAATTAACTGCGGGTTGCGGCATGTGGTATCAATTTGATTAAGCAGCGGCAGCAGATACGCGAATGTTTTTCCTGTCCCTGTCTCAGAACGGAATAAGATATGATGGCGTGTTTGCAGGGCTGGAATAACAGTCTGCTGAACAGCTGTCGGCTGTGTAATACCCAGTCCGGCAAGTTTCGCGCAGATATTTTCTGGTATACCCAAATCAGAAAAAATGGGAATATCGTTCATACTCTCTCAGTATAGCACATATCGGTCTTGTGTGCTATAATTACAGTTATGAAAATTGGAATTGATTCATTTGGCTGTGAGCATGGACGCTCCGGTATCGGGTCATATCTCCGATCGCTGATTGCCAGTTTGCCTGACAATCCTTCAATGACGTACGAACTTTTTGGTCCTGAAATGGACAGGTATACTTATACATCAGGAATAGGCAGAATTCTGTATGAAGGTCTGCCCGTTCCTGACAGTCTTGCCGCGGAACGGTTCTGGCATACTTTTAATCTAAAGAATTTCGCGCTGAAACAGAAATATGATGTTATGTTGTTTCCTGCGGGCGCGCGGCTGCTGCCGCAGTCTTTTAAAGTTCCGGGTGTCGCGGTTATTAATGATATCGTATCCAGCCTGTTTGCTGAGACTTCTGATAAGTGGTTTTCTCTGCTCATAAAAAGAGGGCTATCAAAAGCAACGCGGGTTATCGCTTGCAGTCAGTTTATAAAGCATGATCTTATTTCTCTTGGAATACCGGCTGATTTGATAGATGTTGTATATAATGGTATAGATCATACACTTTTTTATCCGCGCTCAGATTTTCTTGGCGAAGTGGTTAATATAAAACCTTTTGCTATCAAGCGTCCCTATATTATCTACGCATCACGTATGAGCAGTCCGTCTAAAAAGCATGCGGAACTGATACGCGCTTTTTCACTGTTCAAAAAGAAGACGGGATTGCCGCACCGGCTTGTTCTTGCAGGTAATGACGGAGCCGCGTCTGATGTGGTGCATTGCGAGGCTGCTGCGTCTCCGTATGGTTCTGATATTTTTCTTACCGGATATTTTCCGCATCAGAGTCTGCCGGAGTTATACGCGTGCGCCGACGCGTGTATTTTTCCGTCTGTGTCTGAAGGTGTTGGGCTTCCTGTTCTGGAGGCTATGGCCGCAGGAATTCCTGTCGCGTGCGCAAAGGCAGGCGCGCTGCCTGAGATTGCCGGTGATAATGCATTATATTTTGATCCTGATAATAGTGAGGCTGCTGCGGCGACGATTGAGACTATTGTTTCTGATACAGAACTGCGCGAACGGCTGATTCAGCAGGGGCTTACATGGGCGGAACGTTACTCATGGGAAAAAACAGCTGAAAAAACACTTGCTATTCTGGCTCAGGCTACGATTTGAGTTAGTCGCGTTTATGTTCTGGTGGATTATCGCCGCTGTCTGCGCTTTTTTTATCAAAGGGCTGTGCGGATTTGCGAATACGCTTGTGTTTACCTCTCTGCTTAGTTTTGGAAATAATAATATTCTAATCTCTCCGGTAGAACTTATTCTGGGGTATCCAACAAATATAATTCTCGCGTGGAAAGAACGTCGTTTTATACAATGGAAAGTATGCCTGCCGCTCGCAGGTCTTACGCTTTTGGGCAGTATTTGCGGCGTGCTGTTTTTAAAAAATGCTGACGCCTCTGTAATCAAACTGCTTTTTGGTATTGTTGTTATGCTTATCGGAGTAGAAATGCTGTTTCGTGAAACTTACCGCAGGCAGCTTCCGCAGTCAAAACCCTTGCTCATTATCGCGGGAATATTTTCTGGACTGTTATGTGGTTTATACGGGGTAGGCGCGCTGCTTGGTGTGTATATCGGCAGAATTGCGGAGAACAGCCGCTCATTTAAGGCTAATATCTGTATTGTTTTTATTATAGAAAATACTTTCCGTGTGATTGCATATCTAATTGAACACATTCTTACCGCTGAAAGTGCTTTGCGCGCGCTTGTACTTAGTCCATTTATGGTATTGGGGTTGTTTGCCGGTATGTTCTGCGGCAGATTTTTTAATGAGAACGGTATAAAAAAAATCGTTATTATATTGCTTATTATTTCAGGTATTGTACTCGCGGTACATTCCGCTTTGCGTATATTTTAGTATGAATGAGTATAATATGTTTTATATATCATTTGTCTTAGCGAAAATTCAATCAAATTATTTTTAAGTCTCAGTCATATTATGCCAGAGATTGTGCTGTATACTCCCTGTAAGAATGCGCGGTGTGTATCAGACTGCGCGGATTTTTAAACTGCAAGGAGAATGTCATGAAACAGATGGCAGCGGTAAAACGGATAGGCGCGTTATGCGGCGCGCTTGTTCTGGCGGCAGGACTTATTCTGTCAGGGTGTGAACAGCCAAGCGGAGGCGGAGGAGGCGGTGGCAGCGAACCTCCTGTTGTGAAAAAAGGACTTTCGTTCTCAAAATCACAGGCAACTGTATACGCGGGAGGGAAGGTTCGTCTGTCTCTCAGTGTGGAGGGAGATATATCCTATGATGATATCGCGGTAGAGACGGATGGCTGGGATGCGTCATATCAAAGCGGTATAGTAACCGTAACCGCGCCTGCGGGAGCGAAAAAGGGCGACTCTGTTACGGTCACCGCTGATTATCTGCTGGATAAGGCGGTAAAATCATCATGCACCGTGACCGTAATAGAAAGACCGGAGGGTTATAGACCGGTAGAAAATATAACGATAAGCGGAACACTTAAGGGAATGAAAATAGGAGATTCTAAAAAACTGACCGCAGTAGTAACCCCTCCGAACGCGACGAGCAAAGACGCTCTGTTCTGGGGATCATCTGATCCGGCTGTCGCTACAGTATCCCAGGATGGCACTGTAACAGTTGTCGGATATGGAGAAGCGGAAATTTTTGCAGCCGCTGATTTAGCAGAGAGCAATAAGATCCCGGTGTCGGTTAAAATAGATATAGAGACACTTACGCTGGAAAAGACAAAATGGCGTTCAGATACCTTGGCTGAAGGAGAAAATAATACATATTATACTATATGGTTTACAAGTAATACGGATGCTGTTGTACAGGGTGTAACGGTATATCCTAAGGGAGATACCGAATCTCTTGTCATCGGGAGCAGCTATGATATTAGCAAGACAGATGAGAAAATCACTGTATACAATTGGGGAGACCTCTCTATAAAAGATTCCTTCCTTCAGGCGTGGGGGCCAGAGTTTAGACTTGTTCCATACACAGAACCGCCCAAAATAATCACTCTTGATCTGGCAAAAACAAAATGGACTGGTGATAATGTAACAGTCTGGTTTATTGATGATACACAATTTGTCTGGAATAGAGAAGGAGAAATTATAACTGGTGATTTTACCCAGAAAGATGGTATGATTACTCTTGGATCTCAGGGATTTGTGTTTATATTAAGTGAGACACAGTTCAGGGATGGTGAAGGTCACAAATATACAAAAACAGAGTGGACACCGCCTTCTGAAAAGTCTGCGCTTGCCAGGACTAAGTGGGCGGTTAAGGATACGACTATCTGGTTTATAAATGATACCGTCTGCTGTTATTCATGGTCTTATAAAGATGAGTATTCGGTTTTATATTCATCATATATGTATGGTTCCTATAGTACGCGGGGTGATGAGGTAACGTTCTTTGGAGGTCTTTTTACCGGTTCTGTAGATGGAGACGCCTTGAAGGCAGAGTCTCTGGGAGAGAGTGCATTCCAGAAAGATGAGTACACTCCTCCTGAACATGATTTTTCGGGAACTGCGGAACAAATTCTCGGTACTACATGGCGCTGCGGTAATTCATGGATAGAATTCAGTACTGATTATACCTGTTCCTATGACATCAATAACAGTTCTGGCAGCGGCAAGGCTATTGTCTTTGGGTACAGTGATGAGTACGGCATAGAATCTGTCTCTTGGGTAGAGTCTGAGGGAATGTTCGGCATTGACATGACGCTCAATAAAACTGATGATAATACTATTACTTCTTTAACTAGTAACGATGGTTCTGTTTTTAAACAGTAATCTCATCCCGCAGCCGTCTGTCCGGCGGCAAGTGTGATGTGATGTTTTCAGGCGGCTTTCTGGTGATTGAGAAAGCCGCCTGTTTTATTTGTGCTGTGCCAGTGTACAGCCGGATTCTTGCCAAGTACGGCGGCTTTCGGTATGATACCGGTATGAGTTTTGTATTTCCCCGTGATCTGCATGGTTTTCGTATACATATGGTCGGTATAAAGGGTACCGGCATGGCAGCTCTTACTGAAATTCTGTGCGCGCGCGGCGCCTGTGTTTCCGGCAGCGATACCGCTGATGTGTTTTATACCGATGAGATACTGAACAGACTTGGTATTGCGCCGTGTCTGTTTTCCGCTGATAATATCACCGGGGATATACAGTGTGTTATTTATTCTTCCGCGTATTCGCCTGAGACAAATCCTGACCTTGCTGAGGCATTCCGCCGCGGATTGCCGTGCCTGCTGTATTCGCAGGCGCTGGGGATATTTTCGCAGACCGCTTTCAGCTGCGGAATCTGCGGCGTACACGGCAAAACAACAACGACAGGACTCGCCGGAACTGTCTGTCACGAGCTGAATCTTCCGGCGCAGACAATTGCCGGAAGTGTTATTTCATCGTTCGGCGGAAGCTGTACGCAGACAGACGGGCATGATTTTTTTATCGCGGAAACGTGCGAGTATCAGCGTCATTTCATGTCGTTCCATCCGGGAAAAATTCTTTTAACGAGTGTAGAAAGCGATCATCAGGATTATTATCCAACATATGAATCAATCCGTGACGCGTTTATTGATTATATCTGCCTGCTGCCTGAAGGCGGCGAGCTTATTTATTGCGCCGATGACAGCGGCGCGTGTGAATGCGCTGCCGCAGCTCACACGAAACGTCCTGATATTGTACTGACCGCATATGGAGAAAAAGCGCGCGGGCCGTATCATGTTGTGTTTGGCGGCGCAGCTGATGGAAAACAATATTTCTCGATTGATTTGTTTGCAGGGCGTCAGTTTGCCCTGCGTATGCCGGGACGTCATCTGGTGCTGAACGCGGCTGGAGCTACGGCGCTTGCCTGTTCTCTGCTTTCTCTGGCAGGCCGGCCGGTTGACAGCAAAGCCGCTGACTGTATTGAGCGGGGGCTTTTGGCTTTTTCCGGAGGAAAACGGCGGAGTGAGATTATCGGCGCTGTGCGGAGTGACGCGTGCGATGTTGTATTTATCGACGATTACGGGCATCATCCAAGCGCTGTGCGGACAACGCTTGAAGGCTACCGGAAATTTTATCCGGGACGCAAAATTATTACTGATTTTATGGCGCACACGTACAGCCGTACCGAGGCGCTGTTTGAACAGTTCGCGTCGTGTTTTGGCGCTGCTGATGAGCTGATTCTGCATAAAATATACGCTTCTGCCCGTGAGTCGGCGGGGAATTTTACGGTGAGTGGCAGAAAGCTCGCGGAAGCCGCCGCTCATCACCATCCGCATGTACGGTATTATGAAGAAGTAATGGACGCGTATAGTGATATCCGCAATGAGCTGCTGACGCCGCGCGCCGGGGGATATCTGTTTGTGACGATGGGGGCCGGGGATAACTGGAAACTCGGTCAGGCGCTGTATGATTCGCTGAAATAAAACTGTGGAGATCTGCTATGACGAGTATGACCGGTTACGCGTATTGTGAGGAGACAACAGAAACGGCGGTTGTTTCTGTTGAGATAAAATCATGGAACAGCCGTTTTCTTGATTTAAATGTGAATATTCCTGGATATCTGGGACGGCTTGACAAGCGTATCCGGGAGGCTGTCTGCACAAAAGTACTGCGCGGTAAAGTGGATGTAAATATCCGTATAAAAGAAGAAAAACAAGCGGCAGCAGTTTCCTGCGACAGTGAACTGGCCAGATCCTATGCGGCAGCTATTACGGAGGCGGCGTGCGCTGTTGGACTGGGTGAAGAACCGATTCCTCTTTCTCTGATTATTTCGCAGGAGGGAGTGCTGACTGTTGACCGCGATACTGATCCTGAACGGTATTGGGGTATGATAGAGCCGGTGTTCTGTAAAGCGCTTGATGAATTTTGCGGCGACCGGCTTCGTGAAGGTGAGAATCTGTGCCGTGATCTGCTTGGCGCTCTTGATACGCTTGACAGCGCTGCATCGTTCTTTAAGGAATGGCAGCCAAAAATGGAAGATGTCTTTAAGAAGCAGTTAACGGCTCGTTTTGATGAAATATGCGGCGAGGCCTCTGATCCGCAGCGCATCATGCAGGAAGTCGCCGCCATGCTGGTAAAATACACAATAAATGAAGAAATTGTTCGTCTGCACAGTCATTTGTCTGCCATGCGCTCTGAGATTACTGATAATCCGGCGCCTGGGCGGAAAATCGATTTTCTGTGCCAGGAGATAAACCGTGAGATTAATACTATAGGATCTAAAAATCAGTTTGTGGAAGTCGGACGGATGGTGATAGAGGCGAAAAACGCGATAGAAAATATCCGTGAGCAGGCAAGGAATATTGAATAGGGAGATCACTATGGAAGCAACTCAGACTCACAGAATAGCGGACGGCAGACAAGTACGAATTGCTATTTCGGGAAAAAGCGGCTGCGGTAATACAACAGTAAGCACTCTGCTCGCTCAGCGGCTGGGAGTACGGCTGATAAATTTTACATTCAGAACACTGGCGCATGAGATGGGAATACCGCTTGCGGAAATTATAGAACGGGCAAAAACAGACGACAGCTTTGACCGGACAGTTGATACCAGACAGGTAGAGCTTGCGCGTGAAGGTTCATGTGTGCTTGGGTCTCGGCTTGCTGTTTGGATGCTGCATGACGCTGACCTAAAGGTATATCTTCATGCCGGAGACGAAGTGCGCGCAAAGCGCATTCATGAGCGGGAGGGCGGTGATATTGGACAGATACATGCGTTTACCCGTATGCGGGACAATGAGGATACAAAGCGGTATAAAAAACTCTATAATATAGATAATACCGACTGCGGCTGTGTTGATATGCAGATAGATACCTCACTGTATACGCCTGAACAGATAACTGATTTGATACTTGATGAGCTTGTCCGACTGAATCTTGCTGTTAAAATTTGAACATGTGGTATCCTGCCGATGACAGATGAGGAAAAACAGTCGTTTCAGAATACGATAATGGAATATTACCGCCTATATGGGCGGAGTTTTCCGTGGCGTGAGACAAACGACGCATATGAGATAACAGTATCGGAGATAATGCTTCAGCAGACGCAGACGGAACGGGTTGTTCCCAAATATAAAGAATGGCTGCGCCGTTTTCCTTCTGCCAGTTCACTTGCGGACGCTTCTCTCAGTGATGTTCTAGCCGCATGGAGCGGGTTGGGGTATAACCGTCGAGGGCGTTTTTTGCAGGAAGCGTGCCGTATTGTCTGTGAAAAATATGATGGTGTATTTCCGGCTGATGTACAGGCTCTTGATGCGCTTCCTGGAATTGGTCCATATACGGCGCGTGCTATCGCGACGTTCGCGTTTGGAATGCCGGAAGTTTTTATTGAGACAAATATTCGTGCTGTATATATCTTTTTCTTTTTTCATGAGCAGAGTAATGTTTCTGATAAAGCACTGCTTTCGCTGATAGAGGATACTCTTATGAGTGATAACCCGCGTATATGGTATTATGCTCTGATGGATTACGGTGCAGAACTGAAAAAAAAGGTACAAAATCCTAATCGAAAAAGCGCTCATTACACAAAGCAATCCCGGTTTGAGGGCTCTTTGCGTCAGGCCCGCGGTGCTGTTTTGCGGCAGTTAGTACGGGAAAAACATGGGGCGGCTGTGACACTTGAAACGATTTCTCAGACAGAAAATATTGATTATGATCGAATTAAAGCGGCTGCGGAAGCGTTGCTTGCAGAGAATATGATTATCAGCGCTGGCGGGGGCTATGTGATACGGGACTAATTTGGCAATGTTCCGTGCTGTTTTTCGTACTCCGCTTTTGTCTCAAGAAATTCCGATGCTTTGCCGCCGAATAAAAAATGCATATCCGGCAGCATAGTGAGTTTGTGCGGACAGATACAATTTACATTTATATCATTATCGTTGAACCATTTGAGGATTCTTGGCAAACACTGGCACAGAGCAGCAGCAACATATTGAGAACAGCACATTGCCGGTCGTTTCAGCTGCTGTACATCAAATCCGTGAACTACAAGCGTGTTCTTTTTATCCTTGTCCGCCATAAGATACGGGATGCCGGCAATTACCATTTGCAGAATACTAAACCGCATGCGGGAATTCAGATGAATCGCAATGAGTTTTTTTGCCCTCTCATACTCACTATCGCATACCGGCAACGCATAGACGCTGTATTCCAGATTATCAATACCGCCAAAAATGCCCGTCTGGTTAATGAGATCTTCATATTGCAGCATATTGCCGCGTTCGTTTGGACATCGCAGATTAAGACCGAGAAATTGCCCACTGCATTCGGTATTCCATGTAGCGTGTGTATATATTGAATTTGTCGCAGCTTTTATAAGAGAGGCGAGATAACGTGATATTTCTTTTGTATTTGAATTATACAGACAGATATATATGTTTTTATTTCGTGGAGGCGGTGTTGGAGACAGTTCTGTTTCAAGTATAGACATGATTGATGAATTAGGATAACCGAGCTGTGAGAATATTTCATCTATTTGTATATGTTTTGCTTCAGGAGGAAACAGATAATTATGAAATAAAACATCACCAATCATATATGTTTATTGTATCACAGAAATGCTGTTGTTATCCAGTAGCAGGAAAGATGAAAAGCAGTGGCGCGTGAATATGAAAAGTGGTACAATTTATATATTACAGAGGTTCCTATGAATAAACGGGCAGAACATTATAAGGAACGAATGCATGAAGGTATTCATCGGTATTATCTGCAAATTTTTCTTGCGCTTGCCGGTATACCGGTTGGTATCGCAGTGGGAGCGGCTGCTGGTCTTTTTGGGTTGGGGACTGATTATATAGCCGCTTTTCGTTCCGGACATGAACAGTATCTCCTTCCGTTTCTTGCCGCCGGCGGATTGATTATTGTATTCGTGTATTCTCGGTTTGGTGGTATTTGTAAAAAAGGTATGAATCTGGTATTTGAGGTTGGACTTGGCCTTGAAAACCGTATTCCGTTGCAGATTGTGCCGCTTGCGATTGGTGCAACATGGATTTCTCATCTATGCGGCGCGAGTGTTGGCAGAGAAGGTGTCGCTGTTATTATTGGAGCCGCGATTGCTCATCCTTTGTCTCGCCGTTTGCGTATTCCAGCGGCGTCACGTATTTTTCTGATTACCGGTATGGTTGCTGGTTTTTCCGGATTGTTTGGTACTCCTCTTGCTGCTATTTTTTTCGGGCTTGAAGTACTTGCTGCCGGCAGTCTTGAATATCGCGCTATGCTTCCTGCGATTACTGCCGCGTTCGCAGCAAATGCCACAACAAGGTGGATGGGGCTTGCGCGATTTCATTATGATTTGCCGCAATCAGTAGTGCTTTCGTATCCGACAGCATTAAAAATCGCTCTGCTTGGATTGATTTTTGGTACTATTGGTCTGTTATTTGCTTATTGTATTAAACATACTCATCAGGTTGTTGACCGGATTTTTCCTGATCCGTATAAGCGAATCGGTATTCTCGGTGTTTTACTGACAGTTCTGCTGTTGATTTGTTTTAAGGGAAGGTATGCAGGGACAGGAAGTAATCTGATTTCAGCGAGCTTTTTTGGCGGAACAGTGTTCTGGTGGGACTGGATTTTGAAAATGTTGTTTTCTGTTTTATGTCTGAGCGCCGGATTTATGGGAGGCGAGCTGATGCCGATTTTTTCAATTGGCGCCTCTGTTGGTGTTCTGCTGGGGCCTGTTTTTGGGCTGCCTGCGGAATTTGCTGCTGCTCTTGGTTTTACTGCTGTGTTTGCCAGTGCGACACGGACTTTTTTATCGCCGGTATTTGTCGGCGCCGAAATTTTCGGTTATGATAATGTTCCTTATTTTTTCCTTGTATGTGCTGTTTCGTATTTTTTTAATGCTGAAGGACCTATTTATCTGCTGCAGCGTAGTTTTACGGTGCGCGATGGAACAGAGGAGTCGCTGATATGAATGAACAGTCACGGATGAATGTACTTGCATCTGAGCCGGTTGGAAAACTGATTCGCCGTTTTGCTGTTCCGGCAATTATCAGCGGTCTGGTAAGCGCGGTATATAATATTGTAGATCAGATTTTTATCGGGCACTATGTCGGAACTTTAGGAAACGCTGCCACAAATGTGGCATTCCCGCTTGTGACAATTTGTACCGGTCTTACTCTGCTGCTTGGTGTAGGCAGCGCGTCGAATTTCAGTTTATGTCTGGGCAGGGGAAACCGGAAAGAGGCTGCTGGAATAGCCGGTACTGGGATTGCGGGCATGATGATTGCGGGTATTGTTTTGAGTTCTGTTGTTTTGACTCTGCTGCCGCGTTTGATGCACGCATTTGGTGCGCGGGATACGGTGCTTGAATACGCTATGACATATACAGGTATTACTGCGTTTGGTTTTCCGTTTCTCATTTTCGCGACCGGGTGCAGCATGCTTATCAGGGCTGACGGTAGTCCGAAATTCGCTATGTATAGTATATTATCAGGCGCATTTTTAAATATTATCCTGGATGCGCTCTTTATTATTCATCTTGATATGGGAATGGCTGGAGCGGCATATGCTACTATAATTGGGCAGATACTTTCTGCTGTCTGTGTGTTTTGTTATCTGTTTCGTTTTAAGCAGATTGATTTGTCACTCAGAGATTTTGTGCCAAAGCTGGTTTTCTTTAAACGAATTATCGCGCTCGGCTGTGCATCTTGTTTTAATCAGCTTGCGATGATGATTGTACAAATTACCATGAATAACACACTTGGCTATTATGGGGAGCTTTCCCGGTACGGCCGTGATATACCGCTTGCCTGTGTTGGTATTATTATAAAAGTCAATGTAGTGTTTATCGCAATTATAGTGGGAATCGCACAGGGGTGTCAGCCTATCTGGGGTTTTAACTATGGCGCTCAAAATTACCGCCGTGTTAAAGAAACATTGAAAAAAGCATTGACGACAGTATACTGTGTGTCTGTATTTGCTTTTTTGTGTTTTCAGCTGTTTCCTCGTCAGATTATTTCGCTGTTTGGTGACGGTGGAGAGATGTACTATGAATTTGCGCAGCGATATTTCCGTGTTTTTATGTTCTGTATGTTCACAAACGGAGCTCAGCCTATGGCGACTAATTTTTTCAGCTCAATCGGAAAAGCCTCTCGCGGAATCTTGATTTCTCTTTCTCGCCAGATTCTGTTATTGCTTCCGATGATTCTGATATTTCCACGTATTTGGGGTATAGACGGTGTTTTGTATGCAGGGCCCGTAGCTGACGGCACTGCTGCGTGTATTGCGCTTTTTTTAATGTTCCGTGAAGTTAGACGCATGAAGTGAGGCGCCGTTTAGTTGACTTTTTCTTCTCTATGCCATATTCTTAATTAATAATCAAGATAATTTATGATAATTAAAAGAAAGTACTTGTACTTTATGGAGGAATTATGGGAAAGACGATTGCCCAGAAAATTTTTGATGCACATCTGGCTGATAAGCCGTTCAGTGATACATGGGTTCTGCGGCTGGATAGAGTATTCTGCCACGAGATTACCACGCCAACTGCAATTACTGATCTGATGGAAAAAAATATGGATCGAGTGTTTGATCCTTCAAAGATAAAAGCTGTTATAGACCATGTTACCCCTGCGAAAGATTCAAAAACTGCTACTCAGGGAAAAATACTGCGTGACTGGGCCCGCAGAAATAATATTAAAGATTTTTTTGATATAGGGGCGAATGGTGTCTGTCATGCGGTGTTTCCGGAAAAAGGTTTTGTAAGGCCGGGTTTTACCGTTATTATGGGTGATAGTCATACCTGTACGCATGGTGCATTTGGCGCGTTTGCTGCCGGTGTTGGGACAACAGATCTTGAGGTTGGTATTCTGAAAGGAGTCTGTTCTTTTAAGGAACCCAAAACTATCCGGTTTGTCTTGAACGGGAAACTTCCTGATGGTGTATACGCAAAAGATGTGATTTTACATATTATTTCAAAAATAGGTGTGAATGGCGCGACAAACTGTGTTATGGAATTTGCGGGTCCTGTGATTGACGCTATGTCTATGGAAGCACGGATGACGCTGTGTAATATGGCTGTTGAAGCTGGTGCAACTTCTGGTATCTGCATGCCGGATATGACGACTGTTGAATATTTGTGGCCGTTTATTAAAGACGATTTTGAATCTAAAGAAGCTGCTCTTGCAGAATATCGCCAGTGGATATCAGATGAAGACGCTGTGTATGAGAAGGTTCATGTGTATGATTTGTCTGAAATGGAACCGTTGTGTACATTTGGATACAAACCTGATCAGGTAAAACCGGTACGTGAAATGGCTGGGACTAAAGTTGATCAGATTTATATAGGTTCCTGCACGAACGGCCGTATTGAAGACTTGCGAATTGCCGGAGCGGTACTGAAGGAAGCTCTTTCGCAGGGTAAGCATATTGCAGACGGTGTACGCGGTATCTTATCTCCGGCAACACCTGCGGTGTATCAGAAAGCACTTGATGAAGGTCTGATTAAAATTTTTATGGATTTTGGTTTTTGTGTGACAAATCCAACTTGCGGTGCTTGTTTGGGAATGAGTAATGGTGTTTTAGCAGAAGGTGAGGTTTGCGCCTCTACCACAAACCGTAATTTTAATGGTAGAATGGGTAAGGGCGGAATGGTTCACCTGATGAGCCCCGCTACTGCTGCTGCGACGGCTATTGCCGGTGCAATAACTAATTCTTCACTGTATAAGGGGAAAAACTAATGAAACAGTTTGGCGGTAAAGTACTGTTTTTGGATCGCGGTGATATAAACACCGATGAAATCATACCTGCAAAGTATTTGACTGAAATATCTAAACAGGCGCTCAAACCGTATCTTCTTGAAGATCTTAAAATGGACGGTTTTAATCCTAAAACTGATATAACGGGAAAAAAAGTAATCATTACCCGTGAAAATTTTGGATGCGGTTCATCTCGTGAACATGCTCCATGGGCGCTTGAAGTAAACGGTATTTATACTGTTATTGCTGAAAATTTTGCGCGCATTTTTAGGCAAAACATGTTTAATTGCGGAATGCTTGCCATCGAAATGCATAAAAAAGAAATAGATGATATGTTCAGAACCTTTGGGGATAAAGATACAGATTGTAATATTATTATTAATGATGACGGCACCGCGAAAGTGAAACTTATTTCAGGCAGTCTCTCAAAGAGTTATCTGTTCCGGCTTGACGGTTTTGAAAAAGCTCTTGTTGAAGATGACGGCTGGATCGGATACGCTGATAAACGGTATTAAGATGGATCAGCAAATAATTGATATGCTTGATCTGCCTGCAGAAACTGAAGCGCAGAAACGGCTTGCATGTCAGATGCAGTTTATCGCGGAAATCGACAAAATCAAGCATATCATGCGGATGACGTTATTAACCGACGGTTCACGTCGTGAAAATGATGCGGAGCATTCCTGGCATCTTGCTGCGATGGTCATTATTCTGCATGAATACGCTCCGCAGCCTGTAAATATGGAGCGCGTTCTTAAAATGGTTATCATACATGACCTTGTTGAGATATATGCAGGGGATACATTCGCATATGATACTGCCGGTAACCAGGATAAAGAAGCGCGAGAACAGGCCGCTGCGGATAGGCTGTTTTCTCAGCTGCCGGCTGATCAGGAAAGTGAACTGCGCGGTTTATGGGAAGAATTTGACCGAATGGATACAGCTGATTCTCTGTTTGCCGCTAGCTTGGATCGTCTGCAGCCGTTTGTGCACAATGTGCTGACAAATGGCCATACGTGGAAGATTGGTAAAGTATACGCATCACAAGTATTCAAGCGCATGGATCCAATACGCCGCGGGTTTCCGGCTGTGTGGCCATGGGTTGAAGCGAAAATAAATGAAAGTATACAAACAGGGCTGATTTTAAAGGATTAACACGCTGTTCTACAGATAAAAAGACGGGTTGCTGCAAAAGACCCGTCTTTTTTATGTATTCTCGCTCTGAGGGGCTTCTATATCCTGTTCCTCATTGTTTTTAAGTTCTTCTTCAAAATGTGCGATTGTTGCCCGTTTTCTTTCCCACAGATGCTTCAGAGCTAACTGCGGTCCGTACGGATCCTTATTTGCAATGCAGTCAAGCAGCTGCCTGTGTTCCTGATGAGTCAGGAGAATTTCATCCCGTGTCATTGGCTTGAAAAAAATCTGCTGTATCGCCTGAAAATGGAGGCGGTCGTAACTTTCTAGCAGCAGTTTATTGCCTGACAGACATACCAGAGTACGGTGAAATATATAGTGATGTTCTCCAAATAAATTTAAATCAAATTCGTGGCTGTCGATAACATTCTGCATATTCCGGTATGCTTCTTCAATGTCGCCAAGAGGAGCGTTTTTTTCTATTACCAATGTCGCCGCAAGTGATTCTAGATATGCTCGTACCTCAAGTGCGCTGCGATAATCTTCTAATGTATAGGTTCGGACATATGTTCCCGATTGGGGTAGAATTGTAACTAATCCTTCCTGTTGTAATCTTAGAAATGCTTCTCGAACCGGCACACGAGAACATGCAAATTCTTTTGCAAGTTTATTTTCGGAAAGTTTACTGCCGCTCTGATAAATACCAAGGCGGATTCTCTGCCTAATCATGTTATATACATATTCATGTGATACAGTTGCTGTTTTATTCATGGATAGATTTATTCTAAAATCTATATGAATTTAGTTGTCCTGTCAATGGCAGGACAAGCAGTATACTGTCTTGAAATGAAAAAAGTGTATTTTACGTTTTTTTTCCTTGACAGATGGAATATTGTAATCTAGTATACAAGTATGGTGCGAAAAATTAAAAATTAGGTACTGTTTTTTGCACAAAATTAATGGAGGTAAGATATGAAGAAACTTCTGTGTGCTGCGCTGGCTGTCTCTTTGCTTGCTACAGGCTTAATGGGCTGCCAGAAGAAAGAGAGTGCTGCCGCTTCTGACGCAGGAACAACAATCACTTGGTGGGCTTTCCCCACATTCGGGAATGAGGCTGTATATGAAAAACAGGTCATTGCCGCTTTTGAAGCAGCTAATCCTGGAATTAAAGTCAAGCTCGAAACTATTGACTTTACCTCAGGTCCGGATAAGATAACTGCCGCAATTGAAGGCGGTACTGCTCCTGATGTACTGTTTGATGCGCCCGGCCGTATTATAGAGTATGGCCGTAATGGCAGACTTGTTGCGCTCGATGATATGTTTACTGAGGCTTTTAGAAGTGATGTAGGAAATGATGCTCTGCTGTCATCCTGCTCTGATGGAACAACTTACTGGATGTATCCTCTTTCTGTTTCTCCGTTCTGTATGTCTATCAATAAAGAAATGTGGGATGAAGTCGGTGCTTTGCAGTATGTCAATCTTGAAGGTGACAGAACATGGACAACTGATAATTTTATCAAGGCTCTTGACGCATTTGCAAAGGCTGGAAAACCTGCTGTCTCTGTATACTGTGGAGGTCAGGGCGGTGATCAGGGTACACGCGCTCTTATTACAAACCTGTACAGCGGTGCGATGGCGAATAGTACTATGACCGCATATACGATGGATAGTCCTGAGAATATCAAGGCACTTGAATTGATCAAAACCTATGCAGAAAAAGGTGCTGTAGATAAAGGTATTTCCATTGTGGCTGCTGATGAACTTCAGTTGTATCAGCAGGGAATTCTAGGATCTTCAATCTGCTGGGGAACAAGTAATGCAATTAACTATGCAACTGATGCTTTTACTCAGGTAACATTGCCGTTCCCGTCTGATGACGGAGTTCCTGAGCTTGAGTATCTGGTAAATGGTTTCTGTGTCTTTGATAATAAAGATGCTGCTCGTGCTGATGCGGCAAAGAAATTCATCGCATTTATCTGTGATGATATTGAATGGGGACCTAAATCTGTTATTCAGTCGGGTGCATTCCCTGTCCGCTCTTCTTTCGGTAATTTGTATCCGGGTAATGATGAATACGCATTGTTGTCCTCCTGGGCAAGTTACTACGGACCGTATTACAATACTATGAAAGGTTTTAGCGGTATGCGCACCGAATGGTGGAATATGCTTCAGAATATTCTGACTGGAAGTAAAACAATTTCAGAAGCTGCCGCAGACTGTGCTGCAAAATCTACTGCTGGTATTAAATAATAAAGTCCTTTACTGACTAAAGGGCCACACATATAGGTGTGGCCCTTTTTCTCACAAGCTAATCAGGAGGAGATACTGTCAATGAAGTCAAAAACTAATAAATATGGAATCTCCCATGCCATACAGAGGCAGCAGAATATTGTATCGTATATTTTTCTTGCGCCAATGTTCGTGTTTTTTATCGGCTTTGTATTGCTGCCGATGGCGATGGGAATTGTAACCAGCCTATTTAATTATACAATGAATGATTTTTCATTTATTGGATTAAAAAACTACGCAGAGTTAATTAAAGATGCTGTTTTTCAGCGTGCTTTATGGAATACATTTATTATTGTAATTGGGTCTGTTCCGCTCGTTGCTATTTTTTCGTTGTGGGTGGCATCGGTTATTTTTGATAAACCGTCAGGAATAACCAGCTTTTTCCGGGGTGTTTTTTATTTACCGGTTGTTACCGGTTCGGTTGCTGTTGTCGTTGTCTGGAAGTGGATTTTTAATAAGTATGCCGGTATTCTGAATTATCTATGTACATCACTGAGAATTGTTGATTCAAATGTTGACTGGCTTGGTTCTCCGTCAACGGCGATTTGGTGTATTCTTGCAATCCTATTTACCACCAGTATTGGGCAGCCTATTGTTCTGTATATTGCCGCACTCGGAAATGTTGATAAATCTCTTACAGAGGCTGCCGAAGTTGACGGAGCTTCTCGTTTGAGAACATTCTGGCAGATCAAATGGCCTGCCATTATGCCTACCACACTGTATATTGTAGTTATTACCACGATCAACAGTTTTCAGTGTTTCGCTCTTATCCAGCTGCTTACCTCAGGCGGACCGGTAAACAGTACCAATACCGTAATGTATTATCTGTATCAAAACGCATTCAGCTTGTACCGTTATGGGTATGCTAATGCAATGGGTGTTGTTCTGGCAATCATTATAGCCTTGTTCTCTGCGGTACAGTTCCGTGTTATGAAGAGCGATATGGATTACTAAAGGAAGGAACCATATGAATATACGAAAAGGAACTTCTATCGCCAGCATGATACTGCTGATAGCGATCAGTCTAACATTTATTTTCCCCTTTTACTGGATCATTACTGGTGCGTTTAAACTTCAGAAAGTAGCGATACAAATCCCTCCTGAATGGTTCCCGCTGACACCGACTCTCGCAAACTTTGAGAAATTGTTCAGACAGCCGGCTCTGCGATGGTTTTTTAACAGTGTTTTCATGTCTATCGCATCAATGGTGTTCGTCCTGATCACAGCAAGTATGGCCGGTTACGTACTTGCGAAAAAAGTTTTCACAGGCCGCAAGATTATTTTTACACTGCTCATTTGTGCGATGGCACTTCCAAAACAGGTTGTACTTGTACCGCTTGTACGCATTATGGATTTTATCATGCTGTACAATACTCCATGGTCTGTTATTTTACCGGCAGTCGGCTGGCCGTTTGGCGTATTTCTTATGAAGCAGTTTTCAGAAACACTGCCGTCAGAGATACTTGAAGCAGCACGCATTGATGGAGCAGGGGAGGCAAAGACATTCATTGAGATTGTTTGTCCGATTATTAAGCCTGCGTTTGGAGCTTTGGCAATATTTACTTTTATAAGTACATGGAATGACTATTTTTTGCAGTTGATCATGCTTGTATCAAGGAATAATTTTACCATCAGCGTTGGTGTTGCTACTTTACAGGCTGAAATGGCAACAGATTATGGTCTTATCATGGCAGGTGCTGCGCTTGGAGCTGTACCGATAGTGGCGATATTTGTCGCGTTCCAGAAATACTTTACAAATGGCATTACAATGGGGGCAGTCAAGGGATAATTTAGAAAACAGCAAAACACAGTAATTTTTACAGAATCCCTGCCGTAATATAACTGGCAGGGATCTTTTGTTTGTTGAATCAGTTTATTTTTCCAAGCTGACCGCATGCACCGCCGATTTTTTCTCCGCGGCGTACTCTGAGCGTCGCATTAATACCCGCCTGTTCAAGCTGTTTAAGTACTGTTTCACATTCTCTGCGTGATGGTGTCTTAAATGGAAGGCCTCCGACAGGGTTCCATGGGATGAGATTGATGTGTACATCAAGTCCGCGTGCAAAATCAATAAGCTGCCTGATTTTTTCATCTGATGTATTCACGCCTGCAAAGAGGGCAGCTTCAAGTGTACATCGTTTACCTGTTTTTTCTATAAAATAGGCAATGGCTTTGCGCAATTCCGGCAGCGGATTGTTTTTTGTTACGGGCATCAGCTGAGAACGCAGTTCTGGATCAGCAGTTGTCAGCGATACCGCAAGACGCACATGAGGACCGGAATCAGCCATTTCATAAATACCGGAAATAACTCCTGATGTAGAGATTGTAATTCGCCTGCTGGAAAGACCTCTTCCGTCAGGTGAGGTAAGAACCGCTATAGCCTGCTGTATTGCTTTTAAATTCAGCATTGGTTCACCCATGCCCATAAAAACAATATTATCCAGATGGCCTGCGGCTTCTTCCATGCAGAAAAATTCTTCGGCAATTTCAGAAGCAGAAAGATTACGCCCCGCACCTAATTGCCCGGTCTGACAAAAAGCACAGCGCATAGCACATCCTGTCTGACAGGAAACACACGCCGTTTTCCGTTTAGCCGCGTCTATGAGAAGAACTGTTTCTATAAAGCGGCCATCGTGCAGACATAACTGTAATTTTACTGTACCATCAGAATCTGTAAGGATCTTTTCGACACGTGCTGACCTAAGAACAGCCTTCTCACTAAGCATTCGCCGCATTTCAGATGGCAGATTTGTCATCTGGTCAAAAGAAACAGCTCCTTCACCTATCCATTTAAATATCTGTTTTCCACGGAAAGCAGGAGATATCTGCAATACAGAACAGATTTCTTGAGGAAGCAGCCCTGCAAGAGCTATTTTTTCCGGCATATACCTACCGTTATTTAGAGAAATTGCTGATTTGCCTGCAATTTTGACAGCAGTTCAGATACCACCATGCTTTTAACTCCCTGCTGCTGGAAATTCTGAAGCACTTCGATTGCTCTGTTTTTCTGTCCAATTTTCAGATAGCAGTCAGCTAAATCAACATATAGCCGGTAATTCTTTGGGTCTTGCTGGGTCAGTCTGGTAAGGCTTTCAATAGCCTCATCATATTTTCCAAGTCCTTTGCTGATTAAGGCAAGACCAAGCACCGCATACAGATCAAATTCTATATTCAGCGCTTTTTCATAATATTCCGTTGCTGTCGCATAATCACCTGTATTACGGTACGCATCACCGGCACGGGTAAGGATAACTTTATTATTGGGATCTATTTTCAGAATCCTGTTCCAATACTCAATAGAGCGGAACTGCTGATTCATACCGCGGTAACAGTCGGCAAGACCAAACAGTGCATAAAAATTGTTCGGGTCCATTTCAAGAGCGCGTTCAAAATAAAACACACCCTTATCAAAACTTTTTAATTTGCGGTGGCAGTTACCAATTGAAGTTAATACTCTGATATCGACGGCTGAGTCGTTTATATCAAGCATTTTAGTCCAGTAATATAAAGCATCTGTATACTCATGAAAATCATAATGCAGATGACCCAATCCAATGAGGGCATACGCATTATTCTCTTCCATATCGAGAACACGAAGGTATAAATCTTTTGATTTTCTGAAATCTCGTATTTTCCTGTATGCATCTGCGACACGGGTTAGTACGGTAATATTTCGGTCATCATGCAGCAAATACTGTTCCCAAATACCTATCGCTTTCTGATACTGATTGAGCGCTTTATAACAATCAGCAAGACCAAAGAGCGCGTAATTATTACCTGGATGATAAGTCAGACAGCGTGTATAATAATCGATCGCATCTTTAAATCGGTTTTGTTTACGGTCAGAATCACCCAAGCCGACAAGTGCGTAATTATTATTATCTTCAATCGCAAGAATTTTGGAAAACTCCTGTTTTGCTTCTTCTATTTTATCTTCTTTTAGAAGTGCATATCCTTTTTTTGAGATTTCCGCAATTTCAGCGTTCTTCTGAGATGAGTCTGCCAGTTCTTCAGACTGAGCGAGAGGCAATTCATGTAAGGCAGCGGCCAACTGTTCATCCATAATTTTATAAAATCCTTTTAATACTATAAATTATTTATTCACTTTTTAATTCAATCGAAACAATATTTGCCAATATCTCAATAAGCGGCTCGCTTTTTCGTTTATTATGTGCAAGCAAATAGAGTTTAAGCGCATCAAGAGGCCTCTGCTGTTTCATATATATATCACCGACACGGGTAAGACCATCTGAATAACCAGTTGTAATATAGATACGACGCGCATGCTCTATATCACCTGTATTGAACAGTTCATTACCTTTACGGTTCAGAACAGCTTTCTGTTCAGAAGAAAGAGTGCCTACCGGTTTATCTGTTACTTTGATAAAACCGTCTACTGCATTTTTTTTCGTAAACAGGTCTTTTAGTGCTGTGTTATCCATTCTGCTCCTTTAATATTGTGAACGCTTTTTTATAGTTTGTCAAGAGAAAATATTCAAAATCACAAAAGATATGAATACAAAGACATTATACACTTAATATACACATTGCATTTTTAATAAGTATAGCGCAAAAAACTACAGCCGTCTATGGTAAAATTTTCGTTTTTTTTCTGTATTTTAGCTACAGCAAACCGTTAAAGCACAGTTTACCTTAGCTGTTCCACCGATAAAAATCAACAACAGATCTGCCATATACACGCTGATCAGACAGATACAATCCTCCAATATGCTTTTGCATTTCTTTTTCCGCAGGGCGGTGTATCATGGCGCACCCTGTTTCTGTAATAAGACTGCGGTCTGCAATCGTCTGAATCAGATCATGATGAAATTTATATGGAAACGGCGGATCACAGAAAATATAATCAAATGGATGACCGCATCGTTTTAAAAACAGTTCCACCGCCATAAAATGGCAGCGTATTCTGTTATGCATAATCTGTTCAGTCACGGCGACATTGGCAAGCACCGTTTGTGTTTTAATGCGGTCTTTCTCAACAAGTTCTACGCTGCTTGCTCCGCGCGAAACTGCCTCTATGGCAATAGTGCCGGAACCTGAAAATAAATCCAGAAACGACGCACCGCTAAGCGGCCCGAGCACAGCGAATACTGATTCACGCATTCTGTCCATTGCCGGCCGTATAATCCCGTCAGGACATTTAATAATTCTTCCTTTAAGTTCTCCGCCGGTTATGCGCATTACCCTTGTCTCCTGAGTATACCGTCTGCGGCTCGCATACCCGATGCCCACGCTCCGGTAATACCGCGTGATGTTCCCGCGCCATCTCCAATCAGATACACATCCTGTGCTGCCATAAAGTATTCATCTATAAACTGAGGTTTATTGGCGTACAGTTTAATCTCCGGATAATACATGATTGTAGAAGGATGAAGCACTCCCGGTACAATCGTATCAAGTTTTTTCAGCGCCTTCCAGATAGAAGTAAGAAATTTTGAAGGCATCGCAAGAGAGATATCTCCTGGTGTCGCTGATTTAAGCGTTGGTTCAAAATCATATAAATCGCCGTTTAAGCCGGCTGCCGTAGTTCGTTTTCCAAGCCTGAAATCACCAACACGCTGCATAATAGGATGACCGCCTCCGGTAAGCATCGCGAGTGCGGCAAGATCCTCCGCGTAATCCTGTCCAGACGCTATTGGTTCTGTAAACGCGACAGTCCGCAGCACCGCAAAGTTTACCAATCCATTTGGCGGCAGATTTTCTGAATATGCGTGTCCGTTCACACTATAATAGATGAATCCCGACGATGATTCATATTTTTCCTGTACAACATGCGCGCTCCCGCTGTTTGTACAGAACGTGCGTGTCCGTTCCGGAAAGAGGAATTTAGGATCATAATAATCAGAAACAATCGGATAGTGTTCCTGCCGTGTCTCAACACGTATACCCACATCTATACAGTTATCAGCGTACGGAATATTAGAAGCGCTCATAAAACGGCGCAGAAAGTCAAAACCGTGACGACCGGGAGCGACAACAAGTGCACCGTATTCTGCTTCACGCTTATCAGTACGGATTATATGTGCGTCAGTATCAGCGGAAATAAGTGTCTCACCAAATGACAGTTCCGCCCCCATATCAATAAGGCGTGCGGTGAGTTGTTTTATTAACCGGATACCGCCGTCAGTTCCCAGATGCGACTGCCTGATGCGCAAAAGCTCAACGCCAATACGTTCGGCACGGCGCGCGTACACATCGACTTTTTCCTGCTCAAGAATATCCGGTTTAAGAAACTGTTCGATACGGGCAAGATACGTATCGG
Organism: uncultured Spirochaetota bacterium; assembly: GCA_944389415.1. GTDB lineage: Bacteria > Spirochaetota > Spirochaetia > Treponematales > Treponemataceae > Treponema_G. The sequence continues at coordinate 21,072 of CALXMF010000011.1, read as the reverse complement.
CGCGTTCCTTTGTCCAGTATTCAGTAGGAAAACCGACCGGAAACGTAAAATTCATTTTGCAGTCATTGCGCAGACCGCCGGAAGAAACCTGTGCCGCATCCAGCAGCAGAATATGTATATTAGGATGAGATTCAAGCAGCGCAAACGCGGCGCCAAGTCCTGCCGGTCCTGAACCGGCGATAATGCAGTCATACCGTTCCATACTGAAAAGTATACAGTAAACATATGCCGCCGTCTACAGCGGTCTGAAAACAGATCCGCTAACGGCAGCTGCTTTTAATCTTCAAGGGCCGCAATCACGCGGTCAACAAGTTCCTGCCGGATACGTTTTTCGATAATCTGCACACATTCACAATCGTGATGTGAGGTACTTATATTTTCCGGAATCAGCAGTTCATATGGTTCTACCTGCAGCGCGTCAGCGACACGGCTGATAGTGCGCAGCGATGGAATTTCTTTTGCGGATTCAATCTGTGTAATAAAAGTTGTCGCGACCCCTGCTTCTTCGGCAAGGCGTGCCTGTGTCATTTTACGCCCTGTACGGTATCGCCGTATATTTATTCCAATAGTTTGCAGCAAATCACTCATATTATTTTTACCAGTATTAAGTATAGCTGATAAATTTTGCTTGACAATTAAGTATACCTGACATAATATAAGCTGTACTTATTGTTTAAGTGCGTAAACTATTTTTGGAGGTGTCTTTTATGAAGAGACAGATTGGTATTGGAGCGCTTGCTGGATTGGCTATGGCGGCATTGCTGCTTGCGGGCTGTGATACTGCGTCAAATAGCGGAGCCAGCGGAGACGAAGGCGGAACACAGGTAACCCCGCCTCAGGTAAACGCGGCTCTGGATGGCTTAGGGTATGTGGTAGGGGAAAAGCTGAGTACCCCGATATGGGAATTTGAAGGCGGCAAAGCGGCTTATAAAGAGTCTGATTTTATGTATTCGTATACTGTATCAGAAGATGGTAAAATACTTACAATTACTGGTGCAGATAATACCGTCTATACATACACTATCAGCGATAACAAAGAAGAGCTTTCTGATGGAAAAAAGAAAGTCGGTGATGCCGAATTTGTTAAGGTGGAAAATCCTGACCTTACCCGGAATTTGGCAGGCCGTACATATAAAAAATTGACTAGTGATAGTCCTAATACTAATATTATTCTCAATATCAAAACAGCATGGGCTTACCATCTCCAAAAGAACACCACTTCCTATGGTGAAAAAGGTGAAAAGTACGAAATAAATGAGGACGGTATCATTACCGTCCCATACGGTCCAATGGGTAAGGCTATATATACTGTAAATGCTGATAAAACAATACTTACTCCGACGGATGATTGTGATTCAGGTTTCCAACATGTTCTCACCCTTGTTACTGCCGCAGCAGCTGAATAAACATTTTCTGCCGTATCGGTACTAATCTCTTACTAAAAACAGCCCGTGTTTTTGCATATTGATGCCTGACACGGGCTGTTTTTGTATTTATAGATTATGTCTGGCGACTTATGAGGAAATATAATTCATTTGACTTTTACAGTATTTATAGATATAGTATTTTATAAAATTATACCTCAGGGGGAAATATGAAAAAAATATTAAAATTTGGATGGCTTTTGGCATTTAGTGTTCTTTTGTTTACGGGATGTGACGCAATAGCTGGTAACGATATTGATGAACATGAAATTCTTGCTTCAGGAACTACTGATAATAATTCATGGAGAATTTCTCGATATCTTGATGAAGAAGATGGAGTTCTGAACGAGACTATTTCATATGAGGTTATTATTAGCGCAGAGAATTTACAAGGATTTTCGTTAACAAAAGCCTATTCTTCAGGATTTTCTGGATGGGGTGGTATGATCCTTGCTACAACTAAAACCAAAGAGTTCTATAGCGAAAAGTTAGGGTATTTGATAGAGTGTGACGGAACCTCCATAGAATTTATAAAGAATGAAACAGTTAAACCTACCTTTAAGAGCAAGAATGAAGGGGATGGAGTGTATTCATTTAGATTCAATGGACAATTGTATGATGAAGATGTAAAAAAACTTGCTGCAACTCCTTTGTCTGCTATCAAGATAGCATTAAAAAATACAAACGGTGGATCTGATAAAATCCCTGTGAATCAGGAATTCCTGGCTGCCGTGAAAGAGTATCTTTTAAAATAATCAAGTCATATTTGGGTCTTGACAATCAGAAATAACGGTGGTACCATACTTTCAGTGTGTTATTAAACTTAAATTACAGGAGGAATCTTATGAAAAGATTTATCGGGTTTGGTGCCGCCGCTGTTGTGCTTGCGGCCGTTTGTGTTCTGACAGGCTGTCTGTCCATGATGCCGGCAGCAGCCGCTGGTTCATCGCTTGACGGCAGAGTGTATAAAAACCGTGAAGGCGAGAAGCTGCTTATTATCGCGTTTAAGCCGGATATGCTTGTTGATGTGGAGCGGCAGGGTAATAATCCTAATAAGAACATAGAATATACCCGTACTGGTAATATTATCAGAATTCCGATGTCCACAGGCGGTTCTGTTAAAGGTGTATATGAACTGAGTCCTGACGGCCGTAAACTGGTGCCGGTCGAAGATGAATGTTCCGGAGTATATAAACAGACGCTGATTTTACAGTAACGACCTTTTGCGGGTTGTGATACTTATTTAGATACAGCCTGTTTCCGCTGTCCGTAAAAGATAAGCGGAGACAGGCTTTTTTTATTTGACAATCAGCAGTATGTGGTGTAACGTAAACATATACGGTGTATATACCGGTAGTATATAAATATGGTATAAAACTGGAGCGTATCAGTTAAAACGCCGGCGGATGTGCGTGAGACACGGGTGTTTTATATTCTTGCCTCCATCGCGTTCACGCCGTATACTGTTCAGCGTGAATAATACAGCGGGGGAGGCGGAGAATGACGCTGCATGATTTTTTTTCTGAACACCGGCGCGCGGTACTCGCGTTTTCCGGCGGAACTGATTCAGCATATTTACTATATGCGGCGCTTAAATGCAAAGCGCAGATATATCCAGTGTTTGTGCATACGGTATTTCAGCCGGAATGGGAGCTGTGTGATGCAAAACGTCTTGCCATGCAGCTGTCCTGTCCGCTTGAAGTAGCAGAAGTTGATATCCTTGCTGATGCTGACATTGTTTCTAATCCTGCCGACCGCTGTTATCGCTGTAAATCGCGCATTATGCAGGCTGTTCGCTCAATTGCGCAAAAATATAATTGTCCTCTGATTATTGACGGTACAAATGCGTCCGATATTGCTGATGATCGTCCCGGGATGCGTGCGCTTACAGAATACGGAGTACGTTCTCCGCTGCGTGAATGCGGTATTGATAAAGCGCGGGTGCGTGAGCTCTCCCGTCAGGCAGGGTTGTTTACGTGGAATAAAGACGCCTATGCCTGTCTTGCCACTCGTGTTCCCTGCGGCGAGGAGCTGACAGAACAGCTGCTTTCCCGTATCGAGGCTGGTGAAAATGCGTTATTTGATATGGGATTTCATGATTTTCGTGTGCGCACACTGCATGGAGCTGCACGTTTGCAGTTTCGCGCCGATGAGCTGCCGCGGGCGTTCTCATTACGGCAGCAGATATATACCGCGCTTGCGCCGTATTTTGATACAATACTGCTTGATATCGGTGTGCAAAGGTAATACATATGGATAAAACAGAATTACAAAACCTATTGCAGGAAGTTGCTGCCGGAACAGTACCGGTGCAGCAAGCCGCGCTGCGTCTGCGAATGGAACCATTTGGGGAGCTTGGATTCGCAAAACCTGATTATCAGCGCGGACTGCGGCAGGGAATTCCTGAAGTTATATACGGAGCGGGCAAAACACCGCAGCAGATTATCAGTATCGCATCTGCGCTGCGGGAGCATGGGCAGCGGACGGTGCTTGTTACCCGCACATCTCCTGAATCGGCTGAAATAATCTGCCGCAGTCTGGATGCGGTATATTATACAGACGCGCGTATTGTCGCTGTGGGACAAATTCCGCCTGTATCAGCACCGGGTACTGTGCTTGTTGCTACTGGCGGCACAAGTGATTTGCCTGTTGCTGAAGAAGCCGCAGTCACCGCAGAACTGTTTGGAAACCGTGTGCAGCGTCTCTATGATGTCGGCGTCGCCGGTATTCACCGGCTGCTCTCTCATACGCAGGATATTATGCAGGCAAGTGTTATTATCGCTGTCGCCGGAATGGAAGGCGCGCTGGCAAGTGTTATCGGCGGACTCGCAGATTGCCCGGTAATCGCTGTACCGACAAGCGTCGGATATGGAGCGTCATTCGGCGGAGTTTCCGCGCTTCTTTCTATGCTCAATTCATGCGCGAGCGGCGTGAGTGTAGTTAATATTGATAACGGATTTGGCGCCGGATATCAGGCGAGTCTTATCAATCACATGAATCTGGAGAAAAATACATGAAAACACTATACATTGAATGTAATATGGGAGCCGCTGGTGATATGCTGGCGGCGGCGCTGCTTGAACTGCATCCTGACCCTGAAGATTTTCTCAGACGGCTGAACGCGGCAGGGATTCCGGATGTAACTGTAAGCCGTGATACTGTTGTGCGCTGCGGAATCAGCGGCACGCATTTGGCGGTATCTGTCGGCGGTGTGCATGAAGAAGAACTGGCGCATCATCACCTGCATATACATGAGCATGAGCATCCTCACACGCATGAACACGAACATCCCCATACGCATAGCCATGAAGCGCATACTGCGCATACACACCGCAGTATGACTGATATCGAGCATCTTGTGCGTTCTCTGGCGGTGAATGATAAAGTGCGCGCTGATATTATCGAAGTATACACATTGATTGCGCTTGCCGAAAGCCGCGCGCACGGCAAACCTGTTCCCGATATCCATTTTCATGAAGTTGGTACTATGGACGCTGTCGCTGATATTACCGCCGTATGTATGCTGATTGATGAACTGCGTCCAGAACGCATTTTGGCATCTCCTGTACATGTCGGCAGCGGACAGGTGCGGTGTGCTCACGGTATTCTCAGTGTTCCCGCTCCGGCTACCGCGTGGATTCTGCGCGGTGTGCCGATATACGGCGGTGCTGTTCAGGGAGAACTGTGTACACCGACTGGCGCGGCGCTGCTTAAACATTTTGTATCTGATTTTGGGCCAATGCCGGTTATGTGCACTGAGCGGATCGGATATGGTATGGGAACAAAAGAATTTGAGACAGCGAACTGTCTGCGTGCGCTGTTCGGTGAGAGTGGCGTTCAGAATATAGATGCGGACGGTATGGAACAGATAGCGCAGCTTTCATGCAATATCGACGATATGACTGGTGAGGAGATTGGTTTTGCGCAGGAACAGCTTTTTGCCGCCGGTGCGCTTGATGTATACACTGTGCCTGTCGGAATGAAAAAAAATAGACCTGGCGTCCTGCTTTCATGTATCTGTAAGATGGAGCAGCGTACCGCCGTTATGAAAGCGCTGTTCAAATATACATCAACACTCGGTGTGCGTGAAGAAATCTGCCGGCGCTATGTTCTTGAGCGTACAGAACAGACAGCCAGTGCAGGTGATGACACAGTACGGATAAAGGAAGCACACGGATATGGAGTACAGCGGCGCAAAATTGAATATGAGGATGCCGCGCGGCTGGCACGCGAACGACAAAGTTCGCTGCGGGATATTATAAGCGATGTATTCCCGCGGTAATTTTTACATAGCGTACAGTGTATGTAGTAGATATTTTATCTGCAATCGATTATACTAGAATAATTGGAACGCCTGTGGGTGTACAAAACTCTTTTAATCAAGGAGAAGATTATGGTTTATTCGGCAGAAGTGGAACATATGTGTCCGCTGGCAAAGGCCGCTTATCATGGTCCTGCTCCCATTCCTGAAGAAGGAAAATGGGTTCAGGCAAAGGAAATCAAGGATATTTCCGGTTTTACACATGGTGTGGGATGGTGCGCACCCCAGCAGGGCGCATGTAAGCTTACACTGAATGTAAAAGACGGTATCATTCAGGAAGCTCTGGTTGAAACTCTCGGATGTTCCGGTATGACCCACTCAGCTGCTATGGCTTCCGAAATTCTTATCGGCAAGACACTGCTTGAAGCTCTGAACACCGATCTTGTCTGTGATGCTATCAATACAGCGATGCGTGAACTGTTCCTGCAGATCGTATATGGCCGCAGTCAGTCAGCTTTCTCAGAAGGCGGTCTGGTTATCGGCGCTTCTCTGGAAGATCTTGGAAAAGGTTTGCGTTCACAGGTCGGTACAATGTTTGCGACTCTCAAAAAAGGCCCCCGCTACCTTGAAATGGCAGAAGGCTATGTAGAAAAAGTCGCTGTTGATTCTGACGGTGCGATTATTGGTTATAAGTATATCCACTTTGGTAAGATGATGGAATTCATCAAACAGGGTGAAGATCCTGCTACCGCTATGGAAAAAGCACGCGGTTCTTACGGCCGTGTAAAACCCGAAGACGGCGCAGTTAAACTCATTGACCCGAGAAAAGAATAAGGAGTATTGATATGGCAGAAAAAATCACTTTTGAAAGCTATGAGCGCCGTATCGATAAGATTCTCAAGGCGCTGAATGAAAACGGCATTTCTTCTATCGAAGAAGCAAAAGAAATCTGTGATAAGGCTGGAATTGATCCGTACACAACAGTACAGGAAACACAGCCTATCTGTTTTGAGAACGCAAAATGGGCATATGTAGTAGGCGCTGCTATCGCGCTCAAAAAAGGCTGCAAAAATGCCGCGGATGCTGCTGAAGCTATTGGTATTGGTTTGCAGGCTTTCTGTATTCCCGGTTCTGTCGCTGAAGACCGCAAGGTTGGTCTTGGTCACGGAAACCTGGCAGCACGTCTGCTGCGTGAAGAAACAAAATGTTTCGCGTTCCTTGCCGGACATGAATCTTTCGCCGCTGCTGAAGGCGCTATAAAAATTGCTGCAAAGGCAGATAAAGTCCGCAAAGAACCGCTGCGCTGTATCCTGAACGGTCTTGGAAAAGACGCTGCTCAGATTATCAGCCGCATTAACGGTTTTACCTATGTGCAGACACAGTTTGATTATTTCACCGGCGAGCTTAAAATCGTTAAAGAGATTCCGTACTCAAAAGGCGAGCGCGCAAAAGTAAAATGCTACGGTGTTGATGATGTCCGCGAAGGTGTTGCAGTAATGTGGCACGAGGGTGTAGATGTTTCTATTACTGGAAACTCAACAAACCCGACCCGTTTCCAGCATCCTGTTGCCGGTACCTATAAGAAAGAATGTGTAGAGAAGGGCAAGAAATACTTCTCTGTCGCTTCAGGCGGCGGTACAGGACGCACTTTGCATCCGGATAACATGGCAGCTGGTCCCGCTTCTTACGGTATGACCGATACCATGGGACGTATGCACAGTGATGCTCAGTTTGCAGGATCTTCATCAGTTCCCGCTCACGTAGAAATGATGGGATTCCTTGGAATTGGTAATAACCCGATGGTTGGCGCAACAGTAGCGGTCGCGGTAGATGTCGCTACAGCTCTGAACAAGTAATTACCTGATATTTCAGAAAACCGGTCCATTGGACCGGTTTTTTTATTTATAATTATATTGTATCAGCGCTTTGTTTTCTTTTTGAACAGACTAAAAAGTTTACGAAAGAAGCTGCGTATTTTTGACCAAAGCATTCTGAAAAAACTGGGATTGCGCAGTTTTTCAAGTCTTGTATAACCGGAAAGCAGTTCTTCATCTGTAAACGGCATCCGCTGAGTATTTTCTTCAAGCTCCAATTCAAGCTGTGTGATATCATCCTGCGGATCAACAATTACTGCGTTAATAGTTGTCCAGCCTAATCCTTTTGCGGCTTCAAGCCGGCGTTGTCCAGCTATTAATTCTTTTTTGGAATTAATTGTTATTGGATTGAGCAGCCCATACCGCTTCAGGCTGTCCTGCAGCGGTTCCAGATTACCTAAGTCTTTGCGGACACGTTTTTTTACGATAATTTCATCAATGTTGACTTTCATTCTGCTTTTACTATAACCACTTTTCAACTAATGTATATGTAGAAGAGTAGCCTAATATAGAAGCCTAGTCAAGCAGATAATTATGCGTCGGCGGTATGCGCTCCTGTGTCTCGTCAGCAGATGTATCTGTTTTTTGCTCTTTACCAGTACCAAAAGGTAATTTATTTGCCGTATTGCCGCCTAAGAACGATAAATCAAGGTGCAAAGGATCTTGCGAAACCGTGGCGGCCCGAATTCCTGTCCAGTTTCGTTCTTTCTGAAGCCGGTCTATTGCCAGATTTTTTGTGCGGTCAATATTTGAGTGATATTCACACACAACAGTCGGTTCTGTTCCAGTCAGGAAAAACTGAGTTGTTTTATTGTTTCCGCATGCCTCTGTCAATATCTGACCGGAGACTGAACAAACTTCCGCTTTTACCAGCCCTGTCTGCGGCTGAGCGAAATCCCGGTACGGATAATCTTCATTTGCGATGCGCATATAATCACCCCATGCAACACCGGCAAGTGTCGCGCCGGTAAGATCGAGACCGAGCGACTGTCCGATACGGTTATCAAATCCAAACCAGACCGCTGTTGTCAGATATGGAGTGTACCCGACTGCCCATGCGTCAGACCAGTTTTGAGTCGTACCTGTTTTTCCGGCAGCGGGAATAGTATAATATCTGCCATTCTCATCTTTATACCGGAATTTTGTTCCATTTGATGATCCCCATGCGAGTGTACCCATCCGCACAGAGTTTTTCAGAATATCCGTCATGATATAGGCGTTCTGAGGAGAAATAATCTGGTACGCGTCCGGATTGTTTTGCTGTTCCAGCCTGATATCAAGTTCCGGATTCAGTACGATTTTTCCATTTTTATCTTCAACAGAGCGTATCGCCATTGGGGTAACTGCTTTTCCCTGATTAGCGAAAACAGCAAACGCACGTGCCATCTGTGCGGGACTGACGGTAACAACACCAAGTCCAAGAGGATACACACGTTTAAATCCGCGCTGTTCCCATTCTTCACGCGGTATACCAAGCAGGGCAGTGGAGCGCTCAATAGCCGCGTCAAAGCCAATACCATCAAGAACTTTCAGAGAGGGTACGTTCATTGATTTTGCGAGCGCGTACCACAACTGTACTGTTCCAAGCCATTCACCGCGGAAATTTAACGGGATATACGGTTTGCCGTCTTCTGTATGGAATACAACCGGTGTATCATAAATAGGTGTCGCGGCTGTAAATTTGCGTGAATCAATAGCGGCTGAATAATATAGCGGCTTAAAAGTACTTCCGGGCTGAAGCTGTGCCTGAATTGCCCGTATAAACTGGTTATCTGAAGTATATTCACTGCCGCCTATTAACGCGGAAATATAGCCGGTATCGTTTTCAAGCGTGATGAGCGCTCCCTCTATAGTCGTTTTTCCGCTTGACTTCTGAACATCTGAATTAACTCTGTTTACGATTTGAATTTTCAGCGGATCAATTCCCGTCATGAGCGTCATAATATCGATGATAGGATTGATTTCTGTTTTATACTGAGACAGCGCGCGTGATTCAGCCATCTGTTCTGAAACTTTTATAGATGGCAAATTAAAAACAAGCGATATGAGCTCTGTCATTGGAATATATGTTGACGCTGCGTCATTTTTACGGGCGCCGGAAGAGCGCTGGTACGCGCGGTTTGCGTATGCGATATATTTTTCCATGACCGTCTGTGCTGCCTGCTGTTTTTTCAAATCAACGGTAGTATTAACGGTAAAACCGCCAGTATAAATATCCTGAGCCCCGTACATCATTGAGGAGAGTTCCCGCCGCACATACTCACTGAACCAGGGAGCTTTATCATCCCGCATAAAATATGCTGACGAACTGATGCGGGTATAGTCAAAGTTGAGCCAGTAATCATCAAATGAATCGTCTGCCTCATCTTGTGTGATTAATCCGTTGTCTACCATCGCGGAAAGTACGTCTTTTTGCCGTTCCATGGCTCTGTTTGGATAATCAAATGGATTATAATAAGCCGGATTTGACAGCTGAATAACAAGAATCGCCGCCTCGGCTGGAGTTATTTCATCAGCACCATGCCCAAAATAATATTTTGATGCGGCGTTTACACCATACGTGCCGCCGCCAAAGTATATCTTATTCAGATATTGTTCAAGAATTTCATTTTTAGAATAACGGCGTTCCATTTGTATGGCCCACCACAGTTCTTTTATTTTTCGTACCAATGACATTTCTGAGCGGTCACAGTACAGTGTTCCGGCAATCTGCTGAGTAAGCGTACTGCCTCCGCCAAGAGATGAACCAATCAGCTGTCCAACTACCGCGCGCAGAATCGCTTTCGCGCTGAAACCGGGATGCTGATAGAAAATTCTATCCTCACGGGTAATAAGCGCATCAACCATATGCTGAGGCAGATCGGCAAAAGTGATTATTTCACGTTTTTCATCAGAAGCAAATTCCGTAATGACTTCTCCATTGATATCGAGAAGTCTTGTCGGAAGCGCAGTTTCAAATTCTATAAAATTTTCTATATTTATAGTGTTTACTGTTCCAGCGAGCAGTCCGCCGAGCAGCAAGCCGAATATCACGGCGGATATAAACAGCAGTATAATCAGTATATATATGTGTGTGCGAATTTTAACCATTATATGGTATGTTATGTGACCGGTACTTTTTTGTCAAGTTGTACAGAAAAAATATAGAAATCGGTAGTTTAAAAAATAAAAAGCCGGCATAATCAGCCGGCCATGCCATCAGGCAGTTGAGTGTACAATGGGTGGGAGGGGATTTGTACACCCAACATTTATAATATCGACCGCACATACAGAATTCTTTACCTTCTTTTAATGCTTCTGTTAGCTATATTAGGGATTTTCTGTTATCTGGATATCGACAAGCAGAGATAATACATAGCTTTTTCCATTAATAACTGTAAACGTTTTTTCAGCTTCATAATCTCCCACAGTAAATCTGATAATGTGATTTCCCGGCTCTATAGAAACTGCCTTATCTGTTTTTTCCCAGCTGTTTCCATCAAGTTCCACAACAGCTGTTTCCGGAGCTATTACCCGGAGCGTTGAAACAATTTCCTGCAGCGCGATTGAAAGATTAGTTGTTTTTGCCTGCTCAATATTGAATGTGCGCACTTCGTTGCGGTAATAATCCGAAACAACGGCGAGATGATGAATTCCTGTTGCGAGATATGCACTATTGTTTTTTACCGTTGCCGGCGCATCATCAATAAAAATAGTATATGGATTTGGTTTTGTCTGTGTTTCAGGATACGAGAGTGACAGTTTGAGCTCTCCAATATCTTTGAATACGGGTTTTGCGCTGACCATAATTTTTGATTTCATAATTTCATCAGGAATACCCTTCATAACCTGCTGAAAACGTATAAAAACAAATGTATCAGTCACAGCAATGGTGACCGGCAGAATTGTCTCATACGGAGTTGACTGGATAGATTCATTTTCAACAGCCATACGGAGCGTAGTGCTGAGTTTTACAGGCAAAATATCCGTATGCACACGTGTACCGGAATAATCAATAACTCCTTCTGCCGGTTCAGGTGTTACTTGCGAATATACCATATACGCTGTTGAATCAAAAAATTCCATAAGCTCAGGCGGAACTTTCAGCTCAATATCGATACCCATAAGATATTCACGCTGACCGGTTAATTGAACAGCAACCGCGTCATTCAGTCCCGCGGAAACACTTTCACCGGAGCTAAGAGAAAGCACATGCATATTGCCGACTCTAAAAGTTTCTGCGCTGAGAGTACCCGCAAAAAGAAGAGCGCATAACAATCCTGCACGAATTTTATACATAGGCATCCTCCCCGGGCTCGCGGAAATCAGTATAAATTCCGTATCAGCCTGCCCGGGTCCTGCGCCTGTCCGTTAATGCGGATTTCAAAATGAAGGTGCGGCCCTGTTGAGGCTCCGGTTGTTCCCACCAGTCCGATTCTGCTTCCTCCCGAAACAAGCATACCCTTTTCTACCTGTATTTCAGAAAGATGGGCATATACACTGCGCATCTGGCCGCCATGATCTATAATTATATAATTACCAAAAATGCGGTCATTATGAACAGCTGATTCAACAGTACCCGCTTTGCAGGCAAACACCTGAGTCCCAATTGGCGCCGCCAGATCGACACCCTTATGAAAAGAGAACTCCCCTGAAATAGGGCTTGTTCTCATACCAAAAGGCGAGGTCAGTACGCTTTTTTCCAACGGCATACGCAATGACGAATCAAGAAAAAAAGCCCGCTGGGTACTTTCAAAACGCTCGTTTGGAAGAAATCTGAATTGTTCTCCATTTATAGTATACCATATATCATTATCTTGTGGATAGTATTGCTGTGAAAGCAGAATCTCTATATCGCTTACCGGTTCAGCAGGAATAAAAAGCCCCGTTGCTGTCGGTATAATCAGTGTCTTGCCTTCAATAGACTCAGAAGCGGAACTGATGTGATTTAAAGACGCTATAGTGTCGTACAGGATATTACAGCGCGCGGAGATGGTAAAAAGAGTCTCTCCCTTCTGCACGGTATAGCTGTAAAACTGAACCGGAAGTTTTTTATTGCCGCGGGCTGTTTCCATGTAATTTTTTTCAACCTGCTGCATGAATGTTTGAAAAGTTTTATTACGGACTGAACTGACTAATGATTCAATCACTGTAATATTGGCCTCGGCACAGAAGAGCATGGCCTTACTTGCGAACAAAAACAGCAAACTAAGCAGTGTTACACGTTTTTTTAACAATGTAAGTTTCATATTTACCACAGATTAACTGTTTTTAACGCTGTCTGACAGACCATAGGTGACTATACCGTACAGTACAATGGCTGCAAGAACGAGAACTGCCGCCCAAATACGCATATTATACAGTACCAGAAAGATACAGCCAATCATGCCTCCTGCAACTATTGCTGTCCGCAATATACCGGCGGCAAGTTTCTTTTTTCGCCGTTTTTTATCAGCGGGTGTTTCTGCGCTGTTCAGGTACATCATAGTTTTTGCCATAACAAACCATATAAGCAAAGCGGCGGCGGCAAGACAAATAACTACAGAATATAGATGAGGGTACACCGTGGCAAATTTCCATAATGGAAACACAATCGCAGCGCCAGAAGCGACACATATAAAAAGCAGAAAAGCTAATTTGAGAACGAACAGTATGAAGTGCCCGTATCCGCGGAGTATTTTTTTTAACATACAGAAAGGAAATTTCCAAATAAAAAGGGCTGCTTTATGCAAAACAGCCCTTTCATGCTATTTATTCTTCAATAATAGCTTCGGTAGGACATGCAGCAGCGCATGTTCCGCAGCTGACGCATGCACCAGCATCGATAACACGCTTGTTGTCTGCTTCACTGATGGCACCAACCGGGCATTCACCTTCGCAGGAACCGCAGTTTACACATGCATCTGTAATTTTGTAAGCCATAATGTACCTCTTTGATAGTATAGTAGTTATCTTAAAAATAGCATATTAAAACGATAAATACAAGCAAAAAAAGAATAAAACAAATGACTTTTTTTACTATTGAAACACTTTGTCATTAAGCGCAAAGGAACGCTGTGCCGACATGTAAACTATGGAATATACTAAAAATGATATCGCGAAAATGATTGATCATACGCTGTTAAAACCAAACGCGACAAAGACAGATATAGAACGTCTGTGCGCAGAAGGCGCCGAGTATGGTTTTGCTTCCGTATGTGTCAATCCGGTATGGACTGCGTTTGTTGCGGACAGACTCTGCGGTTCTGATGTAAAAGTATGCACGGTAATAGGATTTCCGCTTGGAGCGAATGAAACACAGATTAAAGCGCAGGAAGCTGGCTTTGCCGTATCGCAGGGGGCTGGAGAAGTCGATATGGTAATCAATATCGGAGCTGCGCTTGATGAAAATTATGAACTTGTAGAAGCTGATATACAGGCTGTAGTACAGTCAGCGCGTAAAAGCGCCGCTGAAACAGGACGGTTTGTCACCGTAAAAGTTATTCTGGAAACGTGTTTTTTCAGCGACAGTCAGATTGAGCAGCTTTGTCTGTGCGCAAAACGAGCCGGAGCGGATTTTGTAAAAACATCAACAGGATTCGCAAGCGGGGGAGCTGATGAACGGCACGTCGCTCTTATGAGGAAAACAGTTGGAACAGAAATGGGCGTAAAAGCTTCAGGCGGAATCAGAACCGCCGATGACGCAAGGCGCATGATACAGGCGGGAGCGAACCGTCTTGGAACATCTTCAGGCGCCGCGATTATTAACGGCTGGGTATAAGTTTAAAACAAAAGCTGTCCTCATACACGGACAGCTTTTGCATATAATGTGCTAACAGGATTTACTGAGCTGAGCCTGCCTGCACGAGTGTGACAGCCGCTGTCGCGACAATGTCATCTGCTGAACAGCCGCGGGACAGATCGCTGATAGGACGGGCAAATCCCTGCAGGAACGGGCCGTACGCATCAGCGTTCGCGAGACGCTGCACCAGTTTGTAACCGATGTTTCCAGCTCCCAAATCGGGGAAAACAATCGTATTAACTTTTCCGCGGACAGGACTTCCGGGGGCTTTTTTATCAGTGACAGAAGGAATTAACGCTGCGTCAGCCTGCAATTCGCCGTCAATGAGCAGATCAGGCGCTTTTTCTTTTGCCAGTTTAAAGCCTTCCTGTACACGAAGAACATTTTCATTATTTCCGCCGGATCCTTTTGTGGAGAATGAAAGCATCGCGACAACAGGTTCCGCGTTAATCATACTGCGGCATGATTGTGCGGCGGCTACAGCGATATCGGCAAGCTGTTCTGAAGTAGGAACAGGAATAACTGCGCAGTCAGAGAAAATCATCAGACCATCAGCACCCCATTTGGGATCATGTGTATCCATTACAAAGCAGGAAGAAGCTGTTTTTGTTCCGGGTGCCGTACCGATAATAGTCAAACCAGCGCGCAGAACATCTGCTGTTGCCGATAACGCGCCGGCAACCATCGCGTCCGCGTATCCTTTGCGCACCATCATAGCGCCAAAGCGGAGAAAGTGTTTAATATCAACAGCTGCCTGTTCCGGTGTCATGCCCTTTTTCTTGCGCAGTTCATAATACTCATTCGCAAAATCAGCGTTCCAGTCAGAGGTTTCCGGATCAATCAGAGAAATACCGTCAAGCGGAAGATTCTTTGCCGCAGCCGCTTTTTTTATTTCATCTGCGTTTCCCAAAAGTATTACTTCTTTTGCCAGTTTTTGAGCAACTATTTTGCCCGCCGCCTCAATCGTGCGTTCTTCTGTCCCTTCAGGAAAAACAATGCGGTTTTGCAGCGCGGCAGCTTTTTTCTTCATCTCTTCTACAAAATTCATGAGATGCTCCTTGTTTATGATAAAAAAATCGGGAAAATAGTATATGTGCGTTCCCCTGATATCTACAGGATACTCCCATCTATCGCTTTTTTCAAGAGAGAATCACGCATACCGCTTGAGCAGGGTATACTTGACCGTTACCGTTCTTCTATATAAAGTATAGATATGTTTGATGTAAAAGATTCCGATTTCTTTGAGCTTGATGAAGACGATTTTGATACGGTACTTGCTCCGGATATTTCTTTTTCCGGCCATATTCATTTTGTAAAGCCCTTTATGATCAAAGGAACCGTAAACGGCACTATTTCGGCAACAAGTGATCTCGTTGTTGATACAAATGCTGTTGTTACCGCGAACATATCCGCTGATCGGGTTCTTGTCCGCGGTAAAGTTGAAGGCTGTATTGAAGGAAAACGGATGGTATTTATCGCTTCTACAGGAACTGTGCAGGGAGATATCACTTCCGCTCAGGTAGTGCTTGAACCGGGCAGCACATTCAGCGGCCGCTGCACTATGACCAAATAAAAGGAGTTCTGTTATGATAACAAATATACTGCGTGTATCACTGGTAAAACGGACAGCAGCTGTTCTCTGTATATGGTGCGCTGCGTTTGCGCTCATCGCTCAGCAGAGACCTGACGCACTGCGCATGTATCAGCAGGGTAATTACGATCAGGCGATTTCTATCTGTGAGCAGGAACTGCGCACAAATCCTAAAAATATGGATTCGTATGTTGTATTGTGCTGGGCGCTGGTAAAAAAAGGACGCTACTCCGAAGCGGAACAGCGCGCCCTTGCCGCACGCAAACTGAATCAGAATGATCACAGGATTATAGAAATTCTCGCTGAGGCTAAATTTTATCTTGGCAAAAACAGCGAATCTCTCGCTCTGTTTCAGGAATTTCTTTCGCATGTATCTGATAACGCCGCGCGTGTAGGCAACGCGTATTATTTTATGGGTGAAATCTATTTGCGCCAGGGACGGTATGAGCACGCCGATATCGCGCTGACTGCCGCTGTCAGAATTGAGCCTCTGCTGTTTTACTGGTGGATGCGCCTTGGATATGCCCGTGAGATGTCAGGTAATTATAAAACATCAGCTCTCGCATATGATAAAGCGCTCGAACTTAATCCGTCAGCAGCTGAGGCGCGCGCGGGCAGAGAGCGCATTCAGTCAAAACTCTGATATTGTCCCGTCTGATGTATACAGTCCGTTTTGAGACACTGGGCTGCCGGCTCAATCAGATTGAGACAGAGGCGGCGGCTGGCGCTTTTGCTGAAGCGGGATTTCGTATCTGTATGGATAATACCGCGGGGAGCGAAGATATACCGTCAGAGACAATTCTGTGTGTGGTAAATACCTGTACGGTAACTTCAAAAGCGGAGCAGAAAGCCCGCCGCATTATCAGGCTGCTGCTTTCAAGATATCCGTCGGCGGCAGTGGCGGTAACCGGCTGTTATGCCGAAGTTGACGCTGACAGTATCGCGGCGCTTGACAGCCGTATCGCTGTTCTGCCCGGCAGAATTAAAGACGCGCTGCTTGATGTTCCCTGTATTTTATTTGATTCTCTTACCCGTTTTGAGCAGATGGGAGCGGTTTCCGGCGAGCGGATTGCCGAACTGCTGAGAACGGTGTTCTCAACTGAAAGAAAACCTGATCCGTTTCGATTCTCGGCTGAGACATTTTTTAAGCATTCGCGAGCGGCAATCAAAATTCAGGACGGCTGTGCGAATCGATGCAGCTACTGCCGTATCCGTCTGGCGCGCGGCGCTCCGGTATCGCTTGATGTGTGTGATGTTATCAGCCGTGTGCGCCAGCTTGAGGCGGCGGGATATCCTGAAGCGGTGCTGACAGGCGTAAATCTTAGCCAGTACCGCAGCTCATGGCAGGGCAAACCTGTTGACGCCGCTGATATGCTCTCGCTGCTTCTGTCTCATACAGAAAAAATCCGTCTGCGCATATCAAGTTTATATCCAGAACGTGTAGATGATGCGTTCTGCCGGGCGGCTGATAACCGCCGAGTCAGTCCTTTTTTTCATCTGTCTGTGCAGTCAGGCAGCGACTCGATACTGAGCGCGATGCGGCGTCCGTATACATCGGCGCAGGTCGTACAGGCTGTTGAACGAATCCGTTCCCTGCGTGATGACGCGTTTATCGCCTGTGATATCATTGTGGGATTTCCGGGAGAGACAGAAGAAGATTTTGCTAGAACAGTGGAGCTGTGCAGGACTTGCCGTTTTGCGTGGATACACGTGTTTCCGTTTTCGCCCCGCCCTGGTACAGAAGCATATACCATGAAACCCAAAATACCACAGTCAGTAAGCGGAGAACGGGTTAAGATACTGACTGAGATTGCAGTAACACAAAAACGGGAATATATCCGCCAGTGCGCTGGAAAAACATACTGGGCAGTGGCAGAGCGCAGCCGCGGCGAACGTACGCGCCGGCGCACAGCGGCTCACGCAGTAACTGAAAATTTTTTACATGTTCAGCTGGTAAATCCTCCGCAGCAGCCAATAGAGGCGGGCAGTGCTGTTCAGGTAACCATTATCGGCCCTGTGCCGGAAAACTGCGATGTGACAGGCGATTCCTATGATACACTCGCGCAGATTATCACACCTGAGTCATCTGTATAGTATCTTTAAGAGGATCTGGTATAAAAAGTTGCGCGCCCGCTTGAGTGTTTAATGAGCACACCTTCATCAGTGAGCTTTTTAATAGCGTTTTCTACTGATGTCTTACTAAGTGTGGGACACCGCTCAAGCATATCAGCCTTGGTAAATTTTCCCAGTGTGTTTTCTACGGTCTTGCGCACAATTTCCATAGAAGAACGCTTTTCATCAACCAATTGCAGACGATCAGCAAAATCCCTATAAGCTGCCAGAATCATAGACAGTAAATATTTAATAAACGGCGTTGGATCACCAATTCCTTCATGCCAGCCATACTGGCACAACTGCAGCGCGTTATAATACAAATCTTTATTGCGGGCAATTTTGCTTTCTATTGAAATATATTTTCCTACAAAATACCCGCTTCGGTAGAGCAGAAGAGTAGTCAGCAGACGGCTCAGCCTGCCATTACCATCATTAAACGGGTGAATACAGAGAAAATCATGGATAAACACCGCAATCAAAATAAGCGGATCAACTTCCTGTGTATCAATTACGCGATTGTAGCTGGTGCAGATCTGGTCAATAGCGGCAGGAGTTTCATAAGGTGATACTGGCGTAAATAACACAACCGTATTGCCTGTGCTATCAACTGCGCTGATATAGTTTTGTGTGTTCTTAAATTTTCCGCCGATATCTTTTTCTGAGTACCGATATAAGTCCCGATGAAGCTGCAAAATAAAACGCGGACTTACCGGAATATATTCATAGTTTTCATGGATAGTATTCAGTACATCCCGGTAGCCAATAATTTCTTTTTCGTCCCGGTCACGCGGCGCGGTTTTATCCAGGCATAATTGTTTAAGACGGGTATTTGTCGTGCGAATTCCTTCTATTTCGTTTGATGCCTCGGTACTTTGAATCTTCGCTATCTCAACAAGTTTATCCAGCGCAGCCGAGCGCTGACGCACAATCAGAGATTGTCTGCCCTTATATTCATGAATCTGCGCTACATACCCCAGAATCTCATTATCCCAGAAGCGGTTTTTCAGTTGTGCATAATCAAATAAACGCATAAAATCGTCCCTCTCTCCCAAAAGATACAGCGGCTTGGGAGATAATGCAAGACGCACTTATATATTCAAGCGGTTATTTATAAACAGGAACATTGTGATGAAATTATAGATATAATATATATACATCGACATAAGAATGATAAAGAAAATGACGGATTCCATGTTCCGTGCTATACAATTTTCCATAAGGATACAGAGATGTTTTCAAATATCTGGACAGAGTATTTCGGTGATTACGCAGAGTTCTGCAAACAGTACGAAAAGGATATGCGGCAATACGGTAAAAACAAGGTCATGATGGCAAAGCCAAATCCGCCTGTAAACACTTTCCCGGTCTCCATGATTCTATGGGCAACCTTTGAAGGATTTAATCTGAATTTGCAAAAGGGATATGGGTATCTGCTTCCTATTTTTACTTTTGGACGATACTATGAAGAAAACGGGAAATATTGGATTCCGTTATCTATTCAGGTGCATCATGCAGTATGTGATGGATTTCATACCTGCCGTTTTATCAATGAATTACAGGAAGTAATCCAAAAGCTATGGAGGTGACGAAGAATGAGCGAGGAACATGGGCTGACCCCGTATGAAACCAGAGAAATCCTCTTTTACAAAACCGAAAACGGAGAAGTGCGGGTGGAGATCCTGCTCTTTCAGGAAAATCTCTGGCTGACACAGGCAAAAATAGCCGGGCTGTTTGAGGTACAGAAAGCGGCCATTTCTAAGCATCTGAAAAATATTTTTGAATCAGGCGAACTGAGCGAGGATTCAGTTGTTTCCAAAATGGAAACAACTGCGGCAGACGGAAAACGGTATCAGACCAACTATTATAATCTGGATGCCATTATCGCTGTGGGGTATCGGGTGAACTCCAAAAAGGCGACCATGTTCCGCATTTGGGCGAACCGGGTGTTGAAAGAGTTTATCATCAAAGGCTATGTGATGGATGACGCACGGCTGCGGGAGCCGGAGAACTTTTTCGGCAAGGATTATTTCGAGGAACAGCTGGAGCGTATCCGGGACATCCGAGCCAGCGAGAGAAGATTCTACCAGAAAATCACGGATATCTATTCCCAGTGCAGCGCCGACTACGATGTGGAAAGCCCCATCACAAAGGAGTTTTTCGCAACGGTGCAAAACAAGCTCCATTATGCGGTCACCCATCATACCGCCGCGGAAATCGTATATGGCCGTGCCGACAGCACCAAGCCCAATATGGGGCTGACCACATGGAAAAATGCCCCCAAAGGCCGCATCCGCAAATCGGATGTCACCGTCGCCAAAAATTATCTGAACGAAACGGAAATGCGAAACCTGAACGGGATCGTCACCATGTACTTGGATTATGCGGAACGGCAGGCCCGCCGGGGAAATGTCATGTATATGGCTGATTGGGTTAAACGGCTTGACGCATTTTTACAGTTCAACGAGGAAGATATTCTGAACGATAAAGGCAAGGTG
Source organism: uncultured Spirochaetota bacterium (assembly GCA_944389415.1). Classification (GTDB taxonomy): domain Bacteria; phylum Spirochaetota; class Spirochaetia; order Treponematales; family Treponemataceae; genus Treponema_G. Next base: position 552 of record CALXMF010000011.1, on the reverse strand, counting down.
ACTGCCGCCATTGCCAAAGTCTTTGCCGAGAAAGAGTTTGAAAAGTTTCGGGTATTGCAGGACAGAACCTATCAGAGCGACTTTGACCGGCTGGTTGAGGAAACTTTGGATGACCTGACAGAATAACCATATATACAGAAAGCCCACGCAACCGGTTCTCTTTCCGGTTGCGTGGGCTTTTTTGGCCATCGCTTATTTCTTGTTTTGCAGCTATTCATGGACTTTCTGCTGGACGATCACTCCTGCACATCTGTAGTTTATCTTTAATTCCAAAAAAAGTTTAAAAACAAAACGAAAAAAGTGTATCTTTATTCCAAAAAAAGTTTAAAAACAAAACGAAAAAAGTGTATCTTTGTTTCAAAAAAAGTTTAAAAACAAAACGAAAAAAGTGTATCTTTATTTCAAAAAAAGTTTAAAAACAAAATAAAAAAAGTGTATCTTTGTTTCAAAAAAAGTTTAAAAATGAAATGAAAATAATGATAGTGTACAATAAAGTTCGCAATTTGGGGTAGAAAAAAGCCATTGAAAATTCCAAAATGTTAGTTACCACAA
>CALXMF010000010.1 GCA_944389415.1 uncultured Spirochaetota bacterium | reverse complement strand
GATAGGAATCAAGGCGCTGCTGTGAGTCAGCGGAGAATCTGTCATAGGCAGCCTGTTCTTTTTCTGCGATATCAGCGACAGCTTTCTCAAAGAGATTTCTGTTCTGAGCTTCTATCTGTGTTGCTCTCTCATTTAATTTATCTTGCAAACCTGAAAGTATAGCGCTATTGCCTGTTGTTTCGGCGGCAAGTCTTTGTGCTATTTCTGCACTCTGCTTTAAAGTTTTTTCAAGAGAAGTTTCCATTTCGTCAAGGTGAACAGAAACTGTATGTTGTAAATCAGTAATACGATTGTCTGTATCTTCATCTATGGTGGTTAATCGTATATCAACATCCTGCTTGATATCTGTTAGTTTTGTATTAAAGTCAATTTGACAGGCTGCTATCGCGTTCTGTGTTTGTCTGCTGAATTCATCATAAACAGATTGTTCTTTAGAATTAATATTGGCAGAAATTTGATCAAACTTTGTATTTACTTTATTTTGAAGTTCATACAATTGTTGATTAAATGTTTCTTTTATATTGGCAATAATGTTACTATTATCTGATACCCCTGTGGAGAGTTTTTGAACTGTTTCTTCGTTTTCAGCAAGTGCCTGGAATAGTGTCTCTTGAAGGGTATCCATTCGACTGTTTATTTCTGTTTGAATACTGCTAAACTTTGCGTTGGTGTTCTCCTGAACAGTTTTAAGTTGATAATTTGTACTCTGCTCTGAATCAGCTACAGCTGATTCAAATGTTTGCCGAATATTTTCTATTTTATCAGTGATTTGATCACGGTACTCTGCAAGAGTAGTCTGTGCGGTACTGTTAAATTCAGTAAATGCAGATCTTTCCCGTTCTTCTATTTTTTTTGTCAGTTCATCAAATAAATTTTGACTCTTCTGATCTATAATGTCGGCTCGTTCACAAATTGTGTCTTGGATATGTGCAAGAGCGTCGCTATTTGCTGATGTTTCGTTTGAAAGTTCTTTTGTTGTTTCAGCAATTTCTGTTATAAGAGCTGTTATTTCCTGCTGTATTTGCACAATTTGATTGTCAATCTGTGTTTTAAATGTATTTAATGTTTCAAGAGATGTATTTGAAAAGTCCGCATAGGCAGTCTGCCGCTTTTCTTCTACTTCAGCAAGGGCTTGATCGAAGATACCGTTTATTAGTTGCTCAAGTTCTTCCGTACGCTGAGTAATACGTTCCTGAATATTGTTTAATATTTCCGTATTGTTATCTGTTTCTTTGCTCAGTTTTCGAGATGTTTCTTCTGCTTGGGCAAGAGTTTGTTCTAAAGATGTCTGAACCTCATCTGCGCGGGTTGCGGCCGTGGTTTGTACAGCAGAAATCTGAGACATTATTTCTTGTTTCATGACTGAAACGCTTTGTTCGGTGTCATTTCGAATCAAAGCAAATAAATCTGCGTTTTCTGCTTTTACAGTATCAATATGCTTTTGTATTTCTATACGGAATTCAGATAGTTTATTGTTGCTTTGATCCGCAAAAGCTGTATATGCGAGCTGTTCTCGTTCAGTAATTTCTGCTGAAGTTGCTGCAAAGAGCTGCTGTATCAATTGATTTAATTCATCTGTTTTTTTATGAGCCTCTTTTTCAATAATATCAAGTGTTTGCTGGTTGTGTTCAGATTTGTTTGAAACTGTTTGACTCAGCTGTTCTGCCTGAGCAAGTGCTGTTTCAAGGGATTGTTTGACAGCTTCTGTTCGTGCAAAGGCTGTATTTTGGATATGTGTTATTTCATCTGTAAGAGTTTTTTCGAGAGACTGAATGTGTTCTTCTAGTTGCGTTTGGGTTGTTACTATATCATCAGTAAACTGTGTACGGCAATTGCTCAGACTGTCCTGCGAAAGCTGGAAAAGGGCATCATAGGATTTCTTCTGTTCGTCCTTGACCTTTAAAGCCGTTTGATCCAACAGGTTTGCAGTTTCTATTTCGAGAGCAGCAATACGACTGTGCAGCTCTTCCTGTATATCAGAAAGTATCGCTGTATTATTTTTAGTATCAGCAGAAAGCTGCTGCGCTGTTGTTTCGGCATCTGCGAGTGATTTTTCAAGAGACATTTGTACAGCATCAAGACGGGCTGTAGCTGAAGTCTGTACACTAGACAGCTGTGTTGTGACCTCCATTTGCAAATCCTTCAAACTGTCCATCGCGGCTGTTGTTGCCTGTGTAATCTGCTGGTTACAATCCTGCCGTATAAGGGTTAGCCGTTCATCAAGTAGTTTGCGGTATTCTTCAAGATTTTCTGCTGATGCTGAGGATAGCCGTTCATACGTTTCATCTTCTCGTGATTTTACTTTTTCATAAACAGTATCGAAAATTTCGTCTGCTTGAGTTTTTATTTCAGCAACACGGCGGGATATTTCTTTTTGCAGTATTTCTAGACGATTACTATTACCGGAGATATCTGTTTCAAGTATACTGACTGTACGTGCTGTTTCTTCTATTTCTTGCCGCATTTGTTCTGCAACTGCAGTCAGTTGTGATTCGGAAGAATGCTGTGCATGCTCTATTTTTTCTGAGATTATTTTAATAGTCTCAGAAAGGCGCTGTTCTGTATCTGTCTCAGCATTTGCCAGTTTGGATGTTATTTCTTGCTGGATAATTTCTAGCTGGTCTTCAAGCTGTTGTCGGAATTTTACAATATTGCTGTTTGACATATCATTAAACTGTGCATATGACTGTTTTTCTTTTGCATCAAAGTCGGCAATAGCTTTTTCGAATGCTTCTTCTGCACGGGATTGTAGCTGAGCAGCTCGTGTTTCTAAACGGTTCTGAATGCCGGAAAGAATTTCACTGTTGTCGTTTGTTTCTTTTGATAGTTGCTGCGATATACTTTCCGATGATAAAACAGCCTGCTCTAATGAGGTTTGCACTGCATCCATACGAGAGCTCAAATTTGAATGAAGCTGATCAACTTTATTTGTCAGAGTATCAGATATTTCTATTATACGGCCGTTAATATTTTCCTGCAGATCATCAAGAAACGTCTGAGATGTATCAGCGATGGTATCAGCTCTGAGCCGTGAATCAGTTTCAGCCTTGTCAAGGGAAGTCTGCAACTCTGTCATATAAGAACTGATAGAGGATTGCAAATCTTTTATCCTGAGTTCTGTATCTTCTGAGATTGCTGTTATACGTGAAGCAGCTGTGTCTGTCAGTTCTGAGAGTTTTTCGTTCAAAATTGTTATTGCCTGTTCTCTGTTTGCTGCAGATTCTGCTGAAAATTGATTGTAAGCTTCTTTTTCTTGTGCATCTATCTCTTCTGCAATTTGATTGAATAAATCTGTATATTTCGCCTCAACATCAGTAGCCTGTTGTTGGATTTGATCTTCTATCTGGATAAGCGCTATTTTGCAGTTATTTATCTCGGTATCAAGTTGTGAAGAAAGTTGTCTGTTTTCTGCAAGAGAGTGTTCGATGTTTTTCTGCATTTCTGTCAGATCAGTTTCGATAGCCCGATGAATCTTTTCAATATGTTCAAACATATCAGACTGCAGAATGTCACCTTTTTGTTCTATCATTGTACGACAATCACTAAGTCTACGGTCACTTTCAGCAGCCAGTTTGTCAAAAGCCTGTCCTTGCAGTTCAATAGCTTTGTCTGATGCCTCATCATATGCGGCTTTAATACGTTGTTCTGTATCAGTGAGCATATTGTCAGCTTTGTGTTGTGCTTCTGCAATAATACTTTCTAGCCGATCCTTTTCTTCTGTAAATTTTGCAAGCAGGGTTGTTCCAAGATCTTTTAGTTGATCTGCATTTGTTTTCGAAAATTGTTCTGCTACTTCGCTGATTTTACTTTCCAATGTCGCGACGCTTTGTTTTTGTGCAGCGATTTTCTTAGAAACCTGATCTATGATTTCAGATTCTTTATGCAAATTTTCAAGATTCTGTTCAAGTCGTGTGGTCATTTCAAATACTTGTTGGGAGGCTTCTTTATAAGCAGAAAGTCGAGATTCGATATCATTCATCATTTGAAAACGCTGATCAAGAACATTACTGCGTGCTGCAAAATCCTCATATTGTTTTTCGAGGCGTTTTACGACTGCAACAGATTTATCGGTATTTGATTCGGTAATGACAGACATGTTTTTTAATTTTTCTTCCTGTTGAATAAAATACGAATCAAATTCACTGCGAACACGGTCTGTATATTTTTTGATTTTTTCCAGAGAACGGTTTCCTTTATCTGCATGTCGCAGAAGCAGAATAAGAGTCATGGATACGGCAACAGAAATAATAGTTCCTATGATATCAAACATATTTTCCACCCAAATGAATATCGTTTATAAAACTAAAAAGAGATGTTATATTTTGCTGAAAATAAACGGAATGTCCCCGACATTCCTCCGACGAAAACCCTGTTTGTTCAGTATAACAATACGATTACTGTAACACAATTTTCTGTAATTGGCGATAGTTATTAAATACAATGTCTGCATCTGCTGGTGGTTTGTGAAGAATTCTTCTCCACAGCGGCATAATATAGGCTGTTTTCATAGAGGCATACCGTGCTCCCTGTATATCAGAAAAAATACTGTTTCCTACGTATAATACTGATTCCGGTGGAACGCCAAGTTTTTTGGCAAGCAGGCCAAATGTATACTTTGATGGTTTTAAAGCTCCAAGTTCTTCTGATCCAAGTATTACATCGCAAATTGCAGCAGTACCCCAGATATCTCCTTTTTGGTCGGGTGGAAAGTCAGACAGTATTGCCACTTTTAGACCGGCATTTTTGAATGTCTGAAATGTTTCGAGAATATGCTGATACGGACAAACTTTATCAAAGAATGGTTTGAGTCCTTCATATACTTTCTCTGTTATATTTTTATGGGCATCGGCAACAGATATATTCATTTCTTCTGCCAAAAGGCGAGCCTGATATTCGTAAAAATCAGCGAGAGGCGCGGTTCTGTGCAGGATGTGACGTACATGGTTATATTTGAGAAAGAAATACAGATTTTTAAAAAAATAAGGCATGATTCGTATATACAATCGCCAGTTGGGATACAACGTGCCGTCAATGTCGAATGCAATGGCCTGAATAGAATTCCACACGTTCTAGTTATACTATAGAAACGTCAAAGGTTGCAACCTCTGAAAAGTAGGATATAATAGAAATCCTTATTGTAGACAGGTAAATGTCACCTGTCTACAATAGTACAGAACAGATTATCGTGTGGTTCTAGTATATACTAGATTTGGAATTTCGATATTCTGTTTTTTAAAATATAGATATTTCAGTGGATGTATATCTAGTGCATTTGTATACCATCCGCCTATTTCATGCGGTGAAATAAAATTGAGTGATACCGGATGTGATATGGGTAGTATTATTCCAGCATCAAGCAGTATTTGTTCTGCCTGTGATAATAACTCCATTCGCTGTGTATTTGATGATATTCGCGCGGCCTGCGCAAGCAACTGATCATATTCTTTATTTACCCATTTACTTTCATTAAGAGTCGAATTACTGCGAAAGAGTTCCAAAAATGCGGTTGGATCTGCGTAATCTCCAATCCAGGTATAATTAAATAGATCAGCTTTCCAACCAGCAGTGACGCTCTGAAAATATCGGTTTGCTGGTGTTTTTACAATAGATACTTTTATTCCTAATTCTTCCCATGCTTGTCGGAGAATTTCTGCCTGTTTTTGTACATATTCTCCATCGGGGATTGCATAGACGAGCTCCAGTTGTTCGTCTTCTGGAATACCTGCAACTCTTTTTGCTGATTGCAGTTGTAACTTAGCATCATCTATATCATACTGTATGAAACCTGGGCCAGCAGGATAGCCGGTAAGCGGATAGATAAATGTCTGGGCTGGTACTAAGGCGTTACTCCTTAGCCTATCCCATGGTACTGCTGTAATTAGCGCATTCCTGAAGTCAGAACGATCCCATGGAAATCTATCTGCTCTAAAAAAAAGATATTCTGTTGCGAATTGGGCGGCAAGCTGAACAGCGTCTGTATCAAGAATTTGCTGTGCATTTGCACCTCCTGTAACCCATTGTACCGCTCCTGTATTAAACAGAAATGTATTTTCCTGAAGATCGTCTGATTGGATAATGAGAATAGAAGGAATGTGCGTGTTTTTTGCGTCCCAATATTCATTATTTTTTATCAGCTGAATATTGCCATTATCATGCATTGCAAGTGTATAGGCGCCGCTATATACATCATCCTCTTTGGGAATAACAGCGAATGCATGATGACACAATATTCGAGGCAGTTGTTCTGCGGGTTCCGTTAGTGTAACCGCTAGAGTACCGTTGGGTCGTACATTTATACCAATGTTGTCAGCACTTCCTTGGCCCATACGGTAATCCCTGACACCTGCGATACAGTCTATCAACGATGCAAACGGTGCCTCAAGTGCAGGATCAATTAATCTGATCCATGAATCTCGAATTTCATTTGCTGTGATAGCCTGCCCGTTGCTGAATTTAGCATCCTTTCGTATAGTAAAAACCCAGCGCAGGCGGTCTCTGGAAACTGTATAGGATTCAGCAATTGCAGGCTGTGGTTCAAGTGTTATAGGATCATATGAAAAAAGTCCTTCATATATGTTACCAAGAATTTGAGCTTCAGAGGCATAATTCGCTGTGTGCGGATTAAGATCATATTGGTAAATACTATCAATGATGGTCATTTCCCGTTGTAATTCAGGAATAGGGTCTTCATACTGCTGTTCTGACTGCTGTGCAAAAATATATCCTGTTATGAACAGTATCAATATATATAACAGTCGTTTTTTCAAGTTATTCATCATCATGAATGATCCCTAACTGCCTCATTTGACGTTGTTCTTCTATATAAGAAGTATATTCAGCCTTATACTGATTACTTTTTATCAAAGTGTTTTTGATTGCCGTTAGCTCTATTTTCATACCTTTGATTCTGTTTTTATTCTGAGAATTTGCTGTTGTTTTAAAATAGGTATCGAGTGCTGTGAGGCGTATCATGATACGTTGGCAATCAGATAGATGTTTTGAAAGGAATTCGCAAATATCTTGTTCTGATATTTTAAGCATCTTTTGATAGCCTGGCAAATCAGGAGATGAAAATGAAGCATATAAATGAATTCTTCTATTAAGATCATCAACGAACGGCTGAAAATCAAGTAATTCATGTCGTTGCATTTGTGTGACAGAATCGATGATTGTTAAATCATATTGTATGGGTTTGTCTGGTATATTAAACGCTTTTTTGAATGCTTCTTTGATCTTATCCCAAAAGGAGTTGTGTTCACTTGCAAGAATATTTTTATTTTCTATCAGTTTATAATTGATTGCTTCAAGCTGCGGTGCAAGTCCGGAAAAAATTCTAACTGCATCCATGAGCATTGCCCGTGTGTTAATTTTGGGAGTTTTTTTCTGTTCTGGTTGTGCAGATACTGTTTTAAGACGTTCAAAAAGAGCTGCTTGAGAGGTTTCTTTTTGTGGTCCATAGGATTCATTTACTAGTTCTCCGATTAACTCTGTATAGACTATCTGTTTGCGATCTATACTGATAATTGCTTTTTTTATTTGCTGAACAACTGCATCAAGATTTTTTGCGGCAACAGCAGGGTTAAGATTTAATTTAGGTAAAATGTCCTGTCTGATAGTATATTTATAATATTCACGCTGAAAGTCGGTTACCTCTTTAAGGCTGGTATTAATTTTTGATGTGAATTTTGACGCATTGCTAAGAATATCGGTAACCATATTTTTGGTAAGCCCATCTTTGCCCTGTAGAATAGATTGGATAATGACTCCAAGTCCCTGTGAATTAGGTTTTGTATTGTTTGGTGTCAGAGAATTCCATAAAAATGTACTATTCAAGGCGAGGAGTTTTTTTATACGGTCTATAGTCAATGTTTTAATGGAAAGCTTAAATGTATTGCTGATAAAATCCAAGATTCGTTCAAAATCAGATAAGCGTATACCTATTTCTTTTGATCGTTCCTGCTCATTAAAGGGTTCCGAGTCGGGAACGATGATATCCGGTATTTTTTTATCAAGACGGTATGGATCAGCTGTAATTAGGCCTTTTTTTGTGAGAATATTTAATAAATTTAACGCACAGCTGTGCAGGCCGCGGTAATTTTCCAGAATTTGCGGTAGTACAGTTTTTTCACAATAGACATGTTTCTCTTCAATTGCGACTGCTAATGCCGTTTCAAAATCAGTACTCATATTTTATATATCGGACGATGAGATTGTTTTTTCAGAGGAAAATAGGTTATGTTGACATTCCTCAATAAGAATTATATCCTTATATGGTTGATTGATTACACCTGTTGGTGTAGAAGGATGGGGTTATGGCATCACAAGAAAAAGATAAACTTGCCGTTATCAGACACAGTACTGCTCATGTTATGGCGCAGGCTGTTTTGAAACTGTTTCCAGGTTCTAAAATTGCTATTGGGCCTGCTATCGAGAACGGATTTTATTATGATTTTGAATTGACCCGTCCTATAACACAGGACGATATTCCCGAGATTGAAAAAGAGATGCGCCGGATTATATCCGGTGATCATTTATTTGAACGCAATGCAGTTTCCCGTGACGAAGCGGCTGTTTTATTTGCCGAGCAGCCATATAAACTTGAGTTGTTGCAGGATCTCCCTGCTGATGAGGAAGTAACTGTATATAGGCAAGATAATTTTGTAGATTTATGTCGGGGACCGCATGTAGAGAGTACAAAAGAACTTAATGCCCAGGCATTCAAATTGATGCGTGTTGCTGGTGCATATTGGCGAGGAGATGAAAAACGTCCCATGCTTACTAGAATATATGGGACTGCTTGGGAAAAGCCCGCAGAGCTTAAGGCATATCTTGATATGCTTGCTGAGGCTGAACGGCGAGATCACCGTAAACTAGGAAAAGAGCTGGATTTGTTTCATATTGATGATGAAAATCCAGGACAGGTTTTTTGGCATCCGAATGGATGGACTATGTACCGTATACTGGAAGATTATGTACGTAGCAAAATAAAAGAAGATGGATATGTTGAAGTGCGTACACCCTTTATTATGCCTCAAACTTTATGGGAGCGATCCGGTCATTGGGCAAAGTATAAAGAGTATATGTTTATTACAGAAAGTGAGAAACGTATTTTTGCGATAAAGCCAATGAATTGCCCTGGGCATATAGAGATTTTTAAGCAACGGCTGCGTTCATATAAAGATTTACCACTGCGTATGGCAGAATTTGGTTCTTGTACTCGAAATGAAGCATCCGGTTCTCTGCATGGTATTATGCGTGTACGTGGTTTTGTTCAGGATGATGCACATATTTTTTGTACTGAGGAACAGATTGGTAGTGAAGTTGCCCGTTTTGTGCATTTGCTAAAATCGATGTATAAAGACTGTGGATTTTCTGAAGACAAAATAATTGTGAAATTTTCTACTCGGCCTGAGAAGAGGGTTGGTGACGATGCTACCTGGGATAGGGCGGAGGGTGCTCTTGCGGATGCCTGCAGACAGGCTGGTTTATCATATGAAATTGCAGAGGGAGAGGGTGCTTTTTATGGTCCTAAACTTGAATTTACGCTTGTTGATGCACTTGGTCGGCAATGGCAGTGCGGTACTATTCAGGTAGACTATCAATTGCCATCAAAAGAACGGCTGAATGCGGAATTTGTTGGAGAAGATAATACCAAGCATAATCCTGTAATGCTTCATCGTGCTGTTTTTGGTTCTCTAGAACGTTATTTAGGTATATTGATAGAAAATTATGCTGGCGCTCTTCCTGCATGGATACATTTTCAGCAAGCTGTTGTAATTCCTGTTGCGCCTGCTTTTAACAACTATGCTCAGACTATAGCGGAGCAGTTGAAAGCTGCTGGTATTCGTGTACAATCCGATTTGGGAAATGATCGCATGAATGCAAAGATACGTACTGCACAGACGAAAAAAATCCCCTATATGCTTGTTGTTGGGGAAAAAGAGCAGGCAAACCAAACTGTTACTATACGTTACCGTGATGGCAGAGCGCAGCAGGTACAAAGTGTTTCTGATTTTATTTCTTATGTAAAAAAAGTGTGCGCTGAACATTTAGCTGGAATCTAGTAATAAAATTTACACGAGCAAGAAATATCCTTTGACCGTTGATGGGGTGGCAAACGGATTTTGTGTGCGGGAGCCGGACATAACAAAATATGTCCGGCTCCATTTTAATTTTATATTACTTGTAACTTTATTTTCCACGGAAAGTATATAATAATATACGTAGACTGGCGAACTCATAGCTGTGTCCTGCGGATATTGTTGTCTGAATAATGAACAGAGCGGATATATATAATCCTTCATTCAAGTTCTATGCTGAGATTCTGAGTTTTGTATCTTTTTCTGCTATATCGTTTGGAGCGCTTTCCTGAGGCCAATACGCACGGGAGTCAAAGTTCTTTTCACGTAGCAGCAAGTCCAGCTCTAATATCTATAGAAAATCCCAAAGCATATAAGTCAAGAAGAAAGCGAAATGGTGGAAAATCCACTAACTGTTTGAGGTTGAAAAAGAATACTCTCTGTGTCGGAAAATAATAATGGAGATGGTGCACTGGTGACAGTATCTGTAGTGTAGTAGCAGGTTCCAATTATTCCTATTGTTCAGAATTTAAATGGGACTGTGAATGCATTGCAACGCATAGCATCATGAAAAGATACCTATGCTTTCTGCTATTGTTATGCGGATATTGATTATGAGATATCTCCATAAAGAATTTTACCAAGGTCTACCTCAATAAATCCACTTCTGCCCGTTTTGTAAAAGTCTGTCTGTTCCCAAGCGACATACATTCTATCTTTAAGAACTGTAAATGAACTGTAAACATATCCAGCTGGTAGTTTGGGGAGACGGAAAGCAGTTTTCTTTCCCCGCTGAGGAACAGATCGGCCTGCTGTTGCGCCGCTAAAATAAGCTGTCCCATCAGCGAAGACAGCTGCTGTCCATGTGTCGGAAATAATTGCATATCCCTGTTGGGCATTTGGATCCATTGTATTCTGTACATATTGTGTGATGGAAGAACCGCTTTTTGTCTGAACACTGATAAAAAATGGATAGTCAGCGGGGATTGCGGAAAGTAAATCCTTCAACTGTGTAGGCGCCTGAGCAAAACTGTATGGGCTTGACGCTTTTCTATATTCATCTACAGTGATTGTGTAGCGTTTAAGATCATTTTCGGATATGGATGCTGCTCCAAGCTCTACGATAACAGTTTGAGGTATTTTTACATAAGAAAAGAGGATTCGTTTTTCTGTTATTGTCTTGATACATCCATACCAATTAGTACCGCTGTAAAACATATCTGTTATTTCTGAATTAGCGCTGAGTCTGAGTGACTGGCGATACAATAACGGATATGAAATACCGGTGTTGCTGTTAAACTGCATGAGAATAGGTTCATTTCCATTGCCTTTTGTATTATTTGTACTGAAAAAGGTATTACGATAAATAAGAAATGTTGGTCGATCGTTTACAAAAACTAAGTCATCAGCTGTTTTTTGTGTGAATGTCTGAGTATCCTGAAAAATAAAACCGTTCTCATTTTCAAATTCCAACAAGCCTGAGCGGTTGACAAGCGCATATGCTTTATCTGTAGTGATACCAGCGCCAGCAATACGAACAGCTTCTGTCCATGGTTTGGGGAGAACCTGTGGAGAATGCTGCGGCAAATCTACCACCGCGTATCCTGATGGGGTGAAGTAATACCATATGTGAGTATCAGGTTTTGTTATGGTAATATCAACCGGCAGAGTTTGCATTTGCCGGGACCGCGATTGTTCACATGCGGTAATACTTGCTATCAGACAGAATGCCGACACGGCTATTAATGCGGCACGATGGAAAAAGACAAACGGTTTCATGCATATACAGTTTACAGCGGAGGGGCTGTTATTGCAAGAGTTATTTGCCCGTCTGTCTCTGTTTTACCGTTTGGATTCACAACTTCTCTTAATAGATAAAAATCTCTGGTATTGCCTGGAGATATAAGCACCTGCTCGGGCAGAGGAGAATTCCAGCTTCTGAGAATTGTTTGTGTGGAACATGCCGGAAGTAGAGCATATTGTTGTAGCAATATGCCTGTGGAGTAATTGCTCGGCAGGCATGTTGAGACAGGTTGTGTATCATAACAATGTATATCATATATAGAAATATTTCCTGCCACTATTGCGGAGAGCAGATGGTCGATATCGATACGCCATGGATCATAACTGTTTTGCTGCTGTGTCTCGGCTGTTTTCTTTATAATGGTCTCATGAAGACGTTGCCAGTTAAAACGTGTGCAGTAGTCCTGTACTCCGCTTGTTCCGGATGAGAATAGCCTCAGTAATAATTCGCCAATAACACCCTGCTCCCATGAGGTTTGAAGTAGAACGGGATAAATAGCTGCAGCTGGTTTAAAAAAACTTAGGGTAGCTGTTGTCCCATCAAAAAAGGTAATGTGTGTATATGGATAAAATACAACAGGACATATTTTATTTTTTTTTACAGTTAGAGTGACCGCTGTCTGTTTGGACTGAACTGTCTTTGTCTGTATTGTCCTGCCATCATACCAGCTGATATTCCAGTACACAACCTGAGGCTGATATGCATAAGGAAAAACTGGCAGATTAACTGAAATTGTTTCAGTATATTCCCATGGTATATCACACGGTGCTTCCAGACGGCTGCAGCAGCAGAGAAGGCAAATTGATATCTGTATGATGATGGTTATCAACAGGTGTTTCATATATCTTAATATGGGGAAACTGTATAAAAAAACACTGTTTTTGAGTTTGAAATGCATTAAATATGAAATGTTCTTACTCTTTTTTTTGATTTAAAAACAGTTTAAAAATGAGTCAAGAAAAGATAAAAAATGTTCTGAAAATACATAAAAAGTATACGATATATAGTGTATTGAAGAGTTAGGTTATTTTATTGGATTAACTGATTGAAGCAATCTCTGCATGTGATACCGCAATCAGGTCATCCGGTTTCAGACATAGCTGCATACCGCGGATCCCAGCACTGATATATATATGCTCTTGAAGGAGAGCGGATTCATCTATAAATGTGCGGTAATTTCGTTTCATTCCGAGTGGAGAACAGCCGCCGCGCACATATCCAGTGAGGGTATTAAGCTGTTCCTGTTTTACCGGTTCTAGGACTTTCACATCAGCGGCGGTGCGTGCTTTTTTTAAATTAACTTCAAGTGATGCAGGAACGCAAAATACGCATATTTCTCCGGTATCTGTTCTCATCACTATTGTTTTATATACAGCATTGGGATCTATGCCAAGCTGGGCTGCAAGCCGTACAGCTGCGCCGCTTTCAAGTTTGTGTTCTGTGTTATCAGTGTATGATAGTACCGTATATGTAATATGTGCTGAGTCCAAAATCCGCATAGCATTTGTTTTTTTTTCTGTATGATGAGTACTCATAATTACATAATATCTGTAAGCTATACTTTGCGCAATGAGCTTCTGTGGCAGAAGGAGGAGTCTGAGTGTTATATGCATTGTATATATATCAGAATTTTGCATGATAATCATTTTCTTAACATATTCTTAATAAAATCTCTATATATACTTGATGTTTGTGGTGTATGTTGTTTTTATTCAAATTATATAGGATATATGAAAATAGCGAGGTTATTATGAAAGCATTTGAGAAAATTTTGTCTGTAGGTGTTGCAGCCATGCTGGTAGTTACTGCTCTTGGTTGTGAAAGCAGTGATTCCGAAGCAGCCGCTAATAATACTGCTTCTGAAACTGTTATAATTGAAAGTTCAGAGGTACAATCTGCTGATACAACGGATGCAGTAACTTCTGATATTAATTCTACAACGGAGCCTGCCCCTGTAGATACTGCAAATCCTGCTGCTGAAGAAACAGTAGATTCTGTTGAAGTTGTAGTTCAGTAAGTTAATGCCAGTCGGCAAATATTTGAAATAAAAATATATCTGCTGCTTGTATAAACTACTGGTTATGTGGGTTTATTTATATTGGTGACAGTATTTTAAAAAGTTTCTCCTATGAAGCATTGAATCAGTTTCCAGCTGTTTCAGTGCTTTCTTTTTTGATATATTGTGTTTATGTATTGTTATAGTTTAAGGAGTTTTTGATGGCTACACCTCATAATGCAGCAGAATTAGGTGATATTGCTTCAACTGTATTGATGCCGGGAGACCCTTTGCGTGCACAGTATATCGCAGAAAAATTTTTAACAGATGTACGGCAGGTTACCGGAGTACGAAACATGCTTGGTTTTACAGGATTGTGGAAAGGTAACTTGGTGTCTGTTATGGGTAGTGGTATGGGAGGTCCATCTTGTGGTTTGTATGCGTATGAACTTTATGATGTGTATGGAGTAGAACTGATCATCCGTATTGGTACTTGTGGTGGGTTACAGAAGTTTCTGCAAATTGGTGATTTGGTACTTGCTGTAACTGCGAGTACAGATTCAAATTATGCCTACCAATATAAATTGCCAGGAACTTATTCTCCGTGTGCAGACTTTGAATTGCTTGGAAAAGCTGCTGGCATTGCACATCGTTATGGTTTCAGGTATGCCGGTGGTGGCGTATTTTCTTCTGATATGTTTTCTTCTTATAATGCTCTTGGGGCACGAGAATCTTGGGAGCCATGGGCCAGAATGGGCTGTGTTGCACAGGATATGGAAACCTATGCGCTCTATTGTACTGCCGCATGGCTGAACAAAAAGGCTCTTTCTATCCTAACTCATACTGACTCTTGTATAACTGGAGAAGGGCTTTCTGCAGATTGCCGTTTAAGTGCTCTCGAACCGATGTTTGTTACTGCGTTGGAGACGGCCTTTAGTGAGTAGGTTGAACCGTTGCCGGTTACTGCCATTTTAGAGTATACTATTTGTATGGAAACCAGAAATATCTTTTTTAACATTTCTCCCATTGATCATCGTTATTCGCTTTCCGAAGCGACAGTATTTGAACAGATGTCTGCTTGTATTTCTGAACAGGCCGCTATTATTTCCTGTGCGAAAGCGGAAACAGCTTTGGTTAAAGCGCATCTTTCAATGAGGGGAGAACTGTCGGACGAACTCGAACAACAACTTGATGAAGTTGTCTCTATGATTGATCCTGCTGCGGTATACCTTGAAGAAGAAAAGACTCATCATAATATTCGTGCCTTGGTGAATGTGATGAAAAAAATGGTTCCGCAGAAAGTTGCTCCATTGGTTCATCTTGGTGCGACAAGTGTTGATATTCTGGATACAGCGCTTTCGATGCGAGTGCGTAACTGTGTACAGCAAGTGTTACTGCCTGAATTGCGTGCTCTTGAAATAGAACTGTGCAGCATTGCTGAGCGTGAAGCTGAAACACCTCAGGTTGGTCGTACTCATGGACAGCATGCGGTTCCGATCACATTTGGTTTTGCGATGGCTGAGTATGTCAGCCGTCTTGGAAAATCTATCCTTGAGATTGAAAGACATTCGGCCGAATTGAAGGGTAAACTTGCAGGGCCTGTCGGTGCATATAACGGGCCGAGTATGATTGTGTGTGATCCTGAAGAGCTTGAACGGCGATATCTAGGATATTTGGGACTTGAACCATCAGAACATTCAACGCAGCTTGTGGAACCAGAATATCTGTTGCGTCTGTTACTTGAATGTAATGTTGCTTTTGGTGTTATTGCTAACCTCGCAGATGATTTGCGTAATTTGCAGCGTTCCGAAATTGGTGAGGTTTTTGAGTATTTTAGCAGTACGCAGGTTGGTTCTTCTACGATGCCGCAGAAACGTAACCCGTGGAATAGTGAACATGTAAAATCTCTTTGGAAAGCATTTGCGCCTCGTGTAGTAACCTTCTATATGGATCAGATTTCAGAGCATCAGCGGGATCTGACGAACAGCGCAAGTCAGCGTTTTATCGCTGATTATCTTACAGGATTTGCACTTGCTGTTGCACGCATGAAAAGTGTTGTAGCAGGATTGCAGGCTGACAGAGAAAGTATGGCACATAACTTAGCACAGTCTGGAGGAAAGGTAAAAGGAGGTGTTCTTGCTGAACCTGCTTATATTCTTCTTGCTGAAGCGGGAGTATCAGATGGTCACGAAGTGATTCGTCGGATTACACTTGAGGCAGAACAGACTGGCGCATCGTTTGCTGATGTTCTGAGGACGCATACAGAAGCGTATGAAAAAATCTGTGCTCAGCTGAAAAAACTTGGTGTTGTTGATGCGGAAAGTTTTTTTTCTGATCCGGCACGCTACCGTGGTCTGAGTGCTGAGAAAGCACATCGTCTTTCGGCTAAGTATCGCGAGTTAATGAAAAAATAGTTGTGTTTGTGAATACAAAGACTGTCTGCTGTAAGACAGTCTTTTTTTATCTGGATATTAAGAAAAGTTGATTTCGGTACTGTTCAGTATTATATTGGGCAGAGGATAAAACGAGGGTGTGTTATGAACGGAAGTAATGAAGTTGTCGCTAATGAACCGCTGTATTTAGCATGTGAAAAGCGTCATGTATTTGCTCTTCTAATGTGTGCCGGTGGTTATATGGGTGCTTTTACATATGTGCTGCGTGGTGGAGTATTCTGCAATGCGCAGACAGCAAATTTTGTATTGTTGTCAATTTCTCTGGGGCAGGGACATTTTGCTCGTGCGCTATATTATTTGTTGCCGATGACAGCCTATTTTATCGGAGCTGTTGTTTCAGAAATGTTACCTGATCGAATAAAAAGCTATGGCCTTATCCGATGGGATACATTGTTGGTTGGCTTGGAAATTATAGTATTGTTTTGTTTAGGTTTTCTGCCAGAATCCGCACCATTTCAGATAACACAGGTGGTTATAAATTTTATCGCATCTATGCAGTATAACACCTTTCGCCAGGCTGGTGGCATTCCTATGGCGACAACATTTTGTACCAATCATTTGCGTCAGACTGGTATTTATATTACTAAATGGCTTCAGAAGCGTAATGCACAATCACTGAATCGTATTCTGATTCATATCGGTATGCTTGGTTCATTTGTTATAGGGGGAATTATTTGTACAGTATTATGCCCGTTATTTAATGGAAAAGCTTTGTGGGGAGCTATAGTGCCGTTATTGGCGGTTTTTGTTGAGTTGTTGTATGCAGATCTTAGAACAGAGCATCTTTATTTGTCTCGAACACCTTCAGGACATTGATAGGGGAGAATGTATGATTGGTACTTTATTTAATTGTTCAACTATTGTTGCTGGGAGCTTTATTGGTAGTCGTCTGAAAAGAGGAATTAAGGCGGAATATGAAGATATTCTATTGCAGGCTCTCGGACTTGCAGCAGCGGCTGTAGGTGTAAATTCAGTTGTACAGTCTATGCCGAAAAGTCAGTATCCGGTATTATTCATTATAAGTCTTGCAATCGGTGCTCTATTGGGCGAATGGATTAGGCTGGAGGAACGGTTTAAAATAATAATTTCTAGGTGTTTTCGTAGGAAATTATCTGCCCAGGATTCTCTTGCGCAAGGGTTATCAACAGCACTGCTGCTTTTCTGTGTTGGTTCTCTGTCTATTTTAGGCCCTATGCAGAGTGCTTTGTATGGGGACAACACATACTTATTTACTAATGGAATGCTTGATTTTGTTACTTCAATGGTTTTATCTTCATCATACGGTTTTGGTATTGCCGCGGCTGCCATAGTTCTTTTTGTGTGGCAGAGCTTTTTCTATTGTCTTGCTCTGCTGTTGTCCGGAGCACTTGATCCTGTTCTGCTTACAGAATTATCTATTATTGGTGGTATTCTGATATTCAGTTCTGGTTTAAGTATTATGGGGCTTGGTAAATTCAAAACAATGAATATGATTCCGGCGTTGCTTATTCCTCCGCTGTTTTTTTGCCTTGTATCTGTGTGGAAGCAGATTTCGGGATAGGAAATTATTACTTTTTATGTTCAAAATATGAACAGGCATTGTGGGTGCTTTGCTCAAGCAGTTGAAACAGAGCTGTCTGTTCATTCACTGTCAGTCCTTTTGAGAGTTGTTTAGTCCAATGGTCTCCGATGTTACGTAACATCGGGTACAAATCTAATGCTTTCTGTGTTGGACAAACATCTACTGATCTGCCATCTGTGTTGTTATCTGATCTATGTACATATCCAAGAGCTTCAAGTTTTGCCAGAGATTTTGCAACTGTGCCTTTGCTCATATCAAGAAGATCACAGAATTGATTTTGTACCATTATGCCATGTTCGCAGGTAATCATAAGAAATGTTGCGAGTCCACTTGTTAAACCATATGCAGAGAGGTTGTTTGATAAATACATCTGTGTTTTTCGGTATATTATTGAGATCATTTTTAGTATATTTGTTTCTTCTGAAGATTCCATATCCCTGTCCTGTTTGTGCTATCTGATAGATTTATATCAGGTATTATTTTTTTTCTGCATAATACAGTATTTCCTATAAACAAGCTACAGTATTTTGTTCTGGAACAGTACCTTAATGAATTTGACAAAAAAACAGTAAATGCTTAATATCAATCATGCAAAATAGTTTCGTATGAAACTAAAATGAGGTTTGTATTGATATGAAATATTCTGTTATTACAATTGCTAGAGAACATGGTTCTGGTGGTCGTGTGATTGCCCAACGTGTTGCACGGATGCTTGATATTCCGGTATATGACAAAACCGTTATTGATATTGCTGCACAGGAATGCGGTTTATCACCACAATTTATGGAAGAGATTGAAAGACGGCGCTCCGGCAATTTTCTGTATAATCTATATATGAGTAGTACGAATGTATCTATCGTTGATCAGGTATATCTGGCGCAATCTCAGGTTATTAGAATGCTTGCCTCTGAAGGTCCTTGTATTATTGTGGGGCGCTGCGGTGATTACGTGTTACGTGAACGTTCAGACTGTTTGCGTATTTTTGTGTATGCGCCGCTTTCTGATCGTATTAAACGTATTACAGAAGAATATGGTGAGACACCTGTTGATCCAGAAAATTATCTGCTTCGATGTGATAAACAGCGTGCGGCATATTATAATTCCTTTGCGGATATCCGGTGGGGAGATCGGCGTAATTATCATTTGATGCTGAATAGTTCAATAGGTCTTGAACTTTCTGCGCAATTTATTTTTGAAACAGTGAAAGGGAGTAAGATAAATGGCTGAAAACAAGATGGGTGTTATGCCAGTGAATCGTTTGCTTATTTCTATGTCTATTCCGATGGTTATTTCAATGCTGGTACAGGCGATGTATAACATTGTTGATAGTATGTTTGTTGCTCAGCTCAGTGAAAATGCTCTAACAGCTGTTTCACTTGCATTTCCTGCGCAGAATTTGATGATTGCTGTTGCGACTGGTACTGGTGTTGGTATTAATGCTTTGCTTTCAAAAAGCCTAGGAGAAAAAAACTTTACGAGGGCAAATCGTACTGCAAATAATGCTGTATTTCTTGCATTTTGCAGCTATATTGTATTTGCTGTTATTGGAGTATTATGTTCCCGACCTTTTTTTGAAATGCAGACTGACGTCCATGAGATTGTGGATGCTGGTGAAGATTACTTGTTCATCTGTATGTTTTTTTCATTTGGTGTAATGTTTCAGATAACAGGGGAAAGATTACTTCAGTCAACAGGAAAAACGTTTTATACCATGATTACGCAGGGGGTTGGTGCAATATTCAATATAATCTTTGATCCAATTCTTATCTTTGGGCTGTTCGGGTTTCCTCGTATGGAAGTTGCTGGTGCGGCTGCTGCAACTGTTCTGGGACAAATTATTGCAGCGATTTTAGCGCTGGTGTTTAACCGTACGCATAATAAAGAAATTCATGTAACCATGCGTAATTTCAAACCTGATGTTTTCATTATAAAGACAATTTATTTGGTAGGTGTTCCATCTATTATTTTAGCTGCCATTGGTTCTGTGATGACGTTTGGTATAAATAAAATTTTGATTGCTTTCTCTACAACTGCGGCTACCGTGTTTGGCGTATATTTTAAACTGCAGAGTTTCATTTTTATGCCGGTTTTTGGATTAAATAATGGTATGGTTCCTATCCTTGCATATAATTTAGGTGCCCGGAAACCAGAGCGGATTGTTAAGACCATCAAACTGAGTATTGCTTATGCTACATGTATTATGGTGATTGGTGTTCTTGTGTTTCATTTCTGTACGGAACAGCTGCTTGGTATTTTTAATGCATCTGAGAATATGAAGCAATTAGGTGTTCCTGCATTACGAATTATTAGTTTAAGTTTTATATTTGCTGGATTCAGTGTAATTACAACTTCTGTACTACAGGCATTCTCCCATGGTTTTTTGAGTCTGTCTATTTCGCTGATTCGTCAGCTAGTTGTTATTTTGCCAGTGGCATATTTACTGTCTTTAACAGGAAGACTCGAGATTATCTGGTGGGCATTTCCTATCGCGGAACTTGTATCATTAATGCTCTGTTCATTTTATATGCATTTTGTGTTCAACAGGGAAATCAAACCCTTGTATTCTGAAAGAAACTGATACAATATTTCTGTTGACATTGCCGTGTATTCTGAGTAGGATACTAGCCGTCAAATGAAATTCGTAGGAAAAAAGGTATTTTGAGAATATCTTGCCGAAGGAGTAACACTCTCAGGTTGCCCAATAGGGTAGAGACTATGAATGGATGAGGCTCTGGAGAAGCTCTGGTGGTTGAGTGTAACCTGCAGAGTGCCGAAGGTGCAAAATCTATCATAAATTATCATGGTAGACGAATCTCTCAGGCAAAAGGACAGGGTGCTTAAGAAAACTGGTTAATGGACATATCCTGAAAATAAATGGATGTGTTTGTTTTCGTATTGCAGAGCCGGATAATAGTATTGTCCGGCTTTTTTTGTCTTGTGCCTGTTATATCGAGGAAATACGGAAATGAATGAGGTATCACAGGTAATCAGTAATATCAGTGGATTTGTTTGGAATAATTTACTTTTATATTTGCTGGTTGGTACAGGTATAGTATTTACGGTACGCACGAGATTTGTGCAGGTTCGTCATTTTGTGACAGGATTACGCAATGCGTTTAATTCATTTTCGTTAAATGGAACAAAAGCTGATCATCATGGTATGTCATCTTTTCAGGCGTTGGCGACATCTATAGCGGCACAGGTTGGTACTGGCAATATTATTGGGTGTGCAACTGCGTTATATGCGGGTGGTCCGGGAGCTATTTTTTGGATGTGGCTTTCAGCTTTTTTTGGCATGGCTACTATTTATGGAGAAGCGGTACTTGCACAGATATATAAACAAAAAGATGTAGATGGACATGTTTCAGGTGGCCCGGTTTTTTATATAAAGGCCTGTTTTTCAAATAAATTTGGATCCTTCCTTGCTTGTTTTTTTGCAATTGCTATTATTTTTGCTTTGGGGTTTGCAGGAAATATGGTTCAGGCAAATTCTATTAGTGATGCGTTTTATACAGCCTTTGGTATCCCTAAATTGGTTGTTGGTATCGGTATCGCTATTATTGCTGCTTTTATTTTTCTTGGTGGGGTCAAGCGCCTTGCTTCTGTTACGGAAAAACTTGTTCCTTTGATGGCTGTAATTTATGTTGTAGGCTGTATTATTATTCTTATTGTACAGCGTAAGTTTTTGCTTGATGCATTTGCTTCTATTTTTATCGGTGCATTTAATCCGGCTGCAGTCCTTGGTGGTGCAGCCGGTATTGGTGTTCGGGAAGCTATGAGGTTTGGTGTTGCTCGAGGACTTTTTTCAAATGAAGCCGGCATGGGATCTACTCCGCATGCTCATGCTCTTGCAAAAGTAAGAAGACCTCAGGAACAGGGAATGATAGCAATGCAGGGGGTGTTTTTTGATACCTTTATTGTCCTCACACTGACTGCTTTAGTTATTTTAACATCAGGTAAACTTCAGGTAGGACTTTCTGGAGCTCTTGAAGGAGCAGCGCTTGCGCAGGCTGCATTTTCTGTTACATTGGGTTCGTTTGGCAATATGTTTATAGCTATTTGCATGCTCTTTTTTGCTTTTTCAACAATCCTTGGATGGTATTTTTTTGGAGAAGTTAATGTAAAGGCTTTATTTGGTGTAAAATCAGTAAGAATATATGCGGTGCTGGTAGTTATCTGTATTGTGATTGGTTCTCTGCTTAAAATTGATTTGGTATGGAATCTTTCTGATTTGTTTAACGGGTTAATGGTATTTCCTAATTTGATTGCGCTTCTCGCACTTTCTGGAAATGTTGTTAAGTTAGTGCGAGAGTATGATAATGCTTGTGAGGATTTAGAATAACTATATTTTAAGAATTCGATGTTCATATAAAATACTTGTTGGACATTTTGAATAATAAATATAAGTGGTTGTCAGTGGGTATTAAGATACTACTATTGCAGAGGAGCTGATTCTATCTTGACTATACGTATATATCTGTTCTATTATAACGCTTGTTATGACTGCTAACGACTTACGTTCCAAGTATATAGAGTTTTTCAAAAGTAAAGGTCATGTTGAGATTTCAGGAAAATCTTTAATACCTGAAAATGATCCTACCGTTTTGTTTACCACTGCTGGTATGCATCCATTGGTACCGTATTTAATGGGAGAACCACATCCTGCCGGTAAACGATTAACAGATTATCAAAAGTGTCTTCGCACAGGCGATATCGATTCTGTTGGTGATTCAAGTCATCTTACTTTCTTTGAAATGCTTGGTAATTGGTCACTTGGTGATTATTTCAAAAAAGAATCGATTGCATTTAGTTTTGAATTCTTAACTAGTCCTGATTATTTGAATATTCCTGTTGAGGCGCTCTCTGTGACTGTTTTTGCGGGCGATGATACAGTGCCTCGTGATGAGGAATCTGCAGATGCGTGGGCATCTCATGGTATCCCCCGTGAACGTATTTATTATTTACCTCGGAGCGATAATTGGTGGGGGCCTGCAGGGGAAACAGGGCCATGTGGACCCGATACAGAAATTTTTATTGATACGGGGCTTCCCGCATGTGGTTCTGAATGCCGTCCTGGATGTTCGTGTGGTAAATATATTGAAATATGGAACAATGTATTTATGCAATATAATAAAGATAAGGATGGTAAATATAATAAACTGCTTCGGCATTGTGTGGATACTGGTATGGGGATAGAGCGTACTGCCGCGATGCTGCAAGGAAAAAAATCGGTATATGAAACGGAAGTATTTACTCCGATTATTACTTGTGTAGAACAGATTTGTGGAAAAAAATATGGTGCTGACGAACAGTTGGATCGTTCTATTCGTATCATTTGTGATCATGTTCGTGCCGCCACATTTATTATTGGCGATCCTAAAGGTGTTTCACCGTCAAATGTTGGAGCAGGGTATGTGTTAAGACGTATTATCCGGCGTGCGGTTCGGCATGGTCGTAAGCTTGGTATTGAAGGATCGTTCCTTTCGGAACCGGCAAAGGTCGTTATTGATTTATATCGAGGACCATATCCGGAGATAGCAGAGAAGGCTGAGTTGATTCTTTCAGAATTGAAACGAGAGGAAGAAAAATTTCTTGAGACACTTAAAAAAGGTGAATTGGAATTTGAAAAAATTTTACCCAATTTACTTAAGAATCCTGCAAAAACTATCCCGGGGCGGGTTGCGTTCCGTTTGTATGACACTTTTGGGTTCCCTGTAGAACTTACTGATGAGTTGGCTAAAGAAAATGGTTTGATTGTTAATCGTACTGAATTTGATGAAGCGTATAAAAAACATCAGGAACTTTCACGGAGTACAAGTAGTCAGGTATTCAAAGGTGGCCTTGCCGATCATTCAGAAATTACAACAAAATATCATACAGCAACGCATCTTCTGCATGAAGCTCTTAAACGGGTGCTTGGTGATCATGTCGCTCAAAAAGGATCTAATATTACTGCAGAAAGAATGAGGTTTGATTTTTCACATCCGCAACCAATGTCAAAAGAAGAAATCAAAGAAGTTGAGAATATGGTCAACGAACAAATTAAGCGTGATCTTCCTGTGGTTTGTGAAGTGATGGATCTTGAAGATGCAAAAAAGCGTGGTGCCCGCGCACTGTTTGGCGAAAAATATGAATCAAAAGTGAAAGTATATACGATTGGTGATTTTTCCTGTGAGGTTTGTGGTGGACCTCATGTTGAGCACACTGGTCTTATTGGTACGTTTAAGATTCAGAAAGAACAGTCATCGTCAGCTGGGGTTCGTCGTATTCGCGCTGTGATCAGTGGTGATTAATTGGGATTGTTATATTTACTATCTAATTGTGTAACAAAGTGGATGGCGAACTGTTTAAGGTTGTGGATTGTTATTCTAGTACTGCCTAAAATTGGGTCGTCTGGTATTTTGTTTATTCCTGATCGAGGAGAATTTTTATCATGAAACGCTTGTTCCCTGTTTTACTGTTATCTATACTATCTGCTAGTGGAGTTTTTGCACAGTCTGACTTGACACCGCTTGCCAACGTAAAGTTGAATAAATCAGAGACCATAACACTTAAACAGCTAAAATCGCGGGTAAATACGTATCAGCTGCAGACTCAATCACCGTCTTTTACTGTAGAGCAGAAAAAAGAAATTCTTGACGCAATGATAGATGAAAAGCTTGTGGTGCAGGCTGCCCAGAAAGCGGGTTTGAATATTACTGATTCTCAAGTTAATCAATATTTCCTGCAAAGTATTGCCCAACAGGTTGGTAAACAGGTCACAGAAGCGGAATTTTCGTCTATCGTAAAACAGCAGACTGGTAAAACGCTTGATGAATTTATGCAAATGCAAGTTGGCATGAATTTAACAGATTATAAAGCATTTTTGAAAAATCAATTAATTGCTCAGCAGTATGTGGTCTCACAGAAACAGGGAGAATTGCAGAATATTTCTCCGACAGATGCAGAAATACGAGCATTCTATGAAATGAATAAGTCATCATTCGTTCAGAATGATATTCTGAAATTATTCCTCGTTATTGTTCCACGTGGCGACAATGCGGATGCTGCTCGCAAAAAAGCTGATAAACTATATACTGATATAAAAAATAAAAAAACTACCCCAGATGAACTTAAATCACAGGTTGCAAAACCTGATGCAGGATTTCAAGCAGGAGATCTTTTTGTAAGTAAAACTGCTCAGTCCGCGCAACAGATGGGAATTTCATATTCGGTGCTTCTTGATTTGTTTACTAAAGATATAGGATATGTTTCAGATATGAATGAGACTGCAACAGATTTTCAATTTTATATTATCCGTTCAAAATATGATGCAAAAATGCTTTCTCTTGTTGACGTTGTACAACCAGACACTACTATTACAGTATATGAATATATTAGAAATCAGCTGACGCAGCAGAAACAGTCTGAGTTTATATTAAAAGCTGTACAGGAAGTAACAGAAAAGCTTCGTACACCTGAGAATTATACAATGCTTAAATCGGGTGCTGACTTGGATAAACTGTTGGGTAGTTGGTAGGCATCGGGGTGTGTTTTGGCGCGCAGAAAGGGTAGAATTCTTGCTTTTCAGGCTTTATACTCATGGGATGTGGGAAGAGAGCCGATAGATACCATATTGGCTTTTTCGTGGGTTTCTCCTGAAAATTTGGAAAGACTTGGAGAAAGCGGTTTATTGTTCACAAAGTTGTTGGTTGCTGGTACGATAGAGCATATTGCTGAAATAGATGCTCTTATTAGAGCATATGTTTCAGCTTGGGATTTTGACCGGATAAGTAAGGTCGATTTGGCGTTACTTCGTATCAGTGTGTATTCTTTGCTGTATCAGAAAGAAACTCATCCTTCGATAGTAATAGATGAGGCAGTAGAGATTGCCAAAGATTTTGGACAGGATGATTCGTACCGATTTATAAATGCGGTGCTTGATAACATTAGAAAAGCGACGGATAAGAATTCAATATGAAACACCTCAGGCTCATTGCAATTGTGTTAATTCTGATACAGACAGTTTCCTGTCGGATGAATGTGCGCAATGATTCTGTGGTAACACTGCTTAATACAGCTGATTCATATCTTACTGCTGGAAATATACATGATGCTGTTGATATGCTTGTTTCGCTTTCAAAAGGTTCATGTTCGGTATATGAACGGCTTGGTATATTTCGGCGGTTGTATCGTCTTGGGGAAAATCGTACTGCAGAGCAGTGTTTGAAGCGTGGGCTGAAGGAACATCCAGAGAATGATGAAGTTGCTGCTGTATATGCATGGTTTCTTCTTCAGGAAAATCGCCTAGAAGATGCAGAGAAGATATCTTATCGGCTTTCTGATGGAGCATTCTCATCCCTGTATACAGAAATTTATTTTCTTAATCATGGGGAAGATTTATCTTTTACTGCAGTTGAATTGATTCCGTTGTACTTGGGTGCATATCAAGGATCACGAGATGTTCGTTGGCTGCGAAATGCCGCTGTTTCAGCTGCTTTAACTGGTGATATACAACGAGCAGCATCTTTACATCCTGGTGAATTAATAGATGCTGAAGATGCCCTTTTTTGGGCATATTGTTCTTATGATTCTCAAAATTTGTTAACGGCGATTCAAGATTCCAAACTTGCCTATGAATTTGTGGAACAAGTGCTCTCGCGCTCAGTGTCTGAAATGCAACAGAGAGATGCAGAGTGGTTACGAACAGAAGTGTTTGCATTGATGGCTGATATGTACCAATTACTTCATGAAGACGGTACTGCGGAGACTACCCGGCAAATGCTTAGGGGTAGTACTGTTTTAAAGAATATCCCCCCTGCCTTTTTTCTAAATACTATACGGTATTCCATGTTGCAAAAAGATTATGAGAAGGCGTATCGATCTCTTGATGCATTGCTTGCCGCACATCCCGATTATGGGCCTGGGCTTGCTCTTTACGGACGTTTTGCTATGCTGCAATTATATCTTCTTGATCAAGATGATGCTTTGGATTTAATGTTGCGTGCGTCTGGTTTACGATCTCTTAGGATGGAATCATTGGCTGCATATCCTCAGGTGCCGGTGGAAGATGTTCTTTCTCGTATGAATAAGGCGTATGAAAAAACAGGAACACCTGAAATACTTGTTGAGTCATTACTGCTTCAGCAAAAGTATATTACATATCTTGCAAAAAAAAATGAGGTACCATTCACACAAGATGTAAATACATGGGAACTTCTTGAAAGAAATACTCTTTCAGATGGGAGTGTAAGTGCACCACTTATCCGATATGCAGTAAAGAGATTTGCTGAGACTGGTGATGTTGAAGATGCCAAAGCTATTTTTGATAGACATTTGCGTCATCATTATGGTTCTGATGTATATGTTGATTTGCTCTTTGATATGGAGTCATGGGAATGTGAGTTTGCTGCGTATTTTTCTGTGTTTGATAAACAGATAATAAATGCAATTCAAATTTATGAATATCTTGTATATGAAATGAATGAAGTATATACAGGAGTTGCAACATATACGAAATATACCCCCTGCACAGAAACTTTAATGAATTTGGCTGCATTATATAGTTGTTCTAATAATGTGTATAAAGCATTGGAAATATATCGGTCTGCATCTGCAAAAACAGATGATTCTTCACTAAAGGCGGAATGTTTGTACCGGATGGCTCTGTTGCAATTACAAATACAGGATTTAAAAAATGCGGTCGATGGACTTGAATTTTGTTTATCGCTTAATCCCAGTCACAATAAGGCTAGATTGCTGTTACAGAATATACAGTTAAAAGGATAAGATTTGGTTGAGTAAAAAGCTGTCTCTGTGATATCTAGAGACAGCTTTTTTTACATACTATTGTCTATTCGATTACGGCGATAATATCAGCTGCTTTTAAAATCAGATGATCTTCACCATCAATTTTTACTGCAGTACCAGCATATTTATCATACATAATACGTTCCCCTGTTTTTACCTTGATTTTTTCCTCATCATCGCCGACAGCAATTACTGTTGCTGTCTGTGTTTTTTCTTGTGCAGTGTCGGGAATGATAATTCCGCTTGCAGTCTTGGCTTCCATTTTTTCAGTTTTTACAAGAACTCTGTCTGCCAACGGTCTTACTTTCATATTAATCCTCCATAAATAAAATACTAATATAGATTTTCTATTATTAAATATAAAGAAGAGAGTATATTATCGTCAAGGAAAAATTGTTTATATTTTCTGACGATTATTGTATATCCTTTCTAAAATACCGTAGGGTTGCTTTTTTTTTGTATAGTATATTATATTAGTGCATGCAGGTAGCCATATTATATCTGTTATTTATTTAAGGTAGATTGTATAGAAAGTATACTTAGGAGGTTTATATGAGAAAGACGGTGAAAGCCGTTTTGGTAACTGTCTTGGCAGCTGGTGCCCTTTTTATTGCAGGTTGTGCAAAGAAGGACGTTGCTGAAGTGTATAGCGGTTCTGCGCAGGGGTTTAAAGGACCAATTGAGGTTTCTGTGAATGTCGTGAATGGAAAGATTACTGCAGCAGAAGTAACTTCTATTAGTGATTCTGATTTTACAGCTGATGCTGTAAAACAGATTACAGCGCAAGCTGTTAAAAATGGGAATGCAGATAATCTCGACATTGTTTCGGGTGCAACTTATACATCTAAAGGTGTGATAGCAGCTTTGCAAGCTGCTATGTCAGCTGCTGCCGGTAATGTTCCTGTTGCTGTGCAGGCAGAGAAAGCAACAGATACTGCATGTGATATCGTGGTTATTGGTGCTGGTGGTGCCGGCCTTTCTGCAGCTACAGAGGCTGCTTCAAAGGGCAAAAGTGTTATAGTCGTTGAAAAAATGGCTATTGTTGGGGGTAATACCAATTATGCAACAGGAGGTTTGAATGCGTCTGAAACGTCTGTGCAGGCAAATCTTGGAATTCAGGACAGTAATCAGTCATACTATGATGATACAATGACTGGTGGTAAAAATTTAAATGATCCTGATCTTGTTCGCAATATGGTTGAGAAATCTGCAGAAACTGTTGATTGGCTTATTAGTCTTGGTGCTGATTTAACAGATGTGGGTAAGATGGCTGGGTCTACTAATAGCCGCACACACCGTCCTCAGGGAGGGGCCGCTGTTGGTCCGCATCTCGTCGGTATTCTTGATAAGGCTGCCCGTTCGGCAGGGGTTGATATTCGTCTTGAAAGTAAAGCAACTTCTATTATTAACACAAATGGCGCTGCGACAGGAGTTACTGTATCAAGTCCTGCTGGTGATTATACGATTACAGCTAAAGCTGTTGTTATTGCTACTGGTGGTTTTGGCGCTAATCCTGAAATGGTCACCCAATATAAGAATAGTTTAGCCGGCTTTGGAACCACAAATCATGCAGGTGCCACTGGTGATGCCATTACAATGGTTGCTCCTTTTGATGTTGCTCTGGTCGATATGGATCAAATTCAAACTCATCCCACTGTTGTTCCTGTACAGAATCTGATGATTACAGAAGCTGTGCGTGGTAATGGAGCAATTATGGTAAACCGCGAAGGAAAGCGTTTTAACTCAGAAATGGCGACTCGAGATGTTATGTCTGCTGCAATTCTCCAACAGACTGGTAAGACTGCATATCTGCTGTTTGATCAAGGAGTACGCGATTCGCTGAAGGCCATTGAAACATATGCAAAGCAAGGACTGCTGACAGAGGGCGCTTCTCTCGCTGAACTTGCTGAGAAATTAGGAATGCCTGCTGCTGATCTAGAGGCTTCTGTAGCAAAGTATAATGAATATCAGGCAGCAGGAGCAGATCCTGATTTTGGCCGTAAAGGCAGTGAAATGCCTCGTCCGATTGCGACAGCACCGTTCTATGCGGTAGAAGTTGGTCCTGCGGTACATCATACGATGGGCGGTATCAAGATTAATACGAAAACTGAAGTCATTACAAACAGTGGTACAGTCGTTCCCGGTTTGTTTGCTGCTGGTGAAGTTACCGGTGGGGTTCATGGCGCGAATCGACTTGGTGGAAATGCAGTGGCTGATATTACTGTCTATGGAAAAATAGCTGGTGATTCTGCTGTTGCGTATGTTGACAGTATAAACAACTTGTAAACGCGAATGCAGTAATAATACAAGACCGTCCGTGAAGGGACGGTCTTTCTATCTATGAAAAAATATATGTATTTGTTTACCCGTTCCCTTTTTAATTATATTTATATATAATATAAGCATGCTTTATATTTCAGCTGAACAAAGAGCGGCGGTAGCTTCTGCATTTGAGCGACTCTATACTATTATTTCTAAACTTCGTTCTCCCGACGGTTGTCCATGGGACAAAGAGCAAACGCCTATTTCACTGCGCAGTACATTGATAGAGGAGTCTTTTGAGGCTGTTGATGCTCTTGCGGAGAAGAAACCTGTACATATTGCTGAAGAACTGGGTGATGTTCTTCTTAATGTAATAATGATTGCTTATATGTTTGAACAACAGGATGTATTTTCTGTTTCTGATGTTCTTTCTGATATAAGTGAAAAACTCATAAGACGGCATCCTCATGTATTCCCTGAATCTGCTGGAAAGGCGTGCTTAAGTACAGCTGATACAGCTGACAAAGTGTTATCTCAATGGGAGTCCATTAAACAGAAAATTGAGGGGCGTCAGGGTGAGTCTGTGCTTGACAGTATCCCCGAGGGATTCCCTCCTTTGCTTAAAGCGTATAAAATGCAGAAGAAAGCTTCAAAAAAAGGTTTTGACTGGGATACGTTGGATGCGGTATTCACAAAAGTTGCTGAAGAGCTTACTGAAGTTCAAGATGCGGCATATGCTGTTTGCGAAAACAGAAAGATACAACCATTTACTGTTCATTCTACTGATAAGATTGATAAAGCGCAGCTGCATCTAGAAGAGGAAATAGGTGATTTGCTGTTTGCTATTGTGAACTGGTCCCGTCATATGAGTGTTGATCCCTCTATAGCACTGGGACGGGCTAATGCTAAATTTGAAAGACGTTTTCGATATGTTGAGCAACGGATGAAAGAGTCCAATTTAGAAATGGCTCCTTCTCAACTTGAAGTGATGAATTCTTTCTGGAAAGAAGCTAAGAATTGTGAGAAATAGATATAAAATATTTATTTTAGGAGTATGTAATGTCTGTAATTGATTTGGATCGGATATGTGAAGAAGAGAAAGTTACTGGAAAAAGTGAGGACTCATCAGATACACTGAATGTAAAATTTCTTAAAACACGGCAAATTTTACTTTCAGGAGAGATTGATAAGAATCTTGCAGAAAAAGTTATCAGACAATTATTAATTCTTGAGTCAGATTCAGAAGATCCTGTATATATGTATATTGATTCTCCTGGCGGAGATGTTGATGCAGGCTATGCTATTTTTGATATGATACGTTTTATAAAAGCTCCTGTATATACTATTGGTATGGGGCTTGTCGCGAGTGCCGCTGCACTTATTTTGCTTGCTTCTCCAAAGGATCGCCGTATTGCTTTACCCAATAGTCATTATCTGATTCATCAGCCTTTAAGTGGTATTAAGGGTGTTGCTACAGAAATAGAAATACACGCTCTTGAACTAGAGAAAATTCGTGAAAAATTAAATCTACTCATTGCTGAAGAAACTGGTAAACCAGTGGAGCAGGTAAAAATAGATACTGATCGCGATTATTGGCTCAATGCGGAAGAAGCGAAAGAGTATGGTTTAATTAGCCGTGTGGTAAGTCACCGCAGTGATTTATAACTTTGTGTCTTAGATGAACATGTTTTGTGTATAATTGCTAATCATGTTTTTTGAGCTTTCAGAACAACTCCAAAGTGATATCATGCATGCAATGGAGAATCAAACAGAAGAGTTAATATTTGATTCTCAGACAGGTAATCTTGTATCTGCATATGATATAAATATTTGTGATTCAAGCCGGTATTATACTCTTCCAGAATGGAATTCAGCAGATGGCTATCGAATTATGGAAAAATTTGCATATTCTCTGCGAAATCCTCCAATTCGTACTATGTTGCATGACGTACTTCTTTCTGGTAAAGGTGTATTCCGCGGTTTTAAAACTGCTCTTAAACCATATCCTGAGATAGAACGTCTGTGGCTACAATTCAAACACCATCAGATGCTTCTTGTTATCAAAGAATGGTACAATACAATTCGTGTTTCATGGGGATTAGAAAAATTAGGGGAGGAACCTGAAGATACCGAAAACTTAATACAAGATGATTTTATTCTGCGATATGCAGATATTGAAAAAGATTTGGACTTTTTTGCAGCGGCAATGGTGGAACAGAAAAAAGAATTTGCTGAAACTCTTCCAGAGTCAGTCAATAGTGCAGTAATGTATTTTTACTCTTCTCGAATAAATAGTTTATGTAAAAATGGGCTGATAACTTTGATAGCTGAGTCTGTTTCCCATGAAGCTGCTGGTTATATTTCTGTATGTATAGAGAATAAACATGCGACTGCTTGTATCGTTTCTTTGTTTGTTTTTCCTTCTTTTCGAGGAATGGGGGTTGGCACAGCTCTATTGTCTCTATGTTTTGATGTTTTGAAAAAAAAAGATATTACCTGTGTGATTGCGGATTGTTTTCCATTTTCAAAAATAATTGGTGATTTCCTGTCCCATAAGGGATTCTGTATGGAGTCAAATGTGTATTGGCTAGATATATAAAAAGAAAAGTATTTTTCTGATTAGATGTTCAAAGAGGTTTATAATGATTTATAATAAAAATGATATTGAAATTAATGAAGAAACCCTTGTTACTGTATTACAGCAGGCTATAAATGCGGTAAAAACGGATGAAGATCCGGAACAAATTAGTAAGTTAAGAAAGATTTTTAAACAGACGGTGCCGTTTACTCTGCGTTCATATGTTGCCGCTTATTTGGCAAAACAGTTGAGTAGCCGTGCCATAAATCGGCGGGAGTTTTCTGGGCATCATTGTCAGCGTTTGAAGGGTGATTTTCCTAAGACTTCTGCTCAACCAGAAGCACCACATTCATCGCGGCGAGTTACAATAGAAGAAGGCGATGGGGCAACTATTTTTATTAGTGTTGGAAGAAATCGTCATGTATTTGTTAAAGAATTAGTTGGCCTTCTTGTACAGGTTGCTGGACTTGAGAGGGAACGCATTGGCATTATTAAGGTGCTTGATAACTATTCATTTATACAGTTATTTGCCGATGATGCAAAAATCGCAATTGAGAAATTAAATGGTTATGAATATCGTGGTCGGAAACTGATGGTAAGTTATTCTCGTAAAAAAGAAGTCATTGAAGCAAATGCAGAGTCAGGTATAACAGGAGAATATGAGAAAAATTCTGCGGAAGCTGGTGATATAGGGGATGTTCAGTCTGGGGCAGCTTCAGTAAGTGTTAATGAAAATAAAGACTTTTTGATATGATGAAATGTATTCAAACGGGTATCCTCGATGTAAATACTTATATTTTTTCTCTTGGTGCTGAAACGCGCTCTGCTGTTATTGTTGATCCTGGTGGGAGTGTTAATCTTATTCGTGATTATCTAGAATCGCAATTATTGTTGCCAGTATTGACTGTATTGACGCATGGGCATTTTGATCATATTCTTGGATTAGCTGATCTAAAAGAACTATATCCGGAAATGAATATAGCTGTTCATCAGTGTGATCGTATGTATTTAAATGTAGATGCGGTTCAGCTTCATATTGAAGATCTGAAGAATCTTGGTATAACTGGTCTTTCCGGAGAATTATCAAAAATTCCTGTTCCTGACGTCCTGTTGTCAAACGGTGATACGCTTGCTTCTGGTCTTTCTCTAAAATGTTCAGAAAAGGATCGACACTATGCAGAACAATGGCGTGTGATCAGCACCCCTGGACATACTCCCGGTTCTATTTGCCTTTATAATTCATTGCAGGGAATCCTGATTTCCGGTGATACACTTTTTTACGGTTCGTATGGTCGTACTGATCTACATGGGGGAAATATGAAAGATTTGCGTATGAGTCTTTCTAAGTTGGGAAAACTGCCGCCCTCTGTATCTGTATATCCGGGACATGGGCCTTTTGGGTTTTCAATTTTTATACCTGAAATATATGACTAATTACGAAAGACAAAGCCAAAACAACACTAGTCTAGTTATAAACAAGTTGTTTTAGCTTTGTCTTTTTATATTGTTTATGTTCTAAATAATGCCTCTGAGATGCTAAATGCACGGTCTCCGATTTTTTCAATATTGCGTACTAAATCTATGTAAAGCAGTTCGCTTTTGACATCAGCCCCTTTTTCAAGCCGTTTCCTTGCAACACGTTTAAGATTTTTCCGAAACATATCTATTTGATCTTCTAGATTTTGGGCTTGCTGCAGACGTTCTGTATCAAGATGTTTATTAATATTATCTTTAATAAAGTGGACAAACTGTTTTGCTAAATCCATATATGGATTTAGTCTCTCCATATCTTCTTGAGCAAAAACCATATGTTTTTCAATACTGCGCTGTAATAAAAGTGCAACTGTATAACAGTCATCGGTCATGCTTTCGAGGTCATCAACGATATGCAGCATATCGGATATACTGTTGCGCTGTTTATCATTGATTGGCAAATCCATGCAATGTACTAAAAAATTGGATATACCTTCTTGCATTTGATCAGCATAGTTTTCTTCCTTTGCTAATTCATTCAAGTGTTGATCAAGAAAAGTCTGATCTCTGCTGCTGATACCATCACTAATTCTGTTAAACATACGTGTTACTACTTCTGTCATATCGGCAATTTCTTTTTCAGCACGGATCAGAAATGCAGTTGCGTTACCTTTTAGTCCGGGATCTGCGAAATCAAGATGGTAGACATCGGGTGTTTCATTTGACTTTGGTCTGATAAGGCGTTCGGTAAGATGCGCAAGCTGACTAGTAAATGGCAGAAATATAATAGTATTACTTAAATTAAAAACTGTGTGTAGCATAGCGATATGTGTGGTAATTGATGCATCCACTGAACCGGGAACAATAAAGTCAACGAGCGTGAGCAGAGGTCTGAAAAAGATTACTGCTAATATTGTTCCTGCAACGTTAAAAAGTACGTGTATCAACGCTGCGCGGCGAGCATTTACCTTGGTTCCAATAGCAGCGAGGACAGCATCAATTGTTGTACCAATATTGCTTCCAAGAACCATTGCTGCAGCAAATTCCCATGGCAGCATTTTATTATACGACATAGTAAGAATAATTGCCGTTGACGCACTGGAAGAATGAAGAATAACTGTAATGAGTAATCCTGCGATAATACCAATAAAAATACTGAGAGGTCCGTTATTGGTAAATTGGGAAAGGAAGCTGACATTGTCTGCACTCATTGATGGCATAGAACTGGAGAGAAGTTCTAGACCGAGAAATAGCAGTCCAAATCCCATCAGTGCTTCTCCGATTGTTTCTTTATGAATTCTTTTGATAAAAGTGAGAAAATACCCTATGCCGAATACAGGTATTGCAAACAATGAAATATCAAAATTGAAGCCGAATAACGAAACAATCCATGCGGTAATAGTTGTACCTATATTAGCACCAAAAATAACTCCTATAGACTGCTGCAGAGTAAGCAATCCTGCATTGACAAATGAGACAACCATTACAGTTGTAGCACTTGAAGATTGAATAATCATGGTAATAAAAAGACCTGTGAGGACTGCAAATATCCGGTTCCCGGTCATAAGACCAAGTATACGATGTAGGCTTTCACCTGCACTCTTCTGGATACCATCACTCATCATTTTCATACCGTATAAAAGAAATCCAAGGCTGCCAATAAGCTGAAAAATAAAACTTACAACGTTCATGATGAAACAATATCAAAAGAAAGTATTGTTTTCAACCTTTAAGTGATTGACTTGCGTGATATTCTTATTTTGTGTATGATAATTCATATGCCCACTGAAGAGCGAAGAAAATTATTTCTCCTTATCATTGCCATATTGAGTTTTTGTACTATAATTGCTAGTCTTATTATTGTGTTGCTTTCTGCTCAGCAAGTCCCTTCTACGTATTCAATTTCTGCAGATGCTTTTATATTATCACCTGTTTCGGCAAATCCTGAAAATTCAGCTTTACTCAATCAGAAAATTACAACACTCTTTTATGGCAAAAAGATTGCCATTGTGCTTGGATATGGATGTAATGATGAACAGACTGTTGCCCGTATTTCAACCGTATTTGCGGATCGGTATGGCAATATGGATGGTAACTGTGTGAAAATGTTTGTTTTTCCTAATGATTTCCTGCGTACTGGAACAGGAAGAATTAGTCTGTTGACAGACTTAATGGAAGAATATTGTCCTGATGGCCTTGTTATTGTTGGTGCACCTGAATACACTCATACCGCCCTGGCTAAAATGCAAGATCTTAGCCAGGGGAAGATTCCATATCCCGTAGTGTGTCTTTTTCCACAAGATGATGTACTTGGAATAGAAGCCGGTTCTGATTTGGTTCTTGAGTATATGCCTGTAGCAGAAGAATCTGAAGCAGAATCTGAAAATTCAGTACACCGCTCGACAGAAGCCCTGCCCGAACTTTTATCAGATGCTGTCTGGTATATATCTCTTTTATCTGGACCGCTTGTGCATGATGCTGATCTTCTTGTTCATGCGCAGCAGTTAGTTGGTAGTGGCTGGAGAGTTAGCCATTATATTGATCCTGAAACGGGTCTGTCATCTTTAAACCATTTTATTATTGAAGAGCAGGAGAAAAAACCTGCAGGGGATTTATAAAGTATTATGGACAAATTACTGCAGACAGAAAATATGCTGCTTGCATCAAAGGATGCAGAAAACAACCTTGAGAATAAGGAAAGTGCGCGGATCTTGGTAGTATCTGATTCTCATGGTGAATCAGAACTTCTTGAAGAAATTATTCAGGATTTTGGTCCTGGATGTGATGCATTAGTGTTCTGCGGGGATGGCATTTGTGATATTGTTGCGTGCCTTGAACGTCGCGCTGTTAATCGACATCTCTGTGAGGCCTTTCCTCCAGTTGTTGCTGTTGTGCGCGGTAACGGTGATGCAGAACAGTATGCTGTGTCCCTAACTACTGATGATAACGGCAGTCCTGTAC
Source organism: uncultured Spirochaetota bacterium (assembly GCA_944389415.1). GTDB lineage: Bacteria > Spirochaetota > Spirochaetia > Treponematales > Treponemataceae > Treponema_G. Next base: position 27,477 of record CALXMF010000010.1, on the reverse strand, counting down.
CGCCGTTTCAATTGACCGTACCACGGAGAGTCTTATTCCGTGCAGCTGGTCGAACTATTCTTGCCTTGCATGGTCATGTACACAGTGTTGATTTTGGTACAGAGATGCTTGCGTCGGCTGCATCAGCAATGGATGCGGATATGGTCTTTTATGGTCATACGCATGTACCACTGAGAGAAGAGATAGAAGCAACATTGATAGTGAATCCAGGAAGTTGTGTTCGTCCAAGAGGTGGTTTCCCGCCTTCATTTGCTATCGTCAATTTCCCTGGTACTACAGAACGATATGAAACGGAGTTTTTTCAGGTAAATAAAGGACTCTTTGGTAATTATTCTTTTACGCCACTTGCATGGAATATATAATTTTATAGAGAAAAGGCTGTCAGTCTTATGATAAGATGACAGCCTTTGTTATTATTCAAGGTTATTTTGCAGTGTTTTCTTCGGCAAGTACTTTACCGAGAAAATCTTTAAGGCGGGGATGCTGAGGGGTATCAAAGATGTCTTTAGGTGTTCCTTGCTCGAGAATAACACCTCCATCCATAAATAACACCCTGCTTGCTACTTCACGAGCAAAACGCATCTCGTGAGTTACTACAGCCATAGTCATTCCATCATGAGCAAGGTCTCTCATGAGGTCAAGCACTTCTCCAACCATTTCCGGATCAAGAGCGGAGGTAGGTTCATCAAATAACATAACCTTTGGCTGCATTGCAAGAGACCGAACAATGGCGATACGTTGTTTCTGACCGCCTGAGAGCTGAGGTGGATACACAAGAGCTTTTTCTTCAAGACCGACACGCTTTAACAGTGTCATAGCCTGAGATTCAGCTTCGGATTTTGACTGTTTTTTCACCAATACAGGTGCCAGTATAATATTGTCAAGTACGGATTTGTGAGGAAACAGATTGAAATGCTGAAAAACCATCCCCATTTCACTTCTGAAATAATCAATGCGCCGTTCCCTCTGTTTTTCACTCATAGTATCGTTTACTATTGATTCTCCATTGAATTCAATAGAACCGGAATCTGGAATCTCCAGCAGATTTAGACATCGCAGAAATGTACTCTTGCCTGATCCCGATGGGCCTATAATAACAACAACCTCGCCAGCTTTTATTTCCGCATCGATACCTTTAAGAACATGCAAACTGCCAAAACTTTTTTTCAGTGCCCGTATTCGCAGCACTGGTATTTGTGTTGTATCAGTCATGGGTACGCATCCTCCGTTCAATATGAGCAAGAAGTTTAGACAGCGGGAATGTTAATATGAAATATACAAACGCTGCGACTAACAAAGGTTCAAAGGGCTGAAAAGTATTTCCCCTGACTGTATTTGCCTTGTACATAAGATCTGCAATACCGATGATGGAAACAATAGAGGATTCTTTTATTACAACGACAAATTCATTGCCAAGGGCAGGCAGTACATTTCTAACAGCCTGAGGTATTATAATATGTGTCATTGTCTGTCGGTAATTAAGTCCCAAACTGCGGCCTGCTTCCATTTGCCCTTTATCAATAGATTGAATACCAGAGCGAAAAATCTCACAGACATATGCGGCGGAATTGATTCCCATAGTGATGACACCAGACATAAAATCAGAGAAATTAATGCCAAGCAATGCGCTCATAAAGGGGATGTCTGGAAATCTTATACCAACGGCCTGTAGACCATAGTATATGATAAAAAGTTGTACCAGAAGAGGTGTGCCTCGGATAAATTCGACATATGCTGTACCTGCAATCCGCAGAACACGGTTTTTACTAATTCTTCCTATTGCGATTATAAGTCCCAGACAGGTTCCCAACATAACAGCGAGCAGCGCTAACAATATTGTGTTTTTAGCGCCGATCAGATAAAAGGACCAATACCGGCCCATGAATGAAAAATTCAACTTCTTTTTTCCTCATGAAAACGAGAATTATTTTATAATTATAATATAGAACGGAAGTTATGAAAATAAAAAAAGGACACTTACTGTAAAAAAGTGTCCTTTTTTTTACGATTACTGCTGTTTTACAGAGTATCGGCTATCATATTTGCTTCTGCGACAAATTCGTTGATCTTGTTTTCTGAATGAAGCTTTTTCAGTACCTCATTAATAGCCTTTACAAAATCTTCATTTCCTTTTTTTATAGCAATTGCTGAACCGCCTTCTGTATCTTCAAAAGAATATTCAGCAAGCATCAAATCTGGATTTGCTTTTACATATGCTTCTGCGACGGGTAGTTCAGAAATAACAGCTTCTACTTTATTGTTCTTCAGTTCCATAATCAGATCGGGCAGTGTACCTAATTCTTTAATCTGGGGATGGTTATTATCAACATCCGCTCCGGTAACACCTTTAATTTGTGTTTTTGCGATGCCAACCTGAATTGCTCCTTTCTGGGCACCAATCATAACGTCTTTAAGTGATGCTGGATCTGAAGCGTATTTTGCCGCATCTGCTTTACGGATAACAGCTCCATGAACTGCCTGATAATAAATATCAGAAAAATCGACATTTTGGCGGCGTTCTTCAGTTGGAGTCATGCCTGAAAGAACAATATCCACATTTCCTGAAACAAGGGCTGCCAGCAAACCGTCGAAATTCATATCTTTGATTTCAAGCTCGACACCAAATTCATCAGCGATTGCTTGTGCTATTGCGATATCAAATCCGACGATTGTGTCCTGTCCGTCTTTAAGCAGATGGAATTCATAAGGGGGATAATCCGCAGATGTGCCAAGAATTAGTTTCCCATCTTTTTTGATCTGCTCCATCTTTGATACAGATTCTTTTTGTCCACCTGCTACAGCGGGCATCACAAGAGCGACAGCTAAAGCAAAAACTGCCAGATACTTTGATAATTTCACAGTTACCTCCAAGTGTGATAAACACGTATGCATCATAGTATAGTAAATATGCATTTTTTCTGCAATAATATGCAAAAATCTTTGTTCCTGCTATGTTGTATAGGTTGTCTATTTAATTAATTGATGCTGAAGAGGAACAATGTGTCTGTCTGTTTTATAAAGAATCAATGATTTTATTGAACTGACATTGCAATGTTTTTTTTAATTCTTCTTTGTTTATACAGGAATCTCTTTTAAAGAGTTCTGCTGGATGAATCTGCAACGCTTCTGCTATTTTTATGATCATATCAAACGATGGTTTTGCCTTACCAGATTCAATACCTCCAATTGTACCGGTTCCACAATCACAAATGATGGACAACTGTGTCTGTGTGATTCCTTGTTTTTCCCGGTAATATTTCATATTAAATCTGAATTCGTCAAGGTATGACTGCATATTCTCAGTATAATCGAGTATTTATGTTAATAAATTTATTTACATCGAGAATTATCTGTGTTATACTCGATTATGTCGAGATTTATATTATTTTTCTTGATTTAGGGAGGTTTACAATGAAAAAGATTTTTCTTTTGTTGATGGGTATGGGCTTGTTTGTTATAGGATGTGAAATGGAGTCTGACAGTGGTAATATATCGTATCCAGGCGGGTTAATGGATAAAATAATACTCCATTCTCCAGAAGAATATAAGTATATATATTATCAATTGGATGGACAAGATAATAGTTTGGGTATGTATATGACAATCGAGGAAAGCGGTTGGTATCAGTGTTCAATAGAAGCATCTTCTGCTACTGTACAGTTTTTAGTTGCACCTGGTAATTGGACCGGAGCTTCTTCGATTTTGCGTGTTACCTGTGGTGAATGGTGGTATGACAGTTCAACAGGTGCACTACGTGATACGCAACCTGCATTAGGTGATGATATCGAGGAGAATGAAGATTCTTCCTTGTTAGCGTCACCGGAGAGAGTAACAGCAACATATATATCTGAGCATGATGAAATCAAAGTAACATGGAGCCCTGTTGATGGTGCGACAAGTTATGAATTCTGGTGGGGTAAAACAGCAAATGTGAATAATGCAAAGCAAGGTGAAAATCGAACATCTGTAACGGCATCTCTCACAAATGTTTCTGCTGGTACAACATATTATTTTTGGATAAAAGCAAAAAATAATTCTGTAACAAGTAATTTCAGTGATTATGGTTCATGTACAGTCCCGAGAAAGGAAATACTTCCTGCGCCAACAGGAGTTTCTGCTGATGTGACATCGTCAACCTCTGTTCGCTTGTCATGGAATCGCGTAAGTGGTGCTGTGAAATATTATGTATATTTGAATACCATTCCTTACACTGATACGGCAAAATATTTGGGGGTTGTTTCTAATTCAACTTACTATGATATTATTTCAGGACTTTCTGAAAATAAAACCTACTATATTTGGGTTAAAGCATATGATGGTAATGTTTTCAGTGAATATTCCTCCTATGCAAAAATTACACTATCTGCTTCTTGGACTCCGCCAAGAGATTTTCAGGAGATAACAGGATTGGGAGCAGAAAATGCGATTGTGAAAAATGTGATAGCAGGCAATACTTATTGGTTCCGGATATTAGCAACCCAACCTTCTAATAATCAGTACAAGTATACTATCTGTTTTTTTGATAGACAATCGAGTACCGATTTTACGTCTGATGTAGTTGGAACTTTTTATAACCAGACAGGAATAGTATATGCAGAGAATATAGATAATGGAACGTGGGGAGAATCTGCATCATATTATACTAGCCAGTATCTCTATGTAAAAATTGATTGTAAAATATCTGGTTCGTTTGGTATTTATTGTGTGCGTGAGAGACTTTGATGATTTATTTTATACCAGCAGCAGAGCTTAAAGCAGTTGAGACTATTTAATGGCGATTGCCGTTGTTCTCTTGCGACAGTAAAGTGAATTTACTATAATTGTAGATGTGATGAATTCGCTTTGTTTGCGGCAGGCGTTTAAAGTGACTGTGCCTGTGCTGTTTGGATATCTTGCTATCGGGATACCGTTTGGTCTTATGTTAGTTAAAGCCGGGTATCCATGGTGGCTTGCGCCGGTAATGAGTATCTTAATGTATGCCGGGGCAGGGCAGTATATGGCGGTGGGACTTTTTTCTGCAGGTGCGGGATTATCCACGATTATGGTTACCATGCTGCTGGTCAATATCCGCCATATTGTATACGGTCTGTCGCTCATTAAGGCCTTTAAGGATACGGGAAAATGGAAACCGTATCTGGTGTTTGCCCTGACCGATGAAACATATGCGCTAATGACCGGCTGTGCGGTGCCGCGCAATGTGACTTCAGCATCTTTTTACGGTGCGATAGCGGTGCTTGACCAATCTTACTGGGTTATTGGCAGTGTTATTGGCGCACTTGCCGGTACGTTGATTCCTTTTTCTTTTGATGGTGTTGATTTTGCGTTGACGGCACTGTTCACTGTATTGCTTGTTGATCAACTAAAGAAAACACATGATCTGCTGCCTCCTGCGGTTGGTATTGTTGCGACGATGTGTGCTGTATTTTGGGTTCCGGCGGAGAACGTGCTGCTCACCGCTCTGGCTGGAGGAATCGCTATACTATCGCTGCTGCGCGGAAGAACTTTTTTTGCTGCGCGAAAAGGAGAGATGGAATGACACAGTCCCTTTCTCTTCAGGCAGCTCTGATTGCAGCGTTGGTTTCTGGGTTAATTATTTATGCAACAAGAGCGTTCCCATTTCTGTTATTTTCACGGAAAGAACCGCCTGCGTTGTTAGATTTTATCGCGCGGTATATTCCTCCTCTTGTGATGGCGGTATTGCTGACAGATTGTCTGAAAACAGCTGATCTGTGGGGACCGTTACACGGTTTGCCTCATTTTGCAGGGATTGCTTTTACTGTACTGACCTATATATGGAAAAACAACGCTATGATTAGTATCTTCGGAGGAACAGTTATATATATGTTTCTTAAATGAAATATCTTGTATGACGAAAAACATTTCTTTTTTATTTTTTACTTTCATTCCTATTGACAATTGAACTTTTATAACCCATATTCACATATAATAATAGCTTTTTTACTTTACCTGTAATGAAGGGGGAAAAGGAAAACCATTGAAAGGAAGTACCGTATCCATTGAGAACGTATCAAAGCATTTTGGTTCGTTTCATGCGCTGGATGATGTTAAATTTACTATCAATAAGGGTGAGTTTTTTTCACTTTTAGGGCCTTCTGGTTGTGGCAAAACGACTTTGCTGCGGATTATTGCCGGATTTGAATATCCTGATGAAGGCTCGGTGCTTTTTAATGGTAAAAATGTATTGCCGCTTGCTGCGAATAAGCGGCCATCTAATACCGTTTTCCAGAGTTATGCACTGTTCCCGCATCTTTCTGTGTATGAAAACGTAGCGTTCCCACTTCGACTGAAAAAAGAAGATAAAAAGATTATTGATGATAAAGTGCGGGAATATTTGCATCTAGTACAGCTTGACGCTCATCTGAATAAAAAACCCAATCAACTTTCAGGTGGACAGCGTCAGCGTGTTGCCATCGCACGTGCGCTTATTAACGAACCAGAAGTTCTTCTGCTTGATGAGCCTCTTTCTGCACTGGATGCGAAACTGCGCTCAAACCTGCTCGTTGATTTGGATGCATTGCATGATAAAATTGGTATTACATTTATTTATGTGACACATGATCAGTCAGAGGCTTTATCTGTTTCTGATCGTATCGCTGTCATGAATCAGGGCAAGGTTCTTCAGGTAGGTACGCCGTTTGAAATATATGAGAGTCCTGCCACAGAGTTTGTAGCTCAGTTTATCGGTGAGACAAATATTTTTGCCTCTCGTGTTGAAGAATGCCGTCCAATAGAGGTCGCTCCCGGTAAGGATCCTGAATTTATGGTAACGCTTGAGGCTCCTGAATTGGTGATCCCCGGAACAGAATCTCCTCAGTATGTACATGTTACTGATTATGAACGTACTGAAGTTGGTCAGAAAGTATGTTTTACTGTACGTCCGGAAAAAATCCGCATTACTCTGGAACCGCCGGTAACAAACCGCAGTGATATTAATATCTTTCGCGGTGTTGTTGAGGAGCCTGTGTATTCTGGTTTTCAGTCTAAATTTTATGTTCGCCTTGAAAACGGAACGATTGTTAAAGTTTTTAAGCAGCATACAACCTATCTGGACGACGGCCCTGAAATTGCGTGGAAGGACAATGTGTATATTTCATGGAGCGCCAACGATGGATACATTGTCGAGGATATTGATAAATGAAAGCTGTCCGGGAGAATATACCTGATGGCGGACATGGTAAAATACGTAATCCCGGGCCTTTTTATGCATGGCCAATGGGGTTGTGGTTTACACTATTTTTTGTTGTTCCGCTTGTTATAATTATTTCATACAGTTTTCTTGCAAAGGGACTGTACGGTGGTGTTGTACTAAAATTGTCTTTTGAAGCATACCGGCAGATGTTTGATCCCGCATATGGAATGATATTCTGCCGAACCTTGAAAATTGCTGCGTTATCTACAGTGATAACAATTCTGTTTGCGCTACCTTGCGGATATGCGATGGCTCGCAGTCGGCACCAGACATTGCTGCTTTTTCTGGTCATTATTCCGTTCTGGACAAATTCACTCATTAGGATATTTGCGTGGATGTCGATATTGAGCAACGAGGGTGTCGTAAATACATTTCTGCAGCAGCTTGGAGTGATTGGGGCTGATACGTCTTTGTTGTATAACCAGAATGCTGTTATTTTAGTATCTGTATATATGTATCTGCCATACGCAATTCTTCCAGTGTTTACGGCGATAGACAGGTTTGATTTTTCATTATTGGAAGCAGCTCGAGATTTGGGAGCAACAAAACCGGAATCTATATTTAAAGTAATGTTGCCCAATATTAAAAGCGGTGTGGTGACAGCTTTTATTTTTACATTTATTCCTATTTTTGGTGCATATACAGTTCCTCTGTTGGTTGGCGGACGTGATTCATATATGCTCGGAAATGTTATTGTCGATCAGGTAAATAAAACTCGAAACTGGCCGCTTGCGGCAGCATTTTCGCTCGTGATTACGCTTATCAGTACGCTTGGTGTTATGTGGATGATGTTCTCAGGAAAAAAAGATGCAGAGAAAAATACTTCCGCTGTTGGAGGCGCAAAATGATGAGAAATCCTTATAAAGGGTTTGTCGCCCGTATTAACAAAAAGAAGCCTTCATCAGAACCAGCCCGGCATGCACGGCGGGCGTTTCAGCGCAGACGCCATAAGTTTTCCCTGTCTGTGACAGTTATGGTGATTACTTTTATATTCTTATTTCTGCCGCTTATTTTCATTATTGCGTATTCATTTAATGAAAGTAAGGGCGGTGATTTTACTGGCTTTTCGTTAGTCTGGTATCGGGAGCTACTGTTTAATTCCAGAAATTTATGGGTATCTCTTGTAAACAGCCTATTGATTGCTTTTGCATCAGCTGCTGTAGCAACTGTGCTTGGAACAATGGCGGCTGTTGGTATGAACTGGTATAAATTCCGTGGAAAAAATTATATACAGACTATCAGTTTTCTTCCAATGGTGCTGCCGGAAGTTATTATTGGTGTCTCAATGTTAATTTTCTTTTCCGGTATTAAAGTTCCTCTTGGTTTTTTTACTATTTTTGTTGCTCATACAACTTTTTGTCTGCCATTTGTTTTTTTGATGGTGTTGGCTCGTCTTGATGAATTTGATTTTTCGATCATTGAGGCTGCTCATGATCTGGGGGCAACGGAACGACAAACAATGATTAAGGTTATTATTCCTGCTATTATGCCGGGAATTCTTTCGGGTTTTATGATGGCTGTTACAATGTCTCTTGAAGATTTTGTGATAACCTTTTTTGTCTCGGGGCCCGGTTCAACAACACTGCCGTTATATGTATATTCAATGATACGCTATGGGGTGTCACCAGTAATTAATGCGCTGTCATTTGTGCTGATTCTGGCGACAATTCTGATTGCGTTTACTTCACGTAAGTTTTTGAAAACCATTGCCGCTTCAAAATAATTGCAATGTAATTGCGGCAAAGCTTTATTCATATGAATGGGAGGATTCTTTTATGAAGAAGAATATTACTGGTCTATTACTTTTTGCGTTAGTAATTGTTGTTTTGTGTTTTACAGCATGTTCTACTGATGACGGAAAAACATTATATCTGTTCAACTGGACATATTACACGCCTGATTCTGTTATCAAGCAATTTGAGCAGGAATTTGGTGTTACAGTCCGTATTGATAGTTTTGCCTCAAACGAAGAAATGTTTGCAAAATTGAAGGCAGGGGCGACAGGATATGATATCGTTGTTCCTTCTCAGGATTATGTTTCTATCATGATGAAAGAAGATATGCTTGCCCCAATTGATCACGCAAAATTTCCGAACGGCAAATATATTAGTGAGCTGGTGCTGAGCAAGGCATCTTATGATCCAACTATGGAATACAGCGTTCCTTATTATATGGGAGCTGCAGGAATTGCCGTAAATAAAACTAAAATTCAGGATTATCCGCGGGATTGGAGTATATTTGCAGATACACGGTTGAAGAATCATATGAGCATGATGGATGATATGCGCGAGGTACTTGGTGATGCATTAATGTATCAGGGGCATTCGGTAAATTCTCTTAATGATGCAGAACTTAAGTCTGCTAAAGAGCTGATTATTAAGCAGTGGAAACCCAATCTGGTCAAATTTGATGCTGAAGGTTTTGGCAAATCATTTGCATCTGGTGATTTCTGGGCCGTACAGGGATATGCAGAAGTTGTTTTTGGTGAAGTTCCTCAGGCGCAATGGGAGACAGTGGATTTTTTTATTCCGGAAATGGGTGGACCTATGTATATTGATTCATTATGTATTCTGAAAAATGCAAAACACTATGATCTAGCAATGGAATTTATTAACTTTATACATCGTCCTGAAATATATGCTCAGTTTCTAGATACATTTTATTTCCCGCCAAGTGTAAATATAGAGGCAGAAAAATATATGACGGTAACTCCCCACTATCAGGCAGATGATATGGTGAATTGTGAAATAAAATCAGATCTTGCGGAAGGATTGGCCAAATATAATGAAATTTGGCAGGATATCCGCTTTACTGACTAATAGACAGAAGTTTCTAGAATATTGGTTTTTCGGAGCTTTCTTTCCTTCTTTGAGGAAATAAATTCTTGCTCAAGATTAGTAGAGGTTGTATAATTATATTATGTTTGAAACACCGCTATACAGGAAAGTTATTAATAATCTCCCTGTTGCGATTTTGATTGCTGTGCCTGCATCTGAAAATAGCTCTCGTGATGATTTTGATATACTCTTCGCAAATGGTGCGTGCCGGAGTTTGCTTTTTGATAATAATGATGTTACAAACTCATTTTTACTCCTGATGCGCAGAATTGATGATACGCGGGATTGGATAACTCTTGCCCGTTCGGCTTTTAATTCCCAAAAACCAATTACAATTGGTTGCTTTTCTGAACGAATTGCCAAGTGGCTGTCGATTAGTTTAACTGCTCCTGAAGAAAATACGTTGCTTGTGTCTTTTATTGATATTACCGTTGCAAATGATAAAGAATTATTTGTACGGCATTATGAGGCAGCTGTAACGGAACGTATTGCAGAACAGGGGCCTTCTCATGCAGAAGAACTGCTCGCTTCTCTTTCTAACAAATTAGAACAAATTTCCTACTACGATTCTCTGACCGGATTATCGAATATGGCCAGCTACAATGAAACAGTGGCAACCGCAGTAAGGAATGCGCTTACTAATAATCTATGTGTTGGATTAATGCTGGTTGATATAGATAATCTTAAAGATATCAATGATTTACGCGGTCATACAGCCGGAGATGCATTGTTAAGAAAAGCGGCGCTTGTATTACGGCGTTTTGAACGCAATGATATGCTGTTATTCCGTTTTGGCGGTGATGAATTTATTTTACTTGCGACAGATGTCGGTTCACACAACCATATGGTCAATATTAGTGATGCTGTATTGGAAGCGTTTCAACACAGTGATATTAGTGTTTCCATAGGGGTCGCGATGTTGCCTGAACATGCCAAAACAAAAGACGATCTGCTGCGTTTCGCTGATTTGGCAATGCGAGAGGTAAAGAAAAATGGAAAAGATGGTCTTGATTTCTTTTCTGAAACAATGCAGGATCAGTTTCTTAACAGACTTGCTCTTGAAACTAAATTATCAATCGCAGTACTTAACAATAGTTTTGAAATGTATTTTCAGCCGCAGGTTGATATAAAACGCAACCGTCTCCGTGGGTTTGAAGCTCTTATTCGTTGGTATGATAAAGAAGCCGGATGGATAAGTCCTGCTGATTTTATACCTGTGGCAGAAGAGACAAAGTTGATTATACCGATTGGTCATTGGGTGCTTGATTATACCATAGGCCTCTTAAAGCACTGGAAAGAAGATTACGGATTTAATGGTCTGATATCTATAAATGTTTCACCTGTTCAGCTTAAAAAGAAAGAATTTATGGACGAGTTTATAGATATAATGAAAAAACATTCTGTAGATCCTGCCAATATAGAGCTTGAAATTACAGAAGGTGTTTTTATAGATAATCCAGAAGAAACTATTGCACTGCTCAGTAATATCCGTAGTATGGGTATTGGTATTGCGCTTGATGATTTTGGTACAGGTTATTCGTCTCTGAATTATCTGCAGAAATTGCCGCTTACCGTTCTTAAAATTGATAAGAGCTTTGTACAAAACCTTGTTGATAGCAAATCTGTTGAACGAAGCATAACAGAAGCCATTATCTCCCTTGTAGGAAAAATGGGATTGGAAACCGTTGCAGAGGGGATTGAGACTCCGCAGCAATTTGACTATCTGAAAGAGATGAATTGCGATTTCATTCAAGGATATTTGTTCAGTAAACCGCTGTCGCTGGAAAATTGCGAAAAACTGCTTTCTGGTGATGAGGATGCCCTTGAGGCATTGCAGCCAGCCGGTCAGTCAGTGCGATATTCTATATAGCGAACACGTTTTTTCTGAATAGCTTCTTTGATTTCTTTTTCTCTTTTTGTTAATCCGGCGTTTCCTGTTTTGACTTCGATGAACCAGATTTCTTCTATTGGTTTATCTGCGGCGCTTCCGATAAAACCTATAAAATCGATGGGTTTCCCAATAAAACGCACATCTCCGGGATCACAGGGAAAGTCTGGTAAAAACGGCGCGAGCTGTTCAGATACCTGCCCTCCTATAACAGCCCGTGAACGGCGCACTGCATCTTTTCGCTGGGATCGTATAAGTTTATCCTGAGTACGTTCTGTCTCAAGTTTTCCGAATGCTCTGCCCAATGCAAATGCGGTGAGGATAAGTATTATACTAATGCAGATAAGAACTGCGGCGGTAACCGGGCTGGAGGTTAAGAAAGCACGGATATATTGAATTACAGAGAATTCACTCAACTTTCAATTCCCGGGATAGAAGTGATTCCTGCTGCCATTGTGTCTGTGCCCGAAATACTTCACTGCTGTCATTCGCTCTGATGATAGAATGAATACATTGCCAGCTGTTATCATTTTGTTGTTCACAGTGTAAGCGGCAAATGAGTTTCTCACCATATTTTGCGGAAGATATAAAATAGGTGTCGAGTGTGCTTACTAGGTATGACTGACTGATAGAAAGCGGTATACTGGAGAGAATCCAGTGTACGTAGTTCAGATTATTTACATGCCGGTTCAGATCAATATCGGTTCCATTTGGTTCAATTATTATTTCACTGTCCCATGCATCACAGAGCTGAATTCGTGGAAAAACAGAGGATAGTGCATCTTCTGTACAAAATGGTAATGTACCAAACAGTGAGGCGTCCGGTTTTATAGGGTGCCCATCAACAAGGGAAAGAACCATCCAGCAGGATGTTCCTGCAAAAATAGGTGTAGTTGCTGTTTGAGATACTGAATTGCCGGTGAGCGCTGCGTTTATAGATTCTTTCCGTCCACCAGGTGTATATGATAATAAAAAATCTCGGTAACAGAACGGGCCTTTTACTGGCTTTGCCCAAGTAGCGGCCTGAATGGTATCAAGCCAGAGCGGATATTCGTATATTTCAAAATGCTGCCGGGTAATAACCCATGTAAGCCCCTTCTTTTGCAGGTGGGGGATGGAAAGTCCTCCGCTGCCGTAATGTGATGCCGCGAGATCCTGTGTTAAACTAATGATGCCGTCAAGTGAGAAACGGCATTTTGCGTCAAGTCGGCTTGATGGAATCGCATATGGAACTATATATTTTGTATCTGTATTCATGCCGATACTGTATCATAACGGTCTATTGTGGTAAATATGAAGCAGAGGTAGATATATGAAAGCGGAAAAAATCTTTTTTGTGTGTATGATGATATTTTCTCAGATAATATGTATTAGTAGAATGCAGGCTGAAAATTTTTCTTTCAAATATCAAACCGGTGATGTATACCGGATATTATCTACAGTTAGAGAAAATGTTATTGTGAACGGTCAGTTCAGTCATCAGGCGGAAATTTTGAATCGCATATCTGTTACCATTACCGATACAGACGAAGATGGCAATGGAACACATGATGCCGTATTTATGACATCTGAAATGGCTCTTGGTAGAACTGGACAGACATTTTCTTGGGGAAATGAGTATAAGAGTATATTTTTAAGATCCCGGCTGGGAAAATATACGATGGATGATTCCTATTTTATGCCGGTGGTACGGGATGTCCCTCTATTCCCTGATAAAGAATTGAATGTGGGAGATACCTGGGTTGCCGAAGGCTACGAGGCTCATGATTTGCGTATGTCTTTTAATCTCCAGACACCATATAAAGTGCCATTTGCTGCGACATATACCTATCAGGGAACGGTGCCCTCACAAGACGGCAGGATTCTTCATCAGATAAACTGTCGTTATAATATGTTTTTTGAAACCCCGCAGAAAACCCCGCCTGACCCCAATCGGTCTTCAGGTGACATCTCGATGAGCTGGGAAGATTACCCGGTTTCGACAATGGGATATTCTAATCAGACCATATTCTGGGATAACGAAATAGGGCAGATAGATCACTATTCAGAAGATTTCAGAATTATTATTGAGACAGCATATGGAAATACTTTTGAGTTTAAAGGTACTGCGCAGGCAGAAGTGGATCTGATTCCGCAGGATACAGACAGTGACGAAAATCTTACTCGCGTTCAAGATCAGATCCGTGATATGGGATTACAAAATACAGAAGTAAGTGTGGCAGAAGAAGGATTAACGATTAGCATTGAAAATATTCAGTTTAAAGCAGATTCCGCCGAATTAGAAGATTCTGAAAAAGTAAAACTCAGACAAATCGCCGAAATACTATCGCAGTTTCCGGATAATGATCTGCTGATAAGCGGACATACAGCTCTTGCCGGCACCGCGGAAGCGCGGCAGAAACTATCTGAAGAACGCGCTGCCGCAGTTGCTGAGTATCTGGTTGAATTAGGGGTAAAAGATAAGTATCATGTTTTTGCCCGTGGTTTTGGTGCTGATAAGCCAGTTGCCGATAATCATACCGAAGCCGGAAAGGCACGCAATCGTCGGGTAGAGATTACAATAATGGATAAATAAGACTAATATATTTCAGCGGAAATCGATTTCCCCTGAAAAAATTTTAGACATAATTACTGATGCAGCTCCTATTAAGGATGCGTTAAATTCGAGGGCCGTAGGTATAACACTAATCTTTCGTTTGTAATTAGAGAGGATTACGGTGTTTATTTTATCTTCAATAAGTTTATCAACCGCGCTGTCCGGTGTCTGCCCTGGATATTCAAGAATAACTGTATGAATATCCAGCAGATTTACAATATTGACTATAGAAAAGGCAATGTAAGAACAGAACTCGCTTATCTGTTCTGAAAATAGATTCTGTTTAGAATTGTATAGTGTTAAGATATCAAACCATGAAAGAGGCGGATTAAAATTATGTGTTTTGTTTATTTCCGCCGTAATTCTATCTGTATCAATATAATTTTCCAGACAGCCGCGATTACCGCATGTGCATACTGGACCGCTGATATTGCAGGACGTGTGACCGATTTCTCCGCTGAGTCCCATTTCTCCATTGTATAATTGATGGTTAAGGATGAGACCGCAGCCAACACCTGCTGCCAATCTGAAGTAGAGAAAGTCCCGAATATGTTTGCCGCAGCCATAATTTTTTTCCCCTATGGCGGCGGCGTTTGAGTCATGTACACAATAAATTGGAAGGTTAAGTTCTTTTTGTAAAATCGGGGCAACAGGGATATTTTTTAATTCATAAAAGTTATGCGGATCAAGAATAATTCCTTCTTCAGTATTGATCGGACCCGGGCATGAAAATCCGACAGCGATAATTTTACGGTTTGTCTGCCGCATAAGCTGCCGGCAGGTATCTATCAGCATTTGAAACATTTCATCTGCCCCATTCAGCTGATGTACCGGTTTACTCGTTTTATGGATTATGCGTGCCTTATAATCACAAAGGATCGCAGATACAGATCCGCGTGCGAGATTAAGACCGATAATACATGGAGATGTTTCTGCGATATCAAGAATTTTTGGTTTGCGCCCAAGATCAGATTCTCCTTTAATATCCTGCCGCTCGTAAACAATTCCCGCGTTTATTAAACCGTTTACGATGTTTGAAACCGTCATTGCGGTTAATCCTGTTTGTCTTGCTATTTCTGCACGGGAAATCGTATCGCTCAGGCATATTGTCTGAAGAACTTTTGCCTGATTGATCACAGATAAGTTTTTCTGGTTTACGGGCGTTTTTATCATCGATTGAACTCACTAATGAACTATTACTATAATGTATTTTCTTAGGAATGTAAAACAGGTAGAAATATACATAAAAATATTTATAAAACGAGTTTAATAATATTGACATGATACAACTTTGATAATAATATGTATTTATAAATTGAATTGGAAATCAATATGAAGCAGAGAACAATTAGTAATATAGAGTCATTTTTTTGTAGAAATCCCCATTTAGCCGGAGTTCGCAGTGCGCTCACTGAAGTTATTCAACTCCTTGTGCAAACATATCGTTCTGGCGGCAAAGTGCTGATATGCGGAAACGGCGGCAGCGCCGCTGATGCGGAACATATTGCAGGAGAGTTAATGAAAGGTTTCTGTTTAAAACGGCCTGTTCCTGCTGATTTTTCAGAAGCTCTTAAAGCGGCGGCAGGTGAGCATGACGGGCAGTATTTGGCAGCGCATTTGCAGTCAGCACTGCCGGCAATACCCCTTGTCAGTCACAGCGCATTAATGACGGCGTTTATCAATGATGTTGCGGCAGATACGGTATTTGCTCAGCAGGTATATGGATACGGCAGAAAAAATGATGTTCTGATTGCGCTTACTACATCAGGTAATTCCGCAAATGTAGTAAATGCTGCTTTAGTGGCGCGTGCTGTTGGAATGAAGATTGTCGGCATGACCGGCTGTGCAGACAGCCGGCTAAGTACAACTGCTGATATTACGCTCAAATCTCCTGAATCTGAAACGTATCTTGTGCAGGAAGATCATATCAAATTCTACCATTTGTTCTGCGCCGCGGTAGAAACTGAACTGTTTGAAGTATGAGTATGCAAACTTCTTCGCTTTATTTTGGCCTTGATATCGGCGGTACCAAATGTGCTGTTGTAGCCGGTGATGAAAACGGGCGCATTCTTGAACGGGACTGTTTTAAAAGCGGTCTTGATATACCACCGGAACAGATTCTTCAGGAATACGCTGAGCGGATTCAGAGACTGCGTAATAAATATGAACAGAACGGACAGGTTTTCAGAGCTATCGGAGTGAGCTGCGGAGGTCCGCTTGATTCAGAAAAAGGAATAATCATGCGGCCGCCCAATTTACCCTTGTGGGATAATGTTCCTTTAACAGACTGGCTGACGCGGGTTACAGGTCTGCCCGCTGCTGTTCAGAATGATGCGAACGCGTGCGCACTTGCGGAATGGAAGTACGGAAACGGCAGAGGCTGCCGTAATATGATTTTTCTGACGTTCGGCACGGGGATGGGTGCGGGACTGATTCTTGATGACAGGCTGTACACAGGTGCGTGTGATATGGCGGGTGAAGTTGGTCATATCAGACTTAGTACTGACGGTCCCGTAGGATATAACAAAGCCGGTTCTTTTGAAGGCTTTTGCAGCGGTAATGGTATAAAACGGCTTGCGCAGATGATGGTAAAAAAAGCCTGGAAAGAAAACAGGACTGTGTCTTTCTGTCCCGATGAATCAGCTCTTGAAAACATTACCGCGAAATTAATCTTTGAACAGGCTGCGTGCGGAGATCCTGCTGCGGTTGAGATTGTTCGGATATGCGCTGAAAAACTGGGAGAAGGTCTTGCTATTCTTATTGATATTCTGAATCCCGAACGTATTGTAATCGGCAGTATTTTTACCCGCAGTGAAACACAACTTCGTGATACAATGATTGAAGTAATTAAACGCGAAGCTTTGCCGTTTTCTTCAGCGGTCTGTGAGATTTGCCCTGCTGGGTTAGGCGAACAGATTGGTGATTATGCCAGTCTTGCGGTGGCGATGCAGGTTCCGTGCAGCAGGTGATTTGCTGTATTGAATATAACTGCGTGTTGTATGGAACTTTTTAATATAAGGAGGAATAATGACGGAGTATATCGTTGAAATGCAGCATATCTCCAAGAGTTTTCCCGGCGTTAAAGCATTGGATGATGTTTCATTCAATCTAAAGCGGGGCGAAGTCATGGCGCTGCTTGGCGAGAATGGTGCCGGAAAGTCTACGCTGATGAAGATTCTCAGTGGTATCTATCAGGCTGACGAAGGGAAAATTCTGATAGATGGGACAGATGTTGGTCGGCTTAACCCGACATCTGCGAAACAGAAAGGAATCGCCATTATCCATCAGGAATTAAATATGTGCCAGCACCTCTCTGTTGCTGAAAACATTTTTCTGGGGCGTGAAAAGTATAAATTGGGCGGTATTCTTGATAATGCTGCGATGAATGAAGCCGCCCGCGCTCTTATGGATCGTCTCGGCATGGATATATCGCCGACAGAGCTTGTTGGACACTTG
Organism: uncultured Spirochaetota bacterium; assembly: GCA_944389415.1. GTDB lineage: Bacteria > Spirochaetota > Spirochaetia > Treponematales > Treponemataceae > Treponema_G. Next base: position 9,490 of record CALXMF010000010.1, on the reverse strand, counting down.
CCTGTCTCAAAACAACAGATGATAGAAATCGCAAAAGCACTGTCACTTGATGCGCAGGTTTTGATTATGGATGAACCGACCAGCGCGCTTACCAGCCGTGAAATAGAAGATTTATTTTCTATTATCAGACAGCTGAAAGCCGATGGCTGCGCTATTGTATATATTTCTCACCGCCTTGAAGAGCTTCAGCATATTGTTGATCGTGTAACGATTATGCGGGACAGTAAATTTATCACATCCGGAAACTTTACTGATTTTACTATGGAAGAAATCATAACAAACATGGTTGGCCGGCAGATTACTGAAAAATTTCCGCATGTTGACTGTCCTGTTGGCGATGTTATTTTTGAAGTAAAGCATCTGAATGCTGGAACTCAGGTACAGGATGTGTCATTCTGTGTAAAAAAAGGCGAGATTCTGGGTATTGCCGGTTTGATGGGCGCAGGAAGAACAGAGACAACACGCGCTGTTTTTGGTGTCGATCCAAAAGAATCAGGTACATTTATTCTTGATGGCAAGGAAATCCAGATTAGAAATCCGCAGGATGCCATAGCGCATGGTATTGTGCTTGCTCCAGAAGACCGCAAGAAAGACGGACTGTGTGTAAAACTGCCGGTATCAGAAAATATCTCACTGCCCAATCTGGATATGATCTGCAATAAACTGGGCGTGATTAGTAAACATCTTGAAAAAAAGATGGTCAATAAAGCGATTGAGGATCTGCATATAAAAGTACCCAGTCCATCGGCGATTGCGCAGAATCTTTCAGGCGGTAATCAGCAGAAAGTTGTTGTGGCGAAATGGCTTGCCGGACATTCACGTGTTGTTATGTTTGATGAACCGACACGCGGTATTGATGTCGCCGCAAAAGTAGAGATTTACAATCTCATGAATATGCTCAAACAACAGGGAATCGGCGTGTTGTTTGTTTCTTCTGAAATGCCAGAGGTGCTTGGTGTCGCTGACCGCATACTGGTTATGTGCGGCGGACGGATTACCGGTGAGTTATCACGGACAGAAGCGACTCAGGAAAAAATAATGGTGCATGCCACCCAGTTTGAGAAGAAAATAAACGCGTAATGCTTACGAGAAAGGAGAAATTATGAGTAATAAAACAGGTCTTGCCCAGAAGGTTCGTGAAGTACGCGGTCTGGGACAGGTATTAACAGTAACAGCCGGACTTATTGTACTGTGTATCGCGTTCGGTATTATCAATCCCACATTCTTTTCTTCACGGAATATCAGCAATCTGCTGCGTCAGATCGCACCGATTCTGCTTATTGGTATTGGTCAGTCATATGTTCTGATTACGGGCAATATTGATTTGTCTATTGGTTCTGTTGTCGGTATGGCGACCATGATCAGCGCCACCCTGATGACAAAGGCCGTATCACCATGGATTGCCGTGCTGGTCGCAATTATCTGCTGTGTCGCTATTGGTTTTCTTAACGGTATTCTTGTTGCGGGCTGTAAACTGCCGCCGTTTATTGCGACCCTTGGTACTATGACTATTGGCCGAGGTATTGCGCAAATCGCCAATAATAACTATAACACAAACAGTATCGGCGAAGCAGCGCAGGGATTCCGTGATTTCTTTTATTACGGAAAAACACTTGGATTGTATAATACTATCTGGATTGCTGCCGTTCTTTGGGTGATTTTTAACTTTCTGCTGAGCAAGACAAAATCAGGGCGGCATATTTACGCAATCGGTAGTAATATAGAAGCGGCAAAACTCAGCGGTGTAAACGTTACCTCAACAACAATAAAAGCGTATGTTGTTGCCGCGTTCTGTTCCTGTGTAGTCGGATTGATTCAGTGCGCGACAAGCGGTATGGGTGCGATGGATGCCGGTACTTCATATGAGATGTACGCTGTCGCGGCATCAGTTATCGGTGGTGTTTCAACACTCGGCGGACAGGGACTGCTGCTTGGTACAGTAGTAGGTGCTGCGATTTGGAGTGTTCTGCAAAACGGTTTGCAGTTTGCCGGTGCGCCTGTTGCTATCCGTAATATTGTAATCGGTGTGATCGTCATTGTTTCGGTTCTGCTTGATATTATTGTCCGGTACAATCCTCCCCGAAAAAAGAAGAAATAATTGTAGTTGCAAAGCAATAATTAAATACAGCTGCGGATTATAGGAGTATAAAGATGAAAAGATTTATTGGTTCTGTGTTGTTAATGACAGCTCTGTTTTCAGGTATCGCCTTTGCTGGCGGAAGCAAAGATGCAAACGCTGCTAACAAAGTATATCTGATTACAATGGATCAGATGGATCAGCATTGGGTAAAAGTAAATGAAGGTGCTGAAGCTGCCGCAAAAGAACTCGGCAATATCAGCTATACCTGGCTTGCTCCTGATGTAAAAGATGATAATAAGCAGATTGAATGTGTGAATAACGCTGTAGCTGCTGGCGCAAATGTTATCATGATCGCGGCAAACGGTCCTGACGCCATTACTGCTGCGCTGCGTGAAGCTGAATCACAGGGTGTAAAAATCATCTATGTTGACAGCGCTGCTGATTATCCTGCTGAACAGTTCCTGGCGACCGATAACAAGGCTGGCGGAAAGAAAGTTGGTGAGACACTGCTTGCAGCATTGAACGCGAAAGGTGTTACCAGCGGTATGATCGGTGTTGTTGGTGTAAATGCCGCTACTCAGTCAACCGTTCTGCGTGAAGCTGGCTTTAAAGAAGCGTTTGCCGGAACAGATTTTGAAGTTCTGGAAACACAGTACAGCCAGGGTGACGCCGCTCAGGCAAAAGATATGGCAGCTAACTTTATCGCACAGGGCTGTGTTGCCGTATATGGTTCAAACGAAGGTTCAACAGTCGGTGTTGGTAACGCTGTCGCTGAAGCCGGCGGCAATGTTATCGGATGCGGTTCAGACGCTTCTGATATGAATAAAACACTGGTAAAGAACGGCAGCCTGCTGTGCATCATGGGCCAGAATCCGTATCAGATGGGATATCTTGGTATGAAGAGCGCTGCGAAAGTCCTTGCCGGTGAAACACTGAGCCCGGACTATGTCGATACCGGTGTAGATATCATCACAAAAGATTCTCTGTAATCTGAACTGATTAAACTGCATACCGTGTTCCGCAGCTCCGGTATGCAGTTTTTTTTATATCCGCAATGTTTTAAGTGAGGTAATTATGTTTAAGTTAGACCCTTTTATATCTGAAAAAATATGGGGATACGAGCGGTGGCTTGTATCTGTTCATCCGCATGGGCAGTCTCAGGCTTTATCTGCCGGCGGCGGACAACCGCTTAGTGCTGTCGCTCCTGAATACCCGCTGCTTATCAAGCTCATTCAGGCAAATGATACGCTTTCTGTGCAGGTGCATCCTGATGATGAGTACGCGCGTGCGCATGAAAATTCCCGGGGAAAAACAGAATGTTGGTATATCCTTGATGCGTCTGAGGACGCGGCGATTTACTGCGGACTTGAAAAAGACTTTTCAAAAGAACAACTTGCTGCAGCCCTAAAAAACGGCAATTTTGAGACCTGCTTAAAACGCCAGCCGGTGAGGCGCGGTGATTTTGTGTATATTGCCGCTGGAACTGTTCACGCGCTCGGCGGCGGTATCCGTCTGCTTGAGGTTCAGGAATCAAGCGATATTACCTATCGGCTGTACGATTGGGGCAGACAGCGTGAGATGCATATTACACAGGGATTACAGGTTATCAGCTACGGCGCGCCGTCTCCGCTTGTTTCTGCGTTTTCCGGGGCTTTTGAGTGCCCGTATTTTGCGCTGCGTACTGTTTCCGGCGGCGAATTGACTGATAAAAACGATTTTGTTCTGTTTGTGCTGGATGGCAGCGGCAAGCTGCACTGCAATACTGAATCTGTCGATGCCTGTGCCGAGGATACCTTCTTCTGCCGCGGCGGTGAAACAGTCCGCATTGATGATGGTATATCAGCGCTGTGTATTTGCCTTCCTTAAATTTTCGGCAGCCTGTTTCCTTCTATATTATGATATCACATATAAGGTGTATATAAGCCGGCGGATACGGTATCTGCCGCTTATGTACAGCGCTCTGCTTTCTTCCGACGGCTTTATTTCAGACTGCCGCTCGTTTTCGGGTACGATTCTTTTTCCATAATCTATTAAAAATATTCTGCTGCTTTCTATCGGTTTTCTCTTAATGTTTTTGTGTGATGATTGGTATTTAGTCAAAACACATGGTATACTGTGGTAAGAAAGAGCAAAATGAGAATATGATTCTTATAATACTTTCTCACAAACAGACCATTTGATGGCGAATAAAAACGGAAAATATAGTAAGGTAGTGTATACTATGGCAAAAGCAAAAAAGCAGGAAACAGAAACACTTAACCTGGATACAATACTTTTTAAGTGCCGGGACATTCTGCGGCAGGCACGCAACTCCGGTTCTTTTTTTGAAAAACGTGATATGATGCTGACCCTCGTCTTTTTGCGGTTTATCGGCGAAAAATACGAAGACGGTATAGAAAAACTGCGCAGCGACATACAGGCTCAGGGACTGAATCCCGATGACCCTCAGATTCAGGCAGCGTTTTTTGACGACGCCACCTTTACCGACGGAACCTATAATCTGGAGCTAGAAGCCCGCTGGTCAACAATTATCAATACCCCGGCGCCGCAGTTAAATGTCGCCCTTGATACGGCTTTGCACAGTATCGCCTCTCATTCCGATCAGCTGAAAGGCTGTTTTGTAGAAGGTACGTTTACCCAGAGAAATCTTGCCTCCAACGATATAAAAAAAATTGTGGACGAAGTGAATAAAATCAGTCACCGGACTTTTGGGCAGGAAAAAGATTTAATCGGGCGTGTGTATGAATACTTTTTAAAAGAATTCGCGGTGAACGCCACAAAAGAAGAAGGCGAATTTTATACGCCCCATGATGTGGTTCAGCTCATTGCCGCCCTGATAGAACCGTTTGACGGAACACTGTATGACCCCTGCTGCGGTTCCGGCGGAATGTTTATTCAGAGCGCGGAACTGGTAAAAGCCCGGCAGGGAAATATCAGCGCGATAAATGTGTTCGGGCAGGAAAAAGAAGCCGCTACCTGGCGCCTTGCCAAAATGAATCTTGCGCTGCGTGGTATCAGTCACCATTTGGGAGAAAACAGTGACTCAACGTTTTTGAATGATCTGCACAGGGGATTATACTTTGATTATATTATGGCGAATCCGCCTTTTAATCTGAAAGGCTGGTGGAATGATAATCTGAAAAGCGATGCCCGCTGGACAGAGTACGCCGTTCCTCCAGAAAGCAACGCCAACTATGCGTGGATTCTGCATATGCTGTATCATCTGAAAAAACAAAACGGAGTGGCAGGCTTTCTTCTGGCGAACGGCGCTTTAGGCGACACCGACGCTTTTGAAATCCGCAAAAAGCTGATTCAGAATGATAAAATAGAGGCCATTATCGTTTTGCCACGGGAACTTTTTATCACCACCGATATCAGTGTAACAGTCTGGATATTAAACAATAATAAAAGAGGAGGCGCTTATCACAACCGGCAGCTGCGGAACCGGGAAGGTGAAATCCTTTTTATGGACTTGCGCACCTGGAGAGAAACCCCTGTTAAAAACGAAAATAAGAAAAAAGTGCTGCTTACAGCTCCGCAGATTCAGAAAGCTGCGGAGATTTATCATACCTGGCAGAGTGTCGGAACAGACGGCAAAAACTACGCCGTGCCTGAACTGTATCGCGGTGTGGGGATACAGGAAATAGAAGAGAAAAATTTTACGCTTGTTCCTTCAAAATATATCGAATTTGTAGACCGGGATCTGGATATTAATTATCCTGAAGAAATGGCGCGAATCCAGAAAGAAATGGCGGACCTTTTGCGCCGTGAGGAAGAGAGCCGGACTATGCTGCAAAAAGCCTTTAGAGGAATAGGTTTTGACATCTTGCAGCAGACAGAGCGGAATCAGCGGGATGAATAAGAGAGTTTACAACGAATCAGAAATAACAGAGCTCAAGCGGCAATTCTGCGACTCTGTACCAAAAGAAATTGTTGCTTTTTTAAATACCGACGGCGGTACCATATATATCGGTATAGAAGATGATGGTTCTATTTGCGGTGTATCGGACCTGGACGGAACACTGCGTAAAATAGCGGACATAATCGATAATCAAATATTGCCTGACGCGTCGGAAAATATCATTCTGGGATCAGAATATATCGACGGAAAACATATCGTTAAAGTTCAGGTAACAAAAGGTTCTGCACTATATTACATAAAAAAATATGGCAGGAGCGCTCAGGGCTTCTTTTTGCGTGTGGGTACAACAGCGCGTGCGATGACGGAGTACCAGATAGAGGCAGCTCATTTAAAATATCTTACGGCAAGAGCCGATATCACAGAAATCGTCGGCAAAACAGTCAATCCCACATTCCAATATTTGAAAATCATGTTGGTAGAAAAGCAGTTTACCGTCAATGATGCCACTTTTGAGCAGAATTTACATTTACGTACAAAGGACAATATATATAACAAACAGGCGGAGCTTCTTGCGGATCAGAATGAAGTTTCGATAAAAGTGGTCCGTTTTGCCGGAAAAGATAAAGGCGACGGGATATTGCAGCGAAACGAATATGGCAATAAGTGTCTGATTGTCGCCATGCAGCAGGCGTTTGAATATTGTGCCGAAGTGCTTAACGCAACGGAAGTTTCATTTCGTAACGGCGTCCGCCATGACCGATACCTTTTTGATAAAGACGCTTTTCGAGAAGCGTGGTTTAATGCGTGTCTGCATAACTGTTGGGCTGACGGAACACCTCCAGCCATATATGTTTTTACAGACCGTATGGAAATTATTTCTACCGGCGGTTTGCCGGTAAATTTATCAAGAGAAGATTTTTTTAAGGGTGTTTCCAAACCTGTCAACGAAGAACTTGCCCGCCTTTTTATCCGCCTTGATTTAATGGAACAGACCGGGTACGGTGTTCCGCTTGTGGTGAACCGTTACGGCAGAGATGCTTTTGAATTTCTGGACGGTTTTATCCGGGTAACAATTCCCTTTGCTTTTGAGATTGATTTTACCAAAGAAGGTGCGGCGGCGAATGGTTCCGGCATTCTTTGCGAACTGAATCCCGCACATATGAGGGATAAAGTGAGGGATAAAGTGAGGGATAAAGTGAGGGATAAATCACTGAACGCCACACAGAAAAAAATAATGGAACTGATAAAAGCAAATCCCGCTGTTACCCTTGTGCAGGTGGGCGAGCAGCTTGGTATCGGTGAAACTGCTGTGCATAATAACATTGCCTTTCTAAAACAGAATGGCTTTATTAAAAGAATCGGGGCAAACAAAAACGGTTACTGGCAGATTCTGGATTGGGATAATCAGTAAGAGGACAGAAATGAAAGCGGCAAAAATATACCGGCTGGGCGATTTGATTGAACTTTGTGACGACAGAAATACCGAAGGAAAATACACCGTTGATGATGTACGGGGAATTTCAAATACAAAAGAAGTAATGCTGACAAAAGCTGATATAACAGATAGGTCGTTGGAAAATTTTCAAGTTGTAAAACCAAATTATTTTGTATTTAATCGTCGTACTACTCGAATGGGTGAAAAGATAGGTCTAGGGTACAATGATACCGGAAAAGATTTTATTGTTACAGAGGATTATGTTGTGTTTCATATAAAGGAAAAAACAAAAATAATTCCGGAATATCTTTTCATGTTTTTTAATAGAGATGAATTTGATAGATATTGTCGTTGGGATTCATGGGGAAGTGCGACAGAATTCTTTAATTGGGAAAATATGTGTTTTGTTTTAATTCCTCTGCCGCCGCTTGCCGCCCAGCAAAAAGCCGTTGCCGTGTATAATGCCTTAAAAGCCAATCTTGCCGCTTACGAACAGGGACTGGAAGACCTGAAAATTGTCTGCGACGGGTTTATAGAGGATCTACGGAAAAAGAATACAAGTGAAAGAATTGGCCCCTATATTGAAGAAGTTTGTAGAAAAAATTCAAATAACAAGATTAAAGAAGTGAGAAGTATTTCTGTTAGAAAAGAATTTAATTTAACCAATGCAAAAGTAAATAAAGAAGAACTCGGAAATTATTTAATTGTTGAACCTTCTCATTTAGCTTTTGTACAGACGACCGGAAATGAAAAGTGTCTAGCTTTTGCTTATAATGATTATGATTATCCCGTCGTTGTCTCTTCTGTAGATAAAGTGATAAAGTCCAAAGATTCAACTAAACTGAATTTAGAATTTTTAGCTCTTTTTTTACATCGTGCAGAGTTTGACCGTTATGCCCGGTATCATTCATGGGGATCTGCACGTGAAGTGTTTACTTACGAAGATATGTGCGATGTACAAATTCCCCTGCCGTCCCTTGAAGTCCAACAGAGTATTGTCAATATGTATAAGTGCTATACAGAACGTCGCCGCATCGTCGCGGAATTAAAAACAAAAATCAAAACCGTCTGCCCCATACTCATAAAAGGCAGCCTGGAAAATATGTAGAAAATTGGGAGGAAGAAGTTATATCATGAACAAAAAAACACATGCAAAAGATTATTTATTGGAATATTCTGAGGGAAAACCGGAATGGTTAAAAGTTCTTATAGAAGAATCGATAGAGACTAACGGTGCAATTAGTGAAGAACGACAAAATGAAATTTTTGAATGTTTAGTGAACGGAGCATCTATAACAAAACAAGTAACACATTCTATAGCAGAAGGTTCACCCCAACCCACAGCAGATAGTTTATCTGATGAAAAATTGATTTTCAAAAAATTAACACATAAGTGCGGGGTCAATGCATTATGTGAAAATCAAACGATAAAATTTTCTAAAGATGTTACCGTTTTATATGGTTTAAATGGTTCTGGGAAGAGTAGTTACTTTAGAATTCTGAATGAGGTTGTTGGTGGAAATCAAGAGAAAAAAATTCTTCCTAATATTTATAAATCTGATAACAAAGACGTTAATGTTCTAATTGAATATGAGATGGGAGAAAAACAAAAGGAAACTATCACATTCGATAATAAAAAACGTGCATTTTCTGAATTTAAAAATGTTAAGGTCTTTGATTCTTCTTATCTGAATGGATTGCTCGAGTCAAGAACTCCAGATGAAACATGGGTATTTCCTCTTGGTTTACATCTTTTTAAACATATTGAAAATATAATGGATTCTTATGCAAGAAAGTGTGAACAGTTAAAAAGAGAAGAGAGAGACAGGATTCCTCCTATCAAGACAGACGATTTGAGAGATGAATTAAAAAATAAATTCATTAATAGAGATGATTTTAGTGATTCAGAAAGAGAAAGTATTATAGATTGCTTTGGTTGTGGTGAAACAGTAAAAAATGATTTAGAGATAGCGCAGAAAAACTTGGAAAATCTTCTTCAGAGTAATTATAGGGATAAAATAGAACTGCTTGTAAAGAAAAATAGATTGTGTCAAATTTAGTTCGCAATTTTGATTCTGAAAAAAGCCACATATCCATCATGCTACGTTAAATA
>CALXMF010000009.1 GCA_944389415.1 uncultured Spirochaetota bacterium | reverse complement strand
AGATTTTATTTAACGTAGCATGATGGATATGTGGCTTTTTTCAGAATCAAAATTGCGAACTAAATTTGACACAATCTTAGATCAGAAAAATATTTTTTCATTACAAAAGTATCGTTGTAATTAAAGAGAGAATATAACAATAATATCAATAATGTAGCAAAATACATTTAGGTTTTTATAAATTAATGCTAATTTTTAATATTCTTAATTAATGATAACCATTGGTTCATGACTGAATCTTGGGTATAATTTAAGGAATTTCTTTTTGCGACATCCATCATAGAACACCTAAGGTTTTCATCATTCATAATGAGCGAAAGCTTTGATACAAAACAATTCTTATCATGCTCGGGAATAATATAGCCAGATCCAGGAACAATAATTTCTTTTGGACCAGATTTACAATCATATGCAACTATAGGTAATCCAGCTGCCTGAGCTTCTAGCAACACCATGGGGAAACCTTCATAAATTGATGTCATCAAAAATATTGATGCTTTTTGGTATTCTTCCCAAATATTTTTTGAAATCCCCTCCAATACAACACTATCCTGTAAATGATTTTCATGAATCAAATCGACAATAGATTGCCTTTGCTCACCATCTCCAAAAATATGCAGTGACCAATCAGAATGCTGTTCATGAATTAGACGCCATATATGAATTAATTCTAAAAAATTCTTTTGTTCAACTAATCTTCCCACAGCTATACATACTTTTTCCCTTTTAACAGATGTTTTTGATTTTGGGGGATCAAAAAAATTGGGAATAGTGACACAATTGCTTAATCTCCATTCTTTTTGATCTGTTTCTGTTAAGACTACCAATTTGTTATACTTTTTAAATAAGGAGCGTTCATATTGAACACGAAGTAATGATAAGACTCTTATTAGAAAATTATAATTTCGACAAACTTGGACATGAAAATCATGTGAAAAATGATACTCAACAATAACAGGACAAATTTTCTTAACGATTTTATATAAAAAATTAATTTCATGTCCACCAAGAGAAATAATTAAATCTGGTTTTAACTCTTTAATAAGGGCTATTGTTTTTATTTTATATTGTTTAATTTTTTTTATAAAACTAAAAAATTTAAAAAAAATATTCTTTTCTGCATAATCAAAAAAACCAATATCAAAATCGTATCGTACTATATTTGGGGCTAAACTATAGAAATTATTTTTACCAAACTGTTCAGTAGTTGCAATATAGACATCATCGGAGGTACTTAAGTGATTTGCCTTTGCAGTCAAAATTCTTTCCATTCCACCAGAGTTATACGTCGCATGAATCATATATAAAATAGTCATAATAAAGTACGCATTAATTATTTATTCAATATTTATAATAAAATTATTTTACGATTCGTTTTATGTAATATTTTATTGTTTTATATAACCCGAAAACACTAATTCTCAATCTAAAATAAAATAAATGAGCTAAAATTGCACACACCCATTTCTTTTTATATTTATTATATATATACCTATGATACTCAATAATCTTTTTTTCAAATTCATCTACCCAACTACCTATATAATGATGAATACAATACGTATGTTCAGTACATTTTATTTCTCCCTTCATACAATCCATTGGACAAAAATACTCTGTAGGAAACACTGTTACCTGTGATACACCATCCGAAATTATTTGTTCTGTATTATTTTGGCGTAGTCCATACCTAATCAATACTTCAGTATTATATTTTGGGCAGGGAATCATATTCAGCGTTCCATCTTTATTGTAAAAACTTTGTGTATAATACAATTCATACATTGTCTTGATAATACTATTATGCGCTTCCGCCATGATAATCAAACCAGTTGCTACATACTGCTCATTTTCAAACCCCATTACAGCAGATGTATTCAACAGAGGATCAAGATTTTTTAATAATTCAACATCAGTATCTAAATATATACCGCCGAGATCATATATGATTTTAAGTCGGGCATAATCGGATACAAATCCCCATTTTTTTTCTTTATAGGCATCTGCCGCATACTGGCATTGTGTATAATCAAAATTTTCTTCATTCCATTCTCTGATTTCATAATCAGGACAAAACTTCTGCCAGCTCTCAATGCATTTATTCACAATTTCTGGTTTAGGATTATGCCCAAACCAGCAGTAATGGATTATTTTAGGTATCATATATCGTTTCCTTGTCTATTCTCCAAGTATGCAGATATTTTTTATTATGATTCATTATCTAACAGACATCTCATAACATTTTTTAATAAACCTTGCAGGAAATAAAAGACGTCGTCTAAATGACTGACTTTTTTACATACTGATATATAAAAGAAATTCATGATATTTTACCTGCATATCTTATAAATCTGATATAATATTTGCGTAATCTTTCGTGTTGCTACAAATTTTACTGAACATCTTCATCTCAGTTTTTCAGTACAGACAATAAAAGTCGTTTACTCATTTCTATAAACTCAGTGTCAACAACAGGAACCGTGTTACGTAATAATAAATTAAAATCATTATCCTTAATTTGTGTAAGACACACTTTTAAATTTCTGAATAAAGAAATTATTCTATCATTACTTTTTTGTAATGTTCCAGCTAATAACACAACACCAGATTTTTTGTGGTAAATCAGAGAAAAAACACAACAATGGAAGCTATTTGTGATTACATATTCAGCATGTTTTAAATAATATATCCACTCTGATATAGTCAAATACGACTTCTTCTGTTGTGAGTCTGAAAAATTTACTTTTTTATAACCACGGTTCCCTGACACATAAATAATTTCTAATTTATACTTTGCAGCCCACTCAGCTAACTTCTTCAATGAAAAATTACAAGTATTTTCCAACATATAAACAAAAATATATTTCTGCGTATGCTTAATACAATTAGCTTCCAGCTTGTCCCAATCATTTTGTCCAAGCAATAGTGTTGGATCACATACTAATACAGAGTTAATTCCTAAATCATCACATTGCTGAACACCTGATTCTTCTCTCAAAGAAACCATATCAAACCGCTTAAGTAATTCAGTAATTTCTGCTGAAGCAGTTTTTCCAATTTCAGTTGAACCCAAACTTGCTGCATAAGCAAGTCGTTTTATTTTATCACTACCAAAATCTAATAAATAACTATGTAAATACTTTTTGTTAATAACACTGCCAAAATTCCATACCTGATCGCTGCCTACGATATAACAGTCCGCTTGTGGAGGATTCGCTTTTAGCTCATCATACGAATAATATATCTGTTCACTTTGTTTCAAATACGTATCTCTGAATATACTGAATTGCCGGTTGTGTGTGGTATACTCTTTTGACGAAAGATACATTCTTCTTTTAAGAGAAAGATATCCAACAAGTTTCACCGGATTCAGCGCTTTCAGCAATTTCCGATACAGAGGTGTTGGCACATAATCATTGCGCGGGTCATACCGTATAAGAAATGGATCATGTCCCTGATCACGCAGGTACTTTTGCAGCGCGTAACACTGCAAAAGCTGCCCATAATTATCTTCTGACCACCAAAAAGTCATGATACCGATTTTCATCGTATATCCTCGCTACGGCATGAACAATAATACGGTAAGTTATGCATAGTGAAGAAAAGTAACTGTTTCTGTTCTGAATAATCAGCCATAGTATATTTCAGGCTGAAAAGAAAAATGATTTTTACGGAATTATGAGAAAATATCTTTCCACATTCCGACTGTTTTTGTTCTGTTCGGGAACTTCTTCTTATATACTGAATTTTTTAGTGGTGAAAAACCGTTTTTTCTGTAAAATTCCAGAATCCCAGGATTATGTTCTATATCAGCATCTACAGAAACAAGGCGGCATGCCATAAAACGGTCATTAACACTGAATGCCTTTATACATGCAAATCTGATCAAATAGGAACCAATATGCTTATATTTTCCTGTACAGTACTCACATACTGCAAGTTTTGCAATCTTCAATGCGGGAAGAAACAGAAACGGAATTTCATTTAATCCGGCTTTCTTCTTTTCTGACGGTTTTAATGCAACAGTATCAGCAGTTAGAGAAATATACGCTGCAATCGTTCTGGATTCCTTTTCGATCAGTAAAAACGTTTGTGATATAAAAAGAGATTGATATATCAACGCATTTGAATAAAGGAAACTTTTATATTCCGCGAATTTTTCTGAAATCATAAACGAATCATTCAGATTTTGTTCTGAAAGTTTTTCTATCACAAATAATGAAGAAACATCATCTGTAAGAAAATCAATCATCTGCACAAACCTTACTGAATTCTTCTGCTTCTTCCTGCATTTTCTTAATTTGTTCTTCGGTAGGTTTTTTCAGCACGGCTGCGACAATTTTTTTCCAAATTTCAATACTTTCTGCAACAGACGGCTGAAATGGTTTTATCATTGCCATATTGAACTCCTCCACTTAATACAAATATAACACAGTATATCCCTAAAATCAATTATCCTTTCAGCACACCTCCTTTTAGATGCTTTATTCCTGTAAATGATTTATCATATTTTGTTACTGTATCTTCCGTATTGTTCATCACATCCCCCCACTACGGCATGAACAATAATACGGTAAATTATGCATAGTGAAGAAAACTAACTGTTTCTGTTCTGAATAATCAGCCATAGTATATTTCAGGCTGAAAAGAAAAAATGATTTTCGGTTAAAAATAAGAGATTTACTGAATCAGTCAGAATAATTCACTGTGAGAGTTTATTCTGAACGCTGTTAGTATAAGCGCATTTTTATCTTTTGTGTAAATCAGCACTAAATCGGGTTTTACATGGCAATCTCTGAACCCGTCTAGTTCACCTTTTAAAGGATGATCCCTGTATTTCGGCTCAAGAATCTCATCATTGGCAAGACGGTTTATAACTTCTTTCGCCAGTTTTCTGTCCGCCAGTGATAATTTCGCATATTCCTTGTCAAACCGTTTTGTTGTGGCGATTCTATAAACCATGAGCAGCCTCATATTCATCCATGGAAGCAAACGTTTTCAACGTTCCACTGTCAATCGCTTTCATGATGGCTGCCCGTTCCGCCTTCAGTTCATCTGCCGGAGAATTCTGTTCTTTTATAGAAACAATAACGTCAGGATACAGAGCACATACGCTTTTCAGAGCGGTAATAAGAGCATCATCCGCATTTTGAATCGTCATACTCACAACCATAAAAATCCTCCGTATGATACAAATATAACACGAGATATCCCTAAAATCAATTATCTTTTCAGTACCCCTCCTTTTTGGAGTTTCTTATCTTCACGAATTATTCTTATAAACTTTTATATTGCCTCTTCTGACCACCAGAAAATCATGATGCCGATTTTCGTTAGTTATACTCCCAAACACAACCGGGAGACTTTAGGATTAATTTTTTTTGCAATCCTAAGTAATATATAACTAAGCAGTAATACAACAAATGTATATGCCGCCCACCAGAATAATCTGAAACTGGTGATTTCATATCCTGTTTTCACAATCAGTTTATGCAGCACTGACAAACAATACATATGCAGCAAATAAATACCATAGCTGTATCTTCCCAAATTACACAGCTGCTTGCTAACAGTATTTTCTGAATAGTTTGCAGCACATCTGTCAGAATACAGGATTAAACACATACATACCGAAAACAACACAGCAGATGGTTTTAATCCAATTCCAGTTAAACTATCATTTCTTTCCATCAGGAAATATGCTTCCGCACAACTTATCACAAGCATCAGACACGTAGCGATAATGTACAGCCGGATTGGGATGTGTTCTTTTAATTTATCCTGCTGTAAAGCACTTCCCAGCGCAAAATAAACAATAAAACAGCATATCGGTCCGCCATACAATACAAGCGGCAGCGGATGTACAGGCTGAACAATATACACATATACAAATACCCACAGAAAACTAATACTTCCCATTGCCCATGGATTCCTCAGTATTTTATACTTTTGAAATAAAGGCAGCAGTATATAAAACTGGATAATAAGCGCGGCAAAATAATATACACTGTACCCCCCCCCCGATAAATTTTAACATACTTATTATTTTATCTTTTTTATCCAATAAATCATGCAGCAAATATGGTACAGAAAATACCAGTAATGGCACATATACCCGGATACACTGTTTTAACAGATATTCTCTATACCGCTTTCCCTGAATATCTTTCTTTATAAGAAAAAAAGCGCTGGAAACACAAAACACAGGAACAGCACAGTTTAATATTTGTCTGATTAACACCGCAGTAAAAGAAATAGCGGAGTACTCATATATAAACCCCATAGTATGGATTGCGACAACCATCACAATCGCAATACCACGGAGAAAATCATAATACGCTATGCGTTTAACAGGGGCCGCGCTTACCATTACCCTTTTCCCAGCAGTTTTTTTACCGCAGCTGTGCCTTTATTGCCGATAAGTTTTCGTATACATCGTTTTGCAAACAGATAGCATCGTTTACACAGGGTGTCCCGTCCATACTTTCTGAATACCGCTTCCAGAGTTTTTTCTTCAAGTTCATGAAAAAAAGAATCTCGTCTTTTTGGTCTCCTTGCAGAAGTAATCAATGACGGATTTGATCTGATGCCTTCTGATAACGATACTTTCTGTATAGTAAGCATTTGAGCAGCTGCTTCAAACAGTTTTTTCCCCTGTTCTGACTGTACCAGAACCAAAGACGTACCTTTATCATCAAACAGCTGTGGGCAGACTGATTCCACACCCCAGAAATCAGCAACAGTTATATCAGACACACGATGTTCTGTTTTAAAAGAACACGCGTAACACGATTCTCTTAAACATACATCCCGCAAAAATAGTTGCATATAAGAATCTTTATCTAAAGTTGCCCGATACTCCGCTGCATTTTCAAAGGAAAATGCAGCGGAGTATCGCTTCCAACCACAATTCTTGTGTCTGAAAGCGATTCTCCGGACAGGCGAATTCGCCTGTCCGGCTCTGTAAGCAACATATTTTTTCCATAACAGCGGTGAAGGTACTCCATGGCAGATGATATCCATCAGATACAACTGTTCATATTCCTTGTTCAAATACGCCTTCAGTCCGCCAATCTGACAGGGAGTTCCGGTGAACAGCACACATCTGCCAGATTCAAGAAATCGCTTGCAGTCTGCATACGCATTGCCCAAAGTACTTTGCACATACTTAGAACCGCGAAATGCCGCTAATTCTTCTCTCGTCTGCGCATATCCATGAACAACTGAAAAATCAGCATCAAAGCGCGCGCCAAACACGACACCGCCTGTATCAATAATATATTCCGCACAGGCGCTGAACACACCTCCGGAAGAACTGTCATTGCGAATTTGTTCATTCTTATTTATACAGCCGTATGTTTCAATCTGTGTACTATGTGCCGTAGGAGGATGCAAGACAGGACAGCGCTTTTCACATACATTGCAACCTACACACGTATCAGGTTCTATAAACGGGTAGAGAAAACCTTCAGAGGATGCACGCATATCTATTGCATGTACAGGACATATCTGCGCACACGTTCCACACCCGGTGCATGTTGTTGATGGGAGATCAGGCATGTAATTTTCTCCTTATCATACTGGACACAGAAACCCGCTCTTCACCAGAAAGGCCGATAAACCACACAAATAAAGCTGTTGAACAGCAGCTGATAACAACAGTAACACACAGCCGAAGCATTCCCTGTGCCAGACGACTGTTTATCATCATCGGCAGCACACCCGCACACACCGCTACTGCCAGTACCGGAAGCGCTGTTTTAGTGACAAACTGAACAAGAGACAATTTTGCAAGATGCCGTACAATGCACAACCGGATAATAAACGCAAGCAAGGTTATCACCGCAGCAATTATCATCACCGAATATGCCGGCGCTCCAAGTCTGAGCACACAGTATGAAACAGGAAGATTCAGCAGCAGCACACCGCCCACTACTCCCTGATACAGTTTTATCTTTCCTGTTGCCTGCGCAAGCGTCATAATCGGATAACTGATTGAATCTATCAGCGCGTCAAGCAGCGCCAGCCGGGTAAATAATACCGACAGCTCAGGCGGTTCTTTCAGCCAGAGTTTTAACACATACGGCATCTCTATCATAAGCGGCAGCGCGAACAGATACATCAAAAAGAACGTTCCCTTGCATCCCCTAAGGACAAGCCGCATTGTCTCTTCATAGTTTTCTGCGGCATAATTTTTTATAATCTGCGGCCGCATTGCTGTAGAAAAATTCTGAGAAAAACTCACTACCGCACTATTCACCTGCGCAGAAACAGCACGCGCCGCGTTTACCAGCGGCCCAAAAAACAGATTCAGCAAAATATTGATGATTTGATTTTTTACAATGCCGACACTTGCGCCAAACAGATTCCACCCGCTGTACGATACCAGCTCAGTAAACAGCGCCCTATCCCACAGCAGGCGAAAGCGGCATTCAGCATACCGCCGTTTACAATATCCCCGATACAGTCCGGTATTTATACACGCCACAAGCAAGAGCAGCGCCCCATACACAATCAGCTTGTCGTACGGCAGCACCCGCAGCACAAATACAATGCCCAGTTTAAGAGCCGCCTCCGCTATGCTCACATAGGCATACACATTCATGTTTTCATGAGCGATAATCGAGGCCATATACGGCGTCGTAAGCAGCGTCACCATAAAAGACAGTATCGCAAACTGATATATCCACCGTGCCGCCGTCATCCGCTGCGCCGGTATCACCAGTCTGGTATTCACAAACCATAAGCCCACTGTCTCAGCAAGCACCACAATGACCAGCGCAAGAAGCACATAGATAGTCATGGTCACGCTGAATACTTTCTGTAATCCTTCCTCATTTCCCCGCCCCATCTCAAAGGCAAAGTAGCGCTGGCTCGCGGTAGCCATAGCGCCGGAAAGAAAGCTGAACATGGTGACAACTCCCGCCACCACGTTGTAAATGCCGTAATCCTCGGCACCTAATGTGTTCAGCACCACCCGCACCGTATACAGACTTACCAGCAGTATCAGTATCTGCCTGAAGTACAGCATGAGAGTGTTTTTGGCGATGCGTTTAGTGCTGCTCTGATAGGTATTTTGTTGTGTTTCCTGTTCAGCCACGATAGGTAATACTATGAATCATTTCATTTTTAATCTTTTTTTGATTCAATAAAAGATTAAATTCAAAACGTTTTTACTGTATCTTTCAAACAAAAATAGTCTTTTTTTGGCTCAAAGATACATTATTTTTGTTTTAAAGATAGTCTTTTTTCGTTTAAAAAATAGACTTATTTTGTTCTAAAAGAAGGTTATTTTTGTTATGCCTGACAGCTTATAAAACGGTCTTCTGAGCGTACCGCGCCCGTAAAAAGCTGTTTCAGCGATGCATACCCTCTCCGATAATGTCCGCGCACTCCTGCCGGAACAGGATCTGCGTCAGACGGCATACGCCTGTATAACAACAATATATTGTTGTTATATGTGGAATATACCACATTTTATTGCTGTTATCAAGCGTTATGCAACAATATTTTGATGTATAAAAACGAAAGAGGAATAAAAAAAGCCGGAAAAACCCGTCCCATGGCGAAACGGCTTTCCGGCCCGGTATGCGGTTTAAAAGTTTCTTCTATTATATACGACTTATTCGGTGGGACGTTTTTTCAGACTGGCGCTTTCAGTTACGGCCTGTCCCTGACCGGCAGCCTGCTCCATCATCGCGCGTACTTTCAGCGGCAGACCAAACAGCGTGATAAAGCCCTGGGCGTCTTTATGGTCGTACAATTCTCCGGTAGTAAATGATGCGATACTCTCGTTGTACAGACTGTATGGAGAATGAGAGCCAGCGCCGGCGATAGTGCCTTTATACAGCTTGAGCTTTACCCAGCCGGTAACAGTTTCTTCCGCCTTATCAACAAAGGCGCGCAGCGAATCCATCAATACGGTAAACCATTTGCCATCGTAAATCAGTTCCGCCATCCGCAGCGCCACCTGCTGCTTATAATGATACGTATCCCGATCCAGACACAGATGGTCAAGCATTTCGTGCGCGTAGTACAGTATCGCGCCGCCGGGTGTCTCGTATACGCCCCGGCTCTTCATTCCCACGCAGCGGTTCTCGCAGATATCAACAAGTCCCACTCCGTTCCGCCCGCCAATGCGGTTGAGCTCAAGCATGATATCAAGCGCGCTCATTTTCTTGCCGTTTACGGCGACGGGAATACCTTTTTCAAAATCGATCTGCACATATTCTGCCTTATCCGGCGCTTCTTCGGGCGTTACTGTCAGCTGCAGCATGTGCTTCCAGTTCGGCTCGTTTTCTGTCTTTTCAAGCTCCAGTCCTTCGTGAGACAGGTGCCAGATATTCAGATCCCGGCTGTATGACTGATCTTTTTTCATCGGAACAGGAATATTGCGGTCCTCAAGGTACTTGATTTCCGCCTCACGGCTGTCCATGTTCCATTTAGGATCCCGCCACGCGGCAATCACTTTTAAATCAGGGGCAAACGCCTTGATAGCAAGCTCAAACCGTACCTGGTCATTGCCTTTTCCTGTCGCCCCGTGACAAATTGCCGCTGCCTGTTCCTGGCGCGCGTATTCAACCAGAATTTTGCCGATAAGCGGGCGCGCTGTTGATGTTCCCAGCAGATAGCGGTCCTCATAAACCGCGTTCGCTTTTACCGCTGGCCAGATATATTCTGAAATATATTCTTCACGCGCGTCTACTACATAACACGCCGACGCTCCTGTATCAAGCGCGCGCTGTTTTATACTTTTCCAGTCATCGCCCTGTCCCACATCGATACAGACAGCGATAACGTCGTAATCGTAATTTTCCTTGAGCCACGGAATGATAACAGTCGTATCAAGACCGCCGGAATATGCCAAAACAACCTTTTCTTTGCTCATGTGTGTCCTCCACTTGCATATTTATGCAGTTACTATAGCATATATGCAATTTTTATGCTATACTTGCGCAGTATGTCACTCATTGAGCTTCTTATTATCGCTGTAGGGCTTTCTATGGACGCGTTTGCGGTTTCTATCTGCAAAGGACTGTCCGCAGGATCGGCGACTATTCCGCAGATGCTGACAGTCGGACTGTATTTTGGCGGGTTTCAGGCGCTTATGCCAACCGTGGGATATCTGGCAGGCAGCCGTTTTCAGTCGGTGATATCAGCGTACGATCACTGGATAGCTTTTATACTTCTTGTTCTCATCGGCGGCAACATGATCCGTGAGTCACGGGAAGAAGGAGAATGCGCAAATCCCTCATTCGCAATTAAAACTATGCTGCCGCTCGCTGTCGCGACAAGTATAGACGCGCTTGCAGTCGGTGTCTCATTCGCTTTTCTGCAAGTCCGCATCATTCCCGCAGCGTGCTGTATCGGCGTGGTAACATGCATCATTTCCGCTGCCGGGCTAAAAACCGGCGCCGTATTCGGCAGCCGCTATCAATCACGTGCGGAACTTGCCGGAGGAATTATCCTTATCGTTATGGGGCTTAAAATTCTTCTTGAACACACAGGTGTGCTCACACTGTGAAATACGCCGCCATTATGGATTCTCCAATAGGACAGCTGTTCATCGCAGAAGAAAACGGATCTCTTATCCGCATACACCGCCTTGCAACTACCGATAAAACTGGCGGCGGCGCATACCGGGAGACAGACTGTATATGGAGAGACACACCGCTTATCAGCGACACGGTCCAAGAGCTTCAGGAATATTTTGCCGGTTCACGCAGGAGTTTTTCTCTGCCGCTCAATCCAAGCGGGACACCATTTCAGCAGGCGGTATGGAGACAGCTGTGCGCAATCCCCTATGGAAGCACGCGCACATACCGGCATATCGCACAGGCTGTTGGAAACGCGCGCGCGTGCCGCGCCGCAGGAAGCGCAATTGGAAAAAATCCCATTCTCATAGTCATTCCCTGCCACCGTGTTATCGGCTCAAACGGCAGTCTGACAGGTTTTTCCGCCGGAATGGACGCAAAAGAGTTTCTGCTCGCGCACGAAGGCGCCTGTGTCCTTACTCAGGCTGAATAGTAATATATCCCAGATGCAGCAGCTGGCTGTATAGATTGGTAAAATTTTCGT
The DNA here is from genome assembly GCA_944389415.1 of uncultured Spirochaetota bacterium. Lineage (GTDB taxonomy): Bacteria > Spirochaetota > Spirochaetia > Treponematales > Treponemataceae > Treponema_G. Next base: position 55,096 of record CALXMF010000009.1, on the reverse strand, counting down.
CACGGCCGAATGAGACGGCATAGGCGTTCAAATACCAGATATTTTGCTCTGTTCCTCCGGTATAGGCGTCAGGAGGATCGGACTCCTCAGTTGGTTCATCTACTTTTATATCATCATTATCTGAGAAAAAATCAAAACCATCTGTTTTATTGTAGCGCAGCGGTATATCTACCGGATTTCCGTTTAGATTGATTGCCGCTTTATATGGTGTAGCACTCTGGCCTTCAGTAAAAAAACGTATCTGTACAATTCCCGATTGCCTCGCGACAAAATCACCGCCTGAGTTTTTTGAGCGCAGCGGCTGATATCCGATAGAAATCATTTTATTAGCGCCGTTTGATGAATACTCTGAATTTGACGCGTTTATGGAACTGATATCGGAATTCATCTGCGACTCGCTGTTATAAAGCCGGTAATAGACCATTACGCCCTGATACACCGGCAGCAGCTCTGTATTCGCGTTATAATTAGTATTAAATTCAAGATAACGCTCAGCAGGGTCTTCGGGGGTTCGATAATTGCCTGTAGGAGGCTCAAGCATATAGTAAACGTCAATACCGCAGGCGGCTAAAAAAAAGGCAAGTATGCTGATACACAGAACACTGCCTGCGCCGATACTTGCCTTTTTATTAATTCTCAGCATGTATTAGAGAACTTTGCCTTCCGCACGCAGCGCGATAATGCGGCTCATAGCAAGGCTTGCCCATGAATCTGACGGATAGGCGTCATTCAGCTGCTGATATACGGTAACAGCACCTTCGTAATCGCCGGCAGTATCTTTAATACGGCCGATGTTAAACAAAGCGCGTGAGGCAAGACCAAATCCTACTGTATCCGCCGCTTTCTGAAAATATGTTATAGCGGAGGCAGTATCACCGAGTTCCTCATAACAGACAGCGGCATTATACCAGCACATCGGAGCAGTATAGTCACGGGGGCCTTTTTCAGCAGCGGCGAGCCACGCATCACAGGCGTTCTGCCATTTTGCTTCAGCGAAATATATATCAGCTAAAGCCATATTAGCGCGCACACCAACAACCCCGCTTTTTTCGATAGCACCAGAAAGATTCTTTATCGCATCAGCACGGGCTGTTTCATAATCAGCTTCCTGTGCTTTTGCCAGCGTATCTACTATTTCCTGTATTTCTGCAAGACCTGCGGCACGGCTTTTTTCAGATACTGCCGTGTATACGCCAAAAGCGACACAAAGCACAAGCAGAGCCGCAATCAAACTCAAAAAAACAATCCGGTATTTAATCAAAAAACTGCTTACATTCTCCCCAACAGACGATTTGTCCTTTGCAGCAGTATTTACATGTTCCATAATCTATTCTCCTATATAATAGTGCGGTTTTATCTGATGTGCAGTTCATTCAGCAGACGGGATAAATATGTGCGCTGAATCCCCAGCACTCTGCCGGTGACAGTCTGGTTTCCACCATTCTCCTCTAATATGCGTTTTACATACGCACGTTTAAAGTTATGCACAGCAGTTCTGAGCGTTTTATCTTCTGCCTGTTCACATTCAGCAACAGCGTTTCCATATAATGACTCTATATCACTGTGCTGAACAGAAGTAGTCAGATGCAGATCAGCAGCCTGTATTAAAGGCGGATGACCAAGCACGCAGGCACGCTCAATAGAATTTTCAAGTTCACGGATGTTTCCCGGCCAGTAATAGGAACGCAGAAGCTCCAATGCCTCAGGTGAAAATCCCTCAAAATTTTTTTTCGTCTCTATGCTGAACTTTTTTCTGAAATACTGCGCAAGCGGTTCAATCGCTTCTTTTCGCTGTCTCAGCGGAGGTACACAAATCGGCAGCACATTAAGCCGATAATAGAGATCACTGCGAAATTTACCCTGGCTGACCATTTCTTCAATATTTTTGTTTGTCGCAGCAATAACACGTACATCAACAGCGATAGTCTCACTTGAGCCCACTTTTTCGAATGTTCTGTTCTGGATAACACGCAGCAGTTTTGCCTGCAAATCAAGCGGAAGTTCTCCAATTTCATCAAGAAAAATTGTACCGCCATTCGCAGCTTCAAAACGACCGACACGGTCATTAACCGCATCAGTAAAAGCGCCTTTGACATGACCAAATAATTCACTTTCAAGCAGCGTTGGAGAGAGAGCAGCGCAGTTCACACGTATAAAGGGTTTATCTGAGCGCGGACTTCGCAAATGAAGCTGTTCCGCAAACAGTTCCTTTCCCACCCCGCTTTCACCAAGGATCAAAACAGAAGAATTTGTTCTGGAAACCTTATCAACAACTGCCATCAAATCCCGCACCGCAGAACTTTCCGCGATAAAAGTATGATATCCGCTCGCCGTATGCAGAGAATTCTGCAGCAGGGATATCTCATTTTGCGCTGTACGGAATTTTTTCGCGTTTTGATACGCAAGACCAGCCTGAACACTCAGCAGATTCAATATTTCAAGGTCATTACGCGTAAAATGCTGGTCATTAGCCTTATTCAACAGTTCAATTACACCGACGCACTCACCGTTTACACGCAGCGGAAGCGCAATCATAGAGTGGCTGATATATCCAGTTTTATCCTGTACTGTCGGACAGAATCTTGAATCACTGCCAACATCATTAAGAATTACACTCTGATTATTAAGAAAGACCCAGCCTGCAATTGAACTGTCAACATCCACGGGAATATCTTTTGCTTCAACACCTTTCGGACCAAGCGCGACAGCGAAATACAATGTATTTGAAGCAGGTTTTACCAGCAGAAGAGACGATGATTCACATTCAACAAGACGCATTGCCGATTCAAGTATATGAACCAACAAAGCGTCCAGATCAGCATAATTAGAATTTATAAGAGTCTGAATCTCAATGAGTGCTTCGAGTTTCTCAACATCAATTGATTTAGAGGCCATCGGGTACACTCACTGAGACTATAAATTAGTTGTTTTTATTTTTTAACAGATCGCCCAGTGTATACGCACCGTCGCTGTCGTTGTCATTAGAAGACATATACTGTGAAATTTCATCACGCTGCTGCTTCTTTTTGAATTCACGAACAGAGAACGCAACTTTCTGTTTTTCAGGATTTACATCCATAACGTATACATTGATCTTGTCACCGACAGCGTATTTCTTTACCGCTTCTTCAAATGGCTCATCACGGTTTTCACTCAGATTTGATTTGTTAACCAAACCTTCGATACCGCCCGGCGCACGGACAAAAATACCAAAGTCAACGATAGAAACAACTTCACCTTCCAGTGTCGTTCCAGGCTTGTGTGCAGAAAGGAACTGCTGCCACGGATCTTCACTCAAGTGCTTAATACTCAGGCGAATACGATGATTTTCAGGATCACATTCAGTTACAACAGTTTCAACTTCCTGCCCTACTTCCAGTTCACTGCCAGGGTGTTTGACTTTCTTTGTCCAGGAAATATCATCTCCATGCAAGAAGCCGTCGATACCTTCTTCAAGCTCGATAAACGCACCTGCGTTTGTCAGTTTAACAACCTTGCGTGTCAGACGGGTACCAACCGGATATTTCTCATCAATGGAATCCCATGGATTAGCTGTAACCTGCTTTAATCCAAGTGATACACGGCCAGCCTGAATATCATAGCCAAGAACCATGCATTCAACTTCATCGCCGATTTTTACCATATCGCTGGGTTTGTTAATCTTTTTGACCCAAGAGAATTCACTGATATGGGCAAGACCTTCGATACCTTCTTCAAGCTCAATAAACGCACCAAAATCGGTCAGCTTTGTAACCCGGCCCTTAACCACATCATTTACGTGATACTTGTCTTCAAAATGAAGCCATGGATCTTCTGTAAAATGTTTCAAAGACAGATTTATGCGCTTTTCTGCGGGGTCAAGGCGAATAACCTTGAGTTCAATTTCCTGACCCTTTTTAACAAAATCTTTTGGACGTGTAACGTGTCCCCAGCTCATATCATTAATATGCAGCAGACCGTCAAAACCACCCAAGTCAATAAATGCGCCAAAGCTGGTAAAGCTCTTTACAGTACCTTTAACAACTTCACCAATAGAAACGGTATTAAAGAATTCATCCCGTTTCTCTTCATTTGTTTCTTCAAGATATTTTCTGCGGTTTACAACAATATTAATCTTTTTATCGGAATATAGCCGTTCAACATAGAAAAAGCTTTTTACACCAAGCAGTTTCTCCGGCTTATCAACTTTTTGACTGTCTGACTGACTGAACGGCAAAAATGCATGTATATTTCCGCCAAGCAGAACATCATAACCGCCTTTTACAACTTTACTGATAGTACCTTCAATAGGTGTTTTATTTTCAAATGCTTCTTTAAGGTTTTTCCACAGCCGCTTTTCATCTGCTTTCTGCTTGGAAACAACCATTTCGCCATGTTTATTTTCTTTCGTTATAAGAACGACTTCGACTTTATCTCCAACGTGTGGCTCCTCAGTAAATTCAGCTGACGGAATTTTTCCTTCTGATTTTCCGCCGACATCAACAAAAACATGATCCGGAGTCACCTGTATAACAGTACCTTCAAGCAACTGACCTTCTTCAAGAGAATCCAGACTTTTCAGATACTCTTCCTGTAATTGTGTCTGAATGTTATCTTTGGCAGTATCCAAAGACGCATTCTTTTCCACTTCCATCTGATCCATATTAAACCCTTATACGTGAATTTTGCTAATGATTATCTCACAAACCTGCTCAATGGTCAAGTCAGAAGTATCAATATACACCGCATCCGCAGCTATTTTCAAAGCACCTTCCGCCTTATTGCGGTCTCTCTCATCACGCTTACGGATACCTTCCTTTATTTCTTCCAGAGAAAGACCGCTCACTCCCTGTCTGTACCGCCGTTCAGCCTGCACATCTATCGATGCATCAAGATAGAATTTATACTCCGCATCAGGAAATACCACCGTTGTCATATCACGTCCCTCGCACACGATACTCAGCGTTTTTGTTATTTCACGGATTCGGTCATTTACCAAATGACGTATCGGTATGATTGATGATACCTGAGATGAACTTGCGTCTATTTCATCACAATGCAACAAACCTTCTACATCTTCTCCATTCAGAATAAGATGAGACTGCACATATTCAAGCCGCTGCTTCCGCGCAAACTCAATAATATCATGCTGAGGACGGCGGAATACTGGAGAACCATCGCATATTTCTATAAAGCCAGCCCGCAGCAACGCAAGCGTTATTGCCCGGTAAAAACTCCCCGAGTTTAAAAAGGTGATACTGAGTTTTTCCGCAATCAAATGAGCAATCGTACTCTTACCGGAACCAGCAGGACCATCAATTGCAATAACCATTATAACACACCCCTATGCAGCAATAAATTTCATATATGACGATTTTCAAAAACGATTTTTATTTTTGCAGACAGCAATCAGATCATGTATTTCCTGCTCTGTCAGATCACGAAAGTCTCCTGACCGCAAATTTCCTGTACGGATACGGCCAATACGCACACGAGTAAGACGGCGAATTCCTATGGAAAATGATTCAAACACGCGCCTGATTTCACGATTCTTACCCTCAATAAGAACAATACGGGCACGCTGTGGCGAAAGCAGTTCGATCGATTTGCATCGGTAAAAAACAGATTCAACATGAATGCCTTTACGAAAGCGGATTATCAGCTCTTCAGGGATAGGAATACTTGTTTCAACAATATATTCTTTTTCCAATTCGGCGGACGGATGACTGACCACGGCAGCAAATTTTCCATCATTTGTAAAAAGAATCAGCCCTTCAGAATACATATCAAGCCTGCCGACATTATATAACCGCTCTGAATATGCGTTTTTTAACAAATCAGCAGCAGTTGCCCGTCCTTTCTCATCTGAAAGAGAACAGACATAACCGGCAGGTTTATACAGCAGTACATAGCGCAGCGCTTTCTCGATCTTTACAGGACGGCCATCAACACAAACCGTATCACTTTCCTGAACTTTTGTGCCGGGCACGGTAATAATCACACCATTTACTGAGACCCGGCCGTCAGCAATATATGTTTCACATGCGCGGCGGCTGGCAACACCGCAATGCGCCAAATACGCCTGTAAACGAATTCCAGAGCGTTTTTCTGTTTTATCGTCCAAGTTCAAACCTCTCGCTTTCTGTTTTATCAAGACGCGGCAGATCAGCAATACTATTCAGCCGGAAAATCTGAAGGAATTTTTTTGTAGTGCCAAACTGCACAGGTTTTCCCGGGACATCTTTTTTTCCTACCTCTTTTATCAACTCGCGCTCCAACAGTAACCTGATCATATTATCTGCCGAAACGCCGCGAATCGCTTCGATCTCAGCACGGGTAATGGGCTGTGAATAAGCGATTATGGAAAGAGTCTCCATAGCCGCGCGCGACAGCCGGTTCTCATTCTTTTTACCATATTTATCACGCAAAAAAGCATTCCACAGATCCCGTTTAGGGCCAAGCAGCCAGCCGCCGGAAATACGGCTAAGTTCCAAACCAGAATCTTCGTTATGATATTTTTCTTTTAAATATTCAAGTGTTTGTTCCACCACATCTTTTGACAGTTCTGAAATCCGTGCCAGATTATTTTCATCCTGCGCCTCAGATTCCAAAAACAGTATAGCTTCTATTAAAGCCGCTTCCCGTTCCAAATGCAACTCCATATTTATGCCGCTTTATAGGGACAAATTTTGATATCACCAAACATCCTGTTCTGATAAATAGAGGCCATTTTAAATTTTACCGCCTCAAGAATCGCCATAAATGAACAAACCACATCCATGATATTTCCTTTGCGTGTAATAAGATCAGTAAAAAAACATTCCCCTTTTATTTCAAGCAGCTCGTTCATCAGCGTTATTTTTTCATTTACAGATATTTCCTCATACATATTGAGGATTTTCTCAGAAGAATAAGCTGATATCAGTTTTCTAAAGATCTCCTGCATATCCTGCAGTAAAGACCAAGTATCCATTCGCTCCCACAAATCATCATCTTCAAAGGGAAGAACACGCTGCATCTTCTTGCGCTCAAGACTCCAGTCCGCCTCATCTTCCTGTTCCTCCATCAACGAAGACAACTTCTTAAACTTCTGATACTCAATAAGCCTGTCTACCAGTTCCTGACGGGGATCTTCAATATCTTCTCCATCAAACGAAACTTCTACAGGCAGCAGCATCCGGGATTTAATATACAGAAGATCAGCTGCCATTACATAGAAATCAGTTAAATTATCCAGATCAGGGCGAATAGTATAATTAAGATACGCCAAAAACTGCTCTGTGATTTTAGCTATCGGAATATCATAAATATTAACTTCATTCTTTTTTATCAGAAAAAGAAGCAGATCAAGAGGTCCATCAAATTCTCCTACACTGAATTTACAGGCATCCTCTTTTGCGCTGCATTCCATCTGAGACATACTTGACCTCCTCCGCCGGTAATTTCCGGATATATTCAGAGTAAGATACTCCTGTTAAAGGTTCGGCAATTTCAGGACATATCTCAAGCAATGGAACAAGAACAAATGCTCTTTCCCGCATTCGAGGATGAGGAATTTCCAGATCCGCAGTCTGCAAACAGACATCGCCAAATAATTCAATATCAATATCAAGCGGACGGGGGCCATTGCGGATTTCCGCACAGCGGTTTCTTCCATATCTGTTTTCTATTTCATGGATTTGTTCCAAAAGCTGCTGCGGATTACCGTTATAATCACCTGCCACTACCATATTAAAAAAATCCTGCTGTTCCAGATAATACATTGGCCGAGTTCGATAAATTGACGAAGATCTCATATTTTCAAGAATCATGCTGATTTCTTCACACGCATGACTTAAAATCTCCATCGAATTCATATTCTGAAACACCATATTAGATCCCAGACCAAGTACAACCGGTATCCGCAGAATATGGCTATTTTTATTAAAACAATTCATCAGGGCCGTTCTGCTCATCTGCGGTCGCTGAATTATCCGCAGACTGGTTCTTGTCTGAAGTTTTTCCGCCGCCTTTTTTGCCTGCAGCGTCTTTTTCTTCTTTAGGATTTTTGAGTGTCTGTCCGGGGAACAGTTTTTCTCTCAGTTTCTGTTCAACATCACGCGCAAAGTCAGTATTCTGCTCAAGAAACGCGATAGCATTCTCACGACCCTGTCCAATTTTCTCTGTCTCAGTGGTATACCACGCGCCTTTTTTATCAATAAAGCCGTATTTTACCGCTGCATCAAGCAGGCTGGCAACAGCAGATACGCCCTTTCCAAAATAAATATCAAGTTCTACTTTTCTAAATGGAGGTGCAACCTTATTTTTTACTACTTTTACACGGACACGATTTCCAACTGCATCTTCTGCATTTTTATTTTCAATCGTCTCGATACGGCGAATTTCCAGACGCACAGACGAATAGAATTTAAGCGCATTTCCACCAGTTGTTGTTTCCGGATTACCAAACATGACCCCGATTTTCATGCGTATCTGATTTATAAATACAAGCAGGCAGCGGGACTTGCCGATAGTGGCAGTCAGTTTTCTAAGCGCCTGGCTCATTAAACGCGCCTGAAGTCCCATATGAGAATCTCCCATATCACCTTCGATTTCTGCCTGCGGCGTCAGTGCCGCAACAGAATCAACAACAATGATATCCACTGCACCGGAACGAACCAGACTGTCTGCGATTTCAAGAGCCTGTTCTCCTGTATCAGGCTGAGAAACCCACAAATCATCAATGTTAACCCCCAGATTCTTAGCATACACTGGGTCTAACGCATGTTCAGCATCAATAAAAGCTGCAATACCGCCAAGTTTCTGCGCTTCTGCAATGGCGTGCAGCGCAAGGGTTGTTTTGCCTGATGACTCAGGACCATACATTTCAATAATACGCCCTCGCGGATATCCGCCAATACCGAGCGCCTCATCAAGCAGGATTGATCCTGATGGTATTACATCTATCCCGGCGACATCGGTATGGGTTCCCAGCTTCATAAGAGAGCCCTGTCCGTATTGTTTTTCTATCTGAAGTCTTGCAGCTTCCAGAGCGCGCAGCTTCTCATTCATATCTGCAGGAGCAGTTATATCATTTACCATTTTCGCCATCCTTATCGCTCACCCTCCTATTCTATACATATACAAAAGCAGTGCTTTTTCAGCACATTCTGCAAATATCCCGTCACTTAATTTGCTCCATTTAAAGGCTGATACACCGCTTTACCTGAAAGAATAAATTTTTCATCTTTTACCATAATTTGACCAAGTATCTGAACCGGCTCAACAGCATTTATAATCGGCATGGAAGAAAATTCAACTGTGACAATTCCATCAACACGCTGCATACTTTCGTACCCGACAAGTAAATCACATCTGAAAATATCTGATGCTTTCTGCATATTGGTGATACGTCCTGACCAGATAACCCAGCACTGATTATACAGATACGGGTCTTCTGCAACAACAGAATAAGCATAATTATCTTTCAATGTATCAAAAGTAGGAACTGTAAAATAATCCGCGATTTGCAGCGCTTTTGTTTTAACCGATTGCGCCGCATTCGAATTCAAAATACGGTTTATTTCAACCCGAGACGCATTATCTTTGCCCTCTCCAAAATATTGCCGGGCAGCATCATATGCATCAGTAACTTCTGAAGATGATAATATATACCGATACGCAGAGGCAGACATGTCGGTTTCAACACTCGCTTTTTTCTCTTCCGCAGAAAGAGCAAGTTCCGGAAGCGGCCCACGAGGTTTTGAATTCCACCACGCGAATGCACTTCTTCCAACAAAAAACAAAAGCAATCCGGTACAGAGCGCTATTCCAACCCATGCAGCAACTTTAAATACAAGCGGATGTACACCGAGCGGGGGATAAAAACGCTTAATTTTACCAGATACAACCCACTGCGCAATCATTTCCGCATCACCATATTCCTGGATAAATTTTAGTCCATTCTGAGCAAGCTTATTTTCAGGATCAAGAGTCAATATATAAAGATAATTTTCGACTGAACGATCTGTATCACCTCTGCGTAAAAAAAGAGCTGCTTCAGCATTCAATAAATTTATATCTTTCGGCCGTATTTTTTTTGCACCCTGAAACCAGGAATTAGCACCGCCGCTGTCCCCCAAATACATACAGGCTGTACCAAGAATAAAATAAAAATCAAATGAGTCTCTATATTCAAAAACCCTGTTTTCCAACAGCGAAAGCACATCAGGGAAGCGGCGGGCACGCAGCAACCAGCGTGCTTCATCAAGCACAGACAGCTGCCTCATCATTATTACCGTTTAATCCGTTGTAAAATTGCATCAAGCTCCGCAATCAGCTTCAGTGCCTCAGAGCGATCAAGTACATCAGATCCTTCTAGGGCCTGAATACGATCCAGTAAATCCCGCAGATACTCCAGATCGATCCGATCATCAACCAAAGCAAGAATAGACTCCCTGCTGCTAAGATAACTATCAGACGCAAAACTATCTGTAAAAGCAGCGACGTCAGGCCAGATACCATTCTGCCCCTGAAGCATATAAAAACGAACCTGCATATGAGTTCCCGGATTCAAGATGACTGACGGCCAATAGACAGTAACAGCAGAATTATTAAATGACTGAAGAGAATCAAATGAACGGCCTGGCTGTACTATCGGTTTCCACTTGGCCACAATATTCTTATTGCCAAGGATGATCTGTTCCGGTTCCGTTACATCAGCACCAGATAACAACAATAGCAAACTGCGTGATTTTCCTGCAGATATAATCCACTGCTCAACAGCAGGAGCTGAAAAAACAGTCTCACACGAAATTTCTCCTGCAGAAGAAGTAAAGAAATGACTGGCAGTATTTTCTCCCAGGTATGTATCCAATAAACACCGCAATATAGTTTCGTACGATTTATCACTGAGATTCTCAACTTTTACATCAATGCGCAGAACATATTCTATTTCATTCTGTCCTGCAAGCATTGGATCAAACGAAACAGTTATCCGGATATCATTAGATAAATCATATTGAATTTCTGCACCAGAGGCAGAAACACGCGCATTCATATCGGATACGCTATCCCGATTAAGATGATAGAGAGAACCATCCGTCATCAGAGAAAAATATGACCCGGTAAAATTATCATAAGGCGCAAGCAGCGGTACAGATTTCGCGTTTTCACTCTCTGAATACAGACCTATAGACCCTGTTTTATCATTGAGAACAATACGAAATCCTCCGTATGATACATCAACGGGTTCTGCATACAATCGAAGCAACACAACAGCGAAACATATCAGAGAGACGGTAAAACGGCGCATTATTCATGTACCTCCAATTCTGATTCTGAGGTATTTTTTTCAATACCGCTGTCCAATAGGCTGCGCAATTCTTCAACACGGATACGCAACTCATTCAGTGCAGAAACTTCTGTTTTACCGGGGAGCACATCTTGTGTACCGGCGTCCTCAGTCTGACTTTTTAATTCAGTATCAAAATCTGCAGAGCCATTGTCATCTTCATTAACTTCAAGTGCTGTATCTGCTGCTGAAAGCGTATACTGCGCCGCAGTCTGCAGTTCCTGATTTCTTGCTTCCAATGTTTTTATTTTTGTTTCACTCTGTGCATATTCCGAACGGACACGCTGCAATTCCTGCTCTGTCGCTGCAAGCTGTGTTTCCATTTCTTTAAGCTGCTGACGCAGAGAAATTAATTCCTCAGACTGATACTGACGGAGCTGACGGGCATAGTTCTCTTTTGCTGCAAGATATTCTTCTCCAGTCACTTTCAGCAGATATAAGAGTTTATGTTCCCGCTCACGCTGTTCTATCGTTTCAAGCCGGTATTGGGCATCAAGAGCTTTTGATTCCCGGTAAAACTCAGTTACAATACGTTCATATAACGCCTTTGCAGGTTCATAATTATATTCTGCATAAAAAGCTTCCGCGAGCCAGAAAAGCGCAGAAGAATACAGCTCATGAGAAGGATACATTCCGCAAAACTGAGCAAAAACTTCCGCCGCTTCCTGGTTTTTCCCGGTAAAATGCAGCGCACGTCCCTGTTGATAGAGCACATACGGCTTATAGATATTCTCTGAAAATTCATTTAAAAATAAAGAGCAATCTTCAATAGCAGAGGTATAATCACCAGAAAACATTTCAGACATAATGAGCAAATACCAGACATCACTGGTGTTGCCTTCTGGCAGAGCCGCCGCTTTTCTCAAGAAAAAAAGCGCTGTTGCCCAGTCCTCTTTCTGATAGGCGGTTATTCCCTCAACCAGTGCATCTCCGGCGACACTATCGGAACTGCCTGATACAGGCATACACACACACACCAATAATAACAGAACAGCTGCCGCAAAAAATCTCTTTTTCATTTTCTTGCTCCTCAGATTCCTGTTAAAGCTCCTGCAAAAAAAGCAGTTCCCGATACGGCAACATCAATCCCTGCATCTCTTGCAGGGATAATCGTTTCAGCAGTAATACCACCATCAACTGAAATACGATACGTATACCCAAATTCTTTCCGTATCTGCACTAGACGTCGAACTTTATCAAGACAGCGGGGAATCATTTGCTGTCCGCCAAATCCAGGATTCACCGTCATCACCAATACAAGATCTACATCCGCAAGAATTTCTTCCAGTACCGAAACCGGCGTAGAAGGCACTATTGCAATACCGGCTTTTTTTCCTGCCTCATGGATTTGCTGAATAATCCGATTATGATGCACTGCTGCCTCATAATGAAATGTAAGGAAATCAGCTCCGGCGTGAATATAGGCGTCAATATGAGTTTCCGGATGACTTACCATTAAATGAACATCAACAGGAACAGACGTCACTTTGCGCACTGATTTAAGAACTGGAATACCAAATGAAATCTCCGGTACAAATGTACCATCCATAACATCAAAATGAATCCACGCAGAAGGAACCGCTTCTATTTGCTGTATCGCTCCAGATAAATTACAAAAATCAGCAGCCAGAAGCGACGGAGCCAAAATCAGATTACTCATCAGTATTTATAGTAACAAATGATATGAAACTTGTAAATATCCTGTATTATTGGTGTATTGTGAACATTAAATTAGATACATATAACAAAAAAAAGACTGCCGCATCTGCATAAGCGCTATTGCATGCGGCAGTCTAAAAAAGAAAACTCAGTTCAGTTACTCAGAACAGCCTGCCCGCCTGCGCGCCTCTTTGTATACCTCTACGTATTTTTGTGCAGCTGTATCCCAACCAAACTGCTGCTTCATACCGCGTTTGCGCATCTGCTCGATGTGCTCAGGTTTGTTATACCATGCGTATATAGCCCAACCTACTGTATCATACACACTTTGCGGAGTTAAATTATCAAATACAAATCCAGTACCTTCGCCTGTCTGTTCGTTGTAATTCTGAACTGTATCGGCCAGCCCTCCGGTACGATGGACTATCGGCAATGTTCCATACAGCAATGAATACATCTGATTCAGTCCGCATGGCTCATACCTTGATGGCATCAGGAAGAAATCACTGCCGGCCTCTATGAGATGACTTAAATTTTCATCATACCCAATATAAATCTTAAAGTTAGGAAGTTTTGCTGTTAAGGCTCGAAGTTCATCTTCACACCAGCGTTCACCGGATCCAAGAACAACAACCTGAACTTTCATAGAAGCACAAATATTGAACATGGAACCAAATGTAGGAGCAAACATTTCTGCGACACCTTTTTGATCAGCAAGACGCGTAACCACACCAATAACAGGAACAGCAGGATCTACTTCAAGCCCCATTCGTTCCTGCAACGCCTTTTTATTTTCAGCTTTCTTATTCAGAGTCTCGGACGTATAATTGACGGGAATCCGCTTATCTGTTTGCGGGTTCCAGGCTTCAGTATCAACACCATTCAAGATTCCCACCAGTGCATCACTGCGATGACGAAGCAATCCATCCATTCTGAACCCGGCTTCTTCTGTCTGTATCTCTCTGGCATATGTAGGAGAAACAGTAGTAAGCATATCAGATGATGTCAAACCTGCCTTTAGGAAATTAATACGATCCCAATCTTCAAATCCTGCTGCATAAAAGAAATTCCAGTCCAGACCGGTAGCGGGATATTCATATTTACCATAAACACCCTGATATCCCAAATTATGAATAGTAAATACACTTGCCGTATTCTGAAAACCATTATATTTTTCAACAAAACGCAGCAACACCGGTGCAAGAGCCGCTGACCAGTCATGAGCATGAATAATCTCTGGATACCAGTTCAGCTTACGGCACAATTGAAACGCGCCGTGACACAAAATAGAATATCGATACGGATTATCATGGAAATCAGGTTCCGCGGGAGAACCGTAAATACCATCCCGGCCAAAGCTCTGTTCATGATCAATAAAATATACTGGCAGACCATCTGTTCCTGGCATCACAGATGTATATACAGCTGTCCACGCTTCCTGATAACCCGCATGAACTCCCATTGGACCTTCAAGCGGTTCCAGTTTTTTTCGGTCAATTCGATAATACCGCGGCATTACGATACGGACATCATGCCCCTGCTTAAATAACGTAATTGCCAGAGCAGACACCGCATCAGCTAAACCGCCTGTTTTTGCAAATGGCATGACCTCTGCCGCAACCATCAAAATCTTCATATAACCCCCTTATAATTTCCTTATAAAAACCTATATGTTATATTACATCTGCTCCGCTTTCCAACTTTTCACCGCAGCATTGAGCGCTGTTTCACACCGTACAATAGTCTGTTCTGCTACGCAATAAGACATACGAAACCAACCAGGACAACCAAATCCTGTTCCTGGCGCGCACAATATAAGATTATTTTTTAAATGCTCACAGAACGCACTATCATCACCAACAGATACAGCAGCATTGCGCGGCGGAACCCGGCAGAATAAATAAAACGCTCCATCAGGACGAGCATATTCAATACCAGTGCGATCCAGTACAGCCATAAGCAGATTACCACGCTGTTCATACAAGCTGATATCCACTGTACAATTCCAACACTCCGCAATCACTCGCTGAAAAAAAGCATTCGCATTAACAAATCCCAAAGTACGAAGAGCAAAAACGCAGGCCGAAACCATTTCCCCGGCATCTTCACAATCGGGATTTACCGCGATATAGCCGATTCGTTCTCCCGCAAGACTTAAATCCTTTGCAAATGATGAAACTATTATACTATTTTTATATAACGGAAAAACACTAGGAACAACACACCCTCTATAAACAATTGCCCGATAAGGCTCATCACAGATAAGATATGGATAACGTCCCGTTTTACGACCATGCTTCTTTAGTAAAGCCGCAAGGCGTTCCATCTCATTAAGCGAATATACACGACCTGTCGGATTATTTGGAGAATTGATAAGTACAGCAGCTGTTTTGTCTGAAAGCGATTCCGCAATAGTATCTATGTTCAGTGAAAAATCAGCACTGCACAAAACAGGAACAAGTTTTCCACCAAAATTGGAAACATAATGTCTATATTCAGAAAAGAACGGAGCAGGAACTATAACTTCATCTCCAGGAGACAGCACTGCCTTAAATACACAGTTCAAAGCAGAAGCTGCCCCAGAAGTCATAACAACATATTCACCAGACAAAGAACTTTGCTGCTCTCCAGACACCTTGGAGGCAATAGCATCGCGTGTTTGTACATATCCGGCGTTTAACATATATCCATGAATTCCTGAAGTATTCTCAGATGCGATACGTTGAATCGATTCCAACACTTGCCTAACAGGCGGAACATCGGGATTTCCAAGACTAAAATCAAATACGGCATCTGCGCCATATTTTTGTTTTAACACCGAACCTTCTTCAAACATTTTACGAATTACAGAAGAATCCGGACTAAGCATTATTTCTTTTAGATATGCAGCAATTGCCATATTCGCCTCTTAATAGAGAGTATAGCATATAAACCCCAAAAATAAAATATTTTTTAATATCAGATACATAAAGCTATAAAATATGTAACAATTAAGAGGGATCGTTTGCTATATATATTATAGACGATAATCTTCTATAAAAGGATAATCTATATCATTTATGAAAACTAGAACGCATTTTGTACTTAACTTTTTTTTGTTTTTTGTATTGACCGTTACTGTAACATCAGCACAAATCCCTATCTTCAATACACAACACTATACTGAACAAGAACAGCAAGATCTGGCAGATGGCAAAGTCGTAATACGTAATATTGATAAAGCCAAGAATATCTCTCTGAATCCAATTCACCCAATTGCAGAGAGAGCAATTGAAACAATGACTAAACTTAAACCAGCATACCTTGCTGAGATAATACAAATACGCCCTCTTGAAGGTAATGAAAACCTAATCAATACATTATCTCAAATGCTTATTGATATAGAGGGATATATTGGTATTCCATATTATTCTGCCAGAGGCGAAAAATGGTATGATCTTTATGAGGACGCATCTATTCTGTCGACCGTTACAACCGGGAATAAAACAGAAATGAATGTTATTCTTGTTATGGAACCTTTTGGCAACATAGACACTGATATCAGTATGGAAACAGGAATAAATACTCTTTATTATGAAACAGTAAATAAAAACAAACTCCGGTACTATGATAAATTTACCTGTGTACAGCCATATAATATGAAATCAATCATCACAGTATTTCCAAGCAGTGACAACCAATCACTTATTTTATATGCTCTTGGCGGAGTTGATGCACCATCTGTTTTCTTTTTAAGAAACCGGATAGAAACTTCTTTCATGAACAGGATAAATACATTTTGCAGTTATTTTTTTGATAAATTATGATGGTGGCAATCTAATATCATACTGTAGATTGCCCATTGCTCAATCCGTCTTTCCCTGTTATACTGTTCTGTAAGTGGATAATCAGACTGGGAAGGAGGGAGTTTTCAGAAAATGTTATACACTTTAATTGCTTTTTGTATTTCCGTCATTACGATTCCTGTGGTGATAAAATTGTGTAATACATACGGCTGGTATGACACAATCAATAATAGAAAAGTACATACAGGAAATATTCCCCGGCTTGGCGGCATAGGTTTTGTATCAGCATTTATTATCGCAGCATTTTTGTATGCGATGTTTGATAATGCAATTCACCTAAAAGGTGTTATTCCCATTCTTATTGCGGGACTGTTCATTTTTATCTTTGGTGTTATAGATGATTTTAAAGATCTGCCAGCAAAATTTAAATTGCTAATACAAATAATCGTGGCACTTATTCTTGTCTCAAATGATTTCATCTTTACCCAAATCGGCCCACTCCATCTCGGTTTCATCGGTTATATTATTACATTCATCTGGATTATAGGAGTAATTAATGCCTTTAATTTAATCGATGGTGTAGATGCACTATGCGGCGGACTGTCTTTTTTTATCATAAATACTGTTGGTATTATCTATCTTGTTTCAAATGTCAAAGCAGTTGCAACACTCTGTTTTATTCTTTCTGCCGCTATTCTTGGCTTTTTAGTATATAACAAACCAAAAGCAAAAATTTTTATGGGAGATGGAGGCAGCCAGTTTTTAGGTTTTATGGTAGCCATACTGCCACTATATCCTGTTTCTATTCCCAGCTTTTCGTACAACAAATTGGCCATTATTTTTGTGTTAGCATCTATCCCCATTTTGGACACATTTGCTGCGATGTGGAGACGAACCCGTGAACATAGATCATTTTTTTCACCGGACAGGTCTCACCTGCATCATAAACTAATGAATATGGGATACGGAACGATAGGTATCCTTACCTTACTATATTCTTTACAGATTGGGTTATGCGCAGCCGTTCTTGTATCTGCCTGGATTGGCGGAATCCGCAGTCTTATCATCCTCTTAGGATGTTTTATTGCGATGATAGGATTTTTCAGTATCATCCATTACACAAACAGAGCCGTCATGCGGGCATATAAAATCCAAAAGTCAGATGAACAAAAATAATTCAAGTATTCAATTTTTGAGATACATCCCCGCACTTATTATTATAGTAATAAGTTGGTTTCTTTCATCTCAGCCTACGCTGCCAATGCCCGATATACAGTTTGGAGATAAGATTGTGCATTTTATATGTTTTGGCGGGCTTTCTTTTAGTTTTGCACTGTGGATTCGAAAAAATACATGGAAAGAATACCCATATCGGGGAATTCTAACAGCGACAGCATTAACGTCAGCATATGGTATCATTGATGAAATACATCAATCCTTTGTCCAAGGACGAACAGCTTCGGTTTTTGACTGGATTGCTGATACCGCAGGCGCATTTTGCGGAGCATGTGCTTTTTATATGATGCTTATTCTTATCCAGCATTTTCATACACGTTAAAGATTCCGGCTGCTTGCCCTGCTCAAAATATCAAGAAGCTCTTTATATTCATTGGCAATTTCCACAGGTGAACACGCTACCATATGATTCAATTCCGTATGAAATAATTTATCTTTCGCAGGAACAGGCATATACATAACTTTATTTTGCTGATAATAATGTTCTATACACCCCTCTGGTAGAAAAAAAACAAGTGCGCTCTCAGCTGCTGCAAGGATTAAAAACAACAAATTCTTCAGCAAAGGAATTTCTGATGCAACTGCCTCAGGCAACTCCCGCTGCAAATCCGGAGCATAATGTATAACACCCTGTAAAACAACAGTTTTATACGTATCCAGATCTTCAACATTCTCATTTGTAGAAATGAAAAATCGCAATCGTTCGGAATATTGCTTTAATTCAATATTTTCAGAATAAAGTCCGGCAGCCGCGCTGCCAATATCAAGAAGAGAACGCTCAAGACGGGAAATAAGCATATTCAAAGAAACAGCTTCAGGTACATTAAGAAACAATTGTTCATAAAAAGACCGCTGACGTTCAGCTTGTTTCTCAAGCCACATCGATGGCCTTGGATCTTGACAAAGTACATCCCGGAGTTTGCCCCGAAACAGAGAATCAAGATCTGTTATTACTCTGCCATTTGTACCAAGCAATGAACAGACAATAAAAAAAACTCCCAACTCATCTTTACCGCCAACATCAATGATGCCAGTACCAAATTTATTCGGATTCTGAGGTAAATAATCAAGCAGAAAAGAAAAAATTTGCTTATCCGTATATCCCTCAACAAATATCTGATTATCAGAAAAAAAGAACTGTTTATGATATGTATTAAACCGAGGCAAAAAACGACGAATTAAATGTTCATCATGTTCTGATAACATATCAATATGAGTAGGCACACGGTTTATATGACAGACAACAACCCCGATCAGATCATCGGGAGTACGAAGATCTATAAAAAAAGGCGAGTGTGTGATAATCATAAACATCCGCTCTCTATGAAGCCGGCTCATTTTACGAATTTCATTCATAAATGATATCTGAAGCTGCGGATGCAGATGTAATTCAGGTTCATCTAGAATAAGACAATCACAATCAGCGCTGTATAATTCCGTGAGCAGCAAAATAATTTCTTTAAGCCCGTGACACTCACCATCTTTAAGCCCATATTCTACACTACGGGACTTATTAACCACAATCGGATACAGCTGCCCGTTTTCCAGTTCTTCAAATCGGATAAACTTTCCAAACATTCCTGATAAAATTTCTTCGATTTTTTCACGAATACAAGAATTTTCACGGAGAAACTGGTAGAGCTCATCCTGAGATTTTCGTTCCGAACGCAGATAATACACATGTCTACCGGAATTTTCAAACTGTGCAGCAAGTTGTTCTGCGAGGAGTGTTTTCCCAGCGCCGTTTGGTCCGACAATCAAATTCACTTCGCTCCAGAACTGTTTATAAAAAACTGTTTTTCCCCACAAAAAAGGCAATTTCACGGAAACCGGTATATATATCACTGAACCAGTATACCACAGAATATTTCAAACTGAAACACAATTTTATCTGATAAAAACAAAAAAAACCGCTCAGTTATCTGAGCGGTTTATATTAGCGACAATAGGGATCGAACCTATGACCGAACGGATATGAGCCGTTTGCTCTACCTACTGAGCTATGTCGCCGTTACATTTAAGACTATACCGGAAAGTATAAGAAATGTCAATACTCAGTATCGTATTTTTCCAAATAAAACTCAGAATAAAATATACAAACACTGTAAAGTTTACAGTATAATTGACCTTTTCAGGTTATTACGATACTATGATGATACAAAGGAGTACATAGCTTTGGCAATTTTAGAACCTTTTGAACCGCCATTTAAAGGCCGCTCTCTTTTAAACTGGATTGACTATACTCCGCAGGAAATCACACAGTTTCTTGACCTTGCATTTCAGGTAAAAGGAGAAGCAAAACGGGGAGAAATTCATCAGCGTTTTATCGGAAAAACAATAGCGTTGTTATTTGAAAAACGGTCAACACGAACACGCTGCTCATTTGAAACAGCGTTTGGAGAAGAAGGCGGGCACCCAGTCTTTTTGTCAAACCAGGATATCCAGCTTGGCGGCAAAGAATCTATTGAAGATACTGCACGCGTGCTGGGCAGAATGTTTTCAGCTATTGAATTTCGCGGTTTTTCGCAAGAACACGTCCGCATACTTGCGGAATATTCCGGGGTGCCGGTAATCAATGGATTAACAGACAGTTTTCATCCTACTCAGGCGCTTGCCGATATAATGACACTGAAAGAGGAATTCGGTACTCTCGCAGGTCTCACTCTGATATACTGCGGAGATGGAAGAAATAATGTTGCACGCTCACTGATGCTTATCTGCTCAAAAATGGGAATTCATTTTACCATTATCAGTCCGCAGGAGCTTTTCCCAGATAACGAGATCAGAGAGATCTGTCAGCCATTTGCCAAGGAATCAGGTTCTATTATAACGGTTACAGATCAATTAGACGCTGTAAAAGGAGCAGATGCTATTTATACAGATGTTTGGGTATCTATGGGAGAAGAGTCGCTCAAGGAACAGCGTGTTAAGCTGCTGTCACCCTATCAAGTGAATGATCTTCTGATGGAACGTACACAAAACAACAAATGTATTTTCATGCATTGCCTGCCCGCCGTTAAAAATGAAGAAGTCACGCAATCAGTTATTGAGGGTTCCCAAAGCCGTGTATGGGAACAGGCAGAAAATAGAAAGCACACAATTAAAGCAATTATGCTTGCTTTAATTTAAATCTCGTATACAATAGAGAAATAAAGGAGTTCGCTTTATGAAAAAAATTGCAGGTATAGTATTGCTTGGTCTGCTGCTCAGTACCGCAGCAGTAACCGCACAGGAACAGCAGACTGCGGAAACACAGGAACAGCCGGCCGCGGAGACACAGGAAAACAGTAAATGGGGTCCTCTATCTTACCGCAATGTAACTGTTTATAAAGTTTTGGAACATCAGGATGGTTACATAATTTACTACTCCCGTACCGGAAACGGCATTGCAAAAGTCAAAATTCCCAAGGAATGGTACTATAAGAAATTGACATTTAGAAATATGCCGCCTCAGTTAAATCCGATGATGACAGTTGTCACAAAAGATGGAGAATTTCATTCAGTAATTTTAACATTGCCACCAAGCAGACAGCACCATGTATGGGGTGTTTGCCCGCGCGGAACTGATTTCAGCGATGTACAAGGTATTGAATCCATCACGCTCGAATACTAGTCCTGTTATTATTCTATGATTCAACACAAGCCCTCTTTCAAATAAGGGGGCTTTATTTTTTTTTGCCTGTCACATACAATGTTCTGTAACTTCTAAATAAATAGAAAAACAAGGATTAACATATGAAGGCAATTTCTTCTGAACAGATACAAGCATTTAAAAATTTTTTGAAACAGCATAAATCATTTGTTATTATTGGACATAAAGAACCTGATGGCGACTGTATCTCAAGTTGTATTGGATTGGCAAAAATAATCGAAAAAACAGGTAAACCCTTTCAGCTTATATCAGCAGGTCCATTTAAACGACCGGAAATAAAACGATTTGAAAAATACTTTTCCCGCAGTGTTCAGCAGCCAGTTACACAGCCAGTACAGGAAACAGGGCTTATTATTGCAGATTGTTCCGAAATTCAGCGACTGGGAGATACAGGCTGTGATCTTTCTGTATACAGTTGTTTTATCATTGATCACCATAAAACATCAACAATCTCACAGGATAATGCAATCATTTATCCAGAATCACCAGCTACAGCATATTTAGTCCAGCAGCTTTATGAAGAACTTATTGGCGCTCCTGATCAGGAAACAGCATCTATTCTGTTTTTCGGACTCAGTACAGATACCGGTTTCTTTCGTTTTCTTACTGCAAATTCTGCTGATGTATTCCGGGCGGCAGCACGACTTGTTGATCAAGGCGCAAACCCGCGTGTGGTTTACGATGAAATGACAAGCGGGAAACCTTACTCAACAAGAAAATTACTTGGAGTCATGCTTGATCACGCAGAACGTAAACTTGATGGGCGACTCATTATTACATATGAAACACTCGAAGATACAAGAGCACTCGGCCAGGAGGGACGTGATTCAGACAGTCTCTATCAGCTTTTACTCGCTGTACACGGTGTTGAAGCAGTTGTGTTTATTAGGCAAGAAACAGAACATACCTGTACTGTCGGGTTACGTTCCAGAGATACAATAGACGTCAGTATTGTTGCCTCAAAATTTGGCGGAGGCGGACACAAAAATGCTGCAGGTCTCAGTACAGAAGGTACAATCGCTGTTTTAATTCCTAAAATAATACAAGAATTTAAACAAATTATATATAATTAAATTATATATCTGATTAACTAAAGAATATATAAAAGGTTTCTTTATTAAAAAACTAACACAGGAAAACTCTTTTTATTATATTATAACAAAATATAAATGTTCCTGACATTGTTTATAATTGGCATGAAATATGCGTTCTCCTCTGCAGAGGAGAACAAACATGTCTTACGAACAAATAACACAGTATTATCAAGATTACCAACAGCACAGTGCAACTTTAAAAGAAACCTGCGACCGGATTGCGATACACATCTGCCGCAATCCATATCTCTTCAGACAGTACACACTTTCAGAAGACAGCCGCAGCAGTTTTCTTCTGTATCTATGTGAAAACCTACCCGATATTATACGCAAATATGATTCTTCCAGAAGTTCTTTTGCGACCTATTTCAGCAGAACTGTATTTTACTATTTTTGCACAGAATTCCGCAAAACACGAATAGAAGGATACCAGGAACATGCTTTGTATCCTGATATTTACTATGAAAACCAGCTTACAGCAGAAGATACACATGATTATACAACATCAGAGTGTACCCTACCAGTAACAACAAGGTTAAAAAGACAAGTACTTCCGAAACGTTACCAGTTAATGCTGCTTATTCTGGTACTGAAAACAGCTTCATTTCCAACAAAGACCATTATGGAACAGCTTCTAACACTCACTGAATACAATGAAAAACAAATAACAGAATATATTCGCAAAATTCAAATACTGAATGAAAAACGAACGGTGCATCATCGTAAACTATTGGAAGAACGCAACTATGCATATCATGCAGCGCTGACAGCTCAATACGCTCTGAACAGAAGTACCAGCAATACAGGCAGATACATATTACTCAGCAATACACTACGATTTAATACAGAAAAAGCAAAACGGAGAACTCTCCAGCTTGGTTGTTTTAATTATCTTGCGCCCAATACCGCAATAGCAAAGGTACTCGGAATGACATCATGGCAGGTATCACGGTGTATAAACAGTATACGTACCGGCAGACTTCAGCGGGCAATAGACCAGATACAGCAAAGTACGTTATGATATGCAAATGAAAATATATTTTGCCTCAGGAAATGAACATAAACGGCGGGAAATGGCAGAGCTGCTGCCTGAATATACAATTGTAATCCCCGCAGATGAAAACATTTCTTTCAACCCGGAAGAGTCTGGATCAACATTTGCCCAGAATAGTCTCATAAAAGCAAAAGCGCTCTGGGAAATCGTCCACGCCCCTGTTATTGCCGATGATTCGGGTATCTGCATAGATGCCCTGGAAGGAGCACCGGGGATCTATTCGGCACGTTATGCAGGCCGTGACTACCGTACCGGTTTACCAGACGGCACAAAATTGCCGCAGGCTGAACAAAATCGGCTGCTCTTGCTTGATACAGAACAGGAACTTCAGAAATATCCGCTGCGTAAACGTACCTGCAGGTATGTCTGTGCTATGATTCTGTATGTGGGACAGGAGAACTACTATCTGGCACAGGAAACAATGGAAGGAGTGTTAATTTCATCGCTTGATGACGCACGCGGAACAGGAGGCTTTGGTTATGATCCGCTTGTATTTCTCCCCAAATACAATAAAACCATCGCAGAACTGTCTGCAGATGAAAAAAACGCCATATCACATCGTGGAAAAGCAGCACATGCCATACGGGCAATACTGAAGTCATTTAGTGAGCACGTCTAAATAAAAATATTCGGTCTGATAGAACCGCCGCGAACCGTAAACCATGACGTGCCGCGGCGGTTTCCAGTGCCTGCTTTGTATAAAAAGACACATGTGTACAGTCTTCCTTATACCACCATGATAAAAACTTTTTTATATCAGCAGGTACAGTCATAGTCCCTACTCCAACAAAGCCTCCCGGCCTGCATGCTCGGACAAGCCCTTCAAACCCAGTATCTACACACTCAAAATGCTCAGCGACCTCAAGACATGTTACCAAATCAGCACCATCTGCAAACAGTTCCCCATCAGGCAAAAAAAACGGATCCCATCCGCGAATTTCTGCATCAGGAAAGATAACAGTTTTCATCAATTCACAGAGCGCAGGTTCAGGTCCCGCCCCATAATCAAAAACCGTCCGTATCGGTACATTCCATTCCCGCATCATGGCAGCAATTGGTTCTATAAAACGTCTCAAGAACTGCTCATATCCTGTGTCTGCGAGAGAATTTGTATGAAGTAAGTAGCGTGCCTTCTGTTCTTTTTCGGGAATATAATACTCAGGCAATACACCAATTCCCCCGCAAGAATAACAACAGCAGTACGCCCGGCGGCTATCAGAAAGTATCTGTGTATGGTAACCTAAACAAAAACGGCATTGTTCCTGCATTATCAATTTCTCCCGCTTAATTTATTCATAGGATACTGTCTAATATACTGCAACTGAACAGTATATAAAACTTGTATTCAATAAAAACCGATGCTATACTAGCATCAATATAGTTGTATATTATACCGGAGGACTAAATGAAACTGCAAAAGCAGCTTATTACAGCATTTGCATCAATCGCACTCCTGCCATATATTGCCGGCATGGCAGGACTATTCATCGGCATTCGAGCAATAATGAAACAGACGTCCTATGAGATGGCTCGAAAATATACAGATGCATTTGCAATGGGGCTTGAATCTTTTTTTAAAGATGCATCAACAGCAACTCGTACTGCAGCCTCATTTAGCGGTGTAAAAGAAAAAAACTGGCAGCAGATTCTCCCGCAGTTGCAGGATCTTACAGATGATATCGATGGTATTCAAAGTTTCCTGCTCATAAACGCAGATGGCACATATTGGGACAGTGCCTTGCCTGGCAATCCGGCATATGGATATCTGGTAACAACAAATGATTCATCTCCTAATTCCCAGCCAATCACACTGACACACCGGAATTATTTTAAAGAACTTATAACAAACAATACATCGAATCAGAAAAAAGAATTTATTTCTGATTTAATGATAGCGCCAGATACAGGTGAAAAACAGGCGCTTGCCGCAGCAAATATTATAGATAATGGCATAACAACTGGTATCATCGCCGTAATTATAAATGCGGAATCTTTTGATGAGAAATATGCCGAACTGCTGAAAGATTTTGAGCGGTTATTTGGTAAAGAAACACAAATCGCCGTTACTACAAATAGTGGTTTACTGGTATCACATATAACCTATAACAAAGAGCAAAAAGCATACATCGACACCATCATGGATCAGAACGAACTAATCACTGCCGCTGACGAACTGCCCCAAGATCTTCTGACAGCGGCACAGCAAGCATCCAAATATCAAGGAAAGGAACAGCCGTATCGGCTTAACGGCAAAACGCATATACTGCTGACCACGCCATTAGAAAATACCCCATATACTGTATACCTTTCAGTACCTAAAACCAAATTGTACAGTGCCATCTATGTTCTCAGAAATATGATCTGCCTTATTGGAGTTATCATTGCCGTTATTATCTTTATCACTGCGATACTAATCGGTAAAGGACTATCCAAACCGCTTAAAATGACAGCAAACACTCTGCATGACATCTCAGAAGGCAGCGGTGATCTAACGCAGCGCATTGATATTCAGGGAAACGAAGAAATAATGGCGGTAAGTACATTCTTTAATAAATTCGTTAGTACACTGCACGAAATGATCAGCAGAATTAAAGATAAGACAAATACCATAGAATTAATTTCCGGAAACCTTACACAAAAAACTAATTCTATTCAATCAGGAATCACACAAATATCAACAAGTGTCACTGATCTGAACTTTAAGGCAGAAGAACAGGCAGCATCTGTAACAGAAACATCAGCAACACTCGATCAAATAACCAAACATCTTGATGCGCTTACCAGACAGATAGAAGATCAGTCATCTGCCGTTACGCAATCTTCTGCGGCGATACAGCAGATGGTAGCTAATATTAACGCCATATCGGCGAACCTCGCAAAAGCGTCAACTAATTTTAGAACATTACAGACAACTTCAAACGGAGGAAAAACAGACCTCAGCAACGTACAGCAGCTGGTTGAAAACGTTTCCTCTCAATCAGCAGACTTGCTTGAGACAAACAAAATAATACATTCAATCGCCAGTCAGACAAACCTGCTTGCCATGAACGCGGCAATCGAAGCAGCTCATGCGGGAGAAGCAGGAGCCGGATTCTCTGTTGTTGCTGATGAAATACGCAAACTTGCAGAAGATTCCTCAAAACAGTCTAAAGTCATTGCCACCGCGCTTAAAAATATTGTCGGTACTATCAATTCTGTTGTTGGGGCAACAAAACACGCAAGTGTTTCATTTGATGAAATTGTGACCCAAACCACAGCTTCTGTTGAACTTGCAAATCAGATCTCCTTTGCAATGAATGAACAGACAGAGGGCAGCAGACAGGTGCTTGAAGCGCTGCAGCAGATACAGGACATCACGACCAGCGTGCGTACCGGCTCTGTAGAAATGAATGAAGGCGCCGCCGTCATTATCAATGAAATGCACCGTCTTACTGACATTTCCCAGCAAGTACAGGATAACTCTCAGATCATCGCGCGGGCAGTAGAATCAATCGGAGAAACAATAAGCAGTATCACAAACGACGCACAGACAAACAGCAGTGCTGTCGCCGTCCTGCATGAACTGACAGATAAGTTTAAATTATAACACAGAAAAAAGGTGTTCCGCATTGAGCGAAACACCTTTATATTACTTTATCAAATACGGAGAACATCCGGGACTATCAGGATTATATCCGGCTGTTTCCCGTTCCGGATCTTTTATATACGGAAAAAAATCAACCGCCCCATGTTCTCCGCTTATCATCTCGGTATAGTATTCCTGATACAGTATAACAGAACCATCCTCGTTTACGTACCCGATAGGATCATACTCATAAAAAGGCCGTTCCTCCGCAAAAAGCTCAACCGCCTGATATTTTTGGGGTATATACTGCCCTACTACCGCGCCTGTATACGAAGTTATCTTTCCATACGCGAACAGAAATTTAGAATATGTATCTACCGCCGCAAGATAATTATCAAGCTCTATCAACCCAGCCGCCTTACCTGAGAACCGGTAAAAATAAAAACGTTCCAGCTGCGGGGCTTTGTTATACGCAGATGAAGACCGAACAAGAGGATTCTTTCCGCGATACTGATACACCGTCATAGGGTTGATTCTGAAACCGCCCTGAGCCGTATTGTTATCCCGGCCAGCGTCAAACAGATATTCCGCATTTGACGAAGTCGTCAGCTTCCATTCCCGGCCATCAGATGGCACAAAGAACTGATATTTTGGTACATTGTTTTTATCAAAACTAACTTTAAGCAACCATGTATCAAATATATCAGAGTCAAATTGAGTACCAGCAGAAACTGTTTTAAATAACTCTTTCTGCGCTTCACTCATCGATAACGAAAGAGATGGCAAATCTTTTTCATCGGCTGATTCATTCCGATTTGTGTTATATAGCCTTGGATCACGCAGCAGTGGATTACTACACGATGTGATACAAGTAAGCAGAACTGCCGAACACACAAATATGGTGGCATATACAGAAAACCGATTCATTCGTTTTATAACTCCAGAGCGAGACCAATTGTTACACCGAAATCAAACGAATTAATAAAATATGACGAAAGCGGCGTTGTTTTAGGATTAAACACAGCTACGCCCTTCCAATCTTGATATTCCTGCAGGGCAGAAACAAGTGTCTGCGGCATCGTGATATACCGGGGACTATAAATATTAAACGCGCCATATCCGCCAAGCACAAGAGATAGAGTACTGATAACAGGCGCGTTATATTCTATTTCCAGTTTTATAGACCCCATAACGGGGTTCATTGTACGCATCATGTCACCATCAACAAGAATAGTGCCAACTTCAGCGGGAACAGCATCCGCATTAGATGAATACATCTCGTATTGAGGAGAAGTATCAGTAATAATGCTCATACCAAGCGACACACCAGCAGCCAGCCTGTTATCAAAAAAATATGCTCTGCCGGCAACTGAAAAAGAAACAACAGGAGAATAATAAATATTCATATATACATCAACCTGTTCTTCGCTTGAACCGACTTGTACATTCGCCCCGGCAATCTGTCCCGCGTATCCCTGAGCGATGCCGATTCCGCCGAACACCCCAATCCCGCTGAATACATGTGTTTCAGCAAGACCAAACACGTCAGCAGTATCCCATACGTATCCAGCCAGTACCTCGCCGCCGTATCCGTAACCAAGCAGCCCAGATAAACTATTTGCGGATAGCTTATTTAAGTCACTTTGAGAGATAGACGGCAGCGTCAGAGAACCGCCCGCACATCCCCGCAAATTTAACTGCCAGCCGGAACCTAAAGCGGCAAGCGGCGCAACACAACCAGCAAGCAGACAGAACACCATAGCGGCGCGAGCCGTGCCCCGCCTAATTTTATGCAAACGATTCATCTGAATACTCATTACTCTTATATACGAGTAAATTTAAAGGTCTTTTCTCCCATTTCCATAGAAGAAAGATCTATTGTTACCGATAAATTCGTAGCGCTGTCAGTAATGGATACAATCGCTTTCATGTCAGTAGCCGTTGTCCCCATGGATGTTACCTTTGCTGGAAAAGACTCCACATCTTCTGTTGTATCGGTACCAGCAGGGTATGTACCAGAGGCAAATTCACTGTCCTCAGTTGATTTCAAAATACACCATGTATTATCATCATAAAATATAGCATTCCCTAACAGCTGCGCAATTCCAGCGTTATCACCATCAGCCACCACCTTCCATTTTGTTACCGCCGTTTTAGTTGGTTCTGGATCAGGTTCTACTGGCTGGTTTGTACTCTCATTTGCGCAGCCGCTAATCACTACCGCGGCAAAAAGCCCCAAAATAGCAATCTTCCATGTGTGAACAATCTTTTTCATCACAAAATACTCCTTATAGACGGAACATAAACATTCCGTTCACTTATAATTTGAGCAGCAGTCAACAGTCTGCCGCTTACGCGTTTATTGTATGGAGCTTGTATTTCAGCTGTCAATATCTTTTCTGCCCCGAAACAATCAATTATCCTAGTTATAACCATCGATCACAAACTATAACAATTATGAATAAAATACGCCTCATAACTCATAAATGTATCCGTCAGACATTCCGCAGTGTAAATACGCACAATATCCTGGTTATATGAGGGTCATTCAGGTTATTTTATTTTAAACAAGCCGCTGTTTCATTGACCTTTCAGCCGATTATAGATAAGATTACGTTTGAAAATTCTGCAATATATAACATTTATTAACATTATTAACAACAATGTAAGCATATTTATAATTTGATAAATCAGCAGTTCGCGACAGCGCCCTGCATAAGGAGCATTCGTATGAAACAGCACCTGATAAAATCTTCTATATATATATATATATATATAGTAGGAACACTAATCATCCTCGCAGTATGCGCTGCCTGCCAGAATCATCTGCTGCCCGCGCCGACTATCAATAACGGACAGACAGACGGTGACTCAAGTCTTTCCGAGACAGTGTCAGACTGGGGCGCTCCAGCTGAGCTGCAGGCAACTCACGGACAAAAACAATCCATATCATTATCATGGAAGGCGGTAAAAGGCGCCGCGCGTTATTTTATCTATCAGGCGGCGACTCCATACGATACATTTATTCAGATTGCCGAAACCGCAAAAGCGGACACTTCATACACGCTTAAAACAGCGGCGGGCACAGATATGTACTACCGTGTTACCGCCGTTAATCAGAGCGGCAAAGAGTCTCCGTTCAGCGCGACAGTACGCGGCACAAGTCTCGCGCAGCCAATAATAAGTGATATAGAAGGCGACGCGGAAGACGGAGATACAACAGTAACCGTATACTGGTACATGAATAACGTCTCAAAAGAAACCTACCTTGCCCAGGTTCAGTACAATATCATCTGCCAGGACGCTACAGGAAAAGAAATAGCTAAAGAAACTGTTTCCGGCGCTGACACATCACTGACACAGGTAAAATTTGCCCAGCTTACTCCAAATACTACCTATAAATATCAGGTGCAGGCATTTCTCTCTTCTGATACCAAAAGTACCGAATCAAGTGATTTTATGGACGCGGCGACCGCCCGCAGACTCAGACCAATGCCGGTATCAGATGTAACCGTATCACAGGGCACAGCCGCCGACAAGGTACTGCTGACATTCACACTCCCTGAGATGGTAGATACCCTCGTCAGCAACGGACTGTACGAACAGACTCCGCTGTATTTTATGATTTACCGGCGTGAAAAAGCCGCCGGCACACAAGCCGCTGATTTTACCGATGGGCTTATCTGCGCTAAATTTGATAAAACAGCGTTCCCCGGCGGCGAATACGTGCCCGGAACAACAGTCACGTATGAAGATACCCGTATTGTCCGAGGCATAGAATATGAATATCTTATTCAGTCATACTCGGACGCAAAAAAACCAATCACCTCAGATAAATCAGCCGCCCAGACAGCAAACGCGGGCTGGGCAATAAGTAAACCTACTCTCACTGTAGACCAGCCGCTATATACTCTGGGTGAAACACCAAATAGCGACGGAGAACAGGAATACTCCGAAGCGCAGGTACATTTATCTTTCTCATTTGACGCTAAAGGAATCTCTGCCTATATATACCGGCTGCGTACCTTTGTCGAGCTGATAGGAGATGGTTTTGGACAGCTGCAGGGAGAGCTTGAGGCAAAGGATTTACCGCTCAGTGAGCTTGCCGATTACACAACAGAGAAAATCATGCTGCCCAACCAGCGGGGACGCTACTCCTACGCAGTAGAAATTCTCAACGCGGATGGTACTGTTCTTGATACCGCACGCATGATTGGTTCGCTGCGCATTACAGAAGAAACAGCGCCTCTTACTGTAGAGAACTTCACCGTAGAAGACGGCTACAAAGACAAAATAATCCTGCGCTGGAATCAATATGTCAATGTGGGATATTACATCGACACATTACTGGACGATAAGTCGCAGGATACAGCAAGACGGGAAACAATACCTGTTCTTACTGATGAACTTCCCGATGGCGCGCAGTTCAGACAATTTACCTATGAATTGACAGAAGGCGTATTATCAGGAAATACCTACTACATCAAAGTAACACCGTTTAAAGTAGAGGCAAACACACAAAAACCCGGTATCGAGACAATCTCAGCTCCTGTGACGCTGCTGGGAGAGCCTGAACTGGAGACAGCCGCTGATTATCAGTATGATCATATCAGTCTGAAATGGAAACAGGTGCCAAAGGCGGACAGCTACCGTATTATATATCAATACACCGATACAGACTCAATACCGCAGACCGAGCTTACAGACCCGACACAGCCCGATCAAAAATACACAAGCGGAGCGCAGATGCAGACTGCGCTCATTCCGGCAAGCGAGCTGAATGCGGATAGTGAGGGAACAATCACATATAAATTTAAACCGGCAGGATATGACGACGCGCGCTTTGCCGGCAGAGAACTGTCCATAAAACTGCAGGCAATCAATACAGAACGATGCGCAGATCCCTCCGCGCCTGATATTCAAACAGATTCTTCCGCGATCGCCGAATCAGCGGAACAGAGCAGAAAACAAATAGGTCCCGCGATGACCGGTCTGACAGCATCTCACGCGGAATATGGCGATAAAATTGAGCTGAAATGGAATAAAGTAGACGGAGCTGCCGGGTATCTGATTTACCGCATCCAGAAGGATCTTGCCGGGTCACAGACACAATCAGAAGAACCTTTGACTTTTTACTATGATGCCGCCTCTAACACGGTAAAAGGTTTGCAGTTAAAAAATGAGGGCGGAACATGGGCTGACAGTCCATTATCCGAAGACGCAGAAACAGGCACAATAACCATAAAAGCACATGATACGTACTACGCCATCCAGGATCTGTATAAGAACGAGACTTGGCATACAGAAAATAAAACAGTCTATAAAGAGCAGTTTGCCGATGAGCAATATGAAATGGCAATCGGTTATCCGTATACCTATCTTGTTCTGCCGGTCATCTCCAGCAGTGATACCGCGGAAATTGATTTTTCACTCGGTATATGCACACTCTCCGGCGCTGTATGGAATAATGCCAATGACGTAACAAAAAATGGTTATACACTGGGTCTGCCCGAAAATATCCGCGGCTCAAAAGGCTGGGGAGCAACAGAAGAGAAACCATATGAAAGCTCTCATGTGACAATTACCTGGGCGCCGCTGAAACAGAAACCGGAAAACAAAGAAATCCGTTACCGGATATGGAGAACACCGCAAGGTCAAAATGACTGGAAAAATATTTCAGGGGATGAACACATTACCGCAGTATCATGGGATGACAAATCAGTATCATGGGATGACAAATCCGCTGAACCTGGTGTACTTTATGAATACGCTGTAAGCACATGGACAGCAACTACTAGCTCAACTGAGCCCGCGTCGCATCCGCTGTATTTAACTTCAATCAGTACCGTGTATGATGAAGAAGCGCAGGGGATGTTCAATAATACCGGATATAAACTAGGGCAGCCGGTTATCGATGTCTCTCGTGACGAACAGAAACAGGGAGAGGTATACGCGGAAAAAATCACATGGTCCGCAGGCGGTAATGAAAAACTGAATACAGAAGGATATCTTATCGAAGTACGCAATAACAACATCGATGACCAGTGGCATGCGGTAAAAGATATAGCCGCAAAAGAAGTAAAAACAACTAATGAATCCTACGTCACCGCAGCCGATGCCGCCATGGACGGTACCGAAAATATTCTGAAAGTGCTCAGAGATTACAAGCACTACTACCGCATCCGCGCCTATATTACCCGTGACGGAGAGAAAATTTACAGCGAGATGCCCGTTGAATGGTCAGAAGGAATCGATACAGACAATATGACCTGGGGCGCGCGCCAGATAACCGCGGAAGAGTTTGCAAAAATGACATTCATTGGAATTGCAAGAGCTATTGAAGAGTCACGAGGTACTCCCTCAGGTAATTGGGATGATGGTGACAAACGTACTTTAACCAATTTTGAAACAGATGGAAAGTTTAATTGGGGACCTTCAGACATGACTTTTTTCTTTACCTATAATGGCTATATTCCTGAGATTAAAGCTGCTTCAGGTAATCTTGTACCAGGTATAAAACTAACCGGTACCATTACATGTAGAGGTGGTCTCATGGGACAATTTCCCAAAAGATATTGGACGGGAAGAAATGATGATACTATCACTGATATTATTGGAGAATATATAATCGGGCAAGGATCTTTATCCATGACCGGAGGTTGGAACCAAGGTAAAAATGGAGCAACATCCCGTACAGAAGGAACTATAACTATCACTTATGGAGATGCAACAATTATTTATGATCAATCATCAAATAATAAAATAAATTTACCATTACCTTATAATGGTGATAATGATTTTAAGGTACTAAATTCAGAAGAATGGGGCTACCCTGTTAAAAAGTAATGATGATTTCAAAGACACTAATATGTATTTTTTTGCCGTTCCTCCTCTCCTCCTGCTCTGACCTGTTTCAGACAAAGATCCCCATGGGCAGCGGCAACGACAGTTCTCTCTCCGATATACTGCTGCCTGATACACAGGCTTCCAAACTGGAAAAACCGTCTGAACTGTTTGTCTCTCGTGAAGATAACGCGTCCTCTATCCGTATAAGCTGGTCGCAGGTAAGCGGCGCGTCATCATACCTGCTTGAACGGGCGACAGTAGAACCAACTCAGGATAAAGACGGCAATCTCGTCTATGAGGAAGATGTAAGTAAGCTGGCTTTTGACACACTCAGGGAATATGTATACACCAATTCCTACACCGACATCATATTGCCAAATCCAAATATTGAATCACCCGAATACAGCAACCGGTATTACTACCGTGTTACAGCCCGTACCAGAACAGACGGTATAGACGACAGTGATCCGACAGATCCCCTGTATGGCACACTCTTTTCTCCGCCGCTCAACGCGAGCGCGGATCTGGGATTATCTACCGCGCAAATCAATATACGCTGGAGCAGTGTCTCCGGCGCAAGTGAGTACCGTATATGCAGAGCTGAAACAGATAATGCCGTCATGGCGGATCAAATCGGTACCGTATACGGCAACCGCACAAAATATACTGATATCGTATCAGAAACACAGCAGGGAATAGAATACTATTACTATATATACGCGGTAAGCTCCAGCGGTTCACTGAGTATCGCCAGCAATCCCGCTCTCGGATTCGCTAAGGTAGAAGGCGCGCCGGAGCCGCCCGCGGAGGTCTTTATCAGCCCGGAAAATGGCCGGGGACAGTCCAAATCAATCACCGTGGAATGGAGCGCCGCAGATATAGAAAACGCCACCTATCTGGTATACCGGACAAGCTCATCAGATTCTACCATGACACGGCTGACTCCCAACCGAATCCAGGAATGTTCCTATACTGACACGACAGCAAAAATAGGCCTGTACTATTACTATCAGATACAGACACTGGCAGAAGATCCAAAAAATCCGGGCACACAGCTTAAAAGCGCGTTCTCGCAGTCGGGCGCTGATTCGGCATCACCCGCGGAAGGATTTATCATCAGCCCGCCGACAGAATCTGGTGTTACAAAAATCGGCGACAGCGTTACCGTCAAATGGCTGCCCGCTATCGGCAACGAGGAAGAACAAAAAACATATAGATACCGCATATACGGCAGTGACGACATGACGAGCGGATATGAGCAGTTAGCAGAAATCTCAGCCAGCGCCCAATCTCCTGGCAGCGACGGTTATCTGTCAGTCACAGTAGAAGCAAAAACATACTATAAAATACTGACAGTAAATTCAAAAGACGCAGAAAGCGCGTTCGGCAGTATTATGGCGCCCTCCCCCGCCGCAGCCACACTCATAAGCGTCTCAAAAGCTGCAAACATAGACGGAGCAGCTGCAAATTCATCAGGCGTGTACGGGGTGCAGCTTACCTGGAAAAAACCAGCAACTGACAATCCCTACGCCTACAACATATACCGCACAACAGCGCCGGGAGGCGGTTACCGCAAGATAAACAGCGAACCGATTCTTGCGCAGGCTGGTAAAGATACGTACACATACATTGATAATAATGATTCTGCAAAAGTAGGCAAATATTATTACTATAAAGTACTTGCGGTCAATCTACTTGAGCAGGGAATCAATTACAGTGAAGAACAATATGGATATGGCGCGCTCACTCATGAGCAGTATATACAGGAGTTTAATAAGACCATTATCAGCTCTCAAAAGAAAATGGACTATTTTAACCGCCCCGGTTCCACAGATAAACTGGGAAAAGAAACAGTAAACGGTGATATCAGCGGAACTGTATTATACGATGCGGGAATGGCAGGACTTGGCGCGCGCATTATCATCAAATATACCAATTACGCTGATACCTATACGGACGGAGATGCGTCAAAAGGAGCTTATTTCACACTGAACGGCAACTGTAATACAAGCGCCTCTATGGATCAAAGCGGTACAATGGACGGTACTATTACCTGTACGGGTATGTATCCGGGTAAAGTCCGTTATGATAAAATTCAGATAAAGGGCGGCGCGGCAGGCGGCGGAACATATGGTGTACAGCCAGATGGTTTCGATAACAAAGAACTCGACTGGACAATTCTTAATTAATAAAACAGGAGCTGCGATGAAAAAGCATGTACTTTTCTGCATAATCTTCTGCGCGGTTATTGTCTCGGCAGTGATAACCGGCTGTGCACAGCCAAGTCCGCTGTATGGTACTTGGAACGATAACCAGGGGAATAAAATATCCTTTATGAGCGATAATACATTTACCGCCTCTGTTTACGATGATCTCTCCCATGAGACTATTATAAGCAGCGGCAGATATAATGTACTGCTCAACGCGCTTACATTCAGCACAGAAACCGGGCAGACACTGAATACGGAATGGGATATTCGAGGCAATATGCTGTATCTTGACTGGACACTTTCGGACGGCACGACAAAGCATCTTATCCTGTATAAGACAGTATCACTGTAAAAGGGGGCCCAGTGAAAAAACTGTTCTTTATCATCACCTTATCACTGTTTTGCGCCGCCGCTATGGTATCAGCCGACACTCAGCCAGAAGAACCGGCGGCAGAACAGAATATCCCAGAAGGCTCCTCAGACGCAGCTCATATTACACTTGACACAAAAACAGGATTCCCTGTTATTACAAATAAACCATTTGTGATGTTTAATGAGGGTGCGGCGGTAAGCTGGGTCACGCGTATCATCAAACAGCAGGGACGCAGCAATTTTGTGTGGCAGGATTTTCTGCTCGGCGCCTATTTCAGTGTCACATCACGCAATATGCGTCCGTTTGATTTTACTATCAGAACCACCGCCTATTATCCCTTTTCTATGACGTTTAATGAACATCCGCAGAAACCGGCGACACCGCTTCATTTTGCCTTTGATCTGTATGCGGCGCCAATATTCAGGTTAAGTATGTGGGACTATGTGTTTGTCAACCTGTCAGGAGGACTGCATTTCTTTTTTCAGAACGCTGACCGCTGGAACTATATTCATCTTGGTATCGGAGCGCTTGCCGGCATAGAATTGCCAATCGCGTGGCACTGGACTATACTCATTGACGGAATTGCATCTTTTGATTACGGCAATCTGGGTACCAATTACGCGCTTGAACCTTTTGATTATGTCTGGCAGTATCAAGTATCAGTTGGCGTGAGGTACAGTAAAAAAGGTGAAAACCGTTATTCTTATATACCATCTAAAAAACGTGCCGCTCTGTATAAAGAGCAGCAGAACAATGGTATATAAAAATATGATTCCCTGAACAGAAAACAAACTATTTTTATATATTTTCTTCTTTCAAACTCCTGCATCTCAGTGTATACTGTATATGTATAATACATATTTTCAAAACTAGGAGGCTTGCTTTGAAAAAAATTGGTTTGCTGCTTCTTTCTGTATTTCTGTGTGCTGCCGTGGCATCGGCGCAGACACAGAGTGTCAGCGCTTACACAACGCTTGAAGAACCGCTGGCAAAGATGCTGTTTGACGCATTCGAAAAAGAAACAGGTATCGCGGTTAAATGGATACGCCTTTCAGGCGGCGAGGTAGTCTCTCGGCTGGAAGCTGAAAAAGCTAATCCGCAGGCGTCTATCTGGGTTGGCGGTGTTGGACTTGATCACATCACCGCAAAAACAAAAGGACTGACAGAGGTCTATAAATCACGCAACGCGCGCAATACGCCTAAAGAATACCAGGACCCTCAAGGATACTGGATTGGTCTGTATATCGGCCCGCTTACATTTGTAACAAATCTTGATCAGGCAAAAAAACTTGGTATCACACCGCCAAAAAGCTGGAATGATTTGCTTAAACCTGAATACAAAGGGCTTATCCGTATGGCCAACCCCAATACATCAGGTACCGCCTATAATGTTATTACCACACTGCGGTATGTATTCAACGGCGATGAAAACAAAACATTTGATTATCTGAAAAAACTGGATGTGAATATTGATCAGTATACACAGTCTGGTTCTGCACCGGGCAAGAGTGTCGCCATTGGAGAAATTCCTATCGCTATCGGTTACGCGCATGATCAGGTAAAACTGAAAGCCGGAGGAGCAAACGTTGTTATAAATGCACCCTCAGAAGGTACCGGTTTTGAACTCGCCTCAATGTCCATGATTAAAGGCGGTAAAGATGCGGTCAATGCAAAAAAACTGTACGATTGGATTCTGACAAAACCTGCGCAGGACATTATCGCTACATATTATGTTGTACCTGTTTCTAAAATCGCGACTCCGCACAAAGACGCGCTTAAAATAACCGATATAAAAACAGTTAAACAGGATTTTGTCTGGGATGGAGACGCCGCAAATAAAGCCCGTCTGCTTGACAGATGGAATTCAGAAATAGCGGCAAAACGTTAACCGCATAACAACAGATAACTGTTATTCACACAGTATGATACGGGTCTGCCGGAATATCGGATTCTGCAGAGCCGTATCTTTTATATACGGAGGTTTTTGTGAAAGCAAAGGTTATCAAATGTATCGCTGTAAGTATTCTCTTCCTTTGTGCCGATTGGTGGATATATAATTCGCTATCGGCGGCTTACAAAGACCTGACAGCAAAAAATACTATACAACAGATACAGCTTTTTGCCAAAACAGCACCCGATGAAGACGGAATAGAAGCATGGCTATCATCCGCACAGCAGTTCTTGCCGGACGCACAGGTAATTTATTTTCCTTATGACGCTGATACAGATCAATTTGCGCATACTCAATGGGGGCATGCCGCATATGAAACAGATCTGCTCAACTATTGGGAGGCGAATCAGGACTCAGATATTTTTTCCCGCGGTATTGAGAGTGTATATTACGGAGAACTATATCATCCTGAAAAAACAGATCTGTATTTTATTCCCATTATGGATGAAGAAGGATTTTTTTCTGTCGGTATGCTGTTCGCTCGCTATCCGGGCGCTGATTTATCATATCTGCGTTTGATGCAGGCACTCTTATGCGCCGCAGCCGCAGTTTTTGTCATTGCCTATGCAATATCACTTTTCGCCCGTGACATTTTTACCGGATATGGTGTTCTGTGTCTCTATATTATTGCGGCTGTTTTTATCGCCTATCCGCTCATTGAGGCATTCAGACTGACATTTGTCACTGACGGACAGATTTCAATCTCTGTCTGGAGGGATGTATTCTCGGCTTCCAGTCTCAGAGCGCTTGGCGGTTCACTGCTGCTGGGATTATGCACCGCAACAGTTTCAACGGTTATCGGTTTTCTGTTCGCATTTGCGGTAGAACGGACATCTATCAAAGGTAAAAAATATATAACCGCAATGGCAAATCTGCCGATTATCTCACCGCCCTTCTCGCTTACACTGTCTATTATTCTGCTTGCAGGCAACAACGGTCTTATAACAAAACAACTGCTGCATCTGGAATCATTTTCTATTTACGGTCTCGGCGGATTAATTCTCGTACAGACAATCAGCATGTTTCCTATCGCATTTATGACACTGCAAGGTATTCTGCGCTCAATTGATTCCACTGTAGAAGACGCTTCTCTGGACTTAAACGCAAGCAGGTTCCAAACATTTACAAATGTGACACTGCCGCTTGCTATGCCAGGTATATTATCAGCATGGCTGCTTGTATTTACTAATTCTCTTGCGGATTTCGCAAATCCGCTGCTGCTTGCAGGAAATTTCAGAGTTCTGTCTGTAGAAGCATACGTTGCCGTCACAGGACGCAATAATTTCGGGCTTGGAGCGGGACTGTCAATCATGCTGCTGCTGCCAACACTTACAGCATTTTTTATTCAACGCTACTGGGTAAACAAAAAAAGTTTTGTCACCGTGACCGGGAAACCATCTACACGACTGACAGAACTCGCCTCCCCTCACGCAAAGACAGCACTTGCGATTACGGTATATACTATTATTATTGCTATCACACTACTGTATCTTACCATTGTTGCCGGCTGCTTTGTAAAAAACTGGGGCATTGATTACACATTCACGCTGGTAAATATTACCGAAGCGCTCAGCCGCGGAGGAAAATCAATTCTTGATACAATTACACTTGCAGGTATTGCGACTCCAATCGCTGGCATTCTGGCAATGATTACAGCACTGCTTATTGTACGCAGAAAATTCGCCGGAAAACGGTTCCTCGAGGCACTTATTATGACTCCGTATGCAGTACCCGGTACATTAATAGGTATTGCGTATGTACTTGCCTTTAATAAACAGCCGCTTATCCTTGTTGGAACAGGTGCAATTCTTGTAATAAACTATGTAATCCGTGAATTGCCCGTTGGTGTTGAAAACGGTGTTGCCTCACTGCGGCAGATTGACCCTTCTATAGAAGAATCAGCATATGATCTCGGTGCTGATTCTCCAACCGTATTCAGGACAATTGTACTGCCGCTAATTCGTCCCGCTTTTATCACCAGTATGAGCTACACATTTGTGCGGTCTATGACAGCAGTCAGCGCTATTGTGTTCCT
The DNA here is from genome assembly GCA_944389415.1 of uncultured Spirochaetota bacterium. Classification (GTDB taxonomy): domain Bacteria; phylum Spirochaetota; class Spirochaetia; order Treponematales; family Treponemataceae; genus Treponema_G. Next base: position 14,325 of record CALXMF010000009.1, on the reverse strand, counting down.
GATTTCTGCGCGATGGTACCACATCACTATGCAGATATATAATTTCTCAGAAAACCTTCGATTTGGATTGGCAAGTGTTTTATCGACTGTGCTTATCATTATCATTCTCGCCGTATTCGGCCTGCTGAGACTGCTTGTCCCTGATCGCGGCCACACCGGCAAAAGTATCGGTTAAGACCGCAGCAAGGAGTGTTATATTTTATGGAAAAGAAAAGTGTTTCGGTAAGACTCGAAAATGTAACAAAAAGATATAAAAACACAAAAGGGAAACCTGATGTAATCGCTGTCAATAACTCAAACCTTGAGATACAGCCAGGAGAGCTTATCACTCTGCTCGGCCCGTCCGGCTGCGGAAAAACAACCACATTACGTATGGTAGCAGGGTTTGAACTCCCCACAGAAGGACGCATATTTATTGGCGAACAGGATGTAACCACTTTGCCGCCTAATAAACGCGAGACGGCGACAGTATTTCAGAGTTACGGACTTTTTCCGCACATGAGTGTTTTTGATAATGTCGCTTACGGACTGAAACTGCGGAAGGTCGCACAAAATGAAATACAAAAGCGGGTTATGGATGCTCTTGCGCTGGTAGGGTTAGAAGACCTTGCCGCTCGTTCGCCCGGAAAACTTTCAGGAGGACAGCAGCAGCGTGTAGCGCTTGCTCGCAGCCTTATAGTACAGCCATCAGTACTGCTGCTTGATGAACCGCTGTCAAATCTTGATGCCCTGCTCCGTGAACAGATGCGTGTGGAAATCAGACGCATACAGCAGGCAAGCCATATAACCGCCATTTATGTTACACATGACCGTGTAGAAGCAATGAGTTTATCAGACAGGGTTGTTGTTATGAAAGACGGGATAATCCGGCAGATAGGTACTCCGTCTGATATTTACGAAAATCCGCAGTCAAAATTTGTTGCAGGTTTTGTCGGAAAGGTCGCTTTTTTTCCGGCAAAATTTACCGGTCTTTGTGATACACAAAAACTCTGTTCAGATGGCGGTACAAAATTATCAAAAGGGACTGTTTATTTTGCAAACAGAACTATCAGTGGTCTAACTCTGCCCGGAGATGAACCAGTTATAAAACTTCAGAAAAATCCCCATTGCGCCATTATGGCACGCCCTGAATCCTTGCGCTTAGAAGAACCAGGTGCGGGATTTATAGATGGTAGAGTAAAAACAAATATTTATTTGGGACATAGCGTTGAATCATTTATCGATACTCAATTTGGCGAGATACTAGTCCAAATCGACGCGCCGGCAACAAAAATGATCTATCCAGAAGGAAGCGCAGTCTCAGTCAGTTTCATTCCGGAACTTGTCCGTATTCTTGCCGACAGTAATGAATAAACATAAACGCCCGGCTTCTACGCCGGGTAATTTATGTTGTTGCTTTTTCTTAATACTTCAAATTATGTTTTTTCAAGCCAGTCAGCACTGAGCAGGTTACTGATAGTCTGCCTGGTCATCAAGGTTTCGCGCGCGCAGCATAACCCATAATGAATACACCGTCTGACCGGCCTGCCATCCATAAAACCATATAAAAAACCAGAGGCAAAAGCATCACCTGCGCCTATCGTATCTACTATTTTAGCTGGTGTATAAGGTTTTTCTATGTACGTATCACCATCGCAATGCACTAATACGCCGCGCTCGCCAAAAGTGATGATAAAATTTCGATATCCTAATGTTGCAAATGCTGAAGCAAGCGTCGTATCAGGCACTAAAATATTTCTATCTGGACAAGTTCCAGAATATTCAAGAATTGCCGCTGCTTCAAATTCATTACAGGCAAAAAGATCTATATATTCCGCATACGGCAGACTTTTACAGGCAATATCAGGGGCTGTCGCATTTTGAAATATAAATAATTCTCGCCCTTCACAACGGGCCGCAGCAGCATAGGCGTATATATCTTGTAAAGCAGCTTCTGATGGATTTGAATCAAGAACAAAGGCATTCACATGCTGTGATTCAATAAAATCATATACCTCACGATCCATACATATTTCGCTTAGTACGTCATTGCAGTAAATACACGAAGATGATTTACCCGGCGACGTCATTACGGAAAAGAGAGATGTTTGGCGGGAGGTGCTGGTACGAAGCAGGGTGATATCAATTTGTTCAGAAGCAAGGTCTTTTTTCAGATATTCCCCAAAAATATCCTGTCCCACTACCGATAAAATAGAAGACCTGATTCCCAAATGCTGTAGATTTATCGCCATACCGCGGGCGACACCTCCAGGAACAATATCTATCGTTCCATCACGGTATGATTCATTTTCATTATCAATTAAACTGAACGCTTTAATATCTATAGATACAGAACCAATGCTCAACACGTGCCTGTTCATACCCCTACCTGTTTTACTTCGCAATAAGATGTTCTTTATCTTCTATTTTACACTATTATATAAAAAACTGCGATATTTTTTGCCTAAACATTAACTACCTGTAGTATAGAGAATCTCTTCCAAAAAACGGTTTAAAAACAACAGACCTGTTTCAGTCAGAAAAAATCGCCGGTCAGAACCATCTGGTTTAGAAGCTGCATATTTCTGTTTTTCCCAACACGAAAAGACGCCGGTTTCTGTATCTGCGCCAAGGTAGTGCCGCAAAGAACGGCCAAAACGCTGTTCAAACAGACGTTCTGATATTCCTTCACGAGTACGCATACCCATCATTACAGCTTCAAAACACAGTGTATCAGTATCTATAACTTCCAGATCATATTTATTTCTTAGACTTTTACCAGAGGAACTTGTCCAGATATTGATATAGTCAGCCGTCGAGCAGGGAGCGGTACAGCGCAGTGCTCCTCCAGCAGGACACATATAAGTACCTGATGCTCCAGCACCAATCCCTGCATATCCCTGTAAACGCCAGTAAACAAGATTATGACGGCATTGAAAGCCAGGCTGCGCAAAATTAGAAACTTCATACTGCTCATATCCAAATGATTTCAGCAATGCCCTGCCCGCAAGCCATTGTAATTCATTTTCTTCATCACTGTACGGTACCATCCCGTTTTCAACAGAACGGAAAAGAGAAGTATTTTCTTCAAGCGTCAGCGCATATAAAGAAATATGATCCGGCCGGTATGAAATAGCTTCTGCAAGTCCGCCGCAAAACTCTTCCCGTGTGCATCCCGGCAGACCGGCAATAAGATCAAGAGAAAATTCCGGTTTACCGTCATGCAGTTCCCTCCACCAGCGTATATAAGACAGAGCTTTACGAATTTGCTTTGAACGGCAGTTCCGGCCAATGAGGGATAGTACGGAATCAGAAAAAGACTGGACACCAACAGAAAGGCGGGTACACCCCGCACTTAGCATAGAAGATAGAAACCTATCAGAAATATCTTCTGGATTTGCTTCTACTGTGATCTCAGGCGTCACATCAGATGAAAATCCAATAAGCGAATGTATCGAATCAAGCAGCGCCTGTAACTGTTCAGGTGATAGAAGGGACGGAGTACCTCCGCCAATGTATACAGTACGAAGCGGACGCAGCAGCCCTCTCCGGACAATATCAGACAATTCAGCTATACAGGCTGAAATATATGCTTCAGGTACAGACCCATTTAACAAAGCTGTTGAATAAAAATCACAGTAAGCGCATTTTGAATGGCAAAACGGAATATGTATATATAGAGAAGAACAGGGCTCATACAGCGGCGCAGAAAAATCTTCACGGCAGATACTGCCGCTCATTTATCTTACCCCAAAACATCTGAAAGGAAAATAACAGAAAAACACTTTTCCGCGTATTTTCTGACTCTCTAAAGCTCCCCAGATACGGGAATCCGCACTTGAAGTTCTGTTATCAGCAAGAACAAAATATTCCCCGCTGTTCAGGGTAAACTCTGGCATATCACCACAGACACCAAGTTCAGAATCCCAACCGTCAGGCAGCTCAGACAGGTATACATCATATGTTTTTTTTACAAGCTCAAATTCTGTAAGAAAATGGCTCTGGCCAGCAGGCTTTATAAAAAGCACAAAATCTTTCATGTACAAAGTATCCCCTGGAACTCCCAAAACACGCCGTACACATGGTTTTTCAGATACTCGCGATGAACTGGTAAACGGAAACAGTTTCTGTAGTGTTACAAAAGATACCACCGCATCACCAAACGCCGCGGCAGCAGATTTTTTTTGGGAAGACAGAGAATCTATCAGCACCATATCACCGCGCGCAACGCGGCCGGGAGCAAACAGAGTGTTTTCACCCCGTATCAGAGGTGTTACCAACAGCATACTTTGTTCATCAAGTCCTGGCTGCATGGAGATAGAATGAGTAGCAACTGGAAAAAGAATACATCGAAAGAAAGCCGTGACCACAATAAAAATGAGCAGCACAATACCAACAACCTGCAAAATTTTACGCTGCAGGGCTAAAAACGCGGAATATGAATTTTTATAGAGGTTGCTTTCCATATTTTGTTATTATATCGTAATACAAAACCATGTACAATGAGTACAAACACTCAACAATGACGGTCAAGCCACGCAAGAATATCTGCCAGAGCCTCTTCTCTGTTCACCTCATTCAGTAATTCATGACGAGCACCTGGATAAAGTTTTAACTCCAGATCAGTTATACCATTTTTCCGGTATATATCATATAGCGCTTCAACAGTTTTACCGTAACTGCCAACCGGATCCGCAGTACCGGCAAATAGAAAAATCGGCAGAGAAACAGGTATTTGTTTTATATTCGCTTCTGTGTGGATACGGCATAGACCATCAAATAAATCATAAAAAAAAGAAGTCGTTGGAATAAACTGACAAAATGGATCCTGATTGTACAGATCTACTAAAACCTCATCACGCGAAAGCCAGTCAGATTGTGTCCGCTTGTTTTGTATACGGCTATTATAAGAACCAAACGCGAGATTGTTAATAAAATGGCTGCGGTGTCTTCCCCCAAAAATACTTTTTATAATACCTGCAATCAATCGGGCGGTGCGTACCAGCATCGGACGAGGCCCCGCAGAACCGGATAGCATACAGCCATCTATAGAATCGCCATATCGTTCAATATATCCTTGGGATATAAATGACCCAAACGAGTGTCCTAACAGGAATACTTTGCGCTGCGGATAGTCGGCATGAATTTTTCCAATACAGACATGAACATCTTCTATTACACGATTAAATCCATCAGACTCAGCAAGAAAACCAAGATTCTCCGGTGTACCCGCAGTATTACCGTGTCCGCGATGATCATGCGCATATACGGCAAAACCTTTTAAGGCGAGATTCTCAGCAAACCAATCATATCTGCCGGAATGTTCCACCATACCATGGCTAATCTGAACGGCTGCTCGGATTGTTCCTGGGGGCAGCCACCGGCGCAGAAATACAGTTTGACCATCATCGGCCTGTACCGACGTCGTTTCACGAATAACCATATTATCAGGCATATATTTATCCTCCAAATACTAATAAACACTCTTAAAAAAACGTTACGTACTGCCCACTCTGTCTGTTTTTAAGTAAAATACAGCATATGAAAGTACACAATATTATAACAGATAAAATGATATATGGGGGCAATTGTCTGGCGAAAATAAACGGGAAAACGGTATTTGTCGTTGGCGCATTGCCCGGTGAACAAATACAAATACAAATCACTGGAGAAAAAAAAGACTATATAGAAGCAGAAACCGTACAGATACTTAAGGCATCGCCTTATCGCCGGACAGCACCGTGTAAAATGTTCGGTATTTGCGGCGGCTGTAGTCTGCAATATATAGAAGATAGTTTTCAGACACAGCTTCGCAGAGATATACTTGCCAATATTTTTAACCGGGCAGGCATCACTCTTCCCGCAGCAGAAATGAAAAACATCACTTGCAAATCAGGCAGTGCATGGGAATACCGCAGTCGATTTCAGTTTCATGACGGGGGACTTATTTCTCGTTCACATACAGAGCGTATACTGTTGGACGATTGTCCTGTTGCAGTACCTGAAATACAAGCTTATCTGCACAATACACCTCCAGAGGCACGGCCTCGCGGACGTGTCTGTATGTTCGCAGACAGACGGCTGCAAACAGATATTCCCGGTAAGATGGTTATCGGCAAAGAAATACATTCTGATGCCAACAACAAACCTGTCATGCGCCGCGGGAAAGCTATACCTAATAAAGTACGCCGCCGCTTTTCAGGCACCCTCGCTGAACCTCAATACAGATGTACGGTTCAGCTGCAAACAGAAATAGAAGGCATGGCTGTCAGTAAAAATATTTCATTTGATGTACGAGGTTTTTTTCAGTCAAATCTTGAGCTTCTTGAGCAAACAATAACAGAAGTCTGCTCTCTTGCGCATGGTAATCATATATTGGATATGTACTGCGGATGCGGAACTTTTTCAGCTTTTCTCGCACATCGTTTTGCCCATGTAACTATGGTAGAACATAATCGGGACGCACTTGCTTATGCAGAAGAAAATATGTGCGGAATTCCACATAGCAGTTTTGGTGTTTCTGGGGCAAAGTGGGTACAAGAATATGCTGCGACATGCGAAAAAGAACATGGCGTATTTGATACCGTGTTCATTGACCCGCCGCGCAGCGGCATCGAAGCAGAAGTCATTCAGTGGCTCAGCAAAGCAAAACCAGCCGTTATTATATCTTTATCTTGTGACCCGGCGACACACGCACGAGACTGTGCCCGTTTACTGCAGGCAGGATATACCTTGGCAAAACTTGAATTGCTTGATTTTTACCCACAGACAAGTCATATCGAAAGTCTTGCCGTTTTACATTTAACATAAAGAGGGAGTATGAGAACGCACAGTATCAGACAAAACCTAATATCAGTCATTATTTTCTGGAGTATCCTTGCAATGCTCTCAGCAGAAACGGAACAAAAAACACTACCGGCAGCACCACCCACAAAACTTGATAAACCGTCCTGGGAACGGGTATTAAGCGGAATGACAGTTGCTCAGCCCAAAAAGACAAGTTACGGATTTCTCCAAATGCTTGACGGACGAATACTGGTTGCCTGCGCATCTGATGGAAAAGTACTGTGGCAGCAGCCCCTCAATGGTAAACCTGGTTCTTTTATCACAGTAGACAGTATAAATGATTTTTGTTATGCGCTTGTTAATGAAAATAAAAAACTGCAACTGTATAATCCAAGCGGTATCTGGTTATGGACAGCGACACTTCCGGAACCTGCTATTTTTGAACCACTGCCGGGAAGGGACGGGAGAATTTTCGTACAGGGTGCTGAACATATCCTCTGTTATGGTATAAATGGTAAACTAAAATGGAGTACTCAAGTCTCCCGTACTGGAGGTTTCCCTCTATACGAACTGCCCGATGGTTCTCTGTTGTATATACAAGAAAAAAAGCTCAGAGGAAAGTCAACGGCGCTTCGTATTTCTCCATACGGGTCTATTCTTGAAGAGCTCACATTCAGCGGGGTGGTAAGCAGTGCCGGACAGACAAAACAAGGAGTTATCCTTGTCTTTTCTGATGGTGCTGTTGGCTGCTGTTCTGTTAAAGACGGCATGGCCTATTCGCAGTGGATACGCTCTGGAGTTATCACAAAGCCTGACAGCTGTACAGTACTTGAAACAGCTTCCGTATGTACATTGATTGCTGCTTCATCAGGCGGTTCTCAGGCAGTTCTTATTAATCCTGGAACAGGTGAAACCATTGCTGAGATACCGGCTCTTGGTCCGTCAGCACAGGCAATTGAATTTACAGATTATACTGCCGGTATCGTTACTGTAGCAGACGGAGCTACCGCCGCAGGTATTAACATTAATACCAAACAGGTTGAATGGAGAGCTGTCCTCCCTGCCCATGATACATGGAAATACCTGATTACAACGGAACCGGGCACCCTTATCCTGTCAGGTTCTGCATCCTGGAAAATAAGTTCGTACCGTATCAGGCAATACCCAAAATCAACAACCTCTGCACAAACAGCCGTTTCACAACGAGGCTCATATGCTGCGTTTACACAAGAAGAAGTAAAAGAAAATCAAGCGTATAATTATATACCTCTCAATACGTATGATCTCGCAGAGATAACCAAAACACTGCAGAAAGGGGATTATGGTAAAAAAGAGTTTACCTGTTATCTTGATATTAGACAGGAAGCAGATCGTTTAAAAGACCGGTATTATCAGCCAGCAACAAAACTTGAGGGAGAAAATATGTTTCCTTCATATCACCTGAATCTGCGTCAGGCCGAACAGCTATTTGCAGTATTCCCATTGTTCGGTACGGATTCATTTGTAAAAGATATCGCCTATGCAATCAGAAATGAAGCAGATCAAACCCTCCTTGCTTCGGCAGTCAGTGCAGCAGCGCAAACCGGCTATGATCCGCGCGGCGATATGATTGCCGCAATAGGCATCCGCATGCGTAATTCTTCAGTCCTGCAAAATCCGGCGCTTATCGCCAGAATGTGTAATGCTGTATATGAAATTTGTCGTTTTATGGGCAAGCCCGCATTCATAACACAGGGAAAAGAACAGTTATTCTTTCTTATGAATCCCAGTTTCAGCGAAAAAATACGTGCAAGTGCTGAACACACACTAAAAAAACTGATAGACTTGCAAATTCAATAATTGTTACAACCGCCCGAAACATGGTATAATTATGTAAAAATTGACCATGGATGGACAGAGGGTGTCTATTTCGACAACCCATTTCTAGGAGGTTAAAAAATGAAACGCACTATGCGCGTACTGCGAGTATTCGCACTGACAGCTGCGCTCATCTCAGGGCTAGTGCAGACGGCTGCGGCGCTGGAAGTTGATCAGGCGGAATTGGAAAGTGCCGGTTCGGCAGATTCAATCGTTTTTATAAACTATAACGGGCCGCACGCGGTTATCGATTCTCTGGAAGCAATCAAAGCAATTGGTTCCAATCTGGGAAACCAGATAGCAGGCAGAACAGAACAGCTTACTACCGCGGGAGAGCAAAACCGTTATTATGTTATTCATGCTGTTGATCCGCAAATCACAACAGGTCTGGACGCAGACATTATTATGCTCGGCAGTAATGCAGGCGTCGACCATATCAGAAATCTCCGGTATATTATCGCTGCGTATCTGCAAGCCGCGTACGGATATGATGAACGTGACGCACAGACACTTGCTGTTTTTACAACCGTATATAATGCCGTATATCGCGGAAATCTTGATTATTATACATCAAAATATAAGCCGATAGTCAGTTCCTATCTAACAAAAGAAAACGTCGGTCTTTCCACCAATTACGCTGACTGGCCCGGTCAGACACAAATTGTAATTCCATTGTCTGATCCAACAGGAACATCACTCGGTACTATCGATACCTCTGTCATATCCGATAAGAACGTTGTCGACTCCATGCGAGAAAATGAAGACGACATGGGCGTAGATACACGTAAAGATATGGTAGATATGAAAGACCGTGAAGCCGATCAGCTTGAAGGTCAGGCAGAAGAAGCTCAGCAGGATGCGGCAGAAGCTCAGCAGCAGGCTGATATAGAAAAACAACAGCTTGAACAGGAAGAACAGAAACTGCGCGACGAACAGAAAAAACTTGAACAGTCACAAAAAGAAGCCGCAGCAGCAGAACAGGCCGCTCAGGATGCTCAGCAGCAGGCTGAAGAAAAACAGCAGGCCGCTCAGGATGCTCAGCAGCAGGCTGAAGAAAAACAGCAGGCCGCTCAGGATGCTCAGCAGATCGCAAAAGAAAATCCGGACGACGAACAGGCTCAGCAGAATGCGCAGCAGGCTCAGCAGGATGCACAGCAGGCTCAGCAAGATGCACAGCAGGCTCAGCAAGATGCACAGCAGGCTCAGCAAGATGCGCAGCAGGCTCAGCAGGATGCACAGCAGGCTCAGCAGAATGCGCAGCAGCAGGAGCAGACTGTCCAGCAACAGGAAGAAGTTGTACAGCAACAGGAACAGGCTGCCCAGGAGAAACAGCAGACTGCTGATGAAAAACAACAAATCGCTCAGGAAAAACAAGAAGCAGCGGATCAAAAACGTGAAGAAGCCCGCCGTGACCGTACTGAAATTGCAAAAGATCAGCAAAAACTGTTGGCACTGGAACAGCAGCAGGGTGATGATACAAACGCAACCTATGGTCTCAAACTGATAGATGAGCAGAAACTTCTTTCAGCGATGGTAAAAGTCAATACAGAAACAGGTGAAGTCATCAAAACCTCTCCTGTATCAGTTATTCGCGGCAGAACATTGCTGCCCACCGGAACCGCATATGCCGCTATCGCAGGTGAAAATACCGGAAACGGCGCGATTCGTCTTGTACTTTTGGATAAACAGAATATGGAAATTATCCTCGAAAGTAATGAGACTGTATCTGAAAATTCTATTCTGCTGCAAATAAATGACGCCTTCTATGTGATTGCACAAAAGAATGGCTGGCGTATCGCAAAATACGATACAGAACTAAATCTGTTGCTGACTTCAACTATAGAAGTTAACCCGTCAACACCTGTTTCTGTTACCGAAGCAGGAAGTCTGTGCGTAAATGACAGTCAGGGTAATATACGGCTGCTCAAACTTACAGATTTAAGTCCTGTAAAATAATGGCAGCGTCGCTGTTTGTCTGACGGCGACGGATACAGGGTGCTAAAAAAAATCCAGCGGTACGCGTTTGAAGAACGGGAATCGCTGGATTTTTTTATATATCAAAGCATATACTTTTATGCGGACTTGATAGATTATAAACATGTATGTTGTATACATTCTGCTGATTCTGAAAGACCGCTGCCCTCAAATGAGATCAAGATTTTTCTGCCTTCAGTAATCATCCCCGTACCCTCCAGATATACCCTTAAACACGCAGGAACGACAAGAGATACATTCAAGTGTATCTTATCACGGAAACCGTGTTCTAGTCCTGAATCAACTCACACATACCAAGTATATGATCCTTCCAATCATCGGCAAGCCATTTTGGCTCTATAAGCTTGGCGTTGTATCCTTGTGATAACACCCACGTTAGCACGCTCAGATATTGTGTAGAGGTAAACGTGATAGAAATACCGTTCCCATCCTTGAGTGGGGTAATTTCCTGATCATCAGCCCATTTGCGTTCAGACACATATATCGCTGAATCACCATAAAATTCAATACAGTACCAGTCCTTTTCACCAGATGAAAAAACATCAAAACGGCTGCACCCATACCGCAGACTGTATTCTTCTGTTTCACCGCGCTTAAAATGCCGGTTTGTAACATGGGTATTTTTCATGCGTGACAGCGCAAAAGTGCGCATCTCTTTACGTTCTAATGAATAACCAAATAAATAACTCATGCCGTCATCAATAACAATTTGATAAGGATGTACTGTGCGGTGCTCTATTTCTGTATGCCACCTGCCTCGATAGTCAAATTCAAGAACACGGGTTTCGTTCAGCGCAGTCATTACATCGGCCCATACTTCATCATCAATCACTGCCTGTGCAGAAGGCACAACCGATATAACTTTACGCAGTGTTTCTGCTGAATTTTCACAGCCATGGACTGGCAGCAGATTATTGATAATCGTATTTGCTTCCTGCGCAAATGGTGTATTTGAAAATCTGCCAAGCATCAGCTGCGCAGCGCACAGTGCGGCGGTATCACTTTCCATTACTGCCGGCAGCGGCAGTTCGTATGAAAGATCTATGTAGCGGTATGATTTGCTTCGCTGATCATACTCAATCTCAGCTTTAAAATCATCCTGCATTGTTTTAATATCCCGGTATATGGTTTCAACACTGACGCCAAGTATACGTGATAAAATCGACGCGTTTACTGCGGCACCGCTTTTAAGCTTTGCATGTATTTTTTTTATGCGGTCGAGTTTTTCTATTTGCTTCATCGTACCGCCGAAAATCGTGTTTACGTGCTGCCTGTTCATATCAACAGTATACGCTGTCACATCTGTCATTATATGACAGATGTAGCAATAAAATAACACTTTTTTCAGCAGAATAATTTATAAGCTGTTACTTTTCCCGCCGCCACTCAGCGAGTGCATCAAGTATATATTGAACATAACTGTCGTGAGCAGAAAGGCCCGGCAGAGGAGAGACAGTATTTATACCCCGTGCCGAAGGATGATAACAGTCCAGTATGATATGAGTTTTATCATAAAAATACGCAATACTCCCGCTGCGGCTCTTACTTATATACTCTGGAATCAGGAACTGAATATCTTCCCAGACTTCATCACAGACACTGCGAGAACCAAGCGTTCCGCAGCAGATAATCATGTGCGGGTGCAGAATTTGCACCTGCTCCCGCAGAATAACGTTCCAGCCTTCCTGCCGGTATTGTTTTTTCAACAGGGCGCTATTTGTCTCACTGCCGGCTGAAATTTTACGCATATTAATCCATGCAAATGAATGATCAAATTCCGTATAATCATTTCTTCTTTCCGGCACCGGCAATGTTCTTACATCATATGTATTGTGCAGCGCTCCAAAACATACCTGCTGAAAAATATTCCAGAATGTCCCCTCTTCATAGTTACGAGCTGTTTTATAATCATCACAGTCCGTGTACGGCTCTTTTCCAATCGCAAGCACACGAACAGGAGATTTTTCATATGCGGCCGCATTAAATGCACCATCATATACAACCGGCTGACCGCCAAGACGTTTTGCCAGTGTATCTATTTTATGGTCAATTTCATTCAGTCTCTCCGCCAAACTCATACAGTTTTTCTCCTATATCAATATACAACAACGATCCTTATTACAGCTGTGATAACAATTCCTGTATCTCATCACTGCGGTATTCAGCATCTTTCAGCTGTACATATGTGAGCCACTTACGTGCAGAAGCATCATCTGATTTTGCAATATACACTTTACCAAGTTCAATACAGGCATCATAATTATCAGGAGCCTCCGTAATAATATCAGTCAGCAAAGAAGCAGCCTCGTCATACTGACCTGCACCAGCATATGTACGCGCAAGATTCAATTTTACCTCTTTATTATCAGGCTGCATTTCAAGCGCCTGCTTAAAATACTTTAATGCAGGTTCATACTCCTGCCGCGACTGATATGCGCTCGCAAGATTATTGGCTGTCTCAAAATTTTTAGGATCTGCATTGTATGCAACAGTAAAAAGCTGCAGCGCCGTATCTGTATCACCCTCATTCATAAAAATAACACCAAGATTGATATTTGACTTAATATGATTCGGATTTATCTCAAGCGCTTGTGCATACATACTGATCGCAGTTTCAATATCACCGCTTGCCTCTGACAATAACGCATAATTATACACTATCTGCACATTATTCTGATCAGCTTGATATGCTTTTTTTGCGTAAGCAACACCTTCAGCATCCTTTCCCTGCATAAACATAACCGCTGATAAATTATAGTTTGTCAAAGGATCAATAGGCGCTACAGCAAGAGCCTGACGGAACGATGCCTCTGCTTCGGCATATTTTCCTGCTCCCGCATATACATTACCCAACTCACGCATAGCGGCGATATTCTGGTCATTTATAGAAATAGCTTTTGAGTACGAAGCAACGGCACCATTTTTGTCTCCCTGAGCAGATAAAATACGTCCTGTCTCAAGGTAGGCCTTATCATAATCAGGATTAATAGTACAGGCCTGTTTAAGCGCTGCAAGAGCTTCCTTATTTTTATTAAGTTTTCTATAACAAAGCGCCATATTATAGAAAGCTTTTTCAAATTGAGGATTCGCTCTGCTGCATGAGGCAAAAGAAGCACGAGCAGCATCATATTTTTCCATTGCATACTGTACCCGGCCCAAATCATAATAATATCGGTAATTATTCGGATTTGCCGCTACAGCTGCGGCAAGTTCTTTTGACGCTTCCTGGAGATTTCCGCTGTCAAGTGCAGAACGGCCGAGAATATAGTGTGCATCAGCCGAATCTGGTACACTGGCCACGGCATCCTGAGCATACTGAGCGGCAGCATCTTTGAGCTTTTTCTGTTCAGCTGCGGAGCTCTGTTCTTCAGCAGCATCATACAAATCTGCTGATATTTCTGAATATGTTTCCGAAGCAAATTGTTTTTCATCTTTAGGCATCTGTTTTTTGGCATCCGCAAAATTCTGTAGCGCGGCGTCATTTTCGCCAATTGACAGATTTGTTCGGCCAGCCGTAACCGCATCAGTGACTTTCTGTTTCTGTTCTTTGGCTATGCGTTCCTGCTCAGCTTTCTTCGCTGCCGCCTCTTTCGCGGCCTGTTCTTTAGCTATGCGTTCCTGCTCAGCTTTCTTTGCTGCCGCCTCTTTTGCGGCCTGTTCTTTGGCTATGCGTTCCTGCTCAGCTTTCTTCGCTGCCGCTTCTTTCGC
>CALXMF010000008.1 GCA_944389415.1 uncultured Spirochaetota bacterium | reverse complement strand
ATTTTATTTAACGTAGCATGATGGATATGTGGCTTTTTTCAGAATCAAAATTGCGAACTAAATTTGACACAATCAATCTTTTTTTGAACCAAAGATACACTATTTTTGAAATAAAGATAATGTATTATTGGATTGAAAATACACTATCATTGGATCAAAAATAATTTAAAAACGGCGCGTGTTATAGTTTATGCGCGTGTTTTTACCGCGAGCCGCTCACACAGAGGCAGCAATTGCTCCAGTTTGGCGACGATGCGTTTTTGTTCAGCAAGAGGCGGAAGGGGAATCAGTAATTCTATCATTGTATCTGTCCCGACCCTTGGCATTTTGACACCATAGGTAACCGAATTAACGACAAAATCTGCATAGGGAGATTTCAAATAATAGACTACATACTGAGCATTTATATTCCCGTACAAATTAAAGGGAACGATTTCAGAAGAACAAATCCCGGAATCAGGTGCAACAAGTATTTTTTTTAAATATGGACGCAGTTTACTGTACAGGACTTGTCCTTTACGAAATAAAAGTTTATCGCCGGATATTTTCCTCTTGCTGGCTCTGCAAGTATTAATGATTTTACCACTTTCCTTCTCAATATCTTCCAAATCCAATGACCATAAATCATCAGTTATATTTTTAGCTGCTATTTTTTGTTTTTGCTGAGCATAAGTACTTATCTCCCCCAACTTCACCCACTTCCATGTTTCCGGTATGTCAAAGGGCTTTTCATCTTCGGTGATTTCGGGCAGGTTTTTTTCTTTTTTTATTTTGCCTTCCGCTATGAGCCGCTGCTTTTCCTGCTGTATCTGATAGTATAATTCTTCCGCGTTTCCTTCTTCCGGCCGCTGCTCTACCAGTTTTCCCTGTATGGCATATTGCAGCAGGGATTTTTTCATATCATCGGGAAAGCGGCTGTTAAATGATTCAAGACGGCTCCATGACTGTTCATACCTGTCAAGTAACGGCAGCAGTTCTTCTATTCTGGCGACGATGCGTTTCTGTTCAGCAAGGGGTGGAAGGGGAAATGGTCTCCTTTCCATTCCAGCTTTTGTCACATGAATCATAGCTAATCCATGTCCACTTCGTTTAATTTGTTCTGTATCTGAAAGCAATAAATAATACAAATAATTCTTATCTACATTTGAAGAGTATTCAACCTTCCAAATATGATAGTGATAAATAACTTTACCACCTTCCCAAATATGTGGTCCGAAAGAAGCTGACCATGAATATAACAGATCTCCACTATTACAGTACTTTTCTGGTTCTAAATCTAAATCAGAATAATACCACTGATTGTTTGTAAAAAGATTTCCCACCCTCAGAACAGGGTATTTTCCTTCAGAAAATAATTCGTTTTGTTTATATGCTCTACCATTATATAAAGTTGCAAAATCCCCCAGCCTCACCCACTTCCATGTTTCAGGGATATCAAAGGGCTTTTCGTCTTCGGTGATTTCGGGCAGGGGTTTTTCTTTTTTTATTTTGCCCTCCGCTATGAGCCGCTGTTTTTCCTGCTGTATCTGATGGTATAATTTTTCCGCGCTTCCTTCTTCCGGACGCTGTTCTACCAGTTTGCCCTGTATTGCCTGCTGCAAAATGCTGTTTTTCAGTTCCCGCGGTGTCATTTCTATCATTCTCCCGGCAGGCGCCGCTATATACAGCTGTATTATCAGCAGTCACCGCCTTATTTGTCTCCAGTTACTCAATTACTATACCACGCCTAACGGCACGGCGCAATATATACCAGCCACTGCTACCGCCTTGACACCTGTTTATTCTAAGCTGTATTATAAATATATTATGCGGAACAGTAAGCAATTAGTATGTTTTTGTTTATTGCTCTGCGTGCAGTTGTTTTTTTTGCAGGCAGAAAAAAATCCACGGGAATTATCAGCGGAACTCTATCATCAATTTCAGGATGCGGGTCTCTCGCCGGCAAAGCAGCTTCTTGCGGGCACCGCGTCCGGGGATTTTCCATTCAATATAATCATTGATACACATCCCGGTTTTTTTTCAGAAAGACAGAATATTCTCATACTGCAAATCTGTCAGGAAGACATTCCGCCTGTTTTTGAGCAAATCTGCGAGCTTATGAAAAACGCGCAGCAGGCAAAAAGCCGCATACAGCTTGTATGCACAGCGCTTGACTATCCAGTGCTGCCGGAGCCGGAAGCTGTTTCTTTGCGCGGAACAACAGAATGTATCTCTCAGATAGAAAACCCCGACACCGCGTGCGCGCTGCTTTTTATTCCCTCTGACAGAATGACCGAAACAGTAAAACGTTCTGATACCGTAGAAATTCTTCCGGGAGCGGGACGGCAGGCGGCGCCTAAATGGCTTTTGGATATGCTGCCTTTTGGACGTGTCCGCTCGTATCTGCTTTTATACCGGCAGAATGCTATCACATCAAATCCCAGGCTGGCGTCGTTTTTAACCAATAATATACCGGCCGTCGGTGTTATATATAATACGGATAATCCTCAGCAGTCGCAGGATTTTTTTGCAAAACTAAATTCTTTTATTCTGTCATTTGAACTGCCTGATAATAGAACATGGGACAGGCATTACGACAGGGTACCTCTTCATTCCGTAGAAATTACCATTCTTGAAAAAAATCAGGTGCGGCTGTTTATCATCATTATCACACTCAGCCTGTTTTTCTTATGCGGTTTTTCCTTTTTCTTTGGAAAAAATACATATCAGAACAGAAAAGATTTTTTTCATACATGGTACCTTATACCGCTCACCATCATAATTACCGCGCTCATGCTCGAAGCCGGTCAGAAATGCTCGCAGATAATACTGCCAGAGTCTCTGTCTTTATATCTGTTTATCATTTTTAAAATAGTTTTTGCCGCGCTGCTTGTCACGCTCTTTTTTATAATTCTTTTAAAACTACATTTGCCCGTCTCTCAGGTAATTTACGGCGTAATAATGTCGCTAACCACAACGCTGAATATTTTTATTTTCTCATCAATAGACGTATCGTTTGTCTATCTGTTCACAATAGAATATATCATTGCGACAATAGCCGGGTATGCCAAAAGATTTGTACCTCTGGTGCTTTCTGAAATTATTCTTGTGCTGCCGTTTGTTTCATATTTGCAGGATATTATTAACTATCCAAACAGCAAGTATCTTGCTCAGATTGCCAACGCGTCCTTTTTGGGCAACATTCTGCTTGCCTGTATCCTGCTGCCCATATTGATTATGTGGCTGAAAATTCAGATACGTATCACCATATTCCTGAAAGGTAAAAATATCTCTTTAAAACCGCTTATTTTTATCACTGCCGGAACAATGGCGGCAGTAGCAGTAATTACTTCGCTGTATTTTTCTAATCCGCGCTTTAATATTACGGATGTTCCGCAATCGCACTTTTTAGCAATAGAAGAAAACCAGAATACGGAATATACGGCTGAAATACAGGCGGCGGAAGATTTTTTTCTGGAGCTGCGCACTATACAGCTTTCTCTCTCGGCGTCATTGCCGATTATACGCTGCGACATCAGTGTTACCTCAGCTTCGGGAACACCGATTTATGATTCAGAATATCCAGTCAGTGTTGGCAGGCAGCAGGTTTCATTTTTATTGCCGGAATATCCGCCGTCGCCGTTTCATCTCGCTTTTACGGCGAATGAAACAGAGGATCTCTCTGTTACAGCGGTATTTTATCTTGAAAAAGACAGTACAACAGCAGTAAAAATCCAAAAAGAATTATTTATCCCTGGGAAAACGCAGGCATGACTTGGTTTTTGCATGTGGATATGGATGCTTTTTATGCGTCTGTTGAACAGCTTGATCACCCAGAGCTAAAAGGAAAACCTGTTATCGTCGGCGGACAGCCGGACGCAAGACGGAGTGTTGTCTCAACAGCTTCATATGAAGCAAGAAAATACGGAGTACATTCGGCAATGCCGATGGCGCAGGCATACAGGCTCTGTCCAGACGCGGTATATCTGCCGGTGAGAATGAAACGATATCAGGAAAAATCAGCTGAAATAATGGATATCTTTAGAACATTTTCTCCTGATGTGCAGCAAATGTCTGTTGATGAGGCGTTTATTGATCTCACTGGTACTCAGCGGCTCTTTGGTCCGCCGGAACATACAGCACAGCTGGTAAAAAAAGCTGTCCGTGAACAGGCAGGTCTCACGGTATCTGTAGGTCTTGCGACAAATAAATATCTGGCAAAAATAGCTTCAGGGATATCAAAACCTGACGGATTTTATGTAATACCGCAAGGAACAGAAGCGGCTTTTATGCACAGTCTTCCGCTTGAGCGAGTCTGGGGCATTGGTGAAAAAACACGAACAAAGCTGCATAAACTCGGTTTATATACAACACAGGATATATATAATACTCCCCTGCAGCTGCTGTCAAACAGTTTTGGAGACGTGGGAGCACAATTTTTATATAAAGCGGTGCGCGGCGAAAACGCGAATTTATTTACAGAAGAATCCAAGACACATTCAATCAGCGCCGAAACTACTTTTCAATATGACCTCTGCGATTACTACGCGATAGAAACATATTTGATGGAGCTGTGCTATACGGTAATGTTCCGTATGTATAAAGAAGGATGGGCAAGCCGGACGGTGCAGCTTAAAATCCGGTATGATGATTTCTCAACATACAGTATTCAGGAAACAGCCGATCGTCTTATCGCGAGTGCTGAAGACATGTTCAGCCGCGCGAAATTGCTGCTGAAAAAAAAATATACTGGCGGAAATATCAGGCTGCTTGGTGCTGGAGCGCTCAATCTGGAGCAGTCAGCGGCTGATACACAGGGAGAATTGTTTGATTTTGGCGATGGTAAAGCAAAAATACTCGAACAGACTGTTTTACAGATTAAGCAGAAAGATCCCTCTATTAAAATAACAAAAGCCCGTCTCCTAAAAGATATTTTCTCTTGATTTGTATTCCCTTTTTTTATTTTTTATTTTTTCCGCCTGCTGTTCTCCGCGCTGACTCTGCAACAGCACGAATAAGTGACAAAGCGGCGTCTTTAACGTTTACACCTTATACGCCCATCACTCTTACTTAAAAATATAAAAAAAGCCGCCATACTGACCATCTCCGGCAGTATTGGCGGCAAATACGTTTTTTAGAAAAACTACTCCAGAGGCGCAAAATAGCCTGTTTCATCTCTGCCTGAGCGGTTAAGCAGATATGTTTCTATTTCTACAGGCAGATATTTTGTTCCAAAATCAGTAGACAGATGCGATGTATACGAAAGCTGATACAGACCATTCGGTAATTCAAGCATATCTGATACAACGGATTTTAACCCCTGCGGACGATATACATAATATTCAATGCCATTTGTTCTCCGTGTCAGATAATCAAGTTCTTCTGGCAAAGCCTGCTGCTTAATATTAATGATTGAAAACGGAATACCATTATTATTCGTATACGCAGTGAGATCAGATAAACTGTAATCGGAGAACGCTCCGTCAGATACTGTACCGCTGGTAATATAAATAATAGCACGTTTTTTTTCTGCATTTATCAGTTCATTTGCCGCAAAACGAATTCCCAAGTCTATACGGCAATTATCTGAAACAGGGTTTTTGAGACGACGCAGATCAAAATTATCTGCTTCTGTAGGCGCACCCTGATATTCAAGAGTTGGAACAGCCCCTGCGGAAATAATACGCAATGTCCCTCTGCCATTCATAGAAGAACTGATATCACGAACCGCTGTTTCTACTGCTTCTTTCAAGGCAGAAGTATCGGGAGAACGGTCAATCACCAGCGTAATATCACATACTGTATTTTCAGATGCTGCCCCCGTAAGGCGCTGGTTTTCAACCGCGGCTTTATTTTCTGTTATAAAGAAATTATTAGCCTTTAATCCAACAACTGGTTCACGGCTTCTGTTTTCAACTCTGACTTCAAGTATTATATTCGGAAAATTATCAGCTATTACCCGTTCTATCTGAACAAACAGACCTCCAACTAATTCTGTCATCCTAGACATAACATATATCTCATTCGTAACAAAATCAGAAGCAAGAATATTTCCATTCTGATCGGGTGTGGCACACATTATACGAGACGGCGCGTTACCTGTCTTTACATTCTCAAAAACAGCACCGGTAGCCGTATCAACAGTCACAATACGTTTATTATCCGCGATAATTAAATACTGTCCAATCGCCTTCATGGCCTCAGGTCGCGTAAAAGTTTTTGGAGGAACAATAACGTCTTCATAATTTCCGGCCAGATCAAAAGAATATATCGCACCTGAAATCGCGTCAGCGGCATATACAACATCTTCTATGATAGCAATACCTGCTGGTGCTGAAAACCCGGGAAAATCACCATCTTTTTTTCCAAAAAAGAACAGGGGATTACCCTGACTGTCAAATACCACAATACGGGCATTGCCAAAATCAGTGACAAAAATATTTCCGTAAGAATCGACCGCGATATATTGAGGTCCTACAAGCTGTCCGTTTCCTACCCCGGTAGTACCAAAGGATTTGATATATCTGCCTTCAGAAGAAAGCTGTGAAATCCTGTTTCCTGCGTACTCCGTCACTAACAGAGATCCATCAGCACAGCGAGCTATATCCATCGGCCGGTCAAATCCCTGAAGAGGTCCGCCTGTTCTGAACACAACAGTACCATTTATATCAAGTCTGAGCAGTTCATTTGAACTGTACGCCACAACCCAGAATGTACCATCGTTGTTTGGCAATATTGCCATTGGCTGAACAAACACCGTATCAAGTTCTGTTGTTCCAGGGAAACTACCAGCTTCTGTATATGATACAAGATATTTATTAAAATCAACAGACAACCGTCTGTTTTGCACAATATCAATTTTATTCTGGAGAAGCAGTCCGCCATAATTATTATCTGCCGCAGCCTGCCAGTTTTCCAACGCAGCGCCTTCCATACCGGCATGATAATATGCTTTGCCAAGCCAATCCAGATACAGATTATTTTCAGGATTATTTGACAGAGCCTTTTCAAATAAAATTACAGCATCATTAAACGCACCTCTGTAAAACGATTGTACACCTCTTCTGAAATCTTCTGCGGCAAAACCTTCATTTGCCGGATGTGCGACCTGAGCAATGAGCGGCGATATATATAACGATACAAATAGAATAGCAGCAAATCCAAATTTACTTTTCAAATTGAAACTCCTTTATTTATTTAGCGAGTTTTTTCTCAGCAACGGCTCGGTAATGTTCCCCTATCTCTTTGCAGGCGGGCTGATACTGACGGGCACGGCTAATATAGTTTTCCGCTTCATCCAAAAGGCCAAGATGAAAATATACCCATCCAAGTGAATCAAGACACGCAGCAGAATCAGGCTGTTCAGCAAGCGCTTTTTTACATAAGCTTAAAGCACGTGTATAATCCCTGCCGGAAGAAGCAAGTACATACCCTAACCCATTCATCGCGGTTGGATTCTGAGCATCGTTCTCAAGAGCTTTTTCATAAGCTGTAATACAGTCTTCTATTTTATGCTGCTTCCACAAAAGATATGCATACACGGAATAGACCATTGCCGGACGGTATCCGTATTCCATCAGTTTATTAATTTCAAATTCCGCAAGCCTTGCACGTCCTGTCACTGTATAAATAACAGCGAGAAGCAGCCGGCACTGCATAATACGAGATTCAAGCACATCAGAGGATGTAACTATCTGCTCTAGATATAACAACGCATCTTCATAACGTTCAAGACGCACATATATTAACCCAACATAATATGAATAATCCATACTGTCATCATCAGCGCTAACTGTGTACTGCATAAAAAACGTAAGCGCATCATTATATCTACCAGCCTGATATAAACGGATTCCTTCACTATATCCCTCTGACATAATTTACCCCCGCATACTTAACTGCTTTTACACCGATATATTATCCAGAGAAACATTTTCAAGTGGCGCTGTCGCAGGATGCGCATATATCGGGCTAATAGAAATATATCCATTTTGTACAGCATAATAATCAGATAATTCATCTCCCTCTGTATGAATACAGCCGCTTTGAAAAAAACTGTACAGCCGCCCATCGGGAGCTTTATACAGATGGACTGAATCACCATATTGCCGCAAGGATACCGCAGTTATTTTACACCCTATATAACTGTCGGCTGATTTTGCATTAATATTAAGAAAGACATCCTGCGTACACAGATTTCTCAGCTGAGTGATATTTTTTAAAACAAAATCGGCAAGCGCATGATAGCGCCAGACATGATCATCTGAATCTATACTGAGCGCAGCAGCGGGAATGCCGGCTAGAACGGCCTGCCGCGCTGCAGCTGCTGTTCCTGAGTAGATGATATCAGTACCGATATTCGCTCCGCGGTTTATTCCGGATAATACCATATCAGGAAATTCAGGTAAAATTGCCTGTAGACCAGTAATAACACAGTCAGCAGGAGCACCCGAGCAGGAAAAAATTTTATCGTTAATCTGTTTTATTTCAAGCGGATCACGCATCGAAATACCGTGGGAGACTCCGGAACGGTTACGGTCAGGCGCGATAATCCACACTTCATGTTCCTGTCCAAGATACTCTGATAAAACAGATAAACCGTCCTCCGCAATTCCATCATCATTGGTCAGCAGTATTCGCATCTTTACCTCAGCCGAACAGCATTACAATATTTTAGTCCCGCCGGCAGACTGTATCTCATAACATGCCGGTTTAAATCCAAAAATACGTTCATATTCAGTCAGTTTGTTCCGATAACGCTCCACATAACTATTTTTCAGCATAGTATACGTACATCGCCCAAAACCCTTTCCAGTAATGCGTGCGCATGCTTTCGGCGTTAATGATGATACGAGATCAAATTCCAAAACACGTTTAGTCAGCCAGTCAATTTCAGGACATGAGATAGTATACAGATCTCTCATATTATCATGGGACTTATTTACTGCATGTGCGAATTTTTCAAAATTATTTTCTTTAAGACCTTCAACTGCTTCAAGCACACAATGATGTTCTCTTATAACACTTAACAAACGTTTCCGCATGTCTTCAGAAACTACAGACAGGACTTCTACCAGTTCACTGCCTGATTCCTGATAAACCCATCCGCCATACGCATTGCGTTTACGGTTTTTTAACTCGCCAAGCAGCAGAATATTCTCCGGAGAACGTACAGATTCTTCATTCCAGACAGAAATACGCGGTACTTTCGCATCTGTAAGCAAAACTGAAATATGATCAAAATTAAATGGAAAAAGCTCATAATCTTTTGTTTCATAATTGGTGAGCAGACAGGTATCAGGCTGCGCATACATTGATGTAAAAACATCTGCATAGTATGTAGCAGTACCAAGAAACTGCTTGTTACCAAGAACAAAACAACCAAGGAGCATTTCATCAGAACACTGTTTCGCAAAAAGCTCTCTGCAGCCATATAATACAGCTGTTTTAATTGCTGTTGTGATGCCGAATCCTGCAGATGGAAGTATTTTCGAATGAATAGTAATATTCATTCCCTTACAGGAAAAACCGCTGCTTATCATTCCACACAACATGGCTTTTACTGCGTTAAACCACCGGTCCTCTTTTTTAAATTTCATTGTTTGAAGATTAGCACGTTTTCTATCGTCAAGTTCGGTAAAATAACAACGCAGAGATGAATCAGGACGCGCAGAAATTGCAACATAAACCGGAAGATTGATAGCCATTGAAAGCGTCTTATCTCTGCAAAACCATGAATGTTCTCCAATCAAATGAAAACGTCCCGGTGCAGAAATTATAACGTCTGGTTTGACACCATATTCCGCTTCATGAGCCTTTTCTATTTTTTCCATAATTTATAAAACCTGCATCTTTGGCAAGATATTGATTCATTATCATTTATTCTGTTAGAATAATAATATAATGGAAAGATTTTTACAAGTTTATTATGTACTTTTTTCTGCTTTTATATCAGCAACAGCCATACAAAATGAAATCCTTCCGTTTGGGTCTCCCTTTCTTGGATTATTTGCTCTTGTACCACTGTATCTGGCTGTTTCCAGATCAAAAAACTACTTAGAAGCGGCTCTATTAACAGGAGCGCATACAGGTTTAACCCATCTTTTATCCAGCTTCTGGCTGGCTTTTTTTAAAGATTTTGCTGTTTTTACTTTAGGAGCATCCGCATTTGGGACCGCCGTTATTGGGTTTGTTTTCGGCTGTTATCTGTATCTGCCATTTGACCGCAGACAAAGCCGCAAATTTCAGTGCACCTTTTTATATACTCAGCAAACGGCTCCTGTTTCTACACGCATATTATATTTTTCGGCAGTATGGGTACTGTATGAATGGTGCAAATCAAACGGTTTTTTAGCGTACCCCTGGGGAACCATCCATATGAGCAGCTGGAAATGGCCGGTAATAACTCAGATTGCCGATATCACCGGCGTAACTGGTATCACTTTCCTTTTTGCGTTCTGTTCAGCACTAACAGCAGAAGCAATTCTGCTTCTGCCATTCTGCCGAACACAGCTCTCATATACTATGCCGCTAAAAAAGCGTGTAAGAGAACTTGGGCAATGTGCTGCCGTGTGGATACTATTAATAGGCTTTACCGCAATATATGGTGTATATCACCTTACTCAAGAGCATACCCCTATAAAATACCTCACCGCAACGGTTGTTCAGCATAATGTGGATTCATGGAACGAAACAGGCGATGACGGATCTACAGCAATTCTCACCTCGCAGGATATCACATCTCAACAGCTGGCGTTACATCCAGATACTGATTTGATAGTATGGAGTGAATCAGTAATCCCCTATGCCATGCCGCAGGCGAAAACTTTTTACCAGCAGTTTCCTTTTGAGAATCCGCTTATACCATTTATTGCAAATAACAGAATACCTCTTATTGTCGGAGGTCCTGTTACTCTGAACCAGGAAAAGCATTTTTATGGGAATTCTGCAATTCTCTTTGGCCGCAGCGGTTCATATAATGGCTTTTATTCTAAGATGCAGCTTGTACCGTTCGCAGAAATAATTCCATATGGTGACACAGAATGGATGCAGCGTTTTATGCAGAAAGTTGTTGGTTTCTCCAGCGGATGGACACAGGGAACATCCCTCACGTTGTTTGATATTCCGCTTGACGATACACACAAGAGACGCGATGCAGCTGCATACCCCCAAACAATGAAACTGCCTCCTCTTTCGCAAAATACCGCACGCGTCAGTATTCCAATCTGTTTTGAAGATGCATTCCCTTCTGTTTGCAGAGCTTTATTTATACGCGGCAGTGAAGCATTCCTTAATATCACAAATGATTCCTGGTCCCGAATGGCAAGCGCCGAATATCAGCACTTCGCTGTTGCTGCATTCCGAAGTATTGAATTCCGTTGTACTATGCTGCGCGCGACAAATTCCGGTTACTCTGTGCTCATTGACCCAACTGGCCAGATCACTGCTGATATGCCGTTGTTTCAAAGCTGCGGACAAACATGGAATATCCCTATTTATAAAAGAACTATGACTACATATGCGTTGCTTGGTGACTGGTTTCCATTTATCTGTTGTTTATTCAGCATCATATATGCAGTATATATAAAAATATATCATCAGCAACGAAACAATATCATATGCACGCTTGACACTCTTTTTTATTATTGTTAACCTTTAACAGATATAAATGTTAACAATAACGAGGTTATGCTTTATGGAAGAACAAAAAGCAAAGACGGGAAAATATCTGCAGCCAGTTATTCTAGCACTCTTTGCAGCACTGATTGCAGTCGGCAGTTTTGTAGCAATTCCAATTGGCAGCGTACCAATAGTACTGCAAAATATGCTCGCCGTTCTTGCGGGATGTGTACTTGGCGGTGCCCAGGGGGCGGCATCAGTTGGATTATTTCTTGTTGCCGGCTGTATTGGGCTTCCTGTATTTTCGGGTGGAAGAGGCGGTATCGCAGCGCTCACAGGTCCTACAGGAGGATTTCTCAGCGGATATTTCTTCGCTGCGTTGATTGCCGGTTCAATTATTGGCAAACCATCCGCAGATGAGCAGCCGTTTGAAAAAAAACATCTGCTACGAATTACACTTGCAGGGGTCTCCGGATTGATTGTGGTTTATATTCCAGGCGTGTATCAGTTTATGTCTGTCACACATAAATCGCTCAGTGCGGCAATTGCAGCATGCATGTTACCTTTCTTGCCAGGTGATTTGCTTAAATTGATCATTCTCATACCAGTAGCTGCTAAAATTAGGCCCGTAACAACTCGATATCTTCCAAATCCAAATAATCGATAATGTTATGCAAATCGCACTGGAATTGGTACATATAACAAAGAGTTTTCGTATTCAGAATAGTATGTTTACCGCCCTGAATGATATCAGTTTTGCAATTCAGCAAAATACCTGTACTGTTATCGGAGGAGCGAACGGATCGGGAAAAAGCCTATTGATGTCCATTATAGCCGGACTTGAAGTACCTGATAGCGGGAAAGTACTAGTCAATGGAAGAGTTGGACTTGTTTTTCAGGATGCGGATGCACAGATATTAGGAGAAACACCAAGGGAAGATATATCTTTTGGTCCGATTAATCAAAGACTGACAAAGGCACAAACTGCTGAAAAAGTATCAGCGGCACTGCGAGAAACCGGACTTGAAGAGAAGGCTGATTTTCCGGCATGTTTTTTATCAGGCGGAGAAAAACGGCGGCTGGCAGCGGCGGGAATTCTTGCAATGGATGCGCCTATTATTATTTTTGATGAGCCATACGCCAACCTTGATTATGTGGGTGTAAAACAGGTGAATACTTTGATACGAAGACTCCATGCAGCCGGCCATACAACAATTATTCTTACCCATGAACTTGAAAAATGTCTTGGCCTCGCCAATCGTTTTATGGTTCTATATCACGGAAATATTATGTTTGATGGGGTTCCTCAAGACGGTATTAAACAGCCGCTTGAGAAGTGGTGTATCAGAAACCCTCTCACTGCATATACAAAAATAGAAGATTTAGTATGGGAATGAAACACAGAACCATATTTACTACTACTCTCTTTTCATACAAACAGGGATCATCATTTATCCATCGCATCCCGGCTGCCGCAAAACTACTATTACTTTTTCCAGCAGGTTTTGCCGCATTTTATCTATCGATACCAGTCTGTATAGCAGCTATCTTCTTTATGATGATGATATCGTTTTCCGTGAAATTTAGTTTATATGAACAGCTTCGAGTTATGATACCGGCAATACTCTACGCGCCGGTTTTATATATCGCGCTGGTTGTCGGAACATTTGTCGAAACAGGTTTTGAATTTACATGGAAAGTACTGCTGCCAGATAGCAATACAGTACTTATTCTGCTTCGCATGATTTTCATTCTCCTGACGACTAATCTGCTCTTCGGCACAACAACGATGCTTGAATTAAGAGCCTCTATTTCTCAAATAGAAACAATCATACGAACAGTATTATCGAAAATTCCTTATATCGGAAAATCGATTTCTACAGAACCATCCTTTGCTCTGCTGCTCTCACTTTTTCTTTCTTTTTTTCCTCTTGTTTTTAAAGAATGGCAGCGGCTGGAACGCAGCTGGAAGGCGCGAGGCGGCAAAACATCGATAAAAAAATTTATTATTTTGCTGCCGGCGCTTATTTCTGTATCAATGTACCATGCTACGACAACCGCAAAATCAGTTGCTAATAGAAGTTAAATTACCATATTCATGACGCGGCGAACCTCTTGCAGCGTTTCTACAGCCATTGCACGGGCTCTCTCTACACCATCAAGCAGAACACTGCGAATATAGGCAGGGTCAGATTCAAGACGTTTTCGTTCAGCTCGCAGCGGACGCAATGCCTCATTTAGAGATTCAGTCAGTATCTTTTTAAGCATTCCGCCGCCGCCATCACCGATACGTTCTGCAATAGACTGTGGTTCATCACCTGTACACAACGAGATAAGCATCAGCAGATTTGCGACTTCGGGCCGGTTAACAGGATCATATGTAATATGCCGATCTGCATCTGTTTTCGCTTTTTTGATTAACGCAGCGGTCTCATCTTCTGATGCAGAAAGCATAATAGCATTTCCGCGGCTTTTACTCATTTTCTGACAGCCGTCAAGCCCCATTATACTCGGTGTTTTGCTCAGTAATGCCTGGGGTTCAGGGAATACAGGGGTATCTGGAGAAAACTTTTCATTAAACCGCCGTGCTATAGTGCGTGTTATTTCGAGATGCGGCAGCTGATCTTTACCAACCGGCACAATATCTCCTTTGCAAAAAAGAATATCACATGCCTGATGTACCGGATAGGTATACATACCAGCATTTACACTTTTAAGCCCTGCGGCCTGAATTTCTTCTTTTACTGTAGGATTACGGTTTAATTCCGCATTCGAGACAAGTGTTAAAAACGGCAGCATTAACTGGTTTGCTTCTGGTATATAACTGTGCGGAAAAATAATTACCTTCTCAGAAGGTTTTATACCTGCCGCAAGATAATCAATTACTAACTGTTTAGTATTCTGAGATATTTCGCTAAACGCATCATGGTCCGTTAGAACCTGGTAATCCGCAATTAAAATGCAAGTTGGTACACCTGCATTAGCAAGCCGCACCCTATTCTGCAAAGATCCAAAATAATGACCGATATGCAGCCGCCCAGTCGGCCTATCTCCAGTTAATACACGATGTCGTTCAGGATGCGCGGCAATATCCGCTTCAAGTTTTCTGCTTCGTTCAAGAGCAGCCTCATATGTTGCACTGCTGACCCCAGTCTGTTCTTCCGCCATAACAAAATACTCCTGTAGATATATACAAATTACTATATCAGAATCGCACAACTAATGAAAGTATTGTGTTTGCATATAATACTTCGCCGGTTTATAAATACAGCGCGACTTTTCTACGGTCAGTCTGAACAGTTTCAAATTCACTGATCACCGCAGAACTGCCCATTGGAACATTAATATTACGGTACTGCATTTTACTGGATATAACACTTCGAGCAGATGTATGAAATTCTACCGCACCTGTTTCCGCTTCAATCTGCGCAATATTATTTTCGCGTACTCCGCATCCAGGCATTACAATAATGCGCCCGGCAGCACGGCTGACAAGCTGAGCGATAAGCGGTATACCTTTTACTGCATCGCTTTGCTGCCCAGATGTTAGAACCCGATCTATCCCAAGCGCAATAAGCTCTTCAAGTGCGGCAAAAGGATCTCTACAGACATCAAATGCCCGATGGCACGTGACAGACAAGGAATCTGCGGCCTCTTTTAAACGTTTCATAAGAGGAACATCAATATCACCTGAAGCTGTTAAACACCCGAATACGACACCATGTACACCAAGTTTTTGGCAAAGATCGATATCAAATAACATTGAGTCTATTTCGGTTTGTGTATAGAGAAAATCACCACCCCGCGGACGAATAATCACATTGATATCAAAATCAGGAACAGCTTTCTGTGCGGCACGAATTTCACCGTAACTCGGCGTTGTTCCTCCCTCTGGAATCCCTGCACACAACTCAACACGAGCTGCTCCCCCTGCTTGTGCTTCAATACAACTTTGTGCGGAATTCGCACAAATTTCAATAATACGTTTCTGTTTCATAATATCTCCGAATTTCTAATTATACATCAAAACGATTATACTCCTGCAAGCAGTCAATACAAACAGGGTGCCCTTCATGCAAACGTATCATATGTTCGGCTGTTGATTCCCCGCACACACTGCACAGGATTGACGAAAATATCCGGGCGTTTTCCGGCAAAGAAAGACGCACTGGCATCTGGTCAAACAGCTCTTCAGCAGAGTGCGATTGATAATACTCAAGAGCCTGTTCTCTCGTTAATCCCTGCGGTTTCGGCTTTAAACATAGACGCACAGAGCGGCCCGTCTTTCTGCTGTAAAATGAAAACGCCTGTTTACCACAAATATGAAACAATAAATTGCCTTTTCCAACACTGCAACCAAGAATGACCTGTATTGCATCAACTCCGCACGCATCATTTTCCGCAATACATACAACTTGCTCATCATTAGAAAACTGCAATCCAAGCAATTCTGAAGCATATAAAGCCGCCTGAAATCCAATAGCCAAACCGCCGCACGCATGACCATGAAATTCAATGCATTTTTGCCACAAATCATTTCTATTCATTGTTTCAGTTCTCCCACAGTCCAACACACAGTCACTATTGTACTTGATATGGTTTCCTCTATAAAACCATTCTCCACAATATCTTTTTGCTGTTCAGCAACTGAACGTACCTCATCAGAAATTATGTCCCGCTGAGATTCTGTAATATCTGCATGCAAATACGCCTGACGCAGACATCGTTCTGTCATTTGCTGAACGGTACAAAGATTTTTAATAACTGATGGACGATAATACAGCTGCGGTGACAGGCCTTTTTTATACAAATACGCAAGTATACCAATAAGAGAATCATCAGAATCTGTATTCTGAGTAATTTTTGCTGATGAAAAAACATAATCGCGTACCGAGTCTGTTCTTCTGATATGTTTTTCAAGAAAGCACCAGCGGCGGGAACAACAAATCATTCGCTCAAGCTCATCGCAGCCACACACAGCAGGCGTCATATGCGCAAATACAACATCAAAAGCGGACCGAAATCCTAGCATATCTATATCCGCAGCACTCCAATCAAGACACATAAATTCAAGATTATGAATATCCGTTTGCATAGTACGTTTTTTTGCAGAATCTATCATACCCGAAGAAATATCTACCCCCACCACATGATCTGCAACACCAGCACAGGCAATGGCATAACCGCCAGCCCCGCACCCAATATCAAGTATACGCAAACCGGACAAGGTACCAGTCTTCTTTTCAATTATTTGCAAAAATGGATCATCTTGACGCTGCGGAATCGGATGTTTTTCAAATTCTTCAGCCCGGAAGTCCCAGAATTTCTGTACCGCTTCAGTATTTTCACATAAATTCTTTTTCCACAATTTCTGTATTTCCGACAGGGTCATACATTACACTCCTTTTGTGTATCAGGGAATGGTATAATAACTGGGATATTATTATGAGTAATAACATCTGCTTTAATACCATATACTTGATGTATAGTATGCGCAGTAAATATTTCAGAACTCCCATATGCATATACATGGGCATCTTTTAAAAAGAGAAAATAGTCACAGTACCGTGCTGCCAGATTTAAATCATGTATAATAATAAGCGCACATATATTCTGAAAACGAACAACCTTTCTGATCAGCTGCAAAACTTCATGCTGATTATATAGATCTAAGCTGCTTGTTGGTTCATCAAGCAAAAGCAAATCCGGCTCTTGTGCAAGAGCCCGTGCAATAAGCACTTTCTGAGCCTCGCCACCAGAAAGCTCCGAAACAGGACGCAGGATATATTTATCCAATCCCAATTGATGAATAATTCTGCTTACCACTTCACAATCTTTTGTTCCTGCTTCCCAGCGAATATACGGTTTTCTGCCAAGCAGCACCGCATCAAATACAGTCATAGATACAGCATCAATACTTTGCGGTACATACGCAATATGCTGCGCTCTCGTTTTATTGTCCATCGTAAAAATATTTCTACCGGATACCGTAGCAAGTCCTTTTTCCGCATGACAAATACAATCAATACATTTAAGCAGCGTACTTTTACCTGCTCCGTTAGTTCCAAGTACAGCAAGACATTTTCCCGCTTCAAGTTCAAAACTCACACCATCGAGAACATACTTTCCGCCGCTATATGCATATGTAAGATCGGATACTGTTACCATACCTATCTGCTGTCCCTCAGCAGCAAGAACAAAAAGAGCGGTGCCCCTAAAAAAGAAGTTACCGCACCAATAGGCAGTACAATTGGCGCTGATATTGTGCGGGCAACCACATCGGCAAGCAGGAGCAATAACGCTCCTGCTGCAGCAGATCCTAGAAGAAGGAAACGATAATCACTACCTATAAGACGGCGCATAATGTGAGGCGCAATCAGACCTATAAAACTGATAATACCAATAAACGATACAGCAGCAGATGTTGCAAATGAACAGACAATCATACTCAAATATGTCACTGCCCGAGTATTAACGCCAATACTCTGCGCCGTATCCAGACCGCTTTCCATCGCATTATAATTCCACCTATTGCAAAGAAAAAATAATAAAGATACCACAAAAACAATTAACAGCACAGTTGCTTCACTCCATCCAGCACCGCTGAGACTGCCAAATGTCCAGAACACAATAGCACCTATTTTTGTTTCATCAGCAAAATACTGTAACAAAGTACTGCCACCTGAAAAAAGAGAACTAAGCGCTACGCCTGCGAGTATAAGTGTATTTGGTCCTATATTTTTTCTCATCAAAGATACCGCAAGTACTACTGCCGTAGACAGAGAACCTCCAACAAACGCACATATCGTTACAATATACGGATTATGAAGCGTAACAGCGGCAGATGCCGCTGATGAATTAATAGTACCACCGGAAAAGCAGATAATTCCAACAGCTGCCCCGAATGCGGCACCTTGTGACACACCCAGTGTTGAAGATGAAGCAAGTCTGTTCCGTAAAACACACTGCATTACAGCTCCTGAAATAGCCAGTATTCCTCCTGCAAGTACACCTGTCACTACTCGCGGAAGACGAATCCCCATGATTACCACGCGAGTTCTTTCTTCCCCGTACCCGATGATCGTCTGGATTATCTCTGGAAAGGGGATTATAACAGTACCAATTCCAGCTGAATATAATGCAATCAATAAAGAAGCCAGCACCGTAACAGCAAGTATAATACGTTTTCGCCGCATAAAACGGCGGTACTCCTGCAGAAAAAGCAGACCTCTATCTGTCATTTCTGATACTCCAGCGTTATTTTTTTAAAATCATATCCTGCATTTTTCAGGACAGACCAGAAGTCCGGTTCTGAAAGGAATGTATCAAAAATCTCAGATATTTTATCATTAATATCAATATCAGCAAACATATCCGGATACAAAAGAGCTCCAACCTCATATGCACTCGCCAATGGTATTTCAACATTTGAGGAATGCCATGTCGAATTTGGCCACTGATACAAATTTCCATTCCGAATAGCCTGCAACTGATTAAAAAAAGCTGGATTCTGTGCGTATTCTGCTCTAATAATGTCTATGCTGCCAGCATCAACAAATATGATTTGCGGATTCCAGACAAGAATCTGCTCTCGATCTACAAGGAAACCTCCCACTTTATCGGTAATACCATTTGCAACATCATTTGCGTTGAGTATCTCAAAAACAGGATAATTTGCGTATATACCATCTATGCCATGTGCACCTTTAAATGTAGCACCGGCAGCAAGCACACTTGGACTTACAGAAGATATAGATGCAGCTTTCTCTGCGCGGTTTCGAAGATCTGAAATACAAAAATCAAGATATGCAGCAAGTTCTTCAGCACGGGACTGTACACCGCATACATCAGCAATAATTCTCAAAGACTGTAAATATTCTTTGCTGAAAAGCGGCGGTGAATGTACAGCAATAACAGGAATACCAGTCTGTGACTGGATTTCATCCGCAATTGATGCGCTGTATGTACAGATAACCACATCAGGCATACAGGAAACAATCGCTTCCGCATACCACTCGCCCGCCCCCAGTGAATCATTTCCCACATTGGGTAAGCCTTTCCATAACTCTCTATTTACATAAGCATACGCCATAAGCGGATTATCAGTATGTTCACACTGAGGAATACCAACGACACAATCAGCAAGTCCAAGATATGTCAGCATTCGCGGAGCATTACCAAGAGGAACAATTCTCTTAACAGTAGTCGGTATTTTAATTGTCCTGCCATAACTGTCAGTTATCACACGTGTCTGTTGCGTTTTAAACGAAGCCTGATTTCCTATACGGGAACAGGAGACTAAAACAATACACATGATACCGATAAGAACTAAATAATAATATACTTTCTGCATTAGTAAAACCTTGTGATAGCTCTTATTGCTAAATATAGCCTTTTAAATACAAAAAGGCATATGACACTTCTTCAGAAATATCATATGCCTTCCTAGCACATTACATAATCAGAAATATCTGTGATTTATTTAATTTAACACTTAGAAAGGAACTTCAGTTCCTTAAACCCGTTTCATACGAGCTGAGAAAATATACACAAATAATTCAGAATTGTCCAGCAGTAAAATAACGCAACTGGTCTACAGTCTGCTGAATAAGTTTACCAAGATTTAGATCGGCAATACCAATAACAATATTATCACAGTGATTTATTGGAATGAGAAGGCGTTTTGCCCGACTCTTTCCAATAGCAGTGGCCATTACCGGTGTTATTTCTCCAAGCAGCGAATTGGCAATGACTATTCCTACCGGACCAATAATAATATCCGCTTTTTCAGCACAAACAACAACCGCATTCTCTCCTGTTGCACCCTGATCTGCACCAGCCTTCAGCATAGCCGCTGTCGCAATACTGTTTGTACCAACAGCCGTAAGTGACAATCCGGGGATTTCTTTCTTTATTGCTGTAACAAGCTGTCTCCCTACGCCTCCACCCTGAGCATCAATTATCAAAATATTCATCATATAAAATTATCGGCTAACCAAGATTTACTATTATATAAAGAAAAGAGCCCGAAACGCTATTATTTCATATACAAAATAATAAAATCTTCATAAACGTTGTAAATTGTAAAACACAAGCGTTATACGTATACAGATTAGCGGTACATGATATATACTGCGGATAATGAAACAGTACCATGTTGTAGCCGCTGTGATCACCAGAGAAAATGAACGCGGAGAAATAGAAGTCTTCTGTGCACAGCGTCCTGGACCCAAATCAGGATGCTGCTCAGATGAGACATGTTATAAATGGGAATTTCCCGGTGGCAAAATAGAAGCTGGAGAAACACCAAGTCAAGCACTCCAACGTGAAATAAGAGAAGAACTGAATGCCTGTATAGAGGTTGGTAATTGTATTATAACTGTACAACATCAATATCAGGAATGCTCCATTACCTTGGATGCTTTTTTCTGTACACTTCTCTCAAAACACATTACTCTTAAAGAACATGTTGATGCCCAGTGGACAAGTCCTAAGAACCTGCAATCTCTTAGCTGGGCTGCAGCTGATATTCCAGTAGCAGCAAAAGTAGCACGATTACTAGCACAGCGATAATTTGCCTAACACTAACTGTTCTCCGGTTCCACTATGATATCATTTTTAAGACGCGGAACGAAACACTCAGAAAATGAACGAAGGCCTCCTCTGTGCAGCAGCCTATTGAACAGCGAATGATTGTCTTTTTTTCGTAATGCTATTGCGGGGCGTTTTCTGCGTCGGTATTTTCCTGCACAACAGGAAGTATTTTGTTTCATAGTACAGATCCTCTATAGCATAAATATATCAGAGGGTTTCTGGCAAAAACAGATAGCGACTGTATATATTATACAGAAATTCCTCCATGTTTCATCATTTCACGGATATGTTCTCTCCAGATTCCGGCAAACCATTTTGGTTCAACTGGTTTTGCATTACCGCCCTGAGACAGTACCCATTCCATAATTTTAAAACTTTGACAGGAATAAAATGAAACAGTTGTGATATCACGCTCATTATCATCCCAGATTTTTTGATGATCCGCCCAGATAACATCCCTCGCATACCGCCGCGCGTCACGATAGAACTCGATTACAAAAGTATCTCCGACATCATCAAAATAAAGACCAAAGGCACCGTCTTCACAACGTGAAGAAAATTCATAATCATCAGGCGCAGGGAATACATCCTCTGTCACAATGATGTTTTTCATCCGAGGCAGACAAAACAATCGTTCAGCCTTGCGTTCCTCTGCATATCCAAACAAATGAAAAACTCCTTCATGCAACAGAATCTGATATGGATGCACCCTCCGGTGAGACGTCTCTGTATGCCACCTGCCGTTATAGTCAAATTCAATAATGCGGTTCTCAGTGAGCGACCGGCATATCAGTCGCCAATCATTCTCATTAAAAATAATTTTAGGCGCAGGCGGTGCAGCAATACGATCTATAGAGAGAAAACATAAACCGTTATGCAACGCCATGATTCCATCAACAGCACGGCATAGATCGTCATATACAGGGGTTCCCTCATACTGAATAAGCAAACGTTTTGCTACAGCAAGCGCCGCCGCATCCTGTACAGAAATCATATTCTGAAACAACGTATACGGTTCTGTATAATAATATCCGCGCTGAGACGCATCATACGCGATGGGCGCTGCATACCGATCCCGCAAAAAGTCAATATCACGTTTGACAGTAGCTATACCGCATTCAAGTTCTTTTGCAAAATCCGTACTATTGGGATATGCGCCATTCCGTATTCTCGCATCGATATAAGCAAGCCGCTCAAGCATCCGATATGTTAGCACGCTGTGTTCTCTATTTATATTTAGTAGTCTCTGTCACAGTAGAGACCCCCGATCCTAAATCTATTTTCTCAAGCACCGTCAGCTTTTCACCGGACGATCGCTGTATCGTGCCACAGTATTTGCATTTAAAATACGCTACATACGGCTCAATAAGATACAGAACTTTATATCTGTCATGCTGCGTTCTAGTGATTTTAACGGTTTCTTCCCGAACACTTTTTCTGGCATAACCGACACCTGATGGTACTATTGTAGTTTTCCAGCCGCCTTTCTCAACGGTATATGTATCCAGAAGATGACTTTCCGTTTCAAAACGCCATTCCTGACGCGGCTGACCATAGTCTGTGTGATCAAGCTCATATGAATCGATATGTTTACAGTCCACACATCGCCGGTCAATCAGATCAAGAGACATCGCACCAAGTTTAACAGCAAGAAGTACTACACCGGCAGCAACCACCAGCAGAGAAGAATTAAGCAAAATACATACTTTTAACAACCACAGATAACATCCGACAATGAGTAAACCCAATACCACAAAAATCATTACCAAATTTGAAACAAATTTCAATGGCCATGGCCGGTGCAGCAGAATATACAGCAGTATCACAATAATGAGCGGCGTAAACCAGTAATAGGCTGCCAGAGGAATAACATAACTGAAAAACAGAAAAAGCAGCGCCAGTATCACAACAAGCACTGTGGGAATCTTATCTGGATTCACTTTCTCTATCCAGCCGTTCCGGATCATACGCACAACCATACTGTCAGAATTGAAAATATCATATATCGGTTCTTGTACAGTAAAACGGAGCAAATCAACAGCCACTCCGCTGCCAGGCATTTTGGCAAGCAGCCATGTTTTTATACTGTATTTACCAGACCATGAACTACGATTTATATATTCCACCGATGATACTTTACCATCTGTTACAACAACACAGGGAACAGCGAATGTGCGTGTCGTCCGATCAAAAACACGCATCTGCAACTGCGCAATACTGCTACCATTCTCATTCCGGATATACCTTGCCGGGGCTATGCGCTTTTCAATATTCGCTAACGTCATTCCAACAAGTTTTTTATCTGCTGTTTTCTCAGTCATCAAACACGGAACACGGTGCCCAAGATACGAATATTGTAATCTATCCGCCGCCATCACAGGCACTGCGTTATCAAAATCTGTCCGTTTCAGCTGAATTTCAGAACCGTCAGCCGTCACCACCGTAATGATATATTCCTCATCATCTCGCGAGACAAATGTAAGAGATTGTCCCACCGGTATCTCTTGTTTCCCGCCGATCGTCTCAATTACAAGCAGTTCTTTTTCAACTGCGTCATACGGGATAAGGCCTCTTTCTCCATTAGCAGTCTGTACCCACAACAGCGCTGCACTCACATCATAACCCAGCACAAAAACTTCACTTCCCGCGCTCAGCACAGCCGTCTTTTCTGGTTCTTCATCAGAACCATCACTCAGCTGCAAAACAGTATTTTCATTTATAATCGCTTTCCAGTCTTCCGGTATTGAAGGCGTAAATAATCCTGCCCTGAGCAGCAGTACCCACACACAAATCCCCCCCATCAGCACAAAAAAAACACTCGCGTTGATGCGTTTGAACAGCCTAAACGGCGCTGTAATAATACGAAACAATCCTTTCATACTGGTAATCTTATAGCATATCTATTGCTTTTTCAAGATAAAATATTTCAATCAATTCACTGTTTGATCCGCTATAATATAAAATATCTCCCCAACAGCAAACATTGACAGAGCATACATAACATGATAAACTTATCCCCTATCTATATTTATTAAAATGCTTAAGGGTATTCTTTTATGAAACAGGATAACAAAAATCAGAACACCGTTGCGGGCACTATACATGCAAAGGGTGATCATAAACCCGCAAAAAAGCTGCTGTTGAGTATCGGCTCAATCATTATTCTTATACTGGCAGCTGTTTCTTTTATATTCTTACCAGCAATGGTGCAGAGATTGGGTAAAGAGCTTCCGGCCTTTGGGTACTTTGACGGAGAACCAATCAAATATGAAAATGGTTCCTATTTTGCGCAGATGGTACAATATTACAACGAGCTTGCAAAAATGCAGGGACAATCATCAGAACAGAATATGTACTATATATTCAATTCCGCCTTTAATAGCGCAGTATTGAATACCGCCTTTACACATGAAGTAGCCAAAACCAAATATATTGTTCCGCAAAGTAAAGTAGATGAAATGATGCTTCCGTATTTTTCGGATATAAATGGTAATTATTCCCCTAAAAAATTTAATGATACACCGCAGGCGGAACGTATCCGTATTCGTGATCAGGTTGAGAATGCGCTGATCTACCAGCGGTATTACGATGATTTGCTTGGCGCTGAACCAGAAGGAGCATCACCTGTATACGGCTTAAAAACATCCTCAAAGGAAATTCCCTTTATTAAACAGATGGCTTCAAAAGAACGATCATTTCAGCTCGCTGTATTTAATACAGAAGACTATCCCAAAAGCGAAGCAGCCATTTTTGGTCGTGAACATGCAGACTTGTTTACAAAATATGATTTATCTATCATAACTGCCGAAACAGTTGGAGAAGCAGAATCAATACTCAGACAGCTTAAAGCAAATGAAATTGTTTTTGACGACGCTGTTACTTCTCTCTCTGTAAAATACTACAGCGGCGATGATGGTAAACTGACTAATAATTATCAATACCAGATCAAGAATATTCTTTCCAGCGAAGATGATCTGGCAGCAGTTACCGCTCTTGAACCCGGTTCTCTCAGCGAAATCATCCAGACAAGCAATGGCTACTCCATTTTCAGAGGAGACGGTGTGGCAGTGCAGGCAACAAACTTTGATGAACAGGAAATGCAGGATGTAGTATATAAGTATATGACCGTGTATGAAACAGGACGTATAGAGGATTACTATATTGCACATGCAACAGACTTTATCGCAGCAGCGACTGCAGATAGTTTTGAGGCTGCCAGCATAGAAATGAATGTAAAAACAGCTGAACTGCCATCATTCCCGCTTAATTATAATAATAATGCCCTACTCGCTTCTCTTCCGATATCATCGGTGCCTGAAGTAAACGGCGCACAGACAAATGAGAAATTTCTTCAAACAGCGTTCAGTCTTAGTGAGAATGAATTATCAGAACCAATCGTTTTAGGAAAAAATGTAGTTGTTCTCAGGATGACTGCAGAACAAGCAGCAGATGACGATACGGTAAATTTGCTTGATGGTAATTATACAACTAATGTGGTAAATTTTGACTCAATGGCACTGCAGAGTGCGGTTATGTCAGACCCGAGGTTTGAAAATAATTTCTTTAGTGTATTCTTTGACTATTTTATGAGTACAAACTGAGGACAAACAGTCTTGACTGACAATCCTGCTGAAAAACCCTGTCTGGTTGAAACCAGTCAGGGTTTTTCTGTTTTTTATCGAAATCGCTATTTATACTCACGCCGAAACCCACCGGCAGCAGCACAAAAAACGCTTGCTTCGTTATGTATACAGCCTGGTACACTTGTACTGTGTATATCACCATTACTTTGTTATGGTCTTAAACAGTTTCTTACATCACTGCCACAACACTGCGCTGTTCTGTGTCTTGAAGCAGATAAAGAACTATATAAATTATTTATACAGACTAAAAATAAGCTGCAACTATCCGATGAGAGGTTCTATTTTCTTGCCCCTGAACACCTGCTGCAGTTACCCCATCTGCTTAACGGAATAGTGAAAGACAGTGCCGAAAAAGAATTTCAGCCGTTATATACGTTCAGACGGGCCGTTTGGGCAGAATTATCTGCCGGTGCACAATTTTATCAAAATGAATACTCACAACTCATTAGAGCAGCAGACAGGGAAATCGCACGTTTTTGGAGAAACAGAATCACACTAGTGCAGCTTGGCAGGCTTTTTGCGCATAATCTATTCAGAAATACCAGCCGTATTCCAAACACAAAGCCATTTGTCCATCATAGTATCAGCAAACCCATTATCGTGGCAGGAGCCGGCCCTTCCCTTGACAGAGCTGTTAATCTGCTGCAGACATGCAGAAGGGATAATTTTTATCTCCTGGCTGTTGACGCGGCTGCGCTACCGCTCGTCAGCAGAGGAATTGTTCCAGATTCTATAGTGGCAGTAGAAAGTCAATATGCCATAACACCGGCATATTACAGTTTATATGGAAGCGGCATACCTCTTATCGCCGACTTAACTTCCCGTCCCGCAGTACTTCGCCTGACAGGAGGTGATATTACATTTTTTGCGTCACAATATTGTGCAGAATCATTTTTTACACGTTTTGAAAAGCTGTTACACGGAACTGTACCTGTAGTACCTCCGCTTGGTTCTGTTGGTTTAACAGCAGTCTATATTTCTTTGCTTTTACGATCAAATACATCAGTACCTGTGTTTATTTGCGGACTTGATTTTTCCTATGGTACAGCCCTTACACACAGCAGAGGCAGCAGTATGCATACAAACTTATTAGCAAATTCATACCGCCTGCAGCCCGAAGAACAAATTGTGCAACGTGCTTTCAGCGGCGGATCCATTGCTGCGCAAACAAAAAACAGAGGGACTGTATATACGACACCGGCACTCGCAGGATATGCTCAGCTGTTCAGAGAGCAATTCGCGCATATACCTAATCTTCTTGATATCGGTTCATGCGGTCTCGATCTTGGTATCAGACAATATACAGTAAGCGCCTTACCCAATTTTATTAACAGTATACAAGACATATCACCGCAACCGGAAAATACAAACGGCATTACAATAGACAGATCCGCCATTATACAATTTTTTCGTACTGAACAAAAATGTCTTGAACGGATTCGTGATATCATTACAGATGGTGCCCCCCTGCAAGAACTAAAAGAACTTCTTGCAGGCAGGGAATATCTGTATTTACATTTCCCTGATGGTTACCGATTATCTTTAGATACAGCTTTTCTAAGACGAATACGAGCCGAATTGGGATACTTTATTAAAGACTGTAGATTTGCACTTCAACAACTATAAAAACACACGGTCTGATTGTTCATACCGTGTGTTTTGCTTAGCAATAAGAAAAATTGTCTATTCTTCTTTTGTTTTAAGAACCGCAAGAAATGCTGACTGTGGTAATTCTACGTCACCAACCATTTTCATCCGTTTTTTACCTTCCTTTTGCTTTTCAAGCAACTTACGCTTTCTGGTAATATCACCACCATAACATTTTGCAAGCACATCTTTGCGCACAGGATTAACAGTTTCACGAGCAATAATCTGACTTCCTATAGCACCTTGAATAGCAATCTTAAACTGCTGACGAGCAATTTCACCTTTAAGCATTTCACAGACATGCCGCGCACGTTCATATGCATTCCCTTTATATGCAAGCTGCGAAAGAGCGTCAACACTTTTACCATTTATCAGAATATCAATCTTTACAAGATCTGTTTCCTGATATCCAATTACATCATAATCAAAAGATGCGTACCCGCGGCTGTAACTTTTGAGCCGATCATAAAAATCAAACAGAACCTCAGAAAGCGGCATTTCATATGTAAGTTCAACCCGTTTTTCATCAAGATACTGCATATTTGTCTGAGTACCGCGTTTCTCTGTACAGAGAGCAATAATCGGTCCCAGATACCCAGAAGGAGTAATAATTGATGCACGTATATACGGTTCTTTCGCAGCAGCAATACGTCCCTGATCAGGATAGTCTGCTGGGTTATCAATAAATTTTTCTTCACCGTTAGTTAAAGTAATATGGTAACGCACAGAAGGTGCAGTAAAAATCACAGATTGATCAAAATCTCTTTCTAACCGTTCCTGAATAACTTCAAGATGCAGCAGTCCAAGAAATCCGCAGCGAAATCCATGTCCAAGCGCAAGAGAAGAATCCTTTTCATAGACAAGACTAGCGTCATTTAATTTGAGCTTCTCCATGCTGTCGCGCAATTCTTCATAATCATTTGAGTCAATTGGATAAATAGAAGAAAAAACCACTGGTTTTACTTCTTTAAATCCAGGAAGAGCTTCCTGTGCAGGATCTTCGGCAAGCGTAATCGTATCACCTACCTGAACATCAGAAACAGTTTTTATACCAG
Organism: uncultured Spirochaetota bacterium; assembly: GCA_944389415.1. Taxonomy (GTDB): domain Bacteria; phylum Spirochaetota; class Spirochaetia; order Treponematales; family Treponemataceae; genus Treponema_G. Next base: position 53,628 of record CALXMF010000008.1, on the reverse strand, counting down.
CAATAATATACCCGACATCTCCCTCGGTTAATATACCGGTATCTTCAAGACGAATACGGAATATACCAGCATTCTCAACTTTATATTCTGAACCGCTGTTAATAAAACGAATCATCTGCCCGGCCCTGATGCTGCCGGAGAACATACGCAAATGAACTACAACACCACGATAGGGGTCATAATGACAATCAAAAATCAGTGCACGAGTTTTTCCGGAACTGTCATGCACAGGCGGTGGAAAACGAGTAACGATTGCCTCAAACAGTTCATCAATACCCTGCCCTGTTTTTGCGGAAACAAGAACAGCATCGTCTCCGTCAAGCCCTAGATCATGTTCTATTTGGTGTTTGACACTAGGAATATCAGCGGCAGGAAGATCAATCTTATTGATAACAGGAACAATTTCAAGATTATGTTCAAGCGCCATATACATATTCGACAAAGTCTGTGATTCAACACCCTGAGACGCATCAACGAGCAGCAACGCACCTTCACAAGAAGCTATAGCCCGAGAAACTTCATATGAAAAATCAACATGACCGGGCGTATCAACAAAATTCAACTCATACAGATTACCGTCTGCCGCAGTGTAAGGAATAGTAACCGCCTGACTTTTTATGGTAATACCGCGTTCTCGTTCAATATCCATATTGTCAAGAATCTGATTCTGAAATTGTCTGTCATCAATAATGCGAGCTTTCTGAATCAGACGATCTGCAAGCGTAGACTTACCGTGATCAATGTGAGCAACAATACAAAAATTACGTTTTCGGCTTAAATCGGTCATATCTGCATTTTATTAGAAATACAGCGAACTGTCCAGCGGAGCAGCAATTCCAAGATTTATATCAAGATAACCGTTCTTACGCTTTTTTGCGTAAATACTCACAAACATTGCGTCATTTTTTTCGCTGAACTCTATATTCCTTATGCGTATCGGATCATTTTCTGAAAAACCAGATTCATCTGCGATACTTCCTTTTAGAACTGAAGAAACAACATACTCCGATTTGCCAACAGAAGTAAGAGACATCCCAAATATCGGCAGCATCGATTTTGCTATCAGATCATGACGATATATTTCATATCCAGGAGAGCGCGGACGATCCTGAAGATACACCGCAGAAGAAAACTCTTCTCCGCTTTTTGTAATTCCACTGATTCGTACAATAGTATCAGGCTGCAGAACCATAAACATATGATGCATCTGCTCAATTGCAGAAACAGACTCTCCATTTATATGGGTAATAATATCACCAACAGATAATCTGCCAAGATATGCTCCGCCACCCGGCATTATATAATCAATAACAACACCTTTCAGTTCAGGACGGGCAGGATCTTTCAGCGTATGCCCATATGCGCCAATCCATGGATGAACACGTTCTCCGCCGCCATAGAGTATAGGAAGTTCCCATTTGAGATACTCTACTGGTATTGCAAAATTTAGTCCCTGGTACTGAGCAACACTGGCAAACACTATTCCCTGTACATTTCCGGTAGAATCAATCAGCGGTCCGCCGGAATTTCCAGAATTGACAGCCGCATCAATCTGCATAACATTGCCAATCGAAAACAGGTCTCTATCCACAGCGGAAACAATACCTGACGTCAATGTTCGTTCCAAACCAACTGGTGAACCAATAGCGTAAATACGATCTCCTGTATTCAGATCAGCGGAAGAACCAAGTGAAAATATATAAGGAGCAGTAATCTCCGCCTTCAATAGGGCCAAGTCAAGTACAGGATCCCAACCAACAACCTTTGCCGGAATACGGGTATCAGAATCTTGAGCAAGTTTAATATACAATCGAGAAAATCCTTCATATTCAGGATCTACCTCACTTTCAATTACATGATAATTCGTAACAAGATAGCCATCATTACTGATAAAAAAGCCGGAGCCGATCACAACATCAACAAATCCCATGCCCCGCTCAACTTTAATTCCCTTATCTACCCAGATAGTAACAGTTCCTGCAATAAAATCAGAAACTTTACCAGTTGTCCCTGATTTTTCCACATTTTTATGAAGAGCAAGACCCGGTATCTCAGCAAGGAATTTTGTTTTTAACTCAGGAACAGTACTGGCAAGTACAGTATCAATTGACGCACCGACCGCATGAAGAGACAACAAATAACGGTTAACAGCAAGAAAATCATTTTTTGCTTCCGCTGAGCGGCACAAATCGGTTACTGTACTGATACAAGTATCAAATAATTCACGCTCTTTATCTGCAGGTGAATCGGGAACAGAAGTAACTAATAACCACGACCGCCAGAGTGCCTCTACCGGATTACTTGCTAAGATATCAGAAATTCGATTCATCTCAGTCTGTCTTGTATCAGCTTCTGTGTAATTAAGCGGAGTATACACATCCGGTTCAAAAGTTGTACAGGCAGTGCATACCATACACAGCGATATACAAATCCAGAACAGAGATTTACTGCACATCAGTTTCATCAGATTTATCAATCAGTTCCCCAAAACAGAAATCACCAACCCGAACAGCTAGAATGCGGTCTTCTCCGGCTGGCACTATTGTACAAACACCTTCAGACTGAATAAGTGACAGGGCTGACAGTACTTCCGAGGCAAAATTCGTACCTTTAGTATCCCCAATCCAATACAACTCACATACAGGATCCTTTACAATAGGATATTCTATTGTTCCATCGATGAGTTTTATCGGTACTTTTGCACGAGAACGAATACAAACAGCTGATTTTTCTCTGGGCCGGTAATAATAAATATCTTCTATATCAGAATTAGGATATGATACATATCGGGTATTCCAATTTCCGTCATAATCAGTATCCCATGAAGCCATAACAATACCATCTTCAGAATATGACTGTATAAAATCAGGTACAACATCTTTATTTGTATCTATCAGGACCTGTTTTAAATATATACCACTTGGCATAGTAGCAGCACCAAAAAGCCCCTTATATAGAGCAGCATCAGCATGCACAAGCTCTTCAGTCTCAGATGCCATTACAAGATCGAATACTTCACACCGTTCAAAATGACCATCCCCGTCACTATCAAGATATCGTTTATCCAGAATCCCATCAGAAAAATATGCATGAGCATACGGCGTTTCATCAAGTATATATTCTGCGTATGTATACTTGCCATCAAGTACAGAAAAATGTATCCCCAAATTCTTTCCAAGCTGACTCACTGTCGTATCTACAGCAGTTGCCTCTTTAAGCAATACCGTCTGATCTAACTTCTGTACAGAAGTTCCTGTATCGATATAGGGAAAATAAAACGCAAAATCATCATATGCAGCAGCAATTTCAAGTGATTTAGAGATGATAAAAGGGTTCCATTCAAACGGAACACCATCAAAAGTATATACCAGATAATTATCTTCCAACAGTTTCAGAACTTCAACTTCTCTGACTGTTGGGAAATGATTATAATGTATAATAAAATCTGATCTGTTATCAATTACCACTGTCGGCAAACCAAAATCACAATCCGCAGATAACTCAGCCAATCCATCCTGATTAATATCGTAGGTAATCTGCACTGCCCGTCCCCGTTCATACTTTACATACAGATTATAAATTCCATCGCCATCTGTATCTTCAGTCAACTGTCCTGAAAAGGCAGTCATAACAGATTTCATCGCATCTTTTGCCTCAGCATTCTGCAGCTGAACAGCAAACTGAATAAAAAAATCATACGGTACGGCTTCTTCTAAAAAATCAATCACATAATCGACAGCAGCTTTTTCGTCAAGCAATCCATGCCTCAGAGCTAACGGAGCATACAAATAATGCTTTTGTCCGCGCGCGGCAAAACTCTGTAATTTTAAAAGCTGTTCATCAGCAGGCGAAAAAAGAATTGCATATATTTCCAACTCTGCATCAGGAGACTCTGCATCTATTCGATTGATAAAAATTTGCGCAGTCTGTTTTATTTCATCAAATTGCGGACTTCCAATAGTCGCAGTCTCCATCTGAAAAAAAAGCCTGGCAAATCGGTAATCAGCCGGAAATAATCGGCAATCCTGATAGACAGCTTCCCGAGCTTTCTGGCGGGATTCCTCTGTATTCATTCTGTAAAGTGCTTTTAACTGCACATATCGAATATCAGCAGATATAACCTCAGCAACAGGTTCTAATACCTCAAGCGCCAAAAGGCTGTTTCCTGTGTCAGACAGAATATCAGCATACATAACTATTGCTTCAAGTTTTTTATCACCTATCCAATGAGTCGAAACTGCAGCCCGAGAGATAAACGGTAAAATTTCACTAACTGGCGCATATAACTGCTTTGCACATACAGCTTTTATATACCATAAATCTGCAATAGTAGAATCATAAGCAATTCCCATATCAGCAAAACTGGCAGCAATCTTCCAATTACCCTCAATATAGGACTTCTCACTTTGCTGCAGATAACTGAGAGCTACTTTTTTATCACTGTGAACACCGCCCGATAGGGATTGCGCTGGTGATGGTAACAGATATATATACCCCATCAAAATCATTGCTGATAGCATCATCATCTTTTTCTTCATCACACAACTCCCGTTATCTTCATTATACCAGTTTCTTTCTATACATCGGTTTTTTTAGGGAAATCTATATCTATCTGTCTGCTCATACTCTCAGAATCTTCATGATACTCCGGCAGAGAAAAATTCAATAACTGGCGAATTTCATAGTCATCCATTGTTTCTCTTTCCACTAAAGCAGCTGCAAGCTTATCGAGCTGTTCTCGATGTTCGGTCAAAATCGCAAAAGCCCTCTGTTCCGCTTGCGTCAATATTTCCCGTACAGCAACATCTATTCTACGTGCAGTATCATCGGAAAAGGTCTTGCGTCTCGCAATATCCCGCCCCATAAAAATCGGCTCATCTTCCTGTCCATAACATACAGCACCTGTCTGTTCTGCCATTCCCCATTCGCAGACCATCCGATGTGCTATTTCAGTAGCCCGCTGAATATCATTTTGAGTACCTGTTGTTGTTTCTCCGTACACAACAGTTTCTGCCGCATAACCGCCATATAAAATAACCAGCTGATCTGATAACCATGACCGAGTATGCGAATATGAATCATGTTCCGGAAGTCCAACAGTCAACCCCAACGCTCTTCCACGAGGTATTATTGTCACTTTATGCAAAGGTGATGCATTATCAAGATAATAATACGGCAGCGCGTGCCCTGCCTCATGGACAGCAGTCATTTTCCGCTCTTTTTCAGGAAGAACCATTGTTTCGCGGGCAACCCCCATGAGAATTTTATCCCTCGCATCCTCAAATTCCCGACAGCCGACCTTTTTCAGGTTTCTGGCAGCCGCAAACAGAGCTGCTTCATTTACAATATTTGCCAAATCAGCCCCGCTCATACCTGGTGTCGCACGCGCAAACTTACGCATATCAACATCAGGAGCCAGAGGAATTTTTTTACCATGCACATTAAGAATGGCCTCACGTTCCTTGATATCAGGTAAAGAAATAGTAACCTGCCGATCAAATCTGCCGGGACGCAGCAAAGCAGGGTCTAAAACATCTGGCCGGTTTGTTGCTGCAAGTATAATAACACCATCTTTATTTTCAAAACCATCCATCTCAACGAGCATTTGATTAAGTGTCTGTTCACGTTCATCATGACCACCACCCAATCCAGCACCACGTGCGCGCCCTACAGCATCTATCTCGTCTATAAAAATAATAGCAGGCGCCATTTTACGCCCCTGCGCAAAAAGATCACGGACACGGCTGGCACCCACGCCGACAAACATTTCCACAAAATCACTGCCAGAAATATGCAAAAAAGAAACACCTGCTTCACCAGCAACAGCACGAGCAAGCAGAGTTTTTCCCGTACCGGGACTACCCACAAGAAGTACCCCCGTCGGTATTTTGGCTCCCATATCAAGATATTTTTTAGGATTTTTAAGAAAGTCAATAATACCAGCAAGTTCTTTTTTCGCTTCTTCCTGTCCGGCAACATCGTCAAACGTCACTTTTTTTCCGCCCGTATAAATGTGCGCACGGCTGCGGCCAAACTGCATACCGCGCGCGCTTTGTACTGCATTCTGACGGAGAATAATAAATAAAAAAAGAAGCATGATAAGCAACGGAGCAAAATCAAGCAGATATGAAAAAATCGAAGGAGAAAAATCTGCCCCTGACACAATAATTTCTTTTTCTTCCAGCAGAGGAATAAGCGTATCATCCGTATATGGTATGTACGTAGTAAAATACGATACTTCATTGTTTGAAGACCGCATCACTCCCTGAATAACCCTGTTTCCAACAATATGAACTTCTGTTACCTGCTGATCAAGTACAGCCTGAATAAAACGCGAATAAGTAATCTCTGGAATAGTCGTTTTACTACTTGAATATATCATATACACACAGAAAACCGACAACATGCAAATAAAAAAAATAAGTCCGAACCGGCCGCGCTTTACCGGTACCGGATTATTATTGTCATTATTCATCATCACAGACTCCGTTCTGTATAATATATTCGGCAGAAATTCTTATTATCACTGTTAGACACTAGTGAAAAAATAACTAGATTCAAATCTGTATCAGCAGAAGATATAACCGCAGATCGCTGCTTATCACCAGGCACCATTGTCCTTATGCATACAGGAAGTGTGTAAATTCCACCAAGTTGTTTGCCGTTCGAATCATCAGGTAAACACTGTTCATTACAGACATAAAAAGTTCCGTATGGTCCCGAATATATTCCTTTCTTATTCAGTATAACAAAAAATTGTATTTTTTTCCTAGGTGGTGCGTATTTTCTTATACACAGGTTATTCTGATTTAAGATAATTTCAATACCCTTACCAGACACAGGCAAATTCCCTGTTATACAATTTCGCACAAGATGGTACGGAATACGTTCAGAAATATGCAGCAGAGAAAAAGCGGTATATAATAAACGGCGCCGAATAGCAGGCGAAACAGAGAAAAACACTGACCGCTGCATACAGCAGGTATTTTTCTGATCATCAGTAATCCATCTGAGTTCGGATAACTGAGCTTCCAAAGTATTTGAATCATCAAATGCCTTTTCGCTGCCAGATAAAAGAGCGCTGCGCCATCCGTTAAAAGCAGTATCCAACAGAGGAACAAGCTGCAGACGGATACGATTACGCAAATACGAGGGATCCATATTTGTCTTATCCACTCGATACGAAATATGCAATTCTTTTAGATACCGCTCAATTTCTGCACGGGTAATACTAAGCAGCGGCCGGCAAAATTTACCTCGTGTTCTCATAATACCGGCAAGACCGCTGCAATCACTTCCTTGTAAAAATCTCAACAGCACTGTTTCCAGATGATCGTTTTGTGTATGTGCAAGAAAAAACGATTCTATTTTATATTCTTGGCAGAAATTATTAAATATTTCATATCTAACAAAACGAGCTGCATCCTCAATACCTTTTTTTCGCTCAGCTGCGACAGATAATATATGCCCCTGTGGTACAGAAGAAACTGTACAAAAAACGGCAGGAAATGCTGCACAAAGATTCGCAACAAATTCAGCGTCTCCGAAAGACTCTTTTTCCGGACGAATATTATGATTTACTGTTACCACATACAGCGGTGTTAAAGGATGAGAACATCTATTGCGCAGTCTGACAAATGCGACAAGCAGCGCCGTTGAATCAGCACCGCCAGACACTCCAAGGGCATATCGAGAAGCAGGACAAAAAAGAGAATCCTCAGAAATGCCACAAGCAGTAATCCCTTGCAGAACTTTTTCTTCAAACTGGTGAATAAAACTTTCAATCATTATTATGTGCTACCAGCAACAAAAAAAATGGGCTGCTCATGAGAACAGCCCTGTATTCAATAAGGAATCTTTCCTATTTTATTTTACAGACAGAACGCTAGCAAGATTTGTTTCTGCATCAGTAAGAACAGTCACTGCATCAGAAAGATTAAGATCCTTTACACGGAATGTCTCACCAATCTTAAGAGGACTCAAATCAGCAGTAATACGAACTGGAAGATCTTTTGGAAGACAGGAAATCTGAATTTGAGCTTCATGAGTACGCAATTTTCCACCCTCACGAACTCCAACAGGACTTCCTGTAAACTGAACATTCATTTTCATTTTCAGCTTTTTATCTGCTTCGATCGTATGAAAATCAACATGCAGATTTTTATCTGAAATAATATCGTATTCTGTTGTTTTAATAAAAGACAGATATTCTTTTCCATCCACCTTCAAAGTAATAAGTGTTGTCGGTGTTGTATTTCTCCAAACTTTAGAAAATTCTGCTTCATCAATATCGAGCATTACTGCTTCGCCATGGGAATTATACATAACAGCAGGCAGGCGTCCATTTTCACGAAGTTTTTTTGCAGCACGCTTACCAGATTCTGTACGAATAACTGCGTTAACAACCATCTGATCCATAATACAGGAACTCCTTAACCAAAAATAACAAAAAGACTCGTTTCTTTTTGCATATCGTCGCTGAGGCGGCAGGATTCGAACCTGCGGAATGTCGGCACCAAAAGCCGATGACTTACCACTTGTCGACGCCTCAAAACAAACTACTCGCTATCATCTGCTTCCGATTCAATAACATGACCGGCAGCATACTCCGATAAGATAGAATCCTGAAGCAGCGTCCGAAATTCTGGACTAATCGGATGAGCGACATCCTTATACTCTCCAGTACTCGTCCTGCGGCTCGGCATGGCAATAAACAGTCCTGTTTTACCATCAATAATCTTTACGTTGTGAACAACGAAACAATTATCAAAAGTAACTGTTACATATGCCTTCAGTTTGCTGTCCGCTTCTACCTTTCGAATTCTAATCTCAGTAATCTGCATACAAATGCCCTCCACTTAGTACAATAATTGCATAACTAACAGGAAAAGGTGCAATGACTCATAATTCCCTTATCAGCAAGTACTGCGGATGCGTTTTCTGCAGCTACAGAAGTTTCAAAAACCCCGAAAACAGCTGAGCCCGAACCAGACATCTGCACAAAATCGGCACCGCAATCACGCAAAACTGTTAACGTCTTGCCAATCACGGGATACTTCTCTGTGAGAGGAATCTCAAAGCTATTCACAAAAGACCATGCACACACCTGATCCCTGTACATCGCTTCAAGCATTCCAAGCGGCGGATATTGTATTTGCATCTCCCGGCTCATATATTCATCAACCAAAGCATATGCCTCAGCAGTAGAACTATGGACCGCAGGACAGGCAACCACAATATTCAAATCACTGCGCTGTCTAATTCTATGGACTGTATCTCCGCGTCCTGTCACAACGGCGCTTCCCAATCCGTTTGCGTCACATGACAGAAAGAAAAAAACATCACTTCCGACAGATCCAGCAATCGTCTGCATCTGTTCAAAAGTCAGTCCAGTCTTAAACAGAGTATCTAACCCGCGCAGAAAAGAAGCAGCATCAGATGAACCTCCGCCAAGCCCCGCTCCTGCAGGAATATGCTTCTCAAGTACGACACGTATCGATGGACATATCCGAGCTACTCTGCAAAAACTTGCATAAGTTGCAGTAAGTGTATTTTTCGCTGGCAACGGCATACTATCACATATAACAATGCAATCACCATTTCCATGTATCTGCTCTATATGCAAAACATCACATAACGAAACAGTCTGAAAAATACTCTCAATATCATGATACCCATCAGAGCGTTTTGGCAACACTCTCAAACCTATATTAATTTTTGCATAGGCAGATACAACGATATCATGCAACATAGCTATGATATTATACAAGATTTCCTTTTTTTGTCAAATACCTCCCCCAAATTATTATCAAGTATTGCACTAATAAAAAAAATATAAACACAGCCAGATAACTGTAAGCAGGATGCAAAATATTCATAAATACCATCAAGTTTTCAATAATATTCTAATTGTGTATCAAAGATACATAATTTTACTATTTTCCAGTTGACACGCACATGGTTCATAAGTACTCTGATATCACATAACACTGCGGAAAAAGGAAGTATGCGCAATGCTTAGTGAAAATGAACTGCTGGAGTATTCTTCATTAGCCGGGTATTCTTATGGTAATCCATATGAGGATGACTATGAAGACAGTGATGAGGATTCCTACGACGACTTTGAAGACGACGAATTCATGGATGAGGACTTTGAAGACGACTTGGAGGATGATTTTGACGAGGATGATCCTTATATGCTGGACGATGAGGATGATGAAGATTCAATCGTGTACGATGATTTTGACTAATTAAAGCGTGTGTTGCACCAAATAAAACGGGACTGATTCTTGTATATCAGTCCCGTTTTATTTATCTGATTTTCCGGCCGTTAAACCACAATTTTTCCAGATCATAAAAATCCCTTGCTTCTTTTGACATCAAGTGCACAACAATTGCCCCCATATCAACAAGAATCCAGTCATCACCTGAAGGATTTTTTCTGTGCGGCACATATATCTGTAAATCATTTTCTTTCGTGAAATCTTTGATATTTTTATAAAGCCCATGCGCCAAAGAACCGCTATTTGCGGTCACAATAATAAAATAATCTGTCCAACTGTTAATGCCAGATACATCAATTACACAAACATTTTCTCCCTTACCATCTTCCAGAATCTTGGCAAGCTCAAGAACTTTCTCTTCTAATGTTTTCATAATTACTCCTCTAATCACTTAAAAACATATTATCTAACATACCGGCCATCAAAATCTTTTCCCAATATAATTGTAAAATCAACCTGAAAATCAGAATCCGATATTTCAGAAATTTCATCATCAATTATATTTGTACAGTTAATAAAACCGCCTAGGTTTTCAGCCGCCTCTCTATTACCGATGTGATCAATAATTACCGTTTTTTCACAGTCGTTTGTCTCAGCATTTGTGGTTGTAAGCACATCATAACCTGCTCCCTGAAGCAGCGTAGAAGTGTTATGTGCAAGCCCTTGAACCGTAGTACCGTTTTGAATTTCAAGCACATAAATTCTGTTCAAAGCTGTATCCGAAGAAGATAAAAGCGATCCCAGAGTCTGCTTTACAGAATCTTTAAACAACTGACCATCATATAACGGAAAAAGCAAAGTCTGACCGTCTACAATGCGCGCAGAACCGATGATAGTCGTCACCACTATACGCTCCGCATCCACATGAGAAATCTCACCTAAAAGCCTGCGTAAATCATCTGATGATATGTTTGCAGAAAATAAATCCTGTACAGACTTAAAAGCCAGCTTTGAAAACAATACAGACTCATTCTGCTTAAATGCCCCCAATACCGCCGTCATGATATTCTGCTTACGATCTTGTATATCAGACAAAGAATCATCAGGATTAATATACGATAAATAGGTGCGAACCTTATCACCATCAAGCGTAACAGCTCCTGACGGCAAAAGCCACCGCTGTCCCTGCTCTCCCGTTAAATCAACAGGCGACGGAACAAATACACGAAGCCCGCCAAGATAATCGGAAAGCTGAGCGAATGACTCAAGATTCATAACAACTGAAAACGGTACAGTTTGTCCAAGCAAACGTTCTATTTCTCCGCGATATATTTCAATTCCCTTTTCCCGATATACAGCGTCAATACGATCAACCCTCCCGAGGCTTGAATAAATAGCCCCTGTATTTCCTGGTATATCATATAAAACACCGCGCTTTGACCGGGGATAATATCCCAAAACATTAGTAAAAATGACTTCGCCATTCTCATCTTCAAGAACAAACAGAATCTTAATTATCTGTTCATTTTTGATAGCGTCTGCGACTGGGTCTGATTGTGTTGCAAACAATAGAACAACAAAAATCACTACTAAAAGAAAAAAAATGAGAATCAGAAAGAGCATACTCTTATCAAGCTGTCGATTCTTCACTGTTTCAGATCCTTCAGAGATTCATAAAGCTGTACTGTTATTGGAGCAATCGCTTTCTTTTTTGATTTCAGATAAGCAAGGTTATCTTCCAGAACTTTGAAAACAACCGTATCCAAATCCAATTTCAGCAATCTGTCTATATAACCGGAAGAACTTTGAGGACGTCCCGGCTCTATTTTATCAGCGACATACAAAATTTTTTCCAGATCGCACATACCGGGTCTTCCGAATGTATGATTTCTTACCGCATTAAGCAGCTGCACATTATCAATTCCATAATCATTATACAATTTTACCGCAGCAGCACGCCCATGCAGCAGAGAAGGTTTCTCCGATTCAAGAGCAGAAACAGGTTTTCCGTCATTTAAAGCAAGAGAAATAATGAGACGGGGCTGCATCTCTTTGCACATATCATGAGCAATTCCCATAAGATATCCCAGCTCAGTATCCTGCCCATATACAGAACACATCCTGCGGCATGTTTCAGCGGTACGTACAGAATGTTCATAGCGGGGAGTCTTGACAGCTCCCATCACATACTGGCGAACCCGTTCAATTATCTGAGAATCCATATAGACCACCTTGAATAATATAGCGGTAAACAGAATCCGGAACAAGATACCGCCATGAATCTCCGTTCTGAATACGGCGGCGGATATCAGAAGATGATATCGGAAGAACACTGTTTTCAAGTTCAATATGCCGGAAATTACACACAGGAGCAGCTTCGCCGGCACAGGGAACCATTCTTTTAGCGAGAATTATATCGGTAATATCAGGAAGCAGCTGATAGTGCTTCCATGTATCAAAACCGGATACAAGATCATCACCCATAATCAGACCAATTTTTCCCTCAAGTACAGATGCATACCGCTTTTGCAATTCCAGAATAGTATCATACGTATATGAAATCCCCTGCCGTTCAAGTTCACATGAATCAACACCAAAATACGGTATACCACTAATACACTGACACAGCATCTCCAGACGATCTTCAGCTGATGCGCCCGGAGCTAGCTGTTTATGAGGCGGAATGCGTGCCGGAATCAGGATAATTTTATCATATCTGAACCGATGATATACTTCATCAGCAAGAAACAAATGCCCCAAATGCAGCGGATTAAAACTACCGCCAAGAACGGCTAATCTCATCAAGAAAGCTCACTGCCCGGATATTGCACAGGCATATCATCACAGACAGATCTCGCCGCCATAAACGCAGAAATTTTTTGCCCCTCAGCAGCAGAAGTGTCACAGTCATCCAGTTTGCTGACCATATCGGAAATCGCTTTCTGAACAGAATCAAGGCCTTTTCTTTCAGAAATAGACAACGGCAGCACAACAAGATCAGGATCTGATAGCCGCAAAGTTTTTTTAATTTCTGCCGCGCGGTCAGAAGCACCGGGGATATCGATTTTATTACAGAGAACAATCCGAGGCTTCTCAAGCAGCTCCGCCGAGAACGCCCGCAGTTCCCCGCATAATGTCTCATATGCGGAAAAACAGTTTTCCTCAGAACAATCAATCATAAACAGCAGACAAACTGTTCTGGAAATATGTTTCAGGAATCGCAGCCCAAGACCGGCTCCTTCAGAGGCACCTTCAATAATACCGGGAATATCCGCGATAATAATATCACGTCCGGTATTGGCACGCAGAACTCCCAAATTCGGAATTTTCGTAGTAAACGGATAAGCGGCAATCTTAGGTCTGGCATTGGTAAAAAAATCAAGCAGAGAAGATTTTCCGGCATTAGGAAAACCGACCAATCCAACATCCGCGATTATATTCAATTCAACACGAAGTTTACGTACCTCACCAGGTTTCCCTTCATGGGCATATCTGGGAGCCTGATTGGTAGAGCTTTTAAAACGCGCGTTACCCCAGCCTCCTTTTCCGCCTGTCAGAAACACAAACTGCTCCTGCTCATCCATATCAGTAAAATCTTTTATTAATTCGCCCGTATCAGCGTCTCTGATAATCGTTCCTGGAGGAAGCGGCACAATTACATCTTCTCCATCCCTGCCAAAACGATTGCTGCCTTCGCCATCGCCGCCGTTTTTCGCTTTGAATACCTGTTTATAACGTAAATGAGCGAGCGTGCGGAGATTCCGTTTTATACAAAAAACAACATCCCCGCCTTTTCCGCCGTCACCTCCGGCAGGACCGCCCATAGGAACATATTTTTCTCGTCTAAAAGCAATACAGCCGTTTCCGCCTTTCCCGGAACGCACTTCTATCAGGGCTTCATCTGCAAATTGAATCATGCTATACATCCTAAAAAAAACCCGGAGCAGTATCGGCTCCGGGTACTATATACGATTCCCTGTTATAATCAAACTGAAAGAAAGGTTTGTATATAAAAGCACAATTTATGCTTCTACAGGAGCGACAGAGGCAAGTTTTCTCCCCATGCGCTCATGAAACACAACCGTTCCATCCGCAGTCGCAAACAAAGTATCATCCTTACCCTTCTTTACATTGTTGCCAGGATGAATTTTTGTACCGCGCTGACGAACAATGATTGAACCAGCTGTTACAGTTTCTCCGCCATACGCTTTAATACCCAGATATTTTGGATTTGAATCACGGCCATTCTTAGCGCCGCTACCGCCTCTCTTACGAGCCATTTTATGCCTCCGCTTCTTATTCTACTATTTGTTCCTGAAACAATACATATTCAGGATATTCTGCTGCAAGATCTGAAAGCCCACGGGAAAGAAAAACCTGTGCGTATTTCAGAGCATATACAGCCTTATTCTGCTTATCACTAACAATACCGTGTACACAAAAATCAAAACAGCCGCGCTCCGGTGCATGAGCCGTTACTGAAAGTTCCGGTATATCCAACAAAGAACGAACTGCTGTCCGCAGCAGGACAGTAACCGCGGAACAAACAATATCAGAACCTTTGCTGCCGCAGCCGGCATGACCAGCAGCACTGCATGCACGCAGTAGTCCCTGGCTGTCACGGCTCAGCTGCACAACAATCATTATGCGACAATGATTTCCTGAACACGAACCTTGGTATAGCTCTGGCGATGACCTATTGTTCTGTGATAATCCTTCTTGCTCTTATATTTATATACGATAACTTTTTTATCACGGAATGTTTCTTCCACAACAACCTGAACTTTAGCGCCTTTGACATAAGGGGCTCCAACAGCCACTTTACCATCATCGCTAATCAAAAGTACCGTATCAATATCAATTGTACTGCCGTTTTCTGCATCAATTTTATCTACCGTGAGTACAGCGCCCTTCTCGGCTTTATACTGTTTACCCATATACTCAACGAGTGCGTACATCTTTTAACCTCTGTGATTAATATTTCTACATCCTATACCGGCAAAACGGGGATACCAGCATAGACATGTCTATAATTATTAGAAATAATACTGTATTTTAGCACAGGTAGTCAATATACTCATATACCGTTGTAAAAAGCAGCATCTTATTAAAGCCACCTAGTTTATACACAGAAAATTTATACAGTATCTTCAATCCGTTTTTACTCTTTGTTTAAAACAAATATACACTAATTTTGACTCATTTTTAAGTTATCTTTGAACAAAAAATACACTTTTTTTATTCATTTTTTAAATTATTTTTAAATCAAAAGAACACTTTTTTTAATTCATTTTTAAATTATTTTTAAATCAAAAATAAACTTCTTTTGATTCATTTTTAAACTTTTTTTGAATAAAATTTAAACTTCTTTTGATCTGTTTTTAAACTATTTTTTTTATCAGAAATACATTAGAAACCGCAGGCATTTTTGTAAACGGCGGATACCGTACTCTTACGAGCAGAACATATGTTTACTGAAAATAAAAGATTCTACTGTAACGATAAAATTGAAAATTGACTGATATCTGTGTTCTATCATTATCAAGTATATAACACTTCATTCTGCTGGTAACTCTCTAGTTATTCCATCTACTGAATACACTGTTATTCCTCTCGCTGAAAGTTTCGCCATTTCCACAGGAAAATCGGTTTTCTGTACTGTATCTACCAGACACCTGTATCGTTCAGGCGCAGATGCAAAATCAATTACCTTGCTTTTTGTTGAATATCTCCAGTGGATATATTGTTGAAAGGCGCTTCCATTGTCTGTGCGATAGCACAAATTGTATCCATCTTTTCAGCGAAATCCATATGGGACCTGATACCGGTAAACACAAAAGAAACATCCTGGTCATAAGGCGATGTATATATACGGGTATCATATTTCTCCAGATAGACTTCTATAAAAATATAAAAGCACAAACTGATAATCGCCAGAATGAATACAACGAGTATATATTTCATAAATTTACATATACAGAACCGATATCTTATCTTTCTGTATGGTAACATACACATTCAGCGCGCGCAATGTTTTCTTTGACACCGAGCGGGTATAAGAGTGTTATTATATTGGTCACGCGCTGACGGTTTGCGTTTTTATAAAATTACAAAAAAAACAGGGGAAAAACAGCTCATTGTCTCTCATGCAGCTGTTTCCCCTGCTCAGGCATTTGATTATATCGATATATCTTGAGTATAGCCAGTAAAAACGTGACTATATCCACAATGGAGCAAGCTTATTGAGGTATAACAGATATTGCTCAAAAGCCGCATCATACAGGCTCGATGTTTTGGAATCGGGGAACACTGTTTCTGATTCCCGCACACTAATATGTTCGTCAACAAGTTCCGCAATGGGGATATTCTTTCCGAGTCTTTTCTCAAGACACCAGAGCGCCTGAATAGCTCCGCCCATCGCTGCCGCTTCGTCATTATCAGGAATTTTAACTGGCAGCTGCATAATGTCAGCTGTTATCTGCCGCCACAGCCTGCTCTTGCTTCCGCCTCCAGTCAAACGAATCTCCTGCGCGGTGAATCCCAGTTCCTTAAATACACCTAAAGCTTGCCGCATTCCAAAAATAGCCGACTCCATAGCAGCACGGGCAATATTATTTCTTGAACAATTTGCGGCAGAGATACCGCAAATACACGCTTTACCATGCGGCAGATTGGGAGTTCTCTCTCCATTAAAAAACGGCAAAAAAACCACGCCATCCGCTCCGGGCACAGTCTGAGCGGCAAGTTCATCAAATTCTTTTACACCAAGCGCAAATAGTGAACGAGTCTCTTCTGTCGCGACAGTACAATTCATCGTACATAAGAGCGGCAAAAAACCGCCTGTTGAAGAATTAAAACCAGAAACGCCCCGGACAGGATCTGCAACAGGAACACTGCTGTATCCAAAGAGAGTACCGGAAGTACCGAGGCTGACAGTAAGGAAGCCATCACGTACTGTTCCTGTCCCAATCGCACTCATCATATTATCCCCTCCTCCTGAGGAAACGGGGATACCGACAGGAATACCGAACGCGGCAGCGGCTTTCTCCGACACATATCCGGATGGAACATCGGACTCTATAACCGGAGGTAATAAATCATAGAGTCCGCTATCAATACAGTCACAAATCTTTTTTGACCACTGTTTTTTTACACCATCGTATATTGCCATACCCGAAGCGTCACCGCTTTCAGTATTATAAGAACCACACAATACATAATTAAGATAATTATGAGGCAGCATTATATATCGCAGTTTCGCAAAAGCATCCTGCCTGTGTCGTTTGAGCCACAGGATCTTAGGCGCTGTAAATCCCGGAAGCATCAGATTGTGCACTTCGCTAATAACACTTTCTGCGCCGCCGGCAGCTTCTGTAATCAGCCGGCATTCTTCTGTAGTTGTTGTATCATTCCATAATTTAACGTTATATAAAGAGTTTCCATCTGCATCAAGCGGAACAAATCCATGCTGATGTCCTGAAACACCAATGGCGGCAATACTGGCTTTTTGTTCAGGCGTAAACGCAGCAAAGCAATCCGCAAGCGCTTTATCATACCATTCCGTTTTCTGTTCACGGGTACCATCATTGCGCGCAATAATATCTACAGGAACCTGAGCTTTTGCAATAATTTTTTTTTCACTCCAATCATAAAGCACTGTTTTAATGCTTTGTGTTCCCATATCAATTCCTGCAACAGTCTGCATAATCATCTCCTAATTTTTAGCCCGTTTCTTAGACATCACGTCAAACACAACTGCAAAAAGAAGTACCAATCCTTTTACCACTCTCTGCCAGTTCGCATCAATTCCCATAATAGACATACCGTTATTTAACACACCCATAAAAATAGCACCAATAACAGCACCGCCGACAGTACCTGTTCCGCCGTATGCAGAAGCGCCACCAATGTAACAGGCTCCAATAGCATCCATTTCATAATTTGTCCCAGCTGTTGGAGAAGCAGAGTTAAAACGGCCAACACAGGCAAGCGCAGCTACCGCAGATAAAAAACCCATATTCGTATATGCAAAAAATAACACTCTGTCTGTATTGATTCCTGACAAACGTGCAGCTTTTTCATTTCCGCCCATTGCATATAAATAACGTCCGGGAACCGTATGCTGAGTATAATAACTGTAACTGAGCACAATTACAGCAAGCAAAATTAATACAACAGGGAAACCCTTATTCATACTTAACAGCCACGACAGCAGCATCACAATTGCAGAAATAAGAACTGTACGGGTAATAAAAATACCAACAGACTCCACTGCATAATTCTTTTTAAGTTTTTTTAATCTGGTCAACACTGATACTGCAATAAATACGGCGCAGACAACAATACCGATGATATTGGTAATTACCATCACAGTACCTTTATCATCAACGGCTGGTACAAAACTGGTAAAATATTTCAAATATATTTCAGGGAAAGGAGAAATAGTAAGTCCATTTAAAATCAGCAATGCAACTCCTCTCCATAACAACATACCGGTAAGAGTAACAATAAACGCAGGAATACGGATAAATGCAATCCAGAACCCTTGCCACGCACCTATCAAGATACCCACAATCAAACAAAGGAAAATAGAAAGATAGACATTCACCTGCATATTTACAATCAGCGTACCGGCAAGCGCGCCAACCATCGCAACTACAGAGCCAACTGAAAGATCTATATTGCCGCCAGTGAGAATACACAGCAGCATACCTGTTGCTAAAATAACAACATAGGCATTTTGGCTGATAATATTTGAAATATTCAAAGGATCAAATAAAGAACCACGGCCTGTTGCCAAAATTAAAGCTTGAAAAAGCAGCATCAGAATCACTAACGCAATCAACATGCTATTTTTCTGAAGACCTTTTCTTATAGTATCTGTTCCGGTCATAACTAAACTCCTTTTTTTTCAGAATCTATAGCAGCTGTACTGCTGCTTTGAAGAATGCAGGCCATAATTGATTCCTGTGTCGCTTCACTGCGGTCTAATTCTCCAACAATCCGGCCTTCATTCATAACATAAATGCGATCACACATTCCTAATAATTCCGGCATTTCTGATGAAATCATCAGAACGCTTTTACCGGCAGCAACAAGATTGTTGATGATACAATAAATTTCATATTTTGCACCAACATCAATACCTCGAGTAGGTTCGTCAAGAATCAATATTTCAGGGTCAGCAAACATCCATTTGCTCAGCAATACTTTTTGTTGATTACCACCTGAAAGGTTTCCAACAAGCTGCTCAATACCTGAACATTTTGTATGCATTTTTTCACGATATTCTTCTGCAACCGTACGTTCCAAATCAGGATCAAGAATCTGATGGCGACTTATTTTATCCAACTTTGCAAGTGTAGTATTTTCCGCAATCGAAGAAGACAATATTAGTCCATTGCCTTTTCGATCTTCTGTAACGTATGCAAGATGATGTTCAATTGCAGAACGAACAGAATGCATGTGCACTTCTTTTCCATTAAGAAAAACCTGTCCGCTAATATTGCGCCCATAGCTATGACCAAATACACTCATAGCCATTTCAGTCCGCCCTGCTCCAATAAGGCCTGCAATACCAACAACTTCTCCCCGGCGCACATTTAAATTAACTCCATCACACACTTTCTGTTCTTCGTATAGTGGATGATATACTGTCCAATTTTTAATTTCTAAAGCGACATCTCCTGCCGAACACGTTCTTTTTGGAAAACGATCTGTTAAACTTCGGCCGACCATCGCACTTATAATCACATTTTCATCAAAACTATCTATATTTTTATCTAACGTTCGTATTGTTTGACCATCACGAATAACAGTAATATGATCCGCAACATATGATACTTCATTTAATTTATGAGAAATAATGATAGATGTCATACCATCAGCTTTAAAACGAAGCAGTAAATCAAGAAGTTGTTTTGAATCACTTTCATTTAAAGATGCTGTTGGTTCATCCAGAATCAATAACTTCACATTTTTTGCCAGAGCTTTTGCAATTTCAACAAGCTGCTGTTTACCCACTCCAATATCTTTTATCAAAGTATGTGGTGATTCATGAAGCCCAACCAAATCAAGTAAAGACGCTGATAGCTGGTAAGTTTCATCCCAGTCAATACCATTCCATGTTTTACGTTCATTACCCAGGAATATATTCTCGCCAATGGATAAAAAAGGAACTAATGCAAGTTCCTGATGAATAATAACTATTCCTTTATCTTCACTGTCTTTGATAGTATTGAAACGGCATACAGAACCATCATACAGAATATCTCCCGTATATGAACCATACGGATAAATACCGCTGAGTACATTCATTAATGTAGATTTTCCAGCTCCGTTTTCACCAACTAATGCGTGTATTTCACCTTCTTCTATCTGTAGATTTACATCACAGAGTGCTTTTACTCCAGGAAATGTTTTTGTAATACCGCGCATTTCTAACAGTGTTTTCGCCATAATACCCCCTCTGGATCGTAAATCTTCAGCGACACACGTTCTCCAGCAAAGGGCAGTCTAAACTGCCCTTTTCAATTAGATACAATAATTACAGTGCAATATCAGCTTCTGTGTAATAACCGCTGTCTATCAGCATTTGTTTATAATTCTCAATTGTTACAGCAACAGGTTCACATAAAAATGCCGGAATGATTCCAATACCATTATCATATGTTTCTTTATCATTCACAGAAACCGATGTGCCTTTAATAATTGAATTTACCATTTCAACAACTTTTGAAGCCAAAGTTCTTGTATCCTTGAACACAGACATAGCCTGATAACCTTTAATCATATTTTTTACAGAAGGTTTATCACAATCCTGTCCTGTAATCACAGGAATAGTGTCAGCTGTATAACCGGCGGAGATAAGGGCATTGGTAACGCCATTAGCTGTGGAATCATTGGAACACAAAACAGCATCAAGCTGAGTTCCCGTGGGGCCATACTGATTAGCAGAAATGAGGTTTTCCATACGTTTCTGAGCCTCTTCCATTGACCAGTTAAGTGTCGCACATTGAGCAAGTGTTGTCTGTCCAGAACGAATTATCAATTTGCCGCTGTCAATGTATGGTTTCAAAACATCCATTGCCCCGCCATAGAAAAAGTTTGTATTATTATCATCTGTAGGACCTGTAAAAATTTCCATGTAAAAAGGACCTGCCTCTTTATCCAGATTCAAAGAATCCCTGATAAATGAGCCCTGAGTAACTCCAACTTTATAATTATCAAACGTTGCATAATAAGAAACAGCATCACTGTTCATAATCAAGCGATCATACGCAATAACAGGAATTCCCCGATCTTTAGCGCCTTTCAATGCTTCTGTTAATGCAGAACCATCAATAGCAGCGATAACAATAACCTTACAATTCCCCATTATCATGTTTTCAATTTGAGCAACTTGAGTTGGAATATCATTATCACCTGCATACTGCAAATCTACTTTATACCCTGCCTTTTCAAGTTCCGCTTTCATGTTACTGCCATCTTGATTCCATCGCTGAAGACTCTGTGTCGGCATGGAAACTCCAACTTTAATTGCGGAAGCGTCTTTATTACCACCGGCAAACAAATTAGTGGCCAGAATTAAGCCAACTACAATTGATAAGAGTTTTTTCATCTTGTCCTCCAAAAAAATTAAGTACCAAAAGACCTGTACTATATTTTTGTGCTCGAGCACAAAAATATAGTAATATCCTTTTCAAAAAATTGTCAAGTGTTTTTTTATTTTTATATTTTTGTAAACAGTAAGATCACAAAAAATCAGAAATAGTAATCGTTTGAACTTAAAAAACTCTGAATATACTTGCACAAATTAGATAGAATACTTTATCTCAGCGAGTAAAATATAGATTTGATTCTGATTAATTACAGTCCTTAATAATAAAACTAATAATAAAACTATTTCTCATTGACAAAAAAAATATGATGAATTATCATAATATGTGCACGAGCACATTACACTATAAGATTCTTTATGGAGCATACATATGACCATCAAATCTGTATTCGATTCCTCATTCAGCATATATGGAAAAGTAATAACAGAAATCCATTTTGATCAATTACTTTCAGTTTTAACAGAAAAAACACCAAAACCAAGCAATGAGGTTCTTTATGTTCCCAGTGAATCATCACTGGAACAGCTGCCTGATATGCAGTTATTATCTAACAATATATATGGAGGAATGCCAATCCAAATCGGATACTGCAACGGCAGCAATCATACACTAAATTGTCTTGAATATCATCGAGGCAGCGAAATAAATATTGCTGCTGATGATATTATTTTACTAATTGCCCCACTTGATAAAATAAATCATGGGACACTTGATACCTCGGTGGTGGAAGCATTTAAAGTCCCGGCAGGCACCGCGGTTCAGTTATACGAAACAACACTTCACTACGCACCGTGTACTGCGGCGGATGACGGTTTCCGAGTTGCGATTGTTTTACCAAGAGACACAAATACAGAAAAGCCGCAGATTCAAGAGCTCACAGATGAGGATAAATTACTGTGGGCACGCAACAAATGGCTAATCGCACACCCTGATTCTCCAGAAGCAAAGCAAGGAGCGTTCATTGGATTGACAGGATCTAATATCACTGTCTGATAATATTTTGTATACTCACAACATACACAAAAGGAGATAATCATGAATAATATTCCTGAGGTAAAACTTGGAATTATCGCTGTTTCACGAGACTGTTTTGTTATTTCACTATCAGAACGCAGACGAAAAGCGATTGTTGAAGCATGTGCTGCAAACGGAACTGCCATCTATGAAGCACATACTACCGTGGAAAATGAAACAGATATGCTTAAAGCAGTTGATGAAGTCAAAAAAGCAAACTGCAATGCACTTGTTGTTTTTCTTGGTAATTTTGGTCCGGAAACACCCGAAACACTAATCGCAGCTAATTTTAACGGACCGGTTATGTATGCCGCCGCAGCGGAAGAACACGGAAATGATCTTATTAACGGCCGAGGCGACGCATACTGCGGTATGCTGAACTGTTCATATAATCTTGGGCTGAGAAAATTAAAAGCTGTAATTCCAGAATATCCCGTCGGTACAGCACAGGATATCGCTGGTATGATACAGGACTTTATTCCTGTCGCACGGACACTTATCGGGTTATCATCTCTCAAGATTATTACTTTCGGTCCGCGTCCGCAGGACTTCTTTGCCTGCAACGCGCCAATAAAACCGCTCTATGACCTTGGTATTGAAATTCAGGAAAACTCAGAATTAGATTTGCTTGTTGCATATCGAGCTCATGCCAATGATCCAAGGATTCAAGATGTTGTAAAAGATATGGCGAGTGAACTTGGTGCATCAGGCAACCAGTATCCAGATCTGCTTCCACGTATGGCTCAATTTGAACTGACACTGCTTGACTGGGCAGAACAGAATAAAGGAGCCCGCAAATATGTTGTTTTTGCGGATAAATGTTGGCCTGCATTCCCAAAAGAATTTGGTTTTGAACCATGCTATGTAAACAGCCGTCTTGCATCCCGAGGCATTCCAGTAGCCTGTGAGGTTGATATTTACGGAGCGCTCTCAGAATATATTGGAACTTGTATAACCGGCGAACCTGTTACACTTCTTGATATAAATAATTCTGTTCCTGCTGATATGTATGAAGAAGAAATCAAGAACAAATATAATTATACACTCCGGGATACTTTTATGGGATTCCATTGCGGAAATACCCCATTCTGCAGGCTTAAAGCAGGCGCTGTAAAATTCCAACTTATACAGAACCGGCTGCTCGAAAACGGCAATACGCCAGACTTTACCCGAGGTACACTGGAAGGCGATATAGTACCGGGCAAGATCACATTCTTTAGATTACAAAGCAGTGCAGACGCTACCCTCCACGCTTATATTGCTCAGGGTGAAGTATTGCCTGTCGCCACCCGCTCATTTGGCGGTATCGGTATATTCGCTATTCCAGAAATGGGACGTTTCTATCGTCATGTATTGATATCAAAACGCTACCCACACCATGGAGCAGTCGCATTCGGTTCCATCGGAAAAACACTGTATACCGTATTCAACTATCTAGGAATCGAAGACATCTCTTTTAACCAGCCCAAAACAATGCTGTACAAAGACGAAAATCCATTTGTCTGATTCTGTTTGATAGACAACCTGCCTGCTTTATAAAAAGCAGGCAGGTTATACCCTGTACCAATTCTAGTAACATACAAACGATACTACTACATTAATTTATTAAACACAAAGCAGAAAGCAAAATTCTCTCTTCATATAAAATATTGTATATTTTTGCTATTCATTGTACAGAAATATAAATAACGATATAATAAGATAAAATGATATGGCAATCACAATAAAAGAAATAGCAGAACAGGCAGGAGTCTCACGCGGTACAGTTGATCGCGTATTACACAACCGAGGTGGAGTAAAACCTGATATAGCGGAAAAAATACGTCAGATAGCACAACAGCATTCTTTTAAGATGAATAAAGCAGGACGTATTCTCGCTGTAAAGAAACAACCTCTTACCATAGGGTGTCTTATGCCAGGTGTTGGCAATCTCTTTTTTGATGCTGTCATTAAGGGATATACGGATGCGCAGCAGGAGCTTGAAGATTACGGAGTTTCGCTCAAAATACAAAATATAAAAGGGTTTGAACCAGAACAGCATATCAGCGCAATTCAAACATTAATTGATGAAGGCTGCGGTGCACTGTGCCTTTCTACACTTGATGTACCAGAAGTATGTACCGTCATTAATGAAATAATTGAAAAAAATATTCCGGTTATTGCAGTTAATACCGATATCCCCAATACAAAACGTATCTGTTATATAGGAAGCAACTATTATAAAGGCGGTAAAACTGCCGCACAATTATTATCAAAACTCCTTGATAATACCGAACAGCCACTTCGTATTGCGGTTTTTACCGGCTCTCTCAATATAAAAGGTCATAACGAGCGTATCAGCGGTTTTATCGACGGATTGAAAACATATCAGGTATCACACTCCGTTATAAATATAATAGAAGGGTTTGATAATGATGAATATGTTTTTCTGCCGGCGCTTGCTTTGTTTGACGCTCATCCTGAAATAAACTGTATCTACATCGCGGCATCTTGTGTTGCCGGTGTCTGTACAGCACTGCGGCAAGCAGACATGAAGCTGAACATAAAACAGATACGTATTATTGTATTTGATGATTTGCCTGAAACAAAGCAGCTTATCAAAGAAGGTTTAATTGATTTTACTATTTGCCAATCTCCATACAGACAAGGGTATCAGGCAGTACATACACTTTTTAATTATATACTTGATCAGAATGACCGCCCTGAAGAACAAATCTTGATGAATACGATCATAAAAATTGCAGAAAATATCGATGATGAAAACTAACCACTAAGCTGTGAAGTTAATTATTTTATCTATACTAAAAGAGAAAATATTCTGATGCAAAAAAATATGACTGAAGGTCCCATTACAAAAACGCTTATTCTATTTGCGCTTCCAATGATAGCGGGAAATCTTCTTCAGCAATTTTATAACATAGCAGATACACTCGTTGTAGGCAGATTTCTTGGAGCGGAGGCACTCGCTGCTGTAGGTTCGTCATATTCACTTATGACCTTTCTCACAGCTATAATACTTGGCTTATGCATGGGAAGCGGAGCAGCATTTTCAATCTGTTACGGACAATCAGATATGCGGCGCCTTCACGAAAACATGGGAGCAGCTTTTATACTTATTTTTATTGTTACTATCATACTTACCGCCGTATCGTTTATCTGCATAGACTTAATCATTAAGCTGCTTCAAGTTCCCGCCTCAGTCACATTACTCATGCGCAGTTATCTGCTCATTATCTTTGCGGGTATTCCAGCAACATTCCTATATAATTATTTTGCCGCTCTGCTTAGATCCTCTGGCAATTCAGCTGTTCCGCTGTTTTTTCTTGCTATATGCACCATTCTCAACATCATACTGGATCTGTACTTTATACTTGTTCTAAAGTGGGGTGTTTCAGGAGCGGCGGCAGCCACAATAGCGTCACAATATATTTCCGGTTTTGGACTCGCGTTTTATACATACATACGATATCCAGATTTCCGTATCAGGCGCGCTGATTTACACCCAGAAATAAAAGCGGTAGTGAGAATTACCAGATTTTCATTTCTGACAGCGCTGCAGCAATCGATTATGAATCTGGGAATCCTTATGATACAGGGGTTGGTAAATAGTTTTGGAATATCCATTATGGCGGCATTTGCGGCGGCAGTAAAAATTGATTCCTTTGCTTATATGCCAGTTCAGGATTTTGGCAATGCGTTTTCAATATTCATTGCTCAAAACTATGGCGCAGGTAAACAAAAGCGTATCCGAGAAGGAATAAAAAAAGCAGTGCTAACAGCATCCATCTTCAGTATTTGCATATCAATATCCGTTTTTCTTTTTGCTGAACAACTTATGCATATTTTCATCAGCCCGGAGGAAACACTCATTATTTCAAGCGGTGTACAATATCTTAGAATAGAGGGTATATTCTATATAGGAATCGGTATACTGTTTTTATTATATGGTTTATATCGTGCAGTAGAAAAACCCGGCATATCAGTAATTCTGACGATTATATCTCTCGGTATACGAGTAGTGCTTGCGTACACGCTCGCAGGAGTACAAAGCATTGGAGTCCAGGGAATATGGTGGGCAGTTCCCATCGGTTGGGCGCTAGCTGATATTACAGGTTTCTGTTATTATAAAAAACATAAAAATACACTATTCACACTTAATGGTAAAAAATATAAAAAAAATTATGTATAAATTCGATATCACAGACAATATTAATTTATTATTGCCCCGCTGTTATTTAGAGGATATAATATAAACACTATGAACGTTATCATATTCGGCGCAGGACGGAGAGGCCTGCGCCTTGCGAGACACCTCATCGAAGAAAAAAAGAACGTCACATTTCTTGATACAAATATCACCCGCTGTAATGCAGCAACATCAAAACTTGATTGTATGGCAATCTGCGGCAGCGCTACAGATCTCGATATGCTTAAAGAAGCAGGCTGCGAAAACGCCGATGCCGTCATCGCTGTTACAGACAGCGATGAAGTCAACCTTGTATCATGCGGTATAGTAGCCTCTCAATTTCCAGAAGTACGAACAACCATTGCCGCAATCAGAGGTATCACCTATTTAGGAAAAGATCATAACACCCCTATTCTCGGTATCAGTCATATCGTCAACCCAGACCAGGAAGCGGCAAGCAGAATTTATGGAATTATAAAAAGCGGTTTATACAGAGATATTATCAGCTTTCCTGAAACTCATTTCACATTATTTACAACTACGATTACAAAAGGTTCACGGCTGGCCAATAACAGTCTAATTGATTTGAAAAAAAAACTGCCCGGACAATATGTGATTACCGGTATACGCAGAAAAAACAGAGTGTTTACCCCATCAGGCGAGACTATACTCCATGAAAATGATGAAGTAGCAATTATATCAGATGAAGACGATCTCATGGGTATTTTCAAAGAAGTCAGCGGTCCGGTATCAACCTGTCACTTACGAAAAATAGTCATCGTTGGAGCAACACGCATCGCACATTATCTAATATCATCGTTTTCTCCTGAGCGGCAGCGCCTCATTACGTTAATTGATCCAGATCCCGATATCTGTAATGACTTTGTTGAAATGTTCCCCAAAATACTGGTAATCAATGGAAGTGTAACCGATGAGGCTCTTTGGGAAGACGAAAAAATCTCTGACGCGAATCTTGTAGTCTCTGTTACTGAAAATGACGAATTAAATATTATCACCAGTCTTTATGCCAAGACCCTTGGGGCGCAGCGAGTAATATCCCTGGTAAAAACAAACAATAATTATATACAACTCTCACGTCATCTTAATATTGACGCCGCGATTTCTACAACAAACGCAACAGTAGATACATTAGTTAAATTTATCCGCGGCGGAAAAATAGAAACACTACATTCTCTCTTTGACGGTGATCTTGAAGTATATGAATTTGTTATTCATGATAATTTTACCTATATTGGCAAAGCGCTCAAAGATATAGACTTAAGAGGAAAAGCCATTATAGCGGGCGTAAAACGCGGAGAGGATGAAAATTTTATTCCTGGCGGTTCATACACGCTCACAAAGGGAGATACGATCATTGTTGCAGCAGCACATAAAGATCAGAATTTTATACAGGAGTTTTTCTCGTGAACCTGAAATCAGTATTTAAGCTGCTTTCCCATATATCATTGTTTATTGGGATATTAATTCTTATCCCCACATTGATAGCTTTTACACATAGTGAAACAGAAGCTTTTAAAGCGTTCCTGTACACAGAGTTAATGATTGCCGTTTTTGCATTAATTATTCTTATCGCGACTCATACCGAAAAAAATATCACCTTTTCAATAAAGGACAGTTATTTAGTTGTAACATTCACCTGGATAATTGCGACACTGTTTGGGGCACTGCCGTTTTATTTCTCAGGAATGACAAAAAATTATTCCGCAGCATTCTTTGAGACAATGTCCGGGTTCACTACGACTGGAGCCACCTGTCTTGTTGATATTGAATCAAATCCCATCAGCCTCCTGTTCTGGCGCAATATGACTAACTGGCTCGGTGGCATGGGAATTGTTGTTTTATTCGTAGCGCTGCTTCCTGCGTGCGGGGTAAAAGGAACAGCTCTTGTCGGCGCTGAATCAGTCGGGCCAACAAAAGATAAACTTACGCCGCAGATTCAGGGCACCGCAATGGCCCTCTGGGGAATTTATCTTGCGCTAAGTATTCTGCAAACTATATTGCTTCTGCTTGGCGGTCTTAACTGGTTTGACGCGACAACAATCACATTCGGTACATTAGGCGCAGCAGGTTTTGTCCCCAAAAACGCATCTATCGCAGCCTATCAATCCCCATATGTAGAATGGATATGTATCATATTCATGTTTCTCGCAGGAGCTAATTTCGCGCTGTATTTCAAACTGCTGCAGAAAAAAATACTTCGTGTTTTAAAAGATGGAGAACTCAAATTATACATACAAATTGTCGTTATTTTTTCTCTCCTGATCACATTGAATTTATGGCTCAGCGGATTTAATAATTTCGCCGACAGCCTCAGACTGGCAGCATTCCAAGTTGTCTCGTTTATCACCACAACCGGATTCAGTACAACAAATTATTCCGTCTGGCCAATGTTCAGCCAAATGCTTTTATTTACGCTTATGTTTATTGGCGGCTGCGCAGGCAGCGCCGGCGGGGGTATAAAAGTAATCAGAATTAAAACAATGATGAAAATGGCAGCAAACGCATTAACAAGACGCATCCATCCAAATGCCGTTACAAAGATTCGAGTTGGAGAAGACACTATATCAACTGACACAGCAATTTCAATAGCCGGATTTATAGGTGTATACATCGCAACAGCTCTTATTGGAACTATCATCATCAGTCTGTCCGAAAAAGATTTTCTTACCTGTTTTACCGGAACTCTGCTCTGCCTGGGCAATATCGGCATTGGAATCGGAACAATAGGAACAACACTGACTTTTGATCAGTTCTCACCGCCCTATCTCTGGATATTTTCATTCCTGATGCTCGTCGGGCGGCTTGAACTGTTTACCGTCTACTCTTTATTTACCAGAAAATTCTGGGCAAGATAAATCAATCTGCAAATTTGGTGCCATCGTAAATATCGATACCGAATGATTTGGCGCGCTCTTTAATTGAATTATTTGAAATAATACTTCTGGTATAAAAATGAGACTTTACAGCAAGTCCAAAACTGCTCCGCAATGCCTGTGCCTTATAAATTGTATTCAGCAACAGCTCTTTCTGATCTTTTTCGTTGATACGGCTTTTACATTCTATAATATGCAACACATTTTTTGTTTTAAGTATTTCATAGGTTAAATCTTTATACTATAGCAAATAATAAAGAATATGAAATCCGTATATCAGTAAGTTTACAAGTCAGTTACTTTCAATAAACAATTCAGTGACTCTCGGTACAAAAGTCACTGACTCACAGATCAAGACTCACTGACTCACAGATCAAGACTCACTGACTCACAGATCAAGACTCACTGACTCACAGATCAAGACTCAGTGACTCACATTTTGTAAGTCAGTGATTAATAAAATACAAGTTACTGATTATAGACAATAAAAATACTCTTTGTAGCAAATCCATAAGATATCTGCAAATGAGCAAGTAGTCTGTGTATTATTTTTAATTTCTACCAAGATGCGCTGATAAATTCCTATCTCCTGCACCAGTCTTGGACTTTTCAAATTCACTCAGTTTATCACCATCTATCAAAAAAACAATAATTTCTTTTCAGTAGACGATAATTAATTTTTGTAATATCTGTTATAGAGATAAAAAGTAAACACTAAGTCGGGCATAAAAAAACCCGGAAATAATTCCGGGTTTTAATGGGCGCTGAGAGGATCGAACTCCCGACATTTTGGGTGTAAACCAAACGCTCTCCCAGCTGAGCTAAGCGCCCGATGACTGTACTATATCAGATCAGAAAAAAACTGTCAATACAGTTTCTTATATTTTATCCCCTACTCTTCAGAATTTTTTTGCACAGATGCAGCCGCGCCGTTAAATTCTTCCGGCACCCGGTACCAATCAGGAGGAATAATCTTATATAAAGAAAGCAGCTCCACAAAATGAGGGCGATCCGCCACACCAAACTGCTGATAAATACGCCGCATAATCTGTTTTACTGTAGAAGTAGAACAGCACAGCTTATCTCCGATAACAGGATATGTCTGTCCATTCAGCACCGCATATAAAGCATACAAATCACGCTGACTAAGCTCATAATCAGCAAGATATAATTCAGATTGCATATCTGCTTTTTTAGGGATACGAATTTCGGGAGGCAGCATATCTCTAACAGACTGACGCATTTCAAGCACCAGTACAACAAGAATACCGCACAAAAAAGCAGAACAGGCCAGCGTACTGAATACCATCATCACCGAGAACCGTATCTGAGATAAAACAAACACCAGATACACACCAATACCGATAGCTACTTTAGGTATCCAGTGTTCACGGAAAAAACCACGCACCAGCGCAAGTCCAAACGCGGCAAGCGCAGACAGTGCAGAAAGCTCAACTTTACCAAGAAAAGCAACCCACAAAGAAAAACAATAATGCGGTACAACAAGCAGCGGCCACCAGTCAGTCCGTATAATAAAAAGAACACAGCATAACACGCATATGCCAAGCCCGCAAAAAGACAGTATTTCAGAAATTCCAAATGACGGATAATACAGGAACAAACAAATACCCATTAAAAAAAGACACAGACAAATATCAACAACAGCATACCATCGTTCCGCATTGTACTTATTCTGTTCCATATTATAGGTTCCACCCCCATTGACACACTTTTAAACGATCAGCATCCGCAACATATTCCACACGCCGCCTAATATCATCATAAATTATCGGAAAAATCAAGCAAAATTGGAATAAATTACAAACAGTCTGCATGGCACGATGAAAATCATTCTATAGTCCTCTTGACCGGAATTATTTTTCCTCCTATCATAAAAACATGAATAGAGCTGTTTTTGCAGGATCTTTCGATCCGCCAACATTCGGACACCTCAATATAATAGAAAGATCCCGCGGTATTTTTGAAGAATTACTCGTTGTCGTCGCGGTAAACCGCAGCAAACAGCATCTGTTTACTGAGTATGAACGATGTGCGCTGTTGTCACAGCTGGTCAAACAATGGGATAATGTATCTGTACATTTGTGGGAGGGATTGATCGTTGATTTTGCCCGCGAACACAAGGCAAATGTACTGATCAGAGGCATCAGAAACATGAGTGATTTTTCATATGAATTTGATCTTTCTCTCATGAATAAGGGACTCGATCCGCAAATAGAAACACTGTTCATGCCTACAGAACCGCGTTTTTTTGTACTCAAATCAAGTTCCATAAAAGAACTAGCCTCATTTGGAGGAAATCTCTCCGGGATGGTTCCGCAGCCGATAGAACAGGCACTGCGGCAAAAATTGCAAAAAAATAGAAATATATAGTATTTTTATCTATTTTTTATTTGACAAAAAAGCAAAAAGTGTTATAATACATTGACAAGCATGGGAAATATGTTGTATTCTTAATCTGTTATATCTAACGAATACATTATATAGCGAGGTTAAATATATGGCAGTACCCAGAGCGAAAACATCCAAAGCTCGCACACGCCGCCGTCAGGGCATTAACATGCGGTTAGATGCGCCTCAGCTGGTAGAATGCGCGAACTGCGGGAACTTGACAATGCAGCACCGTGTATGCCCTAAATGCGGGTTTTACAAGGGCCGCCAGGTAATCATACCTGAAAGCAACTAACAGGAGAAAAGAAATGGCAGAAGACAAACTGTTTGAACAGATCCGCAAACTGATTGCGGAAAAGCTTGAAATCGAAGAAGACAAAGTTACTATGGATTCTTCTTTCCGTCAGGATTTGGGAGCAGACAGCTTGGATACGTATGAACTGGTTTATGCAATTGAAGAAGAAATGGGAGTAACAATTCCCGATGACACCGCGAATCAGTTTGAAACTGTAGCGGATGCCTATAACTTTATCAAGTCACAGCAGGCATAACAGCAGACAGTTACATAGGGAATGCAAAACGCATTCCCTTATTTTTTTCATATCATAATGAAAAAAAACATTCATCATGACTTTTTAGCGGCTGAAAGACTTTCTCCGCAGCGTACGCAAGAACTTTTAGAATTATGTACCCGTCTCAGTATTTCATTTCGGGATCTGCGTTTCCTTGAAATGGCACTGCGGCATCGGTCATTTTCAAATGAAGGACATCATAGTCCTTATAATAATGAACGGCTGGAATTTCTTGGAGACGCTGTACTTGGTATGACAACAGCGGCATATTTATACGACTCAATGCTGGATAAACCGGAAGGCGATTTAGCAAAAATAAAATCTGTTGTTGTCTCAGAAATGACATTAGCGCCTGTCGCCTTAAAACTGGGTATAGATAAATATCTTGTTCTTGGTCATGGTGAAGAGCGTTCAGGCGGCCGGCATAAGAAAGCGATTCTTGCTGACGCACTGGAAGCAATTATTGGAGCCTACTATCTTGATGCAGGATATGCAAGCGCTCAGAAGCTGGTTCTTTCTTTTATTATACCTGAAATAGAGAAAGTCCATCAAAACAGACATCAAAAAGATTATAAAACATTACTGCAAGAACTGTATCAAAAACAGAGTAAGGCTTGTCCAGTATACACAGTTGTCAAACGCAGCGGCCCTGATCATAATATGACCTTCTGGATAAGTGTATCAGTTGGCGGCTGCCTATATGGGCCAGCGGCTGGAAAAAATAAAAAAGAAGCAGAACAAGCAGCAGCCAGAATCGCATATGAACAATTATCTGCACTATCAGAGCAACAGTCGGCATTGCAGTGCTGATTTGTTTTATAAATTATTATAGAAAACAAACCTCCCCTAGTATCCTGATAATCTAAAAAATATTTGACAAAGATGCCCAACGAGCATAAGATATCAATAATATGATAAAAAAATTACGCATACTAACCAGTATTATTGCTGTTCTCATATTTGCATCTTGCTGCTCCCCCAAAAAAGATATTCAGCAGCCAGAATCTGCACCTCAATCAACATCTGAACCGGTAGAGATAGTTGAACCGGAACCAGTAGAGATAGTTGAACCAGAACCGGTAGAGATAGTTGAACCAGAACCGGTAGAGATAGCTGAACCAGAACCGGTAGAGATAGCTGAACCAGAACCGGTAGAGATAGTTGAACCGGAACCAGTAGAGATAGCTGAACCAGAACCGGTAGAGATAGTTGAACCGGAACCAGTAGAGATAGCTGAACCAGAACCGGCAGAGATTGTTGAGCCAGAACCGGTAGAGATAGCTGAACCAGAACCGATTGAAAAACCACAACAGCCGGAGCCCGATGAGTACAGTCGTGCAATCAGTGCGTTGTCAGCAGAAGACTCTGTCAGCGAAGATACTTTTACTGAAGATAAAAAAGAAATTATGCATATCATTGATGAACTGTCAGACATCATGAAAAACAAAGATTTCTCAAAGTGGGTCAAATATTTAACGCCAGCATCACGAAACTATTGGAGCAATCCGGCAAATTTAAGAGAAGTTTCAAAAAAACTTCCTCTCAAAGGATTCACTCTAAAGAATCTTGAGGATTATTTTAAATATGTGTTTATTCCTTCCCGCCAAGGACGCCGTATTGATGAAATAAGATATCTATCAAGCAGCTATGTTAAAGCAGTGCAAGTAAAAAATAATACTGATATTATTTTTTACTATTTTAATAAAATAGATGGTAAATGGCTGTTAAATATAAATCCATAGCGATTATTGATACAGCAATAAAATAAGGAAGCTGTTTTTCGTTGATTTTTCTCTCATATTGAATTATACTTATTTTATAGTAGCAAATAGGAGGCTTATGTAATGAAAATCTCTAAGATAGCTGCGGCTATAGTAATGGCTTCAGTCGCATTAAGTGGTTTTGCCCAAACAACGACAGCTCAGTCATCAGACTCAGATATTACAGTTGAAGATGAATACCTGAGCAGCATGGAGGATCTGATTGTCACAGAACTGGCACTTGCTCCGGATCGTGATACAAAACTGGTCGCTCTGCAATATCTGGAAGATGCAGTTGCAAACGGTGAACTTTCATCCAATATGCAGACAGCTCTCAAGTCTCTCGCAGGAGAGGGAGTGCTTTCGCAAAGCCGTGAAAATGGTCGTGTTATTAATAACTTTCCTGATATTCGCATGCGTGCATGTGAACTTTTAGGAAAAATACCGACAGAACAATCAAAAAATATCCTTGTTGATATTGCACTCGCTGACAATGAGCCAATGGTTATTTCCGCTGCGATACGCAGTCTTGGAGACATTGGTATTAACGAAAAAGATGAAGTTGTAAATACAATTGCGTGGGCTCAAAAACGCAATGCTGTTTTGAATCCGACAAGCAGTCTGGCACATGAAGTTCTTGTTGCATATGAAAAACTGCTGCCGACCATCGAAGATAAATCTCCAATTATTCAGTCTGTTGCTTCAATCGCAACAAACTATCGGTATATTACACCGGTAAGGACGATGGCGCAGGAACTTCTAAAGAAAATCTCAACTTCAGGTAATTCTTCATCTAAAGAAGGGCAGTCTGAACAAGCAGAAACAGAACCTGTAGAACAAACAGGAATGTAAAAATAAAAAAGACTGCATGACGCAGTCTTTTTTATTTTATGCTATATCCGAGAGATACAGGATTCGAACCTGCCACCTTCGCCTCCGGAGGGCGACGCTCTATCCAAATGAGCTAATCTCTCATACAATGTATATAGCATATAGATAAAGTGTATTTATGTCAAGACATTAAAAAGGAGAGTCAGACCCTTATATGGAACCTATTATTTTGGCTTCATCATCACCGAGAAGACAAGAACTGCTAAAAATGCTCGGTATCCCATTCAAGGTCATGCTGCCGGAAATGGAAGAAATAATACCGCAAGAAATAATGCCGGAAGAAGCGCCTGCATACCTTGCTGATCAGAAAGTTAAAGCCGTTCTTGCCGCAATTCCTGAAGGGCAGTCAGTTACATGGATATTAGGTGCTGACACACTGATTATACTCGACGGAGAATTGATGGGAAAGCCTGAAGACAGCGTACAGGCAGCTGATTTTCTCAGAAAGCTGTCCGGAAAAACACATAAAGCGATATCGTCTGTTGTGCTCTATAATCATCAAACAAAGAAAAAGGAGATCCGCACAAAATCTACAGAAGTGACATTCGCGCATCTCTCTGAAAAAGAAATCACTTGGTACATTGAAACTGGAGAATGGCACAATGCTGCTGGAGGATACCGCCTGCAAGGACTGGCTGGTTGTTTCGTCAGTCATATCAACGGATCATGGACGGGTGTTATCGGCTTGCCAATTTATGAGCTTTATGATATGTTAAAAACGCAGGGTTATTCTATAATTGTAGAATAATATGCCGGACTGCTGTCGGTTGTACACAGACAGCAGATCTGATCTTCCGGGCAATGCCCGAGAAATAGAGTAAGGTGGGAAAACCGGAATATTCCGGTATCATATTTCCCGATGAAGGAGAAAATCATGGCAGTTGTAACCATGAAGAGTCTGCTTGAATCAGGTGTTCATTTTGGACATCAAGTCAAGCGCTGGGATCCCCGCATGAAAAAATACATTTTTGCGGAACGTAATGGGATTCATATCATTGATCTGCAGAAAACTATTGTTGCGATTAAAGACGCATATGATGCAGTCCGTAAAGTGACTAGTGAAGGTAAAACAGTTTTGTTTGTCGGCACTAAAAAACAAGCTCAGCAGGCAATCGCAAAAGAAGCAGAACGCTGCAATATGTTTTATGTTAACAATCGCTGGCTTGGTGGTATGTTGACAAATTTTGCAACAATAAAAAAATCTTTGCTCCGTCTCAAGAAACTTGAAAAGATGGAGATTGATGGAACCTTTGAAAAGTTAACAAAAAAAGAAATCGCATCTATTCTTAAAGAAAAAGCAAAACTTGAAAAAAATCTGGGTGGTATTAAGGAAATGAAAGAGCTGCCCGGTATCATCTTTATTATTGATACTCATAAAGAAGGCATTGCTGTTGCTGAAGCACGCCGCATGGGTATTCCAATCGTTGCTGTCGTTGATACAAATTGTAATCCGGAAGGTATAGACTTCCCCATTCCCGGCAATGATGATGCAATTCGTGCTATTACTTTGTTCACCCAGATTATTGCAAATGCTGTTCTTGAAGCAGATGCCGAAACAGGTCTGAAAATCATTGAAAATCTTCAGGATGACGATGAGGACATCATGACAGATGCAGTAATCAGATCTGACGAAGAAGAAATTGTTGATTACAGCAACTATACACCTACTGAACCAAAAGAAGAAGACGAACTTGCTTCAGATGCAGATGATGATCTTGTAGACGAGGATAGTCTGTATCAGTAATATACGGCCGGACTTATATCTATAGAACAAGTCCGGCATTCTATATAATTATCATAAACATCATATTCAGGAGAAATATATATCATGGAAATCAAGGCTGCTGATGTAAAGGCATTGAGAGAACAGACAGGCGCCGGCATGATGGAATGCAAAAAGGCTCTTGCCGAAGCCAATGGCGATCCTGTTGCCGCCGCAAAAATATTAAAAGAAAAAGGTCTCGCCGCAGTTGAAAAACGTGCTGATCGGGCAACAAGTGAAGGTCGTATCTTTATCAAAATTACAGATACAAAAGCCGCGGTTTGTGAAATGACCTGCGAAACAGACTTTGTCGCGAAAAACGCGGATTTTGTTGCGCTCGGCGGTAAATTGCTTGATACGGCTATTGAAAAGGGATACAACTCTGTTAATGACGAGCTCTCCGGTATGCTGCTTGAATTAGCAACAAAGATCCGTGAGAATATGAGTCTGCGTCGTCTTGAAGTTTTTGATATTCCTGCCGATGTTGCCGCTGCTTCATATGTTCATACTGATGGAAAAACAGGAACTGTTGTTATGATAAAGGCTGATCCGGCATCTGCAAAAGATAATAGTGCGGTAAAAGAATTTGCCTATGACTGTTGTCTGCATATAGCAGCTTTTACTCCTGCGTATATCCGCAGTTCAGATGTTGATGAAGCATATCTCAATGAGCAAAAAGACATCTTTACAAAACAAGTTGAATCATTAGATAAACCGGAAAATGTAAAAGCAGGTATTGTACAGGGAAAGCTGAAAAAACATTTAGCCGATATCTGTTTTGTTGATCAGCCATTTGTAAAAGATGATAAAGTTTCTGTTGCAAAAAAACTTGAAGAAATCGCCAAATCAGTTGGCGCTAAGTTGTCTTTTGATAAAATCATTTTGTACCGTCTTGGACTGTAATTTCTGATAGGTATATTAAACAGCAGTAGTATAACTACTGCTGTTCTTCATTTTATGAGGTAAGATATGGCAGATATTAATACAACAACCAGTCGCATGGAAAAAACAATCTCAGCGCTGAAAGATGAGTTAAACACGATACGTACAGGTCGGGCATCTCCCGCCCTATTTGATAAAATAAAAGTTGATTATTACGGAACACCTACCCCTCTTAAACAGGTAGCAAATATATCGGTTCCTGAAGCACGCATGATCGTGCTTCAGCCGTTTGATAAAACACTCATTGGAGAAATTGAAAAAGCTATCCAGAAATCAGAGCTTGGTCTTAACCCATCAAATGACGGAAAAGTCATTCGCATTTCAATTCCTCCGCTGACAGCAGAGCGCCGCAAAGAACTGGTAAAAAACGCGAAAAACATTGCGGAATCAAGCCGTGTTGCAATCAGAAATATCAGACGGGACGGAAATGATGAGTTGAAGAAACAGCAGAAAGACGGTCTGATAACAGAAGATGAATTGAAGACTACAGAAACCGAACTGCAGAAAGCAACAGACAAATTTATTCAGCAAATAAACAAAATTTTCGAAGATAAAGAAAAAGAAATCCTGGAAGGATAATGGAAACAACACGTACAGAAACAGCAGCGGTTCCTCAGCACGTCGGGATAATTATGGATGGCAATGGCAGATGGGCTATCAAACGAAATCTTTCCCGCAGTGCGGGACATAAAGAGGGCTTAAAAGTTACTAAGCGAATAGTAAAAACTGCTGCTGTTCTCGGTATCAAATATCTTACTTTATATACTTTCTCAACAGAGAATTGGAAAAGAACACAGGAAGAAGTTGGATATTTGATGAATTTAGTTAAGATACATCTGCGCGCAGAATTCCAGTTTTACAAAGATAATAATATCCGTGTAACATATATTGGAGACAAAAGTAAACTTCCAAAAGATGTTATCGCAGAATTGGATAAAGCTTATGAGGATACGGCAGCGTTTACCGGTATGACGGTTATTCTGGCAATCAATTACGGTGGCCGGAATGAACTTGTCCGATCCGCAGCGAAAATTGTTTCCCAACATATCCCTCCTGAACAGATTACAGAACAACTAATCAGTAGTAATTTTGATTTTCCAACTTTGCCGGATGCGGATTTAATTATAAGAACCGGCGGAGAAAAACGGCTCAGTAATTTTCTGTTATGGCACTCTGCATATGCGGAACTTGAATTCTCAGATACTCTGTGGCCTGACTATACGGAAGATGAGTTCAGCGCATCGATATATAATTTCGCAAAACGCAGGCGGCGTTTTGGCGGCGACTAATAAACTAAAGGTGTCATTATAATGAATAAAATTGCACAACGATTAACGGTTTTCTTTATCGGAATTCCAGCTGTAGTACTCATTGTGCTATTTAATGCGTATAATCATTTACTTCTGCATATCATCATTACTTTAGTATCAGGTATAGCGGTTTCCGAAATATATCATCTGGTCTCTCAGAAACAGGCAATGTTGCCATATAAGATAGTTATGGCTGTAGCGTTGTGTATTCCAATAACAGCATGTATATGCTCTTTTTTTGAGCTTTCTTATCAGTATATCGACTATATATCAGTTCTATGTTTTTTTATTCTTTTTTATCTGGGAATTTTTCATTTTCATGGAGGAAAAGATCAGAAGGAACCATTTGATCAGACCATACAGAAAATATCAGGTTCTGCATTTGTAATATTGTATGGTGCTTATCTGATAACCTACATATCCCGCATGACAGTATGGCGTTTTTCCACATTGTACATATCAGCTTTTCTTATAATGATCTTTATGTGCGATTCTTTTGCATGGCTTTTTGGTATTCTATTGGGGAAAAATAATAAAGGCAAAATTCTTGCAAGTCCGAATAAAAGTATCGCCGGTTTTATCGGCGGCTTTATTGGAGCCGTATCTTCGGCTATAGTAATTACTATTTTATTTTCTGATTTTTGTCAGGGCTCCTATGTTATTGCCGTTTCCCTTGGTATAATTGTTGCAGCAGCAGGAATACTTGGGGATCTTGCAGAATCAGTCTGCAAACGTTCTGCCCGCTGCAAGGACTCTGGACGTATCATTCTCGGACGCGGCGGAATTCTTGATTCAATCGATTCCATTCTATTTGCCGCACCTGTATATTATATAGTTCTATCAATTCTCGCCGGAGTTAGATAATGAAAAAAAAAATTGCAGTTCTTGGCTGTACAGGTTCCATAGGTACCAACACCCTTGATATTATTCGTGAATTTTCATCAGACTTTGCTGTTTGTGCATTAACAGCACATTCAAATCAAACAAAACTGGAACAGTTAGCTGCAGAGTTTAACTGCATACACACACTATTAACATCAGAAGCGAATACTCAACAGATATATGATTTATTAAAATCTTCAGAAGCAGATATCGTTGTAAATGGAATCGCAGGTTCAGCAGGGCTGAAATTCTCGGCGGCGGCGCTTGAACTTGGCATACATCTTGCACTGGCAAATAAAGAAACGCTTGTAATGGCGGCCAAACAGATAAAAACACTCGCAAAAAACAACGGCTGCATGATTTTGCCAGTTGATTCAGAACATTCTGCCATATTCAGCATGATAGAGCGCTTTGGCAAAAACAATCTTACATCTGTAATACTCACTGCTTCAGGGGGACCATTCAGAACGCTCACAAAAGAAGAGCTTGCCTGTGTGACTGCCGCTGACGCCCTCAAACACCCCACATGGAATATGGGCCAAAAAATTACGATTGATTCAGCAACGCTCGCAAATAAAGGACTTGAAGTAATTGAAGCCTGTGCTCTGTTTGATCTTGCGCCAGAACAAGTACAGGTAACAGTTCATCCGCAAAGTCTTGTTCATTCTTTTATCAGAACAGCAGATGGTGTTCTGTATGCACAGATATCGCCTCCAGATATGCGACATCCGATTTTAAACGCACTCATGTGGCCTGACATAGTACCTAACAGTTTGAAACAGTTTGATCCTACTGATGGAGCTTTTGATACGGGGATATCTTTAACATTCTACCCTCCCCGCTTACAGGATTTCCCAATGCTTGCGCTTGCATATGACGCAATACGCAATAAAGGCAGTTATACCATTGCTTATAATGCCGCCAACGAAGTCGCTGCCCATGCGTTTCTTGCAGGACAAATCAGTTTTCAAGAAATCACAGATACGACACGTTTTGTCCTTGAAAAAGACTGGAGTATGGCAGCTGTTACGATCAGTGATGTTCTTTTGTTAGATACACAGGCACGCAAACTGGCCTGCGATTTTCTGAACCGGAGGTAGTATGACAATTCTCTGGGGCATCCTTTGCCTCGGTATTATCGTTTTTATTCACGAGGCAGGTCATTTTATTGCAGCCAGATATTGCGGTGTGGCAGTTGAATCCTTTTCTATTGGGATGGGTCCTGTTATCTGGCACAAAAAAATTGGGATGACTGATTATAGACTGTCACTTCTGCCCCTTGGCGGTTACTGCGGAATGAAAGGAGAAAAAGCCTTTCAACAGGCGATAGATGAAAAACTTTCCTATATACCAGCAGAAGCTGATTCTTTTTATGGAGTACATCCATTAAAACGAATTTGTATCGCATTCGCTGGCCCTTTTGCAAATTTGTTTTTTGCGTTTCTTTCATTTACTATTATTGCAATGGTTGGATATACCTACTACAGCGCAGACAATCGGGTTATCATGGCGGATGAAATTTATCCAGATATTTCTTCACCAGCACATATTGCTGGAATGCAGACAGGAGACCGAATTCTAAAAATTGGCAGCAAGGATATACAGACCTTTTCTGATATAACACAAACTATTGCAACACACCCAAACGAGACTATACCAATTACTTTCTCCCGAAATGGTGAAATTCAAACCGTTTCTGTTCCTATCGAAATGGATCACGAAACAGGCAGCGGAAAATTGGGAGTCGTCAGTTGGATTGAACCAGTTGTCGACTCTATTAAAGCAGGAAGTGCTGCAGAACAGGCCGGTTTGCAGAAGGGAGATCTGATTACCACAATCAATGGTATAAAAATTGAAAATACCGCAGATATACAAAAAGCAGCTGCGGAACAATTATCGTTTCCAATCATAGTTAATCGTAATGGGCAAATAGTAGAACTGTTCTATACTGGGACAGAGTCTCAGACAGCTATTATCGATGGGTTATATTTTTCACTTCCTCAAGTCGAATCACCAACATATTCTTTTTTTCCGGCGTTATTTCATGGAATCTGTGACACCGCGGAAATGCTCGTATTGACTGTAAAAGGAATCATGCTGCTGTTTCAGGGAGTAGACGTTTCAAAAGCTGTTTCAGGTCCTGTCCGGATTACTGTTATGCTGGGAGATACCGTAAAAAGCAGTTTCTCTGCCGGTTTTTCAGAGGGCCTTTCAAGTATTCTTAATTTTCTCGCACTCATCAGCATATCGCTATTCATCATGAACCTGCTACCTATCCCGATTCTAGATGGCGGACTTATTCTTGTCGCTTTTCTGCAAATCCTGCTGCGCAGACAAATACACCCCAAAATAGTTTATTACATTCAATTTGCCGGAGCAGCAGTTATCCTCATTATTTTTGTATTCGCCCTATTCAATGATATACAATATCTCATTCATCGATAAACATAGCATGATACCAAAAGAGGTTTTATGAAAAGGCTATTTTCTATTTGCATATCTTTTTTATTAATCTATATTGGCTGCATATACGCACAGCCGCATATATCAACACAGGCACATCAAAGTGCTATTACCACATTGACAGTTCCTGACAGCAGCGGAGCGTTTTACTCAGCTGGAAAAGACGGTTTTCTTACAAAATGGACACCTATATATGGGCAGGGAGAACATTATCAGCTTACAGACCTGGAAATACGAATGGTTGCAGTTCATCCAAACGGAACAGATGTAGCTGTCTATGAAACAGATGGCTATACATTACACAGGATATCTGTCTGGAACTGGAAAACACAAACACGAAAATACGCAAAACGATTTAATACAACAATTACATATCTTAATTATACTGCAAAGGGATCATACTTAGTTGTTGGAACAGCTTCAGTAAGCGGTACATATTTTTTTGAATCATCAATGGGCAGACAGGTAAAAAAAATAAAAGAAGGTACAGGAATTATTTCTCTATTCATAACGGGACAGACAGAAAAAAGTTCTGTCACATACTCGCCATCCGGACTGCTCACTTATTACAATATGTCATCAGGCACTCAGAAAAACAGTTTTACGGCGGAATCAGGATTATCACAACTGAC
Organism: uncultured Spirochaetota bacterium; assembly: GCA_944389415.1. GTDB lineage: Bacteria > Spirochaetota > Spirochaetia > Treponematales > Treponemataceae > Treponema_G. The sequence continues at coordinate 10,067 of CALXMF010000008.1, read as the reverse complement.
ATTCTTTAATAACAATCTATTTTTGGCAGGTGTAAAAAATAACAGCATATATATTACAGATGCACTCACAGGAACCGTTTTATCGCGTGTTTCTGCTAAAAACCCAATACTTATCCCTTCTCCTGCCGATACAGGATTGTATTACATTGAAACAGAAAATCGAAGTTTTTTAATAAAACAGATACAGAATGATAACAATTTATCTGTTGCCGGGCCTGTTACTATACGAACATTTACAGGTCCACAAAGCAATTCTATAGTTGCGGCTGTTAAAAGTGATAATAATATAATCGTCGGTACTGCTGACGGAAATCTTTTTTCTATCAGTATTGACCCTCTGTACCTGACTGCGGAAGCACAGAAAATAACAGAAAACAGATATCAGAAAATATATGATGCAGCATCCTATGGCGAAGAATTTTATTTTCTGACAAAAGATACCGTTTACAGCTCATCATATACAACCGGAGCAGTAAGTAAAGTAACAGAAAACGCTAACTATACTAATTTTACCGTATACAAAGATACTATTATTTTCTGGTCTAAAGGTACACGCCAATCAATTAAACAGGTCTCACCTACTACAAATGCGGCAAAAGTACTATTCACGCCACGCAATGATATCCAAACACTTCAGATTTACAACGATACGCTTGTATACATCGAAGGGAGTTCTACTGTTAATATATATGATATGAATACTGGCTCTCAAACAGAAATTTATCGGGGAACCGGCATTCAGGATGCGGTATTGTATAACAACCAAATGATAATCGCAAAATCAGCAGCCAGTGAACCTAAATCGCCGCTCATCAGCGTAGATCTGACAACAAAAGAGACTGTCATGCTTCCGGTAAGCGGAGATGTTGCATATTCACTCTCATACGATCCGGCAGTAACAAATGCACCGGTATATTTTATCAATATATCTGTAGAAGGGAACAGTAAAAAAACGGCAGTAGGCGCTTACTATCCAACACGCCGAAGTATGAATCAGATATTACAACTTGCAGATGAAGATACAAATGCATTCATTTATCTTTACGGAACAACACTATACACCAATATGGGTAAAACACAAGTGAGATCATATAATGTACAGTCAAGGCGGGAAAGTCAGCTTAACAGATCAGCATCACTACCACTCAAAATAACCAGAAACAGAACACATGTTGTAGTTCTCAATCGTGATGGCAGTATTTCTTGGTATAAACAAGGTAATGGAACAATTCTTGCAGACTGGTACTTAACTACAGGCGGACAATGGTTTGAATTTTAAGTGAATAGATCAACACAACAGCAATAAATCAAATAGTTTGATCTGTTTTATTTTCAAATTTTGTATACGAAGGGAGATATGCGATATGAATATCTCCTATCGGACCGTTGCGCTGTTTTGATAAAATCAATTCCGTATCCTGCACTGGCGATCGTTCTTCCTGATCAGTCTCATGACGGCGATCACGGTGCAGAAACATAACAACATCCGCATCCTGCTCAATGGAACCGGATTCCCGCAAATCTGCGAGAGTTGGTCTCTGTCCTTCTGCATCACGTTTTACTTGTGATAACGCAACAACAGGAATAGCAAGTTCTCTGGCAAGACTCTTAAGTGACCGCGAAATCTCCGCAATCTGTTCATGCCTGGGAATAGTTGTATTTTCACTTGTGACAAGCGTTAAATAATCAATAAAAATTATTTTAACCCGATACTGCAGTACCATTTGCCGTGCAATAGCCCGCAAATCAAGCAATTTCATATTTGGACTGTCAACAACATAAAAGGGAGACTCATAACAGCGGCTAGCCGCATCCTGCAGACGCTGCAAATCATCCATTTTGAGCATGCCTGAACGCAGTTTCTGAGAGGGAATACGGGCTTCCTGAGATAAAAGACGCTGCCCTATCTGCTGACACGACATTTCAAGCGAAAAAAAACCTGTAGGGATTTTCCGTTCCACAGCTATATTTTGAGACATTGATAACGCAAGAGCAGTTTTTCCAATCGAAGGACGGGCACCTATAATAATCAGTTCAGAATTCTGAAAACCGCTCGTCATATTATCCAGATCGGTAAAACCAGAAGGAATACCCGTATAGGCGTCACGATTACGAATATGTGTTTCAATAACCTCAAGTGTCGCAGGCATTAATTCAGTCATAGACTTTATCGTCTGCGTCTGATTAATATCGGTCAGTGCAAAAATTTTATTTTGCGCATCCTCAAGAATACCACGGCTCTCTTTTGTATCATCATGCGATTCAGCTGTAATTTGAGAAGAAATATGAATCAGATCACGTCTGATAGATTTATCAAGCACAATTCTTGCGTAATATTCAATATTAGCACTGGTAGGAACAGTATCAGGCAGCGCACTGACATAACCAGCCCCTCCAGCAGCTTCTAACTTGCCAGCGGACCTTAACTCTTCGATTAGGGTAAGAATATCACCGCGAATTCCCTTTTTAAAAAGAGAAATCATGGCTTCAAAGACAACTTGATTTTGGAGAGAATAAAAACGATCTGGACGGAGGAAAGAAAGAACTGTACTAACTGCGCCCCAATCGTAAAGCAACGCCCCAAGCGTAGCCTGTTCAGCGTCAAGATCATGGGGCGGAATTTTGTCTTTAAGAGGCGCAGCCATTCACAGAAAATAAAGTATTACTCTTCAGAAGGAGCCGCTGAAGATTCTGCCGCTTTCTGGGCAGCAGCTTCTGCGTCCTGCTGACTTATAACAGAAAACTCAATCTGAGCCTGAGCAGCTTCATACAAACGAATGGAAGCATGATATTTACCAACAGACTTAATTGTCAAACCGGGAATTTCAATACGTTTGCGCTCAATTTCAAATCCGGCTTTATGAAGTTCTTCAGCAATAGTCTGATTAGTAACCGCACCATACAGTTTGCCATTTGCACCAGCAGGCATAACAAGCTGCAAAGAAAGAGCCTCAAGCTTATCTTTTAACGATGCCGCATCCTTTCGCTTTTCTTCCTTACGTGCTTCAATTTCCGCTTTGCGGCTTTCAAAGTACGCAACAGTCATATCATTATAAGGAACAGCCAGATTACGAGGGAACAGATAGTTGCGGGCATATCCATTAGCAACAATCTTCACATCACCTTCTTCACCAAGGTGTTTAACATCTTCATTCAGAATAATTTTCATTTCAAGCTCCTAAAAATTACAAATCGTTACCAGGAGTTGGCTCGATCCGTCCGGCTAAACCGGGTATAAAGATACAGATAACCTTTTTCAGTTAGCGACAAATGGAAGCAGACAAATAGCACGTGCCCGCTTTATTTCAAGCGCAAGACGGCGCTGATGCTTTGCACAAGTACCAGTAATACGGCGAGGAAGAATCTTTCCGCGCTCTGTTGTATAGCGGCGCAGCATTTCAGCGTCCTTATAATTGATCGGTGTTTTCTGAACACAGAAGCGGCAAACCTTTTTTCGGAAAAAAGTTTTACCCTTCGCCCTAGGCGCGCGCTCATCAGCATCACGAATTACATCCTGCATCTGAACATCAGGTGTTGTATCAATATCTTTGTTTTCTACATCAGACATAATAATTACTCCTTAGTAATATATGGAAACTTGCGGCACACAACCGCTTAAATTCCGTTCACACGACATAATCAGAACGGAATATCAGAAGGGAAACCGGGATCAGATGAATCATAGTCATTCTGGATATAAGATTCAGGAGTATAGCTGCCATTCTGAGGCGGCGCTCCATCATAAGAATTGCGATTTTGATATCCGCCGCGGGACGCATTTTGATTAGGGCTGTACCCCCCGGCAGTCATACCGCCGCTTCCGCCCTGATTCCCACCAAGCAGCTGAACAGTATTTGCAGCAATAAATATTCTGCTGCGGGTCTGTCCATCCTGCTCCCAGCGATCTTGCCGTAATTCACCTTCAACAGCAATTTGTTTGCCTTTAATTAAATACTGTTTTAGGCTTTCCGCAGATTTACCAAACAAACTGATATCAAAATAACTTACTTCATCAATCCACTGATCACCGTTTTTCCGACGACGGTTAACAGCTATGGCAAAATTAGCAACGGGGAAACCACCGTTTGTATACTTTAATTCGGCATCACGAGTAAGTCTGCCAATCAGAACTACAAAATTAACATCTGCCATACCTGCCTCCAGTACAACTATTCGTCAATTTTGACAAACATATATTTGAGAAGATTATCGTTTAACTTAAAGCGCTGATCCAAATCAGCAATTTTTGCAGGATTTACCTTGATATTAAACAGAATATATCGGCCGCGATTCTGACGCTTTACCTCATAGCACAGATCACGATCACCAAACGGCTCTTCTTTCTCAATTTCAACACCAAACTCTCCCATCGTCGCTTTCAGCGATTCGAGACCGGCCTTGCACTTCTCTTCCTCAATAGGGAAGATCGTCATCAGTTCATACTTTCTCATACAATCTCCTTATGGACAATTGGAAACTGCATACGCAGCTTCAAGGGGTGCGATAATTATATGAAACACAAACAAAAGAGTCAACCATCCTACAAAACCGAGGATGAATAAGAAAACAGAACAATCTGTCAAAATAATAATTATCTGTTTTCCAAAAAGGGGGGATACATCATAAGTGCGTGATTTTCGGTAATTTTTTCGTCACGCAAAACAGTTTCAGTACCATTTTGAACGGATAGAATTTTCCGGTAAAGCGTATTGTGCCGCATGTAAGCACCGCCAATCTCTGCCGTTATCCAATGATCTTTCTGATAGACCTGATAGTGCTCTGTAAATTGAATAGTACTTCGCCACTGTCCCTGAAGCCGGTCATTTTCTATCCAGACTTTCAGAAGAAACACCGCTTCCGTTTCGTTTTTTATCATGAGATCCCGATAGTTATATACACATGTCGCGCCGCTTCCAAAAGGCTGCGTCCTGTTTGAATCAGGAAATACATCGTAACTATGACGGAAGCGCTCAATAACGGTTAACGGGGAATGCAATGTCATCCAGTAAATAAAATTGGAAAGAGCACAAAGTCCGCCGCCGATTTTTGCAGATGGTTTCCCGTTTATCAGCATCATGCCTTTTTTATATCCTTTTAGACGAGTCGGATTTCCAATCAACTTCCAGTAAGAAAATATCTGCCCCGGTTTTACAACAGTTTTATCAACTTTTCTGACCGCTATACTCAGATTATGGACTTTTCCCTGCTGTAAATCACAGTCTTCTTTGCTTAGATTGCGGAATACAGGCACCGAATGAGAAAAGACTACGTACGGGAACTGTTTCTCCGCATCCAGTGCCGGTATTTTTTCTACAGAAGCAAAGAGTTTTCTATATTTAAACCACAAAAAATATCTAAGACAGGAATAGACAATTACTCCGCAGATTACACGAAGTTTTGAGCGTTTTTTTTGCGGTATAAACCGGTACATAACATTCTAATCCTGAACCAAAATCGAATATTACCAAGTCTCTTCATACACACAGGCATTATATACGCCTTCCGGTTCCAAGACAGTATATTTCACTCCGTTGACAAAAACCGCATTACCATCAATTTTCAAAAGGGTAACAGTTTTTACCTCTACATAATCCACTTTTCGGGTTTCTATAATTCTTGAATTACCAATTTCATACTTAATTCCCCTATCTCGCCACCATATTGGTTTTATCCCGAAAGTAAAGGCTTTGTAATCGTTGGCGTTAATATCAGAACGAATCTCTTGAACTTGCTTTTTGTAAAAAGAATTGTTATCAACAATATCATCTAACCAGGATACGAGGACATCTTTTTTGCTTGTTACAGTACAACTATACATATCTTGAATTGCATTGCCTACTATCCTAATAGTAAGACCATTGTTTTCTTGCTGTTTTTCTGTAGTCAGATACAGAAGTTCAGTTGGCGAATCACCATCTTTTATAGAAGGAAGGGATAAAAACTGTTTTCTGAATTCTTCTGCATTGGTAGTAAGCATTAACTTTGAATTTTCTTCCTGAGCTTTTTTGATTGTAGCCACATTCTTAAAAGGAATAACTTTTCCTTTATACAAAAGGCGAATATCATCAAGACAGGTATCATTATATGTAGTTCCTCTGTACACATCCCTTATTTCAATAGTGAGTGTCTGCGCGGTCTGATCCAAATCAAATTTGACTGACTGCCAATCCTGCACATTATCCTGCAACATATATTCTTTCTGCTGAAAATGTTCTTTTGCAGTCTGTGTCAAAAGGAAAGATTTGACCCTGTTGTTTTTATGATAGTAATCTTTGTAAACAAAACCGTTTACTATCTGAAGCTCATCAAAAGTCACAGGTTCTTCAAGTTCAATGGTTATGGCTTCACCGATTCCCGGGCCATTTTGATCTGCTTCGCACCACGTACTGGAGAAATCTCCGTCCACAATATTCACAGGCGGATACAGGTACTTTCCGTCATACTGCGCTTCTACCAGTTCACTGGTAGCTGTCACTGACTTTATGGTAGCACTGTCACTTTGCGCTTTGAACCAGTTAGCCTGAGCGTAAAGCATAACAGATATTCCCGCTAAAATAAAAACAAAAACACGTTTTTTCATACTGCCCCTCTGCCTCTTATAATAAAAATATAGCGTAAAACACTAGATATAGTATACTATGAATATATGCTGGTGTCACTAAAAAGATTTATTCTGAATTATACACCAGTTTTCTGCAACAGGCAAAAAAATCTACCGGAATTTACAAAATAAACGGTGCTTTTTTGTATGTATATATAGCTCCGCACTTTTCCACCAGTATCTGTCTATTCCTTTCCATGTCCATCACTCGGCATTTTTTTCAAACTGGCTGATTAACTGTATATTTGCCCTGTCGACTTCGCTCAATTTTTCGTCGCTGTATTCCTCGTCTGGCTTGTACCATACATATTCGTTGAATAGCGCCTGTAAATCTTCGCTTTGAAACGTACGTCCGCGCCGAGCATACACCGCGTTTCTCCAGACCCTCAGCGCAGCTTTCGAAAATCCTTCCAAGTCAGACTCAACAAGCGGCCGCTCCAACTTCAAAAAGTCGATCCCCGCCTCAGCAAAGAAATCAGGACTGCCGTGGATTTTCTCCAATTCATCGCTTGCCGCTTCCGTATCCTGTACATATTTTTGCTGAACCCGGTCATAGTAATAAAACAAATATTCTTCCCCAGTATAAAATTTGATCCCTTGCCGGAATTTATAATTTATAAATTCCGGATATATAGCAAACCCAACCCTTCCTGAAACATCAAAAGCTTTTATTAATTTTATATCTATACTAATTGAATATATGTAACAGTTAATATTTCCTGTTCTATTACTGTGAGAAAAATAAAGAAGATCATCCGTTCCATCATGATTAAAATCATATTGAAATGAAATAACAGTATTATCTAACAATTTGAATCTCAATATTTGTTTAAATAAATTTGAGTCATAGAAATTTTCCTTCATATCAAAAACTGTTAGAGGAACAGGAACATTATATTGTGCTTCTACTTTGTCATTTTTTGTGATAATATAAACCATACGAAATACTTTATAAGGGATATGAAACCATATCCCTAAAATAATCAAATAAGAATGATTTATAAAACTATATTCTTTCAATAATTTCAATTCATAACGTTCGCCAAATCTATCCTTAATTTCTGGCGAAGAATAAACAATTCGTTCTAGCTCATTACTATTTTTTCTCATAGGGTTAGCCTGAGCGTAAAGCATAACAGATATTCCCGCTAAAATAAAAACAAAAACACGTTTTTTCATACTGCCCCTCTGCCTCTTATAATAAAAATATAGCGTAAAACACTAGATATAGTATACTATGAATATATGCTGGTGTCACTAAAAAGATTTATTCTGAATAAATGTGTGGATTTACTCCCTTCCAGCTGCTTTGGATACAGAAGATTTATTCTGAGAATGATGGGGGTAAAAATTGCAAAAAATGCGAGAGTCAATTCCGGATTTAGAGTTTATGGTCCAGGCAGCATTGAAATTGGCGAACATGTATGGATAGGCCAGAACTGCCGGATATACACGGCCGGATTCAATAGAGTAAAAATCGGAGAAAACTGTGAAATCGGCCCGGAAACAGCTTTTAACTGCCAGAGTCATATAACAGGAGAACCCGAACACAGAGCCGGGCGCTGTATTATGCATGATATTGAACTGGGCAAGGGCATATGGTGCGGTATGAGAGTTCTGATTCTCTGCAGTAAGATTGGCGGCGGAACAGTTATCGGTGCGGGTTCTGTTGTGCTGCAAGATATTCCCGAAAATGTCCTTGCAGCAGGCTCCCCGGCAGTCATAAAACGGAATCTCTGAATAAAAGGATTTTACTATGAGGGATATAAATAAAACAGTCCTGTGGAGTTTCATCCTATTTCTTTGTACCGCCTTTGTATTTTCTGTTCGCTTGTATATGCTGAATAAGTCACCGGAACCTGCCGGCCTGGACGGATACTACTATGCACTGCAAGCAAAATCCTTTATGCAATACGGTAAATTGGAAAATCCTGATTACAAAATCGGATATTACCTCTGCGGTATTACATCCCTGTTCTGCGGCGACGCCATAACGGGCTGCAAAACTATTGCCGCACTGATGTCAGCCCTTTTGTGTCTGGGAGTATATATAGTGCTCCGTTCTATGAAAATTCCGTATCTACCCTCTCTAACGGGATTCTTTCTCTGCGGCTCATCTTTTGCCGCAGCTTCAATGGCCACAAATTATATAAACAATCTTACCGGCATGGTGTTTTTTCTCTTTTATGCAGCAGTTCTCATACAGCTTTGCTATCAGGATATACAAATATCAAAAGTCCGGTATATTTTAAGGATTATCCTTGCTGTTTTACTCTTTTTATGTTGTGTTTTCAGTCATCTGGTCTCTGCCGCCTGTGCGTTTTTATTCACGGTTATTCTGTTTCTCCGAAAACGCCCCCTTCATCATCAGATAGCATTTCTTACTATAAGCATGATTCTGGGGGTTATTATATTTTCCCGGCAGCTTCCCCGTTTTGCATCAGTATTCGCGTCAGGACCCGTACTGCCGGTATTTTCAGCTTTTATGAGAAACACTATCGGAATGCGAATTTGCAGCGAACTGTCTGTTCTGTTTATCACCGTCTGGCTTCTATGTATTTTCAGAACACTGCAATGCGCAAGAAAAAAATATCTGGATTTGGCCGTGCTCGCCGCTCCCATACTGTTTTTCCCATTCTGGAATTTGAATGTTCTGGATATGGGATACAGAATGCTGCTATCAGCTGTACCGGCAGGTATTATTATACTTATACTGGGAATACATAATATGTTGATACAGTCCGGCAGAAACCGGATCGTATTTTTTTCGGTCGCGTTGTGTGTGACTATACCGGGAACAATTATCTCAGTACACAGCTATAATCCCTCTCATGATCCACCTTTTCCATACTACAGACAGGTAATCCAGGATATTGAGCTGCCGGATGACTCACTGCTTATCGCACATCTGGGATTGAATCATGTGTATACCTATTATAAAAACCTGCGGGACTGCCTGAATTATGAACCGGATTTTCCTGTTCCTCCAGAAAAATTATGGCGGCTTGCTTACGGAGTCCATATAATTTCTCTGGAAAACAATCTGGCCGATTTGAGCAGAGAAGATTTTTCACGGTATATTCATCCCATTGACTCACATTACACACTGATCAGAGAAGATGTATGGCAGCGCTACCTGCAAAATGAGGAAGAGGCCATTGCCGCAACATATAATAACTGGTTTAATCCCCATACAGTACGGCCGCAATTTATACGTAAAAAACTGTAAAAGCAGCCATAGTATAGCAGATTATGCTTATAATACATCTCATATTTGTTTAGCAGTATTACAAGACACAAAAAAAATAATCTTTCTTTGATTAAAAAAAAGTTTAAATTCAGATTGTTTTTAATCTTATTTCGGGACAAAATAAGATTAAAAACGTTTTAAAAATAGATTGTGTCAAATTTAGTTCGCAATTTTGATTCTGAAAAAAGCCACATATCCATCATGCTACGTTAAATA
>CALXMF010000007.1 GCA_944389415.1 uncultured Spirochaetota bacterium | reverse complement strand
GGTAACTAACATTTTGGAATTTTCAATGGCTTTTTTCTACCCCAAATTGCGAACTTTATTGTACACTATCATTTTTGTTTGGGCTTATAGATTATCTGTATGACTTGACAGATATTTGTGTGATATGGCATAATATAGCATATTTTGCGATATCTACGGTGAGACTCCGGAAGGAGGTGATTACAGCATGGCTCACATTATAGTTGAAGATTCCGAAAACCTTGAAAAGGCAATCAAGCGTTTTAAGCGCATGGTCGAAAAGGAAGGTATTATCCGTGAATTTAAAAAGCGGGAGTACTATGAAAAGCCCTCTACCATTAAAAACCGCAAGAATAAGACACTTCAGCGCAAGTTGATGAAAAAGACCCGCAGAACACGGGATTCTAAGAGCAGTACCTACTGATATGTTGTATGCTTTCAGCAGGATGCAAAAGGCCTCAGACATTGTCCTGAGGCTTTTTTTTATCTATCTATATATTTCTATTTGCGGCGGCTGCCGTACTGTGCCGGATACGATACAGCCGTCATCATCTGTGCCTGTGCGGACAGAACAGTCTTTTTCTATGCAGACTGTTTTGTACCCCGGTGTCTGTATTACTGTTCCTCCTGAATCAGCTGCTCATATACGATCGCTTGAGCAGTTGCTGCCTTCTGATTCTGTGTGGAACTGGGAAACTGTGTGCGGTGGTATTGAACGGTATTCGTATGAGTCGCCGGACAGGCGTTTATACTGGCATATTGTGCGGATTGATTTGGCTGGCGCTGGACTGAGTGTGCGGGGCGAACCGCCGGCAAAAGATTTTTTAGCTGATGGCAGTGTGCGCGGGGTATCTGCTGAAAACGCAGCGAAACGGCCTGAGGTCGCCGTTTCGGTAAACGCGACTCCATATGCCTATGTAAATGGTCCTCTGAGCGCGCTTCGGCGGCCTGTGGGTTTGTATGTTGAAAGCGGACAGATTCTCTCCTCTCCTGTTTCCCGATATGGGGCGCTATCATTCTCTCTCAGGGACGGTATCTGGCGGGCAGATATACTGCGGTCGCAGACAGACAGTTTTCCGCCTGATACACAGCTTATATTCGGCGGTTTTATGCCGGTTCTTGATGAGGGGGCTGTATTTCCGTTTACCGGATATAGTCTGGACAGCCGTATCTGTATTGGTACTGTAGCAGATGGTACATCGGTGCTGATCCTTGCTGTCGAAAAGCCGTTTCTTCCTTTTTCCAAAGGCGGCGCGTCTTTTGAAGAATGCGCGGTTATTCTTGCTGCTGCCGGGGCATCATCTGCTGTACAGATGGATGGAGGCTCATCTGCGGCGCTGTATGCGGGCGGAAGCAAAATATACGCGGCATGGCCAGAGCGGCGCACTGTTAATGTGCTTCTTTTTGTTCAGCAATAAGCATTTTTTTGATTGACCATTTGGGTTATATAAATTATCATAAGCGCATGGGCGTCGTTACTAGTCAGCAAATTTCGAAATACTATGACCGTTATCGTGATACTGAGATAACTTTTTCTAAGGAAGTTATCAAAACATTACATCTTGATCCAAGACAGATATATGTAAAATGTGCCGATTCTCAATGGCCGTGTATCATCAATTCCACTTCGTTTCTTGCCGCAAAGATAATAGTGGGGACAAAAGGCGGTGCCTACGCGCGGCTTTCACAGGAAAACTGCAACGCAAATCTGCGTTTTTGTTTTTTGCAAGCTGAAAAGCAGCCGATCAGTTTTTTTGTCAGCGCGAAAGTAACCGACATTATGCCGTATATGAATGCAAAGGATCTGGCTGTTGTTACTCTTACATTTAATCAGCGTCCGCCTGATGATCTTATTGAAATTATTGGTCGAGTGCTTGAAGCGAATTTTAATGCTGTTCATCGTAAAGAAGAACGTATCAAACTTGACGAAGATGCAATGCGAAAACTTAATATCTCGCATGAAGAAACTCTCATCACTGTGCAGGGGGTTCCGCGCCATTGTATCCTGAAAGATTTATCTTTTTCAGGTGCAAGAGTAATCTTGCTTGGGTTATCGCAATTCCTTCTTAACCGGGAAGCAACGCTCTGTATTGAATTTGATGATCCTGTTGAAACAGTAAAGCTGACCGGTATGGTATTGCGGTGTGATCCAATTCAGGGCAGAAAAGATATTGTCGCGGTTAGTATGCGGTTTACGGAAGGAACTGTGCCGATGGCGTATAAACTGCATATCAATAACTATCTTACTACAAAGCGGAAAAAGGAATTGCAGGTATTCAATGCTTCTGCGCTTGCAGCTGCTGATATGTAATTGCTTCCGGCATATCTTGATGCTGCTGCTGTCCCCGCAAATTGTGTCCCCATTCTGTACAAAAGAAAGGTAAATATGGATTCGGTTAATTCTCTTGATTCTGTTGTCTTTTTGTCTCTGGCAGAAGATGCGCATATTGCGCAGCATTTGCCGGGAATAGATTTTTCAATTCCTTTACCGGTGCAGAAGTCTTCTGCTGATGCTCGTTTTGATCCTGCGGAACTTACAGTTGAAATGATTATGGCCGGCATTTTAACGGTGCTCGCCTATGATATAGAAAATGAGCATAATCCATATTACCGCAAGCTGCTTGAGGGGATACGGCCGAATATTAAACAGGAGCTTTGCGAGGCTGCTGTCTTTAAAGCCCGAAATGAGGATTTTGATATCGCGGAGGAACTGTTTCAGGCGCTGCGCGGTTATGCTCCTGATGATGTTGCGGTTATTCTGAATTCGGCGCTTTTCTATGATGAATATGCCGAATCGTACCGCCGATCCGGATTATCTGAAGATGCAGACGCGTGTGATGATCTTGCGTTTTCATTTTATCAGAAGGCGCTTGCCGCTGAACCGCCTGCTCCTGATGTGTTTTTTAATGCAGGTTTTTTCTTTCTTAAACAGCGTAATTTTCCCCGGGCCAGAAACTGCTTTGAGACGTATCTGACTCTGACTGCGGCTGATGATGAATCATCTCTTGATGAAAACAGCCGTTATAAACGGGAGCGTGCGAGAGAAATCGTTGATGATATTTCAAATCGTGATTTGGAAGATGAACGTTTTAAAGCCGCGTATGAATTTATCTCGATGGGGCAGGAAGAAAAAGGGCTTGAGCAGATAAAGGCTTTCCTTGAAAAAAATCCGCAGGTTTGGAATGCGTGGTTTTTGCTCGGGTGGGGGCTTCGCCGTCTTTGCCGTTGGAGTGACGCGCGTGCTGCGTTTGAAAAAGCTGATGAACTGGGAGGGGGTACTGCTGATACATATAATGAGCTGGCGATTTGCTGTATGGAAACCGGCGACTTTCATGCGGCTCGTGATTATCTGCAGCAGGCACTTGTTATTGAGGGCGATAATACAAAAATAATATCCAATTTAGGTTTTCTTGCGCTGCGAGAAGGAAAAAAAGACGAGGCCGCCGGCTTTTTCCGTACAGTACTGGAAATTGCTCCGGATGATAAAATCGCCGCCGCTGAGCTTGAAAAACTTTCCTGAACGGTTTGATATGTTTAAAATTACAGGTCAGACGGTATAGTGATCTGATCACCTGTATTAATGTTCATTTTTTTGAACCATCCCTGCGGCACTTCAAGTGCATATCTGACTGACCGTGTGCTAGTTACATTTGCCAGACTGAACGGTGTCATATCAAAGATGTCGCGTATAATTCCCCGTGAATCTATGTATGCGATTGAAAGCGGCGAGGGGGTGTTCTTCATCCAGAAACTGAGAATTTGATCTTTTTCAAATACGAAAAGCATTCCGGTTCCTTCCGGAATTTGCTGGCGTTCCATATAACCGCGGTTTCGGTCCTCTGCTTTCTTTGCAATTTCTGCTGTAACAGAGATTTCTGTTCCATCTGCTGTGGTAATAATAAGCGTTCGCTGCGGCAATGTATTTGTTCCGCGGCATGAAACAGTAATGGCTGCAAGGAGCATTAGCCAAAATACGGCGGTTGTTCTTTTCATTACAGACTCTCCAGAAAGTGATCGTGATCCTGTTCAACAGCAGTTTTCTGCACCTGTGCGTTCTCCTGCAGGCTTGTGAATATTTTTGCATCCGTATATTTTAAGGCAAGCGGACGTTCAAGGGTAAGAATCACTGTTTCATTCCGCCATTCGCACTTATTCGGTGTCAGCGCAGTTGGCTCTCCGTATTTTTTGCAAAGTGTGCTGAATAGTGAATAATAATCGGTTTTTTCCTGATTTAGGTTAAGCGTCATAATATAGAGAATGTCATTGTGGAATTGAAACCAGCATTGGCGCAGATATGAATATGGGCCGCCGTCTGTCTGAATGATTGGCTGTCGGGTATCAGGCGTCAGTGAAACATCCCGTTCACCGCGGTATCCAAAGAGCACATTGTCTTTTAATGCGTTTTTTGTTGTTTCCGCATCCATACCGAGTGTGATATTCTGAAAACCTGTCGGCAGAGCGACAGATTGTTCAGACTGTGTTTCAGCTTCTATCGCCGGACACAGTGCTGCTGCAAAGCAAAACACTGCCGCGGCGAACATATGGATATGTTTATAAGTATACATGGGTCTCCGTATATATGGAGCGGTAATATATGTGATGCTCCACTATAATATACATCGGAAAAAAACAGTGCTGCCCCTAGTTTTTTTGTTTTCTGAATTTTGAAGCCATTGATACCAGTTCTTTGCAGTCTGTGACAAAAAGCTTGCCTTCATTTATTTTTATCATAGTACTTTGCTTGATTTTCAGAGCCACAGGCCGCTGTTCCATCTGCGGAATACTGCACATATTCATCAGATCCTGCATAGTCAATTCAAATTGGTACGATTTATTGCCGTTTTCAACAAGTTTTTCTTTTTCGACTTGGAGCGCAAGCATATCAAATATTTTACAAACCGGATCAAGAATCTTTGTGTTGGCAATCTGCCGGTACATAGACCATAGCCTGTCCGCGAGTGTAGTCGTAAGGCGTGCAACAAGCTGCGGCTGTGTAGTAACAAGCTGATTAAAGTTTTCTGCGTTAACAGACATCAGCACACAGTCATCATGTGCGATGGCACTTGCTGAACGCGGTTTGTTTTCCAACAGCGCCATTTCTCCGAAAAAATCTCCTTTTTTCAGAACGGCAAAGATTAATTCTTGGTTTTTAACGACTTTGGAAATCTTTACCTGTCCCTGCTGGATAATAAACATTTCCCTGCCTTCCTGATTTTCACAGAAAATCATTGTATCTTTGGGATATTTGCGGACAGATTCTTTCGGTATCTCAAAATATACTGCCTGTGTGATCGGTTTTAATTTTATAAACCGTTTTTTTGCTGATTCAATATATTCGCCTGTTGGACAATACTTTATATACTGATAGTAGCAATATGTGGCCAGGTTCAGTTTTCCTGTCTGATCATAAAATTGTGCGACATTATACAATTGTGTGAGCGTATCCGATGACGAGGCGTTTGATGACTGCTTCATCAGAATCTCGTTTAGTGTTCGTGTCCTGTTGGCGAATGTTTTTATAATTTTAAGCGCAACTGGTGTATTCTTAACGATAAGTTCCGGATATTGATCTTTGCGAACTGAAATGAGGACAACATCCGTCAGTGCGACGGCTGATTCTATCTGTGAGTGACCTGACATACAGGGAATAACTCCGAGAAAGTCTCCCGGACCGTATATGATGGGTTTCTGATCCAGTATTCCTGTTTCTGTAAACACCTGTGCACGTCCGCTTTTTATAATATAAAAACGGCTATTGTCGGTATTTCCTTCAACGAGTATGTATGAGCCTTTTTTATAATTGACAAAAGATAGCTGTAACAAAATAAACCTCGCCTATTGTATACATAGTATAGAATGCAATTTGTACTGTGTCAATTAAATCCCCGCAAGAACACTATTTATCAGGGACTCCGTTATCCTGTTTAATTTATCGGTGTTTCTCTACACTAATAACAGAGCCAGCACTGTTGTATGTAATAACGCTGAAATGTGTTTTTATTATTGAGAAGGGCATGATGGACAAACGGCTCCAACTCCGCAGAAAATTATTTCGCATTCCAATTTGAAGCCAGTTGCGGTATATACCCGCTCCATCACGTATTTAGTAAGTTCAAAAATATCAGCGGCCGTTGCATTTCCTGTATTTATGATAAAATTGCCGTGCCAGGGGGCAACCTGCGCGCCTCCAATAGAAAATCCTCTTAATCCGGTTTCTTCAATTATTTTTCCGGTTGGTTTGCCAAATGCGCGGTTATTTTTAAAAACGCTTCCGGCGGATGGCCATGAGAAATGTCCTTTTTGTTTTCGATCCGCGATATGTTCTTGAGCCTGTTGTTCGGCTTGCCGCTGTTCTTGTGGTGTCAGATGGCGGACATGAAAGAGTGCGTCAAGGATAGTATGTCTGGTATGCTGAAATGGAGAGTGTTTATACTCCCAGTCTGCCGCAGTAAATGTATATGTTTCTGTGGTTAGTTTTTCTCCTGTTCCCTGCTGAAGATAAGTAACACTGTGAAGTACATCGCTGATGGATGCGCCATAGCAGCGGGCATTCATATATACAGCGCCGCCTGCTGTACCAGGCAGACCGGCAAATGACTCCAAACCTCCGAGCGAATGTTGGAAACAATATGTGCGAATCTGTTCAAATGTGGTGCCTGTACCGCATCGCAGAAGCAGTGAATTATCAACAGCAACAGTTTCGATAGTACACAGATTTGAGGTTGAAATGACAGGAATGTCAAAACCGCTGTCTGATACAACCAGATTAGACCCGCCTCCAAGTATAAAGTATTCGCTGTTTTGCTGCTGTATTTCGGTGAGCACATCCACTAAAGACTGCGCGGATGCGGGTTCTATGAAAAGAGCAGCTGGTCCGCCGACTCGGAATGTAGTGTGTTCTTTCATCGGTTCGTTATATTTCGGCGGACATGCAAGGTTTGTATGTATATTGCATTTTTCTGCTATTTTACGTACATTAGTAGTCATAATTTGCAATAGTATACTATAATAGAAGATAAAAAGCGAGGGTTTGAATGGGATTACGTGTATATAATACTATGGGGCGAGCCATGCAGGATTTTATTCCGTTAAAAGACGGTCATGTTGGTTTTTATGGCTGCGGTCCTACTGTATATAATTATGCTCATATTGGTAACCTGCGCGCTTATGTGTTCCTTGATATACTTGATAAAACTTTATCATTTCTTGGCTATGATATAACCCATGTGATGAATATTACTGATATCGGTCATCTCTCAGGAGACTCTGATGATGGTGAGGATAAGATGCTTAAAACTGCTGCGGAAAGAGGTCAGTCTGTTCTTGAGATTGCGCAGTTTTATACAGATGCCTTTTTTAAGGATATCGATCGTTTGCATATTCGCCATCCTGATATTGTATGCCGTGCCACGGAACATGTAGCTGATATGATTGAACTCATTAAAAGAATAGAGGCAAATGGTCATACCTATATGGCTGGTGGTAATTTATATTATGATGTTTCCACTTTTCCTGACTATGGCAGGCTCGCATGTCTTAATCTGTCTGATTTGAAAGCGGGGGCACGTATTGATATTGATCAAAATAAGCGCAATCCGTATGACTTTGTATTGTGGTTTACTAAAAGTAAATTTGAGAATCACGCGCTGACATGGGATTCTCCTTGGGGAAGGGGATATCCAGGGTGGCATATTGAGTGTTCGGCAATGAGTATGAAATATCTTGGTGAACAGTTTGATATTCACACGGGCGGAATTGATCATATCCCGATTCATCATACTAATGAAATTGCGCAGTCAGAAGGCGCGACAGGTAAAAAATGGGTAAATTACTGGCTGCATAATGAATTTCTTGTTATTGCAAAAGATTCTGAATCGGATGGCGGCAAAATGTCAAAGTCTGCTGGTAATTCTCTTACATTGCAGAGTCTAATTGACCGCGGTTATGATGCACTTGATTACCGGTTCTTTTTATTGGGAGCTCATTATCGAAGCCAAGTTGCGTTTTCATGGAAGGCAATGGACAGTGCAAAAAATGCGCGCCGTGCGTTGATACAGCGTGTGGCGAAAGTTGTTGCTGCTGCATCAGCCGAAACAGATTTGGATGTACTTTCTCCAGCGGCGGAATCTTATTTGAGTTCTTTTAGAGAGGCTCTTGAGAATGATTTGGGCACACCCCGGGCGCTTTCTGCTTTGCAAGGCGCTGTAAAAGATAATACTCTGTCTGCCAGGGAACGGCAGATTCTTATCGAGAAAATGGATAGTGTGCTTTCTTTAGGGCTGATAGAAGAGGCTCAGGCGCAGAATGCGGCGGTCAGTTCTGCTGTCGCTGAAAATGGGGCTGATGATGAAATTCAGAAACTGATTGACGAGCGGACTGAGGCAAAGAAAGCAAAAAATTTTGCCCGTGCTGATGAAATCAGAAATCAACTTGCCTCTCAGGGAATTATACTGACAGATACTCCTACAGGCACCGTCTGGAAAAAGGCGTAGTCTGTAACCATCAGGAGGATTTTTTGTTTAGTCCATTAGATAACAGCAGTGATGGTCCGCAGATTCCGTTGAATGCCGGTGATCCTGCTGATTTCAGACGGATATATGATGCCACTATGCAGTTGCTGTATAAAATATCATTCCGTATTGTTGGAGATACAGAAGCTGCTGAAGATTTGGTGCATGATTCATTTATAAAAATGCATGAAAAACAGCTTCAGTTTCCGGGGCTGAATGATGCGAAATACTGGCTTATTCGCGTTGTTAAAAATGCATCATTGAATTATGCTAAACGAAAAGGCCGTGAAAGGCGTGCATATGAGAAAGCTTTCAAAGAGGATACTCGCAAGCAGGATTCGGGTGAGACTGAACTCCTGAAAGCGGAATCCTGTCAGAAAGCGAAAGAGGCACTGGATAAACTGCCTCCCAATCTGAAAGTGGTGCTTATATTGCGAGAATACGCCGAACTTAATTATAAAGAGATTGGCCGTATTCTTGGTATTACGGAAGGAAACGTAAAAGTGCGGGTTTTTCGCGCCAGAGAACAATTAGCAAAGCTTATAGGAGAAGATGATGTCTACCTGTCCTGAGAAAGATATTCATTCTATTTATGTTGATTCCGAGCTTCCAGCTCATTATGAAAATCTTTATAAGGAACATTTGCGGGAATGTAATCGTTGCAGTCAGGTATTTAACCGGATGCAACAGCTTCATACCATGCTGCAAAATGATGCGGAAACTATCAAACTGAGCAGCCAGGAACTGGATGATAGTTTTTCCCGTTTACAGGTTCGTATGAGTTATCATGAAGTGACAAGCCGTGCGTCTCGTATTTCGTTTCTTCCTGTTACTAAATGGTCTTTTGCTGCTGCTGCGCTTCTGGTAGCTGTTCTGCTGCCTTTCCAGATGTCTAGACATACTGTCTCTCAGGGTGTGGAGAATGATTCGGCATCAGCTGTTTCTTTCCAATCTGTGAGCAGTGCGGGAATTGCACCTGTATCGTATGTGGGACAAAATGAATCAACATTATTTGACGGTGTATCAGGCAGTATAAATGGGAGAGGAAATCCTGCTGTGCGCAGTGTCTCATATACGGGGCAGTCTTCTGATACTGATACTATGCGGTTGATTTCTGTTGATATGTTCAAGCCAGATCTTGTTGGGACTAATTCCTCCGATTCTGTCTCTATTCAGATACAATTACTGCCTGTAAACTCTACTGGTGTATATATACCTCTGACAGTCTCATCGCATCCTTTACAGTCATATGGTACTGTTCAAGTTTTAATTGACTAATATAGAAGTCTGTTTTGGGTAGTCAGTTTCAATTTGGATACTGCTGGCGTAAGTATCCATTGTTTAGATTCTTTCTTATTGTCCTTATTTTTTTTATAGCTGGTATTGTTACTGCTGTTATTAATGTGCAGATGCGCCGTATTCCTGTAATAGAGAAAATTGATCCTGCGGTTGGTATTCCAGGAGATGTGCTGCGTATTTATGGGAAGAATTTTGGTGATCAACGGAATTCGAGTTTTGTTGAGATAGGTGGAAGCCGTCAGACTTCTTCTTCATATATAGAATGGACAGATAATCTTATACGGGTAATTCTTCCAGCCGATATTCAGGATGGACTTGTGTTTGTGCAGACAAAGGATGGACGCTCTGAAGGCAAATTATTTGCAAATAAGGCTGATATTCCTGTTCCTGTCCCTGAAAATATAGCTTCATTTCTTCCTGTGATATCTTCTATATCAAAAACTACTGTGGTTCCAGGGGAACTTATTTCAATCTATGGTACGAATTTTGGCAGTGTACGTGGTGTAGGTGCTGTATATTTTTCATCCAGCCGTGATCTGACCCAGGATAATACTCCATCTGAGTATATTGCCTGTTCTGATATTGACTATGATTATGAGTCCTGGACTGATTCTGAGATTCGTGTTAGGGTTCCTGACGGAGCGATATCTGGTTCTGTATATGTAAGTACGGTAAAAGGAAATAGCAATACAAAAAAAATAACTATAACTGCAGATGCCGGAAAGAAAGTTTTTTCTCATAAACGGACATATCTTTTACAACTGAGTGTTGATATTACGCAAATTGTTGCACAAGGCGATGCTTCCATAACGCTGCGTATTCCAAGACCGCTGCGGTTGCCGTATCAACCTGCAGTTGAGCTGACGGAATGTGTTCCTGAACCGCTTCTTTCAGATTACTCTGATATGGTAATGTTTCAGGAAGATTTTTCCAAAGGTATTACTAATAGAAAAGTGTTTTCGCAAAATTTTGCGGTCACTACATATGCTGTTTCGACAGATATTAACAGTAAACGTGTTCGTACAAAATATGATACCGATCGTCTCCTGTATCAGTCTGCTGTTAGCAGCGACAATCTTATACAAAGTGATGATCCGCGTATCGCTGAATTGTATGGAATAATAACAGAATCATCTGGAGCAAATCCATACACAAGAGCTCGTACTATATATGATTATCTGATTGATAATTATACATTACTTTCAGATGTACGGACTGGTGATGTGTCTGTCTTTGATATGCTGGATACGGGCTGTGGAGACGCGTACGATTTTGCTATGATGTATTGTATGCTTCTGAGAGCCGGCGGAATTCCCTGTATGCCGCTCAGTGGTATACTGATTAGTTCTTCTCTTTCAACGGTACCGCATTGGTGGTGTGAATTTTATTTAGAAGAATTTGGTTGGGTTCCAGTTGATATTGCTTTAGGAGCTGGTCTTCCGTTTGCCAGTTATGAGCAGGATATAAACCGCCGTGATTTTTATTTTGGCAGTGTTGATGCTCAGCGAGTGGTCTTTTCTCGCGGATGGAAGGAAATAAAACCGTCATCCGCTGTTAGTAAAGTAGTTATGATTCCGCGCAGCTTTGCTTTTCAGTCAATATGGGAAGAAGCTTCTTCACAGACAGAAAGTTATAGTTCATTCTGGAGCGGTCCTGTTGTTTTGGGCTTGTATTAGCAGCTGTTCCACCGTACAATATCATATATATTTTCTGCGATAAGAGGAGTCCTTATGGTAAAAGTGTTATCTGTCGGCGGGTCTATTGTTGCGCCTTCTGAACCAGATATAGATTTTCTAAAATCGTTTTCAGTAATGGCGCGTGGTTGGCTTTCATCAGATGCTTCTAATAAGCTGATTCTGGTTGTTGGCGGCGGTGCTCCTGCGCGTGTCTATCAGAACGCTTATCGTTCTGTCTGTGGTATGGAGACGGTTAATAATGATCAGGCTGATTGGATAGGTGTTATGGCGACAAGGCTGAATGCACAGCTTGTTCGTGCTGTTTTTTCGGATTTATGTGATCAGCCTGTTGTCTGTGATCCAACTCAGGCGCGTGAATTTTCCGGTAAAGTTCTTGTTGCCGCAGGATGGAAGCCTGGATTTTCTTCTGATAATGATGCGGTAATTCTTGCTGAGCAGTTTGCTGCAAAAACTGTTGTAAATCTTTCTAATATTGCAAAAGTATATACGGCTGATCCCCGGACAGATCCCACCGCTAAACCTTTAGATAGTATTTCGTGGGCTGATTTTCGCAAAATGGTAGGAAATGATTGGGTGCCAGGAAAGAATGTACCTTTTGACCCGATTGCGAGTCGGCGTGCACAGGCTGCGGGAATTACTGTTATCTGTGCTGCCGGAAAAGATATTGAAAATACCTGCAATATTCTTAATGATAGGCCGTTTACAGGAACGAAAATTTTCTAAAATAATGCGCCGCAGTGCAGCCGGCAATCTGCCAGCTGCACATAGTATGATATTCTATTGCGAAATTGTTGTCAGTATAACGCAAGCTCGCTCAGCAATCTATCAAGTTTTTGGCCGTACGCTGTATCTGCTGCCCATGTGCCGGCAAGCCCAAATACAGTTGGCGCTTTTCCTCTTGGAGAAACATATTTGTAGCGGGGATCAACAATCTGCTGCCTGAGCGGAAGTTGCGTTGCATATGCCTGTAAGTGCTGTATATGAGCACGTACTCCAATCTGTACCGTTGGGAATCGTTCTCCTGGTCTATTTGCGTCTATAGCTCCTAGACCGCAATAATTGTGCATATCTGGAGTAACGAGTCCGCCGAAAGAAAGAAAACCTGTTTCAAGGCACATCTGTGCAAAGGCAACATCGGAATTAATCCCTTCAATTCTGCTTTCTTGTACGTAATAATCTGCCAGTTCATAAACCTGTCTTTGATTAGCTTCTGGCGCGTGTGCAATAAAAAATGCGGTAAGTTGTTCTGGTGATTTTATACCGTTTGCAGCGATGTTTCTGGATGGTTCCGTTCCGGGTGCACCTCTGCCTGAAATCATGCCTGATGTTGAACAGGAAAAAAGCATTGCAATTGCTGCTATTGCTATTCCGGAGATGCGTATATACGTTTTTTTCATTTGTTTTGTTCTGCCTGTTATGATTTTTAGGTGATAAGCAATATATTCTGCTATATTGAATTTCGACATCTGTGAATAAAATAATAAAAAAAACTGCTGACTTGCTGAGAAACTGTTTGTTTTGTGTATATATATTCATATATGTATTTGGAGATGCGAAGCAGTAATGGAAAAGACAGCGAAACCATGTGTACGGGAAATAGCACTTGAAAAGGGTATTGAGTTTCCAGATACAAAAGAACTGATTATGCTTTTGATTGGCAGCGGCAGCAGAGATCTCCCGGTAGAACAGCTGGCAGAAAAAATCAGAGACACTGTTGAAGGGGTAAAACCGGAACATCTTATAACTGAGCTGATGAAAATTGATGGAATTGGTGCAAGCCGGGCACTTGCAGTTGCTGCTGCGCTTGAACTTGGTCGCCGGTATAATAGTCACCGCGGGGTAGTAATCAGGACTCCGTGTGATTTTGTGCCGCTGGTACAGAATTATGCGCTGCAATCAAAAGAACATTTTTTATGTGCATCGCTCAATGGTGCTCATGAGATACTTGAACTGCGGGTTGTTTCTGTTGGAACCGTTAATAGAACTATGATTCATCCGCGTGAAGTCTTTGTTGATGTAATAAAGGATCGTGCGGCGGCGGTGATTTTGTGTCACAACCATCCCTCTGGTACCCTTACTCCGTCCCAGGAAGATATTGCTGCAACACGGCAGCTCTTATCAGCTTCAGAACATTTGGGAATTCAAATTCTGGATCATATTATTGTTAGCACGAACGGATATTATAGTTTTGTGGAACAGGGTTTACTGTTTGAAACATAGCAATACTGTAAAACTGATTTTGTACTGGATTTATTCTTCTGTGCAGTGTATTATTTTTCTATGAATCTGCATACATATATTCGGTGTCCTGTTGTGAGCTTTATTGTTTTATTACTTTGTACAATGGGAAGACTTGCTTGGGCGCAGGAGCTGTTGCCCAGCGGTATAAGAGAGAACCGGATAGAATATAGAGATGAAAGTGGATGCGGGCTGCGTATAGCAGCAAATATTCCTGATGCAGAGGTGTTTTTAGATGGGGAATATCAGGGAACCACACCGCTATATATTTCAGGTCTTGTTCCTGGTGTATACCATATAACACTTGAAAAACGGGGATACGAAGCTCGTGATTTTATTGCGCGGTTTGCTGATGGAACGATCCGTGATTTTTATATTGAGATGAAGTCTATTACAGGTTTTGTCCGTTTTGATGTGGAGCCTCGTAATGCACAAATTGTGATTGATGGTGAGCAGTATGGTACGCTTGTGGAACTGCCGGAAGGGGCTTATACTGCGGAAATAAGATTATTTGGATATGAGTCTGCGCATGTTCCATTTTCCATATTCAGATATCGTACTCAGTATGTCTCTGTACAGCTGCATAAAGCGATATTTCGGGTATCTGATTTGAAAGTGTCTCCCAGCCGATTTAATCCTCAAAGTCCCGGTTCTTTGGGAATTTGTGATATTACTTTTTCCGCAACGTCGCCGGGAACGGCAACACTGTCTGTTTTAGATAATGGAAAAGAAATACGGCGTTTCCAGATTCCTGTCTTTCGTACATGGACGCAAAATGTTAGCTGGAATGGAACTGACAGTAGTGGTTCTCAGGTCGCAGATGGTACTTACCAGCTTGTATTGAACGCAGAAAGTTCTGGAGAAAATGGCTCAGAGACATTAATTCAGTCTCTGGAAACGGAAGTGACTGTTGACAGTTCTGTTTATTACCCTCTTGCGTCACTGCCGTCCTTTGCAGGAGGTTTTTCGCAGCCTGATATAGGGCGACTTTTGCCCGCAGGTACTCTTTGTGCGGGCCTCTCTGTGTATCCGTTTTTTGGTGTGGCAGGACAGACTGGATATGCTGCGCTGCCCGTATTGTTTCATATAAGCGGAGCTCCTGCAGATTGGATAGAAATGCGTGCCTCTGCCGGATTTTCAATGAGTCCATTTTCTGGTAATGAGATGGTTGAATATATTGCCACATCTGTAAAAGCAGGGCTTGCTTCATCGTTATATAATTGGAATATTGGTGTGCGTTATGGCTATAGCGGCGGTATACTGCTTGGAGATGGGCATGCTGATATGGGACAAGGACTTGGTGTATCACTTGCTGGTGGAATAAAGCCTGGTCCCTGGTATATAGGCGGCCGGACGGAGTATTTATGGGGAATTAATCGAGGTTTTTTGAATGACGGAACTATGTTATGGAAGAATTCACTCTTGGTAGAGTATCAGCGTGGCAGTGTTGGAGCAAGTACGTGGGCGGCATTGCATTCATATTTTGCTGAGCAAGAACAGAACTGGATATCTGCTGTCAGTTTTGGTTTTTCTGTTTCAATTCTGCCCGGCAATTCTTCTTTTGTTCTTGCGCCTGGTTTTATCGGATTATGGACTACAGAGAATATTTATCTGGCCCCATCATTTATGTTTAGTATTGTCTGGTGAGGAATTTCTTTTGTATAAAAATTTCTGTTATTGAGGAATAGCGTTATAGAGTTCTTCTAGAATATCGCTTCCGATGAGTTGATCATTAAAACCTGCATAATCAT
Organism: uncultured Spirochaetota bacterium; assembly: GCA_944389415.1. GTDB lineage: Bacteria > Spirochaetota > Spirochaetia > Treponematales > Treponemataceae > Treponema_G. The sequence continues at coordinate 106,924 of CALXMF010000007.1, read as the reverse complement.
ATGCATACCATCTATTGTAGGTCATAATACTTGCGTCAGCACCAGCGTCAAGCAGCATCTGTATAGATTCTTCTGTTCCTTCCCATGCTGCGTACATCAGTGGAGTCATGCCAATGTCTCCGTCTGCGGCGTTTACTTCTGCACCTGCCTGAAGCAATAATCGCATACTTGCTATATCGTTATGAGCTGCAGCTATCATCAGCGCAGTTCTTTTATACATATCTGTTATGTCCGGTTTCGCTCCTGCTTGCAGTAAGATACGAACTGTTTCAGATCCGCTGTAGGCAACCGCGTCCATTAAAGCTGTACGGCCGCCATTATATCCCTGTTGGTTAACATCTGCTCCTGCTTCGACCAGGGCTTGAACAGTTTCAGGGGGACACATGGCTGCCGCTGCGATTAATACAGTATCACCATTTGTAAGTCTCTCATTGGGATCTGCACCAGCTTTGATAAGATTGTATATTTCTTGTGGACTAGTATCCTGTGTTAGAATTGTCTCAAATGTCTGTGCGAATGATGCAGAGACAAGCAATGGTATAACGGTCCATATAACTATTTTAAAAAGTGTGCGTATCATAGTAAAACCAGCTCTGTAAAATACTGCGTTACTATACTGTGTATATCTGTTATTTATCAAGTAAAACAGCAGGTAAATTATAAATATATTAGGATGTGTAATAGATATTTTTCATTTTTCTTTTCATATTGGTGTTTAACATTTTTTTAATTGACAAAGCTAAAGTCAATGTTTTATAGTTGATATATAAAATATAGGTTTTTACATTTGCTTGCGATAGTGATTCTTCACAATATCGTAGTATCTAGATGAGATAAATGAGTTGTTTTTTATGTGTAATATGTAAGGGAGGAGAAATTATATTTAATTATGGAAAACAATGATATACATAACCATGAATTTGTGTTGCCTCGGGATGTTCTTTTTTATGGAGCTGTAATTTTTGTGATTCCTGTTATTGCACTGCCTGTTCTGGTTGGGGTTGCCTGTCCTGTAAATATTGGAACAAAAACCTCTTTATTTTTTAATCCTATTTGCGGTATTTTTCTCTTAGTTGGTATTTTGCTTCCTTTGCTGTTGCTGCGCATACTGAACAGCAAAGTTTCAGAATTTCATAAGAATGCGGAAAAAATGAATAACCTGATTTGTGTGTATTCCAGATTCTTTTTAATTGGACCGATTCTTTTTTCCTTTGTTTTCTCATTCGTGAGTTTTCTTGTTTTGGGTAAGTCCTTATCTGAAATTCCTGCATTTGTATATTTCTCGTTTTCGATTGGCAGTACTTTAATTTTCTCGTTATTTTTTTATGAATTTTTTATTCATTCTTTTTATAAGTTTTTCTCATGGTGTTCAATTCCACAGCATAGTCTGCCAGTGAAATTTACAACACGTAATATATTGGTCTCCATGTTCAGCCTTATTGGTGTTGTTTTCTTATCTATAACTATTTTATTTGTTGAGATGAAGTCTTTATCAGAAGATGTTTTTTTCTTTCATTTTATCTCTCGTTTTATTCCGATATTGCTTGGCTGTATTGTAATTAATTTTCTAACGTATGTGTCCCAAGGAAAAAATTTAACGGGTCACGTAGATGCTGTTCTTTCACAGGCGGAAAGTATCGCGAATCGGGATTATTCTGTGCCGGTACTGAAGATTCTTTCACGGGATGAATTTGGAGTTCTTGCCGAGAATTTTAATATATTTGTTAGTTCTCTTAAAAAGATTCTCCGGGATTTTATTAATTCACAGCAGTATCTTACACTTGTTACAGATGAGCTTGTTCGTGATTTGTCAAGTACAGAAACGGCATTGAAAAATATAGATTCGAACGTAAATAAGGTAAAGGATCTTGCTGTTGAACAATCTGCAGGAGTAGAAGAGACTCATGCGACTGTTTTAAACATTGTAAAAGGACTTGAAAATCTGAACAGCAATATAGAGTCTCAATCTGCGAGCCTTACGGAATCATCAGCTTCCATTGAAGAAATGGTCGCGAATATCAGGGCTGTTACCGAAACTCTGAATAAGAATGCGGAAAGTGTTTCTGTTCTTGAAGAATCAGCAGCCGCAGGACAACAGATTGTTACAGATGCCGTTGGTGCTGCTCAGGCTATACTTGACGAATCGGCTGGATTGCTGGAAGCAAGTTCCGTTATTCAGAATATCGCATCACAGACAAACCTGCTTGCGATGAATGCGGCAATAGAAGCTGCCCATGCGGGAGAAGCAGGAAAGGGATTTGCTGTAGTTGCTGATGAAATCAGAAAACTTGCGGAAGAATCAAATGTGCAGGGTAAATCTATAACGAAGCGGTTAAAATCCCTGGAGAAAGCTATTGATAAAATTGCTTCAAGTACAAAAGATGTTGAGGCTCAGTTTAAGGAAATATTTAATAAAACAAGTGCGGTAAAGTCGCAGGCCGCTCTTATCCAGAGTGCTATGGATGAACAGTCAGCCGGGAGCGGACAGGTTCTTACGGCGATACATCAGTTGAATGATATCACTTCTGATATACGGAATGGTTCTGCAGAAATGCTTGAAGGCGGAAAGAATATCGCGACAGAAATGGAGCTGCTTTCTGAGGGAATCAGAAATATCACCTCCAGTATGAATGAGGTCTTGAAATATGCTGATATGATAACGTCCGGTATGAGAAACCAGATAGCTCATTCTGAAAAAACAGCTGCTCATCTTGCCCGTATAAAAGCCGATACTGCTAATATTAAGTTGGAATAAATTGCGACTATAATAACGGGGGATTTCTTATGATTGGTGTTATTATTGGTGATATCGTAGGTTCACGGTTTGAGTTTGATAATTATAAAGGTAAAGATTTTGAGCTGTTTGCAGATGGCTGTGAATTTACTGATGATACCATAATGACTTTAGCGGTTGGTAAAGCGCTTATTGAATCAAAAGATGATATAAAAATATTGCCGAAAAACACTATTGATTGGATGCAGAAACTGGGGACCGAATATCCTAGCAGTTACGGCAGCAGATTCGCCAGCTGGCTCTTTGAGGAAGAGCCTCTTCCATATAACAGCTGGGGTAATGGAGCTGCTATGCGTGTATGCGGCTGCGGGCTTGCCGGTAAAACAGAAGAAGAGGTTAAATTTCTGTCTCTTGCAGTGACAGTGGTCACACATAATCATTATGAAGGCCTAAAAGGCGCTGAGGCAACTGCTCTGGCGGTGTATTTTGCCAAAAATGGGATGTCAAAAGAGGATATAGGTTCTTATATTACGGAACATTATTATCCACTTAATTTTACTCTTGATGAGATTCGTGATTCATATACTTTTGATGTCTCCTGTCAGGGAACAGTACCGCAGGCGATAGAAGCATTTATGGAATCGACTGATTTTGAGAGCGCGATACGGAACGCAGTTTCTATTGGAGGGGACAGCGATACACTTGCGGCTATTACCGGCGGAATAGCAGGAGCGTATTATGGCGTTCCCGCAAATCTGAGAAAAAAGGCGCTTTCTTATCTTGATGAGCAACTGACCGGGCTTCTGGTTGAATTTGAGCAGATGTATGGGGGCAGAAATACAAAATAACCGGCTGCCTGTGGCGCCTGGTGTGAGTCTTGCTATATTAGGAAGAATTGTGTGTTTTGTGCGTAATTGCCGAATCGCAATGCTTTTTTCTTGACAAAGAATACTGTTCTGGATAAAGTAATCAATATGCGGCTGTCGTATAACGGCTATTACCCGAGCTTCCCAAGCTTGTGACAGGGGTTCGACTCCCCCCAGCCGCTTTTTAAAAAGTTTTCTCTCATCTGATTTGTGTTAGTTTTTTCCAGTGCAATTAGGGATAAAGGCGGCTTATGCTGTTTTTGGACTTTGTGTAAATATCGCATATTGCAGAAAAGTGATAGGAAAATTTCTATTCTGAATGTGTCTTAGTGCCGCGCTGTATGAAATGCGTTCTGATGGGGAATAGACGGCGAGAGGAAAGAAGATATTGAAGAATAGTATGATATGAACTCCGAGGAAACAGATATCTGATACAGGGATAAGACAGCAGCTTTTCTGCTGCGTGATGTAACTTGAAAGACAGATGATTTACCGGACATAGGTATGTGGGGCAATAAATAAATTATTTCCTATTCTTGCCCCTATTACATACATACCGTATATTCAAATAGTTAATTTTACTTTATTATCATTGTGCTAGTTACTCTGCCTCGGCTTCTTGTTCTGTTTTGGTATGCTTGTAAAGCTTTTTTTTCTGCTTCTGCTGCTGAAGTTGCAACAACTGTAATTTCTTCTGTTCCACCAGCTCCTGTAACAGTGACAACATAATTGTTTTCAGTTGGCTGGCACTGTTCTACTTGCGCAATCTGTCCCATTCCTTGCTGTTCAAAACTTATATCTGTTGCACCAGCTAATCCTGCCCCAATCAGCAAAACAAATAATCCTACTGCAACCTTTTTCATAAATAACCTCCTTAGTTTTAACTCATTGCGGAGCGTCTTTTATTTCTACCCATACGGGTGGAATTTCATAATACAGGATACGATAGTCAGTTTTACCTTTCTATGAAATATCCCATGCCGTTACAGGATTTGCAGTCCGTGCGTCCGGTTCCTCCGCATACATGACAAGACTGGTACCCACTCGCGTCACAACGGTTGCAGGGTTCTTTTTCTCCGGTCACGTAATTTGTTATCCGGTATCCCTGTCCAAAGCATGACTTACAGAGAATTTTGCCCCCTCCTTTGCACTGACGGCATTCAACATTCCCTCTGCCGTTACAGTTTGAGCAGGGGTATTTTTCCTGTTTTGGGGGATTCTGATATGTAAAACTCTCCCAGCCCCGTCCATTACATTCGGTACAGTTGATTACTCCTCTGCCAGTACAGCTCGGACATCGTTTGTTTTCCCGTATACCACGTGATGCGGCTCCCGGCAGAATGCCTTTGCCTGCACAGACACCGCATATCATGCTGCCTCGGCCGCCGCATTTACCACACTCCCGTGTAATTGTTTCTGCTGTGGTAAAATATACTGCTGATATATAAAGAAATAAAATGCATAGAGAATATTTTTTCATCACAATATATCCTGTTAAAATAATTTATCAGATTGCTTTTGCAACAGAGCCGATTAAAGGTAATAATAATTAATTATTGCCTATCAGACCATGTTTATTTTATTGTAAAGCCTAATAGGCAATATGTCAATTGCTTCTGCCCATATAATGGTAAATAAATTCATTGTATGGAAAACAGAATGACAGAGGATTTTTTATGTAACAGATTGAGATTTTTACGGAATGAGAGGCGTATTTCTGCACGTGAATTGTCTTTAAGTCTTGGCCAAAATGAGTCATATATAAATAAAATAGAAACGGCGCAGCGTTCTTTGCCAATGAATGTCTTTTTTAGAATCTGTGATGTTCTGGATGTTACTCCGGAACAGTTCTTTTCAGAATCCTTAAAAAATATAAAACCAGGAGACCGGGAAATTTTGGAACTTTTTTATAAATTACCACCTGAGCAGGCAGAACATTTTCTGGAAATTATTCGATTTATTGTTGAAAAATAAACTGAATAATTTCGCTGTCCCGGCAGTATTTTTGTGTATTTATTTTTACCGATATTTTACTTGTTTTCCAGTACTATTCTGTTTTTGCCAGTTGTTTTTGCGGTGTACAGAGCCTTATCGGCGAGACTGACGCACTGCGCAAGCTGGCTTTCATCTTGGACAGCCGCTGCGGCAAGCCCGATACTGACTGTTACAGATGGCAGCTGAGCCCCTGTACCGGAAGGAATATGAAGTGCTTCAACGGCTGCGCGCAGTGTTTGCGCGATTTGTTCTGCGTCTTGCAGCGTGCAGTCTGGCAACAGTACAATAAATTCTTCTCCGCCGAAACGGCACAGCAGTGCTTTTTTACCTGAAACAGCAGCGGAAAGTTGTGCCGCGACATTCTGCAAAACGGAATCCCCTGCCGGATGCCCGTATGTATCATTGTAATTCTTAAAATTATCCACATCAATCATCATAATCGCAACGCGACAGTGCGTCTGGTTGTTTCCCTTCAGAAGCAGTGCTGCTTCTTCTGAAAAACCTCTTCTATTTAAAAGCCCTGTCAGAGTATCTTTGTATGAGAGTTCCTGTAAGTGTTTATGCAGTGTTCCCCGGCGCAGAGACGTTTTGATTCTTGCAAGCAGTTCTCCCATACTGAATGGTTTTGTCAGGTAATCATCTGCTCCTGCCTCAAGACCTTCTATAATATCCTGTTCGGTATTTTTTGCGGTAAGCAGAATGATTGGCGTTTGCAGTGTTTGTCTTAATTCTTTCAGTACCTGAATCCCTGTAAGCTGCGGAAGCATAATATCAAGCAGAATAAGATCCCAATGTTCTGAGATCGCTAAGTGAAGCGCGGTCATACCATCAGTTACTGTCTTGATTTCATATCCTGCATGTGATAGTTCAATTTCCAGTAATCTAACCAGACTTGGATCATCTTCTGCGGCTAAAATTCTTTCCATATAAATAGTATGTTGTAAAATAGGATTTTCTGCATTAAAACTGCATTAAAAAATCAAACACTTTGAAAATCAGCCTTGAGTAAAATATGTTGCGCCTTCTTGACAAATTAGGGTGGTATCATACAATAGAGGAATGAAAAAACTTTTAAATTCAGCTGGACACATTTCTTTTGGTGCAGCACTTCTTTCTTTATGCCTTTCTTTCTTTATATTACTGACACCTGAAACTTTCGCCAAGACTCCGGCGGATACAACTTCTGATGCTGAGCGTGATGCTCTGATGCGTCAGTATATACAACTGCTTGGCAGTGTTTTTGAATTTGCTCAGCGGAATTATGTTGATGAAACCGACCCTGCGGAACTGTACAAAGGTGCGATGACCGGTCTGATGAATGCGTTTGGAGATCCCTACACAACTTATCTTGATACCAGTATGATGCGTGATTTGTCAGAGACGACTTCTGGCAGTTTTGGCGGCGTTGGACTTACTATCACCAAAGCTTTTGAATCGACTGCTGATGAACCGGCGTATGTGCTTGTGGCTTCTCCTATTGAAGATGGGCCAGGTTTTAAAGCCGGTATTGAATCTGGTGATTTAATCATCGCTATAGATGGTCAGAATACGGCGGAAATATCAATGGATGATGTTCTTACCATGCTGCGCGGCAAAGAAGGGACATCTGTAGATCTTACAATCCGCCGTGGTAAAACAATGGAATTTTCTGTAACTTTGACACGGGCTATTATTGAAGTTCCAACTGTTAAATATGGGATGATTGATACAACCGGTTACCTGCGTATCATAGAATTTACGCCTCAGACTGCGTCGCGTGTTCAGGAGGCACTTGATTCCTTTGCAGCAGCGGGGTATAAGAATCTGATAATTGACCTGCGCAATAATCCCGGCGGACTTATTGCGAGTGTCGCTGATGTTGCTGATAAATTTATCAGCTCAGGTACTATCGTTTCAACAAAGAGCCGTTTGACGTATGAGAATTCTGTATATACGGCATCTCCGAAAAGTACTACGGTGCCGGAAGGTCTCCCAATTGTGGTTCTTATCAATAAAGGCTCTGCGAGCGCATCTGAAATACTTGCTGGAGCGTTAAAAGATCATCATAAAGCATATCTTGTTGGAGAACGGACATTTGGAAAGGGTTCTGTACAGCAGCCAATTCCGCTGCCGAATCAGGATGGTATTAAACTAACTATCGCCCGTTATTATACACCGTCTGATGTAAATATAGATAAAATCGGTATTCCTCCAGATAAAGAAATACTGTTTCCTGATTTTTCTGAAGAACAGGAGGCCGCTTATGTCGCGCTCCTTGAAAATAAGACTATCGCATCATATATAGAAGAGCATCCTAACATGACGGAGGACGATATTGCTTCGTATGCGGAAACTCTTGGAAAAGAATATGCTCTTGATCTACGTACTTTGCGCAGACTGATACGGCTTGAAACAGAGCGTAAAAAGCCTGCCAGTTTGTACGATCTTGATTTTGATATTCAGTTGTGTGCGGCGCTCGATATTCTAAAAACTTCTGATTTTGCCGCGCTAGTGAAAAACGCGAAAACGCTGAAAGAGCTGCAGAATGAAGCAGCTAAGCAAGAAGTGATTGCACAGTCCGCAACCGAATCGCCAACTACTGTACCTGTACCGTAATGAGGCAGTTTTTGGCTCCTGTCGGACTAGATAATTCTGGCAGAATTGTTTTGTCCGACAGCAGGGATTATAAATACTTATGCCGTGTTCTGCGGCTTGCAGTCTCTGATGTGATTTCTGTACGTCTTCCCGATGGACAACTGTGCTGCATGACTGTAAGTGAAATAGATAACGGGGCAAGACGCATTGTTTTAACAACATCTGACATGCAGACTGATTCTGTTGCTGAAACAGGAATCCAGGCAAGACTGATACAGAAATTACCTGTGCGGTATTGGCTGTTTCAGTTTCTACCCAAACCGCAGAAGATGGATTTTATTATTCGCCAGGCTACCGAAGCAGGAGTTGTTTCTATTGTTCCTGTTATTGGAAAATATTCACAGCTGAAGTGTACAGATGCTGGTAACAGATTTGTCCGCTGGGAGAAAATTATAAAAGAGGCTCGGCAGCAAAGTGGTTCCTCTGTGCCGACGGCAGTTCAGAAACCGTTATTTCTAAGAGATGCTATTGCATTGTGGGAGCAGGAAAAAGATGAGCGGAAATGTGCTGTTTTTCTTTCGGAACAGGAAGCAGGGGAAAATTCTCTTCACGCCTGTCTCGCTTGTTTGCCTTCTGTAGTTGCTGTTGCTGTAGGATGTGAAGGTGGTATTTCTGCTGAGGAACAGAGTATGTTACAAGAACATGGATTTGTATCTGTTCATTTGAAAACAAATATCCTTCGTGTTGAAACGGCTGCTTTATATGGCATCGCGGCTGTTCAGTCTATAATTATGGAGAAAGAAAAATGGCTCTTGAGCGAATAGAAGTTGCCGGGGTTCCTATTGATATTTTACCTCCTGATGGATTGGAATCTGCTTTGGTAGAATTGCTCAGCAAAGATGGTCCTAAGCAGATTATATTTCTTTCTATTTGGGGACTTCTGAAGGCGCGTAAAAAAAGTGAATATGCAAATTGTGTTAAAAATGCAGATTTGATAATTCCTGTATCTAAAAGTATTTTAAAAGGCGCTTCTTTTTTAGGCTATACAAAACCATATCGCTATGAGCCGTTTGATACGGTTATTTCAATACTGACTATTCTTGAAAAATACGGTAAATCATTATATTTGCTAGGTGGTACTAAGAAGACAATCTTGCGTGCAGAGCGGAATGTACATATTACCTATCCCGGTTTACAGATTGTTGGGAGATATATTGGACACTATCATAAACGCATGGAACAGGATATCGTTTCTGCTATATATAAGTCTTCTCCCGCTCTAGTCTTATTAAGTGACGGTGTTATTGGTAGAGATTGTTGGTTTTCTGTTCGTCGAGAAAAATTTCGTTCGGGGCTTTTTTTGTATTATAAAGATGCAGTGTCTATTTTTGCTAAAAAAAAGAAACACATCTCAAAAGCCTCGTTTGATAGAGGCGGAGAACTTTATGATGAGTTATTTCATAATCCGCTAAAAATATTTCGTTTTTTTTCCTATTTATTCTACTGGTGTATATTACTACGGGAACGTTCTGAGATAAGAAAACAGAAGTCAAATGAGTAATCACGCTTCTTTATCTGGTTATCCGGTTGTGATTGTTATTTCAGAGCAGGAGAAGATAATAAATTGGTGTCGAAATAGTTGTTCTTCTGTTGTACATCTGATTTTTTGTGCGACACTTGCGGATTATGAACAGCAGCAGCTATTGTTTGATACAGGGGTGGTACTCATTGATGCTCAGCAACTAGTGTTTCATAATAGCATTTCTGTCTGTCGAAAGGCTTCGTTTAATCCTGCGCATGTTATTGTATTATCTCAGTCGTATTCTGTTAGTGTGGCAGGTTTAATAGCTGCGGAGGGATTTGCTGCTTATCTTGTACTGCCTGATAGTGTTGAGAATCTGATTCCTACTGTTGTGTCGGTATGGGACCGCATCACAACCTCTAAAATGTATGTAGGGGCGATCACGCCGGGAACGCAGTATGTATCCCTATTGAAAAAATACGCAGAAGCCGATGATGCTGTATTACTCCGGGGTGAAACCGGTACAGGTAAGTCTTTTATAGCACGTACGCTTCATAGTTTTTCGAAGCGTGCTGATAAGGCATTCATAGGAGTTAATATAACATCTCTGTCTCCGTCAATTATTGGAACCGAGTTATTTGGCTGTACAGCAGGTGCATATACGGGTGCTGTGATGAGAAAAGGATTCTTTGAACAGGCTGGGGAAGGTACTTTGTTTCTTGATGAAATAGGAGATATTTCTCTTGAGTTGCAGCTTTCGTTACTTACTGTAATTGATGAAGGAATTTATTACCGAGTTGGAAGTTCAAAACCGTGCAGAAATCATGCGAGATTATTGTTTGCTACAAATGCGGATCTTGAGGATAAAATTAGTAAAAAACTATTCCGGGAAGATTTATATTACCGTATTCAGGCGTTTACGGTAACAATTCCTCCGCTGCGGGAACGTCTGGAAGAAATTCCTCAGCTTATTGATGATTTCCTTTTGGGTAGTGGAAAACATTTATCTATGCATGCTCTGAATAAATTGTATAGTTATGAATGGCCTGGAAATGTTAGAGAACTGAAAAACAGAATTCGGCGTGCGGTCAGATTGTCTGAAGGCGATGAAATATCAGATGTTTTTGCTTTTTAAGTTTTTTTGTTCCTGCCAGCTAATCCTGCGGCTTTGGTAAATATTTTTTCAATATATTGAGCTTCTCCTTCTGATAATGCGGTACGAGAAAGAATATCTTTCCAAAAACGTTCCATTTCTGGTCTGCCTGTAATACTGAAAAAGCCTATTTTTTGTAAACTGGAACCTATAATATTGATTGTAGTTTCCAACCTATCGCGAGTTATGGGGATATATCCTGGTGATCTGGTATTAGTATGTCGAAACAATGTATAGGTAATGATTTGGACCGCATGAGACAGGTTTAGAGAGCCAAATTGTTCGCTCGCAGGAATAGTTACTCCGATATTACATTCTTCCAGTTCTTGGTCAGTCAAACCTGTACGTTCATTACCAAATACTATTGCGAGTTTCCCGTCACCGAGAGTATTAGTCCGTTGTGCAAGTTCTTCAGGGAGGATGAGAGTATCTTTTCTTTTTTTCCCCGGACGTCGTGTTGTGCCGGCGATACAGGTACAATCTCTTCCTGCTTCTGTAATCGATGAATAGAACTGTGCGTTTTCCCAGATATCATATGCATGGATTGATAATATGCGTATCTGCTCTTCATTATAATCTTGTTTCCGGCCTATCACTTTCAGTATTTTTAGATCTGCATTTGCCATGGCCCTGCAGACAGAACCTATATTTCTACTTTCTTCCGGCCGACAGAGAATTATATGTATATGTTCTGGATTCATTATTCTACTATACTTTTTTTTAAGATTTTATGCTAGAATTGTATCATGGATACTCTTTCAGGCCGATATGCTGTTATTTTGGGCGGCTCGGGTGGTATTGGTGCTCATGTTGTAAAAAAACTTGCGGAAGCAGGTGTATCAATTGGTATTCATGGCAGGCACTGGCATTCTGGATTTGATCGATTGATACAAGAAACGGCATCTCTTGTCCCCTGTACAGGTTTTACGGAAGAGTTTTCTGAAACTCTGTCTCCGTTTTCTGAGCGTGTTTCTGCAGAGATACAACGGGCAGATATTTTATGTATCTGTTTTGGACCATTTTTACAGAAACCGCTCTGTGAAATGTCTGTTGCTGACTGGAATCGTGTCGTTCAGTTTAATTATACAATGCCTGGTATAATGATAAGTTCGGTTCTTCCTGAGATGATGAAGAAAAAATGGGGAAGAATATTGGTTTTTGGCGGGACGAGAACTTCTTCTATTAATGGTTTTATTACGAATGCGGCTTATGCAGGAGCAAAAACCGCATTATGTAGTCTTGTAAAATCAGTTGCGTCTGAATATGCTGAGTATGGGATAACCTGCAATGCTGTACTTCCCGGTTTTGTTGATACAGAATATTTGTCGGAAACTCTCAAAGCCAGTCTCCGTGAAAAAATGCCTCTCAAGGAACTTATTTCTCCTGATTGTATTGCAGATGCAGCACTCTTTCTGCTGTCTCACAGCGAGATGAACGGAGTGCTTCTTACTGTAGATGGCGGCTGGGACCCTGCTTTTTCAAAAAATCTAAGACAGGTGTAAGAAAAAACTGGTCTTTCTTTTTTTCTGTGTTATAATAATATAGTATATTTATATATAACGAATTGATTTTTATATGCTTATGGGATGGGAAAAGGACATTGTATGACGAAAAATGATAGTATAATACCTGGATTTGATGATGACATGGACGACAGTCTTAAAATTTCTCTGGAAAAAATTGATGATGTGCCATCATGTTTGGTAATTTATTTGAATGGTTATATTGACACATATAATTCTACTTTCTTTCAGAAAAAGATGGCAAAAGCCGTAGATGCTGGTTTTATAAAATTGATTTTTAATTGCGCTGCATTAAATTATGTTTCATCAACAGGTATTGGTTCTTTTACAGCATTCTTGAAAATGGTTAAACCTAAAGGTGGAGATGTTGTGTTATTGGAGATTCAGCCCAAGGTATATGAAGTGTTCCAGTTACTTGGTTTTGCTCAATTTTTCAACATCAGAGATTCTTTGGAAGAAGCTATAGATTATTATAAACAGGAATCATCTGCCGCAGAGTCTGTATTTCCTAAAATTTTTTCATGTCCTGTTTGTACAAAGCGGCTGAAAGCAAGCAAATCGGGACGGTTCCGTTGTTCTGAATGCAAATCAATTCTGGCGATAGATGAACAGGGGCAGATAGTTTTAGGATGATAATACACAAGCAAAGAGACCGCTGAATTCAGCGGTCTCTTTGCTTGTGTATATTTTGTGGAAAACAGTGCATAAATGTGTATAATAATGTCTCTGGATTGGGGGCGTTGTGGATAAATAATGGAAAAGAAAATTCTGATAAACAGTATTTCTTTGTATTAAAACTAGTTATTTTACTTGATTTTTTATTGTTCTTTCCCGATACTATAGTTGCATTGTTTATTGGCTGTGAGAGAGCAGTAAATAAATGGTGGATTAATTGTGGAAAACGTATTTATGCGCAGTGATGTGTTTATAATGCGTTCTTGATTATTTTTGTCCGTACTTCATGTTATGTTGAAAATGATGAAACAGTTTTTTACGGTATGTCTTATATTTATTGTGATATGTTTTTTGGGCTGTCTGATTGGGACTGGAATTTTATCTGTTCAGACAGATAGCTTTGTTTTTATCATCGGTAAATCGCTCCCTGCTTTATCAGCAGTTGTTGTTTGGCGGGGAATATGCATGTCGTTACCGGTTGTTGTTTTTATTGCTCCTATATTATTGTCATTTTATTGTCTTCGTAAAAAATTTACAGGACCCCGTATTGCAGCATATATTGTATGTTCGGTTGTATCATGGTTGGTATTGTTGCCTTTAGCCACTATGATTTCTGTATCGAGTGTCAAATACAATGTGCTTCTTCCGCAGGCTGGTTCGAATGTTTCTGAGGGATACCTTCGTGAAATAGATGATAGTATTGTTTATTATAGTCATATTTCTGCTGATGGACGTGGTGATGGAATAATTATCCAGCCGACTCTCATTGAGACTGGACAGAAAGCTATTATTCCCCTTGATGCTGTTCAGGCTGTATCTGGTAAACCGTTTCCTTATGCAGATATTTTGATACAACAGTTTATACAGCAGCCTGGGCTTTTGAGTGAAATGCAAAATATTACCGCCGAATTATATCGAGCTTTATGTATAGCGCAATCAAATGGTTGGACTGAATGGTTTATTTTCGCATCGCTTTTTCTTGCGTTTCTCGCTCTTCCCTGCTTAGGTGGAATATCTAGGTGGCCGTTACTTTCTATCGTATTCATTACGTTGGGGGGCGGGCTTGTTTGTTTTGTTAATGTTATGCTGATATCACCTTCTTCTCTTGTCGTCGTTCGGAATTTTGCTTTTTTTGAGAATTTGTTGTTGTCTGCAACCCCTCTTGTCCGTGTTTTGATAAATGTTTGTTTATGTATGCTGTTTGTGTTGTGTGGTGTTATTTCATCATTTGTGCATTCTGAGCCGACAGCGTCATATGACGGAGTATCGAAATGATTCAAGTTGTTTTTACTATAGTAATACATACACTTTTTGTGTTTGTTTGTTCTATTGCAGCCGGTTTTTTCTGGAATCCCCCTGAGATATTGCTTTTGCCAGGATTACGGACAGGCTATTTGTTCACTCGAGGTATTTTAATTGCCTGTGAGATTTTACCCAGTGTTGTATTAGCCGGATTCCTTGTTGCCTGTTCAGTCGCTTTTGGCAAAAAATCAACGAAAATGCTCGTTCGCTTTTCTTCTGCAATTATTTCTTTATTCAGAAGAATTGTTGTTATAGGGCTGTTGTCTGTCTTGGTTTTGTTTTGTGTGCAGGAGATATTAACACCGTTTTTACGTTCAAAACAAACTGCTGCTGAGCAGAAATCCGAATTTTATCATGAATATGTGCGTCTTTCTGAAGGTTCTTTGCAGAAAGGGAATTATGAGCTTGCGATGATCTATATAGAACAGGCTTTAGGTTTATATCCCGGCTCTTCTGAAGCTGTGCTATTAAGATCTCAAGTTGAGCTTGCTCTTGCTTCAAATCCAAGATCACAGAAAGATGAGAATAAACCAGCACAGGCAGGTATTTTGGAACCAATTTCTTATTCTGATCCTGCTGATGTATTTGAACTTATGGTAAAGGCTGAGCGTGCTGCTGATGTTGGAGATTGGCTTAATGCGCATTATTTTGCGGTATGTGCTGAACGAATAGCGCAGCCTGGCAGTCAACCAGAAGCTGATGCAAAATATCTTGCCGCAGATGCATGGAATCATCTTGCTGAGCCGCAGAGATTTGAAAATAAAGAAGCTGAAAGGTTATTCTTTGAAAAGCAGCAGGGGTATACAGCTTTGTTGAATGGTGATTATCTTGAAGCTTATTATATTTGGACGAATCTTGAACGAATGGTGCCTTCCGATCCTGATGTACAGTATTTTGTTTCTCTTGCACGAGAATATACAGACAGTCAGTATTTTTTCATAGATGAAACTATGAATATACGTATGTATGAGACTTTAAAAAATATTTGTTTTGTAATTCCTTCGCCAGATGGCTGTCAATATGTGGTTTATATAGATGGTATGTCAACTATCAGGGATTCTGGTAATCTTGTTCAATATTTACAAAATTTATCTGTGACGCGCTTCCTGTCAACGGGAAAAATAGATTATTCCTTTACTGTTCCCTATGCTAAAATGCTCGCATATCCCTTGTCAAATATACGACCGGAAAACATAAAGGAACTGGGTTTATCTGGCAACGAAAAAAATGTTCCATATTTGATGCTTGATGCCATATCGAGGGATACTGGCGAAATAGTTTCCTCTCCTGTTTACAGTGTTGGAGACAATGATACTGTATCTAATTATATTGTTATGCCAGTTGAATATGATGATTTTATTCTGGCAGCAAGCGCATATCAGGGAGCTGCCAAGATGCAGCTTCGTGATTTAATATCATTTGCCCCGCGAGCTGAATTGTTTGGATATTCCTCTGAAATTTATTCTGCAATATTGATTAATCGGTTATTTGCTCCGTTACAGATTTTAATATTATTTATTTTGCTGGCTTCTGTTGCCTGGAATTATCAACTGCGCGGTACCTCTGTATTCAAATTGTATTATTTGTTTGCGTTTCCTTTATTTACGTTTGTTGTGTATACGGCAGATGAATTTTTGCGGTATCTTTGTGTTCAATTTAATCTTGTATGTATTGGACGTTTGGGTATTGATTTATCATTTATTGTTGTTGGCATGCTTAATGTATTGCTGCTGTTTGCAGCATCAATACTGTTTGTTTCAAGAAAGCGAAGTGATTGTTGATTCATTTGATAAAATTTATAATAAAAAAAGGAGTGTTTATATAAACACTCCTTTTTTTATGTTGTTTTTATTAGACTTCTTTTAGCCAGCGAATCGCATATGGCTCTAATTCTTGTTTATTACCAGTATACCGATTACCACTAAGCAGATCATAATAGGAATGAGATTCTCCATAGGGGATATAAAATACTGTTGGTGTTTCAGAAAAATTTGCTATAATCTGAATACCATTTCTTTTAAATGCAAATACATGTTCATTTTGTACTGCGTGAAATTCTATATATTGACCAGCAAATCCTTCATTTTCCTGCCGTATATGAATAAGACTCCATAATATTCTAGTTAATATTTCCTGTACATCGTCTGATTTACTGAATGCAACAGGTAGAGAAATATCCGCATTGGAAAAATTGATAACATTTTCTGGCAGTTCTTTCTGATATTTTATGCGATGTACCCAGCGAGAATCATTTTGCTTCTTTTTATCTTTCTGATAGCTGTAATCATTGAGAACAGCATGCTCATCACCAGCATACAGCAATGGAATACCCGGTAATGCAAGCATTGCACCGTACAGCATTCTGATTCTTCTTGCTGCCATATCAACATATAATTTTCCAAAACTTTGCTGCTGTGGATCTTCCGAATTCAGTAAGTCAAATGCCTGCTCAAGTCCGGCGAGTGATGCAAGAGTTCCACATACTCGGCAGTCTCCTGTTACAGGATTTAATTGAAAAGGTTCTCCTTTTGCAAAACTGCCGGGAAACTGTCCTGTATAAAATTTATTTAGAAATTGTCGGTGGGTATATCCATTTATACCAATAGAAGCAGCATCTTCATCAGAAAATGTCCATCCAATATCATCATGACAGCGCAGATAATTTACCCATGCGCAATTTGCCGGAGTGTGCCATCGTTTTGTGAGTGATTCTGTCAGAAGTCTTGTTTTTCGTGTTGCCAATGCTTCCCAGAACAGAGCCATTTGCAGCGGATTATACGAAAGTGCGCATTCCCCTGGTGAGATGTAACGTATTACTTCATCCGGGTGAACAATTGCTTCGCTTTTGAATAAAAGTGCAGGTACTGCAATTGCCGCGACATAGTGAAACGCCTGTATCAAAGTATGTGCTTTATCAAGACTCTCACAGCAGGTGCCTTTTTCTTTCCATACAAAGGCAAGTGCGTCAAGTCTTAGAACATCTGCGCCAATATTTGCAAGAAAAAGCATTTCCTGACACATGGCAAGAAAGACTTCAGGATTATGATAATTAAGATCCCACTGGAATGAGTTAAAGGTTGTCCAGACCCACCCACCTGCTTCTTTCACAAAGGTGAATGATCCGCGGCGGACTTCTGGAAATATTTCACGGAGTGTGGCATTCCAACTGTCTGCTTCTGCTTTATCAGGATAGATAAAATAGAAATCTTTATAGAAAGGGTCTCCCTTTTTTGCTTTTTTTGCCCACTCGTGTTCATCACTTGTATGATTGAAGACAAAATCTACAACTAAACGAATATTGTTCTGATGAAACAACTCTGCAACTTCTTTCAGTTCTTGTATTGATCCCAGTTTTTTATCTGTCTTGCGATAACTGGAAACGGCATATCCCCCATCATTTTCCTTCGCTGGGCTGGCAAAAGGCGGCATGATATGTACATAGGTAATACCCAGTTTCTTAAGATATGAGATACGTTTTTTTAGCCCTTCAAAATTATCTGCAAATAAATCTGTATAAAGCATGATTCCGGTATTCTTTTCTGAAAGATACCAGGACGTTTTTGCTGTATAATCGGCTTCATCTCTTTCTTTTAATTTTTGATCGCGGTCTGTATCTGCTTTTGTAATAATGCTGACTATTTTTTGTAATATCTGATAAAAATCCCATCTGTCGCCATACAGAGTATATAGTCTTTTGGTCAATTCAGGCATATACTGTTGCAATCTATCGTTTAACATAAATCCCCCGTCTCTCTCTAAAGATAAACAGCCCTGCGGTTTTATTTCCGCATGGGCTGTTTGTTTTATGCGCTCATAATTTCTGATATAGTCCTCATGATTTCGTCATGACAACCACCGCATCCAGTTGAACAGTGTGTCACTTTTTGTACTTCATCGAAAGCTTTTTCCACTTCACTAAAATGGCTGCTTTCATGCAGTACTTTTTCAATATCAAGGTATGTTACTTTTTTACAGTGACATATTTCTCTATTTTCCATAGAAACCTCCAAGTTTAAGCTGAATTTAATATTATCACCAATATAGTAACACAGAATTTTTCTCTGCACAAGAGAAGAGAACTAATCTGTTTTAATACGCAATACTGCCGCTGTAAGCGGTGCGAGAGTGACAGTTTGTGTATTTGGGATAGTAATACCCTGTGGCTTTTTTATAGTTCGTGTTCCCGCTGTTTCTGCATCCGCAAATATTTCTGCTTGTGACAGATCGTAATCGGTATGAAATTCTGTTTCTTCTATATTGGCGTTAATAAGAATAAACCATCGATATTCATTCCAACAGAGTGTATACCCGATACAGAGCATGCTGCCGGTTGTACAGCTTAGCAGTTGTCCCGCTTGTTCAATGGCAGTACGGTTTCCGATACGGAATACTTCATATTTTTTTCGCATTGCAATGAGACCTGCCGCGTAAGTTTTCAAACTTGCATATTCTGCGTATGGTTCCCACCGGATAGCGTTTATATTATCTGCTGAGCGATAACTGTTTCGAACAAACGAACCGATACAATCATTTTGTTCATTATGCAAATTTGGTTTTGTGCGTGCCAGCTCTTCTCCTCCATGAAGAAAAGCGATTCCCTGACTGGTTAAGATTGCAAACAGTCCCAATTTCATACGTTTCTGGATTTCTTGACGATGTTCTGGTTTCGTATCATCAAGCTGGCAGTTAAGGGCGATTGTGTCATGCAGGGTTAATCCATCGTGTGCTGTGATATACTGAACATTATCACCAGGTGCATCTGATGTATAATGCTTGCATGGAATGCCTAATAAATTGTTATAAAGTTGATGACTATCCGTTGGATTTCCCGTGATAAATCCCTTCGCCTGCTCATTAAAGCCCCCTGCTCGCAGCAGATCACGAAGTTCATCATTAAAAACACCCGCAGTGTTTGTACTGTTCATACAATTTTGATCCATACACACTGTTTTGTTTCCGGAATACATTTTCCATCCTTCACCAATAAATAGTGTATAGGGATTTATTTGCCTGGCCGCATCGTAAGCTGCGACAATACAGCCCGCGTCTATCAGCCCCATCAAATCAAAACGAAATCCGTCTACTTTGTATTCCTGTACCCAGAACCGAACCGAATCAACAATCAATCGTTTCATCATTGGACGTTCTGATGCGGTATCATTACCGCATCCCGAATCGGAAGTAAAGCCGTATTCGTTCATGCGAAAATAATATCCGGGTACAATATCATTTAACAAACGTGTATCTGCCATATGATTATATACTACGTCAAGCAGAACACCGATATTTGCACGATGACATTCATTGATTAGAGTTCGTAATTCACGGATTCTGCAATAGGGATCCGCGGGATTTATTGAAAACCATCCTGTCGGGGTAAAATAATTATGAGGGTCGTATCCCCAGTTATAATTATTTCCGTGTACTTTTCCGCTGTTTTCATATTGCTGATTTGTTTCATCTGTATAATAAAATTTCAGCACCGGCATGAGCTGTACATGAGTGATCCCCAGCTCTTTTAGGTAGGGAATTTTTTCAATAAATGCAGAGAATGTTCCGTGGGAGGCTGTCGTTTTTGCAGATGGGTCAGCAGTAAAATCTCTGACTGACATTTCATAAATAACAGCGTCTTCCCGTTTTTTCAATGGATAAAACTTGCCCTTCATTCCAGAAGGGGGCAGTGACTGCGGCGCGTTCATATCAACAATTGCACCGCGGCCTATGGTACCGTCATTTGTAAATACAGCCATGGAGCGCGCATAGGGATCTAGAACAGTGACTGTTCCCAGCTCATTTTGGATTGTGTAATCATAAAAGAAACCGTCAGGATCTGTCTCACAAAAGGAACCGCTCCAGTATCCAGTAACGTCATCCAAAAGAAGATGTATAACCCATTGTGGTGTACTCTGTTTTTCGTCTTTATATATATTTGCTGAAACGGCTGATGCGGTCGGCGCCCAGATACAGAAAGTTACAGATTGAGTTTTTCTGCAATACTGAGCTCCCGGTTGCGTTACAGAAAAAGCCGCAGCTGTTTCCGCAAGCAGAGCACGTAATGGCACTGTTTCTTTTTTTGCAAGCAGCGGAATATCAGACATATGCGAGCGCCTGCGTTAAATCAGCAATAATATCATCACTGTTTTCAAGTCCAACAGAAAGCCGTATCATTCCGGCATCTATACCGGCAGCAGCCAGCTGTTCATCTGTTAGTTGGCGGTGTGTTGCAGAAGCCGGATGAAGCACACAGGTGCGAATATCAGCAACGTGCACTACATTTGAGGCTAATTGCAGTGAATCCATAAAGCGAACTGCGGCAGCTCTGCCTCCTTTGATTGAAATAGAAATAACACCGCTGCAGCCTTCAGGCAGGTATTTACTAACGAGTTCTTTATCTTGAGAAGTTTCAAGCCCCGGATATGTTATACTGGCGATTTTATCTGATGTTTCAAGGAAATGTGCAACTCGGAGCGCGTTTTCACAATATTGCTTCATACGGACGGGGAGTGTTTCAAGACCAAGATTAAGCAAAAAAGCTGAATGCGCTGCAGGATAACAGCCAAAGTCGCGCATAAGCTGCATTCGTGCTTTGATGATGTATGCCTGTTTGCCAAATGCTTTTGTGTATATCACACCGTGATAACTTTCATCCGGCTCGGTAAATTCAGGGAATTTATTATTCTGCGTCCAGTCAAATGTTCCTCCGTCTACAATAACTCCTCCGCCCTGAACTGCGTGTCCATCCATATATTTAGTGGTAGAATGAATAACAATATCTGCTCCCCATTCAATGGGACGGCAAAGAACAGGGGTTGCAAATGTATTATCTACAATGAGCGGTATACCATTTCGGTGCGCGAATGAGGCGAATCGTTCAATATCAAATACACGAAGTGCGGGATTTGCAATTGTTTCTCCAAAAACAAGTTTGGTATTTGGTTTTAGCGCTTTTTGCAGAGTTTCATCATCCGCGTCAGGAGAAACCCAGATACATTCTATACCGAGTTTTTTCAGAGTAACGGCAAAAAGATTGACAGTACCTCCGTATATGGTTGTCGCAGCAATAAAACTGTCTCCCGCTTTACATAAATTAAGAACAGCACAGAGTGTTGCGGCCTGTCCGCTCGATGTGAGCATCGCGCCTGCGCCGCCTTCAAGAACGGCGATTTTCTTTTCTACTGCATCACATGTTGGATTGGCAAACCGTGAATACATATATTCTGTCGGCATATCGAACAACTGTGCAATATGTTCGGTTGAATCAAAACAATATGTTGTACTTTGTACAATCGGCATAACGCGAGGTTCGCCATTTTTGGGGGTATAGCCTGCATGAAGGCATTGTGTTTCTAATTTCATATGGTACGGTAACACCTTGTATCCGTCTCTGTCAAGTAATTGAAACAATACTGCAGAAAAACATATTTCTTGTAGAGATATAATGTTAGAAATGTTATTTTATCTTCAGAAAGTAGTAATTAAATTTTAACCTACTACTTTCTGAATGCGTTTATTATATATTATTTACTATTTTGACAGCGAAGCACCATTGTCGTGTATAATTTGTGAATACCATTGTGCTGATTCTTTAGGGATACGTTGTTGTGTCTGATAATCGACATAAACGAGTCCGAATCTTTCTGCGTAGCCGCTGTGCCATTCAAAATTATCTAGAAGAGACCAGTGAAAATACCCTTCTACATCGACTCCGTCATCTGATGCTTTTTGCAAATTTTGAAGATAACGTTTCATAAAGTCTATTCGATTTGGATCATGAACTATCCCATCCAGTGAAAGCACATCATTACAAGCGAGCCCATTTTCTGTGATTAAAATAGGTTTACCATATCTTTCATACAGAAATTTGGGCCCCCAATACAAACATTCTGGAGTAACTGGCCAATTAAGTGCTGTTTTAGGAAATCCTTCATATCGTGATATAATTTCTGGTTCGTTGCTGTTCTTGTTTTTCCGGATACGTAATGCATTGTAAATATTTTGCCCATAAAAATCGAGTGGTTCGCTAATCAGTTTCATATCAGCAGGCGTAATTTTGGGCAAATATTTTGAGAATTTTTTTAGAGCATCTTCTGGGTAGATACCTTTAAAAATAGGATCGCACCACCAAGCAATATTCCACATGAGATCTGAAATTTGAACATTTGTATCGAATGTGTATCTGCGTGCTGCTTCGATATCTTCTGGTGTGTTTGTATCTGGATATGCCATCGCCCCTGTTGGGGCAAGACCAATCCTAATATCTTGTTTTGCATATTCCCGAAGCATTTGTACTGCTGTCCCATGTGCTTTTAGCGTATTATGACTCATTTCAAAAAGGTCTTTATACGGAACTCTTAATCCAGGTGCATGTATGCCTTTATTAAACCCTAATCCGATAAAGCACTGAGGTTCATTGATTGTAAAAAAATTCTTAACTCTGTCTGAAAAATTTTCAGCTACAATTTTAGCATAGTTTCCAAACCATTGAGAACTTTCGTCATTCAGCCAGGCGCCTTTTTTATATAATGCATATGGATAATCCCAATGGAATAAAGTAATATATGGTTCAATATCTGCGGTAAGAAGTGCATCTATTAATTCATTATAAAAACGGATTCCTTCTTTATTTATTTCACCAATACCATCAGGTATAAGACGTGCCCAAGAAAGCGAAAAGCGATATGCTTTGATACCTAGCATATGCATAATTGATATATCTTCTTTAAATCGATGATAATGGTCACATGCAATGTTTCCATTATGATCATTAAAAACTTTTCCGTGATCCATGCAGAATACGTCCCAGATATTCAACCCTTTACCATCTTCAAAAGCAGCTCCTTCAATTTGGTATGACGCTGTTGCTGCTCCCCATACAAAATCTTTTTTGAACGGCATATATATATCCTTGATTTAGTTTATTTATTCTTTTACACCACCGGCGGCAACACCGGAAATGATATATTTAGACATGAATGCATAAAAAATAAGAATTGGAATGATGGAGACTGCAATACCCAGATATATTCCTCCATATTCTGTACGATAAATATCACCTCTAAGCATTTGTACTAACATTGGTAACGTGTATTTCTTTGTTGATGAAATTAGCACAAATGGAGTAAAAAAGTTATTCCATGATGCAACAAATGCAAAGATTGCTTGTGCTGACATTGCAGGGGTTAATATTGGCAAAATAATGGTATTAAAGATACGAAATTCACCTGCGCCATCTATGCGTGCAGCGTCAATAAGTTCTTTTTGAAGTATTGATTGCATATATTGTCTGAGAAATAAAACTGTACTTGCAGCAGCAATGCTTGGTATGATTAGGGGAATATAATTGTCAAGTAAGTGTAGTTTGGACATGAACTGATAGAAACCGATAAATGATAATGAAGCTGGAAGCATCATTATCAACAAAATTATTGTCCATAATAAATTTCGTCCCTTGAATTTGTAAACATGTACGCCATAGGCTGTCATTGCAGAGAAATATACACATAAAACAGTTGAAGAAAGGGCAATTATTGCACTGTTAATAAATCCCTGCGATATCTGAAATCCCCGACTTGTAAGTGCGTTCCAATTATATAGAAGATTTGTTCCTGGTATGAGTGAAAGACCGTTATTTATTTGCTCTGTACTACGGGTTGCATTTATTAGCATAGTATAGATTGGAACTATTGCTAATAAAGTGATAATGATCATAATTATATATATGAAAAATCGTCGTATTTGAAGGGATAGTTTATATGATTTCATATCTTTTACCTCTTGTTGGATGAGTTATCACGTTCTCGCATAAAGAAGAAAATGAATACAGATAGAATTACTGTGATAAGAAAAACGCCTACTGATATTGCAGCTCCATAAGAGTAATCATTCACACCTTGGAAAGCAATGTTATATAAATATACAGTTGTTGTTCTAATACTATAGTCAGGTCCTCCTCTCATGTCGGTAAGAAGAAATGGAATATCCAACATCTGCATTCCGCCAATCATAGAAGTAATTAAAGTGTAAATCATGATAGGTCTTAATAGAGGAAGTATAATATGGCGGGTAATTTGACCATTTGTCGCTCCGTCAACAAGAGCTGCTTCTTTTAGAGATTCAGGAATACTGGTGATTCCTGCCATTAACAGTATTACAGTTTGGCCATACCACATCCACCATTGAATGAAGGAGACTAATCCTCGTGAAAATGGAACGCTGCGGAAAAAATTAAAACCCTCTTTTACAATTACTCCATCTTTTACTGTTTCTGCATAAATCCCCAAAGCCTGCAATAACTGATTTACAGGTCCGACAGGGTAATAAAATAAACTTCTGAATAACATTGCGACAGATGCAGCAGTGAGAAGATTGGGAAGATAAATAATAGCCCGTACTTGATTGCGGTATTTCAAATTAAGTTGGTTGTCTGAAAACCAAATCGCCAATACAAGTGCGATACCTAATTGTGGAACAAAATTAAATCCCCATATGATAAAAGTATTTTTTACCGCTCCCCAGAAATTTGCGTCCTGTATTAAACGTAAAAAATTTTTTAAGCCAACAAAAGAAAAATCTGCCCGGAGCCCTTTTAAATCTGAAAATGATAGTGTAAATGTGTAAATAATAGGATATAGGTTAAAAATACAAAAAACAAGTATAAATGGCAGTACAAAAAAATATCCCCATTTTTGAAGGCTTTGTTCATTGCCGGCAATTTTTGGTTTCATCAATATTCTCCTTATAAAAAATAGGAGTGTCTTAAGAACTGGTGTATAGTCTTAAGACACTCTGTAATTTATTCGATGCCGAGTTGAGCTGTTACTTGTTCTCTAAATGTCCTAATTGCCTCGTCTTTTGTTTTCTCGCCATTGGAATAAACAATTACCGTGTCCATCCATAAGGCTTCTATTGCCTGATCTGTTCCTTGTGTTGTAGAACCGTCAATCTGTGGTGCCATTTTTGCGAATTCTGCATAATGATTTTGACCATTTAAAAATGGTTCTGCAAAGTCATTTTTAATTTTGTTTACAACAGCCATATTACTAACAAAATCGCCCGAATCTTTTGCATATTGTTCAAGATATTCGGCGTCTGTCGTCAGATATCGGATTAGTTCTTTTGCGGCCTCGGGATTTTTTGTATTTTTCCATGCGCCAATCCATGAACCACCCCATCGGTATGGAAGAGGGCCAGGAATCATTGCCCAATCACCGGCTGTGTCTGGTGCATTTGTTTTTAGCACATAATGAAGGCCCCAGGTTGGCAAAAATGTTGAAAATACCTCTACTGTGTTTCCTTTTTCATTTTTTAATGTACCTTGCATACCGGAAAACCATCCTTCTGACCATTGCAGTACGCGTCCTTCATATCCTTTATCATGCAGAACTTTAGCAATTTCAAGAAATTCCATGGCGGTATCATCAATAACAAGTTTGCCATCTACTACCCATGGAGATTTCCGGCTTGAAATAAAGGGTTTGAGAAGATCTTGAATTGCACTGATTACAACACAATTCCCATTTGATTTTTCTTTTAGCAAAGCTGCTGTTTCCATAAACGTATCAATATCTGAAAAATATTTTTGAACTTCAGCAGGATCATCTGTCCCTAAGTATTTTTTTGCCAAACTTCTTCTGTAAAACATTGCTCCTGGAGTTGCTTGCCAGGATAAAGCGTATACCTTACCATTATACGAACCTACTTCGACAGGATACTCGATCATATCATTTTTTATTGGTTCATATATGTCGGTAAGGTCAAGCAGTAGGCCAGATTCAACATATTTGCGAACGAATGCATCTTCGAGTGCAAATACATCCGGCGCGCCGCTGCCTGAAGCTAATACGGGGTCAAGTTTATTAGGAAATTGATCTGTAGGGGTCATTGAATATTCAATGATCATTTCTGGATGAGTCGGTTTATAATAGTTATTGATAATCTTTTCCAGTTCATCAGTAAATGACCAAACAACTAACTTGTTCGTTGCTTCTGAACTTGTGTTTCCTTTGGAACATCCTGTTACTCCGACTAGACTTCCAATAATGACCAGTAAACATAGGATTTTTTTCATGATATCCTCCTTAATTCCAGTATTTCTGGTTTATATAAAATTACCTGCTGATATCAGCGGTTTTCTCACAAGTTAATTCAATGCAAAACGGTCTTTTGCCTGTGAGCTCAATGCTGCGTTCATCAGGCTGACAGAATCCGACATATACAAAGTATTTCCCTTGATAGAGCATTAGACGTGCCTCGTCATCAAAGAGTCCAAAAACCTGATCTGATAATTCGATATGAATGTTTTGTGTTTCTCCTGGTTTTAAAAATAGCTTTGAAAAAGCTTTTAACTGTGGATTAGGTGTATCAGGCTGCAAACACTTTATATAAACTTGTATTGTTTGGGCTCCAGCCATAGATCCTGTATTTTGTACTTCCATATCAAGATTAACCGTACCATTCTGCACAACAAGGGGAAGTGATGTTTGTACATTCGATAATTCAAAATCAGTGTATGAAAGACCAAAACCAAAAGGGTATAATGCTTTATTTGTCATGTAGCGGTATGTGCGGCCAGCCATGGCATAATCTGTAAAGTCTGGAAGTTCTTCTGTCGTCCGGTAAAACGTAATTGGTAATTTACCTTCAGGGTTGATATCTCCAAATAATAATTGGGCTATTGCAAGTCCACCCATTGCCCCTGGATACCATCCCTGAATAATGGCTGCTGCGTGCTGATCTGCGTAAGTTAAGTCCATTGCACTACCTGCGAGTACAACAAGAATAACCGGTTTACCACTTTCGCAGGCAGTTTTTAAAACCTCATTTTGAAGGCCGGGAAATTTCAGATCTGGTTTGTCTCCGCTGGCGAATTCATTACCTGTATCGCCTTCCTCTCCTTCTAAGCCAGCATCCAAACCAAGACATACTATAACAACATCGCTTGCAGCACAGACTCCGCGAATTTCTGACAACCGATCATTTGTTTGGCTGAGAGCGGATACTTTATCTTTATATAAATGACATCCTTCAGAGAACAGTATTCGTATCTCACTGCCTGAGAGGTACTCCTGTATGCCCTCTGATACAGTAAAATATCGTGATGCTGTTCCTTCGTAATTACCAACAAGAGCGCGGCGGCTATTAGCATTAGGACCAATGATGCCTATTGTTTTAATCTTTTGTGCATCAAGGGGGAGTATATTATTACTATTTTTAAGTAGAACAAGGGTTTTTCCAGCAGCTTCCAGGTTTAACAGTGAGTGTTTTTTCGTATCGCATTCGGTATAATTGATTTGATCAAATGGAGTGCAAGTATTTTCTGCAAGCATTCCTAATTTCATTCGTGTAACAAGCAAATGTGTTACTGCTTCATTAAGTCGTTCTTCAGTTACTAAACCTTGTTTAACAGCATCAATTAAATTAAGAAAAATACTTCCGCAATTAAGATCACAGCCGTTGTTCATTGCAAGAGCAGCTGATTCAACAGGTGTTGAGGTAACATGGTGATTTTCATTGAAATCCCGTATTGCCCAACAGTCACTGACTATATGTCCCTTAAATCCCCATTCTTGTCGTAGGATGTCTTGAAGTAATATTTTACTACCACAACATGGTTCTCCATTTACGCGATTATAAGCCCCCATTATTGCCTCAACACCTGCTTCTTGAACACATGCTTTGAATGCTGGCAGATATGTTTCATACATATCTTTCTTTGTTACGATTGCATTAAATGAGTGGCGTAAACTCTCTGGTCCTGAGTGTACTGCAAAATGTTTTGCACAAGCTGCGGCTTTTAGATATTTAGGATCATTACCCTGAATACCTTTGATAAAACTTACTGCGAGTCTACTTGTTAGATATGGATCTTCACCATACGTTTCGTGCCCGCGGCCCCAACGGGGGTCTCTGAAAATATTCACATTGGGAGCCCAAAAGGTGAGCCCTTTATAAATATCACAATCTCCGAATTGCTGCTGCATATTAAATTTGGCGCGGCCTTCTGTAGATATAGCGTCTGCGATTCTGGCGAGTAAATCTGTATCAAAGGTGGCTGCCAGGCCAATTGCTTGGGGAAAAACTGTGGCGACACCGGCTCGGGCAATACCATGTAAAGCTTCATTCCACCAGTTGTATTGGGGGATTGATAACCTGGGTATTGCTGGTGAATTATGGATTGTTTGATATACCTTTTCTTCCAAAGTCATTTGCGAAACAATTTCTTTCGCCTTTTTTTCAAATTCTGTACTCATGAGAAATGACTCCATACATTTGTTTCTAAAAGTTGTTATATCTATTTCTTCTCGATTTATCTCCAAATATATTGCTCAATGATGATGAAATATTGCTTTTATAAAAGACAATTTTTTTCAAAAAGTATTAAAAAACAATACTTTATTAGAACTTTTAGATAAAAATAAATACAATTTTTATTCTGTTAAGCGATATGTATTGATTAAAAATATATTTTGATGAAAATTGACTGGAAATATGAGCAAAAAATATGTTATAAGTTTAATAGGAATGACTTATGCAGATGGTATTACATGGACTAAAAGAAAATGTTCAGTATCGCGAAAATACAGATATTATTCTGCATCATAATACGCAGTATGAAAATTATCCTGCGCATTGGCATGTGGCGATTGAAATTATTATGCCGCTTAATAATTCTTACGGTGTGACTGTTAATTATCACCATTATCATATAGACCCCTTAGAAATACTTGTTATTAATACATGTGAGTTGCACTCAATTATTGCACCTCCGCATGGAGAGCGTATTATAATTGGAGTTTCACCATCTGTTCTTTATTATCAAAAGAGTCTTGAAAGTATTCTTTCTGAATTTTCCGATTCGATATTGATTACAAATGAGAGTGTTTATCACGGAGAGCTTTCTCAGCTATTATTGAGGGTTGTAGCAGAATATGATAATAGTGAACCTTATTTTTCGGCTGCCATCAACTCATATTTAATACAGTTTTTTGTTTGTCTGGGCAGAAATTGGCATACACACGCCTTGCAATCTGTTTCATCTGCTGATAGAAGAAAGGCATACTGTGAAAAAATGATAGCTGCATGCAATTATATTAATGAGAATTATATGCAGCATCTTACTCTTGAGCAAATAGCACACATCTGTGGAATCAGTAAATTTCATTTTTCAAGGTTATTTAAGAATTTCTCCGGCTGTACTTTTATAGAATATTTAACTAGTATTCGTATTCAGCATGCAAAAATGTTATTAAGTGAACCTTCTCATTCAATTCTCGAAATTGCAATGCAAGCGGGATTTAATAATTTGAGTAATTTTAATAGAAGTTTTCGTTCGCTTAATCATTGTAGCCCTCATGAATTCCGCGCAAAATATTTTTACAAGGCTGATAATACCTCATCAACAGAACTTATACCAGAATAAAAAAACGGGCAGCTTGTAAGCGCCCGTTTTTATTATGAAACGATCTGTTTTAAACGATTCCCTGGGCAATCATTGCCTGTGCCACTTTCAGGAAACCTGCGATATTTGCACCGGCAACATAGTTTCCTTCCATTCCGAACTGTTTTGCAGCCGCGTACGCGTTATCATGAATGTTTTTCATAATACCCTTGAGCTTTTCGTCAACTTCTTCACGGGTCCAAGACAAGCGCATTGAGTTCTGGCTCATTTCGAGACCGGAAGTTGCAACTCCTCCCGCATTTGAAGCTTTTCCGGGAGCGAACATGACACCCGCGTTCTGGAATGCGGCAACTGCATCAGGTGTAGACGGCATATTTGCGCCTTCTGCAACAAGTTTTACGCCGTTTGCAATAAGTGCTTTTGCTTCTTCTCCATTCAGTTCATTCTGTGTCGCGCAGGGGAATG
Organism: uncultured Spirochaetota bacterium; assembly: GCA_944389415.1. Classification (GTDB taxonomy): domain Bacteria; phylum Spirochaetota; class Spirochaetia; order Treponematales; family Treponemataceae; genus Treponema_G. The sequence continues at coordinate 76,718 of CALXMF010000007.1, read as the reverse complement.
CGCAATCAACTTTCACAGACCATGGGCGCGCGCCTGCTGTATATGTAGCTGACGGATATTTATCTGCGTATTCCTTAATACGTCCCCGTTTTACGTTTTTCAGCTCTTTCACAAATTCCAGTTTTTCCTGTGTAATTCCGTCAGGGTCATAAATAAATCCTGATGAGTCTGAAAGAGTAACAGGTTTAGCGCCAAGCTGAATCAGCTTTTCTGCGCAGAATTGGGCGACATTGCCAGAACCGGAAATCGCGCAGACTTTACCTTTCAGATTGTCACCTTTAACGGCAAGCATGTTTTCGGCAAAATATACACAGCCGTAACCTGTTGCTTCAGGGCGGATGAGAGACCCGCCAAACTGCAAACCTTTGCCGGTCAGAATACCGGTAAATTCATTGCGCAGCCGTTTGTATTGACCAAACAGATAACCAACTTCACGTCCGCCGACTCCAATATCACCTGCGGGAACATCGGTATCCGCACCGATATGACGATACAGTTCGCTCATAAAAGACTGGCAGAAACGCATCACTTCTGCGTCGGATTTGCCATGCGGGTCAAAATCTGAACCGCCTTTGCCGCCTCCCATAGGCAGTGTTGTCAGACTGTTCTTAAATACCTGTTCAAATCCAAGGAATTTAAGAATTCCCAGGTTTACTGATGGATGAAAACGCAGCCCCCCTTTATAAGGACCAATAGCGCTGTTAAATTGCACACGGAACCCGCGGTTAACCTGTACTTTTCCTGAATCATCTACCCATGGAACACGGAACATAATAACACGTTCCGGTTCTACAATGCGTTCAAGAATTGCGTTTTTTTCAAGTTCCGGCATTTTTTCAATTACCGGTTCAAGACTTTCAAGGACTTCCTGAACAGCCTGAAGAAATTCGGGCTCATGTGCGTTTTTTGCCTGAACCTGTTCCCATACACGTTTAACATAGGTGTTGGTCATATTATATACCCCTTAAAACTTAATATTTACTATATATACTGTATTTATATTGTAACATAAACTGTATCAGAGACTCAATCAATCTAGAAATTTTTTTTATGCAAAGCGCTGTTTTTAAGATAGTGGGTATATACTGTTTTGCATTCTCTTTGCGGATTTTTTCAGCCATATCATTCCCATCATTTGATTTATTACTAATTGAAAAACAAATCAAAAACAATTTAAAAACAAACCAAAATAAGTGTATTTTTCATTCAAAAAAAGTTTAAAAACAAATCAAAATAAGTGTATCTTTGATTTAAAAATAGACTAAAAATGGATCAAAATAAGTGTATCTTTAATTTAAAAATAAACTAAAAACGGATTAAAGATAACGTATATATTTTTTGTTTATACATTATCGTGCGGTATGCAGTAGAAATTCTGAGATAGTTTTAAAGATACTGGATAGATAAACTGTTTCCTTTTTTTTCCTCTATCGGTATACTTTAATTAGAAAGAGGCTGTGCTGCGCCAAAGGATATGAACAGGTATGTTTACTGATACTGAAAAAAATGGACAGGAAGAGATATCATCTGGTGAGAATACAAAACTCCCGATGTTTGCCTGCCGTATTTACAAACGCGTAATTTCTGTATATGTTCAGCCTTTTGTGCCATGGCACTGGCACCGTGAAATGGAGCTGCTGCTTATTACCAGCGGTACAATGTTTATCAATTGTTCCGGACTGGAGTATGAAATGCATGAAGGAATGAGTATGTTTATCAATGCGGGGAGTATTCATTCTTTTGCGGCATCTCCTGCCGGTGAATGCTCAAGTGTGAGCCTGTTGTTTTATCCGGAATTTATAGCCGGCTTTCCGGGCAGTGTATTTGATTTAAAATATGTGCGCCCCTATAATTCGCTGCAAAGCGCGCCGTATCTTGTGTTTACGCCTGTTATGCAGCCGGGAAACCGTGTATATGAACTGATGAAAGAAATAGAAAACCTGTTTGAACAGCAGGAGACAGGATATGAACTGCTGGTGCTTTCCCGTACTGCGGAGTTATGGCAGAAGGTGATTTTGACAGCGCGTATTTTTAATCCTGAAACAGTTCTTGATAAGCAGTATGATGAGGAACGCATAAAAAAAATGCTTGAGTTTATTCAGGAAAATTACGGCAGCCGTATTACTGCGGCTGAGATTGCGGCCGCTGCGAATATCAGCGAAAGTGAGTGCTTCCGCTGTTTTAAACGAACACTGCATATTGCCCCTTCTGAATATCTGATCGATTACCGTCTGCGTCAGGCCGCTTTTATGCTCGCGTCGTGTTCAGATTCGATAAGTGAGATTGGGTATATGTGTGGTTTTAATTCTCCCGCATATTTTTCTAAAATGTTTCGGGCATCTTTTCATTGTACACCGAATGAATACCGCAAAGGACGTCATTCTGTTATTCCCTCAGAATAACAGAATGAACTGCTGTTTTATATGTCCGCTTTTTTTAGTATAGTAGCTGTATGAATGTACTTTCTGTAAACAGTCTGTCAAAAATCGGAAGAGAGGCCCCTCTTTTTTCCGATGTAACATTTGGTCTGAACGATGGTGAAAAAGCGGCGCTCATTGGCCGCAACGGCAGCGGCAAAAGTACGCTGCTTGCATGTATTGCCGGAAAGATACAGTCAGATGAGGGGACTGTGGTGACGGCCAAAGATTGTGGTATTTCTTTTTTACCTCAGACACCTGTATACGATGCAGAGGATACAATTCGTGATCATATTTTCCGGGGCGAGGGAAGCAAGCTGTCAATCATACGGGAGTATGAGCATATCTGTTCGCTTCTTTCAACGTGTACAAATCCGTCCGCACCCATGCAGCAGGAGTACGAACGGCTGCTGTCTATTATGGAGGAAAAAAATCTCTGGACTTTTGAGTCTCAAATTCAGTCTATTCTGTCAATGCTTGGGCTTACTGATATGAATAGAAAAATGGGGACGCTCTCCGGCGGTATGATTAAGAAAGTAGCTCTCGCGCAGGTTTTAATTGATGACACTCGGCTTTTGCTGCTTGATGAACCGACTAACCATCTTGATATTGAAGTTATTGCCTGGCTTGAGGAGTATCTGTGTTCCACAGAGCGCGCGGTGCTAATGGTGACTCATGACCGATACTTTCTGGATAATGTCTGCTCATCGATTTATGAACTGGCTCGCGGAAAAGTGAAGCTGTACACTGGTAATTTTTCTCAATATCTTGAAAAGAAGGAAATTGAAAGTGCTATAGAGGAAAATACAGAACGGCGTATAGAATCTGTTTTACGAAAAGAACGGGAATGGCTGCTGCGCGGACCAAAAGCCCGCGGTACAAAAGCCAGGGCCCGTGTTGACGCAGTGAACCGCATGATACACCGTGAAAAAATCACCAAAGATAAAGGATTTGCTTTTGAGATTCAAGACAGGCGGCTTGGCGGTGTTATTCTTGAATTAGACCATGTCTCAAAATCTTTTTGCCTTTCTGACGGAACTGTTTTGCCGGTTGTTTCTGATTTTTCGTATATATTCCGAAAAGGTGAAAAACTCGGCATATATGGCGGCAACGGAGCTGGCAAAACAACGCTGCTTAATCTTATTACTGGTACTCTGGCGCCTGACAACGGTACTGTCCGCATTGGGGAAAATACACATATAGGGTATTACAGGCAAAATCCATTTATTCAGGGAGCAGCTGAAGAAGAAAAAGGGCAGACTGTGCTTGAGTATATTCATGAAGCGGCAGAGAATATCACTTTGAAGAATGGTACTACTGTTTCTGCGGAACGATTCCTTGAACAATTTGGTTTTGAAGGAAAAATTCAATATTCTCCGGTAACAGCGTTGTCTGGCGGAGAACGAAAGCGTTTGTATCTTGTTCGGCTGCTTATTTCCAATCCTAATTTTCTGGTGCTTGATGAACCGACAAATGATTTTGATATATATACAATGTCGGTTTTAGAATCCTTTTTGGAGCAATATTCCGGCTGTCTGATAGTAGTTTCTCACGATCGCTGTTTTATGGATAAAACGGTTGATATGCTGCTGGTACTTGAAAACGGCGGTATTGCCGGTTTTGTCGGAAGCTGTTCTGAATATATCGCATATAAAAAAATGGAACAGTCTGCCAGTGGGCAGCCTTCTGTACGGCAAGAACCGCAGGCGCATCGCGCTGGATCGGAGGAAGAGAAAAGAAGACGTTCTGATAAACCCAGAAAACGTACATATAAAGAACAAAAAGAATTTGAACAGCTTGAAAATGATATTATGGAAAATGAGGAGCGAAAAACTTTTTTAGAATCTGCAATGTCTGCCGCTGACACTGACTATGCGCAGGTACAGGAGTTTGCGGATGAATATAATCGTTTATGCTCTCTTATAGAACAGCAGTATGCCCGTTGGGAAGAACTGGGCTTACTGTCTAAGTCGTAAAATACGGGAGGTTATATTATGGATTTTCTTGAAATAGCACGGACTCGGCAAAGTACCCGGTTGTATGATGCAGATAGGCCTGTGGAACGTGAAAAACTGGTAGCCTGTCTGGAGTCGGCGAGATTGGCTCCATCCGCGTGCAACAGCCAGCCATGGCGTTTTACTGTTTGTTCCGGCGCAGCTGCAAAACGTATCGCTCCCTGTACACAGGGTATGGGAATGAATGCATGGGCGAGCAGCGTGCCGGTATTTGTGATTGTTACAGAGGGCGCCTATAATGTAACAGCTGGTATCGGAGCTGCTGTAAAGAGACAGGATTTTAGATCAAATGATATTGGTATTGCTATTGCCTATTTTACAGCGGAAGCAACAGCTCAGGGATTGGGCAGTTGTATTTTGGGATGGTTTGATCAGAAAAAAATAGAAAAAGCATGCGGATGTAAAGGAAAAATTCATGCGGTGATTGCGGTAGGATATCCGCAGCCAGGTGATAAACTTCGGCAGAAGGTTCGCAAAGAATTTTCAGAAATTGTAGATTGGGTTGAGTCTTAGAATTATATGTATGAAATTGAATTAAAAGCTCATATTGATTCTGTTTTCGAAATTGAAGAACGTGTGAAACCGTTTGCGCAGTATTTAGGCGCCTGCGAAAAGAGTGACGTATATTGGTCTCGTCGAAACCCGGGAGCAGGGCAGAAAGAAATATCAATCCGTATTCGGGAAGAAAAATCAGAGCATCATATATCATGTGTTGCGACATATAAAAGGAAAGAATTGCGTCAGGATCATGATGGCGGAGCATATGAAGTCAATGATGAACAGGAGTTTTCTATTGACAATCGCAGCGCGTTTGAATTCTTTTTAAAAGATGACGGTTTGATTCCTGTCTTGAATAAACATAAACGTGTGCGGCAATGGAAAACTGCTGATGTTCTGATAGAATTATGTGATGTTGATTGCCTTGGTGCGTTTATTGAGTTGGAGATACTTTCACGTTCTTCAGCGGCTGATGATGTTTCCCATGCGACTGCGCAGCTTTATGATGTGCTGTCCAGGTGCGGTGTTCCGCTGTCTGCTGTTGAACCGAGGTATTATAGTGAAATGCTCTGTGAATCAGGGAATGGAGGTTGTGATGTTTGATCGGATTCATTTTAAAAAAGCGGCGCGGACGCAGCTCGCCGGGCATTGGAAATATCCTTTGCTTGTATCTCTTATTATGCTGCTTCTGTGTGCCTGCTTTGGACTGCCGGAATTGCTGCTTACTGATGGTGATGAATTTGTTTCTTATTCAGTAACGACTGCTGTCGATATTGAGTTTGTGTATTTTATATTTAATATTATTTCGATAGGTATTTTTGGTATTCTTATACTTGCAGCGACGAATTTCTTTTTAGAGTTTTCCCGTAACCGGGAGATACAGGGACTTAATTCCTTTTTTGAAGGGGTGGGCATGTGGTTTCGCGGAATGCTTGCTGGTCTCTGGTATTGGCTCTGGATTATTTTATGGGGACTCCTTTTTATTATTCCGGGTATTGTGAAAATGTTTTCTTATTCAATGATGTTTTTTATTCTTGCTGAGCATCCTGGTGTTTCTGTTAGAAAAGCAATGAGATTGAGCAGAATAATGACACATGGATATAAAGGCGATTTGTTTGTTATGCAGGTTTCTTTTATTGGATGGATTATTCTGGCGGCTATTCCATGCGGCATAGGTTTTTTATGGCTGCTCCCATATATGCAGCTTTCGTATACGCATGCGTATCGTTTTTTGAAAACTCAGGCTCTTACAGCCGGTGTTCTTCGTATGTCTGATTTTGAGGAGTCTGAATAAAATGGAAAGTAGAGATACTTTGCCTGATATTTATCCGCAAAAGAGGAGTGCTGAGAAAAACGGGTCTCTTCTTAAACAGGGAAAGATTGTACTGTGTATTATCGCCGCTGTTGTTGTTTGTATGGGTTTGATATCGCTGTTTCTTTTTTCCTCCCAAGAGGATGGGCATTATGTGATATCTCATTCTCTGTCCAGCGGCCGTTATCTGGCTGTAGTGTATATAGAGGGCGTGATCGAAGAGGCTAATACTGAATATGATCAGCAATGGCTGCTTGATACGATTGAAACTCTCATGGATGATAAAAAAAATGTTGGTCTTCTGCTGCATATTAATTCACCGGGCGGCGGTGTCTATCAGGCAGATGAAGTATATCTGGCGCTGAAGGAGTATGCGCAGACAAAACACGTGTGGGCATATCTGGGGGCACTGGCTGCTTCTGGCGGGTATTATATTGCGGCTGCCTCCGATTATATAGTTGCGAACCGAAATACGCTGACCGGTTCTATCGGTGTTATTGCCGGGCAATCACTTGATTTAAGCTCACTGATGGAAAAATACGGTGTAAAAATGACAACCGTGACTGCCGGACGCAATAAGAATATGATGAATATTAATGAACCGTTTACTGATGAACAGCGTGCAATTATGCAGTCTGTTGCAGATGAATGTTATGAACAGTTTGTGGATATTGTTTCTGAAAGCCGTGGTTTATCTGTTGAGTCAGTTAGAGAACTTGCTGACGGGCGAATTTACACAGCAAAACAGGCGCTTAATAATGGCCTTGTTGATGAGATATTATCCTTTGACGATACTGTCGATAGCCTTCTGCAGCTTATCAGTGACTCTGATTCTGTATCAGTTATAGATTTTTCTGTTCAGTGGAAACCTTCGTTATATGATTATCTAAAAAGAATTACCTCTTCTATGCAGCTGGCGGTAACAGAACAGGAGGGTAGTTTTTTGATTGACAGAGTAGAAAGAAGCTGTAATATACCATTTCCTGCATATTATTGGAACGGATTTTAAGAAACAAAAAAGGCTGCCTGATAGCAGCCTTTTGTATTTTCAATTCAATTAGTATTGTTATTCTGCGAGAGGAAGATTTACTGCTAAAGCAACTGCTTTTGCCAAGTCTTCAAGATTAAGCGGTTTGGCGAAGAAGTTTTTTGTTCCCATTTTTTTGATTTCTTCAGGGGTGTGTTCTTCCGGCATAGCAGTAATTGCAATAATGGCAGGTTTGCCAAAATCGCTTGTGGAATTGATGCGATTACATAAAGCGACACCATCAACACCAGGCAGATGCATATCAAGAATCACGCAGTGTGGTTTATGTTCTGTCATGATTGCGCCTGCTTCAAATCCGTCGAATGCCTGTAGAATGTCCGCCTTGGGAAATTTTTTCTGAAAGAACGTTTTGATAACATTATTAAGACCGTTATCATCATCTACTATCAGAATGGTTCTTTTACCTGTTTCTCCGCCGCACAAATCAACTAATTCCTGCGGTAACCGCATATTGCGTGACTGCATAAAATCTGCAAGATCGTCTGCATATACGCGGTACTGACCGCCGGGAGTACTGTATGCTTTAAGATAACCACTACGGATCCAATTAATAGCTGTCTGATTTACGACACCACAAATGTTTGCCACTTCAAGAGCAGAGTATACGACAGGTTTTACATTCGTTTTGGACATTCTTCACCATCCCTTTTTTTTATTTTGAATATATTGCTAAAAGATATATACCTTGTGTAATCACATCCTCTGCCAGAAGCAGATTGTCACTTACTTAATCAAAACTATAACATATATTATATAGTTTTGACAAGTAGGTTTTTAAGAAATTTATTGTTTGGAAAAGTTTTTAAGAAGGTACAATATCTTATATTTACAGTTCTGAGTGATTATCTGTTTCTGCAAGGCAGGCTGTAATCAGCTTATATGAAAACCCATACCGTCCAAGCGCCGCACGCAGGGCTTTATCTGTTTTTCCTTGCTTTCGGCAGCGCTGTATTGCTTTTTTACACAGCTCTTTTTCACTCACCGTAATAAACAGTTTGTCAACTGCTGTTTGTGCTTCGTGTTTATGTATACCTCTTGCGGACAACTCTGCTGTTAATCTGCTGCGCCCTTCATATTTATGGATAATGCGTGTATGAACCCATGCTTGTGCAAATCTGCGGTCTGAGAGTACTCCCTGTTCTTCCAGATAATCGAGAGCCTTTTGTATGCTTTCTGCAGAAATCCCTTTCGCGGTCAGTTTTCGTACAAGCATAAAACGGCTGTGTTCGCTGCGTTCAAGGTATCTGCGTGCTGTTTGTTCTGCTTTATAAATAGTTTGTGCCTGTGTAATATCTTCTAGTTCTTTAGCGGTGTAAGTTTGCTGCTGTTCTAAATCTTCTATACACAGTAATGAAAGATATGCGGCACGGATAAAAAAAACGGCTCCATTTGAAAACTGTATTTTACAACAGTCTTCATGGAGCCATGTAATATCTGTCGATAAAAATTCTTTTTCTTCGGGAAGGATTGAATTTTCTATCGGGCAATCCCGCATATACCATACTTCCCGAAAATAAGGATTGTTAACGCTTGCTGAACTGGAAGCGGCGGCGAGCTCCGCGCTGTCCGTATTTTTTACGTTCAACCATGCGTGAATCACGAGTCAGGAAGCCATTTGCTTTAAGAGAAGCATAGTTTTCCTGATCAACCTGTGTCAGCGCACGTGCGAGTCCATGCAGACAGGCACCTGCCTGCCCATTCAATCCGCCGCCATACACATTTATAAGTACATCGAACTTATTTTCACTGGCAGTTACCATGAGCGGCTGGCGTACTGTACGGATCTGATCCGGTGTTGCAAAATATTTATCAATTTCCTTGCCGTTTATAACGATTTTACCTGTGCCTTCACGCAGAAAAACACGGGCAACAGCTGTCTTTCTTCTTCCTGTACCGATACCGATATTTTTTATCACGATAAACTCCTAGTTATACTTCAAGCGGAATAGGGTTCTGCGCTGTATGAGGATGGGCAGTTCCTGCATAAATTCTGACATTTTTAAGAAGCTTGCGTCCGAGCGGTCCTTTGGGGAGCATTCCTTTGATGGCAAGCATTAAAGGCGCATCAGGATGGCGTTCAATTTTTTTCTCAAAAGAATATGATTTCAGACCGCCGACATATCCGGTGTGATGATAATACATTTTATCTGTTGCCTTGGCACCAGTAACAGCGACCTTGTCTGCATTAATGATAACAATAAAATCTCCCATTTCCTGATTGGGCGCATAGGTGATTTTATTTTTTCCGCGCAGCATTGCTGCTGCTTTTGCGGCAACACGACCAAGCGGTTTTCCGGCAGCGTCTATGATATACCAGCTGCGAACCGCATCCTTTTCGTTTACGAAAATAGTCTTCATTATATTTACCTTATACCTAAAATTTGAATACGGACGGATTAAGCATCTATCCTCCGTACAGAAAGGAGATGAGCAGTCTCCTGAAGTACGCATAACGCGCAGATATACGGGATATCAATATACTATGATTATTCTGTGTTTGTCAATGTGGCTGATCAGTGTGTGTAAATAAACTGATATATGATTTTTTCTTTTGCTGCGGATGTTTTATTGTCTCATACTAATTTTGTACTATTTTATTGAATAGGGCTTCTATATGTCTATTGAGCAATTTTATAACTCTCTGCGTATTTTCTGGTATTCAGTTTGTATGTGTAAATGACGCATAGAATTTTGTGTGTTGTTTACTCTGGCGGGAAAAAATAAGTAGGAATAAAATAACAAAACATAATGGAATCTATCGATATATTAAATTTTGCATGGGCATTAGGACTACTAAGCTTGATATTTTGTGCTGATGGAGGATGTATATAATGGAATACGATACAATATGTGACATTTGCAGAAAAGAATATTGGTTGGATAGTTTTTCGTTTGTAAAATGCGCTGCGGCTGCAAATATAATACAAGATTGGGAAGAAACACCTTTTTGTGTTGCCGAAAATCTTATGCGGGTGGAAATTTGGTTAGCTGGCAGGCAAAATAGATGTTTGGAGTGTATACATGGCAGTGTCTTTTCAGGGAAAAGTAGGAGTATGATTGGTGCCAGAGGTGGAAAGAAGCGGGCAGCAAGGCAAAAGACAAAACGAAAAGCGGCATTAAAAGACACTAACTCTGACTCTGTTGTGTCTGATGATTGTACAGATTGTGACAAAGGCTTTTCTCAAAGCATAGAATATAAGAAAGCGTTTATGAGACGTTTTGCGGCAGAAGTAAAATTACTAAAAAACACATATAGTTTTGATTATGTGAGCTTAAATGATGTATTTGCAGAAAGAATTAAAAAAGCCTGTATTGCTTTTGATATAATTTTAGGAATCTTTTTGGTTGGATGTTTTATCAATGTCGCATTAGCAGAGAATCTGAAATTCATACCACTAGGAATATGTTTTGGCTTAAATTAAAGTATTCCTTGATTATAGTTAATGGAAAATCAATAAGGCAGGGATAAACAGGTGGTGAGATTTTGTTCGCTTATCTGTAAAAATATTGTTTCTGCCGCTGTTCAAACTTGCTGCGCCGGAAATTCCAGCCGTACAGATGTACCCCCTCCGATAGAACTTGCAATACGCAGTGTCCCGTTAAGCTGTGCGGCACGGGAATACATTCCCCTGAGACCGAGGTGAATTCGTTCGCCACTTTCGCTCAAAGCGATATCGGATCTCAGAGCGTTTTTTACATCGAAACCGCAGCCGTCGTCTGTCACAAGAACGACGATACGTTTTTCCACATGATCAGACTCGGAGGAAAGACGGATGATAACAGATGTTTCCTGCGCATGTGAATGGTTGGCGGCATTGGAAAGGCTTTCCTGTATAAGTCGGTATACGTTGAGTTTGGCCTGGTCTGAAAGCGAATTCAGAATGGTCCGGGCATCGTTTTCGCAGGCATAGGTACATTTTATATTCTTAGACGCGGCAAAACTGCCGCACAGCAGAGAAACCGCATCGTATAAAAAACCTTCTTCCAGTTCCGGGGGAACAAGGTTTCGGCAGATACCGCGGAGCCGCTGCGCAACATTTTTTGTAAGTGTTCTCATTTGAAACAGGACATTGGTTAATTCTGTTTGGGCGGAAGATTCAATATTATCACATACTTTTGATAACAACAGATGCTGCGCATTTAACTCCTGAAGTACTGTATCATGAATCTCTCGGGAAATCCTTTGCCGTTCGGCTTCCTGTGCGTGTATGACGGCGATTGCATCTTCACTTTCACGTTTTGTACGCTTTACACTGTAACGGTAGAATACGGCGATACATGCGCAGATCACTGTCACAATGGCGAATGTCACGAGCAGCTGTATATAAATAACATTAGCCCAGAGTAGAATTTTTGAATAGTTCCACGTAAGATACACCATTTTTTCAGCAAGAGAAAGGCGCAGCTGCGCATAATCTGCTTCTGTTTTGCCGGATTTTTCAAACGTGAAAAAAGTCATAGACAGGCTGTCAAGCGCGTTATTCCAGTTTTGAAAGTCGGAAAAGGACGCCATATAATTTTCATGATAGCGTGTGGAGTATTTGAACGATTTTTTTTCGTTCTCAAGTTCATTTTTGAATGCTGTCACAGCGTGATCGAATTTTTCGTTCCCTTCTCTGAAATCTGTTCGCTCAAGTTCATGCCACGCATTGTACAGAGGAACGCTTCTATCATTCTTACAACTGGAAAATAATATACACAAAGTTACCAGCACACATACGAAAGTCCCTTTCATTTATACCTTCTCCAAACAATTATCATAGTGAGGTAAGATTTGCGGCTGCTCTTACTCTTTTGCTTTTGAATATATTTCTTTGATTTTTGAAATAAGAAAATATAACATCAGCGAGAATATGAGAGAAACTGTTTTATCAATTAAATTAACTGGCAGACGTACTAAAAATGCTGCTGTAAAATACGGCATACCGGAAGCAAGGAGCGTAAAAATTGAGGTACTGAGCGAAGATGGTTCCAAATAGTCAGAACCGCTTACAGCAAGCGCAGTGGCAATAATGGTTCCTTCAATAGTGATAAGAACAACTGTTAGGACGATGACACATATTATATCTATCCATGAAACCTTTTTTCTTTTGCCAAAGAAAAAACGGAAGATAAGTACAATTGTAAGACTGCATATTGTCCATATTATATTTGTATTGATATCAAGAAGCGATGTGAATAAATGACACAAATATGCAGCAAGACAGCCTGCAACTAATCCGTAAAGCGAGGCAAACATGGTGAATACGGTATCAAGAAAAAGCGGAATTTGAAAAAACTCTCGAATCAAAAGGAGCGCGTAATTCAGAATACCGCAGAGGCTTCCTAAAATCAGCTGTGTTTTGAACGGAGTGACGGGAAATATAAAAAAAGAGGTATGACTCACCTTTTATACCCCCCCCCGTATACGGTTTTTTATCAAAAACCTGGATGCTTATATTAGCTGCGTCGTTATTCCCTCCAAATGTCTGCATAAGTTCACGTTTGCTTGTGATTCCAAGTTTATCATAAATAGTGCTCAGGTGATTTTCGACTGTTCGTTTCGAGATGTTCAGCTGCGCCCCAATCTGTGCATTATCCAATCCGTTTAATAAACAGATAACGACCTGCTGTTCTTTTTTTGAGAGAAGAGAAAGGAGCACTGAAACAGAATTCATTTTCTCCTGCAATTCTTTTTGTACATACTGCTTTCCATGTGATACTGTTTCCAAAGCTGAAAGTAATTCTTTTCCATCGGTATCTTTTGTTATGTATCCGAAAGCTCCCCGCTCAAGCGCCTGCATAACAGATGGTACACTGTAAAAGGCAGAATACATAATACATTTTATACCGCGTCCGGCAGCATTTATCATGGAAATCGCGTCACAGCCGCTTTCTGCACCAAGCTGTTTATCAATAATTGCAATAGTTCCGTCAGGAATTGGCATACTGCTTTTTAATAAGGCAGCCAGTTCCGAGAGCGAAGCAAGCCGCGCGATAATCGTACAGCCATAGCTTTCTAGGTATGAAGAAAGTCCTTCCTGCATCATAAGGTGGTCATCCAGAATAATAACAGAAAACGAATTTTTCATAACACAGAATCTATTATATAAAATAAACAAAGATGTATAAAGTATAGCATATTAGTTGGGAAAACGCAAAAAAAAAATGTGGCTAAGCAGTTTTCTCTAGACATAATTTAAACTAAAAATAGTATGCGCATAGTCCTTATTACGCTTTCTTGCATAAATCCCGTACCCCTTATACAATATCGGTATGGCTGATTTTGTTCATTTACATGTTCATTCTGATTATTCGCTGCTTGACGGTGCTGCGAAAATTCAAACTTTGATTGCACGGGCAAAAGAACTTGGAATGTCTGCGCTCGCGCTTACTGATCATGGTAATATGTTTGGCGCGCTGCGCTTTGAGCAGGCTTGCCATAAGGCTGGAATAAATCCTCTTGTCGGCTGTGAGTTTTATGTGGCGGCAGGCAGCCGTCATGAGCGTAAAGGATCTGAACAGGGAAATAAATACTATCATCTTATTCTTATTGCGAAAAATGTAGAAGGATACCGCAATTTGATGATGCTGACCTCCCGGTCATTTACAGAGGGTATGTATTATAAACCCCGTATTGATGAAGAATTGCTGCGGATGTATTGTGGCGGGCTGATCTGTCTTTCTGCATGTCTGGCCGGACAGCTGCCGCAGCTGCTGCTGGCGAATAAAACACAGGAAGCGGAAGAACTTGTTTTGCGTTATCGGGAAATATTTGGGGCGGAAAACTATTATATAGAGCTTCAGGATCATGGTATTCCCGAACAGAAACAGGTCGCTCCGCTGTTAATTGAAACAGCCCGTAAATTACAAGTGCCTATGGTAGTTACCAATGATATTCATTATACCCTGCAAGAGGACGCAGTCGCGCAGGATGTGATGATGTGCATTGGAACAAAAAAAATCAGGGATGATCCAAACCGCATGAAATTCAGCACGGATCAGTTTTATATGAAAAGTGCTGAAGAAATGGCGAAGCTCTTTCCGGAATACCCTGAAATGCTGGAGAATTCTGTCCGAATCGCCGCAATGTGTGATTTGACTATACCGCAGTTTTCAACGCAGCAGCTAAAAGACTGTCTGCCTGTATATCAGATTCCGGAGGGTTTTGAAAATGACGAGGCCTATATGCGTCATCTGGTATATACCGGTCTTGAAAAACGTTATGGAACAGTTACTGATGAAATAAAAGAACGAGCGGAATACGAACTGGGTATTATCACCAGTATGGGATTCGTTGGTTACTTTCTTATTGTATGGGATTTTATTAACTGGGCAAAACAGCATGATATTCCTGTTGGTCCGGGGCGCGGTTCGGGCGCTGGTTCACTTGTAGCATACGCGATGACTATTACGGATATTGATCCGTTCCGGTTTAAACTGATTTTTGAGCGCTTTCTAAATCCGGAACGTATTTCAATGCCTGATTTTGATGTTGATATCTGTTATGAAGGCAGACAGGATGTTATTGAGTATACGCGGCAGAAATATGGTGACCCGCAGGTTGGCCATATTGTTACGTTCGGTACTCTGAAAGCGAAAGCCGTTATAAAGGATGTAGGGCGTGTTCTCAATATTCCGCTGAGCGAAGTAAATATGCTTACATCAAAAATTCCGGCCGGTGTAAAAGTCCACCTAAAAGACGCGTTCATAGATCCGCAGAATCCTCCCGATGATCCCAAAAATCCCGGAAAAAAGATGGAAGTTCCTTCTGATTTTGGCCAGCTTATTCCGTTCCGGGATGATCCGCGTTATAAAGAATTATTTGATCTGTGTTTTAAGCTGGAAGATATGAACCGCAATACCAGCCTTCATGCTTCCGGTATTGTAATCGGCAAGACACAGCTTCCTGAGTGGGCTCCCGTTTATAAAGATTCTAAAACGGGCAAAGTCGCCGTGCAGTACACAATGGATATCATTGAACCGTGCGGTTTAGTAAAGATGGATTATCTGGGGCTGAAAACACTTACGCTTATTAAACATGCCGAACATATTATCAGAAAAAGAAAAGGATTTGAACATTTCCGCGCTGATGAGGTAAGTGAGACTGATTCAAAAACATTTGATCTATTCTGTGCCGGAAAAACATCTGCGGTATTTCAGTTTGAAAGTCCCGGTATGCAGAAAATTCTGAAACAGGCACAGCCGCGCAAAATAGAAGATATTGTCGCTTTGAACGCGCTGTACCGGCCTGGCCCAATGGATTATATTCCCAAATATATAGAAGGAAAAAATGATCCGAGTACAATAACATATCCTGACCCGTGTCTTGAGGATATCCTTAAAGAAACGTACGGCGTTATGGTGTATCAGGAACAGGTTATGCAGGTCGCGCAGAAAATCGCCGGATATTCTCTTGGCGGGGCAGATATGCTCCGGCGTGCTATGGGTAAAAAGAAAAAAGAAGTCATGGACGCGGAAAAAGAGAAATTTATTGCCGGCGCAGTAGAGCGCGGATTTACTGCCGAACATGCCGCTGAAATATTTGAAATTATGATTCCGTTCGCCGGGTACGGTTTTAATAAAAGCCATGCAGCCGCGTATTCTGTCGTTGCGTACCGAACAGCGTATCTAAAAGCAAACTTTCCAGCTGAATTTATCGCAGCCAACCTGACAAATGAAATCACTTCTACCGATAAACTGCCGGAATATATAGAAGAAGGCCGCGCGATGGGGCTGGCGATTGATCCCCCTGATGTGAATCGTTCTGCGCAGGTGTTTGATGTTGTAGACGGACGCATCGTGTTTGGATTTATGGGAATAAAAGGGATGGGTGCTGCCGCCGCGGATGAAATTGTACGTGAACGAAATGAAAATGGCCCATTTAAGAGTTTTATTGATTTTCTTGACCGTGTTGATCTGCATATTGTAAACCGGCGTGCAATAGAAGTGCTGATTATGACCGGCAGTTTTGATAACCTGGGGCAATCACGTGCTGTTTTGTATGCAAATCTGGAAGCGGCTGTATCTTATGCTGAAAATAAAAAAAGCGGTCTGCAGTTTGGACAAATAAGTCTGTTTGAGGACAGCGGTGAGCAGGAATTTGCGGATTTTGTATTTGAACAGATTCCTGATTGGGATGCGCTTGATAAGCTTGAAAAAGAAAAAGAGTATATAGGCTGTTATGTTTCGGGGCATCCGCTTGACGGCTGCCGTGATATTATAAAAAAATGTGCGACGATGTCGTTCCTTGAATTGCCTCGTGTTCAAAACGGTAAATCATATACCATTATGGGTATGGTAAAAAATCTAAGGCCGTTTACGACAAAGCAGGGTAAGCAAATGGCATTTGGCGGTCTTGAGGATTTTAATGGAACGCTTGATCTTGTTTTTCCTCCAAAAGTGTGGGAACACCTTGCGGCGCGTGTCGCGAACGATCAGATAATCGCGTTTTCTGTAACGGCTGATACAGAACGTGACCCGGAACGCCCGTCATTCAAAGTTTCTGATATAGTTGAACAGAGTGCGCTTGAACAGCGTACCTATCAGGAAATACATATTAAGCTGGCTCATTTTACCGAAGAACGGCAGCTGATGCCGCTGCGTGATTTTCTGCTGGACAATACCGGTACATGCTCGGTATATTTCCATATAAATACAGATTGCGGCGCTGTTGTTGTCCGCGCTCATCCGCAGCTGATGGTTTCTGCGGCGGATGATGTTGTAGAGTCTCTTGAGCAGCAGATGTTAGTTGAGTCTGTCTGGAAAGAATAAGGATGGTATATGTCTTTTGTGTTTAGTGTGCTCTCCGGAGCTTGTTCTGTGTATCTGTTTATCTGTTTTATCCGTGTGATTCTTACCTGGGTTCCCAATGCGCAGTACAGTTCGTTCGGGCGTTTTTTAGCGGCTTTATGTGATCCGTATTTGTCCTGGTTCAGGCGGTTTTCGTTTCTTCGTGCGGGAATGCTTGATTTCTCACCTGCTGTTGCTATGGGCGTTCTGGTAGCACTTTCTTCTGTATTTGCTCAGCTGTCTCTTCAGGGACGTATTCTGCTTGGCGCGTCTCTGGCAACGCTGCTTGGTGTACTGTGGTCTATTGTTGCGTCCTTGCTTGGATTTTTTATTCTGCTGCTGATGATCAGGCTCTTTGTGGTTATTTTCTGGCCCAATTCGTCATCGCAGCTGTGGCAGATTCTGGATAGAACACTGTATCCGATTGTATTCAGATTCACCAAGTATATATTTGGAAAACAGCGGTATGTGCAGTACCGTACCGCACTGATAGCGGCTCTTGTTGTGACTATCCTTGCCGAAATGGCCGGCAGTTTTCTGATAAATATGCTCGGTGTATTGCTTATGCGCCTGCCGTTCTAAGTGCCTGTTTGTGAAGCTCAGCGATATTGCGACGCCGGTCTCATCTTTGGCCGGTGTCGGTCCTGCGACTGCCCGCCAGTTGGCTAACCTTGCCGTATATACGATTGGCGATTTGCTTTCATACTATCCGCGTGATTGGGAAGACCGTACCCGCCGTATTGCTCTCTCTGAGTATAAGAGCGGCCGGGTGCATACATTCGCGCAGGTTATCGCGCATGAATGGTTTGGCTTTGGCAGAATGCGTACGCTTAAAATCTGTATTTTTGATGGCAGTGCGCAGGGTGAACTTATCGCTTTTAATCGTCCTTTTCTTGAAAAAAGTTTAACTATTGGTTCTATTATCAGTGTTACCGGTTCGTTCGCGGTAAAATATGGAAAACTGCAATGTTCTTCTTTTGATGCATCTGTTATTGCCCGTCCCGGACAGAATGATGCGCCGTTTCCTGCATTATCTGATTTTACTGGCCGGCCGCTGCCTGATGCCGCTGTATATCCTGTATATTCACTGACTGCCGGATTGTCGCAGCAGCAGCTGCGTAAAATTATGCAGCGTGCGGTGCGCGAATATTGCCGCGGAATAGATGATGAAATTCCTCCTGGTATTATCCGTGCCCGGCAGCTGCTTACAAAACAGGATGCGGTGCGGGCTATGCATATGCCTGTGTCACTTGAAGAAGCGCTCAATGCCCGCCGCAGTCTTATATATGAGGAACTGTATCGTTTTCAGTATGGTGTAGCCTGCCGTGCTTTGCAGCATAAAGGACGTTTGCCCTCGGACGGGGACTGTGATTTATTATCTGCGGTGCAGAGTGTTTCCGCTGAGTCTTCAGCGCCGGCGGTAGAGACGGAGTTCTTTCAGTCATTATCTCCTCGCCAGAAACAACTGATTACTGCTCTGCCGTTTTCTTTAACTGATGGGCAGCGGCGTGTTATTTCAGAAATGAACACAGATATTGACCGCGGTTATAAAAGCCGGGCGGCAGTACTTGCCGGAATGGATGAGATGCAGACAGATACCCCGATTCCTGATACCGCTGTGTATACAATGGCCCGTCTTTTACAGGGAGATGTGGGGTCAGGAAAAACACTGGCAGCTTTTTTTGCCTGTCTGCGTGTTATTGACTGGGGCGGACAATGCGCGCTGCTTGCTCCAACTGAACTGCTTGCCCGTCAGCATGGAGATACCGCCGCGCGTCTTTTATCTCCCTGCGGTGTATCACTTGCGTTTTTAACCGGTAATGTAAAAGCAGAAGGCCGGGGCCCGCTGCTGCAGGGATTAAAAGAAGGAACGATTGATCTTGTTATTGGAACACATGCGCTTTTTTCAAAAAATGTACAGTATAAAGATCTTCAGCTCGCTGTTATTGATGAGCAGCACCGCTTTGGAGTTTTGCAGCGTAACGCGATTATAGAAAAAGGCAGAAAACCATTTGCTCCGCATTTGCTGATGATGAGCGCGACGCCTATTCCCCGGACACTTGCTCTGACAGTGTTTGGGGATCTTGATGTATCAATCATCAGAACAATGCCCTGCGGCCGTAAACCGATAAAAACGTATCTGACCCGCATGGGTAATGAAAGCCGTGTATATGACTTTGTCGCAAAAGAAGTCAGTTGCGGACATCAGGCATATTTTGTATATCCTCGTATTGAGGAGACTGAGGATGATGAGACAGAAACAGGCAAGCGTAAAAATACTTTAAAAACAGCGGAACGTATGTATGAATTTCTTTCTGAGAAAGTTTTTCCGCAGTTTAAGCTCGGTCTTGTTCATTCCCGTGTAGACGAATCTGAGCAGCATCGTATTCTTGATGCTTTCCGGCAGGGGACAATTCAGATTTTAATTGCGACAAGTGTTGTTGAAGTTGGTGTTGATGTACCGAATGCTACCTGTATGGTTATTGAACATGCGGACCGTTTTGGACTTGCGGCTCTGCACCAGCTGCGCGGCCGTGTCGGACGGGGAAATATTCAGTCATACTGTTTCCCCATATACAGCGCCGCCATATCAGAAACAGGAAAAGAACGAATGCGGGCGCTGTACGAAACTTCCGATGGTTTTGAGATTGCTGAAAAAGATTTACAGTTGAGAGGCGCCGGCGAGGTAAATGGCATTCAGCAGTCAGGGTATTTCACTATAGGCCTTGCTGATCCGATACGTGATCAGGAACTGCTGATGCTTGCCCGTCAGGATGCGTTTGCGCAGGCTGCGATTGCTGAAAAAAGATAAAATCTTGTAAAAAATCATTGCCGATTACGGATAATATGCATATATTGTATATATAATATCGTATCAAAATGATACGGCATGCGGAAGATCTCTGTATGCTGTGTTTTTTTGACTCTGTTTTATCTGTTTTTAATTTCACTGTATCTTTTTGACTCATCATGACTCTGTATATTTTGTATACAGAGAGCTTTTTCTTATCAGACTGCGTTGCTTTTGTTTTTGTATCTCCTTTTATTTTATTGTATTATAATAAATAATATTCTATTTGCCTGTTTTTAACTGTTTTTTGCCAGATTTTTTACAGTTGGCATGTTTTATGCTTGTATATTGGTGCCTATATTTGGGATAACTAATTAGAGCAATATGCAGGAGTTTTACAAAAATGAAACAGATACAAAACAATAATGCCGTCATGAATGATTCCGTTTTGGCGACTTATCTTAAAGAAATAAATAAGATTCCGCTGTTGACCCATGATGAAGAGACAGAACTCGCTGTACGGGCTTCTAAAGGCGATGTAAAGGCAAAAGAAAAGATAATAAATGCAAATTTACGTTTTGTCGTAAATGTCGCGAAAAAATATCAAAATTACGGTTTGGAACTGACAGATCTTATTAATGAAGGCAATATCGGTTTGCTGACAGCGATAGACCGGTTTGATGTGACAAAGGGATATCATTTTATATCATATGCGGTATGGTGGATACGCCAGTCAATTCTAAAAGCTATCTGCGAACAGTCACGCATGATTCGTCTGCCGCTTAACCGCGCGAATGAGCTGGTGCAGATAGAACGCGCCCGCCGTGCTGTTGCCGGAAATAAGACAGAAGAACAGGAAATTCGTGAAGTCGCAGAAATGCTCAAAATGGAACCGCAGCATGTGCGTGAGATGCTTAATATTTCACGGGAAATGGTTTCACTTGACGCCGCCGCCCGATCTACGGAACAGGATGGGGCTACTATCGGGGAATTTATCGAAGATAACCGCTACCTTGTTCCAGAGCAGAACGCGATGCTTGTTTCTATGAAAGAAGAAATTCAGCATGTACTGTCAACTCTGCCTGAAAAAGAAGCCGCTGTACTGCGCTATCGGTATGGTCTGAATGGAAAAAAAGCGATGTCGCTGAGTGAAGTAGGGTCTGTGTTCAATCTGACAAAAGAGCGTATCCGTCAGATTGAACATGCCGCGATTGCCAAATTGCAGCATCCTACCAGATTGGGACGTCTTGAAGCGTATGTAGCGTAACAGATATAAAAAAAACTGCCCGAAAAGGCAGTTTTTTTATATTCTTTATAGAATACCGCTGTTATTCAGCACGTATGCTGGTATTTTTTACTACAACGTCGTGAGAAGAACCTTCTGCGATAGACGCGGGCGATACAAGCGTAAGTTTTGCCTTCTGCTGCAATTCAGGGATTGTTAACGCGCCGCAGTTGCACATGGTGTGCCGTATTTTACTGAGCGTAAGATTTACGTTATCATGCAGGCTTCCTGCGTACGGGACATATGAATCAACCCCTTCTTCAAAGGCCATCTTCTTTTCTCCGCCCAGATCGTAGCGCTGCCAGTTGCGCGCGCGGTTTGAGCCTTCTCCCCAGTATTCTTTTACATAATTGCCGTTAATAATGAGCTTGTTTGTCGGACTTTCATCAAAACGCGCGAAATATCTGCCGAGCATAACAAAATCAGCGCCCATCGCGAGAGCAAGCGTGATATGATAATCATGAACAATACCGCCGTCGGAACAAATCGGTATATAAATGCCGGTGCGCTCATAATATTCATTACGCGCTTTTGCGACTTCGATTGTGGCTGTTGCCTGTCCCCGGCCAATACCTTTCTGTTCACGTGTAATACAGATAGAACCGCCGCCGATACCGACTTTTACAAAGTCAGCGCCTGCTTCGGCAAGAAAGAGAAATCCTTCACGGTCAACGACATTTCCGGCGCCGACTTTTATATGCTCACCAAATGTTGAATGAATATCATGCAGTGCCCGGCGCTGCCACTCGGAAAAACCTTCTGATGAGTCAAGGCAGAAAATATCGCATCCCGCGGCGATAAGCGCCGGCACGCGTTCCATATAATCACGGGTATTAACACCAGCTCCGACAATATAGCGCTGTTTAGAGTCAAGCAATTCCAGCGGATGTTCTTCGTGTGAGGCATAGTCTTTGCGGAACACCATTGAACACAGTTTCTGATCTTTATCGATAATAGGCAGAGAGTTGAGCTTATGTTTCCAGATAAGATCATTTGCTTCCTGCAATGTGATGCCATCGTTTCCGGTGATAAGTTCATCAAAACTGGTCATATAATCACGGACTTTCTCAGTCGGCGATGTGTGCGAAATACGAAAATCCCTGCTGGTGATAATACCAAGCAGTTTGCCGTTGGGAGTGCCGTCTTCGGTAACAGCTACCGTTGAGTGCCCGGTGCGCTCTTTTAGATTGATAACATCCTGCAAGGTCTGATCCGGTTTGATATTTGAATCAGAGATAACAAATCCCGCCTTATAGCTTTTTACCTTTGCGACCATTTCCGCCTGCTGCTCAATAGTCTGCGAACCGTAAATAAACGAGATACCGCCTTCTTTTGCGAGCGCTATCGCCATTGTCTGGTTTGAAACAGACTGCATAACTGCCGAAACCATCGGAATATTCATGGACAGCGCCGGTTCTTCTCCTGTTCTATATTTTACGACAGGTGTTTTAAGACTGACATTCGTTGGAATGCATTCAGCAGAAGAATAGCCGGGAATCAGAAGATATTCGCCAAACGTATGTGACGGTTCTTCAAAATAATACGCCATGAGAGTGCTCCTTAAAAGACGAGTATAATTGATTCAGTATATAGGAAATAAAATAACTGTGTCAAATAGCGCCATGCAGGCGCTCTGTTAACGGAAGCTGCTGTTACGGGGCGGCAAAGCACAGCCGCATTACAGTGCCTTCATCCACTTTGCTCTCGGCTGTCAGTACAATGTTCATGCGTTCGGCTACAGCTTTCGCGATAGCAAGTCCCAGCCCGCTGTTTCCGGATGAACGGCTGCGCGCTTTATCTGCCCGGTAAAAACTATCAAAAATATGCGGCAGGTCTTCGGGCGAAATACCGCAGCCCCGGTCAGCGACTGTCAGCACGTTTTCATGGTACGCTATTGTTATACGCGCCGGAGAAGCGCTGTACTGAATACTGTTCTGTATCAGAATCCGCAGAATTTCTCTGAGCCCTTCAGCGTCGCTGAGCACAACAGCATCCTGAGAGCAGTCTATCGTAATCTGCGACTGCGGAGAGATAAGCATAAAATCCTGCTGCACCGAATTAAGAAATGGATACAGTTCAATCGGTTCTTTTTTATAGGTAGACAGCGCCTCATTCTGGCTTCGGTTAAGTTTAAGCAGTGCCTCAATCAGATGGGTCATTGATTGTGTTTCGCGCTTTAATATACCGAGCGACTCATCCAGAATCGCCTCGTCTGTTCTGCCCCAGCGTAAAAGCATATCAACATATCCGCTGATAACAGCGAGCGGAGTTTTAAGCTCATGCGACACATCAGAAGCAAAACGCTTCTGCCGGTCAAAATCCTTTTGCAGACGAGCGAACAATTCGTTAAATGTATGCGCCAGCTGCCGCAGTTCATCATCAGCGCCGCTTTCGTCAAGGCGCCTGTCCAGATGCTCGCTGCCGATTTCCTGCGCCTGTTTTGTGATGCGCTGTACCGGCAGCAGCATTTTATGCGCGGTGCGGTACGCGGTAATCCAGGACAGCAGCAGTACTGGAATGCAGCATACCGCAAAAACAGCGGGCATAAATTGCAGCAGATTATCTGTTACGTCAGTATCGATATCAAGCGCCACCTGTATATGATACGACTGAGCGGATCGGGAATCCTGTGTGCTGGTAATCTCTTTTGCCGCGTAGCGCAGATTCAGATTGCCGTCAGAAAAGAAATTTTCTCGATAATACCGCTGCGCTCTGCCGGGCGGCGTTACAGGCAGCTGCGGAATCATCGGGTCATTTGTTTTAAGAAGTCTGCCGTCCGGCGCGGATATCCGGTAGAGCATATAGTATGGAATCCCGTCTATGCTGGGGGTAAGCTGATCGGCCTTCATCGAGCGCACTCCATTTTCTATCATTTGCAGCGTGTGCAGCAGATCACTGTCTCTCTGATGAAAAACGCTCTGACGGGTAAGAAGAATAATGATTGCCGAAAAACAGACAATGCAGATACTGATAAGAAGTGTGAGTGATGTCGCGATACGCGCTGAGATAGAATGTCTGCCGGGAATCTTCACCTGCTACTCTCCAGAAATGCGGTAACCAATTCCCCGCAGTGTAGTGATGAGAGAGTCTTTCGCGTTTGTGTCTTTATCGTCCAGTTTGGCGCGCAGATACCGCACATACACATCTACAGAATTTACATCTATATAATGATCTTCGCCCCAGACACAGTCGATAATCTGCTCTCTCGTCATCGCTTTGCTTTTATTTGACGCGAGGCACAGCAGCAGCATATATTCTGTACGGGACAAGTTTACCGGCAGGTCATTTTTTGTTACGGTACAGGCATCGGTATCAATAACTATATCTCTGATGCGTATCCGGCTGTGCTGCTGTTCCTGCTGCGAATACACACCGCTTCGCCGCAGCATGCTTCTGATGCGGGCAAGCAGCTCTTCTATTTCGAACGGTTTAGTGATATAGTCATCGGCACCGGCGTCAAGCCCCGCGACAGTATCAGCAGTTTCGCTGCGGGCGGTTACCAGAATAACCGGTATGGCCGCTGTTTTTCTGATACGGCGCAGTACTTCAAGCCCGCTGAGACCCGGCAGCATAATATCAAGCAAAATCAGGTCAGGATGCTGCTGCGTAAAAAGTTCAAGGCCTTCTGTTCCGCTTGCCGCTGTGGTGACGGCATATCCTTCGTGCGTAAGCTCAAGGCGCATAAGCGACGCGATACCGGCGTCGTCTTCTATAATCAGAATCTGTTCTCCGGCCATATTTACTCCGTAAACGGTTTTCCGCCGTGAGTATCATACCAGTACCAATACACGTATTCAAGATCATCTTCACGTTCATATTCCTGCTCTTCGTCAATGAATACCGGCGGCAGTTCTTCAAGAACAGTCCCATCTGCCGCGCGGATGCCGGATAATCTGATGCCGATTACTTTGTTTTTCCATTGCGGCAGTTCGGTGATAACGATTTTATCGCCCCTCCGTGAAAATTTAACAGACAGTTCGTCTTTTGTAAGCGGCTTGCTGTCTATTATCACACATTCCGGCTGTACAGTACGCGGGTCAGCGGGAATATTAAATTCTATTTCAATCTCTCCGTTTTCCCGTTCAATTTCTTCTATATAAAAATAACCCGCGGATGCGTATGTATTGCGTTCCAGTCTGTCGTGGGCAATTATTTTAAGACCCGCGCAGAAAAAGAGGAGAACCGCCGCTGTGCCTGTTAATATGGTATGCCTTTTCACGGTTTTTAGTATATATCCGGATACACGATAAATCATTAAAACCATATTAAAAGAAACACGCTTTTTTTCTTTTGTTTATGAAACACTTAAAAACAGCTTGCTTTTTATCCGCGAGTCACTGAATCTCGATATGAGAGTCACTGACTCTTATTGTACGAGTCAGTGAGTTTTTGCACGCGAGTAAGTGAGTTGTGCGACGGAAAATACGCTTTTGGACACAGTTTTTATTTGACAGAAGAGAAAAACGAGTGTAAGATAATAAACGAGTTCTAATGGGAGCTCACGAGTCAAATGCCGGCTGAAAGGTATAGAGCCGTAAAGAAGCGGCAACCGGAAGCAGCCGACGGTGAAGGGAATCAGAGTTACTGCAGGAAAGCTGCAGATTTAAAAGCCAAACGGACGTGCGTTTTCAAGCGCCACCTGTAAAAGACTAAAAGCAGTACGTGAGACCCGTACATCCTTATAAAGGAAGTTGGAGCAGGAGAAGGGAAGGCCGCCCTGAATGAGACGTGATCTTTGACATATGAAACTCACCAAAAAAGCGCGAAAATGTGCGCGGCGGGAAAGGTGTACACAAAAGGGCTGAATTTAGGAGTGCGGTCTTACCGTCCTCATAGTGGGACGGGGTTGAAACTTTTAACTTACTCTCTATTACCTCAAAAATTTTGTCTTACCGTCCTCATAGTGGGACGGGGTTGAAACAATACAATATAACGTGTGTAGCCGCACCAGCTACTGTCTTACCGTCCTCATAGTGGGACGGGGTTGAAACAAAGAATAAATATCAATCATAATTACCTTCTATACGTCTTACCGTCCTCATAGTGGGACGGGGTTGAAACCCTCTGGCGGAACTAGCTTAACTCTCTGGAACAGTCTTACCGTCCTCATAGTGGGACGGGGTTGAAACAGATGCGGGGTATCCGTCTAACTGCGGGTAACCGGGTCTTACCGTCCTCATAGTGGGACGGGGTTGAAACAGTATGAATTGAAAAAATCTGCAGCGCTGGTTACTAGCGTCTTACCGTCCTCATAGTGGGACGGGGTTGAAACTCGGTCATTATTACCTCCTAATCCCTTGAACAGGTCTGTCTTACCGTCCTCATAGTGGGACGGGGTTGAAACATTATTTTACAGTATTCGTTGTCCCATAACTTATATTGTCTTACCGTCCTCATAGTGGGACGGGGTTGAAACAATAACCCCCTAAGAACTGCTGTGGCCTCGTTAATGTCTTACCGTCCTCATAGTGGGACGGGGTTGAAACTTTGAAGGGGTACCTTCAAGATCTCAGCTAACTGGTCTTACCGTCCTCATAGTGGGACGGGGTTGAAACGCTCGTTCATATCTTTCAGTATTAAGATTACGTTAGTCTTACCGTCCTCATAGTGGGACGGGGTTGAAACAGAATATGTCATAATCTTCTTCTGAGAAGATTGTCTTACCGTCCTCATAGTGGGACGGGATAAGACAGCGTGCTATCCTGTGACAGCGCAAGTCTTATCATCTGTTGAGCTTGATAAGATTCAGTTTTGGTGCAGTTTCATATATGGGGTGTTTTGTAACCCGGTGTGTTTTCTTTATTTTCCGGTGTTTTAGTGGGGTTAAAGGGATATCCTGATAATTCCCAATAAAACGATTTGACTAAACAGGTTGATTTTGCGGAGAGTACAGAAACATCGGGTCAAACGACCATAAAAAGTGTTGTAGGATTAAAAATAAGCATTATAATAGCAAAATATTATTGGTACTATTAATCACATAAAACAGGTTATAAGCATATTAAATTGAGGTATCCCCATTTACTTTATACGAATTACTCCTGTGTTTGTGTGAATAAAATAGAAACCGATATCTTACCTTGTCAATGTTCCCAAAAGTTTATTTGTACTGCTCTCTCTTGCCGATGCCAGAGGGCTGTGGTATGATGTATACCCGGAGGTTATATGCTGAAAGGAAGGCATTTGATTGAACCGGCAGACTTAACCGTCTCTGAAATCGATGAAATATGCAGGCTGGCTGAACAGATTATTGTTGATCCGGCGGCTTTTACTGATGTGTGTCGTGGGAAGCTTCTCGCGGCACTTTTTTTTGAGCCGAGCACCAGAACACGATTGTCTTTTGAAGCGGCGATGCTCCGGCTTGGCGGTTCTACGCTGGGCTTTGCGGATGCCAGCGCCACTTCTGCAACAAAAGGCGAAACGCTTGCAGATACAATACGGGTTGTTTCGGCATATGCTGATATTATTGCGATGCGCAATCCCAAAGAGGGTGCTGCGCTCCTTGCTTCTGAGTATTCTCGTGTGCCGGTGATAAACGCCGGTGACGGCGGGCATCATCATCCCACACAGACACTGACAGACCTGCTGACTATACGCGCGCTTAAAGGCAGCTGCGGCGGACATGTTATCGGACTGTGCGGAGACCTCAAATTTGGGCGTACAGTGCACAGTCTGTGCAAAGCGATGAGCCGGTATCCCAATAACCGTTTTGTGCTTATCAGTCCCAGAGAATTATCTATTCCCGACTATATTACCGAGCAGGTATTTAAGAAAAACGGTATCCAGTTTACAACAGCCGAACGGATGGAAGAGGTAATTGGTGATCTTGATATCCTGTATATGACACGTGTACAGCAGGAGCGGTTTTTTAATGAGCAGGATTATATCCGCCTAAAGGACAGCTATATCCTTGATAAGGAAAAAATGAAATTGGCTAAAAAATCTCTCATTGTGCTGCATCCGCTTCCGCGTGTAAATGAGATCGCGCCGGAAATTGACGAAGATCCCAGAGCCGCGTACTTTAAACAGGTGCGCTATGGTATGTTTGCCCGTATGGCGCTTATCGCAAAACTGACAGGAGCTCTGTAATGCTGAATGTTGATACTATAAAAAACGGTCTGGTAATTGATCATATCCGCGCGGGCTGCGGACCGCGTATTTTTTCGTGGCTTGGGCTTGATAAAGCCCCGTTTTGTGTGGCGCTGATTATGAACGTGACATCTAAACAGATGGGTAAAAAAGATATCATTAAAATAGATAATATTATTGATATCGATTATTCTGTGCTCGGTTTTATTGATCCTAATATTACGGTAAACGAAGTTCAGGACGAAAAAATTGTCCGCAAAGTGTCTCTGTCTCTGCCTGACCGTGTGGAGAATGTTATTAAATGCCGTAATCCGCGCTGTATAACGAGTACTGAGCACTATATGCACCACGTGTTTAAATTGACTGATAGAGAAAAGGCTGAATATCGCTGCGCGTATTGTGATGAAGCGTATCATCCCGGGGCGGGCGGTGATTTGTGATGCTGATATATAATGTCCATCTGATAGATGCGTCATGCGACTGCATGGGCGCGGTGCATATTCATGATGGCAGAATTGCAAGTGTGCATTTGGGTGTCTGTGCTCCTGCTGATGCAGAACGGCTTGCTGCTTCTCTTGGTAATAGTGTTAGGAGCGTTAACGGAGACGGACTTGCGCTTATGCCGTCGTTTATTGATATGCATGCTCATTTTCGGTATCCGGGCCAGCCGCAGAAAGAAACGCTTGAGACGGGGCTGCGTGCCGCCGCCGCCGGCGGTTTTGGCACATTGGTGCTTATGCCGAACACAAATCCTGTTATCTCTTCTGTTGAAGAAGCGGTGCGCGTACAGACGGAGGCGGCAGCATACGAATTGGCGGATGTGTATCAGACAATGAGTCTGACTGCCGGATTTGATGGAGCAACAACTGATCATCTGGAACAGATACCGCTTGTACGTGAGTCGCCGCAGTTTATCCCTGTCGTGACAGAAGATGGCCGTGATGTAGCGTCTTCGGCCGTAATGCTTCAGGCGATGCAGTATTGCGCGGTGCGCGGCGTGATTGTTTCGTGTCACAGTGAGGATACTGCTCTTGCCGCGGCTGCCCGTCCGTTCAGGCAGAAAGCTCTTGAGCTGCTTGCGCGCGGTACACCCGAATCTTGCGCAGTAGCGGACGGCGCGCTGCGGCAGGCAAATATGCTGCTTGCGCTTGCGGAAGATACGGCGACGGAACGTAATCTGCTGCTTGCCCGCGCCGCCGGCTGCCGTGTGCACATTGCGCATGTAAGTACTGCGCGTTCTCTTGAAGCCGTGCGGCGTGCCAGACGTGAGACAGACGCTCACCGGGTGACCTGTGAAGTTACACCGCATCATTTAGGACTGTGCGGTGATTCAGGAATGCTGCTGCACAGCCTGGTAAATCCGCCGCTGCGGGGTGAAAGTGACCGGCAGGCTGTAATCGCGGCTCTGTGTGATGGCACGGCTGATGTTATTTCTACTGATCATGCGCCGCATTCTGCGGCAGATAAAGCGGCAGGCGCGCCAGGGTTTACCGGCCTTGAAACAGCGTTCGGTGTATGCTGTACGCAGCTTGTTCATGGCGGATATCTGTCTTTAAGCAGGCTTTCGGCTCTTATGTCGGCGAACCCCGCCCGTATATTGGGTATTGATACAGGAGCGCTGCCAAAGGGACGGCTGCTGCCGGGATTTGCCGCTGATCTTGTACTTGCGGACCCTGAACGGCAGTGGACTGTGGACAGCAGCGGTTTTTACTCTCTTGGCAAATCAACTCCGTTTGACGGCTGTGTACTGACGGGCAAGGTGCTTGCGACCATGCGCCGCGGAAAAATTGTTTATCGGGACGCGACAATGCGTCTTTTATAATCTTTCCAGACATTTTCCTGCCGGTATATATCCAGACTGCCGGCAGGAACTGTTATTTCCGTGTTCAGAGGAATGCCTTCAAATGCGTTTTTGCCCAGAACCGGCGGTTTTTCCGCAAGAACGTGTATTTTTCTCAGTTTTTTACAACCAAAAAATGCCGTTGTTCCGATGCGCTGTGCCTGCGCGGGAATGGTGATTTCTGTCAGAGATGCGCAGTTATAAAAAGCATTTTCGCCGAGTTCTGTGACAGTTTCGGGCAAGGTAATTGTTTTCATTTTTTCACAATACAGAAAAGCTGTATCTTCGATAGCGGTGAGCTGCGGCGGCAGATGTACTTCTTGGAGTTCTTTGCAGAATGAAAAAGTACTTTCTGATATGCGGGTGATGTGTGCAGGAATATCTATCTTTTGCAGTTTTTCACAGTTGGAAAATGCCCACGGTCCAATTTCTGTCAATGTATCCGGCAGAGTGATTTGTTCAAGTGTTTCACAGCGGGAAAAAGCGCTTTTATGCAAAGCGGTAAGCTGCGGCGGAAGTTCAGCTGTTTTTAGTGATTTGCATTCATAAAAAGCCCATTCATTGATTATTTCCACCGTATCTGGAAATACAATATCTGTAAGGCTGCTGCAGCCGCTGAATGCGCTGCTGCCGATACTGATAAGGCCGTCAGGCAGGACGCATTTTTTGAGCGCTGTGCATTGTTCAAACTGGCCCTCGGAGAGTTCTGTTATACCAAATGCCTGCGACATATCAAGATTAGTTATTTCACCTGTTCCGGCTATATAGGCGGCAATTGCATCCATAATCTTTGCGTCAACTTTTCCGCCTATTTGGAGTGTATCTGTAGCTCCCAGCTGCGCGGCGAGTGTAACCGCGTCAAGTGTATCTGTTATCACGCCGTTTACTGTCAGTGTCGGATCAAGAGGAATCCATTGCGCATACAGAATAATATCCTGTGTCAGCGTGATGGAAGCCTGGTCTTCATAGACTGTTTCTGAACCGTTTTTTTCTTTAGCCCAGTGTGAAAATTTATATCCTGGATACCGAAATGCAGCAGGAGCGAGTTTTATTTCCTGTTTCTTTTGGGCCTGCTGTTCCGGCATTGTACCTGTACCGCCGTTTGCGTCAAATGTGACGGTATATATGGCCGGTTGTGTTTTTTTGCATGAAGTGCACACGAAAATACAGCAAAATGCTGCTGCCAGAATAAGAATGTGTATCCGCCTGCATGCTATTGTTCCGCCGATAATAGTCTGTTTCTGCTGTGACATAACTGTCTCCTGTTATCTCCTGTATGAATGCGCAGTGTGAGATACTTTTATACGACGTACTGTATCATGATTGACCTAAACTGTATAGCGCTGCGGTGGTATAGAAAATGTAAGCGAAAATATGAGAAAAAACTGTTAATTTTGATTTGGCGCTTGACACGATTGAATGAAATGTGTATTATTTAAACACCTTTTTTGGAGCGGTGTCCGAGCGGTTTAAGGAGGCGGTCTTGAAAACCGTTGTGCCGAAAGGTACCGGGGGTTCGAATCCCCCCTGCTCCGGAGTAGTTTACAGAAGACTGCTGAAATAAAAGGATTGGTTGTGGAGCGGTGCGAGAGCGGCCGAATCGGGCTCCCTGCTAAGGAGTTGTACCCCGAAAGGGTACCGGGGGTTCGAATCCCCCCTGCTCCGATATTTTGAGACTATAGCTCAGCTGGATAGAGCGTCAGATTGCGGATCTGAAGGCCGGAGGTTCGAACCCTCTTAGTCTCGTTCAGACGAAAATTCTGTCTGTGTAAAAGCGTTCGGTATATGCCGGACGTTTTTTAGTATAATCGTATACCGGGAGAGATGCGAGAGCGGTCGAATCGGGCGGTCTCGAAAACCGTTGTACCTTCGGGTACCGGGGGTTCGAATCCCCCTCTCTCCGTTTCGTTGTATCCGGTATGTGTTTTTTGGAAAGATGTCCGAGTGGTCGAAGGTGCACGCTTGGAAGGCGTGTGTGCCCGAGAGGGTACCGAGGGTTCGAATCCCTCTCTTTCCGCTTTTTATAATGACTCTTTCGATGAGTCCAGGTGCTATGCAAGGCATTGCTTTCGAACCCCGTCAGGTCCGGAAGGAAGCAGCGGCAGATTGACAATGTCTGTGCCGTAGATTACCTGGGCTTTTCGAAAGAGTTTTTGTTTTTATGGTATGTGTGTGCTGTATTGCTGAGTGATTCTATGATTATATAGAATCTGACCCGTTGACAGTTTTTTTTTTCGGTGGTATCGTGTATGCAATACATATCTTCAGGGCAGGGTGAGAGTCCCTACCGGTGGTACAGCCCACGAGAGGTTCCTGCGGGAAACCTCATGATTCGGTGTAATTCCGAAGCCGACAGTATAGTCTGGATGAAAGAAGATTTCATAGATACGGTGAACAGACCCTGAAATAGTTGTGCTTTCTGCATATGCTGTTTCAGGGTTTTATTTTATCTGTCACTGCCTGTGTCACTGTCCTGAATGTGTTCGGCAGGTATATGATGGATGATGAATACTATATGAGACTTGCGCTTGAACAGGCGCAGAGGGGATGCGGGCAGGTAAATCCGAATCCTCTTGTCGGATGTGTCATTGTAAAAAATAATAAAGTAATTGGTGCCGGGGCGCATCTGTGTTATGGCGGGCCGCATGCTGAACGCAATGCGCTTGCTGCTTGTTCTGAATCGCCTGATGGTGCTGTATTATATGTGACGCTTGAGCCATGCTGCCATTGGGGAAAAACTCCGCCGTGCACAGACGCAATCATTGAAGCGCGTATTTCGCGTGTTGTATTCGGTTCCGCTGATCCTAATCCTCTTGTATCAGGAAAAAGCCGCGCAATTCTTGAATCTCATGGAATTGCTGTGTGCGGTGGTGTGCTTAAATCAGATTGTGATGCGCTCAATCGTTCTTTTTTTCATTATATTACCACTAATACTCCATACTGTATTCTAAAATATGCAATGACGCTTGATGGCAAGACAGCAACGGTCAGCGGTGCGTCACGCTGGATTACCGGTGAACAGGCTCGCAGTCGTGTGCATCATGACCGTTTGCGGTATGCTGCGGTTATAGTTGGTATTGGAACGGTGCTTGCTGATGATCCAATGCTTACTTGCCGTCTTGATGGAATACCGGCAGCGGCTCAGCCGCTGAGAATTGTCTGTGATACACATTTACAGCTGCCTCTTTCTTCACAGCTGGTATCAAGCGCATCTGTATATCCAACAGCAATTGCGACGTGTGTGTCAGATGAGAATCTCCTTTTACCCTATCAGAAAGCAGGCTGCCGGGTTTTGTCTGTGCCGCTGAAAGACGGCAGATGTGATCTGACTGCGCTTATGCGTCTGCTGGGAAATATGCAAATTGACAGCGTAATTATTGAAGGCGGCGGCTGTTTGGCGTGGTCGGCGCTTAAAGAGCATATTGTGCAGCGAATCCAGGCGTATATCGCGCCGAAAATATTCGGCGGAAAGGCGCCGTCTCCGGTATGCGGTTCTGGTGTACTTCTTCCATCTGATGCGTTTATCTGTTCAAGTCCATCTGTTGAAATGCTGGGTGATGATATTTTGCTTGAATGTGAGGTGCCTTCATGTTTACCGGAATAATCGAAGAAGTAGGTATAGTTCGTTCTGTTGTACGCAGGGATGCTGGTGCGGTGCTGACAATTGATTGTCATATAGTGCTGGAAGATATTTTTGAGGGAGCGAGTATCGCGGTAAACGGTGTTTGTCTGACAGTTACCTCTTTTACTGCTAATTCTTTTTGCGCTGAGGCTGTTCATGAGACACTGCGGCGCAGTTCGCTTGGTTCTTTGATAAGCGGTGCGGCTGTAAATCTTGAACGTGCTGTTGCTGCGAACGGTCGGTTGGGCGGACATTTGGTAAGCGGACATATTGATGGCACAGGAAAGATAAGCCGGATACGTCCTGATGGGATGGCGGTCTGGTATACCGTAACAGCGTCTGAAAAACTTATGCGCTATATTGTGGAAAAAGGTTCTGTTGCTCTGGATGGTATCAGTCTGACAGTTGCTGAAGTTGGAGAGCATTCGTTTAGTGTTTCTGTGATTGCGCATACGTTAACACAGACAACGTTATCCCGTCTCCGTCAGGGAGATGTGGTAAATATCGAGAATGACTGTATCGCAAAGTATATTGAAAAATTTGTTTGTGCATATCCAGGTGTGTCTGAGCGGAAATCTGGTATCACGGAATCATTTCTTGCAGGACACGGATTTTAATAGTATTGCGGAGGCTACATGAAAAAATTTGATAGTGTTGAAAATGCTCTGCGGGCACTGCGTCAGGGGCAGATTATCATTGTGACCGATGATGAGGATCGTGAAAATGAAGGAGACCTTATTTGCGCCGCTGAATTTGCTACAACTGAAAATGTGACATTTA
Organism: uncultured Spirochaetota bacterium; assembly: GCA_944389415.1. Taxonomy (GTDB): domain Bacteria; phylum Spirochaetota; class Spirochaetia; order Treponematales; family Treponemataceae; genus Treponema_G. The sequence continues at coordinate 42,250 of CALXMF010000007.1, read as the reverse complement.
TGGCACTGCAGGGCAGAGGTCTTATCTGTATGCCGATGAGCCGCCAGCGGTGTATGCAGCTGCGGTTTCCTCAAATGGTGAGTGAAAACACAGATAATCATGAAACAGCGTTTACTGTGTCTGTTGATCATGTTTCTACAACGACGGGAATATCAGCCGAAGAACGGGGCATTACGGCACGTGCGTGTGCTGCCAGTAATGCAAAAGCGGATGATTTCCGCAGGCCGGGACATATGTTTCCTCTTGCTGCCCGTAAGAACGGTGTCCTTGAAAGAAATGGGCATACCGAAGCAACTGTTGATCTCATGCGTCTTGCGGGACTTGCTGAATGCGGATTGTGCTGCGAAATCATGCGTGATGACGGAACTATGATGAGAACATCTGAGCTTCTTGAATTTGCGAAGCGGTTCAACCTGCCCATTATTACGATAAAAAGTCTTCAGGAATACCGCAAACGACATGAAAAACTGGTTAAGAGAATTGCTGTTACCCGTATGCCGACAAAGTATGGCGATTTTACGGCATATGGGTATGTTAATGTTCTGAATGGGGAGCATCATGTTGCTCTTGTAAAAGGGAATATCGGGAATGGAAATAATGTGCTGTGCAGAGTCCATTCTGAATGTTTAACTGGTGATGCGTTTGGCTCACTTCGTTGTGACTGCGGACAGCAGTTTGCCGCTGCAATGACACAGATAAACACCGAAGGGCGCGGCGTCATGCTGTATATGAGACAGGAAGGCCGCGGAATAGGTTTAATAAATAAACTGCGCGCCTATGAATTACAAGATCAGGGACTTGATACGCTTGATGCAAATATCGCGCTTGGGTTTGCTGGCGATTTAAGGGAGTATTATATTGGTGCGCAGATTTTGCAGGATTTGGGAATTCATACATTGCGTCTGCTGACAAATAATCCTGATAAAGTGTATCAGTTGTCTGATTTTGGTCTGGATATTGTGGAACGCATCCCAATCCAGATGGAAGCAACGGAATGTGATTTATTTTATTTGCAAACAAAACAGTGCCGCATGGGGCATATTCTACATTATAATACAGATTGCTGAGGAGAAAAAGATGAAAACATTTTCTGGTGATTTAATTCCGCACAACATAAGAATAGGAATTGTTGTTGCACGATTCAATGAATTTATTACTTCAAAACTGCTTTCAGGAGCGCTTGATACCCTGATGCGTCATAATGTTTCCGAAGACGATATTGCTGTCGCATGGGTTCCGGGTGCGTTTGAAATACCTGTTGTTGCCTCACGAATGGCAAAAAGCGGAGAATATGATGCGCTGATTTGTCTTGGTGCTGTTATTCGCGGCAGTACAAGTCATTATGAGTATGTTTGCAGCGAAGTTTCAAAAGGAATTGCTCAGATTTCTTTACAGAATGACATCCCGGTGATGTTTGGAGTTTTAACTACGGAAAATATTGAGCAGGCAATAGAGCGGGCAGGTTCCAAGGCTGGTAATAAGGGATCTGAATGTGCAGCGGGTGCAATAGAGATGGTAAATTTATTGCGGCAAATCTAATAATTCCGTATTCATTCTGAATATACAACGCACTTGTCTTTACCGCGTTTCTTCTTTAGAATAAGATTATGTTCCGTATTTATGTTGAAAGAAGACCCGGTTTTACACATGAGGCTGACCGTATTCGGTCAGAGGCTGTAGATTTTCTTGGCGTGCAGGGAATTACTGCTGTACGGTATTTTAATCGGTATGATATAGAGAATGCCGGTGAAGCTGTTTGCCGGGCAGCTGCGCAGAGGGTTTTTTCTGAACCTCAGAGCGATATATGTACTTTTACGGCTCCTGAGATTTCTGCCAGTGACGCGGTAATTATCTGGGAATATCTCCCAGGGCAGTATGATCAGCGTGCTGACTCTGCGGAACAATGTTTGTCGCTGCTTTCGGCTGCGATGCAGGAAGCAGAAAATGCAGATGCTGTTCGTGTCCGGTGCGCAAAAATGGTTGTTTTATCAGGAACGGTATCCGCCGCTGATATTGATAAACTGACACGGTATCTGATAAATCCTGTTGATTCGCATATTGCAGCGGCGGCTGTACCGGAAACGCTTGCAATGAAAACAGATGTGCCGTCTGATATTCCGATACAGAACGGTTTTATCACATATGATAAAGCAGAATTGGCCGCATACCATCAGAAGATGTCGCTGGCAATGGATATGGCGGATATCCGTTTTCTTCAGCAGTATTTTAAAAAGGAAGGCAGAGATCCAACAGAGACTGAGATTCGTGTGCTTGATACATACTGGTCTGATCACTGCCGCCATACGACGTTTAATACTGTGCTGGACACGGTAAAAATAGAAGACGGGCCATATGCTTCGCTGTTCAGCCGTTCTCTTGAGTTGTATCAGTCAATGCGGACTGATCTGTATGCGGACAAGAATAAACCGGTGACACTTATGGATATGGCCGTTATCGGTGCGAAATATCTGAAAAAACACGGAAAGCTTGATGATATTGAAATATCAGAAGAAATAAATGCGTGTTCTATCTATATAGATGTACATTATACTGAGTCGGATACATCAGAACGGTGGCTGCTCATGTTTAAGAATGAGACCCATAACCATCCGACAGAAATAGAGCCCTTTGGTGGGGCTGCGACATGTATAGGCGGCGCTATTCGTGACCCTCTTTCCGGCAGATCCTGGGTATATCAGGCATTGCGTGTTACAGGAGCCGCAGATCCGACAGTATCTGTTGCAGAAACCCGTCACGGCAAGCTGCCTCAGATAAAATTGACACGTGAGGCTGCCGCTGGGTTTAGTTCTTATGGCAATCAGATTGGCTTAACGACAGGGCAGGTTGCAGAAATATATCATCCCGGCTTTGAGGCAAAACGTATGGAGCTGGGGGCTGTTATTGCGGCTGCGCCGGCAGATATGGTTATAAGAGAAGAACCGGAACCGGGTGATATTGTTATTCTTATTGGCGGCGGCACAGGCCGTGATGGTATCGGAGGAGCGACCGGTTCTTCAAAAGTGCATACGGAACAATCTGTTACTACCGCCGCCGCTGAAGTTCAGAAGGGTAATGCTGTAGAAGAGCGTAAAATACAGCGTCTGTTCAGAAATCCGAAAGTCAGCAGAATGATTCGCCGCTGTAATGATTTCGGTGCCGGCGGTGTCGCTGTTGCTGTTGGTGAACTTGCGCCTGGGCTTGAAATTGATCTGGATGCGGTTCCTAAGAAATATGACGGCTTGAATGGAACAGAACTTGCTATTTCTGAGTCACAGGAACGAATGGCTGTTGTTGTTCGGGCAAAAGATGTGCAGGCTCTTCAGGCAGCAGCTGCTGCGGAAAATCTGAATTCCGCCGTAATTGCATCTGTTACAAATACTAATCGTCTTGTTATGAAGTGGCGTGGTAAAACGATTGTCGATATTGACCGCGCTTTTCTTGATACTGCGGGAGCGGAAAGAAATACTAATGTGTGTATTGAGTCTCCTGCAGGCGATTCTCCTCTGGGGGCACCGCTTGTTTCTGTTGCAAAGCAGCTTTCTGAGAATGATGCTGCCGGGGCGTGGCGTGCGTGTCTGTCTGATCTTGCCTGCTGTTCACAGCGTGGGCTTACAGAACGCTTTGATGGGTCTATTGGAGCCTCTTCAGTTCTTTTCCCGATGGGAGGAGCGTATCAGGCGACACCGGAGGCAGGTATGGCTGCGAAAATTCCGGTACTGCCGCCGCATGAGACAGATACTGTCAGTTTAATGACTTTTGGTTATGATCCCCGTGTTGCACAATGGAGTCCATGGCATGGAGCTCAGATTGCGGTTTTGTATTCGCTCGCGCGTATTGCTGCTCTTGGGGGAAATCCTGCGGCTTGCCGTTTGACTTTTCAAGAATACTTTGAGCGCATGACATCTGCGTCTGCATGGGGAAAACCGGCTGCCGCTCTTCTTGGCGCATTGGATGCGCAAAAGGCTGCGGGAACAGCTGCTATTGGAGGAAAGGATAGTATGTCCGGAACATTTGAAGATATTCATGTTCCTCCAACTCTTGTGTCTTTTGCCGTTGGTACTGCGGTTTCCGATATGGTTCGCGGCGGTTCGTTTTCTGCTGCGGATAAGAAGTTATGGTTGATTTCTGTTCCGTATTCTGAGTTGTTTGCTCCTGATTATGCGGTATTTATGAAGAATAGCGCAGTATTGTATGAGCTTGGCCGGAAACATACGATAACAGCCTGTTATCCAGTCGGCGCCGGCGGTATAGCGGAAGCTGTTTCTAAAATGGCATTCGGCAATCGAATTGGCGCCATCATAGAGGCTCTTCCTGATGTATCAAGTGGGGATGCGGCCTTATTTATTCCTCGGTATGGGTCGCTTATTGTAGAAACTGATGAAGACTTGCTGTCTGCTGGTTTTGTGCCGGATACGGTCTGCCGGCTAGGAACGACCTGTGCGGTACCTGAAATTACTATTGCTGTTCCTGGTCTAACTGCTCTTACGCTGTCTGTGGAGGAACTTTCTTCTGAATGGGAAAAAAGGCTGTCTGTTGTATTTCCGCCTGTTTCTGGTGAAATGCAGAACACTGCTTCTCAGATTCTTCCTTCTTTTGCGTGTCATACGCATCAATCATTGTTGCGTCCGCTTCCTGAAATTATGCACAAAGAAAAATGTAAACCTCGTGTTTTGATTCCGGTTTTTCCTGGTACAAATTGTGAATATGATATGGCGCGTGCTTTTTCTCTTGCCGGCGCAGATCCCCACATTATTGTATTCAGAAATAACACAGCAGATGCGCTTTCCCAGTCTCTTGCGGAGCTGCGCACTGAACTTGGTCAGTCGCAGATTCTGGCGCTATCCGGAGGTTTTTCTGCTGGTGATGAACCTGATGGATCTGGTAAATTTATTGCAAATGTGCTTCGTGAGCCGGGCATTCGTTCAGCTGTTACAAATCTGCTTGAAAAGCAGGATGGGTTGATTATCGGTATTTGCAATGGTTTTCAGGCGCTGATAAAAACAGGTCTTGTTCCGTATGGAAAAATATGCGAACCTTCAGAAGAGATGCCGACTTTGTCATTTAATACAGTTGGCCGTCATATTTCGCGGGTGGTTCGTACGAGAATGGTTTCTGCGATATCACCGTGGGCGCACCATCCTTCTTTATTGTGTACAGGAGAAGCTGTTCCTCGTGTTCATCTTGTACCGGTCTCTCATGGCGAAGGCAGAATCTTGATTACGGAGTCTCTCGCTGAGCAGCTTTTTGCTTCAGGACAGATATTTACTCAGTATGTTAATGCTGCTGGTGAGCCAACAATGAATGAGCCGGATAATCCTAATGGTTCGGCCTTTGCGATAGAAGGCATGACAAGTGCGGATGGCCGTGTGCTTGGTAAAATGGGACATAGTGAACGGACAATCGGTCCCGTGGGGTGTGGTGAAGCTCCTGATATTCTGAAAAATATTCACAGTGTATCTGGACAAACAGAAGCATCACTGTGCCAAAATATTTTTGCTGCCGGTGTTGCGTATTTTAATTGATTGATGTTTTTATCCCTGTAAGTAATGTATTGGAGGCTTTATGAAAAAATGGTTAGCATGTATTATAGTTATGTTCTGTGCCCTGGCTGTGTTTGCCGGAGGTGGTAAAGATAAGACTGCTGGTACATGGTATTCTGATTATGAGTTTGCAAAAAAGACAGCGCAGAAATATGATAAAAAAATATTTTTTGCGGTGACAGGAGATTCTCCTGATAATCGCAGCAATGTTCTATTAAATACTATTTTTACGGATGAAACTTTTTGTCAGACTCTTGCTGATGAGTATGTTTTGCTGAATCTCGATTTTTCCACAGCAGGTATGGCGACTGTTGAGCTGTCTGAAGATGCGACGGAAGAACAACGCAAACAGGATCTGGAGCAATCACAATCCGTTCAAAATGCATTCCAGCACAATTATGAAACTGTTTCTTTGTATTCTATAGAAACAGTTCCTACTGTGTTGATTTTATCACGAGAAGGGTATGTGTTAGCTGCTATTGCTGACGACAGAACAGTAACTGATGCGCAAGGGTATCTTAATTTGATTGCGTCCGCGCAGGCACAGATCGATGAAAAAGAGTCTCTCGTTGAAGCTGTTCGTTCTGCGAAAGGTGTTGCGAAAGTACAGGCGATTGATGCGCTGTATACATCTACACCAGCTGTATATCAATATGTACTTGCCGATTTGGTAAAAGCAGTCCCGTCTTTGGATAAGAAAAATGAATCAGGTCTGCTGGGAAAATATTCACTGCAATCTGCGTATTATTCTGCCATGGAATTGTTTGCAGGGGGGGATATTACAGCTGCTGTTCAGTGTTTTATTGATGTAGCAGATGGTGATCTATTGACTGCGTCTGAAAAACAGGAAGCCTATTATCTGGCTGCATATCTGACTGCACAGTCTAATCCTGATTCTCCTGATTTAATGCTTGAGTATCTGCGGAAATCCTATGAGTCTGATCCTGAGAATGAGAATGCTGAGTCAATACAACAGATAATTGTCCAGCTGGAGGCATCAAAAGCGGCTATGGAAGCAGCATCAGAGACAGAGAAAGATACTGCTGAAAATAGTGTTCAGGAGGATGTATCTACTGATGAGTAGTGCGGAACCTCCTCCGGATAGCCTTATCGGGGTATTGATTGCTGCGATTGTGCTGATTCTGTTCTCGATGATTTTTTCTGCGTCGGAGAGTGCTTTTTTATCGATTAATAAGCTGCGGGTTCGTTTTTTGCGGCGCAAAAAAGATCCCCGTGCTATTCGTGCGGGGAAATTACTTGATAACCGGGAGCGATTGATTAATACGCTGCTGGTTGGTAATAATATCGTTAATATAGGTATATCTGCTTTACTCACTGCGGCTGCTCTAAAGCTGTTTGGGACGGCTGGTGTCGGTATTGCAACAGTTATTTCAACTGTTTTGCTGCTTATTTTTGGTGAAATAACGCCGAAAACAGTTGGATCCCGTCACCCGGAGCCAGTCGCTTTTTTATTTTCCCGTATTATAAGTTTCTTTTCTATAGTGTTGTATCCAGTCGTTGTTCTGGTTACAGCAATTACACGCGGAATTGTCTCGTTGACTGGGATAAAGCTGGCTGATTCAAAAGTATCCTTTACAGAAGAAGATATCAGAAATTTTATAGATGTTGGTGAAGAAGAGGGTGTTCTTGAGTCAGGTGAAAAACGAATGATGCATCGTGTTTTCAAATTTACTGATCTTGAAGCAAAAGATATTATGGTGCCGAGGACAAAAATACAGGCGGTATCTGTTTCAATGACTTATCATGATGTTCTGGAATTATCTGAACGAACCCGGTATTCGCGTTTTCCTGTGTATAAAGATGGAATCGATAATATCGTCGGCATCCTGTATGTAAAGGACTTACTGTTTTTTGATTGCAATCCGGAGACGTTTTCTGTAACAGATTTTGTGCGTCCTCCTTTATTTGTTCTTGGTTCAAAAAAGATGTCTTCTGTTCAGCAGATGCTGCGTGAGAACCGACAAACTCTTGCAGTAGTTGTTGATGAGTATTCGGGGACTGATGGTATTCTCACAATGGAGGATATCGCACGTGAGATTTTCGGTACCATCTCAGATGAATACGAAACTGCTCCGCGCCCTGGAATTATTCAAAACGATGAAACTTCTATTTTGGTTGACGGTACTGTTCGTCTGCTTGATATTGAGGAAAAATTTGGTATTACGCTGCATTCTGAGTATTACGAAACCCTTGCCGGGTATCTTGCTGAGAAACTTGATAAGGTTCCTGCTGCTGGTGATAGTATGAGCGATTCTGGCTGTATTTTTACTGTAATTGAAGCTGATGACCGGCGGGTTTTAAAAATACGCATTGAACGTGATCTTGAAGAACAAAGTAGTGAGGTATCACGATGAGCTTTTCTACTGTATTCATGATAGTGGGAATTGTACTGCTTATCTGTGCTTCTGCTTTTTTTTCAAGTTCTGAAACAGCTTTTTTATCTTTAAACCGAGTACGGCTAAGACAAATGGTAAAAGATAAAGTTTCAGGGGCACGAAGTGTTGCGTCTTTGAAATCTAATATGGACAAGCTGCTTACGACGATTCTTATCGGCAACAATTTTGTGAACAATTTTGCTTCTTCTCTGGCTACAGCGATTGCAGTCGCTGTGCTTGGCGAGGGGGGAACTGGCGTCGCTACTGCTGTAATGACAGTATTGATCATTTCTTTTGGCGAAGTTCTTCCTAAGACAATTGCTATGTATAAGATTGAGCCTATTGCATGTGCTGTTGCCGGTATTCTTTCTGTGTTGGAAGTTATTTTGTCTCCTGTAGTCAAGGTATTTACTCTTTTGACTAGTGGTATCGGATGTGTGATTGACAAGATATGGAAAAGTGAGACTCCGCTTGTTACTGAAGAAGAATTAAAAACACTAATAGAAGTCGGCAATCAGGAAGGTACTCTTGAGGCAGGCGAGACAGATATGCTGTATAAGATATTTGAATTCAGTGATCTGCGTGTGCGTGATATTGTAAAGCATAGGTCTCTTGTCCGGGCAGTATCTGTTGATGCTGATTATACTGAAGCTGTACGTATTTTCCATGAGAGTGGATATTCTCGTCTTCCGGTTTTTGATGGTGAAGTACATAATTATATAGGATTAGTACATTATAAGGATATTTTGTTTTATCGCAAATCAGGTACTGCTCAGTCGTTAGGTAAAGGTTTTGTGCATGCGTGTATGCGGTCTGTGTTGTTTGTACCTGAGACTCAGTTTGCTCTTTCCTTGCTGTATACGTTCCGCCGTGAGAAAGCGAATTTTGCAGTTGTGGTGGATGAGCACGGAGCTAATAGTGGGATTGTCACAATGGATGATATCCTCAATGCGGTGTTTGGACGTATAACTGATGAATATACTAAGGGCGCTGCTTCTCCTGAACAGCGAATTCAGATTTTATCACCGACGGAATTCCGTATTCCTGGTGAACTTAAAATTGCAGATGTTAATAGTATATTCCATTTGGATTGTGAATCAACCGATTTTGATACTGTTGGCGGTTGGCTGCTTGAACAATTTGGCTATCTGCCATCGACAGGTGAAGTGTTGCGTAAGGGGCGTAATGTGTTTGTTGTCGATGATCAAGCGCAGCGCAGAATAAAAACTATCAGATTATCTTTGGGAGCTGATAATCTTTCTGGTGGAGAAAGCAGGCTTGGTGTAAAAGGTTCATTTGTAGGCAATGAATAACATTTCGTTTTTATTGCCCCTCAAGCGGATCGGTATTGAATAATTTTGCAAGCTGCTTACGCAGTGCATCTATATCTTTCTGATATGGTGCTGTGATCAGCAGCTTTGCCTGTGTTGTTGGATGGAGAAATTCAATTTGATATGCGTGCAGCGCGAGTCTTGAAAGGAGAGGTCTTTCTTCATAAATGTCTCCTTTCCATGAACGTTTTATATCTGATAATAGTACAGGTTTGGGGGTCCTTCCATATAACGGGTCACAGACAATAGAAATCTGCTGAGCTGCCAGATGCACACGTATTTGATGTGTTCGGCCGGTAAGCGGTTCTGCCTGTATCCAGGAAAATGGTCCGCAGCTGCCAAGAAATGTAAAGTCTGTTTGAGATGGTTTGCCGTTTTTCCTGCTTATGATAGTTCTGTGCCGTGCATCTCCATCGGGTAACAGCGGCTCCTCAGAACGGAATTTTTGCCATGCAGGTCTGCCGTATACCAGTGCGTGATATATTTTATGGACTTGCCGTTTTTCAAATTGTAAAGAGAGAGCCTGTTGAGCATCTGCTGTACGGGCATAAATAACAGCTCCTGATGTGTCTTTATCAAGCCGATGTACCGCAAACAGGCGCCCGAACTCTTCTTGTGCGGCAGTATCTATTCGGGGGGCTTGTGTATCATATCTGTCAGCGGCAGTAAGTAATCCGGATTTTTTGTTTAATACAACGATATCATTATCCGCAAATAATACTGAATATGCAGGTGTCTGTTTCATGAAGTGCAGTGTATCAGCAACAGGCCTTCTTTGTCAAAAGACCCGCAGCTGTTTATACAAAACCTGATATCAGATCAGTGCTTCTAAATCATACGTTTCACCATATTTTACGATTTGAACACTGTTATATCCGGCATCGGCGAGATGTCTCTGGAATTCTTCTTGTACATCAGGTTCTCCATGTACCATATATATTCTCTTTAGACGCGAAGTATCAATTGTATTAAGCCAATCGATAGTTTCTTGATAGTCAGCATGGGCACTAAAGGCGTTTATTTCCTCTATAGTGGCGCGGACAGTGTATCGGTCACCCATAATAGAAACTTCTTTTTCTCCATCTTTAAGACGGCGCCCCAGTGTATTTTCTGCCATATATCCAACAAGCAGAACAGTGTTTTCTTCTCTGCTAATATTATTTGCGAGATGATGCAGAACACGGCCTGCTTCGCACATTCCATCAGCACTGATAATAATCATTGGTCCCGGTTTTTGATTGAGTGATTTTGATTCCTCTACACTCGTTACAAATGACAGCGCATTAAAACCAAAAGGATTTTTATGATGTTTGAGAAATGCTTCATGTATTGTTTCATCATAACATTCTGGGTGTACTTGAAATATACTTGTTGCGTTTGTCGCCATCGGTGAATCAACATAAATAGGCATTTCTGGTATTTTCTTTTTATCAACCAAAAGATGAAAATAATATACCAGTTCCTGTGTTCGCTCAATTGCAAACGAGGGGATAATAATTTTTCCTTTTTTATTGATTGCACGTCGCACAATACGAACAAGATCATTCATCGCAAGTTCGGTGTCTTCATGCAATCTGTTACCATAAGTACTTTCAAGAACAAGAAAATCTGGTGGCGGTACATTTACAGCTGGATCTCTGATAATTGGCTTATTTTTGCGGCCGAGATCTCCGCTGAATAAGATATTCAGTTGTGTTTCCGGCGCGACAGGAACAGGTGATGGCGGGTCATCTTTTCTTCTGCGAAGCCTTTCAAAAAAAGTTGATTGCTCTGTAGTTGGCAAGCCTTTACCTTCTGCAGCAATTCCGCCATGCCGCCCTGAAATTGTGATACTTGCAAATGATGAACCAAGAATGTGTCCTGCATCAAAAAATTCAAGCTGCACATCAGGAGCGATGTACATTTTTCGGTTATAGGACAATGTGACAATCTGATTGGCTGCCTGAACAACATCAGTTTCATTAAATAAGGGCTGCCAGGTAAATTTTTCTCCCTTTTTGATAGCCTGTTTGCGTAAATATTCTGCATCATGGGCCTGAATACGTGCGCTGTCCATCATGATAAGATTTGCAAGATCCCGTGTCGCAGGTGTCGCATAAATATTGCCGGAAAAACCGTTCTTTGTTACGACGGGCAGCAGTCCGCAGTGATCGTAATGCGCATGCGTTAAAATTAGAGATTCAAGTTTCTCAGGAGGAAATGTAAAATCCCGGTTTTTTTCATCTGATATTTTACGTTTTCCCTGAAAAGCACCGCAGTCAATCATAAATGCTCTGCCATCTATTTCAAGAATATGTTTTGATCCGGTAACTTCTTGTGCCGCGCCGAGTGAATACAGAATAACAGCCATAGTGCCTCCCGCAGTAACGAAATTAATTATATATATAGTGTATACCGGAAATTTTGATAAAGCAATCTTTTAAAATGTATTTGTAGGAGTATTTCCTTGATCATACGGTTTTTATAGCCGGAGGATGGTATTTGCTGTATACTGTGGCGCATGAGAACTTCAGGAAATTTATTTCGTTTTTTTTCATATTATCGTCCGCACTGGAAGATTTTTGCCGCTGATATGATATGTGCGTCTTTCATTTCAGTGACTGATTTGTTGTTTCCGCTGCTTACTCGTTTTGCTGTTGCAGAATTGCTGCCAAATAGTTTATATCGTTTTTTTGTATACCTGATTCTTGGGTTGTGTTTTTTATTTGTTTTACGGGCTGCGGCAACATGGTTTGTTAATTACTTTGGCCATACGTTTGGAGTTCTCGTTGAAAGTGATATGCGCCGTGATTTATTTCGTCATTTGGAGAAACAATCATTTTCATTTTATGATAATCATCGTACAGGACATCTGATGTCGCGTTTAACAAACGATTTGTTTGAGATTACAGAACTTGCGCATCATGGTCCAGAAGATGTTGTAATTTCGATTCTGACGCTTGTTGGGTCATTTGTATTATTGTTGATTATCCGCTGGGAACTGGCTCTGATTATATTTATATTTTTATCGGTTATGCTGACGCTGGTCATACTGCTGCGCAAGAAACTGGTAGGCGCATCAAAGCGTGTAAAGGAACAGACAGCGGTTATTAACTCATCTATTGAATCGAGTATTTCCGGGGTTCGTGTAACACAGGCGTTTGCGAATGAACGGTTTGAAGAAGAACGGTTTGATCGGTCATGCGGTGAGTTTATTGCGGCAAAAAAACAGTATTACCGCAATATGTCTCTGTTTCAATGCAGTACCGATTTTACAACTCAAATACTGAATGTGGTAGTGCTGTGTGCTGGTGGTATGCTGATTATGTTTGGAAAAATGGGTCTTGCTGATTTGATTACGGCGAATCTGTTTGTTGCCGCGTGTCTTCAGCCAATACGGCGGCTCACAGCATTTGTTGAACAGTTTTCAATTGGTATTGCCGGATTTGGACGCTTTATTGAGCTGATTGATACCCATGATGAAATTCCGGAAAAAGACAATGCGCGCAGTCTTTCTGGTGTCAGGGGACGTATCTGTTTCTGTGATGTCGGGTTTTCTTATCGTACCAGTTCAGAGGTTTTATCGCATATTAACCTGAATATTGAACCTGGACAAAAGGTTGCTCTTGTTGGACAGTCAGGGGGCGGCAAGACAACTTTGTGCCATCTGCTTCCGCGTTTTTATGAAGTCCAGCAGGGAAGTATCACGATTGATGGAATTGATATCCGTGATGTGACAGTGGAATCTCTGAGACAGAATATTGGTTTAGTTCAGCAGGATGTCTTTATGTTCGCCGGAACAATACGGGAGAATATTGCATATGGTTTGCCAAACGCGAATAACGAAGCCATTATGGAGGCGGCTAAAAGAGCGGAAATACATGACGATATTATGAAAATGCCGTGCGGATATGATACGGTTATCGGTGAACGAGGAATAAAGCTGTCTGGAGGACAGAAACAGCGTATAGCGATAGCACGTATTTTCCTTAAAAATCCGCCTGTGCTGATACTGGATGAGGCGACAAGTGCGCTTGATACGGCAACGGAAATACGAATTCAGCACGCTTTTGATGAGTTGTCAAAAGGACGAACAACACTTGTTATCGCGCACCGGTTATCGACAGTACGCAATGCTGATAAAATTGTCGTGATTGAAAATGGTGAAATCTGTGAGTGCGGAACACATACAAAACTGCTGTCTGAAGGAGGCGTATACAGCGGCCTCTATCAGGCACAGTTTGAAAATTTATAAGAATAGAATGCCGAAAACAGCACCAGCAAAGATAATAAGAATCGGATGAATTTTTGTTTTGAACAGAACAGCAAGTGCGAACACATAAAATATAATACAGCGTGGTTGGAATAGCCCTGCAATGCTACCTGTTTCTTCAAAGGACGGTATATTTATCAGGGTAATTTCAAGCACTTGTGCGGCCGCAACAGCAATCATTCCGCTGACAGCAGGTCTTAGTCCGGAAAAAGCGGCCTGTACCAGTTTATTTGTCTGCATTTGTGCAAAATATTTTGCGATTATGATAATAATGATAAGAGAAGGAAGAACAGTCCCTGCGGTCGTAAGAATACCGCCTATCGGACCGTATAATTCGTATCCGACATATGTTGCCATATTGATGCCGATTGGACCGGGAGTAGATTCAGATATGGCCACCATATTATAAAACAATGCCGAACTGATGAGACCTGCTTCGACAACCGGCTGATACATAAGTGTGATGGCAACAAGTCCTCCGCCAATAGTAAAAAGCCCAACATAAAAAAATATTCCAAATAATTCAGGCAGACTCATTTTGTGTTCTCCTGACAACCGGCTTTATCGGATGTCTTTTGCAATTTCTCTTTGTGCTTCTGCATTTGTTCATGCTGTTGTTTTGCGTAAAATGGCGAGAGTGCTATACCTGCTGCAGAAGCAAAAATAATAATAAAAACAGGATTAACATCCCATATAAAAATAACAGCAAATGAAATAAACATTAATGCAAAGCCAATAAGATCTTTTATTGCCTTTTTGCAGAATGAGAATGCTGCCTGTGTCAGTAAGGCCGCCACAGCGACATTTATACCCGCAAGCGCTTTCTGTATCCATATGATTTCACTGAAATTGCCAATCCAGTGTGCAATGATGGAAATAATAATTATTGATGGTGTTACAACTCCTGCGGTTGCTATAACAGCACCCACGATACCTTTTTTATTATATCCAATAAACGTTGCAACATTAACAGCGATAATTCCTGGTGTTGCCTGTGCAATGGCATAATAATCCATCAGCTGCTCACTGGTTGTCCAGTTTCGTTTAACGGCAAGTTCTCGTTCCAGAATTGGAATCATTGCATAGCCGCCGCCAAAGGTGACAGCACCAATTTTAAAAAATACAAGAAAGAGGTTGCATAAAAGAGATAAAGTAGACATATTTATAATTGCCGAACCGAAATACCGGCATGGGCCAGCTCCTGTTTAATGGAATCAATTGTATATTGTCCAGTATGAACCATACTTGCAATAAGCGCTGCATCCGCCTCACCCTGAGAAAGAACGTCTATAAGATGTGCTGGGATACCGCCTCCGCCAGAAGCCACAACCGGTACGCTGACAGATTGAGAAATCATGCGTGTAAGCGGGATTTCATATCCTTCGCGTGTGCCATCAGCGTCTATGGAATTAAGTACTATTTCTCCAGCTCCAAGTTCAACGGCGTGCATTGCCCATTCGCGGGCATCAAGTTCCGTAGATGTTCGGCCGCCATTGATATAAACACGGTATCCGGAAGGCATCGCTGCATCACGTTTTGCATCCAGTCCCAGGACAATGCACTGGTTGCCGAATATGCGTGCGCCTTGCTGTATCAGCTGCGGATTTTTAACAGCTTGTGTATTGAGACTTATTTTTTCAGCTCCTGCCAGAATTGCAGCTCGGATATCATCTACAGTACCGATGCCTCCTCCCACACAGAATGGGATAAACACCTGTGAAGCGACATCTGCAATTAACTGGAGATTGGGACCCTGGCCGCGGGCTGATGCCATAATATCATAGAATATGAGTTCATCTGCGCCCTGACGGAAATATTCAGCTGCCATTTCAACAGGGTCGCCGATATCGATATTATTTTTGAATTGGATACCTTTTGTTGTCCGTCCGTCTTTTACATCAAGGCAGACAATGATTCTTTTTTTCAGCATGGGTTTGTCTCCATTGCAGCAAAATTACGCAATATTTGCAGTCCTGCAGAACCTGATTTTTCCGGATGAAATTGCAGTGCCCATATGGACCCTGATCGTATTGCTGCCGGTACGATACACCCATAATTTGCAGCTGCAAGTATAATATCTTCGTTTTCGGGGCAAATCAGATAAGAGTGAACAAAATAAAAATCTGTATGATCAGGGACTTGGGCAAACAGCGGATCTGATTGTGTACTATGTCTGAAAGAGATATCATTCCATCCCATATGGGGAATTTTAAGGGATGATAAAGCAGCGGAATCCCATACAGATGAAAAATGGCGTATACTGCCGGATACCAATCCAAGACACTGTGTATTACCTTCTTCAGAATAGTCGAATATTATTTGTGAGCCGAGACATATGCCCAGAATCGGAACCCCCGCACTTGTTTTGTCTTTGAGAAAACTGTCAAAACCGGTGCTGCGCAGTTGTTTCATCGCGTATGCTGCATCTCCAACTCCCGGAAAGATAAAACGGTCACAGGTGTTAAGTTCTTTGGGCGTCTTTGCTGTCTGAAAAGCAGCGCCGATCGCATCAAGTGCATGCGCAACACTGCGTATATTACCCGCATTATAATCAATTATACCAATCATGATATTTATGTTAACTTTTGGAACAGAAAAGAGTCAAGAGCTTTATAGTATATGAGTTTATAGATTGTATTTCTTTCTGTAGATAAACTGGGTTTATGCCGATATCATTCATATGAGTTTCTCGGAAGTCTTTGCGATACTGAAATCTGTTATTTTTGACTGGCGGGTCATATTCATTACAATTGCGGTATTGCTGTATCTTGATTTTATTGCTTATGTTATCAAGTACCGGCGAAAACCGCTTCGGCAGAAAGTTCGAAAAACTGCTGTAAAGGCTGCTTCGCCTGCTGCTCAATCTGACGTTTCTATACATGATGGTAACGAAGAAGGTTCTTTGGCGTAAAGTCTGTTATTATGTTCATAAAACAGTTTTCTTTTTGTGATGTGGTGTTCCATGCACAATCTGAGTAATACCTCCTTGATATCGGGCTCATTCCAAATAGGGATGAGCCCATTCTTTTGCCGAACGCGGTTTAAATAAAACATTATTTTTCTGGCTGCCTGTGTAAATGTGAATTGCCCCTGATGTTTGTGAATAAAAGAAAGAATGCGTTCCGCATCAAAAGCTGTCTGTCTCGCTGTACCCGCGCAAACATCACAGCCGCTGCAGATAGTTTCTATTCCATTAAGAGCCTTGAGTAAAACCTGACGCCTGCATTGTGATCCTGATGCATATTCTGCTAATATCTGCTGCCGGCGGTCAGATGCGTTTTCAAATCTTTTTTTATCTTGCGAAGACCAGACCATTATGGCATTTGTTATACCTCCGTCTCTCCCGCCGCGGCCTGCTTCCTGTATATATGCTTCTACCGTAGGGGGAACGTCAAGATGAATAACGGTTCGTATATTAGCTTTATCAACACCAAGGCCAAATGCACAAGTACAGCAGAGAATTGTGTCTGTGCTTGGGAGAAACCACTGTTCTGCTTCTCGTTTCTCTTTTTTCTCCAACCCTGCGTGGTAAAATCGGATTCTATCTTTTCCGTACAGCGCGGCTGCAAGATGCGCCATTTGTTCTGAACGGTAGCGAGTGCTGCAAAATATAATCTGTGGTTTATCATACTGCTCTGTCAATTCAAGTACCGTTTTCATTTTGCTATATGCATATACAACATGATATTTAATATTAGGACGATCTGTATCGCCCTGTATAAGATGAGCTTCGCCATTAAATAATATCTGTTTAATTCTGTTTAATACCGGAACTGATGCTGTCGCGGTGAATGCGGATACAACTGGGATGGCAAGATCTGTAATAATTTCCGGCAGTTTCAGATAAGAAGGGCGAAATGTATCCCCCCATTGTGTAACGCAGTGTGCTTCATCAATTACCGCATGTATAATATTAAACTCTGTAAGCTGCCGCCGAAGAGATGCAGAGGCGAGAATTTCCGGATTTGCAATAATAATACGTGCGCCGTCTCTGATTGCCTGCAGCTGTGCTTCCCGTTCTGTATGACTTTGTCCGCCGCGGAATAACGCATACGCAATACCCTGTTGTTCCAGCCGGCGCTGTTGATCAGACATGAGCGCAAGTAATGGATAGATAATTAATGTTGGGCGGGAACAAAGTATAGCTGGTAATAGAAAACACAGCGATTTTCCTGCACCTGTTGGCAGCAGTACAATTTGTTTCGCGAAAACTTCTTCTGTTCGCGGTATTTGGATATTTTTCTCGTGGCAGTATAAAATATCTTGAATATTTGCAATGACGAGACGCTGCCAGGGATACACATAGGGAATATTAAAATAGAATTGGGCTGCCTGATTAATTGGATCGGGCGGGTGATCGGTAAATATTGAGTGAACAGCATTGCTCATATATTACTATATGAGCAATGCTGAGAAAAACAGACAGATTTTGTCCGTTTTTTCTATGCAAATTCAGCTGTTAGAGACTGTCTGTTACATTGTGCAGCCATTTTCGTGATCTGAGACGCCAATATCCAAAGCCTGCTTTTATAAATTCATCACAGAGAACACAACAGTATATTATCCATGGAACTGCGTGCAGATGAAACGCTGCAAACGCTCCAAGTGGAATTGCCACAAGCCACATGGCTGCAACATCACAAAATGCGGCGAATACGGTATCGCCTCCTGAGCGGCAGACGCCTACAACCATGCACATATTAAACGCTTTAAAAGGATATGTTGCCATAAGTACATATAGCATGGCCGTTGCCTGCATTATGATGTATGGAGAGACTTTGAACAGAACGGGCAGCAGCCGTGAGAGCGGTAGCAACAACAGTGCGAGAAGACATGCGAAGAGAGGCATGTATAGAGCAAATGTATTTGCGCTTTTAAGAGCAGCTGTATTATTATGTTCACCAATCCGCTTTCCTATCACAATGGCGGCGGCATTTCCGCAGCCGATAAAAAAGACCCAGGTAAGCTGAGAGATTGTATTTGTAATATTGAATGCGGCTATTGCGTCTGTTCCTGCGTGGGCGAAAATAGAATTTTGAGTGGTAACTCCGCCGCCCCACAGTGTTTCATTGATGATAACTGGTGCGGCTATGATAATGTATCTGCGGATAAGATACCCGTTAAAAGACATTAGTTCAGAGATAGAACCTGCAGCTGGATATTTGCGCCGGTATGATTCAGTTATCAATATGAGCAGTTCAATAATACGGGCGACAACAGTGCCTACCGCAGCGCCAACAACTCCCAATGCGGGAAACGGACCAATGCCGAAAATAAAAAGATAATTAAGAATACCGTTTGCTATGAGCGATGCTACTGTTGCCATCATGGGAAGCCGTACTTTTTCTGTGCTGCGCAGCGCCTGTGCGTATACAAAGCTGACTGCTGTAATCGGATAGCTTATACCGACTGCTCTCAGATAGGCTCCGCCATAATGAATAACTGCCTGATCAGATGAATATAAGGAAATAAGTGTTTCCGGTATAAACAGGGCGCCTAACATAAAGAGTATACCGATTGCCGCGGCCACGGTCAGACTGAACCCAAGAGTTTTTCTGATACCGGCTATATCTTTTTTACCCCAGAACTGTGCAATAAAAATAGCTCCTCCGGAGGCAATCCCGAATAGAATCATCGTCATCATGAAATAAATCTGATTGCCCAGTCCTACCGCGGCAATTTCTATTTCACCAAGCCGACCGACCATAATCGTATCAAGCATATTGATGAAGGACTGTGTCAAATTTTGCAAAATAATCGGCACCGCTATTGCAAAGAGATTTACGAAAAGCTTAAAGTCGGGTTTTGTATTAGTAAATTTTATGTTTGGAGTAGAGTGCTGTATCATAATACGTACTGTAATTACCTGGAATCTCAGTTTCTAAAACTGTGTATTGGTGCGGGGATTCGTCCGCCGCGTGCGATAAAGTCTGCGCATGAAAAGCTGTTTACTGCCATCACAGGAGCGCCTCCAAGCAGTCCGCCAAATTCAACCCAGTCTCCCACTGATTTACCGGGAACGGGAATAATACGGACGGCTGTTGTTTTGTTGTTTACCATACCAATAGCCATTTCATCGGCAATAATACCACTGATTGTAGATTCTGGCGTATCTCCCGGTACTGCGATCATATCAAGTCCGACGGAGCAGACGCAGGTCATTGCCTCTAATTTTTCAAGTGTTATTGCGCCGCTTTGTACTGCCGCAATCATGCCTTCATCTTCAGAGACCGGAATAAAAGCACCTGAAAGTCCGCCGATGGCAGTACTTGCCATGACGCCTCCTTTTTTTACCATATCGGTAAGCATAGCAAGCGCCGCTGTAGATCCGGGAGCTCCGGCTGCTTCAAGCCCCATTTCTTCTAATATACGGGCAACTGAGTCGCCAACAGCTGGAGTTGGCGCAAGTGATAAATCAAGTATGCCGAACGAAACTCCAAGTCGTTTTGCCGCTTCTGTTCCGACAAGCTGTCCCATGCGGGTAATTTTGAACGCTGTTTTTTTTATGCCGTCTGCAAGCACGTCAAGTGGTGCTCCCTTATATTCTTCACAGGCTGCCTTGATAACACCAGGACCTGAAACCCCTACTGATAAAACGGCTTCTCCTTCTCCTGGACCATGAAAAGCTCCCGCCATAAAGGGATTGTCTTCAGGCGCGTTGCAGAAAACGACGAGCTTTGCGCAGCCCAGTCCGTCTTTATCAGCCGTATTCCGGGCGGTTGCCTGGATGATGCGCCCCATGTCCCGTACAGCATCCATGTTGATACCGCTTTTTGTTGTTCCGAGATTAATAGAAGAGCATACCCTGTCTGTAACGGTGAGTGCTTCAGGAATTGATTCTATCAGTGTTTTGTCTCCTGATGTAGAGCCTTTCTGAACAAGAGCTGAAAAGCCCCCGATAAAATCCACATTAAGTTCTTTTGCCAATTCATCAAGTGTGACAGCCCACTCTGTATAGTTGCGTTCTCCTGACGGTTCTGCGACAAGCGAAATAGGTGTAACTGCAATCCGTTTATTGATAATAGGTACGCCAAATTCTGTTTCTATCTGCCGTCCTGTTTCAACCAGCGTTCCAGCATACCGCCTGATCTTATCTCTGATGCGCTGCCTGCTTTCTTTTCCGGAAGCACAGGCGCAGTCTCGCAGAGAAATTCCCATAGTGATAGCCCTGATATCAAGCTTGTACCGCATGAACATATTGACCGTTTCCTGAACTTCGATCGGAGAAAACATCATAATAAAGCCCCTGTGATTATGTCTGAGTTATATATCGCATCATCTTACCTGAAAGAAAAATAAACAGCAAGAGAACACCTCTATCAGAAAAAAAATGCATCATATTCCTTATTTGAGCTGATTTTACAGTTTTTTGAATAACTGGCTGTTGCCAGAAAGATTGCTTGTAAAAACAGCTGCTATAGACAAAATATAGTTGATTGCCGTATCGTATATATGGAGAAGAGTTCACAAGGGGGGTACATGCATATTTCAGGAATTGTTCAGATTGTATTCAGTCCGACCGGGGGAACACAAAAAGTTGCAGATATGATAACTGACGCATGGAATCTGCCAATACGCCGGATTGATATTTCTCAGCTGGTATTGTCTGATATGCGGACTGCTGCTGATGAGCTGTGTGTGATTGCGGTTCCGTCTTTTGGAGGCCGTGTTCCTGAAATTGCCTGCCGCCGGATAAGGCAGTTATCTGCGCAGGGAAGTCCTGCGGTGCTTGTCGCTGTTTACGGTAATCGTGCTTTTGAAGATACTCTTGTTGAGCTAGAAGATACAGTGAAAGAAGCCGGTTTTGTTCCGATTGCCGGTATTGCCGCTGTGGCAGAACATTCAATTATGCATCAGTATGGTGCAGGGCGGCCGGATGATACTGACAGGCAGGTTTTGAGGGGATTTGCCGGAGGAATCTGGGATTATCTTTTACAGATGAATAAGATTCTGCCTGTTTCTCTTCTGCCTGGTTCCCGTCCCTATAAAGAACCCATGCGCGGCGGTATTCAGCTATTTGTTACCGGACAGTGTACAGGGTGTGGTTTGTGTGCGGTTAAATGTCCGACAGGCGCGATTCAGCAGGATGCTGTCCGTATAACAGATAGAGATTTATGTATTTCATGCATGAGGTGTGTATCAATCTGTCCTCATCAAGCCCGGAAAATAAATCCTGTGGTGGTGTATGCGCTTGCACACCGGCTTAAAGATGGCTGCGCTGGACGGAAAGAAGACGAATTATTTATGTAAAATTTCTGCTGATGAGAAATTGCGGAATTTTCTTTTCAGTTGAAATAAAAGGCTCCTGTGACAGATGTTCCTGTATAGCGATGTTAGACCTCATCATCGCAGGGCTGCTTGCTGTTATATTTCTGCTCGTTGCCTTTTCTCAGGCAAATAAGTATTATGTAGATATCTCTTGTTAAGGATTTTGATATGGTAGAAGCATTAAAGAAGAATCCCGTCTGGAAGGGACGTAAGGGACCGGTCGTTCTCGTCATTATGGATGGTGTCGGTTATGGTAAATATGAAGAAGGAGACGCTGTTAAGGCCTCCCGTATGGATAATCTTAATCTGCTTACTTCTCTTTCTCCTCATACAAAGTTAAAAGCTCATGGTACAGCTGTTGGTTTGCCATCTGATGATGATATGGGAAACAGCGAAGTTGGTCATAACGCGATTGGCTGCGGCCGTGTATTTGCTCAGGGGGCTAAGCTTGTTTCAAACTCAATTGAAAGCGGCGCTATGTTCCAGGGTGAGACATGGAAAAAACTTTCTGCCAATGCCGCCGCTGGTCATACAATGCATTTTATCGGTTTGTTTTCAGACGGTAATGTTCATTCTCATATTGACCATCTGAAGGCAATGATCAAGCAGGCTCAGAAAGACGGTGTCAAGAAAATCCGTGTACATATTTTGCTTGATGGCCGTGATGTGGGAGAAACGAGTGCGCTTGATTATGTGCTGCCATTTGAAAAATTCCTTGCCGAATGCAATGACGCTGGTGTTGATTACCGGATCGCTTCAGGCGGTGGGCGTATGTTTATCACTATGGATCGGTACAATGCGGACTGGTCAATGGTTGAACGCGGCTGGAAGGCGCATGTTCTCGGTGAAGGCCGTAAATTTAAAAGCGCGCAGGAAGCGATTGAGACATATCGCAAAGAGATTCCCGGTATTATTGATCAGGATCTTAAGGAGTTTGTTATTACCGACGATGCCGGTAAGCCTGTCGGAACAATCGAGGATGGCGACAGTGTAATATACTTTAATTTCCGCGGAGATCGTTCTCTTGAGATTACTGCTGCGTTTGAAACACCGGCAGACGGTGTGTTTGAACATTTTGATCGCCAGCGTGTTCCGCATGTTGAGTACGCCGGTATGATGGAATATGACGGAGACTTGCATATTCCCAAACAGTATCTGGTCAGTCCTCCCGCAATTGATCGTACAATGGGTGAATATTTATGCGCGACAGGTGTACGCACACTTGCCATCAGCGAAACCCAGAAATACGGCCATGTCACTTATTTCTTTAACGGAAATAAGCTTGGTAAATTTGATGAGAAGCTGGAAGATTATGAAGAAATTAAGAGTGATGTTGTTCCTTTTGAACAGCGTCCTTGGATGAAATGTGCTGAAATTACCGATCGTGTTGTTGAGGCAATCGAGAGTGGTAAGTACGATCATATCCGTCTGAATTATCCTAATGGTGATATGGTTGGTCATACAGGCGTGTTTAATGCTGTTGTCTGTTCAATGGAGGCAATGGATTTGCAGCTTGGACGTCTGAAGAAAGCGATTGATGAAGCCGGTGGTATTATGGTTATTACTGCTGATCATGGAAACAGCGATGATATGTATGAGCATAATAAAAAAACAGGTGATGTTTCACGGAAAGCAGATGGTACACCGAAAGCAAAAACATCACATTCGCTCAATCCTGTTCCCGGAATTATTTATGATCCGCAGTATCAGGGAGAATATAAAAAAGAACTGAATGACGGCTTGGGCATCAGTTCTCTTGCGGCGACAGTTATCAATCTGCTTGGGTTTGAAGCCCCAGAAGACTATGATAAGAGTCTGATTAATTTCTAATTCTTTTACGGTAATCCGGTATTCCGGATTACCGTTTATATTTTTATTGCAGGGCCATTTCTTGTGCTTTTCGGATACCGTCCTGCATTAGAGCGGCTGTGTTGCTTCCTTCGATATCGAGTCTGTCTACAATGAGACTTGTGCATTGTTTAATTCCAAGAAGTCCGGAACAGACTTTGCATATATATTCGCTGCCGAGATCAATGCCGCTTGTGCAGCCTCCTGCTGTAGAAATGTAATCAAGTCTGCTTGCTCGGCACAGTCCCTTGGGCTGGTCGTTCTCATAAGTAAATGTGATGCTGTTCATGCAGATATTTTCAATATAAATCTTTAATACTGCGGGAAATGAAAAGTCCCAATAGGGGGCGCCGATAAGAATGCGGTCTGCTGCTGCAAAATCACGGGCATAGGCAAAACAGGGTTCCTGTATTTTTTTTTCTGCGAGCAGCTGTTCAATCTGTATAAGCTGCTCTTCTGTCTTTGGCTGCAAACTCATATCTATGAGCTTGAGGTGCTGGATATTCCATAACGGATGCTGGTTTTTAAAAGTTTTCAGATATTCGCTGCATAACTGCCATGTTCTGGATACGGTATGGCTGCGCACTGTCGCGTCAATAAAAAGCAGATTAGCTGTTGTATTCATAATACCTCCGGTAAGAAATACCTTCTATTTCTGTTATACCTGATATGCGGAGTAAATTCCAGAATTACCACTAAACAGGATTTAGCATCGTACTATTTTTAATGTATTTTTGATTAAAAAATAGTTTAAAAACAGATTAAAAAAAGTGTATCTTTGTTTTAAAAATAGATTAAAAACGAATCAAAAAAAGTGTATTTTTATTTTAAAAATAAATTAAAAATGAATCAAAGAAAGTGTATCTTTGATCCAAAAATAGATTAAAAACAAATCAAAATAAATGTATTTTTGTTTTAAAGAAAGACTAAAAACGGATGAAGAAGTCTGTATTCATTTTTCTATATTAGACACTTGCTTTCGGGAATAGAATGACCGGCTTTATGCCGATAATGAAAATGAAAAATCCGTAGTTGATAAAAAACTTGTTTCTGCGGATATGTATCAGGGAAGTTATATGACTGGAATTCCGTTTGCTGTGTGTCCCATTTGCGGTAAATCTCATGTTTGTTATAAAAATGACCGGCATTGGGTGTGCGCTGATTGTGGGTTTGATTTGTTTAATAATGTCGCTTCTGCTGTGGGGCTTATTATATGTGCCCGTGATACAGGGCGTATTTTATTTGAAAAAAGGGCAAAGGAGCCTCGGAAAGGATTTCTTGCGCTGCCTGGCGGATTTACAGATCCTGATGAGAGTCTTGAGCAGGCTGCCGTGCGAGAATGTACAGAAGAGACGGGGCTTGTTCCGCTGCGAGTGCAGTATTTAGCCAGTTTCCCTAATACATATATGTATAAAGATGTGGTATATAAAACCTGCGATTGTTTTTTTATAGCAGAACTGGCAGAAGCTGAAAATGAAAATCTGCTGCTGGGTTCTCTCAAGCCTCAGCAGGAAGAGGTTCTTGGGTTCTGTATGCAAGCAGTTTCTTCTGCTGCGGAACTTGAGGCGTTGCCTCTTGCTTTTAAATCTGCCCATAATGCGTTATCTGCATGGATAAGAAAAGGTGTATAATAAAAATGTTTATATACGAAATATATTATTTTTAAATGGCGGGAATATATAAGTTGTGGTATGATAAAGACTAAAGGAGTATATGTATGAAAATGCAAAGTCTTATGCTTGCTGCAACAGGATTGTGCGTAGTGCTTGGTATTCTGTTATGCGGTGGATTTGTAGTAATATTTTCTGCGGAAAATCAATTGCAGGATTCATTAAGATATCAAATTCGTTCTATTCAGTTAGCTGATGAGATGACTGGCAGTTCTGCTGATCTGACAACAAATATACGGTTATATGCTATGACCGGAGATGAGATTTATCGGAATGCTTATTTTGAGGTTATAGCGATTCGTAATGGTACACAGGCTAACAGTGATGGAATCAAGAAATCCTTTAATGATAAAGTGGTTGAAATGAATTTGACAGCAGATGAACAAAACGCAATTCTTTTATCACAGAATCTGTCAAATCAGCTCGCTGTGCTAGAGACAGAAGTTCTTGAGTTTATTGATACATACCGAAGTACTCATCCTGGTATCAATTTAAGTTTATGTACAGATCCTGATGTTATATATCAGCAGGGACGATTGTTTACCAGTGAGTATATGAATCAGGTAAATGATATTATGGTTCCTGTTGCTGATTTTCAGTCACTGCTTAACGGGCGTGTTGAGAAACAAATCACAGTTTCTGAAAAACAGGTTCAACTTGCACAGATTGTGTGTATAATACTTTTTGTTGTTTTTATTTTGTTTTCAGTGGTAGTATTCCTTATAATGACAAAACGAATTCTTGCGCTGCTTGGTGATGAACCCTCTGTTATCCGTGAAAAACTTAGACAGCTTGAGGATGGGGATCTTACGGTATCTTTTGTGGCGAAACCTGTTCTTGCGACAAGTTTGTGCCGCATGTTGGATGATACTGTTGCTAAAATGCGCTCTGTCCTTTCATCTACTATTGCAACTGCGGAATCGGTAACATCGGGCTGCCGTTCTATTTTTGATTCAAGTACCAAGCTGTCGACTGGAGCGACAGAACAGGCTGCTTCGATTGAAGAAATTTCTGCGACTATGGAAGAAATGGCGGCGAATGTACGGCAGAATGCGGATAATGCATCTGAGACAGGACGAATTGCTGAAAAAACAGTAAAGAATAGTAAAGTTGGTGGCGAAGCAGTAGAAAATACAGTCGCGGCAATGTCGGAAATCGCATCAAAAATAAATATTATTCAAGAAATAGCCGGACAGACGAATCTGCTTGCTTTAAATGCAGCTATAGAAGCAGCCCGTGCAGGCGAGGCAGGAAAAGGTTTTGCTGTTGTTGCCGGAGAGGTGCGGAAGCTTGCAGAACGCAGTAGTGCCGCCGCAGGTGAGATTATAGAACTTTCTGCGGATAGTGTTTCTGTTGCTGAAGATGCTGGTAAATTGATAAAAGGAGTTGTTCCTGATATTGAAAATACAGGAAAGCTGATTGATGAAATTGCGATTGCGAGCCGTCAGCAGGATACTGGTGTATCACAAATTCGTGCGGCGATTGACCAAATGAATTCAGTTGTGCAGCAGAATGCAGGAGCTGCAGAACAACTGGCTTCAATGGCGCATACACTTTCAAGTCATGCTGACAGTATGCTGCAGGAAGTATCTTATTTTAAAACAAAATAGCTGACTTGCTTATTCTAATGCGGCTGTCCCTAAACGGGACAGCTTTTTTATAGACAAAGTGAGTTATCTTTAGTATAGTATTAAATATATTAGCGGGGAGCTCGTATTACGGGCTGAGAGTAGACTGTGAGTCTAGACCCATATAACCTGATTTGGATAATGCCAACGTAGGGATTTCTTGTTTTTTTAATCTATTTCTTCTACGCGGTATTTCCTCAAACAGAAAGGAGTATTTCGTGTTAGAGGAATGTCTGGAAAATGTACGTAAGGTACACCCTCTTATTCATTGTATTACCAATTATGTAACAGTAAATGATGTTGCAAATATCCTCTTAGCTACAGGGGCGAGCCCGATTATGGCGGATGCTGTTGAGGAGGCTGCCGAGATTACTGCTATCTGCAGTGCCCTTATTATCAACATCGGCACGCTGAATAGTCTGACAATCCCTGCGATGTTTGCAGCTGGAAAAAAAGCTGCTGCGTTATATCATCCGATAGTGCTTGACCCTGTTGGAGCTGGTGCGTCAGGTCTGCGTACAAAAACGGCGCTGGAACTGATGGAGACGATTCCCTTTTCTGTTATTCGCGGAAATATATCTGAAATTAAGACACTCGCTGCAGGATTTGGTTCAACACGCGGTGTGGATGCCGATATTTCTGATGCTGTCACAGATGAAAATCTCACAGAGTCCATATCATTCATTAACGATTTTGCCCAACGGCATTCGTGTATAGTTGCTGTGTCTGGCGCTATTGATTTGGTTTCAGATGGCACTGTATGTTATGTAATCAGAAACGGCTGCCGGGAAATGGGACTGATAACCGGGACTGGATGTCAGCTTTCTGCACTAACTGCAGCGTTTGCAGCAGCAAATCCTCGATCAATGATTGAGGCTGTGGCTGCGGCAGTCTGTACAATGGGGCTGGCAGGTGAGATAGCCCGTTCGCATTTACTGCCGGAAGAGGGAAATCTTACTCTAAGAAACAGAATTATAGATTCTGTGTATACAATGAATGCTGCGGTGTTTTCCAGCGGAGTCAGCTATGAGATTGTCCGGTAACAGTTTGCTTTTATATGCTGTGACTGACCGCAGATGGCTTGGAAATCAAACTCTATACGATCAAATCGAACAGGCGCTGGCTGGAGGAATAACGTGTCT
The DNA here is from genome assembly GCA_944389415.1 of uncultured Spirochaetota bacterium. Lineage (GTDB taxonomy): Bacteria > Spirochaetota > Spirochaetia > Treponematales > Treponemataceae > Treponema_G. The sequence goes on along the minus strand of CALXMF010000007.1, from coordinate 14,175 downwards.
TCAGTTACGTGAAAAAGAACTGGCGCATGATGCTTTTATTCATGAAATTCAGGAAATTCTGCCGTTATGCCACAGATACAGTGTGCCTGTTATTGTGAACGACGATGTCGATGCTGCTGTATTTTGTAAGGCTGACGGAGTGCATGTTGGACAGACTGATATGCGTGTTCTTGATGTTCGTCGGTATATTGGCAATGATATGATTCTTGGTGCTTCTGTTCAAACTGTGGAACAGGCATTGCAGGCACAGGATGCCGGTGCTGATTATCTTGGAGTCGGTTCTGTTTTTTGTACACAAACAAAACCAGACGCAGAAATGGTAAGTTATAATACTTTGAAAAAAATTTGTGATATGGTCCATATACCTGTTGTGGCAATTGGTGGAATAGATCAGCAGACTGTAAAAAAGCTCTCGGGAAGCGGTATACAGGGTGTTGCTGTTGTAAGTGCTCTTTTTTCTGTGCCAGATATCAGCCATGCAGCTGCTGTTTTGCGAACTTATGCTCAGGAGATCTGTCTGCAATGATAGGTCGGGTTATTTTTGATGCTGATGGTACTTTGCTTGATTCTATGCCGGTCTGGATGACTGCTGGAATCCGATATCTTAAAACTCTTGGATTGATACCGGAACCAGATTTGCCGCAAAAATTGCTGCCTTTAACGATGTTTGAGACAGCTTCGTATTTGAAAAATACGTACCATCTTTTGTATTGCGAAGATATGATTGTGCGGCAGATAAATGAGCTGATTATGGATTCATATGAGAACACTGTACCGTTAAAGGATGGTGTTCTTGATTTACTTGAGGGGCTTACTCAATTATCTATTCCGCTTACTGTGGCGACAGCGACTGATCGTCCTGCAATAGAAGCAGCCTTTAGAAGACTTGGTATATTTGATTTATTCAGCGGTATTTTTACTGCAACTGAAGTTGGTTATGGTAAAGATCATCCTGATATATATCTTGCTGCCGCGGCTGGAGGCTGTGCACATAATATCTGGGTTTTTGAAGATTCATTATATGCCGCTTTAACTGCTAAAAATATTGGGTTTAATCTTGCAGCTGTTTTTGATGAAAGTGGAAATCATAATTGGACTGCTTTATCATCAGTCGCAGATTTTTGCATAGAGAATGCTTCTGATTTTAGGAAGTTTTTATGTTTACTGTGCTGAGTATTGCCGGAAGTGATTCAATTGGAGGCGCCGGAATTCAGGCTGATATTAAGACCCTGTCCGCGCTTGGTGTATACGCAATGACAGCGGTTACTGCTGTTACGGCGCAGAATTCTATGGGAATACAGGCTGTTTTTCCTGTTCCTTCGGAAATTGTTGCGGCTCAGATTGATAGTGTATGCGGTGATATACATCCGGATGCGGTTAAAATCGGTGTGATTTGTGATGAAGAGTGTGTGAGAGTAATCGCTGATAAAATACGTCAATATTCACTGAAAAATGTTGTTGTAGATACTGTCTTTTCAGCTTCCGTGGGAACAGTTTTTCAGACTTCGCATACAATTCTTGCTGCACAAAAAGAATTATATCCGCTTGCTGCTGTGCTGACGCCAAATATTCCGGAAGCGGAATTATTAGCAAAAATGCGTATTATAAGAAAAGAGGATTGTCAGCAGGCGGCAAAATGTATCGCAGAAAAATATAATTGTTCAGTGTTTGTTACAGGCGGGCATACCTGTGATGAGACAGCTGATGATGTGCTGTTTGATTTGCAGTGCTTTCATTGGTTTTCTGCGGAGAGGATTACTAATCCTGACACACATGGTACGGGGTGTACTGTTTCAAGTGCTATTGCGGGTTATCTGGCGCAGGGATTTGATCTATCAAAAGCGGTTTGCTGTGCTAAACACTTCGTTACTGGTGCAATAGCAGATAAGTTAAAAATTGGTCATGGCAGAGGTCCGCTGAATCATCTGTTTATGGTGTACCCGTCTAAGTAAGGAGAAAATCGATAGATATGGAAAATTATATGACGCAGATGGAAGCTGCACGCAAGGGAATTGTAACAGAACAAGTTGTTTGTGTCGCACAGAAAGAACGGATGACTGTTGACGAATTATTACCGCTTGTTGCTTCCGGCAGAGTTGTTATTTGTGCAAATAAGAAACATGTTTGTCTTGATGCACAGGGAATTGGCTCAATGCTGAGTACCAAGATAAACGTAAATCTCGGGATTTCTCGTGATTGTAAAGATTATAATGTAGAAATGCAGAAAGTTATGGAAGCTGTTCGGCTGGGCGCGCATGCTGTTATGGATTTATCTTCACATGGTGATACTAGACCATTCAGACGGAAACTGATTTCGGAATGCCCTGCTTTGATAGGAACGGTTCCTGTTTATGATTCTGTGATTCATTATCAGCGTGATCTTGATACATTAAGTGCCCGTGACTTTATTGATGTTGTTCGTCTGCATGCGCAAGACGGAGTTGATTTCATGACTCTTCATTGCGGTATAACACGAAAAACAATTGAGCAGCTTAAAACTACCGGCCGAAAAATGAATATCGTTTCACGCGGCGGTTCTCTTGTTTTTGCATGGATGAGCATGACAGGTAACGAAAACCCTTTTTATGAGTATTATGATGAAATTCTTGATATATGCCGTGAATATGATGTAACAATATCGCTTGGGGATGCCTGCCGACCTGGTTGTCTTGCGGATGCTTCTGATGCGTGTCAATTTGAGGAACTGATTCTTCTTGGCGAATTAACCCGCCGTGCGTGGGCAAAAGATGTATCAGTTTTAGTAGAAGGACCAGGACATATGCCAGCTGATCAAATTGCAGCGAATATGAAATTACAGCAAACGATTTGCAATGGAGCGCCATTTTATGTCCTTGGACCAATAGTTACTGATATTGCTCCTGGATATGATCATATTACTGCAGCGATTGGGGGGACAATCGCTGCAATGAATGGAGCGTCATTTTTGTGTTATGTCACTCCTGCAGAACATCTTGCTTTGCCTGATATTAATGATGTTAAACAGGGAATCATTGCTTCTAAGATTGCAGCACATGCTGCTGATATTGCAAAAGGAATTCGCGGCGCACGTGAGATTGACGATAAGATGGCCGAAGCCCGTCGTAATCTTGACTGGGAAGACCAATGGGCATGCTGTATTGATCCTGACACAGCAAAGGCGGTGCGGTCTGCTAGAAAACCTGAATATGATGATACCTGTTCCATGTGCGGTAAGTTTTGTGCCGTAAGGAGTATGAATAAAGCTCTTGCAGGCGAGCATATTGATATTTTGTAGTCTTGTTTTTGTCTTTTGTATTGATTATACTGGCTATAACGAACGGTATGTTGTAAACCGTGCTGTGATTTTTGCTGCGACATATTTAAATGGAGGAACACATGCTTTCGGATATTGAAATTGCACAAAGTATTCCGTTATTGCCTATAACTGACGTTGCTGCAGCAGCAGGCCTGAAAACGAGTGATATCGAATTGTATGGTCAATATAAAGCAAAGGTTACATTTCCAGTATTGCGTCGTTTGCAGGAAAAAGCTCAGACGAATCCGGGAAAGTTGATTTTGGTTACTGCCGTAACACCAACGCCTGCTGGAGAAGGAAAATCGACTGTCTCTATTGGTTTGGGGGATGGTCTCCGCAAAATAGGAAAAAATGTTGTTATTGCGTTACGAGAACCTTCTTTGGGGCCCTGTTTTGGTGTTAAAGGTGGAGCCTGCGGTGGTGGGTATGCGCAGATTGTCCCTATGGAAGATATTAATCTGCATTTTACAGGTGATATACACGCTGTTTCTATTGCGACAAATTTGATTGCTTCTCTCATAGATAATCATATTCACCAAGGAAATAAACTGGGGATTGATTCTCGAACTATTACCTGGCTGCGATGTGTTGATTTAAATGACCGGGCATTGCGGCATACAGTTATCGGTCTTGGTGGTAAAATGGAAGGTGTGCCGCGAGAACAGCAGTTTTGTATTGCTGTTGCAAGTGAAGTGATGGCTATCCTCTGTTTATCGCGTTCTATAGCAGAGTTGAAAACTCGTTTGGATAATATTGTTATCGGTAATGATTTCAGCGGCCGTTTTGTCAGATTTAGTGAGCTTGGCTGTACCGGTGCTGTAGCTGCACTGTTAAAAGATGCAATGCGCCCTAATTTAGTACAGACTCTTGAAGGAACGCCTGTTTTTGTACATGGTGGTCCATTTGCAAATATTGCGCATGGCTGTAATAGTATTAACGCAACTCAATGTGCTCTTGCTCTTGGTGATTATGTGGTGACAGAAGCAGGTTTTGCAGCTGATCTGGGGGCTGAAAAATTCTTTGATATCAAATGCCGTCTTGCAGAATTGAATCCTAATGCTGTTGTTATAGTTGCAACTGTTCGGGCTCTTAAAATGCACGGAGGTGTTGCAAAAGCAAATCTTGAACGCCCGGATGTTGCTGCAGTACACAGGGGTTTTTCTAATCTATCTGTTCATATTGAGAATGTCTGTCAGTTTGGTGTGCAGCCAATCGTCGCGATTAATCGTTTTATTTCAGACAGTGCTGGTGAAATTGCGGAAATAGAACAGTTGTGTGCGAAGGCTGGAGTAAAAGCTGTTGTTTGTGAATCATGGGAACATGGAGGAGAAGGTGCAGTACCGCTTGCCGAAGCGGTTGTTGAATTGTGTTCCAAAGAATCTGCTAAGAAAAATGGAGTTCCCAGCGGTTTTCATGTATTATATCCCAATGAAATGCCTCTTGTACAAAAAATAGAAACAATTGCAAGACGTATATATCGTGCTGCTCATATTGAGTTTTCTTCTGCCGCACAGAAAAAACTTGCAAAGTATACAGAAGCTGGTTTTGGTTGTTTGCCTGTCTGTATAGCGAAAACACAAAATTCGATTTCACATGATAAAACACTGATGGGAGCGCCATTGGGATATACGTTCCCAATAAGCGATGTACGTTTATATGCGGGTGCTGGTTTTGTTGTCGCACTTGCTGGAGATATTATGACAATGCCTGGTTTACCGGCGATTCCCGCCGCCTCAAGAATTGATATTGATGACGACGGAAAAATATCTGGCTTGTTTTAACTGTGTATAATTTGTTTTATCCCTGCTAAAAGGTCCTTATAGGTAGTATAGGCAGGGATAGATGGATTTGCTTCTATAATGTGAGCAGGCGCTTTAAAGAGAAAGCCCGCTTTAGAATTTTTGATCATTGCGAGGTCATTAAAAGAATCACCGGCAGCGATGGTATCGTATCCTATAGATTGCAGTGCTTTTACAGCATGGTATTTACCATTTTCCTGCCGGAGTTTATAACCTGTGATGGCACCGTCCGGCGCAACCTCAAGTGTATTGCAGAATATAGTGGGCATATTGAGTTTTTGCATCAGGGGTAATGCAAATTGAGTAAATGTATCTGAAAGAATAATAACCTGACAGTTTTGTCTTAGTTCATCTAGAAATTCACATGCTCCTTCCATGGGATATATATTCTGTATAGTCGACTGAATTTGCGGAAGTCCAAGATTATGCTGATGAAGAATCTCTAACCTCCGCTGCATAAGTTCGTTATAATCAGGAATATCTCTTGTTGTCAGTTTTAATTCATCAATACCGGTTTCTTTAGCGAATGCGATCCATATTTCCGGTACAAGAACACCTTCCAAATCAAGACAGGTAATGTACATAATTCCTCCGCTGTTTTATAAATACTGTAATTTATGTGACATTATCATAAAAACTATTTTCTGTATAGTTATCCAGCCTGAATACCTGTCTGCTTCTTTATAAAATTGAGATTCTTTTTTATGAAGATATGGTAATATCGCTTACCTTTATAGTATAGTGATAGAGGTGGAGATTTATATGCAGGTATATTCTAGTTTGGAGCAAATATATGGACGTTTTCCCATATTTGAAGAGGATCAACGTTTTTGCCAAAATATTGAACAAAAAGGTGGATTACCGTTTCGATTAACTGAACGTATGGTATCGTTGCTTGAAATTCTCTCACGTGAGGATCCAGATTCGTTTCTGGCGATGTACCGGCAGTGTATTCCATCGTACAATGAATCTCATATTCTTGATTGTGAATTATCAGATCCCCTTGGAGCTCATCGATATCAGGTTTGTCACCGTCTTGTGCATCAGTATGAGAATCGTTGTTTGCTTTTGACAACAGCACGGTGTTTTTCGTATTGCAGACACTGTTTCAGACGCTGTTATGCTGTTCAACGGGAAGGTTTTATTACAGAGGAAGAACTTGAGCCCGTGTGCCAATATCTTTGTGAGCATGAAGAAATACAGGAAATACTGTGTTCTGGCGGAGATCCTTTAACTGCTAAAGATGATAAACTTGCGTGGCTATTTTCACGAATTCGTAAAGTTCGTTCTGATATACTGATTCGCGTCTGTACACGTGCGCCTGTTTTTTTTCCGGAACGATTTACGCCTCAATTTTTATCGCTGCTTCGCTCATTTCGTCCATTATGGGTTATACCGCATATTAATCATCCTGCAGAGATTAGTCCTCTATACAGTCGTAATACAGTTAGTGTTTTTGCGTCTCTGCTTAATGCCGGGATACCTATGCAGTCACAAACGGTACTACTTCGTGGTGTGAATGATTCACCTGCTATTCTGGCAGCGTTGTTTCAGCAGCTTGTTACTATGGGGATCAAACCTGGTTATTTGTTCCAAGGTGATCTTGCACCTGGTACAAGTCACTTCCGAGTTCCGCCAAAAGAAGGACTTGTAATTTATGGAAAACTTCGTAAATTGCTGTCTGGTCTTTCATGTCCTGTTTATGCGGTTGATTTACCAGATGGAGGCGGAAAATTTAATATGCTTCAGCTGGATAGTGATTTTAACGATATTGATGTGAAAAAAGAAAATTCCGGATATCGTTTTTCAAACGAAAAAGGCAGCTGGTATTATCCATATTGATTTTATTATGTACAAAAAGATACGTTATCTGTATGAAAAGTTAAACAGGTATGTATGAAATTGTATATCATGAGCTGATAAGCTTATGATATATTTCTTTTATTAATAAGTAAATAGTTTTTTCATTTCATTGAGTACAAATGGCATGTTTTATGCTGCTATCATTGCGAGAGTGTAGTTCCTGATATCGAGCAATGAGGCTGATAATGATGAAAAAGAACTGTATTATGAAAGAATATGTAGATCAGATAAAGGCGTATCCTCTGCTGTCTGCTGATGAGGAAAAAGATCTTGCTGATCGTATCGCACATAATGATAAGGCGGCAAAGATACGGCTTGTTCAGTGTAATTTGCGTTTAGTGGTTGCTATTGTACAGCGTTATTCTGTTCCTGAAGGTGCCGAAATGGATCTTGTGCAGGAAGGTAACATCGGTCTTATGGCTGCGGCTTCAAAATTTCGCAGTTCTTTTAAAACACGTTTTTCTACATATGCGTTTTACTGGATTAGTCAATATATAACACGATATATCAGAATAAAAAATCCTTTAATTACATTGCCGTATCGAAAAGAGGAATTGCTGCGCCGTATTCATATTGCCCGCGAGTTTTTAGTTTCTCATTTTAAGAGAGACCCTGAGGTACATGAAATTGCAGTATATCTTGGCCTTCAAGATTCTCTTGTTAAAGAAGTAATACAATATGCTCAAACTGTTCAAAATATAAGCAGTATAGACAATGCGGTTGATAGTGAATCAGACGACTGTATATCGGATTTGCTGCCTGATTATACGTATTCACCTGATATATATATTCAGAAAGAAGGCATCAGGGAATATGTTTTTTCCATTCTTTCCCGATTACCTAAGAATGAACAGCTTGTGTTATATTATCGCTATAATCTTGGAAACTTGGATAAACGCCTAAGTCTCAGAGAAATTGCAGATATTTTATGTGTATCGCAGGAATGCGTGCGGAAAACAGAACGCAGAGCGATGAAACGGCTTCGAGATACAGAATATCAGTTTCGTGATGAAGACTGCATGAGAGAATATATTGTGGTCTAATGTTGAAAAAAGATTTGCCGCATTGCTCAGGTATGTTACACTATAGATGAAGTATTCATTGGAGGTGTATATGTTTGCTGATGTTCTGTGGTGGATTTTTGGCTGCTTTGTTATTGTTCATTTAGGCTGCTGTCTTTATTCTGCAAATTTTTTTAGGTGCATAACAAAACCTCTTTTGATGCCGCTGCTTTTAGCTGCAGTACTGTGTTCCGGGGATATATCTATAGGGGCGGTGCGTTTTGCTGTTATTGCCGCGCTCATTGCGGGGGCCGCTGGAGATTATTTTTTACTGCGCCCGCGAGATATGTCCCATTTTATTATGGGATTGTTGTGTTTTCTTATAGGACATTTTAGCTGGATTTATATATACGTCCGTTTTTTTACTTGCAGCATTTTTTCTGCAGCTGGTTTGTGTGTTGTATTGGCTTTGTATGCAGGTTACTTACTATTTTCATGGTTTATTCTTGACAAACGAAAAGATTATGTTGGCGTAGCTATTATTTGTTATACAGCGGTTCTTGAATTTTTGCATTTTATTTCTTTGGGAATATTAATAAATTCTATCAGTTTATTTTCTGTATTGTTTTTTACAGGAACAAGTCTTTTTCTTCTTTCCGATAGTATCCTTGCTCTCTCTCTATTTAGAAAAAAACTGTTGGACTGGCTTCCGGTTCATGATTTTTGGATAATGTTAACATATATTGGTGCGCAGTTGTGTCTTTCTCTTGGCGTGTGTCTGTATCTTTAAAAAGCGGAGCGTGTTATACTGATATGGTGGTAAAGGAAGGTTATAATGATTGATACATATACAAAAACAATTGATGAACTTGAAAAACGAAAAGGGCAGATTCAGAAAGAGCTTTCACTTGCGGAATCAGTTGTTGGTAAGGCTCTTTTTGCTGCTGGTGATATCCATGCGGGTACAGAATCAGCTGCGGCGTATGCAGCTTTGCAGCATGATATCGATGATCTTGAGAACAGGACAAATGATATTTTTTCTGCTGCAGAAAAGAGGCAGTCTCTTCAGAGGACACTTGAATCTGTAAAAAAAGAGAAGTTAAAACTTGATTTAAATTGGAACTCTTTATACGAATCGCTAGGAAATGCTTGTGCAGATGCGGGACCTGATAACGGTGTTGAAGGTTTTGAAGTGCTTTATAAAGAGATTGTTTCTCTGCGTGTACAGTTACATGATGCACAAAATATGCTTGATACGACAGGAATGCAGGCAGAAACAGCTTCAATCTGGACAATGGTAAAAGATTCTTTTGTGCGCAAAAGCAAACAGAATAGTGTAAGGCAATTAGAAAAGCGATTGTCCGTATTATACATAAAAGCTGGCCGTTTAATTTATTCCAGTGGTGTACTCAATGAGCAGTATGAGCAAAATGCGTTGTCAGTTATTGTTCAGGATTCATATCGGAAATGTAGAGAGCTGACAGATAGTATCACCTCATATGATGTCCGGATTAAAGAGTGTTCTGAACAAATTTCAGAAATAACAAATTCGTTTGCTAAAAACGGTGTAACAGGAAGTGTTGAGCGCTTTATCAGTGGTTTACGGCATGAGCTTGATGAAAAGAAAAAAATGCAGGTTTCACTTTGCCAAACATCGGGAAGAGCTTTCTGTAATCTGTACCTGCTGCCTGATGGGGAGGTTTTGACCAGCTATGAACCTGCCTCTGATGCACCTTCAGAGCTTGCGGATATGAAGCAGTTACTTGAGCGGGTTCGTTGTAGTCGTGTTAATCTTGCGGACTGCCAGCATAGCATTGATATGCAGCATGTTACACATGATCTTGAACAGATAGAGAAAAAGCTGGGGAATATGCGCAATGCCCTTGCTGCAAACTGTCATGAAATAGAAGAGATTGAGCAGCGTAATACGGAAATTAAAAAGAAAATGAGTGAGATAGAAACTGACAAAGGTCGTCTTGTATTAAAACGCAGTGAGTTGGAAAAAACTGCGGCAAAAACGGTGAAACAACTTACAGAACAGGAACTTCAAATGTAGTTTTGTTCATTTTAAGGATAAGTCAGAATTCGGGCTTTTTTCTGCCTTTACTTTTCAATAAAGAATTGGTATAGTTTTTATACAATAGATAACTCAAATTGGAGGTTTCTTATTATGATTAAGACGGTAAAAGATATTGCACTTGCCGGAAAGCGCATTATTATGCGTGTTGATTTTAATGTGCCCATGAAGGATGGTGTCGTTCAGGATGATACCCGTATTCAGGCTGCGCTTCCTACTATTAAATATATTCTTGAACAGAACCCCAGAAGTCTTGTTTTAATGAGTCATTTGGGAGATCCTTCAAAAGATGTTAAAAAAGCAAAAGAGAAAGCGGAAAAGGCTGGTAAATCATTTACCGCTGCTGACGAGGAAGCTTTTATTAATGGTAAAAACCGTATGAAGCCTGTATCTGAATATCTGGCAAAGCTTCTGGGTAAACCAGTTGTGTTTGCAGAAAGCTGCTATGGCCAGAAGGCTGCTGTTGATGCGCTGCCTGAAGGCGGCATCATGATGCTTGAGAATACTCGTTTCCACAAAGAAGAAACATCTAAGGATATGGCAGAGCAGGAAAAACTGGCAAAAGAACTTGCTTTGTATGGTGATGTATATGTAAATGACGCATTTGGTACTGCTCACCGTGCCCATGCTTCTACAGCGACTATTGCAAAATTCATGGATGTAAAAGTCGGCGGTTTCCTTATGGAAAAAGAAGTTAAATATCTTGAGCCGATGGTTACCAATCCTCCTAAACCAATGGTTGCTATTATTGGCGGTGCAAAAGTATCATCAAAAATTGCTGTTCTGGAAAGCCTGCTGAAAAATGCGTCTGCTCTTATTATTGGCGGCGGTATGGCATATACGTTCCTGAAAGCACAGGGGCATACAATCGGTAAGTCTTTGGTAGAAGATGATTTTATCAATACCGCAAAAGATCTTCTTACCGCAGCAAAAGGTAAGAATGTAAATATTATTCTGCCTGTGGATCATGTTGGTGCTGCTGAATTTGCAGCTGACGCGGCTCCTGTTGCTGTAGATGGCGTTGATATTCCTGATAATTTGATGGGTATGGATGTCGGTCCTAAGACACTTGCTTTGTATAAAGATGCAATTCTCAATGCGAAGTCTATCGTATGGAATGGTCCTGTTGGTGTATTTGAGTTTGAGGCATTTGCAAAAGGAACTGGTGAAGTCGCGCATTTAGTTGCTGAAGCGACTGAGAAAGGTGCCATGAGTGTTGTTGGCGGCGGTGATTCTGTTGCTGCTGTTAATAAATTTAATCTGGCGTCAAAGATGAGCCACGTATCTACCGGCGGCGGAGCGTCACTTGAATTCCTTGAAGGTAAAACACTGCCTGGTATTGCGGTTCTTGAAACAAAGTAATTATGCAATGCTGTTAGCATAATAAAAAACCCGAAAACCATAGGTTTTCGGGTTTTTTATTTATAGATTGATATTGTTAAAATACTTTTACAACTTCTCCATTGGGATACCGTTCTGCAATCCAGTTTGCAACTTCTTCACTCTGAAGAGCTTTTACCAGAGCTACAACACGAGGATCTTTTTCATTACCACTTTTTACCGCAATAACATTTACATATGGTGAATCAGCTCCCTCGATATATAAGCCGTCTGTTTTTGCGCTTAAACCGGCAGGGATCGCATAATTTCCGTTGATAACAGCTGCGTCAACATCCTGAAGAATACGAGGCAATGAAGCCGCTTCTATTTCAGTGAATTTTAAATTTTTAGGATTAGAAGTAATATCGAGCGGTGTCGCTGTAATACCGGCATCGGCATTCAGTTCGATAAGACCTGCAGATTGCAGCAACAGCAGTGCACGTCCTTCATTTGTCGGGTCATTGGGAATAGCGATGTTAGCTCCATCGGCGATATCAGTGATTGCTGCAACTTTTTTTGAGTATAAGGCCATAGGCTCAATATGAATACCGCCAGCATTTACCAGATGATATCCGCGTTCAGCATTAAATGATTCCAGGTATGGCAGATGCTGAAAGAAATTTGCCATAATCTGACCGCTTTCAAGTGCTTCATTTGGAGTTACATAATCCGTAAATTCTTTAATCTCAAGAGTGATACCTTCTTTCGCAAGATCATCAACAACAAGCTGCAGCATAGCCGCATGCGGTTCCGGTGTTGCTCCGACAGAAATAATTTTTCCATCGTCTTTCTTGCCTCCTGCAAATACAACTGCAGCGCAAAGCAGTGCAATTGCGATTGAAACCATTTTTTTCATAAAAACCTCCATCTATATACAGCTGCGTCTGAGCGCAGAAACTGCTACCGTTTTGCCAGAAGAGCGGCACTTATTTTTGTTCCAACCAGCTGAATAACTTCAACAAGTACAAGAATAACAACAACCGCCGCAATCATTACATCCGTTCTGAAACGCTGATATCCATACCGTATTGCAAGGTCTCCCAGACCGCCGCCGCCTATCGCGCCAGCCATTGCGGAATACCCGATTAGATTGATAATGGTCAGTGTTATTCCTGAGACGAGCGAGGGCATTGCCTCTGGCAGAAGAACTTTAATGATGATTTGGAAATTAGTAGATCCCATTGCCCGTGCGGCCTGAATGACTCCTGTATCTACTTCTTTTAACGCAGTTTCTATAATGCGGGCAATAAATGGCGCCGCTGCTATAGACAGCGGAACAATAGTTGCTGTTGTTCCGATACTGGTGCGTACAATAATGCGGGAAAGTGGAAAGAGCAGAATCATCAGGATAATGAAAGGAAATGAACGCAATATATTTACAATGCGTGTAAGCACCTGATACAGTATTGGTTTTGGAGCTATACCCGTCGCAGGATCTGTGACGCACAGAAGAATACCTAACGGCAGGCCAAGAATCAGAGAAAAAACAGCAGATGCAAGCACCATTATTAGTGTTTGTCCTGTTGCTTGTGATACAAGTGAAAATAACATAGACGCGCTCATTATCTGTTTTCCTCCACAATGATGCCTTCTTCTGTAAGATATGCAAGTGCACGTGAAACTTCTGTATCTGTTCCGGCAATATCAATAATCATTGTTCCCACATCCTGTTCAGGCAGATGCTGAATTCCTCCGGCCCTGATGTTAAAACTGATATTAAATTTTTTAGCCATATCGCTCAGCACCGGTTCTCCAGTCATATGCCCGACAAAATGCAGAATATAATGTCCGCCTTCCTGTGACCAGCGTACTATACCCTCTGTATGTGTTACGCTGTCGCTTTCGCTGTTCATTGGCGCAAGATTAGAAATAAAATCTTTCGTAACAGCAGTCTGCGGGTGAGTAAATATCTGTGCAACAGGTCCTTGCTCTACAACGGAACCGGCGTCGAGAACTGCCACATAGTCACACGCGTCACGGACAACTTCCATCTGATGAGTGATCATTACTACGGTGAGCTGCATTTCCTTTTGTATTTTTCGGATAAGCTCAAGGATAGAACGGGTTGTCTGCGGATCGAGCGCGCTTGTCGCTTCATCACAGAATAATATATCAGGATTGTTTGCAAGCGCACGTGCAATGGCGATACGTTGCTTTTGTCCGCCAGATAATGTACTAATGGGAGCATTTTCACGGTCTGCCAGACCAACAAGTTCAAGCAATTCCTGTGTACGTTGTTTTATGCGTATTTTAGGCACTCCACATATTTCCATTGGGTACGCGATATTCTGTCCTGCGGTACGGGATGCGAATAAATTAAAATTCTGGAATATCATACCGATTCGCCGTCTTCTCCGGATCAATTCCTGTCCGGTAAGATTGTCTACTCGTTCATTATCATAAAAAACAGTACCAGCATCAGGTTTTTCAAGCAGACTGATAAGACGCACTAGTGTCGATTTTCCTGCGCCGCTCTTACCAATGATACCAAAAATTGTATTTGATGGAATAGAGAGACTTACATTCCTTACAGCGTGAACGTTTCCCGCGGATGCCGCCCCTGCATAGGTCCTTTCAAGACCTTCCAGTATAATCTGCATAGCTGCTCCTCGATTTTTCTATATTTATGCATGTTTTATGTATAAAGTCAAGGTTAGGTGATTTGGGTGTAGAAAAGCATATTTTGATTGTGTCAAATTTAGTTCGCAATTTTGATTCTGAAAAAAGCCACATATCCATCATGCTACGTTAAATAAAATC
>CALXMF010000006.1 GCA_944389415.1 uncultured Spirochaetota bacterium | reverse complement strand
GTTGTGGTAACTAACATTTTGGAATTTTCAATGGCTTTTTTCTACCCCAAATTGCGAACTTTATTGTACACTATCCAAATTTAATTTAAAAATGAATCAAAAAAAGATTATTTTTAGTTTAAATTTAATGTAAAAACGGATTAAAAATAGACTGTTTTTGATTTGAATTTAATGTAAAAATAGATTGAAAATAGATTATTTTTTTTGTTTTACCGTGCGGTTGTCAGAATGTGCCGGGATGAATATAGTAGAGAAGTATGAAACGACGAATCCGTATCATTATTATCTGTGCCGCGGCTGCTGCTGTTTTGCTGTTATCGCTGCCTTTTGCCGCAGCTTCATATCTGGTGCATTATGCGCTTGATACCCAATCCCCGTTTGCGATGACGTTTGCGCCTGAAGAGCCAACTCCTGAAAACGAAGCTCACCGAAAAAGTGTGGAATATGCTTTTGAGTGGCTTGACCGTACTGCTGAAGATGTATATATCGAAAATGATGGTCTGCGTCTGCACGCTTATCTGGGGCAGCAGAAAAAACAGAACGGCGCGCGCTGGGTGCTTGCTGTCCATGGATATAAAGCGTCTCCCGCAGATATGGCTCCTTTTGCGCAGCGGTATTACCAGCGCGGATGGAATATTCTGGTGCCTGATCAGCGTGCTCATGGACTGAGCGAAGGCCGCTGGATAGGGATGGGCGCACTTGAGAAAGATGACATGCTGTGCTGGATACGGTTTATTCTTGAACGTGACCCTGACGCGCGTATTGTGCTGCATGGAGTCTCTATGGGAGCGGCGACTGTTATGATGGTTGCCGGCGAACAGCTGCCTCCAAATGTACGCTGTATTATAGAAGATTGCGGATATACATCCGTGTCCGCGCAGTTTTCTTATCAGCTGAATCAGTTATTTCATCTTCCTTCATTTCCTTTGATTCCGCTTGCTTCCGCAATCACAAAAAAGAGGGCAGGCTGGAGTTTTTCTGAAGCAGACATGCTTGCCGCGCTGAAGCGGACACAGATTCCTGTTCTGTGTATTCATGGCAGCGAAGATTCATTTGTTCCTTTTTCTATGCTTGACGAAATATATGAAGCAATTCCGACTGATAAAGTGCGCCTGATTGTAAGAGGCGCCGAACATGCCCGTTCCCGTGATGTTAATCCGACTGAATACTGGACGGCAGTAGATTTATTTGTAAATGCCTATGATTGACAGCAGCAGTGAACGGGAGCGGCTGCTTGAACAGCGTGAACATGGTACCGTGCTGTTTCCTTTTGCGGTATATGAGTGGGACGGCAGCTGTCCGTTTCGAGTCGGGCTGCACTGGCATACTGAGACAGAACTTATTTATCTGGAAGAAGGCAATTATACCCTGAGTGTGGATATGGAAACAATTAAGATCTGCGCTCCGGCTTTTGTCTGTATTGGCGGCAGTTCGATTCACGGTATCGACCGTGTGGTACATGGCCACGAATGGGCTGTTGTATTTGATCCGCAAATGCTGTCGTTTCAGCACTATGATGAAGTGCAGTCCCAGATTGTGCTGCCGTTTCTTGAGGGACGGCTTTGCCTGCCGCGCGTGATTGCTGTTGATGAACCGTGTTTTTGTGCTGTGCAGGCTGTGTACCGTCGAATATGTACTGCAGGTTCGAAAAAGTGTATACCGTCCAGGCTTTTGGTAAAAGCCGGATTGCTGGAACTGCTTGCGCTGTTATATGAACATGGAATGCTTGTTTCTGGAACGGGGACAGGGAGTGTGCCCGGTGAGACACAGACAGAGCGTATCCGCTGTATGCTTTCATATATACAGCAACATTACTGCGAACGTATTACTATTGAAAATATGGCTGAGCTTCTCAGCATGAGCCGGGAATATTTTTGCCGCTTTTTTAAGAAAAACATCGGATGTACTTTTACTTCATATATAAATGAGCTGCGCATAGAAGCATGCGCAAAACAGATTGCGGAAACTTCAGGAAAAATTATTGATATCGCGCTGAACAACGGTTTTGATAATGTTGGGTATTTTATGCATCGTTTTAAAGAAAGCAAGCATATGACGCCGCTTGAGTACCGGCGTCTCGCACAGCGGAAGCAAAACTGATAAAACGCTGCGTAGCTGAGAAGATAGTCAATTTAGTGTAATAAAACGGTCATGCTACCAGATGAAGCGGTTTTATATATACAGTATAGTGTATATATTATTCAGGAGGTATATATGCACAGCAATTCAGACTGGTGGTTGGGAAAAACAGCATATCAGATATATCCAAAAAGTTTCTGCGATAGCAATGGAGATGGTATTGGCGATATTCCCGGTATTATTTCTCGTCTTGATTATCTGAAATGGCTGGGTATTGATCTTATCTGGCTTTCACCTGTCTATGAGTCACCGTTTATTGATCAGGGGTATGATATCAGCGATTATTATCGTATCGCGTCTGAATTTGGCACAATGGCAGACTTTGATCATTTGCTTGCTGAAGCAAAAAAACGCGGTATTGGTATTGTGATGGACTTAGTCATAAATCATTGTTCTGATAAACACGAATGGTTCCAAAAAGCACTCGCTGAGCCTGAAGGGCCCTACGCTGATTATTTTTATTTTGTGCGGGGCAAAGACGGTAAACCGCCGTCAAATATGCGTTCTTATTTTGGAGGCAGCGCGTGGGAAGCTGTACCTGGTACGGATAAGTATTACCTTCACTTTTTTGCGAAAGAACAGCCAGATCTTAACTGGGAAAATCCCAAACTGCGCGATGAGATATATAAGATGGTAAATTGGTGGCTTGATAAAGGGCTTGCCGGGTTCCGTATAGATGCTATTATGAATATAAAAAAAGATATCTCGTTTCCAGATTATCCCGCAGATGGGGCAGACGGACTTGCTCGTGCTTCTGCGATGATTGGCCGTACAGCCGGTATTGGTGCGTTTCTTGGAGAACTTAAACAGAATACGTTTTTGCCGCATAACGCATTTACGGTTGGAGAAGTGTTTGATTTAGATCCCGCTCAGATAAAAGAATTTATCGGGCCTGATGGATATTTTTCTACAATGTTTGATTTTTCTCAGCATTTACTTTTTGGCGGCGGAATTCACGGATGGTATGAGGAGGTTCCGTATTCGTTTGCCAAGTGGCGCCGCTCTCTGATTAAATCACAGCTTTTTATTCAGAATCTGGGGCTGTATTACGCGAATGTGATAGAGAATCATGATGAACCGCGCGGGGCGTCTGTATATCTTCCTGATTGGGCAAAAGAAACGGAGGATTTATGGAGACGCGGCACAAAAGCGCTCGCCGCTGTGACGATTCTGCTGCGGGGTATTCCCTTTATTTATCAGGGGCAGGAATTGGGAATGCGCAACTGGTCTGTTTCTGATATTGGGGAATATGACGATATCAGTACAAAGGATCAGTATCAGGTTGCCAGGGCCGCGGGACTTTCTGAAGACGAGGCATTAGCGGTTTGTATTCGGCACAGCCGTGACAACGCGCGTACCCCGTTTCAGTGGAATGATACAGAAAACGCAGGATTTACTTCTGGTAAACCATGGCTGCCTGTCAATCCCAACTATGTGTATCTGAATGCGGCTGCACAGCGTCAGGACCCCGATTCGGTACTTGACTGGTACCGGTCGCTTATTGCGCTGCGTCACGATGATGCTTTGCAGGATGCGCTTTGTACAGGTGATTTTGTACCGCTGTATGAAGCCGTTGCGGATGTGCTTGTTTTTCTGCGCCGCGGGGAACGGCAATGTATCGCTGTCGCGGTAAATTTTGGACGCAGCGCTGTGCGATTAACGGGCGGGCTGCCGGTACCTGCAGAACGGGTGCTGCTCTCAAGCGAAAAAACGGATACGGTGCTTGCTGATAATGGCAATACATTGTATCTTGAACCGCTGCAGGCTGCTGTTGTGCTGCTTATGAATAATACTAGGGAAAAGGAGTAGATATGAATCAGAAAGAACGGATGCTTGCGGAGCTGCCGTATAAGCCATGGCTTGACGGACTTGAAGAAGAGCGTATCCGCGCGAAAATGCTGTGTTATCGTTTTAATCAGCTGCCTCCTGATCATTTTGACGAGCGGGATGCGGTATTAAAAGAATTACTTGGTCCTTGCGGTGAGGGTATCTGTATTGAACAGCCGTTTCACTGTGATTATGGATATAATATTGAGATAGCGGGTAATTTTTTCTCAAATTATAATTTGACTATTCTTGATATCGCGAAAGTAAAAATCGGACGCAATGTACAGTTTGCTCCTAATGTAGGTATTTATACAGCTGGGCATCCAATCCATGCCGCTTCACGTGATTCCGGTTATGAGTATGGACGGGCGATTACGATTGGCGACAGTGTATGGCTTGGCGCGGGCGTTATTGTCTGTCCCGGTGTTGTTATTGGTGATAATGTTGTTATCGGTGCCGGCAGTGTAGTTACGCGCGATATTCCATCAAATTCAGTCGCGGTTGGCAATCCCTGCCGTGTTATTCGTAAAATTACTGAGGAGGACAGGCGGTATTACTGCGGCCATATGGAATTTGAACCTGATATTCTCAGGGAACTTGGTATAAACTAACTGTTTGGGGCTGTACAGGTTTCTTCTACTGTTGGTTCAGCTGTTTCTACTGTATGTCGATTGCGGAAATAAGGAGCCGTGATTATGCTGTTTGCATAGAGGTATATATGAATAAATCTATGGGAACAATTATTTTTGAACGGCGTAAAGCTCTTGGCATGACACAGGCAGAACTCGCTCAGAGAATGAATGTAACTGATAAAGCTGTATCAAAGTGGGAACGGAATATTTCATGCCCGGATACGGCGTCGCTTGCCCGGCTGGCGGAAACATTACATATATCGCTCGATGAACTGCTCAGCGGACAGGCGGCTGTTTCCCGGCAAAAATGGGAAATGCTGCCGCTTGTCTGCAACGCAGTCTCACTCGCAATGGGTGTTGCTGTTACTGTATTATGTGTTCTGTCACGGCTTGATCTGCTGAGAGAGAACTCCAGTCTTGGCACAGAAGATATGCTGCTGCTGTGCGGCATTGGCATACTCCTGCTTAGCTATAACAATATACGTAATTTAGGGAGCGACTGAAATCATTTCCCAAATGCGCGGGTCTTCCTGACCGAGACACCAGAATCCGGTTCTATATATTCCCATATCACGGTACATATTCAGCCGTACTGCCAGAGAATGAACATCTTCAAAATAGACATTCACCGTCAGCGGGATATCATAGGTAAAAGTGGGAATTTCGTTTTCACGCGCAACAAATGTGATATTTTGTTCTCGCATAATGCGGTTGATACCGGCAAACTGAAATGCCCTGAACGTGTTCTCACTGCCCCATGTTCGTCCGTAGAATGGAAGCCCCATAATCAGTTTTTCGGTTCCTACCTGTTCAAGAGCGTGTTTTGCGACACGTTCACACCAGTCAAGTGAGGCGATTGAACCGGGAGCACTGTTTGACCAGTGTTCATCGTACGCCATTACAAAAAGCCGGTCGACAAGCGGTGTGATACGTGCGTAATCATACACATCTTCATTGAGTACGCGGGTACGAGCTGGCAGCGCGATTGTGAACAGTTTATTTTTTTTCTTCATTGCGGTTGATAACTCCTGCAAAAAGGTAAAAAACGCATTGCCGTCCCGTGCTGGGACAAGTTCAAAATCTATTTGCAGGCCGTCGTAGGCTTCACTTGCTTTAATTAAATCTGTGATGAGTTGTTTTCGTGTTTCGCTGCCTTCAAGCAGCGCAAAATGTGTGAGACTGCGGCTGTCGCAGGTAACTACCAGATGTACCCGTCCTGGAAACATATCAAGTTTGGATACATCGGGAACTGCTGAAAGTTCTCCATATGTACTGACTGTGGCACCGAAATATCCAATGTCGGTGATAGGCATATCGTAGGAAAGATTTTTTTCTCTTCCGTCTATGAGGTATGCCCATATTTCCCGGAATGTACTCTGCTGGGCTTTCTTTTTTCCGCTTTGATATACAGGACCTGTATATTCTGCCTGACTGTCTGATACATCTGGAATATTGCCGCATTGCTGCGAGGCACAGGACATAAACAGCAGTGATACTGCTGAACACAAAATAAATATTTTTTTCATGTTGACTCCTGTTCTAGAATACGATACATCGGCGATTTGCCTGGCTGCAGCTCAAGAATATGATGTTCGCAGGGAAGTACTTCTGTTGGATCATGTGTTACGTGCAGCAATGTGGATGTTCCGCCCTGTGCGATAGTTTCAAGCAGCGAGAGGACTCGTGCGCGCTGTTCTTCATCAAGTCCGTGGCATGGTTCATCGAGAATGAGCAGCGGCGGGCATTTTACTGCCGCACGAAGAATAAGAAGAGCGCGTTGTTCTCCATATGATAAAGATGAAAAAGGTTCGTGTTCTCTGCCGCTGAATGAGCCGAGTGCGAGCCAGCGCGCCGCTGTCTGCCGGTCAAGGTCGCTTTTGGGTTCATAGAGACCGATGGTGTCTTTTAGTCCTGATATGATTACGCTCTCAAGATCTGTTCCTCCGACCATGCGGTATTCCAGATGCAGTCGGTACGAAACAATACCCATTCGCGCTTTTATTTCCCAAACTGTCTCGCCGCTGCCTCGCCGTTTACCGAACAGGCGTACATCATTACAGAATACCTGCATATTATCGCCGGAAATCAGTTCAAGCAGTGTTGTTTTGCCCGAACCATTCGGGCCTCTGATAAGCCAGTGTTCGCCTGCACGCAGTGTCCATGTCAGGCCATCAAGGACTGTTTTATCTCCCCAGCCAACATGTACGTTATACATTTCAACTAGCGGCGCAGAATCCGTATTGGCAGAATTTTCGGAATATGCGGCCGCGCGTTCCGTCTGCAGACTTCGCACTTCGCATACCAAATCCTGTTTGCGTTTCTGTTCTGCGCCGCTTCTGTCGCTGCTGTTCTGCGCGCTGAATTTTTCATATTCAGCACGTGTTCCGCTGAATAGTAATGCGCCTTCTGCAAATTCGGCGACATGTGTTACGGCATCCGGGATTTCTGTATAGCGTTCCATAAATAACATAACGCGCGGCAGGCCGCCGCTTTGAGATGTTTCTGCCTGCCGGTGGGCGATTGAGTTAAAAAAATTGGTAAGCATTGTACGTGATTGTATATCAAGTCCTGCAAACGGTTCAGAGAGGATTAAAAATCTTTTTCCTGAAAGCAGTGCCCTGCAAATTAGAGTGCGTCTGATTTCTCCTGTTGAAAGGTATTTAATGCCGCGGTCAAGAATTGCTTCTATACCGCACAGACGCGTTTCCGGCATTGACTCCAGCCGGGAGGCAAGATGCTGCTGTTCCTGTGGTGTTTGTGCAAGTACTTCACTGATATAGACGCGTGCGGTTCTGCCGTGATCTACTCCGCCTTCAATATAATCACTTTCATCCCGTGTCCGTTCTTCATGGATGAGCGCTGCGGCGCTTTCAAGTGATACACAGACTGTTGATTCTGTAAGCATATTTGCGTACCGACTTTCGGTTGCCGCGGTAGTTTCAAAAAGGGTGTTCCCGTATCCCGCAAGCGCATCGCGGAATGCTTCTTTACCGCCGCCGCCCGCACCAACTACAACCCATACCTGGTCATGTTTGAGCTGCCAGTTGAATGGTTTTACCAGTTCTTTTCCGCGGGCGGCAATACGGCATTGTTCTACTAGTATCATTGGAGGACATATATATGATGTATTTTCTGTTTCTTTTATCATAAATATAGTATAGCATATGCAGCCATAGCATATGCAAGCACAATGAGGGTTTTATAAAAGAACCGTTGATAAATCAGACTGACAGCCTTATAATTATAAATATACTGAAAGAGGTATTTGATGGATTCCGGTGCGATTACAGAAGAAATGAAAAAAGAGGCTGTTATACAACTGGCCAGTTTTATGATGCATAAATATTATTGTGAGAATGACACTGATGCTGTTACCGGTGTGCTTTCTGAACCGTTTATCTGGATAGGTGCCGGTGAAGAAGAGTATGCTGTTGGTTCTGAAACAGTAACAGATATATTTGCACATTTTAAGGGACAAGTGCCTCGCTGTACAATTTCTGATGAGGAATATGATGTTATTCAACTTGCTTCTGATGTATTTTTGTGTACAGGCAGAGTATGGATTGTGACAGATCCATCTACTGATATATATCTTCGTGTCCACCAACGCCTCACAATTGTTTTTAAATGGGATAATGGCCGCTTTCTCTGCTGTCACATTCATATCTCTAATCCATATTCAGAAATGTCTGATGAAGATGCAGGGTTCCCTGAAAAGATGGCACGGGAATCTTGTGCGTATTTAAAAGAACAACTGGAAATTCAGAAACAGCTGCTTGAAAAACAAACATCTGCTCTCAAACGGTTGAGTTTTGAAGATTCTCTCACAGGATTGTTTAATCGCAATAAATTTAATCAGGAAATTGAGGTTGCCTTGGGAGAAAATAGCAACCCACTTGGTATTGCGTACTTTGATTTGAACGGATTGAAAGAAGTAAATGATCATCTTGGACACAGTGCTGGAGATGATCTTATTCGTCAGACTGCTTGCCATATCAGCCGTATTTTTGAAGGCAAAGGATACCGTATTGGTGGGGATGAATTTGTAGTAATCGACCATGATTTAGACGAAAGTTCATTTCGTGCCGCTGTTTCGTCTGTTTGCCGTAATATGGAACAGGACGGTATAAGCTGTTCAGCAGGGTTTTCATGGCGTGAATACGGCAATATGATGGAACAATTTGATGAGGCGGATAAACTGATGTATCAGTCAAAAAAGCAGTTTTACAGCAGTCAGGAATATGATCGGAGACATCTTTACGGGTAAATTGTTTAATTTAAAGGGACAGTTATTTAATAATGAAATAATGGATATGTAAATCCACATTTTCATAGTTATTATTATAGAATATTATATAAGTTAATCAAGTAATTTTAACAGAAATCCTTTATAAAATTTGATGTCCCTTCAAATTAAAGGGAAAGGAGTTCTGTTATGAAGCGTTGGAGCAAAGCGCTGTTGTTTACCGCTGCCGCGGCGGCGGCTGCGGTGTTGATTGGCTGTGAGCCTGTTTCAGGCGGTGGCGGTTCTACGGTGCCAGCGGGACCTGGCGTTGAGTCTGTGACTGTTTCGCAGACGGCGATTACTCTTGAGGTTGGCAGTACATACACACTGACAGCTTCTGTTCTTCCTGCCGAAATGGATACGGGAGTATCATGGAAATCATCTGATCAGTCTGTGGTGACTGTTACAAAAGGTATGATTACAGCTCTTAAAGCAGGTACCGCGGATGTAACAGCGATGGCGAACGCGGATACATCAAAAACAGCTGTATGTAAAGTGACTGTTGTTGATAAAGGTGAGGGGACACAGCCAACGAATATAACATTATCTAAAACTGTATTGAATCTGGGATTGGGTGAAACCGCGCTGCTGAGCGTAAACGTCAGCCCTGATGATGCTGTTATGCCCGTGCTGACCTGGTCATCCAGTGATGATACAGTTGTGACAGTCGCTGACGGTCAGGTAACCGGTATTGGAGAAGGTACAGCGACAGTTACTGTTTCTGCGGGAGCGTTATCTGCTTCATGCAATGTTACAGTAACACGCAAAGGCATTGAGGGAGACTGGCAAACTAGTTGGAACCGTTATGTTATCACTGCGGATACCATTACGACGTATGGTAGAGATGATACAGAATCAGACTGGATTCCTCGTACACGGTACGTGTACAGCGACAAGACCGGTAATGAGATCTCTGGTACTGTAACAGTGACTGTTCAAAGCATGTGGGATGAGGATAATAATAAATGGCAGACTGTTGATGAGGCAGTCACGGTACAGATGGATCTGATAAAGCAGGCTTTGAACCAATCGCTGCGTGAGTGTATTAAGCTGATAGATGGTGAGAATCTTACTGATGATGAAGTTAAACTGAAGTCATTTATCGCAGGGCTGAAAGGGATTGCTGACGAAATGGATATGACTTTTAACGAAGGTAATCTTACTGTAGGAAACCTGGATAAGCCGGTTCCTGATGATGTTAAAAAGCTGTATACAGCATATATGGAAAAGATGTCTGTCGCATATAAAGAAGAAATGAAAAAGCCTTGTACCTATACATATACAGTTACTGACAATGAGTGGGACGGTACAATGATCCAGTTCAGCGGCGCGTATGATACGTCAAAGAAATGGTTTGAACAGACAAATGGGTGGTTTTATACATACACCAACGGGATTAATATATCTTATTATCCAGAGAGCAAAGAATTATATATGCGGGGTGAGGTAACTAAAACCATTTACTTCTCTTCTGTTACAGAAACATCGTTAACAGAAAGCTCTGGCAAACAGTGGACTGCTTCATGGAATGGAACTGTTCTTACGCTTACAGATCCGGACGATGGTTCGTATACGCTTGAGTGGTCTGGATATAATCTGTAACTAAATTCGCGCTAAAACGGCAGTAATCGTGCACAGGGAACCGGAGTTTCCGGTTCCCATTTTTATTTATCGGTACGTTTCTTTATGTATGCGGAGAATATATGGCCAGCGCAGCTTCTGCCATTCTGTTATTCCCGCTTGCGCCGCTGGCCCCGCTCACAGTACAATAGTTTATTATGATAAAAGATATTCTTTTTTCTGATTTTGGCGAAAAACTTGCCGGCCGTTCCGGTATTCTTCAACTGATGGATGATTTAGGCAAGCCGCTTCCTGCCGGTATACCTGCTTATCGGCTTGGAGGGGGTAATCCTGCCCGTATCCCTGCTGTCGAGACTGCCTACCGCCGCAGTATGCAGAATATGCTTTCAGACGGGGAATCATTTGAAAATGTGCTTGCCCATTATGACGCTCCGCAGGGGCGTGTAAGTTTTATAGAAGCAGTTGCTGAATATTTTTCGCGGACATATGGCTGGAAGATTGGTCCTGAGAATGTCGCGGTGACAAACGGCAGTCAGTCTGCTTTTTTTTATTTATTCAATTTGTTTTCGGGTACGTATGATTCTGCTATCGGGCACGGCTACCGTAAAAACATTGTGTTTCCTCTGGTGCCGGAATATGTCGGGTATGCCGACCAGGGTATTGAGCCGGATACGTTTGTTGGTATCCCTGCAAGTTATGTGTATTATCCTGATCATACATTTAAGTATTTTATAAACTTTGACCTCCTTGAGTCATATCTTGCCGCGCATCCTGAAACTGGAGCTATGTGCGTATCGCGTCCCACAAATCCAACGGGTAATGTACTCACTGATACAGAAATTAAACGCCTCGCAGCGCTTGCTGCTCGATACAATATTCCTCTTTTCATTGATAATGCGTATGGAGTGCCGTTTCCGGATATTATTTTTACCGGTGACGCTGCGCCGTATTGGGATGAAAATGTAGTTCTTTCGATGAGTTTGTCTAAAATCGGTTTGCCGTCGCTGCGTACGGGAATCATCATTGCCGACAGCCGAATTATTACGGCGCTGTCAAATCTGAATGCGATTGCCGCTCTTGCGTCTGGCAGTCTGGGGCAGGCTCTCGCTGAAAGTCTTATTAAAAGCGGTGAACTGGTGGATCTTGCTCAGACAGCAGTACGGCCATTTTATGAAGAGCGCAGCAAGCAGGCTCAGCAATGGATACGGGAGTTTTTTGCTGATGGTGACTATGCGGTGCATCGCAGCGAAGGCTCTATTTTCCTGTGGCTGCTGCTTAAAGATTTGCGTATCTCATCACGGGAGCTGTATGCAAAATTAAAGTCCAGAGGTGTTATCACGGTGCCTGGTGAGTATTTTTTCTTTGGTTCGGATGATATCACATCTCATGAACACTATGATAAGTGTCTTCGGATAAATTATTCCTGCCCGGGCGATGAAGTGCGTGAAGGATTAAGAATTATTTCTGAATTGTATAAGGAAAATAGACTGTAATATGAAGCGAATTATGCCGTTGTATTTAATGGCCGCCATACTGTTGGGGCTGGTATTTTCTTCTGCGGCGTTTGCCGGCGGCAGCAAAGAAGAAGCTGTATCATCAGCCAGTAAACATGCCCCCGACAAGATCCGTATTGCGGCGCTTAACGGAGCAAGCGGTATACCGATGGCGTATCTGTTTGAGAATCCCCCGGAACTGAGCGGCGCTGTTTCTTCTTTTTCTGTAGCTGCTTCGCCTGATGTGCTGCTGCCTCGTCTTCTGAAAGGTGAAATTGATATTGGTATTCTTCCTCCTAATGCTGCGGCGAAGGTATATAATAAAAACGGCGGGGCGTTACTTGCTGCGGCTGTCGTAGGGAATGGGATGCTTTCTGTTATAACTGCAGATCCTGAGGTGCAGTCATTTGCTGATCTTGCAGGAAAAAAAATAACCGTTGCCGGTCAGGGAGCTACACCTGATTATATGATGCGGTATCTGCTGGTGCATGCCGGCATCAAAGCTGAACTTGATTATTCTATTCCAACAGCGGAGATTCCCGCTGCCCTTGCTGCGGGAAAAATATCGATTGCGGCAGTTCCTGAGCCATTCGCTACAGTGATATGTAAAAAAGCACCTGCTGTGCGCCGGGCTGTTGATGTGCAGGCAGAATATAAAGCTGCTGGAGGCGGTGAATATCCGATGACGCTGCTTGTAGTGCGCCGGCAGTTTGCTCAGTCATATCCGGAGATTGTACGTGCTTTTCTAGCCGCCTATAAGACTGCGGTAGATTGGACGAACAGGCACCCTGAAGAAGCAGGCGTATTGGTAGAAAAACATACACTTGGTCTGCAGTCCTCGATTGCTGCTGAGGCAATCCCAAATGCTGCGTTTGTTTTTCGCAGCGGAAGAGACATGGAAAAATCAATAGAAGATTTGCTGAGCATTTTTTTGAATTTTGCGCCTGATTCTGTTGGTGGTGCGCTGCCTGATGACGGTTTTTACTTTTATTGAGGAAGTCGTTTGTGCATAAGCAAACTCCCAATATCTGGAATCCTGTTTGCATGGAAACATGTGCGGGTATTATGCTTCTTTGTATCTGGCAGTTTGCGTCTTTAATTGTTGATTCTTCTCTGATAGTGCCGTCTCCGATGGAAACACTGCGTGCGCTTATCTTATACGGACGGGAACGTATATTCTGGGTGCATGTAGGTGTTACCGCGCTCCGTAGTTTGTGTGCTTTTATTATTTCAGTATGTATTGGTTCTCTGCTGGGGCTTATGTGCGCGCTGCATGAGCGGTTTCATATGTTTATACAGTTTCCTCTGGCGCTTATCCGTTCAGCGCCTGTTGTTTCTTTTATTCTTATTGCTGTTTTCTGGTTTGGTTCTTCAGCTGTCCCTGTTTTTGTTTCTGTTGTTATGTGTATGCCTGTGATGAGTGAATCTGTGTATAAAGGTGTATCCAGTGCTGATATACGTATACTTGAGATGGCTCGTGTTTATGGATTTTCCCGGAGACAAGTGATACGATGTATTCGTATCCCATCTGCACTGCCGTATGTGTTTGCAGGAATGCTTTCGTGTTTTGGTCTCAGCTGGAAGGTTGTTGCCGCAGGAGAGGTCCTGACTCTGCCGCGGTATGGAACTGGGACGCTCTTGCAGAGCGCAAAAGTGCATTTGAATACTGATCAGGTTTTTGCGGTAACGCTTGTTATAGCTGTAGTCAGTTTTGCAGCGGAAAAACTGCTTGCCGGACTGTTTCGGCTGCGAAACAGAAATAACAGGATATGAGTATGCCGGAATTATTGTCTGCGGGCGGTATCCAGGTGCGGAATCTTTCACTAATGCGTGGAGGACGGCTGCTGTACAATCATTTTAATATTGATTTCTGTGCAGATGAGATTACTGCGCTGCTCGCTCCGTCAGGCAGTGGTAAAACGACGTTACTGATGGCAATTGCGGGGCTTATTCCGACAGATAGTGGTTCTATTGTACTGCCTGAAAACCATATTTCATTTTTATTTCAAGAGCCGAGGCTGCTGCCATGGTATACAATAGAAGAAAATCTGCGTATTGTTTTGTCTAATTGTTTTTCTCAGGATGAAGTCGCAGTACGAATTTCCCGGTATTTAGATAAAGCAGGTATTTTACAGCATCAATATGCGTTTCCGGATGATATATCAGGCGGGGAGCGTCAGCGTGCTGCGATTGCGCGTGCTTTTTCATATCCTGCACCAGTATTGCTGCTTGATGAGGCGTTCCAGTCACAAGATTTAAAATCTCGTTTGCAGCTTATGGCAGTACTGGAGCGACTGCTCTCTGATGAGCCGCGAACAGTTGTGCTAGTAACTCATGATGTTCGAGAAGCGTTGTGTCTTGCAGATCGTATTGTTGTTATGGAGGGGGAGCCTCTGCATATTTGCTGTGATATTAGGATGACTATTGACCGTACCGTTTCGATACAGAACAGATATTTGTATCCGGAAAAAGAGGCACTGAGAATAGAACAGGATTTACTTTTTGCTTTATGCTGATACGGTTTGTTTTTATATTGGTATCTGCGGATATTCTATATGCAGAATATCTCTGTTGACTGATACTGTGTATTTAGACTACAATTAAATAGAGGAATTATACTATTCTATAGTATATTCAGGTGTTTAGTGGAATCTTCATGTACCATAGTTGTTCCTGATCCGGCGTTACTGACGCGCCTTTGCGGGACGAATGACAGCAACTTGCGTCTCATAGAACAATATCTTGGAGTACCTGTTTTTACTCGCGGTAATGAATTAACTGTTGGAGCCGATGATCCGCAGGTTGAACAGCAGTTTCAGTATATTATTAACCGTATCATTGATGAAGCAGAGGACGGTGCTGATGTTGATACTGATATGCTGTTATCCATTTTAAATCTCAGGTATCTGCCAGAGTGTAATTCTGATGAGAGTGGAAAACAAAACTGCTTTCTGCCGCGCGAACAGTTTGAATCCATGTGTATTTCTGTTCCTGGCGGTGTTCGCCGTGTATATCCTAAAACAAGAAATCAGGCTGCTTTTGTGCGTGCAATGCGAACAAAAGATCTTGTATTTTGTGCAGGACCGGCTGGAACAGGTAAGACATTTCTTGCTGCTGCGGAAGCACTTCGGTTACTTTTAACACATAAAGTATCATCTCTGATTCTGACACGGCCCGTTGTAGAAGCTGGAGAGAGTCTTGGATTCTTGCCAGGGGACTTTGAGCAGAAAATAAATCCATATTTGCGTCCTCTTTATGACGCAATGGGAGTTCTTTTGCCGCGAGAGACAATTCGACGGCTTACAGAATCAGGGGCTGTAGAAATTGCTCCTCTGGCCTATATGCGAGGCAGAACGCTCTCTCACAGTGTTATTATTCTCGATGAGGCGCAGAATACAACGCAGGAACAGATGAAAATGTTTTTAACCCGTATGGGGGAAGATTCAAAAATATTTATTACAGGGGATGTTACGCAAACGGATTTGCCAAAAAAAGTGCCTTCCGGTCTTGTTCAGGCGCTGAGTCTGCTGCGGTCTATTCCAGAGATTGCTATTCTGGAAATGGCTGCCGATGACGTTGTTCGGCATCCGCTTGTAAAAAAAATTGTGCAAGCCTATGAAGATGTTTAAGAGTAATGCGTATCTTGGCGATGTGGCAACGGATACTTCAAAATTTATTCCATCCATTGTAACATATGCTAAAAAGAATGGACTAATTCTACTTATTTTTCTGATAACATTTATTGCGTGTTCCATTGTGTTGTTTTTTGACTGTGCAACAACTGGTTCTGTTTCATCATTTTCGATAGAAGATTATGAAGTCGGTCAGATATCTGACCGTACAGTTATCGCGGCAAAATCATTGCCGCCAACTGCTGATAATCCTGTTGCTATTACTAAAGGAGAGCGGATTGTAAAAAAAGGCTTTCCTATTTCTGCAGAAGCGCTGGAAAAACTTGCAAAAATGGCTGCTTCTCCAGAGTATATTGATTTCCGTACTTTTGCAAACAAAATGCTGTATTTGCTGCTTGTGTTTGCATTATGGTATTTTTTGTGTTCTGCAACGGTAAGACAGAAAATTCCTAAACGGCGTGAATTGATAACACTCTGCTCGTTTTTCTTCTTAGTGTATATTGCTGCAACATTCGGCAGTAAGGTTACTGCATTTTCATCTCCTTTTATGCTCCCGGTTATTTTACCTGTTGTATTTGTGGTGGTTCTGACTACGGTTCTATTTGAACTAATTCCAGCTGTATATTTCTCGGTAATTCTTTCATTAGGCGTTTTCTGCGCGTCTAATTTTGAAGGTGTTCCGTTCCTTTTTACACTTGCTTCGGCTATGACTACAGCGCGTATCATATATAAGATTGAACGGAGGGGGGATATGGTTGTTGCCTCTCTTTTGCTCAGTTTATTTAATGCCGTATATATTTTTGCGCTGATGATTATTTTTAATCATAATTTTTCAGATTTGATTCCGATTGTATTACTTACCGCAATCAGCGGATTTGTTTCAGGAATCCTTGCATTAGGTTTCTTGACACCGCTTGAATTGCTGCTGAATACGGCTTCTGTTTTTCGCCTGATAGATCTGTCTGACTTGAATAATCCTGTTATGCGGCGGATGCTCGTTGCCGCACGCGGTACTTATAACCATTCATTAATGGTGGCGACTCTTGCTGAAACCGCATGCGGTGAAATTGGGGCTAATCCGTTGCTGGCGCGGGTTGGAGCATATTACCATGATTTGGGAAAAGTTGAACAGAGTGAGTATTTTGTAGAAAACCAGCAGGGCAGCAATAAGCATGATGATATTAATCCCCGTTTGTCTGCATCTGTTATCAGAAGTCATGTAAAAAAAGGTGTTGAGAAGGCGCACCAGATGCATCTTCCTCAGGAAGTGATTGATATTATTTCTGAACATCATGGTAATAGTCTAATTGCGTATTTTTATAATGAAGCGAAAAAATTAGATGATACTGTTTCCACAGAGGAATTTTCATATGCCGGTACGCCTCCGTCTTCAAAAGAATCTGCAGTTGTTATGCTGGCAGATACTGTAGAAGCTGCCTGCCGGACACTAGAAAAGCCCTCTGTTTCACGTTTGGAGAAATTTATTCATCAGCTGGTACAAAGTAAAATTGAACATCATCAACTTGATAATGCCGGTTTAACGTTTAAAGATATTTCTGTGATTGAGTCTGCGTTTGTGAATATTCTTGCAGGATATTATCATTCCCGTATTGAATATCCCAACCAGAAAGATCCTGAAGAATCGAAAAAGAAAAGCGAAGAAACTGTCCCGAATCAGCAATCACAAAAACGAGTGGAGCCAGAACAAAATAATACATCTGGTAAAGAGGCTGCAGAAGAGAAAGCAAAAGAAATCAATGCTGAGTCAACAGAGAAACATGAAGAGGAAAAAGAAAAATGAGTTCCAGCGATAATCAGGAAATAAATAGAATTTGTATTGATGTACAGGAAGATTGCCCTGTACCAGTGTGGATTGAGCATGTTTTTCCATTTGTTGAGACTGTTCTAACGCATCTGGATCTCCGTTCTTGGGAACTTTCTATATTATTTTGCAAAGATCCTTTTATTCAAAAACTGAATGCGAAATACCGTAATATGGATATGCCGACTGATGTTCTTTCTTTTGAACAAGGAGATACCTATGTTGATGAAAACGGACAGGAATGGTTTTCTGCCGGAGATATTGTGATCAGTATTGATACATTGCAGCGTAACAGTGAAACTTTTGAGGTTCCTGTTGATGAGGAGCTTAAACGGCTCCTGATTCACGGAATTTTGCATCTTGATGGGTATGATCATGCAGATAACTCTCCTGAACAGGAAATGCTTCAGTTTCAGGAGAAAATACTGGCGCAATTTGCCGATGTTCATATTATATGTTGAATACCAAGCTGGTGAACGGAAACATTCATGAATATTTTTGATAAATTGAGAAAAAAGAATTCTGATGAATCAGAACATGGTTCTTATATTGGAAATGACAAAGGTCAGGAAGATATTCTGCGTGAAGAAAAACGGGATATGATACGCGGTATTGAAGATTTATCAGAAACCTCTGTGAAAGAGGTAATGATTCCCCGTATTGATGTCGATTTTTTATCTGTAGGGACCCCAAAAGATGAGCTGCTGGAAAAGATTGCGGAAAGCGGTCATTCTCGCTTCCCCGTATACAGTGACTCAATAGACAACGTTATTGGTGTGCTTTATGTAAAAGATTTAATAAAAGTCTTTTCCCGAAAGGAACCGATTGCTCTGGAAAAGATTATACGAAAAGCGTTTTTTGTTCCAGAGTCAAAACGTATCGATTCGCTTTTAAGAGAATTTAAACGCCGTCATATTCATATCGCTATTGCCATTGATGAGTACGGTGGTATATCTGGTATCGTCTGTATGGAAGATATTATAGAAGAGATTGTTGGCGATATTCAGGATGAATTTGATAATGAGCGTGAGGATATTCTCAGTGTTGGTGATAATATCTGGTTGTGTGATGCGCGTGCTGACCTTGATGATTTGAACGAAACATTGAATGCGCATTTCCCAAATGAGGAGTTTGATACGCTGGGAGGTTTTGTCTTTGACCTGTTCGGCAAGATTCCGGTGAAATATGAAAAGGTTTCGTGGAATCATTATGATTTTATTGTTCAGGATATGGAAGGTCACCGTATCAATGTGATCAAACTTATCCGCCGTCCGGAGGAAAAAAAACAAAATGATTAGACGCAGCACTATATTATTGTGCAGTCTGCTGTTCTTCTGCATGACTTTTTTTGTTATGGCGCAGAATAATGCCAAAACAAGCTTTGAACGCGCGCGTATGCTGCAGGACAGGCAGGATTGGTACGGTGCTTCTGAATCATATCAGGAGGCGTTGCAGTATAATCCTGATTATGGAGAAGCCTGGCTTGGTTTAGCGCAGTGTACATATGAAACAGGAGAATATTCTCTTACTATCACCTATCTTGAAAAAGCGGCTCTGTATGCAAAAGACAGGACTGCGATTTTAAATTTAAAAGGCTTTGCGCTGATTGGCCTGGGACGAACAGATGAGGCAGAGGCTGTTTTTCAGGAAGTGTTGAATCTGTATCCGAATGATGTAGATGCGCGTTTTGGTCTTGCTGAATTAGATATTTTTTATGGGCGTATATCGGGGGCAGAGCAATTATATCAGGATGCGCTTAAACGGCAAACAACAAATAGGCGCGCGCTGCTGTCGCTTGCACTTGTTTCTGAAGAACTTGGAAAACTTGATGCGGCTCGTATTTATATAGATCAGGCATTGCGGTATCACAGCGGCGAAGCGGAAGTACATTATCTTGCAGCATATCTTTCTGCAAAAGAAGGAAATCTCGCAGAGGCTGAGCGGCGTGCTCGTGCTGCTGTACAGCTTGATGGAAATTATGATAAAGCGTACGAGTTATTAGCCAATATTTTGTTTTCTTCTGGTCGCTATCAAGATGTTATTGATATCTGTGATTTTCGTATAAATAGGGATCGTTCTGTTTCTTCTGCATGGTATCTGAAAGGTTTGTGTCTTGAGATGCAGGGGGATTTTGAAGGTGCTATTACAGCGTACAGCGGTGGTTTGGATATTGATCCCCAGGATGAGGTAATGCGTTCTGCTCTTGAATTGTTAGCTCTTGAACGTCTCCCTGTTGAGGATAAACGCCGCGATACATGGGCGTTGTATCATGTTGAAAAAGCCCGGTCTTACGCAAATCGTTTTATGTCTCCGTTTGCCCGATACGAGTATCAGCTGGCACTTCGTCTTGATCCTGAAAATCTTGAGGCGCGTTCTGCATATGCTGATATGCTGCTGCGTGATGGGTTCCCTGAACAATATCTGTCTCAGCTCAAATTTATTACTACACAGGGAACTATCCCTACTGTTATTGCTGATACCATCGAGGCGTATGACTCTCTTACATCAAATTCCCTCGGTGTGCGGTGGAAAATTAATCCGTTTTATCTGGATAAAACACGGTGGAAGGTTTCATTTTATTACGCAAAATCTCCTGTGCAGCTTTTGCATGCTGATGCGGATCGTTTAACTATACAGGCGGCGGAGTCTGTTTTTGCGAGTGTTCCGACTGTGCGTGCTGTTGGTGATATCAAACCGGTAAATGGTTTTGCCGATGCGTTTCGCCGCGCGCGGGAATCAGACAGCGATTATTTTGCAATGCTGACTTATGAGGAAAACGGCAGAGATGTTTCTGTCAGCTGCCGCCTGTATTCAGGAAGAACCGGTACCTTATCTACTACGATTAATATTTTCAGAACAGGTAATGACCGGTATGCCAGCGCGTTGATAAAGCTTCGTGATTCCATCATGGCTATTCTCCCGTCATGCGGTACAATTATTAAGCGGGATGGTAATCTTGCCCTTGCTGATATTGGCCGTGCTGAGTCTGTAAAAGTGAACAATGTATATACAATCGTGAAAAAGGATAAGGTTCTTACTTCAGATCAGGGTACAGGACTGCGTTTTGATCAGAAAGATGTGCTTGGAACATTGTCTATTTCAGAAGTTGGCGAAGAAATATCACAGGGTGTTATAGAACAAGCTGGTTTCTATGATCGTATCAATGTCGGGGATGAATTAGTTCTTGTTCCTTCTGAACCAGAAACAGCAGATACTGATATGTCGGCATCAGAAACAACATCAACAGAAAACGCAGCTGTTGAACGATATGTTCCTGTTCTTGCTGATCTGATTCATTCTATCAGGTAAGACTGTTGCAGCAATCTTTACAGCCTAATTCTTTGTAAAGTTTTGCTGCAAGATAAGAGTATGGTTTTAAATTACTCATCATATAAACGAGAGGTGCTTTCTATATGTTGCCCGATTTTATCGCTGATAGAGGGGGGATTCAATTTTTCCTTATTTTCTGATATACTCGGTACATGGGTATTCGGGCTATTATTTACCAGTCTGCGACTGGTTATACATATCGGTATGCATCTGCGCTTGCCGCTGCAACTGACCTTCCCTGTTATACATTACTTGAAGCAAAAAAACTGCTTCCTAAGGGAACTGAAGTTGTGTATCTGGGCTGGGTTCGTGCGTCTGTTATTCAAGGGCTGAAAAAAGCCCTGCGTTTTTTTAAAATCCAGGCAGTGGCTGCTGTTGGAATGTATATTTCTGTTCCTTCGATTATTCAATCTCTGACAGAAGTAAACAAAATTGTGGAGATACCGTTCTTTTATCTGCGAGGCGGAATATCTTTGAGCCGTTCGCGCGGTCTTGATCATGCTGCGTTGTATGCCATGTCTTTGTTGACGGCCCGCATCGCCAAAAAAGATACCAATCCGACAAAGAAACGTCTCGCGCAGGAAATGACTGATGCGATACGAAACGGTGCTGATTACTACGATGAACGTTCCCTAGAGCCAATTGTACAATGTATTCAAAAAATCTGATCAGTTTCACAGAGCAATTTAAAAATATATGTAATGTACAAATCTTCGGAGTAATGTATGTATGAGATACTTAATGAGCTAAGTGAAACAGTCTACGTTTCTGATTTACAGACGTATGAGCTTCTGTTTTTAAATGATGCCGGCCGTGAATTCTTTCATATAGATACATGTAAAAAATCAAATAAATGTTATGAGGTTCTTCGGGGGCGCAGTTCTCCATGTCCATTTTGTACTAATGCGCATTTATCTTTTGAGTCAGTATATGAGTGGGAATACACAAATCCCCTATCTAATCATCACTATTTGTTAAAAGATAAGCTTGTTCATTGGACTGACGGAAAAATTGCGCGGATGGAAATTGCGCTTGATATTACTGAACAGACTAATCGCAGAATAGAATTAGAAAAAGTTGCCTGTCTGGAATCTTTTATTATAAATAGCATCAAAATACTGCATAGACAGCGTGATATAAATGAGAATATTCAGGAACTGCTTGCCTCTACCGGAATATTTCTGCATGCTGACAGGGTTTTTATTCTTGAGTTTAATGAGCTACAGCAAAAACTTATTTCTTTGTATGAATGGTGTGCAAGTGGTATATCGTCTGGGCATAATTTATTGATGGATGTGTTTTCTGAATCGTTCAAGAAATGGGAATCATATTTTGTCAATTCTGATTTTTCATATATTTCTGATATCACCGGATCAAAAGAATATTATCCACAGGAATTTAAATTATTGGCTGCGTACGGTGTTTCGAATCTTGTTGCTGTTCCTCTAATAAAGGAAAACGGTTCTATTATCGGTATCCTGGGTGCCGAAAATATTGCGCCAACTTTTACGCAACAGAATATGAAATTATTATTCAAGACACTGGCCTTTTTTGTTGTCGCTATGTTTATTCGGCAGAAGTATGAAATAGAAATTACAAAGCGCAGTTTTTCTGATGATTTAACAGGATTGCAGAATAGAAATAAATTTATTCAGGATATGGAAAGTCTGCAATGCGGGAATACGACTCATGTTGGAATTGCATATATTGATGTAAACGGCTTAAAGCAGCTGAATGACCGGTATGGACATGATGCTGGAGACACAGCTCTCAAAACAGTTTCGGAACGACTGCTTTCTTTGTTTCGTAAAAATAATTTATACCGTATCGGCGGGGATGAATTTGTTATTGTGTGTCCGGAAATTCCGCGTAATACATTTGCTCAGAAGATAACAGATTTAACAGATATTGTTCGATGGGGATCATATCCTGCTTTTGCAATCGGATGGCAATGGTTTGAGCGAGTCCTGAATATGGATGAACATCTCAAAGATACAGATGCGTTAATGTACCGTAATAAAAAAGCATATTATGAAGATAACTTTTGTAAAAGGACTGATATGCTTGATTAGTATGCTAGTGAAAATACCAGCGCGGCGGAAAAAGGCTGAACTCTATCAGAACGATGTAGCCGCCATATAAAATCCATTCCTATATTTGCACCTATACCGGTTACTGTACCGAATGTGAATGCCAAGAAAAGTTCTGTTCTGAGCCGTAATTCATCGTAATATGGCGCATTTTCTCTGTTTTGCAATATATCAGCGGTGTGTATAATATCCCATGAGTCGCATAGATACGCAATAGAACCGGAATATAGCACTGATATATCTATATTGCGGGCATACAGCGGAATAACTGAAAGTGATTTCTGTATTTCGGCTGAAATAAGTATCAGCTGAATCTGTGTTTTTAAAGCTTCATTAATATTGGGAAAAAGAGCGGCAGAAAATGTACACGGCAGATTGAGAGTCAGACGGTATATATTATGAAAAGGCAGTAATCGTGGTATAATGATTTTTGCTGAAAAGCCGGTGTTTCCTATAAAACGATCAAATGATGACTGATAGGCGGCGAGCATAAACGCTGATACAGAAAACCCGATATTTTCATGCCGTCCGCTGCCCCATTTTTGCAGCAGCGAATATGAAAACTGAACATAATCCCGTACTGTATGGTACAGATTTCCGCTTTTGTTTTGAAAAAATGAAGTCTGGTAGACATACCCTGTACTGCTGCCTGCGTACCAGTCTGTTGTATTTTTCAGCTCCAGGGTACTGAGTTTTCCAATTAAATGCCTTGACGATAATGCGAGTGATATGTATGACTGTTCAAATCCGCGCGCCGAAAAAAGGGCTGAACCTGCGGCGGCAGCTGAAATCTGTGGAATTCCCGTGTTCATAGACATATATACGCCGCCTGTCTGTGTCCATGGGTCCCACCCCGCGCTGAATAGGGAAAGATATTTCTCTGCCGGGTCCATTGTGATCCATGAGGCGCCTGCGACAGCCGTTGACTGCTGCATCAGATACTCATCATATACCGGGACCGTTCCAAGCGGCAGGAGAATACCTCTTGTGATATAGCGAAATGGATTATATGCCTTTACTTCATACGGTACTGATTGTATTTCTGCGGGGAAATTTTTCTGAATACTTGTAAGGGCCTCTGTCTGACAGACCATATAGGTAAAATAAGCTGGATCAACAGTGAACAGCTCTGTTTGTTCGTAAAAATGAGCTGAATATATCAGCGGAGTATTTTCAGTGACTGCTGCGGGTGAATGAATACCGCCTGAAATATCCTGTTTTGCAAGCTGCCAGATCGCGCTTCCGTTTTCTTTGAACGTGATACGGCCGAGCCGCGGCAGTGTGTCGCCGCGGGACCACGAGAACACAAATGTATCAGAATCAATATCGGGAGCAATAGTGGTAATATGCATTGCCTGATCAGGAACCGGCCATTGCCGGTATGTCTGTGTCCGCATGTCGGCGATACATATATACACGCTGCCCTGATACCGTAAAATAAATGCGATTTTACCTGATCCGGCATCTACCGGTGAGAGCGGAATAGCTCCGGGAGGAAAAACGATTGTGTATTGCGCCTTTTGGGCACCAAGGGGATAACTGACGAGTTCCGCCTGCTGACCGTTCGTTTTTATTGCTGCGAGAAAAGGCTCTTCATTCTGCGGGCAGATAACAGCCGCGTCGCGCAGCCTTTCTTTAGGTGTATATACTGCGCGTTTTTTTTTCATATCATACACGCATACATAGCGGCGGCTGACTGACGAACCGGTAGTGTTTTGCTGTGAACGCGAATACGAGAGAGCTAAAAGAGAGCCGTCGCGTGACAGCGCCGCTCGGTCGGCAGAAACCGCGCTGCACAGCCGTCTGGGAGTTCCGCCGTCTTTTTCCGCTGTATTTATATACCAGACTGAAGATGATGCGTCATCTATCCACGCGATAATGTTGTTTCCTGCTGAGAGTGAAACCGGCCGCTGATTTGCGCATCTGGCACTGGGGATAAGCTGCGTAAACTGTGTATCAGAAAACGGGTCTGTGACATCAGGCGGAATAAAAATATCTTCAGAGAATTGCTGCCATGCCTCGGTAATATCCAGCCCGTAAACTTTTTTAAAAATACCGCCTTCCTGATAAATCAGATAAAAATTGCCGCCTTTTTTCCAGAATTCACCGCATTTTTCCATACCATATTTCTGCTGAACCCACGCGGTAAACGCTCCGCCAAACAAATACGGCACATTCCCCGCTGGATAAATATCACGGGCGCCTGCGGCGTTTTTAAAAGAAGGAAAACGGTTCTCAATTTTTGCCTGTCTGAGCATCTGCAGGCTGTATCCGTCATTCAGCCGTCCATATCCATCTGTACTTTCAAGAGCGACGGCGATACCTTCTGTAAGAGACGTAGGCATATTATATACCAGAGACGGACTGAGCGCGTCGGAAAAAACTGCGGAAACTCCTCTGAAAAAAGCGTTCTTTATATTTGTTGTTACAGCATGGACAATTTCATGATAAAAAACAGATAAAACCGTTTCCTCATATACGGCAAGCTGCTGATCAGGCAGTGTGTCGTACAGTACAATGCGGTTGTATGGAACAGACGTGTAAAACGCGTTAAGAATATCAGCGTCAGGGGTGACCGTAACCGGCATCCGGTAATAAATTTCCGTATTGAGCGTTTGGGCGGCTTTCTCGATTAAACTGTCGGCATGAAGGGCAAGCAGCTGCGCTGTGTACTGAGACTGTTCAGGATAGATAATATCAAAATACTTTGTGTTAATAACGGAAATATTTCCGTATCGGCTTAAGCTGCCGGCAGACAGAATAGAAACAGAGAGCAGCTGCAGCAGACAAAAAAGAAAATAAAACAGGCGCTGTCTGCAAACAGTGCCTGTTTTATCATTTGAATCAGCGGGAGAGACCGGCAACAGCCGCACCAAGCGTGATAGCGTTATCCATAGAAATAATCTCAAAGTGCAGTTTGCGCTGTCTGCGCAGAACATCTTCCAGATACCCAATCAGGCGCTGTTTCAGATTGTGTGTTTTGGCGAAGGTCGTTCCTTCACACAGAATACAGACTGGCTGAGAAGCGCGCGTACCCTGACCGCTCTTAATAACAGAAGCTGCGATGATTGCCGCTGTCAGCCGCGCGGAACGGTCGATAAACGCATCAAGCAGTACATACAGCGTATCATAGTCTTCAGCGGTGCCCTTTGCCATAATGGAACCATAGGCGGTTGTTGTGTTGTACGGTGTGTACAGGAACTGATCAATATCTTTCAGTTCAGCTTTTGTCAGCAGCTCAATGGCGGACGCGACAGGTTTGGAGAATAACCCCGCACGGCCGGCAAGTTTTACCGCACGCAGTACTACCGGCCCAAGATAACCGCCTGAACACATTTTTTCCATTACATAGCGGTTCGGTGTGTTTGTGGTGCGGTCAAACTCCACATCAAATGTCGCGCGCGGCAGTTTATCATATTTGCCTGACTCACAGACCACAATCTGCTGTGCGGGGATATCCTGCGCTGCGTTTGCGATTTTCAGAATTTTTTCTGATTCTATATAGGCTGAATTTAATCCTGTGCCCAAAATAAGACCAATATAAGAACTATAACTGCGTCCGCCAGTCGCTGTTGTCGCGCCTGCAAGCAGCGCGGACGTGGTATCGTTCAGCAGAACAATTTTTTCGGGACGGTTCCAGCCGTGTTCTACAAGAGCGTCCGCGAGACAGGCGCCGACACGTGAGCCGATAACTTCGCTTGCTTTTATTTCTTTGGAGAAAGCGATAACTTCGCCGTCTCCATCAGGCGTGATAGACATTGCATACGAAAAGCAGAATCCAATGCGGGTGCTCGCGTTTTTCAGATGTTCCAGATTAGTCGCGATGGCGTCAAAGAATTCCTTTTTAGACAGTTCACGGTCAATACCGGGCATCGCGCATTTTTCCATATTGGAAATTGTCGGTTTACCGTCAGCGTCAAACGAAACCAGGCAGGAACGGAAATTTGTTCCGCCCGCGTCGATTACAATTACGGAAGTGTTTTTGGGTGTTTCTTTTGGCGGAAGACTCCAGGTAGGAATCATATCCTGCGCGCCGTCCATAGAACACGGTTCTCCGGTACCTTCGCTGAGACCTTTGCGCATATCATACAGCAGACCGTCTATAACAGCATTGATATCAATTCCTCCAACCGGAAATCCGTGGTGGCCAAGAAACGCCGAAACCTTTTCGTATGCGTTCATTATATTCTCCTATTTTATAAGTATATGTTAAAGCAGCAAAAGAAGCTTTATTCTATTTTACCATGTAAGAAATGGAAATACAAGAAAGTTTTTCCATTCTGCTCAGGTCTTTATACCGCTGTTTATCTATTTGAACTATAGTTTTGCTTTATCTTATATATTATTTCTAAAGAAAAACTATTGACACTTTTGCTGCAAATCATATACTTATAGCCGTAAGCATCAAAGGCGATGTGAACAGATGACTGTTCGCATCGCCTTTTTTATTTCAGGCACAATGGCGTGTATTCTCATATGCGGTAATTATTTGTGATTACCGTCCTGTGGGAATGCACGCCTTTTTTTATATCTGACAGGTGTGCGCTGTCAAAATGTATAAAGGAGTTTCATATGGACGCTGAAACTATTGCTGAAATGGCTGCTCAAACAGCATCCGCGGAAATCTGGGGTGTGTGGTATCTTATGGGAGCTGCCCTGGTGTTTTTTATGCAGGCTGGATTTGCCATGGTCGAGACAGGTTTTACCCGCGCAAAAAATGCCGGAAACATTATTATGAAGAACCTGATGGATTTCTGTATTGGTACGGTAGTATTTGTACTGCTGGGTTTTACGCTGATGATGTCCGA
Source organism: uncultured Spirochaetota bacterium (assembly GCA_944389415.1). Lineage (GTDB taxonomy): Bacteria > Spirochaetota > Spirochaetia > Treponematales > Treponemataceae > Treponema_G. The sequence goes on along the minus strand of CALXMF010000006.1, from coordinate 102,598 downwards.
AAACTATCTGTTCGGCTTTATCGGTATGCCTGATTTTCAGATATTTACCAACTACGAGGAGTTTCCCTGGTCAAGCTTTGTTTTTAACCTGGTGTTTTGCGCGACTGCTGCTACAATTGTTTCCGGCGCTATGGCAGAGCGCACCAAATTCAGCGCATACTGTATCTACAGCGCCGTTATCAGCGCTGTAGTTTATCCCATAGAAGCGGGGTGGATATGGAACAGCCAGGGCTGGCTTTTTAAGCTCGGTTTTATTGATTTTGCCGGTTCCTGTGCTATTCATATGGTTGGCGGCATTACAGCCCTTATCGGCGCTATTATTGTAGGTCCGCGCCTTGGTAAATATACACGGGATAAGTCAGGAAGCGTAGTGAAAGTACATGCTTTCCCCGGGCACTCGCTGACTCTTGGCGCGCTTGGCTGCTTTATCCTGTGGTTCGGCTGGTACGGTTTTAACGGCGCCGCGGCGGTTACCCTTGACGGAGTAGGCGGATTGGCTTCTATCTTTCTTACTACGACAATATCTCCGGCTGTGGCAACTTGTGTGGCGATGTGTTTTACCTGGATAAAGAACGGCAAACCTGATGTTTCCATGTCCCTGAACGGTTCTCTTGCCGGTCTTGTCGGTATCACAGCAGGCTGCGCCACACTGGATGTTATAGGGGCGCTCGTTGTCGGCATCGTATCAGGATTTCTTGTTGTGTTCGCGGTTGAATTTCTTGATTTGCGTCTGCATATAGATGATCCTGTGGGAGCGGTCGCGGTACATTGCGCAAACGGAATCTGGGGTACAATCGCTGTCGGCCTGTTTCACACCCAAAAAGGGCTGTTTTATGGCGGCGGCGCGGCTCAGCTAGGTATTCAGCTGCTGGGTATTATTGCGGTCGGCTTGTATACGGCAGTGTTTATGACTATTGTCTTCCTTATTATAAGAAAATTTCATGGACTGCGTGTATCTGCGGAAGAGGAAATCGCGGGTCTTGATGTACGTGAGCATGGTATTGTATCAAGTTACGCGGATTTTATGCCTTCCCCGCAGTATTATACTGAAACAGTGCCCGCTCCGGATACAGTCCCGGTGCAGCAGCCTGCCGCTGTATCTGAGACAAAGCCGCGCGCAGTCTGCGATGGTCATCAGATGTGGAAGGTAACTATCGTAACACGCCAGGATAAGTTCAACGAGCTGAAAGCGGCTCTGAATAAAATTGAGGTAACTGGTATGACCGTATCCAACGTACTCGGCTGCGGTATTCAAAAAGGAGCGGCAGAAAAATACCGCGGTGTGCCCCTTGATTTTATACTGCTGCCAAAAGTAAAAGTAGAAGTTGTCGTATCTAAGATTCCGGTAGAAACCGTTATCGCCGCGGCAAAAGCCGCTCTGTATACGGGGCACATCGGAGATGGTAAAATATTTGTGTACGCGGTGGATTCTGTTGTTAAAGTCCGCACTGGAGAAGTTGGATACGCCGCCTTGCAGGATGACGCGGAGTAATACCGCTTTCTGGTGTGATATGCTGTAATTGATAAAAAGTATCCGGCGGCAGGCAAAGATCCTGCCGCCTTGTTTTTCTAAAGTTTGTGCCGCAAAAGTATTCTCACTGGCATGTGCCATTACGCATACTGTATAACCCATTTTGTTTTTAATCTGTTTTTGATTCAATAACAGATTAAAAACAATCTGATAACACACTTCGTCTGACTCAAAATAAAGTTATAAACGGATCAAAAGAAGTGTAAAAACGAATCAAAGATACTGTATCTTATTTTCAAAATAAGTGTAAGAATACATCAAAGATAGTGCATTTTGGTTTTAAAATAAGTTTAAAAATGAATTAAAGATAGTGCATTTTCTTTTTAAAAAAAGTGCAAAAATGAATTAAAGATAATTAATTTTTCTTTTAAAATAAGTGTAAAAATAAATAAAAAATAATCTCTTTTTTTTCTGATTATAAATTATCTTTAGGACACAGAAATGTATTTATTTTGAAAAAAAATACAAAAAAATTTGAAACCTCTGGCATTTTTTGTCAGAGGTGATGGTGTAGAATGTATTAAAACTAATAGGAGGATAAGTTTGGAATAGGTGATTGAGTGAATAGTTTATTTTTTATTTTGAAAGAGGACTGTCTTGAATTAAGATAGTGTAAAACCCTTTTTATGCCTACTATTTTATCGGGTTTTACAATGACTATATGTTGCTAAAACGAATAACGTTATATTTTGACAATATGAGGTGCTAAAATGAATTTGTTCTTGTTTTTGGGAATTTCTATCTGGGGGTTAACAGCATTTGCTGTTTTAACGATTATTTTTTATATATTAGAAATAGCAATGAACATTGTGGTGGGTGTTTTAGGAGGGTGGTCAAATTTTATTTGGGCTATAATAAAAATAATTATTCTTATCATTTTTTGGAAAGCAGGGTTTCCCATACAAGCTATCTTGATAACTAGTATTGTATTATATGGTATAGGCAGTATTGGTGTTGTAGCAGATCCGATTGGTGGTGGAGTCAATATTGCTCTCGAAATATTGAACTTAATCGGAATGTTTCTGTTCGTACATAATGGAATTATTTAGAGAGTTAAAAATGAAACATTGTATATTTACTTTATATACATTTTTAGGGTTGGTAACTTATGGTTTCTCTTTGGGACCTAATCTTGAGCAAAAACAGGCTGTCTTCATGATGAATTATGCGCAGTATGTTACATATAAATTGAAGACATATAACAATATTCTTGCCCTTGAGGATGAATACAATGTTCTTAATAATAATATGAATTTTGAAACAATAAAAGATTATGAAAGTATTGATACAATTAATTCACTTATGAATGCCCTTTATGAGGAGCGAAAGCTGCATAAATATCGTAGTCGGGCGGAAGAAACTATTAAGAGGAAAATGAATCAGGCGCTGTATGATTCTATACCACAGGCTACAACAATTATAACAGGCGGACTCAATCCTCTCGCATTGGCGATTAATGCTGCAAGTACTGCTGGAAATCTGTTTATCAGTTATCAGCAATATAAAAATCAGCTTTCAGAAATATTTGATGAGAAGATGTTTGAGTATGAGAATTTATCTGAAGATATTTTAAATGATATTTATCAGAATCTTAATACTTATAGTTATCGTCTGATGCAAAAATATCAAATGTCTGATGAGTGGCGTTTAAATTCTATAGAACTTGAAATGATGTTTAAATACTTGAATGATGCTGATGCGGAGAGGAAATATTTTAACTTAAGAACATTAATAGATGATAGATATTTTCAACATTTTCCAATGTTTTGGTATCATCTGGCAAAAGCTGCCGCGGATGTAAGTGACGAAAGCAATGCGTTGCAATACTATAATCGCTTTGAGGAAGAGAATATTCCAATTTTTCGCTATGATACTATTGCTGTAGATGCCTATAAAGGGAAAATAACGCTCTTATTAAAAGCGAATGCTGCAAAAAACAAGTCCGAAATAATAAAGAAGTTAGAATTTATTGAGGAAAATAAATCTGATTGGACAGATTGGTATTTTTGCGCACTGGTGTATTTAGAGTTGGGTAATATAAATAGAGCAAGAGAACTGCTGGAAAAGAATATAAATATTTTAGCGGCGGATGTTGATAATCAGTTCCTTGATACAGGTTATCTGGCTTCTCTTTATGATAAGAACTCTGATACGGGAAGTAGTTTATATGATGCACTTGAACTGTGTCGGGCGTTATTTAAAAATTGCGGACATGAAGATATTTCTTTGAAATCTATTGAAGATCAATATGAAAAAGATACAGTAGCTTTTAATGAGGTTCTTCATTGGTTCGGATTACGACCATCTTCTGATGTAATACATGATTTGCAGCCTGAATTGGAAAAAATCTTTCTAACAGGTAAATCTCTGTCCAGAAAAGTTGTTCAGGTCGATTGTGTGATTCCTATGCAATGGATGATGAGTTCTGCAAGTAGTTTGTATGCTTGTTTTGTGAATCCCGCTACAGAAGAAACTTTTGCATATATAATGAATTTTGATGAAAAACAGTCCAAAAAAGAAACAAAACGCCGTAATGAATATACATTCGTTTATTCTACAGGAAAAGTAACAAATGATTGGAAAGAACAAGGTTTGTATTTTTATGGGCTTATGTTGAATCACCCATTATATCCTGTGCTGCTTACATATGATCTGGATTTAAATAAACCAAAGAAAGACTTACTGCCTAATGGTGTTTATTTTAAGGATGAATATTATGAATTCTAAAAGAAGTTTTTTTTTAGTTTATTTAGTATTTGTAGTAGTTTCTTTTGTCTCATTTGCAGGTGAGTTTTCTATCATGTCCTTTAATATACAGGGGCATGGTCCAGGCAGTTCGTCGCATAGGGTAAGTAATACGCGTTGGGTAGATCAGATAGTTCAAGTAATTAAAATGTCCAAAGCTGATATAGTATTACTGCAGGAGGTGCCATTAGATACATCAAATAATCTTCTTAAATCGCTTGTTTTGAAATTAAATAAGAAAGGTGATAATTGGAACTTTTGTTCAAGTGTAAAATATGCAAAGTGTAACATGGATTTAAATAATGCTATCCTTTATAACGCAAAGAATGTAACGCTTAAAAAAGATTTAGCATATAGTCCTCCTTTTAATTTTGTTCAATATTATGAAAGTACGGAAAACGATCCTAGAAGATACCAATTTGTGTATAATAATGTACAGGTGATTGAGTTTGCCCATAAGGATAAATCTTCACAATCTTTCTATGTTGTTAATGTACATTTGCCTGGTCCAAATGACCAAGAAAAAGTTTTTGAAGAAAGACGTATTTTAGAATTATTATATGCTGACTACAAAAGAAAAAAGCCCTTAATTATTGCAGGCGATTTTAATATAAGGCGGAGTGAATTAAAACGTGGATCGAATTTTAGTGATGCTATTATAGATGGTAATGAAGGTCGGTATATTGATGATTGGGGGCAAAAAACGACTCTCTCAAAATCGACAACCGCAATTATACTTAAAAATGATTATGATCATTTTATTGTAAATAAAAATAGTTTATTCTACTTATCTGAACAAATGCGCCATGTTTTTACAAAAAATAAAGTAGAAAAATATGATACTCTATCAATAGGAAAAGAAAAATATTCTAATTCATTTGATTATATGGATTTATCAGATCACATGCCGATAATGATCCGTTTGAAATTTTATTGATTTTGTATTTGCAAGACTTCCCAGCTCTTTGATTTGGTATCAATAAAGAATTTTCAATCGTATGTATGTTTACAGTTGATTTTTCTTCCTTTATACAGACACTCATTGCACACCGATACGCTGCCGTATTATAGTATATATATGAAACAGTTTCCGCAGGTTATCAGAGCCGATATTCTTGGTTACTGCATGGGAGTGCGCCGCGCGGTAGAAGCGGCGGAACAGGCTGTGCGTGATTATCCGGGTAGGTCTGTATATACATTTGGGCCGCTTATTCACAATAAAAGCGCGCTTGCCGCGCTTGAGGCGCAGGGAGTGCAGGTGCTTTGTGCCGATGAGGTTCCTTCTTTTAAACAGAAAACGCAGGACAGCGGACCAGTGGTGATTATTCGTGCTCACGGTGTGCCGCCATCTGATAAAGATGCGCTGCGCGCGAACGGCTGCACTATTGTGGACGCGACGTGTCCGCGTGTGCTGGTCAATCAAAAGCGCGCGGCTGATTTCTGGAAAAAAGGCTATACCGTTATCATCGCTGGAGAAAAAGACCATGGCGAAGTAAGCGGCCTTGCCGGCTATTGTCCCGGCTGCATTATTGTCGGAACAGGTGAAGAAGCGCGGCTGCTTGCTAAGGCCGGAAACTGTCCGCGGCGAGCGGTGCTTATCAGTCAAACTACTATCAGCCGTGCTGAATATGACGCTATAACAGCGGCGCTGCGCGGAGCGATTGCCGATTTACAGGTATTTGATACTATTTGCCCGGCGACAACACAGCGGCAGAACGCCCTTCTTGAACTGCGCGGCCGGGTTGACGGTATACTTGTTATTGGAGGCAGAAATTCCGCAAACACACGCCGCCTGTTTATGACCGCAAAGGAGTGTTTCCCCCATGCCGCGCTCATAGAACAGCCGGATGAAATTCCTTCTGTGTTTTATGAACTTGCTAGTGTCGGACTTACCGCCGGCGCTTCTACCCCGGATAGTGTTATTGATGCGGTAGAAGCGGCGCTGCTTGCCGGACATGCCTGAGTCTTTTGCGGTGTGCGGAAACACACGGTATGTTCTGCGATACTGAATGTTGAAAAGAGCAGTATAATCGGATAAAATAATTTGGCAAATTATACAGAGGTATTAAATAGATGAAAGGCATTGAGCTTGAGAAAGCGTATAATCCGAAAGATTTTGAAGACCGTATTTATAAAGAATGGGCATCAAAAGGATATTTCAGACCCAGAAGTGATGCGGAATGTCCGGCTCACAGCGACGCGGCTGGCAAACCGTTTACTGTTGTTATTCCTCCGCCAAATGTGACGGGCGTACTTCATATGGGACATGGCCTGAATAATATGCTGCAGGACATTGTTGTCCGCTATCACCGCATGAAAGGTGATGATACCCTGTGGGTGCCGGGTACTGACCATGCCGGTATCGCGACACAGAATGTCGTAGAGCGCCGTCTAAAGAAAGAAGGTTTATCCCGCCGTGATCTTGGCCGGGAGAAATTTCTTGAACGTACCTGGCAGGTAAAAAAAGAACATCATGATATTATCACGGAACAGCAGCGCAGACTGGGCAACAGCGTTGAATGGAGCAGAGAACGCTTTACCATGGATGAAGGGTTGTCAAAAGCTGTCAGAGATGTGTTTGTGACGCTGTATGAGCGCGGCCTTATTTATAAAGGAAACTATCTGGTTAACTGGTGCCCGTCATGCGGGACTGCGCTTGCTGATGATGAAGTTGAGCACACTGATACCCCCGGCGGAATGTATCATATTTATTATGAGATTGAGGGCGGTGAGTCCATCCCTGCTGTGACGCTTGAGGATGGAACTGTTTTTGCGGGCGGAAACCGCATAGAAATAGCGACTACCCGTCCTGAAACACTGCTTGGAGACACCGCGGTGGCTGTTCATCCTGAAGATCCCCGTTATCAGGCGCTGATTGGAAAACGGGTGAAACTGCCTCTCACTGACCGCACTATTCCTGTCGTGGCGGATACGTATGTAGACCGTGTGTTTGGTACCGGTGTGGTAAAAATAACTCCCGCACACGACCCCAATGACTGGGAAGTCGCCAGACGGCATAATCTTGAGATCATAAATATTCTGAATCCTGATGGAACTTTAAATGATGCGGTGCCTGAGAAATACCGTGGAATGAACTGCGCGGACGCACGCAAGGCGGTTATCGCTGATCTTGAGGAACTCGGTTTATTCAAGGAAACTGAAAAAATTACCCATTCCGTTGGACACTGTTACCGCTGCAATACTGTTGTAGAGCCGTATCTGAGTGAGCAGTGGTTTGTAAAGATGAGACCGCTTGCTGATAAGGCGCTTGCCGCATGGAAAAATGGGGATATTGTGTTCTATCCGCGTAAATGGGAGAATACGTATGCTCACTGGATGGAAAATATCCGGGACTGGTGTATCAGCCGTCAGTTATGGTGGGGACACCGTATTCCGGTGTGGTACTGTGACAAATGCGGTGAGATGATTGTATCACGGACTGATCCGTCTGAGTGTCCCAAATGCCATTGTTCAGCGGAGCATCTGAAACAGGATCCCGATGTGCTGGATACGTGGTTTTCAAGCTGGCTGTGGCCGTTTTCGACTCTTGGCTGGCCGGAACAGACTGCTGATTTGCAGCGCTTTTATCCGACATCAGCGCTCGTTACTGCGTATGATATTATTTTCTTCTGGGTCAGCCGGATGGTGATGGCGGGCCTTGAGTTTACCGGAAAAGCGCCGTTCCATGATATTTATATCCATGGTTTGGTACGTGATAAGCAGGGGCGGAAGATGAGTAAGAGCCTCGGCAACGGGCTTGATCCGCTTGAATTAATAGAAGAATATGGTTCCGATGCTATAAAGTTTACACTTGGCTTTTTATGTGCGCAGGGGCAGGATATTCTTGTTGATAAAGAATCGTTTAAGTTGGGCAGCCGTTTCGCTAATAAGATATGGAATGCTTCCCGCTATATTCTTGGAAATCTTGAAGGAAGAAATATTGTTCCGGTAACAGATTCTGATTTGACGGAACTGGATAAGTGGATTTATACTGAACTCGACGCCGCTGCGCGAAGTGCGCGGAGCGCTCTTGAAGGATACAGATATAATGATGGCGCTCAGGCGCTGTATGAATTTTTCTGGAATGATTTCTGTGACTGGTATGTTGAAGCGACAAAACTGTCATTCAGAAATGGTGATGATGCTGAAAAAGACCGTGCTGTCTCAGTGTTGCTGAATGTGCTTGAAGAAAGTCTGCGTTTGCTGCATCCGTATTTGCCGTTTGTGACGGAAGAGATTTATGGAAAACTCCCGCTCGCCGAAATTACTGCCGCACGCGCTCAGGCTGCTGCGTCTCAGAACTGCTGCAGTCCCTGTCCGCTTCAGATTCTGCCGCAGACTGAATACAGCGATAAGCTGATTTATGCTCCGTATCCGCAGCCGTGTGACGCCCGTGTAGACAGCCGTATTTCAGGGCGGTTTAATGTTCTTCAGGAACTGATACGGTCAGTACGCGCGCTGCGCGCAGAATGCGGTATATCTCCTGATACGAAACTGCATCTTGCTATATTAGTGACGCCAGGCAGTGATGCGGAAGTATGTACGGAAAAGACTGATATGATAAAACTGCTCGCAGGAGCCTCGCAGATTGATTTTATTGCTGAAAAGCCTGCGAAGTCGATTGGAGCAGTTGGTACGGGATTTGAGGCATTTCTTCTGATTGAAGGCGGTATTAACGCTGAGCAGCTTGCTGCGCGTTTCCGTAAAGAATTGGAAAATGAAAAGAATTTCCTTGTGAAGGTTGAGGCAAAACTATCTGGTAAATTTGCGCAAAATGCGCCGGCAGATATAGTCGCTGCGGAACGGGAAAAACGTGATAATGCGCAGCGCCGGATAGAAAAACTTACTTCGTATCTTCAGAGTCTGTAAGATATATAAAAGCAGTTGAAAGGGGGATGTCTATGCAGATGAAAGATCAGGATATGCTGCATCTGAAGGGTATATACCTTGCTCCGTATATGCAGCTTGCAACAGCGCTTATTGGTAAGCGCCGCCATTCAGGCGGAAATATGTTCAGGCATCAGATTGATACGATGGGTATTCTGATTGACTACGGCTACATTGACAGTGTGCTTCTGAAAGCTTCGCTGATTCATGATGTTGTAGAAGACATCCCTGAGTTTAACCGGAATCTTATTCTTGAAGCGGATGCGGAGTCCGGACAGGTGTATGAGCTTGTTCTGGAAGTTACTAAAAAGGAAGGTCAGCTTAAAAGTGAATTCCTCAAGCATATTATTGAACACGGCAGTACAAAAGCAAAAGTGCTGAAATGTGCTGATCGTATTAGTAATATGATCAGTCTGGGATTTGTAACAAGTCCTGAATTTATTGAGCGGTATTGTGATGAGACCGAGTTTTTTATTCTTCCAATCGCCCTTGAAGTAGACTATAATATGTATCAGGAACTGATAGATCTTATTATTACCCGCCGCAAATATCTCGAAGATTCAGGATATTTAGATAGAAAAAAAGATGATTGAAGAGGTATTAGATTACTGGATTGACACAAACTTATTGTTTGCGTACAATTTAAGTATAAAATCATTTATGAGGAGTGCTAGACATGGTTAAGGTTGGTATTAACGGTTTTGGCCGCATTGGACGTATGGTTTTCCGCGCTGCAGTTGAAAACTTCAGCAACGATATCGAAATTGTAGGTATTAACGATCTTCTTGATCCTGATTATCTGGTTTACATGCTGAAGTATGATTCCGTTCATGGTCATTTCAATCATGATGTTGCTCTTGAAGGCAATAACATGATCGTAAACGGAAAGAAAATCCGCCTGACTGCAGAAAAAGATCCTGCAAACCTGAAGTGGAATGAAGTCGGTGCTGATGTTGTTGTTGAATCAACAGGTTTCTTCCTGACTGATGAAACTGCTCGTGCTCATATCACAGCTGGTGCTAAGAAAGTTATTATGTCTGCTCCTTCTAAGGATGCAACTCCGATGTTTGTATATGGTGTAAACCATGAAACATATGCAGGACAGGATATTATTTCCAATGCTTCCTGCACCACAAACTGTCTTGCTCCGCTCACAAAAGTTATTCATGAGAAGTTCGGTGTAAAACGCGGTCTGATGACAACTGTTCATGCTGCTACTGCAACACAGAAGACTGTAGACGGTCCTTCTAAGAAAGATTGGCGCGGCGGCCGCGGTATTCTTGAGAATATCATTCCTTCTTCAACAGGTGCTGCAAAGGCTGTTGGTAAGGTTCTTCCCGCTCTTAATGGCAAGCTGACAGGTATGTCAATGCGTGTTCCTACTTCAGACGTTTCTGTTGTTGACCTGACAGTAGAGCTTGAGAAGCCCACTACATATGAAGAAATCTGCGCTGCAATGAAGGCTGCTTCTGAAGGCGAGCTGAAAGGCGTTCTTGGTTACACAGAAGACGCTGTTGTATCAACAGATTTCCGCAACTGCCCCAAAACATCTATCTTTGATGCAAAGGCCGGTATCATGCTTGACCCCACATTTGTAAAACTGATTTCTTGGTATGACAATGAATGGGGTTATTCAAACAAAGTGCTCGAAATGGCACGTGTTATTGCAAAATAAGTTAGTTTATAACTTCTGATGCATAGAAAACACCGCGGTTTTCCGCGGTGTTTTTTTTTTATTCTCTCTGTGCTATAGTAGTAGAATGGCTGAAAAAAAGATGCATAGTGCTTCTGCGGATAAAAAACAAACAGGCAGTTATGATGAGTCGAAAATCCAGACTCTCAGTCCGCTTGAGCATATACGTCTCCGTTCCGGTATGTATATCGGCCGGCTGGGAGATGGTTCTAATCAGAATGATGGTATTTATATTCTGCTCAAAGAGATTATTGATAATGCGGTTGATGAATTTATTATGGGAAATGGTACCCGCATTGATGTCCGGATAGAAGGTAAACAAGTAAAAGTACGTGATTACGGCCGGGGAATTCCTCTTGGTAAGGTGGTTGAGTGTGTATCAATTATTAATACCGGCGCGAAATATAATGATGATGTTTTTCAGTTTTCTGTTGGTCTGAATGGTGTCGGTACAAAAGCGGTAAATGCTCTGTCTTCTTATTTTAAAGTATTATCTATACGTGATGGAAGATGTGCGGAAGCCGTTTTTGAACGGGGTGTTTTAAAAGACAGCCGTACTGGTTCTGTAAAGCAGGATGTCCATAATGGTACGTATATTGAGTTTATTCCCGACAGCGAGATTTTTCATGATTACGCCTATAATATGGAATTTGTGGAAAAACGTCTGTGGAATTATGCCTATCTTAATATGGGGCTTGAGCTTACTTGCAATGGGCAGATGTATAAAAGTGAACACGGGCTGCTTGACCTTTTAAAAACAGAAATCGAGGGAGAATCTCTGTATGAGATTGGTCATTATTCCGGAAAGCAGATAGAGTTTGCTTTTACACATTCTAATGCGTATGGTGAAAATTATTTTTCGTTTGTGAATGGCCAGTATACCTCTGACGGAGGTACGCACTTATCCGCTTTTAAAGAAGGTTTTCTGAAAGGGGTAAATGAATTTTATCGCAAAACGTATAAGAGTGAAGATGTACGTGAAGGTATGACTGCCGCTGTTTTAGTAAAGGTGAAAGACCCTGTTTTTGAGAGTCAGACTAAGAATAAGCTCGGGAACACTGATGTGCGCAGCTGGATTGTGGCAGAGACAAAGGCGGCTGTGGACGACTGGCTGCACCGTAATGCTGATGCGGCGAAGATGCTTGAGCAGAAAATAACCGCAAATGAACGGCTGCGTACTGAATTGAATGCGGTAAAAAAGGAAGCGAAAGAAGCTGCAAAAAAAATCGCTCTTAAAATTCCCAAATTAAAAGACTGTAAATATCATCTCGACGATGGTTCAAAGGGTGAAAACTCTATGATTTTTGTTACAGAAGGTGATTCTGCTTCAGGTTCAATGGTTGGCTCACGGGATGTAATGACGCAGGCGATTTTCAGTCTCCGAGGCAAACCTGAGAATATGTATGGTAAGAAACGGGCTGATATTTATAAAAATGCTGAGTTGTATAATCTGATGATGGCGCTTGGAATAGAAAACGATCTTGAAGGACTGCGTTACAGCAAGATTATTATTGCTACAGATGCTGATAACGACGGATTTCATATCCGTAATCTGCTGCTGACGTTTTTTCTTGGATATTTTGAAGAGCTTGTTACTTCAGGTCGAGTGTTTATTCTTGAAACACCGCTGTTCCGTGTGCGCACAAAGAAAGAAACCAGATATTGCTACAGCGAGACGGAACGTGATTGTGCAATACGGGAACTTGGCGCAGGTACAGAAGTAACACGTTTTAAAGGATTGGGAGAGATAAGTCCAAAAGAATTTGGCCAGTTTATCGGAGCCGATATGCGGATTGTGCCGGTAGAGGTGCGTGCTCTTAAGGATATTCCTGAGCTGCTTGAATTTTATATGGGTAAAAATACTCCAAGCCGCCGTGAATTCATTGTAAATAATCTGCTTGAAGACATTGACGCATAGGAATGGGACATGGCATTTGTAAAAAACTTATTTGATAAAAATTTCCTTGAATACGCCAGTTATGTTATCCGCGATCGTGCTATTCCTGATCTGGCTGATGGTCTTAAACCTGTTCAGAGGCGTATTCTGCATACTCTGTTTGAAATGGATGATGGAAAATTTCATAAGGTCGCGAATGTTGTCGGGCAGTGTATGAAATATCATCCTCATGGAGATGCTTCAATCTATTCGGCGCTGGTTGTTCTTGCGAATAAAGAACTTTTTATAGACAGACAGGGAAATTTTGGTAATATTTATACAGGTGATGGGGCGTCTGCTGCGCGGTATATTGAATGCCGTATCCGTCCTATTGCAAAAGATATTTTATATAATCCTTCTATAACACGATATGTACCGTCGTATGACGGACGCGGTAAAGAACCTGTTGTCTTCAGATCAAAGTTGCCAGTCGCATTAATTCTTGGTGCGGAAGGTATTGCAGTCGGTATGTCAACGCGTATCTTGCCTCATAATGTGCGAGAGGTTATTGAAGCCGAAAAAGCGTGTCTTTTGAATAAACCGTTTCAGCTGTTCCCTGATTTTGCTACGGGTGGTCTGATTGATATCAGTGATTATCGGGATGGATTGGGAAAGGTTATTTCCCGCGCGAAAATGGATACAAGTGATCCAAAGCGTATTCTGATAACAGAGCTGCCTGCGAATACAACAACAGAGAGTTTAATAACGTCTATAGAAAATGCTGCGAGATCGGGTAAAGTCAAAATTGCCTCAATAAATGATTACACTGCGGAAAAAGTAGAAATTGAGATAAAGCTGCAGCGCGGGATATATTCGCAGGATGTGGTAGACGCATTGTATGCGTTTACTGATTGTGAATTATCAATAAGCTGTAATCTGCTTGTTATCAAAGACAATATGCCGCAGGTTATGACCGTGACGGATGTGATAAAGCAGCAGGCAAAGCAGCTGATAGAGATTCTGAAAGATGAGCTGGAGCTTGAACGAAGTGAATTGACTGATAAACTTCATATGAGAACTCTTGAGCGTATATTTATTGAAGAGCGGATATATAAACGCATAGAGGAAATGAAAACAGAAACTGCTGTTACCAAGGCTGTGATTACTGGGTTTGAACCGTTTCAGACAGAATTAATACGGCCTGTTGTTCAGGAGGATGTGGAAAAGCTGCTGAAAATTCCCATCCGCCGTATTTCTCTGTATGATATTAATAAAAACCGCAGAGAAGTACAGGAAATAAACCGTCGTCTAAAGGAAATTGAACGGCTTTTAAAGAATCTGCCTGCATATGCGGTCAGTTGTCTTACTAGTTTGCTTGAGAAACTTCCTGAAGAAGAAACAAAACGCCGTACTACCATAGCACATTTTTCGGCTGTTGATGTAAAAGAAGTTGTTGCCCGTGATATACCGCTGCGGTATGATTGCAACTCTGGTTATTTAGGAACTGCGGTAAGCACAGGGACTGAGATTATGAAGGTTTCTCCATATGACCGTATTTTATTCATGCGAAAATCCGGAATGTATATGGTATGTGCTATACCGGATAAATTATTTGTGGATGCGGGAATGTGGTACTGCGGGTTTGCGGATAAGGAGGTCATGACGAAAGTGATTTTTACTATTATTTACCGTGATCCTGAAACGAGATTTGCGTATATCAAACGATGCCGCATAGAACAGTATCTGTCAAATAGGGAATATTTTGCTGTACCTGATGGAATGGAAGTGATATTTCTTGATACCAGACCGAAATTCTCATTTCTGGTAAAATATACACAGAAGCCTCGAGTTAAAATTCTTGAGGAAAAGTTTAATGCGCAGGATTTTGAAGAAAAAAGTGTTAAAGCGCTGGGGGTTCGGCTTGCGCAGCGGGAGGTTGATTCTGTTGTTGCGCTGGTACCCCGAAATATAGTAAAGGAATCGAAAGATGTCTGATCTTCATGTTGTGTATCGGCAGGTACAATCCTGTTTTCGTGCGAATTTGGGAAAAATGCTCGTTTCTCTTTTTGTTATGCTCATTTGCATATCTGTTTTTTCATCTATTTTATTTTCACCGCTTATTCTGACGGATAGTGCCAGTGCTGGTGTCTGGCTGTTGCCATTGCTCGTTCTTGAAATCTGTTTATCGGGCATTTTTACGTATGGTTTGTATGTTATGCTGAAGCGTTTTTATCTGAAAGAACGGGCAATTCTTGGTAATTTATTTGCGGGATTTCGTATTTGGCCGCAGGTTGCAGGTGCCACTGTTACTATGTATTTAACAGTGTTTGCATGGTTATTGGTGCTTTCTGTCCCTTTTTCTCTGCTTTTGATGCGCTGGCCGGAGTTGCTGTTTGTTCAGAGCGGGGAGAGTATGATTTTAAATATGGATCTTGCCGTTGTCGTTTCTGTGATTCTTGTTGCAGTTGCCTATATTCTGATGTCTTTGCGGTACGCATTTGTCTACCTGTATATGCAGACTCATCAAGATGTTTCTGTTTTTGAAATTCTGCGTTGTTCGGCCCGAATGCTTGCAGGATACCGGTTTAAACTCCTGCTGTTTTGTTTTAAATGCGGCGGTATGTGGTTATTGTTAGGATTACTGTTCGGCAGTGGTCTGTTTTTCTTCTCTTTTTATACTACAGTTCTTTCTGATGGTGCGGAAACATCTGTTATAGTTAGTCTTCGGTATATTGTGAGCAGCTGCACATATATCTGTATGTATGTCGTTCTGATCAAGATTATGCTTGCGGTGATTGGTTTTTACTGCTGGCTCTCTGATGAGCAAAAAGGTAAGCATCAAGATATAAAAGAAGAAAAGCTGCTTTTGGAAGAGTGATTATGGAAATTCTTGCCGAATATGCCTGTGCTGAGTTAGTTATAAAGGGTTCTCGTTTTATTGCTGAGTTACTACCGATTTCCGGACAGCAAGATGCGCGGGAGGTTTTAAAACAACAAAAACAGAAATATGCTGATGCAACGCATGTTGTTCATGCATTTGTGACCGGTAAAAATGCTGAAGTGATGGGGATGTCTGATGATGGAGAACCGCCTGGCACTGCCGGCAGACCCGTTCTTGATGTGCTGAAAGGACGCTGTTGTACAAATGTTCTGCTCACTGTTACTAGATATTTTGGCGGAACGCTGCTGGGTACTGGCGGTTTAGTAAAAGCATACAGTGATGCTGCAAAAGCTGTGATAGCTGCAGCTTCTTTTGAGGAGCTGATTATAAGAATGCATTTTGTTTTTACAATACCTTATCAGCTTATAACTCCGGTAAAGCGTTATCTTGCCAGCCTGGACACACGGCAAATAGAAGAAATATATGCAACTGATGTTACTGTAAGCGGTTTTGTGAGGCTTTCTGATGTGGCTGCGTTACGGAAATACCTTACAGAGCTCACGAATGGACAGTGTCAGATTATTCTAGAGGAGGATGCTCAGTTTCAGTAGCCTGCTGCAGAGCGTTTGGATGATTATAATTAACGGGATCTTCAGCAAGTTCGGCGAGTTGTGTATCAAGTATATTTTGATGCAAATCAAAGATATACTGACGAATAATATTTTTTAAGTCGTTTGTTGTACCTTTCATGAACAGAAGAATCATTGTGGCATATTGCACATCACGTTTTATCGCATAAATAACAGCGCTGCAAAGAAGCTGTGTTTTGCCAAGAGTTAATGTTGTGTTGCGGAGTATTGATTTCTCCTGGAAATTTTCTGCGTCGCTGTCTGGTACTAAACACGCAAGTCCTACTGAACTGATATTCTGTAATCTGAATGTTAGATATTTCCCGCCTGCATCACAGGTAACTGTGGCGTTTTTATCTGTGGTACAGGATGCACGCACGTATTTACGCTGACCTTTCGCATTTACCATTTCCAGAATATGTGCAACAATTTTTGTTGCATCGGGTGTTGCGCTTGTCGTTTGAATAAAACCGGCAGGTAATGTACATTGGGTAACGAAATCTTCGCGGGTGGTTTTGCTTGTTCTCTCGGATGTAACTCCTATATATATTGTAGACAATACATCATCTTTCTCAAAAGATTGTACAAAATTAATCCAGCCTTCCGGCCGTAAATCTACATCCATATTTATATAACATATAGAGTCAGGATTTTTTCGGAGGATATCTTTTGCTTTTTTATAATCCGGAATAATATATATC
This sequence comes from uncultured Spirochaetota bacterium, assembly GCA_944389415.1. Classification (GTDB taxonomy): domain Bacteria; phylum Spirochaetota; class Spirochaetia; order Treponematales; family Treponemataceae; genus Treponema_G. The sequence goes on along the minus strand of CALXMF010000006.1, from coordinate 85,655 downwards.
TCATATTCCATATTGCACAGTTGGGGAATCAGATTACGCCGTACAAGAAATGAAGGATGAATAAAATATATTTTTCTGCCGAAAGCACCATATTCGTGAAGATTCATATGTAACTATACCATTAAATATAACTGCGGGCAAGAGATATTTCTGTATTGAGATTGGAACACTGTGGAAAGTGCGATCTGAAAACAAAAACTGCCCTTGAAAGGGCAGTTTTTGTTTTATAGGCTAATTAAAATTCTGCAAGTTTAGGAGCGCGGGGATATGGAATTACATCCCGGATATTTGTCATACCGGTTACGTACAGCAGTAATCGTTCAAAACCAAGTCCAAACCCGGAATGCGGAACACTGCCGAATCGCCGTAAATCAAGATACCACCAGTAATCTTCCGGATTAAATCCAAGTTCAGTGATTCGTTTATATAGCAGATCATAGTTTTCCTCACGCTGTGAACCGCCGATGATTTCTCCCAGACCGGGGACAAGCACATCCATAGCGCGCACTGTTTTTCCGTCCTCATTGAGCTTCATATAAAATGCTTTTATTTCTTTGGGATAATCTGTAACAATAACAGGCCGCTTGTAAATGTGTTCCGTGAGATATTTCTCATGTTCACTTTGCAGATCGCAGCCCCAATAGGGTTTGAATTCAAACTGATCAGCATGTTTTTCCAGTTCTGCAATTGCCTGTGTATATGTTATACGAGCAAAATCTGAATTGACAACGTGTGTCAGCGTGTCGATTAAACCTTTCTGAATCCGCTGATCAAAAAATTTCATATCTGATGCGCATTTTGTAAGCGCCCAGTTCAGCAGATATTTTACAAACTCTTCGGCGATATCCATATTATCTTCGAGTTCATAAAAAGCGATTTCCGGTTCACACATCCAGAATTCAGAAAGATGGCGTGTCGTATTTGAATTTTCAGCGCGGAATGTCGGTCCGAACGTATATACACGGGAAAGAGCACAGGCGTATGTTTCAACTTCAAGCTGTCCCGATACAGTCAGGCTTGTCTTTTTTCCAAAAAAGTCTTTGTGGTAATCTACCAGTTCTGCAGCTTTTGATGGATCCATGCCTTTCTGACCAGCATGGACGGCAGTTTCAGCGAGTTTTTCAAGGGAGAGGGTGGTTACCTGAAACATTTCTCCCGCTCCTTCACAGTCGCTTGCCGTTATGAGCGGCGTATGTACATATTCAAAACCGCGGGTCTGAAAGAATGTGTGTATAGCGTATGCCATTTGATTTCGCATTCGCGCTACAGCTGCGAAGGTATTTGTTCTTACCCGCAGATGTGCATTTTCACGCAGAAATTCAAATGAGTGATTCTTTTTTTGAAGTGGATATGTTTCCGGATTTGCTTCGCCAAGTATGGTGAGAGCGGATAATGCCAGTTCAACAGCCTGTCCGGAAGCCGGTGATGCGACGAGTTTTCCGGAAGCGCGTAATGCTGCTCCTGTAGTAACTTTTTTGAGCAGCGCCTCAATTTCTTCTGATGGCTGAGAACGGTCATAAGTAAGCTGGAGTGAATCAAAACATGAACCGTCATTGAGCTGTATAAATACAAGATTTTTTGATTCACGCTTTGTACGTACCCATCCGCAGACTGTTATTTCTCGTCCATCACCCTGAAGAGTTAGAATTTCTGTAATAAGCGGTGTTTTCATACCTATGTAATACCATGTTTTTACTCAGCAAGTCAAACACTGAGTATCAGTCCCCTTATAGAAACTATTTGTTATGGGGGTATAGTTATAAAACTTGATTGACCATAGATTGTTTTTAGTATATTTTGCTGTAATATACATTATCGAGTGATAAAAGGGGTTTTATGAAAAAAATACGTTTTGTGCGAAAATTATTGAAAATCAGTATGATTCTGCTTGCTGCAGGTATGACAAGTGGTATTTTGGGTTGTGCGTCTCAAAAATCTCTCACAGATATTTCTCTGATTGCCGGTGACTGGCAGCTCTGTGAGTTTGTTTTAAATGGTCAGGAACAGGAAATTGCGGCTGCGACATTGACTTTGTCTTCACAGAATGAGGACGCAGTGTATACGGCGTCTGGATTTTCAGGTGTGAACAGTTATCATGGTTCTTTTACATTGAGCGGAGATGCAATAAAGCCGTCTGAAGGATTTGCGACAACCCGTATGATGGGACATCCTGTAGCAATGGAGTTTGAAGAGAACTATCTGCATGCGTTATCTGTTATTACTGTATGGCAGCTTGATAGCAGAAGTGGCAGCACTGAGCTGGTTTTATCAGATTCAGCAGATACCGTCCGTCTTGTGTTCAGCCGTATCCGTCTGGCTGGAAGTTTATGGGAACTGGTATCATGCAATACCGGCAATGCAATGGTATCGCTGCCGGCGGACTTGGAAAAAATACCTTTTTTGAATTTTGGCTATGATGGTGATGTTTCTGGTAACACAGGTGTTAATGTATTACATATGACTTATACAGCTGATGATGTGTCTCATGATTTATCATTCGCGATGGGAGCTGTGACTCTTGCTGCTGCAGGTACTGAGGTTGCTGCAGAAATGGAGCAGCAGTATCTGAATCTTCTAAGTCGGGTGTCTACATATCAGGTACATGGTTCTACATTGACACTTTCTGATTCTGAAGGTGATACGCTGCTCGTATTTCAAGCGAAGGACTATATTTTATAAGTTTCTAAATTATTTGATAGTCGGCGCTGTTTGCTGTGTGCTGCGCAGCGGATGTATTTCTTTTACAAAGACCCGTTTTAAAAAGAGCGTGCAGAATGTAACTGATACGATTTCTGCGGTGGGTATTGACCACCAGACACCGGTAACGCCGATGGCTTTCGATAATAAATATGCTGCTGGCAGAATGACAAGTAACTGTCTGATAATAGAGACTTCAAGACTAAGTATCCCATGTCCGAGTGCCTGAAATACGGAAGAGGTTACAATGCCAAATCCTGCAAAAAGGAAACTGAGACTGATAATCCGCAATGCTGGAATACCGATGTTCAGCATATTGTCTGAGGCATTAAAAATATGCAGCAGCGTGGCGGGAAGGAACTGAAATATGATCAATCCGGCTGCCATCATACAGACTGCATACACAATACTGAGCTTAATTGTCTGTATGATGCGCTCTGGTTTTCTTGCTCCAAAATTGTATGCTACAATAGGAACCATACCGTTATTCAATCCAAATACCGGCATAAAAATGAAACTTTGTAATTTAAAATAGATTCCCAGAACGGCAACCGCTGTTGGGGTAAATGTGATGAGTATTTTGTTTAATCCGAAAATCATAATTGATCCGATTGAAACCATGATAATTGAGGGAATACCTACAGAATAAATTCCGCCGATGATTTTTGCTTCCGGCTTGAAATTCCTTAATGTGATATGTATTTCGTGGTTTCTTGTTCTGTTAAAATAGAAAGCAAGTATTGCTGCGATTATCTGTCCGATAATAGTTGCAAGTGCTGCACCGGTTACTTCTAGTCGGGGAAAACCAAATAACCCAAAGATCATGATTGGATCAAGTATTATATTGATGATGGCGCCTGTTCCTTGTGTAATCATTGTATAAAATGTTTTTCCTGTTGACTGTAGTAATCGCTCTTGTGTTATCTGAAAAAATACACCGAAACTAAAGAAACAGCACACACGGATATAGTCATTACCATATTTAATAATTTCCTGATTATCTGTTTGTGTTGAGAAAAACAGATTGCTGAAGAACAGAGCAAAAAGCGCAAAAAGCAGATAGCTGAGAAAAGCAAGAAACAGTCCATTATTTGCGACTTTATTTGCTTTATCAAAGTTTTTCTCACCAAGGCTTCTGGATAGAAATGCGTTGATACCGACTCCGGTTCCTGTTGCAACTGCAATCATTAAGTTTTGAACAGGGAATGCGAGTGAGACTGCTGTCAGGGCGTTTTCGCTCAGCTGCGCAACAAACATACTGTCTACAATATTATAGAGCGCTTGTACCAGCATCGATGCTATCATCGGAAGCGCCATAGTTAGAAGCAGCGGATTGATTGCCATAACTCCCATTTTATTTTCAGCAGAACCGCTTGGCGTTTGTTTTACATTTTCCATGAGATACCCCATATGGTGATAATGATAAAATAATCAATATAATAGCAAAAAACAGTATTATTTGTCACTATATGATCGATAATGAAATTAAATTTAAAACATTGCCTTGACGATTTTTCAATTCTTGTTTAGTATATACAACTAATAAGTTACCGCGGAGTATTTAGCTAATGAAAAAAAATATTGCCTCTCTGTTTTTTTTCCTGGCGGCTGCTGCAACAGTTTGTGCACAGATAACAACAGCAAGCAATTATTTTAAGTCTGTTTCTGAATTTTATGGAACTATACAGGATTATGAAGCGAAGATGGATATTACTGTCGGTAAATCAAAAATGTCTGCAACAGCCTCTTTTAAACGGCCAAATCTGTTGCGGATAGATTTCTCAAATCCTGAAAGTCAGACAATAGTTTTTAACGGAGATATGCTTACTATTTATCTGCCAGGACCCGCTGCGATATTGAATCAATCAGTGACTGATTCTGATTCTGGGCAGGGGATGAATCTGGCTACCCCTCAGGGCCTGTCGCTGATGAGCCGATATTATTCTATAGCATATGAAGTAGGGCAGGAGCCGGTTCCTCTCGCAGAAGGATCGGATGAAATGGTAATAAAACTGGTGTTGTCACGGAAGAATACGACAGAGGGATTTCGTCGTATTCTCCTTGCGATAGACGCAGAAACTAAATTGATTCGACGGGTAGAGGCTTTGTCGACACAGAACGAAACGATAACTTTTATGTTTTCTGATTATGCGGTAAATCAGGGTATCTCTGAACAGCGGTTTATATACGACCCTCCATCATCAGCAAACATATACAATAATTTCCTGTTTTCGGAATAAGGGGCTGCAGGAATGGAAGATTTTGGTGAAATTCTGAAAAATGCGCGTGAAGCGAAACAAATAGATATTGAAACCGTAGAAGCGGAAACGACGATTGCAAGACAGTATATAATTGCTCTGGAAGAAGAAAATCTGTCTGTCTTTCCCGGAGAAGCGTATCTAGTTGGATTTCTCCGTAATTATGCGTTATTTCTGGAGCTGGACGCAGAGCGTATTGTTTCTCTATATAAAGCAAAAAAATTGCAGGAGATGCCGACTCCAGAGGCTCTTTTACGGAAATCTCGTCCGCGCTATCTGCTGCCGGTTATCTGTGCTATAGCGGTTCTTTTATTGCTTGCTGGTTGTTTTTGTGTATACTGGTTTGTCTTGAGAAAACCGTCTTCTGTTGATACTGGCAAAACAGTTATTTCGGATAAAGGCCCGGCACAGTATACATTATCTGATATACCGCTTGAAAAACGCTTATATGCAGGTGATGAGATTGTGGTGCCAATGGGTGAGGCTGAGCCTGTGATACTGACTGTTGAGAACACTCTGTCTCTGCTTTCTTTAAAAGCCCCATCTGGTGTGCTCTTTGTTGATCTGGGAGAAGAGCTGGAACTTGATATTGATGGAAAGAGCGGTAACGAGATTGTTGTATTTGTTTCTGATATTTCACGAACTGATGCTTCTTTGGGGGCAGAGGTTCGTATGTTTTTAAAGAATCCTGACTCTGTTCCGCTGAAAGTTGATGAGAGTGCTATTCCGACGGAGTCCGCAGAAAAAGAACAATATGTAGTTATTTTGCAGGATACCAGAGCATATCCGTTTACGGTGAATTTCAGTTATCGTGCAGGATGTGTGTTCCGTTATCAAACTGACCGAGATGAACCGATCGAGGATTATTATACAAATGGTGATATTTTAACTGCTCAGGCGAAGAATCGCATACGTCTATGGGTTTCGAATATTGGCGCTGTTAAATTGCAGATTCTTGCAGATGGTAGGACGTACGATCTGGAAATTGGTAAAGCAGGTCGTGTAGTCGCTGAAGATATTAAGTGGATCCGCGATGTAGACGGTATGTACAAGTTGGTGGTAGCGGAACTTGATTAGTTTTTTTCTTGATCAGCATGGTTGTGCGAAAAATCAGGTAGACGGAGAGCTTCTGATAGCACGGCTTGAATCTAAAGGGCTTGAGCAAGCAGATTCTCCTGACACTGCACAGATAATCATTGTGAATTCCTGCGGATTTATTGAAAGTGCAAAAAAAGAATCGCTTGATTCTGTTATGCGTGCACGTATGTCATATCCTGCCGCAAAAATTTTACTTGCTGGATGCCTTGCGGAACGTTATGCAGCAGTGTTTAAAGATGAACTTCCTGAAGCTGATGCTATTTTTGGTAATGGTGATTTATCGCAGCTGGACAAAGTTATTGATGAATTGCTTGAGGGAAAACGTCCGATAACAGTTCCGCCGCAGACTGGTGTGTATAGCAGAGAACGTTCGAAGTTGCTTGGATATCCTGGTTCTGCATATGTAAAAATAACAGAAGGATGTGATAATTGTTGTTCGTTTTGCGCAATTCCTCTTATTCGTGGAAAATTGCGGAGCCGTTCTTCTGAAGATATTATCGAAGAGATTCAATCTCTGCTTGCCAAAAATATTGCAGAAATAAATCTTGTCGGACAGGACATTGCCGCGTATGGCATGGATAAAAAAAATCCTCATGCAGCTGCTGATTGGCCGAGTCCTCCGTTTCCCCCGCTGTGCGGAGAAGTGTCGGATAGAATTATAAGCCCTCTCGCTGGACTTCTGAAACAGATTTCAGCAATAAAAGGTCATTTCTGGCTGAGGCTTTTATATATTCATCCAGATCATTTTCCTTCTGATATTATTTCGATTATTAAACAGGATAGTCGTATTTTGCCGTATTTTGATATCCCATTTCAGAGTGGAGATGATACGGTGATACGGGCAATGAATCGTACCGGAAACAGTAGCGGGTATATCAGTTTAGTTTCGCATATCCGGCAGGAATTACCGAATGCGGTGCTGAGAACTACGTTCTTGACGGGCTTTCCTGGAGAAAGTGATGAGCAGGCAGAACGAACTGCGCAATTCTTGACTACTGTTGAACCAGATTGGTCGGGTTGTTTTTCGTACAGCAGAGAAGATGATACTCCTGCCGCAAGTATGAAAAAACAGGTTCCCCGAAGAATAGCTTCACGGCGTGCTGATAAATTGATAGAATTGCAGAGCGGTATAACTGCCCGGCGGCTGGATCGGTATATTGGTACTGAACAGACTGTTTTGATAGAAGAGTTGATAGATGGCGATGAAGGTATTGCTATTGGCAGGTGCTGGTTTCAGGCTCCTGAAGTGGATGGGACTGTTGTAATCCGGTTTGAGAAAGATGAAGAAGCCGCCTGCGCTGCTGTCAGACCTGGGCTATTCGTGTCAGCTCGTATTATGGGCAGTGACGGTACTAATCTTGATGGTCTGTTTATCGCTGCTTTGTGATTTTTTATGAATATCAGTTCTGTAGCACAGACTCCGCCTGATTATCTTTCTGTTTTAAATCCAGAACAGAAAGAAGCAGTAATCCACGCTGGTTCTCCGTTGTTGATACTTGCCGGCGCTGGTTCCGGCAAAACTCGGGTTATTACAACAAAAATCGCGTATCTGATTGGAAAACTTGGATACGATCCTCGATCCATCCTTGCAGTTACCTTTACGAAAAAAGCAGCCAATGAAATGGCTGAGCGGGCCCGGCGGCTTGAACCAAGAGCTCAGTATACACAGATACGGACGTTTCATTCATTTGGTGCGTGGTTTCTGAGATTATTTGCTGAAGAAGCAGGGATAGATCCTCATTTTACTGTATATGATGAAGATGATATGGTAACGTTGCTGACCAGAGCAAAACCAGGTCTGCTCCGTAAGGATGCTGCTGAAGCTGTTCATTATATTTCACGGGTAAAAGATTATTGCCTTGCTGCTGACGCAGATGATTTTTCTCCGCTTGATGTACCAGAACGATTCCAGGAACTGTACTTGCTGTATGATAAAAAGCTGCGTGAGACAGGTAATGTTGATTTTGGTGATCTTATTATGCTGCCGGTGAGACTTCTGAGTACAAATACTCAGATTCGTTCAATGATGTTTGAGCGCTTCAAAGTAATCATGATTGACGAATATCAGGATTCAAATGTCGCACAGTTTCATCTTCTTCAACAATTAGCTGGTCCTGAAACCTATATCTGTGTAGTTGGTGATGATGATCAATCTATTTACAGTTTTCGCGGTGCTGAGGTAGAGAATATTCTGACTTTTCAGGACCATTTTGCTGGCACACAGATTATTCGTCTGGAACGCAACTACCGATCTGTTGAACCGATCCTGAATACCGCCGGACAAGTTATCAGCTGCAATACGGAGCGGCTTGGAAAAACATTGCGTGCGCAGCGTGAAGGTGGGGCAAAACCCGTTCTTGCTTTTCTGCCTAATCAGGAGGATGAAGCTGCCTATTGTGCGGAACTAATAACCCGTTCTCATGAAAAAGGCTGTCCATACGCAGACTGGGCGGTCTTATACCGTACAAACGCGCAGTCTCTTTCTTTTGAAACAGAATTTCTGCACCGAAAGATTCCGTATACAGTTGTCGGTTCACTGAAATTTTATGAACGGGAAGAAATAAAAGATTTGTTGGCTTTCCTGAAATTCTTAGTTAATCAAAAGGATGATGTTGCCTTTCTTCGTATAATAAATAAACCTGCGCGTGGTATCGGCAGTACTACGCAGGAAAAAATTACAGCCCATTTTACTGCGCTGGAGCAGAATACGCAATTTTCCGGCGGTGTGCACCAGGGATACCTTGAGGCGTGCCGTACACTGCTGTCAGTTCTACCCAAACGTGCCCGCACTGGAGTGAGTGAATTTGTTGCGATTATAGACGATTTGCTTGCTTTACTTCCTGCTGGAGATAATGGTGCGGAAAATGTTCTTGCTGAAGTACTTGCGCATGATGCGGAGTATCCTCGATTGCAATCTAATGAATCGCAGGAATGTTTATCTGTATTTATCCAGAAAATCGCAGAGCGTAGTGGTCTGCTTGAATATTACAAGGCAGCAGATGAAATCGCACAGACACAGCGTATCGCAAATATAGAAGAACTGGTCAAGAGCGCAGATCTGTATCCGCTTTCATTGTCTGGTCTGTTAGAATTTCTTGATCACATAGAACTGGATCGTATACTTGAATCTGAAACAGATTCAGAAAAAGATGCAGTGACATTTATTACACTGCATAATACAAAAGGACTTGAATTTCCCCGTGTGATTATTACTGGGCTGGAGGCTGGTATATTTCCACGCGCTGATAAACATGATCGAAGTTTGGAAGAGGAAAGACGTTTGTTTTATGTTGGAATTACCCGAGCGCGTGATGAGTTGTATTTGACCTCTTGTAATACCCGGCGGCTGTATGGGCGGACGGAATTCCTCTATCCAAGTTTGTTTCTGTATGATATTCCTCTAACTGCGATTCGTATTATCGGTAATGCTCCCAAGTCTTTTTTAGCTGGTACTCGTTCTCAATCAGGAAATCATTCTGTTTCGCAACCGCATCCTCTGGCGGGGCGATGGGTAAAAGGAAGCCGCATTTATCATGATGAATATGGATATGGCTGGATTATAAAAGGTGAGTGCGTGGAAAATGAATATGTTATTACCATCCAGTTTGAAAATGGCAGTTCTAAAAAATTTATGCCTGCTTATCAGAGCAATAGTTTGACACTTATAATGGAAGAGTGATGTTCCAGAAAAAGGAACCCCGCAGAACTGACAGTCCTGCGGGGTAAAGAAAGGATGTGTATTTATAAAAAGACGTTGTGGACCTTTGCTGGTCTATCTGTTTAATGCCGCTGCAGCCAAAAAGTTACACATTTTGGCGCTGTTTTGCGATATGATTGTCGGCAATGCGGCGTGCCGACAGTATCAATTGAAACAATTAGAACAGTAGAGAAAGGGATGTATCGGCAAAGACTCCGTTAAGAGTGTTAATGACGACATTGCCATCTTCAATGGTGTTGTTGACTGCGATACCATTGATAAGGTATGTTCCATCCTGTGATTCGACAGTTAGTTCTTTTCCAGACAGAGTGATCAGTGTGTTCGCTTCTGCCAGAATTTCAGCAGTTATTTTGCCGGGAACAATGTAATCCTCAACATTTATAATTGTATTGGGGTCTGTTACAGCAGTATCAACTGGTGCAAAAACAGTTACTCCATCTAGAGCGATAGAAGAAACATCAATCTGTGCAACGGCAACAGCATTACCAAATTTTTGTACATTTTCTGTTTCTGCCAATGCGGAAGCAATATCGACTGTTTCCTGTACTGTTTCTGCGGCTGCGGGTGCTGCTGTTTCGATTGCTGCATTCTGTGCAAATACCAGTCCGCCAACTGCTAAAGCTGCTGTCATTCCAATTACCATTTTCTTCATGTTATTACCTCGTATTATTATATATTCCTGTAACTCTGTTCAGGTGATAACGCCACTATATACGAAATATATTGAGAAAATACCAGCAGTTTGTTAAGAATTTGCAAAGTTATTAGTGTACAGCGGCCTAGGCATCAATACTGTTCTGATCTGTGCTCCATAGTGGTAAAGCAGTCAGATAATTTGTGTTGTAACTTTCAGCACAACAGAGCTTTTTTTCTATTGTTGCATTTTTGCAGTTATGGTACACTAGGAGAAGTCTGTTTGACTTGCTTATCTTTATGCATTGGGAGCAATCAGTATGAACGAGGTGAAAGCAAAAGCTTTGGAATGCGCTATTTCCACACTGGCTGCGCTGCCTGAAAATATAAAGGCCGCCTGTCTTGATGAAAATACCTATCAGGAAACTGCGATTACCAATTTTGTAAAAAGTCTGGCGATTCTGTATGAAGAATATCTGCAGGATACGGCTGATTAATTTCCTTTCCATAATACGTTTATGAATAAACACAGTCTGCTGTGTACGGATATTCTCCGGTGTGGTGGACTGTGTTTTTTATTTCACGTTGCAGTATGTGTGCCTTTTTTATAATTTGTGATTGAATTATAGTTCTGATGTATCAAAAAATGGTATTACTATTATTGTTTAACGGTCTTGCTTGGTAGAAGATAATGCCGGATGGTATGACAGATTGATGCAATGAGACTGTGCGTCAGCAAGATTGGCTATGAAGTAATATCGCAGGTATACAGGTGGCTGGGTGTAGCCAGATAATTAAGCGGCTGGTCATGTGCTTGTATTGGAATATGAGGGACTATCTGGTAACTGAGGGCACATCCGCAAGAATGTACATTTTTGTGTAATCGTGATAGGAAACGATCATAGTACCCTTTGCCGTGGCCAAGGCGTCTGCAGTGATGGTCTGCTGCAACGAGAGGGACAAGAATGAGCGTTCCGGTAGGGATTTTCTCTACTGCAATGTGTGGCAGCGAACTAAGTGGTTCTAATATGCCAAACGCGCCTTGTTCTGTTTGAAGGGCAAGACTGCTAGCGGAATCAAGTAGATAAAATTCCATCTGTCCTTCGGAGAATGTTCGGGGAATGGCTACTTGTTTCCCGTAACGAAGTGCTTGTTCAATAATCATGTATACATCTGCCTCCCCAGGAACGGCACAGTAGGCAAGCACAAGCGGAGCGTCGTGGTATATGGGGTGGCTCAGTAGCCGCATACACAACTGACGGGATTCCTGTTTTTGCATCAACGGATCCCTAATAATACTTTTGCGCGCTCGCATGACTTCGCTGCGCAGCTGCTGTTTTTGCTGTGTTAATGAAGTTATGATCATGAATATTTCCCAAATAGATATTCTTCGTATTTCTGTTTCATAATTATTACACAGTCTTCCAGATTTGCACTACCGCAAACAATATCTTCTGCCAATGTACGGCAGTTCGGTGCGCCGCAGGAACCACAATCTAAACCAGGAAGGGTCTTAGAAATTTCTTCGATACGTTCCATGCGTTTTCTGGCTTCGGCGAAATTATTACTGAGACTGTGTACAGGGAGGGGAGTTATTTCTTCAGTTAGGCGGATGTCAGGCACAGCATTGTGTGCATCAGTATAATTAATTAGTTTTGCATTGTCCCTTATCCGTGTTTTGTGTGCGAGACGGACACGTGTGATAGCGTGTGCTTGTGGAATGCTCGTGATAGTAAGTGATCCACCGATACAACCACCGATACAAGTAGCCAGTTCAACAAAATCATATTCATTAAGTTGTCCGTCTTCTATTGCCTCGAGTGTTTCAATCACCTGTGCTATTCCGCTTGCGCTAATCCATTTAAAGGATGTGTTCTGTATGAATTTGTTAATACACTGGGCCTCTCCTGATTCGCAGCACCAGATTGTTCCAGATGAAAATACTTGGTCTTCGGTAAAAGCCATCTCTGATTCTTCTGGTGTGAGCTGCTTAAGGATGGACAGTACTGGTAGATATATACTGCTTATAGTAAATGAGTTATCTATTTGAGATACTGCATATCCTGTCGGTCTGCGTGCCGCGGTTATTTTTGCCGGACAAGGAGAAATAAAAAAAATACCGTTTTTTACTGCTGAGGAAGACATCTTTTTTCTTATTCGTCGTGCGGCGTGTTCTACTGGCGGGATGAATGGCAGAATATTATTTGTCAGTGCTGGAAAACGTCTTTGAATAAGTTTGATGACTGCTGGGCATGAAGAGGAAATTACTGGTTTTTGCGGAATTTTATTTGCAGTGAGAAAGTCTGCAGCAGCTTTTGAGATAACAATTGCGTCTTGTGCAATATCTGTGGTAAATGTGAATTTCAACTTTCTAAGTGCAAACCGTATTTCTGGGACTGTATAGTTTTCTGGGAACTGTGCATAAAAGGTTGGCGGAATAAGAACAGTAGTCTGTTCATATTCAGTAAGTATTTTTAATTCGGGCGATGAGGTATATTTTGCTTTAGACGGACAACGGCGGATGCATTCACCGCAGTCAATACACCGTTCTTCGATGATATGCGCTTTACCTCGGTGGACTCGTATGGCTTCTACAGGACATGTAGTGACACAAATTGTACAACCTTTGCACCGTTCTTCATATATTTGGACAGAGTGATAGCGTGAGACATTCTCTTCCATATAGTTATACAAATTCTCCGTTAAGTTTTATTTTCATGATAACGGTAGTACCTTTTCCTACTTGTGTATCAATTGTCATAAAATCTGTATTGCGTTTCATGTTTGGTAGTCCCATTCCTGCTCCAAATCCCAACCCTTGTATTACCTGTGGAGCTGTTGAAAAACCTTCCTGCATAGCTTTATCCAGATCTGGAATTCCTGGACCATGATCTTGCATCGTAATTGTGATTTCGTCCTCGCCGATATTGATGTCTGCTACACCACCTCCTGCGTGAATGATCATGTTGATTTCTGCTTCATACATGGCGACAGACGTTTTTTTTATTATATGTGGTGGCAACCCGAGCTGCTTGAGTTTTCTCTTTATATCTGATGATGCTGTCCCTGCTGCGGAAAAATCAGTGCCAGAAACATCATAGTGAAATTTCATGTGTGTAATTGCCTTTTAGTCATCTTCGGTAGATGTTCCCGATAGACCTGCAGCATATAGTTTGCCGCAAGCAGTAAACATAGGCAGGTTTGTTTGCAGAACGACAATACCCATTTCTGCTGCGAGATTAAGCATATCCTGATTGGGTTTTTTCCCTCGTACAAAACAGACTGCGCTTATATCCATGAGATTTGCTGTTCTAATAACTTGTACATTGATGAGCCCTGTCAAAAGTATTCCCTGGCCGTGAAAAAATGCCATGACATCACTCATCATGTCTGACCCGCAAGCAGAAATAATTTCTTTTTCTGCTTCTTCTGCCCCGCCAAGTATTTTTGCATCTATAGTTTGTGCCGCTTGTAAAATGGTCATCGTGTTCTCCTTATTAAGTGGCGAATATAAATTTAGAGAATAAATTATAGTAACATGGGAAATACCAAATCGCAAGGTGATTTGATATAAAAGAAAAAAATAAAAATAATATGCTGATTTATTAGAATATTGAATATTTTAAGCATCGGAATATTGTTTTTGCTGTCAGTGTGTTATAATTTATTTTAATTACGATGAGTGGGGTTATGGTTTGGGTATAAAAAAAATTTTGTTTCTCAGTATATGTGTAATATGGCTGTGTTTTTCTCTGAATGCAATTTTTGCGACATCTGAAATACCCCGTACAATTAAAGTTGGTTTTTATCAGAATGACGGCTTTAATGATTACGATATAGACGGCAATCTGTCCGGGTATGCTTTTGAATATCTTTCAGGATTACAGCGGTATGCGGGGTGGAATTTTGCGTTTGTAGAAAATATTTCTTTTCAGGAATCTCTTGAGATGCTGGAACGCGGTGAGATTGATCTTGTTGCAGGTGTTAAAAAAACTGCTGAACGCGAAAAACTCTTTGCGTTTCCTGAATGGAGTATGGGTAGTGCATATATTATCTTGTCTGTTCGGGCTGAAGATGATCGGTTTTATTATAATGATTATTCTTGTCTTTCTGCAATGAAGATTGGTGTAATTAAAGGAAGTTCCCGTAACAGGGAATTTGAAAGAGATTGCTGCGAACAAGGAATCGAAAAACTTGAGTATGTAGAATATGATACATATAGAGAGTTACGGTCTGCCTTACATCAAACGAAAGAAATAGACGCTGTACTTTCTACTACATTCCGCTCATTGGCGGATGAGAAAATTATTTTGCATTACTCTGTTGATGAGTATTACCTTGTTGTTAATAAGGAAAATCAAGAATTATTAAAAGAACTGGATGAAGCACAGCATTTATTAAATGTGTATAACGGAAATTTTATAGATTTGCTTGAACAGAAATATAAAACAAAGGGGAACTTTAATACTTTGGTGCTGACCCGTGAAGAAGAACAGTTTATCAAGAATAATCCTGTAATTCGTGTTGCTGCTATGGATTTTTGGTATCCTATTTTTTATGCTGATAATGGAGAACCGTCCGGTATTCTTGCAGATATTTACTGTTCGTTAGAACGTATCCTTGGAATCGAATTCGATTTGCATATCTGTGAAACAATTACTGAAGCACAACAACTGCTTAATAGCGGGGACTGTTCTGTCTACTTAGGAACATTTGGATCTGATGCATGGGCACTAGAAAAAGGAATGGTGTTGACATCCCGTATTACTACTTCAAATTTATCTTATGTAACATCTTCTGCGTCTCTTGATATGTATACATCTTCGTATACGTGCGCTGTTGAGCGTAATTCATATGTTGCAGATATTGCTGCATCGTATACAGAAAATTTGTTGTTGTGTGATACTGTTGCAGACTGTATAGAAGCTGTATATTCAGGCCAGGTAGATGTTGCAATTGTTGAATCTATTTGCACAATATATTTGTCTCAGATTCCTCAGTATCGAAGACTATTATTTCGTACCCTTCAAGAGGATTCTCTTGATTTGCGTATCGGTGTTGCGTTTGGAAATAATGAGATTCTATATTCTATTCTGAATAAAGGAATTCTTAGTCTTTCAAAAACATTTGTTGATCAGTGTATTTATAAATATCAAATGCTTCCCCCTGCATATTCTGTTTCTGACTTGCTGTTTTTATATCCATCAGAATCATTGTGTATTATTATTACAGGTATAGCCATTATTTTTATATTAGTTTTCTTGGTTCTTATTTCTTATTTCAGAAAACGACGGGCAATGCTGCTTGAAGAAAAGAATCGAGAACTTGTTGAAGCTACTGACCGTGCGCAGAAAGCATCTGCTGCAAAAACTGAATTTCTTGCCCGTATGAGTCATGATATTAGAACTCCACTGAATATTGTTTTGGGAATGGAACAGATTGCAATGTCAAATGCCAATGATGCGTGTGTTGTGACAGAATGCCTTGAAAAGTCTCAGAAATCAGCAAAGTATTTGTTATCTCTTCTTAATGATATTCTAGATAAGTCAAAACTTGACAGACATGATGTTGTTTTACATTATGGCACCTTTTTCCTGTATGATTCTCTTAAAGAATTGTGTGATGGGTATAAACAGCTTGCAGTTGAGAGTAATGTTCAGTTTTCGTATGATATTGAACCTCTTGCGGGATGTAGGTGTTATGCTGATGAGCAGCGTATACTCCGTGTGGTTGGGAATGTTCTAATGAATGCGCTGAAATTTTCTGATGCACACGGAACTGTTCTTTTTACGGCGACAAAACGGATGTCTGAAGAAAGTGGAAGCGCTGATGTTGAATTTTTAATCCATGAATCATCTGCTGCTATGGGACCTGATGTTATTGCGCAGCTGTTTGATCCGTTCCCGCAAGTTGATATAGGGCGTCAAACTGGTGCTGATGGTCTTACTCATATTGGTATTGGGTTATCAATTTCCAAACAATTGCTTGAGTTAATGCATGGGACAATAAATGTTTCTGCTGAGCCAGGCCGTGGGTGTGTTTTTGTTATTCAAATGCCGCTTGAAATTATAGATTTATGTTCACTTGATACACTGAACGAGGAAAAAATTGAAGAATTACCTTTAGATTATAGCGGCTGTCGTGCATTGTTAGTTGAGGATAATGAATTGAATCAGGAGATTTTCCGTGAAATACTTGCCGGTTTTGGTATTTCCTGTGAGACAGCTGACAACGGACGTATTGGTGTTGAAAAGTTTCAGAATTCTTCAGAAGGATATTTTAATATTATTTTTATGGATATACGAATGCCAGAGATGGACGGATACAAGGCTACAAAGATTATCCGTTCTCTTAACCGTGCTGATGCAAAGAAAGTTCCTGTTATTGCTGTTTCTGCAAATTCTTTTGATGATGACAGAGAAAAATCGGTTGCAGCTGGGATAAACAGACATCTGGCAAAACCTCTGCAAATACAGGAATTATCTGATACGTTACGTGACTATCTAGGAAACTCATAAAATTATCTCTTGCAATATATAATAAAAATAGGGATACTGTTTTTTATTATATATTGCAAAGAAGGAGTTTTTATGGCACTTACACTTGCTGAAAAAATCATACAGAAACATATTGTCCGTGAGGCATGTAGTGAAACCTCTGTCATTGCGGGTAAATCAATTGAGCGTGGTGCTCATATTGCGCTTCGTATTGATCAAACTCTGACTCAGGATGCAACTGGCACGATGGCGTATTTGCAGTTTGAGACCATTGGTATTTCTCGTGTGCGTACGGAATTATCTGTTTCATACGTTGATCACAATACATTGCAGACTGATTTTCGTAATATGGATGATCATCGTTATTTGCAAAGTGTTGCGGCAAAATACGGATTGTGGTTTTCTCGTCCGGGAAATGGTATTTGTCATCAAGTTCATCTAGAACGCTTTGGCTGTCCTGGTAAAACATTGCTTGGTTCTGATTCACATACGCCAACTGGTGGTGGCATTGGTATGATTGCTATCGGGGCAGGCGGTCTAGATGTTGCTGTTGCGATGGGGGGTGGTGCATTCCATCTGGCGATGCCTAAAATATATGGTGTTCATTTATCGGGAACTCTGGCGAAAGGCGTCAGTGCTAAGGATATTATTTTAGAACTGCTTGCACGCGAGACTGTAAAAGGTGGTGTTGGTGCAGTGTATGAATATTTTGGCGATGGTGTGTCGTCATTGACAGTTCCACAACGTGCAACTGTTACCAATATGGGGGCTGAACTTGGTGCCACATTCAGTATTTTTCCTTCTGACCAGACGACCTATGCTTTCTTGCAAGCAATGGGGCGTGCTGGGGCGTGGACGGAGCAGAAAGCTGATGGGGATGCTGTTTATGATAAGATTATTGAAATTGATCTGTCAGAATTGAAACCTCGTGCTGCCTGTCCTCATTCTCCTGATGCGGTTCAGAATGTATCTGTATTGGCAGGTAAACCAGTAACGCAAGTTTGTATCGGTTCATGTACGAATAGTTCTCTTGATGATCTGGCTGCTGTAGCCGCAATTGTTCGCGGTAGGCATATTGCTCCTGGTGTGGAGGCTGGTATTGCACCTGGAAGTCGTGCTGTGTTGATGATGGCTGAGAAAGCGGGTATTCTTGGAGATCTTATCCGTGCGGGATTCCGTATCCTTGAGTCTGCATGTGGTCCTTGTATTGGTATGGGGTTTGCTCCAAATTCAGAAGGGGTTTCACTTCGTACGTTCAACAGGAATTTTAAAGGTCGCAGCGGTACTGCTGATGCAGGTGTCTATCTGGTATCACCTGAAACAGCTGCTGTTTCTGCTATTACAGGTATGATTACCGATCCATCTGTGTTTGCATATGTAGACGAGACATACTCTGACCAAGGAAAGATTAGCCTGCTTGGAGGTATAGACAATAGATTGTCTGCTGATGTAATCAAAGAAATTGCCCAGGATGATGGTATGCTGCTTCCTCCATTAGATGAAGCAGCTGCAGCGAAAGTTGAAATAATTCGTGGTCCGAATATCAAACCATGTCCGTCTCCTACTGCACTGGGATGTTCAATCAAGGTTCCGGTGCTGCTGAAAGCAGGAGATAACGTGACGACTGATGATATTATGCCTGCTGGAACAAAAGTTTTGCCGTTTCGTTCTAATGTTCCAGAAATATCAAGATTTACATTTGAACGCCTTGATACTAAGTTTTACGACAAAGCTGAAAAATTACATTTTTCAGGTTGTATTGTGATTGGTGGAGAGAATTATGGTCAGGGATCCTCTCGTGAACATGCTGCTCTTGGGCCAATGTATCTTGGTGTACGTGCTGTTATTGCTAAATCGTTTGCGCGTATTCATCGTGCGAATCTGATTAATTTTGGTGTTTTGCCGGTGACATTCGCGGACGCATCTGTGTATGATAGAATTGCCGAGTATGATGTGCTTGAAATTTCTGATATTGATAAAGCATTATCTTCTGGAGGGGATTTTATTATTACTTGTACACATGGCTCAGAATCGTTTAGTTTTGTAGGTGTAAATACACTAGATGATAGAAGTCGTGCGATTCTAAAAGCAGGTGGGCTTGCTGCATATACTCGGGAAGGAGGACAATAACAGATGAGATTGGCGATACCAGCAGCAAAGAACAGTATCGCGATCAGAGATCCGCTGTGGAAACATATTTATATGGAAGAATCTCTGAGAGAGGCGCTTCTGTCTCCTCAGTTCATGCGTCTTTCTCGTATTTTACAGCTCGGTCCTGCTCATCTGGTATATCCAGGTGCAACTCATACACGTGCTGCACATTCAATAGGTGTATATGGTATCGCCTGTCAGTTATTGGAATTACTTTGTTCTCGCGGTGCGGACAGTTGGACTTCTGTATCAGGTCGTGCTTCTTTTCGAGCAGCTGCGTTGTTTCATGATCTTGGTCATTTCCCATATACTCACTCATTGAAAGAACTGCCTCTGGCTGATCATGAAGAATTGTCTGCTCAGGCTGTATTGCTTGAACCATTGTGTAGTTGTATTACTCGATCAGGTGGAGATCCGCAACAAACAGCAGCGATAATCAATCAAAATATACCTATCAAAGATCTGGAAACTTTGTTTTTCCGCAATCTTCTTTCTGGTGTTCTTGATCCAGATAAAATCGACTATTTGAATCGGGATGCTTATTATTGTGGTGTCCCATATGGGGTACAAGATACTGATTATATTTTTGCGCAGCTTATACCTGACAGAGAACGTGGTGTTGTACTACATTCATCTGCACTCATGGCTGTTGAAAATGTACTTTTTTCAAAATATTTAATGTACCGCTCTGTGTATTGGCATCGCCAAGTTCGTGTTGCAACAGCGTTGATGAAAAAAGCTGTTTTTGCGGCTTTGGAGCGTAAGTTATTAAGTGCAGAACAATTATATCATGTTGATGACAGAGGTATTCATGTGTTGTTGTCACAGATAGCTTCAAAGAAGAAGTTCCCTGAATATGAATGTGCGCGATCTGTTCAGAATGGATCTTTGTATAAAATAATATATGAAGTCCCGTTTAATGCAAGTGATAAGCGGCATCTTGCACTGGAAAATTTACGTGCTCGTACCGATATTGAAATACAGATAGCAGCTCGTTTAGGGATAGAACCTCATCAACTGGTGATCGATATTCCGGAACGGATTTCATTTGAGAGTTCTTTATGGATATATAATGAACATGTTCCTTTCATGAAAAGTTCTACTGTCTTTTCTTCAGAAACTGTGGCCTCGTTTACCGGTGTTCTGAGAAAAATCAGATGTGCGGTGGCGCTTCCTTATTTACAGCAGGCTGAAACTGTCGTTGCAGATTTTATATAAATAGATTATAATTTTGGGGAGTAAGGGGGTTGTATGACTATTCACAATATTCTGGAAGAGCAAGTGATTTCACGGGTAAACGAATTATTTGAGCAGGTAAAATCAGCAAAGCCCTCCTGGTTTACCTGTGACTGCGAATTGTGCCGTATGGATGCTATGTGTTATGTTCTGAACCGTATGCGTCCTAGATATGTACTTTCTGGTCGGGGATTAACATTCCATAATGCACAGGATGGTTCTCAGTTGAACGCTGATATCGATGCGTTGGCCATGGAAGGAATTCGGTTAGTTAGTGGTGCGAAACGCCCTTATCACGATGCTTATGCTGATAAAAAAACAGATGTGGGCGAAGATCATATGGTATTTAATTTTCCGACTTTTGTTGGTACAGTATATGATGGTTCTACTTTTGAATCGCTATCCAATGTGGAGATTAGTCTTTTGCAGCAGGGTAAGCTTGTTTCAATGATGGATGTTACATGGGCAAATCCGTGTAAGACATTTGCTTCGACTGCGGGAAATTATTCTTTCTGGGTAAAACCGGTAGATGCATACGCGGTAGGTGAGAATAAAGTTTTCAGTTTTACATTGAAATTCGAAGCTGATGGATATGATGCGATGTCGTATTCTTTTGATGTGCCAGTTATTAGCGAGAACAGAATCAGAACAGAGCCTAATTCTGCCAATTCAGTAAAAATTAAAGATATGTACTTGTTCCCGCTGGAAGCTTAAATTAAGATGGATGGATTCAATTCCTTTGAGCGTCTTGTTGCCGGCATTACAAAAGACGAACGCATTGCACTTTTAAAGAAAATACAGGAGTCTGTAGATCCTGATTCGCAAATATTGGAATCGCCTTCTCAAGCGCGACATGCGGAAGGCGGGGATATTGAGACTTGGCTTAAAGAAGAATCGCTTTTTGTCCGTATTTTACTATATATAAAGGCGTTGTTTTCAAATACCGCAGTAGGTACTGTGTATAATAATCATTTGTTGGCAAATGAGGCAAAAATTGTTTCAAAGAAATATCCCGGTATTTTTGATTATCGACGGAGAATTTTAACAGCTGATTTTTATGAAAAGCTTATAGAGTTGAAACGGGCGGCAGATTTTTTTGCCCCTGTTATCAGCGGTCTTGAAAATGATCCTGGCAGTTTTTATGTTTTTCTCAGTTCACTTGTTGCTCCTGAGATTTCTTCTCGGATGTCTGATGAAGCTGATCCCGAATCGCTTCCTCTAACAAGGGAAATTTCTTCTGAGCTGCGGGCTTCAATGCTTCGTAAAATTGAAGAAATCCTACAAAATATTCCTGCGGATCAGCGTAATGCGGTGTATCAGGCTATAAAAGGAGCTGAGTGGTTACGCCAATTTGTTCGATTGCCATTTGAACGTTTCATTGCGTCTTTTTCTACAGTACTTGATCCGACATATACGTGTTCTTTTGACTCTGTTACTACTGAGCTTGCTTCATTTGCGAGGGTTCTTTGTAATGGTCCACGTATTTGTCCTGAAATTCTGGAATCATTTTATTTATTTTCTGCTGATAACTGTCTGTTTGAAAATGGGAATGAGGTTCCTTCTGCAGAAGAGTATATGGAAAAAGCTGCTTCTCAAATTTCTCTTATTAAAATGTTTATAACTACTGTACCATTAAAGGTCTTAGGCTGTTTTGCATATCGATCTGCAACTTGGCAGCCCGGTCGTCCGGAAGGTGCAGAAGACTGGTTTGTAAAATATAAGAATCGCTGGAAAAAATGGTTTGATGAGCGATGGTCTCAGTGGCTTGAAAATAGAAAAAAAGAAGCTGTGCGTATTAAAATGAATGATTCTTTTGGGATTTCTGTTTTTCCACTTATGCCACACCGTCCATGGTGTTCCATGTGGGGAGGGCTCATATTTCCAAATGAGTATGCTTTGGGTTTTTTGTATACCTTTATGAAAAAAATGTATATAAACTATAGTCCAACTCTTAAAACTCTTTCACTGGAAGGTGATTTTTATCAAAAAGAAAATAGAGTGGAATTTACAGATAGTTGTAATGAGTTAAATAGAATTAATATGGTTCTAGATGTGCTAGATGGAAAATTACTTCCTGATGGTGAGTATGGGGCTATATTCAATAGATATAATGACGACCATATGCGTACAATTCAGATACAGGCAAAAATAAATGCTCTGGTTGATACCATAACAACCGAAACTTCGGTAATAATTGCTCAATTTTGTGATACTGTTCGTTTAATGTTACTTATTTTGGGCGGTATTATGGCTGAGAAGCGGGATTCGCGATATGATTCTCTTTCTAATTTGAGTATTATCCAAGGAAAAGATAATCAGGTATTTCGGAAGAAACTTGCCGATATTAGGACAGGATTTGAGAGCAGCCTTGATATAATAAAAGAATTGGAAACCGTTATTGCGCCACCAGGGCTGTCCTAGTATGAAGGATATTTATTCTTTTTCTGTTTTTTCACATTGTTTATCAGATATATATAATAGCAAGTATCTTAAGTTTCCTTTTATATATAAAGGAAGACCGTTAACTTCTGCTGTACATCCTTTGTGTTGTATTACTTTAAAAAATGCAGGTTCCATGAGATTCCGCTGGAATGAGGTGAATGAGAATCGAAATAGGTTTTTCAAATTACTTAATTTTGATTCCTGTATAGTTTCTCTGGAATTGATTCATTCCCGTACTGTATTTGTTGTTTCTGCTGTTAATGATACGGTAGAAAAACACGGAGATGGTCTGATTACTGTTCGTCGCAATCTGGTACCAGTTATAACAGTTGCAGATTGTATGCCCATATATATCTATGATCCTGTATCGGGCTGTTTTGGTGTTCTGCATTCTGGCTGGCGAGGAACAGGAATTGTTTTAGATGCTTTATTTGCTGCGAAAGATTTTGGGGCTGAAGTAACTAATTTTTGTGTTGTTCTTGGTCCTCATATTCAACAATGTTGTTATGTTGTTGATAAAGAACGTGGTGATTATTTTTTGGAAAATTTTTCTCCTAAGTGTGTAATAACGGCTTCAGATGAAACGGTACATTTATCACTTGCTCAGGCAAATATTGAGTTGTTGCTTGATGCTGGAGTTCCAGCAGAAAATATTGCCTATGCAGTTGATTGTACATGTTGCGACAACCGATTGGGCTCTTTTCGCAGAGAAGCTGCTTGGCTTCCAGATACATTATCTCTCTCTGATAAGATAAAGAAATTTACTGCTATGGCTGCTTTCTGTGCTTTTTTTGAAAAGTAGTAAATCATAGTTTCTTTTTAGTTTTTCTGATATATTGTGTTTTCAGTAATAAAAATGAGATATCGAGGAGTTTGTGTATGGCTGATATTAAACTGATATGTCGCGACTTAGTTATTCGTGCTTTAAATGATTTAAACAGGGTCAAAAATCCTGGCACAGCAGAGATTGATTGTGCAAAAATATTGATTGAAACCCCTCCTGATCCGAATATGGGTGACATTGGAATTCCCATGTTTCCATTTGCTAAAATCTTTCATATGGCTCCGCCTGTAATTGCTGAAAAAGTTGTCGCTGCGATAACGGTTATGCCTGAAGCTGCGGCAATTGGTGTCTTTTTATCGATGGGTCCCTATGTTAATATAAAATTGGATAAATCATCTGCAGGCGCTGTTGTGTTGAATGTAATTTGTTCGCAACAAGAACAATTCGGGACGCTAATTGATGGCAAATCTGCCTTGAATGGGCGTCGTGTTATGATTGAGTTTTCTAGTCCGAATACGAATAAGCCATTGCATCTGGGGCATTTACGTAATGATGCCCTGGGTGAAAGTGTATCCCGTATTCTTCAGGCCGCGGGTGCAGAAGTTTTTAAGGTGAATATTATAAATAACCGTGGTGTACATATTTGTAAATCAATGTTGGCTTATATGAAATTTCATCAGGCGCACGGTGATACACCTGAGTCGTTGGGGATTAAGAGTGACCGTTTTGTAGGAGACTGTTATGTTGAATTTGATAAATACAGTAAAACGGATGCCACTGCTGAAACTCAGGCGCAGGAATTGCTTGTAAAGTGGGAAAAAGGTGATGAACAGGTTCATGCATTATGGCAGAAGATGAATGAGTGGGCAATCAACGGTATTACGCAGACATATAAGCGTACAGGTATTTCTTTTGATAAACTGTACTTTGAAAGTGAAACATATTTAAAAGGAAAAGAAGAAATATTAAAAGGTTTAGAACAAGGCATTTTTTATCGCGAAACAGATGGTTCTGTGTGGATTGATCTTGCAGAAATTAATTTGGATAAGAAAGTTCTTCTTCGTAAAGACGGAACAGCTTTGTATATGACGCAGGATATTGGTACTGCTATATATCGACATGGAGATTGGGCTTTTAATCAACTGGTTTATGTTGTTGGTAGTGAACAGCAATATCATTTTAAAGTACTTTTTTATGTTTTAAAAAAACTTGGATATAGTTGGGCGGATAATTTATATCATCTTTCATATGGAATGGTTAATTTACCTGAAGGAAAAATGAAAAGTCGTGAAGGCACTGTGGTTGATGCAGATGATTTGATTGATAGTCTGCGTGATGGTGCGCTTGAGGAAATTGCAGCTAAGGGGCGTGAGGACGCAGTTGGAGATCCGGCTGTTGTTGCAGAAAAAATCGCTGTTGGTGCTCTTCATTATTATTTGCTTCAGACATCACCCACGAAAGATATGTTATTTAATCCAAAGGAATCTTTGTCGTTTAATGGAAATACCGGACCATATTTACAGTATATGGGAGCTCGTATCTCATCAATTTTGAAAAAAGCAAAAGATGCCGGAGTAGTTCCTGCATCCCCAGAACAAGCAGCGAAGTCACTTACTTCTGAATATGAGTGGGAGTTAATTAAACTTCTTGGAGAATTTCCTAAAACCACGGTGAAGGCTGCGGAGACTCTAGATCCTTCTGTAATTGCGGGATATTTGTATGATGTAGCAAAGATGTTTAGTCGTTTTTATCATGAATGTCCTATTCTTGGTGCAGCGAGCCATGAATTATCCTGTGCGCGGCTATTGCTGGCTGTGTGTACGCGCATCGTTTTAAAGAATGCGATGCGACTTATTCTGGTGCCATTTTTAGAGACAATGTAGTTTTATTTTTTAATCTCTATGATTCTTGCAGATATTTCAATGATACTTATTTTGAATTATATCTCAATTTTTTTACGTTTTATTTGACTTTTCCGAGATATTATTGTATAGTAATGGCAGGCAGAAAATGAGCCCTATATCTGCCTGACGCACACATTTTAGTACTTGACGCATTGTTCGCATAATGTAGTTTCCTCTTGGCGAAATCTGAGGCGCACACAAAAACTACAACTGCCCATCCCACTAATGAATAATGTGTCAAGTACTTTTTATTTATATTTTGAATCGATAAAGAACATATCTTTCTTATTTTTAAACGATTATTTCAAGGTATGGAATAGGGTACTTGTTTTTATTGAGAAAAAATCTCTTTTTAATTTATGCTTTATTTACTGAAGTGTATTGACTAAGTTTTCTTGTTAGCATATTCTTACTCTTGAAAATTAGATTTAAGCAACTATTAATGGAGGCTTGATATGCCGTTAGCGATGGCTAGCGTCGGTGAAAAAAGAATAATTAAATCATTTACCGGTGATGAACAAATGAAGCGCCACTTGTCTGATATGGGGCTTATGCCCGGAGAACAGGTGGAAATTCTTGGTGAATGTCCTGCGGGATTGATACTGCTTGTTAAGGGTGTCAGACTTGCATTAAACCGTGGTCTTGCCCAGCGTATTATGGTTGCTTGATAAGGAGAATGAAGATGACAATTTGTGATTTGCAGCCAGGACAGCATGCGTGTGTTGTGTCTGTTGGTTCTGAAGGTGTATTAAAGCGGCGGATTTTTGATATGGGAATTACTCCTGGTGTTAAACTCACGATGATTAAAGTCGCTCCTTTAGGGGATCCGATTGAAATTGAATTGAGGGGATATCATTTGTCATTACGGAAAACAGAGGCAGCACAAATAGAAATTAAATAAATTTTTTACGTTATGGTTAGATATTGCTAATAATTGTTAGTTATAGGTACAAATACGATGGACGATTTTGAGGAAGGGTTAAGATGAAATATACAATTGCGCTAGCAGGAAATCCTAATTGCGGAAAAACAACTTTGTTTAATGAATTGACAGGGGGTCGGCAGCATGTTGGAAATTGGCCTGGGGTTACAGTAGATAAAAAGGAAGGTGAATATAAGAAGAATCGGGAAATATCTATATTAGATCTTCCAGGAACATATTCGTTATCGCCTTATTCAGCCGAAGAAAAAATTGCTCACGATTATATTGCAGAAAATAAACCAGATGCAGTGATTAATATTATAGATGGAACAGCAATAGAACGAAATCTGTATTTATCACTACAAATTCTTGAGACTGGTGTTCCAACTGTTATTGCTCTGAATATGATGGATGAAGTTTGTAATGCTGGCGGTGATATTGATTGTAGAAAATTGTCTGTAGAATTAGGCGTTCCTGTAATACCAATTGTTGCACGAGATGGTAAGGGGATTCAGGAGCTAATGGATACGGTTCTTTCTGTTATTCAAAATAAAACAGTTCCTCCTAGAAAAGAATTATTTTTTACGTCTGACAGTGAAGATGTCATTGCTGATAAACGGTATTCGTATATTGCTGAGCTTGTTAAAAAAACGGTTAAGAAAGCATCATCTCGTAAAGAGACAAAGAGTGATAAGATAGATAAAATTTTAACAAACAGATGGCTCTCATTACCTATTTTTGCTGTAATCATGTATCTGATGTTTGCCTGCACATTCAGTGAGGATTATTTTCTATTCATTCCTGGGTTACAAAGTCCTGGGGTATGGCTCGCCGGTCTTGTTGAGACTTTGTGGGGATGGCTATCCGATGGTGTTGCAAATGCTCTGATTACAGCTGGAGCGGCAGATTGGGCTCTTTCTCTTGTTGTTGATGGTGTTTTAGGTGGAATTGGTGCTATTCTTGGTTTTATGCCGCTTGTTCTGGTACTGTATTTGCTGATGTCGTTTCTGGAAGATTCTGGGTATATGGCACGCGTTGCGTTTGTTATGGATCGCATTTTTCGCCGTTTCGGATTATCTGGAAAGGCATTTATTCCTCTTTTAATGAGTTTCGGATGTGGTGTTCCCGCATTGATGGCGACCCGTACTCTTGAAAGCGAAAAAGACCGTCGTATAGCTGCAGTGATTACTACATTTATGCCGTGTGGTGCAAAACTGCCGATTTTTGCTATGTTTGTAGGTACGTTTTTTGCAGGGGCTAATCAAACTTTCGTAATGTTTTCTCTGTATTTTCTTGCGATATTTGTTGCAATTCTGGTATCTCTTATATTGAATGTGGTAGTGTATAAATCTGAGGCATCCAATTTTTTAATGGAACTTCCGCAGTATCGTATGCCGACCCTGCGCAGTGTTGTATATCATGCTTGGGAGAAAGTAAAGGGTTTTGGGAAGAAGGCTGGTTCGATTATCCTTGTATCAACTATTTTATTATGGGCGTTATCGAATTTTAATATTAATTCTTTTAATGGGGTTAATCAGGCTGCAACTCAGGTGATTGCATCAGATGGATCGGTGGAAGAATCCGGATCTGTTATGTGCAGTATGAATAACAGTTTCCTTGCATCTATTGGCGGTGTTCTTGCTCCAATATTTAAGCCTCTTGGTTTTGGGGAGTGGCGTCCAGCTGTTGGTATTGTTACTGGTTGGATTGCAAAAGAGATGGTTGTGGTTACTTTTTCTCAATTATATGACTCTGATATCACTCCTGAATATGTCGCTGATTTCTTTTCTGATTACTCTTCTGAAGAACTTGAAGAGGCAGGTTTTGAAAATGGGCTATATGATGAGGAAACAGCTATGGTGATTTATTCTGAAACTATTCTTGCTGAAGGTGGCGATGCAAATGCTTTACCCAGTATGCATCAGGATATTAGGACTAAAGGTGCTGCATATGCGTATATTGTGTTTAATATGTTCTGCATGCCCTGTTTTGCTGCGGTTGGTGCGATGAGGCGTGAATTACAGACATGGAGCAGAACTGCAAAAGCTGTTGGAATACAGATGACAGTTGCGTATATTATTGCCTTGATTTGTAATTTGATTGGCATGATTGTGTCGTGAAATAACAGCAGTTTATGAGTGTGGCAGGAAAAAATAACGATATGGAAGCAAGAATCGAAAAAATTGTTGCAATGATTCATGGTCGGGGTGGAAGAATGACTCCGCAGCGTAGAACACTGTTAAGAGTTATTCTTGAGAATCCATGCAGTACCTGCAAAGAGTTGTTTTATTTATCGCGCAAAATAGACAGTAGTATTGGTCGTGCCACCGTATATAGAACAATCAAAATGCTCGATGACTGCGGCGTTTTAACTGGCAGACTGATTAGTGTAACAGGAGTATAATGTACCGGAAAGACTGTATAGGATAGTAGTATAGAAGGGAGTGTCCGTTGGACCTCCCTTTTTTCTGCTGATAGACAAAAGAGGTACTCTAATGATATGATATATACACTTTGACTGGTACAGTAAAGAGGATAAAATGTCGTCTCTATATATTCCTAAAAACTATGTTTCTATTCTTTCTCCACGTGAGACGGAACATGCGATTGTTCTTATTAAAGATTTTTTTCAATTAGCATTATCTACAGAACTTAATTTGACCAGAGTAACAGCACCGTTGTTTGTTCCTTCCGGAACTGGTTTGAATGATGATTTGAATGGCATTGAACGTCCTGTTTCGTTTGAAGTCAAAGATATGGGTAATGCTCGGATGGAAATTGTTCACTCATTGGCGAAATGGAAACGTATAAAAATTGGTGATATGGGTATGCAGTGTGGTTTCGGTATTTATACTGATATGAATGCATTGCGTGCAGATGAAGAACTTGATAATGTCCATTCTTTATATGTTGACCAGTGGGATTGGGAATTAGCAATAGATGAAAAAGATCGTACCATATTTTATTTGCGGGAAATTGTCAAAAAAATTTACCGTTGTCTTAAACGGACTGAATTTTTTATTTATGATCGATATGATTCGATAAAACCGCTTTTGCCTGATAATATTACATTTATTTATTCGGAAGATCTACAGGCGCAGTATCCTGGTTTAACATCAAAAGAACGTGAGAATGCTGCTGCAGAAAAATATGGAGCAGTATTTATTATTGGAATTGGCGGTGTTCTTGCTGATGGTAAACCACATGATGGTCGTGCTCCTGATTATGACGATTGGATTACAGAGACAGGAGATGGACACCGAGGACTTAATGGTGATCTGGTTGTATGGAATCCGGTGTTGAAATGTGCATTTGAATTATCTTCTATGGGGATTCGTGTTTCTCCGGAGTCTTTAGGTGCACAGCTTGCCGAACGTGGTTGTACAGAACGGGAAAAGCTTTATTTCCATTCACGTTTGCTTGCTCATAATTTACCATATACAATGGGTGGTGGTATCGGTCAATCTCGGCTTTGTATGTATTTCCTTCGTAAGGCTCATATTGGAGAAACGCAAGTGAGTGTTTGGCCGCAAGACATGATCGAACGGTGTCAGAAGGCAGGTATTCAGCTTTTGTAATAGTAATGCAGGAATATAACGGTTGTTCCCGTACTCAAAAAGAATATTATTTTTCTCAAGGCAGTTTATTGAAGAATCTGGCTTCTCTGACTGAATTGGGAATTACTGAGATATGTGTCAGGGATCCTGTTTTGGTTAATGACAAGGTATGTTTCCTTAATTTTATTTCGGAAGCTGTTGTGCAGGCTCCTGATGTTTTTTTTACTCTTTATATACCGCCTCTACTGCTCGATAGAGAAATTTGTTCTTCATTAAGTAATTTGTCCTGTTCAATTCAAATGGAAATTCCAGTTGTATTCGATAGGCGGCTTTTAGCGCGCCGAGCTGTTTTGTTGAATAGTTATGGATTGGTTTTTGGTTTTGATTTCTTAGCTGGCGGTCAAAATGAAACTGTTAAACAATTTCGTTTTCGTCTTGATTTTCTTATTTCACTCTATCCAAATCATATTTATTTTCCCTGCCTTGAAGATGATGATCATTCGCTTAAAACAACTGCTGTTTTATCCTCTCAGGATATTAAGACAGTAAAAAGACTTGCATACGCTTGTGATGTTTTTTATTCTGCTGGTCGTGCTGTTCCATGGTTTTTATCATTGTTAAAGGCTCTTAGCATGTCGGCTCATTGTTTATTTTCAGATTTTGCGGAATGGCAGTATTGTAATAATTGTGGTTTAACATCGAGTTTTATTGTTTCTAGGGCGAATCACCTTGATATTGAAAAAATGCAGCTGGCATTTCTCGAGTTGAAATGTGAAGAAAAAAATCGGCAGTTATTGTATCCTGCAATACGGGATTGTATTATGTTGAACGGTGCTCTTTCCCGTGCAGCTGGAGAAGGAGAAGAATCTTTGCTTGAATTGTATTATCAGCCTGATGATTTGCTTGGTGTTGATGCGGTTGATTTGAATTGTTTTGTAGAGAACGTTTATATGGAACCCTGTCAAGTAAAGGTTTTTGTTTCTGATAAAGGTCCTGAGTATATAGTAGTCCAGTAAATTTTTCTTGACGCTTGATACGGCTCTTATTATCTTAATGATATAGGAAAGATTACTTAGGAACTGGAAGTATGAAGGAAAAGAAGAGCGGACATCAGAGCAATAAAGAACAGGATATTCAGTGTGAACCTGTCGAATCGCAAGAAGCAGATACAGCTAATGAAGAAATGCTTGAGTCTGAGCAAGTTAAATCTGAGACAGTAGAGAATTCTGCAGATCGTATATCTGAACTTGAAAAAGAAAATACTGTATTAAAGGATCAATATCTACGTAAAGTTGCTGATTTTGATAATTATCGTAAGCGTATGATAAAGGAAAAGCAAGAGGCATTTGATTATGCGAATACTAATTTGCTCGCAGATTTACTAGATAGCCTTGATAATTTTGATCGTGCGCTTGAAGCGGATGCTTCTGATCCGGCAGCGATTAAACAAGGAATTGAAATGACAAAAACACAGTTAGTGAATATGTTGGAATCAAAATATAATTTGATAGGATATGGCCAAAAAGGCGATGTTTTTGATCCGAATATACATGAAGCTATTGGTAGTATGCAGGGTGCTGTTACTATACCAACATGTTCAGAGATATATCTAAAAGGATATAAACTGAAAGATAGAGTGATTCGTCATGCGAAAGTTATGGTAACAATGCCTGATGGTTCTGTTGAAGAAGATAAAACAGATACTGATTCCGTTTCGGAAGAAACAGAAAACTGAAAATAAAATTGCAAGAGCAGTTTGGAGGAATATAATTATGGGAAAAATTATTGGTATAGACTTAGGAACAACAAATTCTTGTGTTGCTGTAATGGAAAATGGTGAACCTGTCGTTATTCAGAATTCTGAAGGTGGGCGAACAACTCCTTCTATCGTTGGTTTTACCAGTAAAGGAGAGCGAATAGTCGGGCAACCTGCAAAAAATCAAATGGTTACTAATCCGGAAAATACGGTTTATTCAATTAAGCGATTTATTGGCCATCGGTACAGCGAACTGTCAGGAGAGGCAAAATTAGTTCCATATCATGTTATAGATCACGGTGAGGATGTCCGTATCAGTATTGAAGGGAAAGAATATTCCCCACAGGAAATCAGTGCGTTTGTGTTGCAGAAAATGAAAAAAACGGCTGAAGATTATCTTGGTGAAACTGTCACAGAAGCGGTTATCACTGTACCAGCATATTTTAATGATGCCCAGCGCCAAGCGACAAAAGATGCAGGAAAAATCGCCGGACTTGATGTAAAACGGATTATCAATGAGCCAACTGCAGCATCTTTGGCATATGGTTTTAACAAAGATCAGAAATCAGAAAAGACAATTGCGGTGTACGATCTTGGTGGTGGAACTTTTGATATCTCTATTCTTGAACTTGGTGATGGTGTTTTTGAGGTTAAATCTACAAATGGTGATACGCATCTGGGAGGCGATGATTTTGACCGCCGTATAATTAACTGGTTGATAGAAGAGTTTAAAAATGATACGGGTATAGATCTTTCTCAGGAT
This sequence comes from uncultured Spirochaetota bacterium, assembly GCA_944389415.1. Taxonomy (GTDB): domain Bacteria; phylum Spirochaetota; class Spirochaetia; order Treponematales; family Treponemataceae; genus Treponema_G. The sequence goes on along the minus strand of CALXMF010000006.1, from coordinate 53,239 downwards.
CGTATGGCTTTGCAGCGCCTGCGTGAAGCTGCTGAAAAAGCCAAAATTGAGCTTTCAAATATGGCAAGTACGGAAATTAATTTGCCGTTTATTACAGCTGATGCCAGTGGTCCGAAGCATTTGCAGAAAAGTTTGTCTCGGGCGAAATTTGAACAGATGACAGAAGATCTTCTTGAACGAACAAAAGAACCCTGTCGTAAAGCTCTGACAGATGCTGGTGTTACGGCTGACAAAATTGATGAGGTCCTTCTCGTTGGTGGATCTACTCGTATGCCTAAAGTGCAGCAGGTTGTTAAAGAGCTTTTTGGGAAGGAAGGTTCAAAAGGTGTAAATCCTGATGAAGCTGTTGCGGTTGGAGCTGCCATCCAGGGAGGTATCCTTGGTGGAGATGTAAAGGATGTTCTTCTGCTTGATGTTACTCCCCTGTCACTTGGTATTGAAACAATGGGAGGAGTATTTACAAAACTTATTCCACGTAATACAACGATTCCTACTCGCAAAAGTCAGATTTTCTCTACTGCTGCTGATGGTCAGACTGCTGTAACTATCCATGTACTGCAGGGAGAACGTGAGATGGCAAATCAGAATAGAACACTGGGAAATTTCAATTTGGAAGGAATTCCTCCCGCACCTCGTGGTGTGCCGCAAATTGAAGTTACTTTTGATATTGATGCGAATGGTATTGTCCATGTATCAGCAAAGGATTTGGGTACAGGAAAGGAACAGCATGTTCGTATTGAAAGTTCTAGTGGTTTAAGTGAAAGCGAAATTGATCGAATGGTGAAAGAAGCTGAAGCAAATGCGGAGGCTGATAAGAAAGAACGAGAACGTGTCGAAGTTCGCAATGATGCTGATTCACTTGTTTATGCTACGGAAAAGAGTTTAAAAGATATGGGTGATAAAATTTCTGGTGCTGATAAACAGCAAATTGAAGATGCTGTTGCGGCTTTAAAACAGGCTTTGACAACTGATAATATTGAAGATATCAAGTCAAAAACAGAGGCACTTAAACAGGCATCATATAAAATTGCAGAGGAAGTATATAAGCAGCAACAGTCTGCCGGGGCGGCACAGAATAATTCTGAAAGTACTGGTAGTTCAACAGGTTCTTCATCTTCAGGCTCAGCAAAGGGAACAGCCGATGATGTTGAATATGAAGTAGTTGATGATGATAAGAAATAACGCGAAACAGCATATATAAGTTCTTCTGTACCAGAAGGGAGGTGTACCGGTAGGTACAGCTCCCTTTTATTTTATATTGTATGTTTGATAAATTATTGTTATATTATTTTGTAGTATAATTAAAGGCAAAGTGTAATGGCAAAACGCGATTATTATGAAGTTCTGGGTGTTCAGAAAAATGCAACAAAGGATGATATAAAAAAAGGCTATCGTAAACTTGCGATTCAGTATCATCCTGACCGAAATCCGGGAAATAAAGAGGCTGAGGATAAATTTAAGGAAGCAACAGAAGCATATGAGGTGCTTTCTGATGATCAAAAACGTCAAATTTATGACCAGTATGGTTTTGCCGGGCTTGAAGGTATGGGTGGTGGCGCCAGTGGTGGTTATTCTCATGCATTTAATGATTTTAGTGATATTTTTGGTGGCAGTTTCTCTGATATATTTGAAAACTTGTTTGGTGGAAGTGCAGGTGGCCGTAGACGTAATAGTGCTACTGAACCAGGTCAAGGAAACAGCCTGCGGTATGATTTAAAAATTTCATTTAAGGATGCGGTATTTGGTACAAAATGTGAAATACAATTTCATCACAATGAAACATGTGAAGTATGTCATGGTTCAGGTGGAGAAAATGGTGCGAAACGGAAAACATGTTCAACTTGTCAGGGATCTGGACAAGTACGGAGAAGTGCTGGTTTTTTTTCTGTTGCACAGACTTGTCCAACTTGTCAAGGTTCAGGAACTGTTATTGATAATCCCTGTAAAGCATGTCGCGGTTCAGGTGTTCAATCAAAGAATAAAAAGATAATTGTTACAATCCCTGCTGGTGTCGATGATGGAAAGCGTATCGTTATTCCTCGCCAAGGTGATGCAGGGCGCAATGGTGGTCCTGCTGGAGATCTTATTGTTGTTATCCATGTGCAAGCTGACGAGTGTTATGAGCGTGATGGTCAGGATTTGTATTGCATAATTCCTATTTCTATGACACAAGCGGCTCTTGGAGCTGATATTCTTTTTACTGCATTGGATGGAACAACAATTAAACTTCCTGTTCCTGCGGGAACACAGAATGGAAAACTTTTAAAACTAAAGAATCAAGGTGTACCTATTGTGGGATCTACAAGAAAAGGTGATCTGTATGTTAAGATTATGATTCAGATTCCGACTCACCTGTCATCAAAACAAAAAGATCTATTAAAGCAATTTGCTGAATTGGAAAGTGCTACAAATTCTCCTAATCCAATGCCTTTATCCTCTATACGATAACAAATTCATATGATATAATTTTTATAATGGAAATATTCAGGGTGCAATATTATTGCACCCTTTGTTATTTATGAGGACTTTTGTGCTTGATAAGAAGAAGCGTACTTTTCTATTATTAACCAATAGTATTATTTGTATTGTCTTTGTTATACTTTCTTTTTTTCTCATCAGACGGTACGGATTTCTTTTTACTTTAACTGTCGCTGCAAGTGTGTTTTTTTTGTGTCTTATTGGTGGTAATTGTCTGTATCAGGTTATTTCTGAGCGATTAGAATATGTTACTTTCAATACATTAGAAACATCATTTTTAACACGTTTTGTTGAACGGTTACGGTTTTGCTATTCGTTGGATGATTTTTTTGATACTGCTGCGGATCTTCTGGAATGTGAAGCAGATTGTGAAGTTCTATATATAGATAAACATCTTGATGCTGTTCTTTACAATAGTCCCAGCCGATTTACTTGTAAACCTGAAACGCTAAAAACGCTTAACAATAATTTTCCTGCGTCATGGTCTGATGGTGTCTATTTTCTTGATGATGCTTTAGGTTTACTGTCAAGTTGTAGTGGAGCACGGGGGTTCTTTCTTGTTGCTGATGAACAGCATTTATATATTTTTTGTCGTTATACCAGATTATTTGATCCTGCCATTTATGTTCTACTCTTTGAAGAGTTTAAACGTTTTCAGACACGTATACGACTCATTTCTAGACTGACGAAGGTTTCTGAATTATCACGTGAATGGGAACTTTTGGCAGAAGCACAACGTTCGTTTCTTCCGCATCGCCTTCCTAGCATTACGCATATGCGTATAGGAGCCTATTTTAAGCCTCTTATCAATGTCTCCGGTGATTATTATACGGTATTACCGCTTTCAGAGTATAAAACACTGGTTATGCTTGGTGATGTTTCTGGAAAAGGACTTGCAGCAGCTCTTGTGATGGGTATTGTTATGAATACAATCAAGAATCTTGCAAATAAAGAAGACTTAGCTGGTGCGGTGTACGCTATTGATGCAGCTATAAAGAAAATGCATTTGGATGATAAATACACTGTTCTGTTTATTGGAATTATAGATACTCAGTGTATGTCTATAAAGTATATCAATGCATCGATGGCAGATCCTTTAATTCTTACACGTTCACCACGCGGCCATAATATAAAAATACTTGCATCAAATTGCAGCTTAATTGGTATTATTGATATTGATACGATACAGGTTGCGGAACAGAAACTTTTCCATGGGGATGTTCTGCTTATGGTTTCCGATGGTGTTACGGAAGTTATGAATGATGACGGAGAACAGTTTGGCAATACTCAGCTGTATCTTGAAACACTGAATTCCAATGCAGATAAGTCGCCAACTGAATTGATTGAAAGTATTAGGGATGCCATAGTTTCTTTCAGTGGCGGTAAGAAATTTAGAGATGATGTCACAATGCTTGTTGTAAAACTGGATGGATAGGATATGGTATTTTGTGTTCTCAGTTTTTTGCTGTTTGTAGTATTGATAATACTAGTTGTTTTAAGTGACCGTTTTTTAAATATCGAAGGCGGCAAAATAATTATCAATGGTCTTTTGCTTTTAATTCTTGATGTCGGCTGTCTAATTTCAATCTTCTTGGCTTTTTATTATAACTACATGCAAATACAGAAAATACTGGGACGAACCATGTTGTTTATGAGCGGTGCCTTCTCCATATATATTTTATCATATAGTATGCGTTTTCCCAGAGAGTCCAGATCTATTATAGCAAATATCAGAGATATTGTTTTTATCTTTATACTCTTTTTTCTCTGTTATTTTAAAATAAAAAATATATATTATGTCAGAGGCTATGGTATTTTTATTGTTTCTGATATTATTCCTGAAATTTTGCATTCATGGTTATATGTATATAATTTTATTTTTATGGTTTGTTATCCTCTCATTACTGTTCTGGTTTTGACCATAAGAATTATTCGTACTACAAGTAGAATGTTGCGTCAGAAACTGCTGCTGGTATTCAGCAGTGTTCTGTTTTGTTTGCTTCTGTTCCGTTTACTGTTTCTTGCAGCAAAGATTGTTCCTGAATATACAATGCTTGCGGCGTACATATTTATCCTGTACCTGTTACTTTTGTATATTGCACTGACGATGTCTGTATTGGTTGATGTCCATATTGTTCTAAATAGAATGCTGCGTGGATTGTATTCTTATGTGTTGCCATCTATATGTGCTGGGTTGTTGTTTGTTTTGTTTCTGCCGCTGAAACGTGTATACCCCGTTGTTTTTATTTTTCTTGTGAGCATAATGACAGCGGGATTATTAATAGCAAGTTATAATTTGAGTAGAGTTTTGTCTTCAAAAAATAAAATACGTAATGCAAAATATATGTTTGCTTTTGAACAGGAGCTTGCTAGCCTTGATTATAACAGCACATCAAATGAGGTTTTAACGAAACTTGCTGATATTGTGACTAGAAATATTGATGGGGCATCCCTCGATGTGTTGATTGATTTTGGTGACGGGGAAATGAAAACCGTATATAGTTCGCTTGGTGCAACCTTTGATATGAAAATCAATTATACAATGTTTGATGTCTTGTTAAATAATAAAATTTCTGTAGTGTTGCGAGCGCAAGTTGATAATAAGCATGAGTTGGAATCAATACAGGACGATCTTGAATATTTTTTTGATTCTTCCAATACAGATGCCTGTATTTTCTTGAGTGAAGGTCATCATATTTTTGGTCTTATGTTACTTGGGCAAAAGCGATTGGGAAATACATATACAGATTACGATTATTCTGTGTTCACAACTTTATATTCTTATTTTTTTGTAACAGGTTATTATATTAAAAATATTGCTAATAAAGATATAGTTGGTATTGTGAATCGTGAAATCAAAATGTCTGGCCAGATTATTCAATCGATTCAGCAGAACATGGATCGTATTTGTAATCCAAAAGTCTCTGTTGATTTTATGATGACACCGGCGCATGAGATTGGAGGGGAATTTATTGATTTTGTTCGTTTAACAGCGTCAAGACATCTGTTTGTTCTTGGTGGACTAAGCGGTAAAGGTCTTACAGCAAGTATGTATATGGTGGTACTAAAATCTCTTGTTCGTACATTTCTGTCTGAAACAGAAGATTTTAAATCTCTTGTTCAGAAAATTAATGAATATATCCGCAATGATTTGCCATTAGGTACTTTTTTTGCAGGGCTTTTTGGTATTATTGATTTTGAAACAGATACGCTGTATTATTTAAATTGTGGTACGCCTGCATTATTTTTATATACGCAAATGTATAATAATGTGATTGAAATTCAAGGAGATGGTCGCATTCTTGGATTTGCAAAAGATATCAGAAATCTGTTAAAAATACGGAAAATACATCTAAATCCAGGCGATATTTTATTTTCCTGTACAGCTGGTGCTATTGATACACACTCCATTCGAGGAGAACGATTTGGTAAAAGTCGAATACAACAGCTTATTATAAATAATAAATTATATTCAGCAGAAAAGATGCTGGAATTTATTTATGAGGCAATGCGTAAATTCTCATCAAATCAAATAGAAAATGATGTATCAATGCTTATGATAAAATATCAGGAACGAAACAACAGGAACTGAACATGGAGCGGCTTACTATCCAGGAAAAACATAATTCAAATTATGTCCTACTTGAACTTGAGGGTGTAATTAATTATTATACATTCTCAGATTTCAAAATTAAAGTATTTTTTTTTGTACACGATATAAATGTCGTGATTGATTTGTCTGCTGTAACTTTGATTGATTCATCAGGAATGAGCGTTATCCTTGGAGGGTGTATTGCTGCAGAAATGAGCGGTAATAAATTATATATAATGCAGCCTTCCAAGCAGGCGCTGCGGGCGATTGAAGCGACAGGATTTACAGATACAATACCAATTATTTTTTCTGTGACGGAGGTTATTTAATGAAAAATAGAATGTATATATGGTATTTAACGACGTTTGTATTTTTTACAATAATGCCTTTAGTGGCGCAGTCTCAGCCTTCTGCACAAGAAATTGCAAAGTTGCAGCGTGTAATATCATCGTTGCCTGCAAAAACACAACAAGGCATAACAAACGGGTCTCCTGCGGATTTTCTTGCAGATCTAAAAGATGTGTTGACGGCGGATACAGAAGGATTACTGATTCTGGTTGATAAGCAGCATCTGCTGCCTGACGGTTATGAACCAGACGATATTGTACCATTAGTAAAGAATACTGATTATCTTTTGAACCGTAGCGATTTGTCTCTTCGTCGTCCGGTTGAGAATGCGTTACGGGAGTTGGCTGTCAGTGCAAAAAAAGACGGTATTACATTAGTTGTTAGTTCAACCTACCGCTCTTATGATTATCAGACAATTGTGTACAATAGAAATGTACGTGAAATGGGACAAGCTGCAGCTGATCGTGAATCAGCGCGTCCTGGAACAAGTCAGCATCAACTTGGTACAGTGATAGATTTTGGTTCGATTACCGATGATTTTGCTGATACGAAGGCTGGAAAGTGGCTTGCAGAGAATGCAGCATCGTTTGGTTGGTCTCTTTCATTCCCTCAGGGATATGAAGATGTAACCGGGTATCGATGGGAGTGTTGGCATTATCGATATATAGGCAAGAAAGCTGCTGATTTTCAAAAAAAATGGTTTTCAGATGTTCAGCAGTTTATGCTGGAGTTTATAGATGCATGGAAAAAAGATTTTTAGTAATGTTGTTGCAATTGGAATTTACGATAGCTGTTTCTTGAAAGAACAGCTGTTTTTTTGTATTTAGTTGAAAACAAGGATAATAACTCCAATTTTGGTATAGGGGGGTGTTATATTTCTGTTTGACAATATAGCCCCGTTATGGTATTTTTTTACAAACGAACATTTCTTTACAATATAAGGAGACTCATCAAATGAATGTTGTGTTGATGATTTGTCTCCCTCTTGTAGGAATTGTTCTTGGATGGATTATTCGCTGGCTGTATGCCAGATTTCAACTATCTGCATCAGAACAGAGAGCGGAACGGGTAAAACAGGACGCTATAAAAGAGGCAGAAGCACAGAAAAAAGAAATTTTATTAGAAGCGAAAGATCAACTCATTCGGGAACGGAACCAACAGGAACGGGAGAACAGAGAGCGTCGTGGTGAATTGCAGCGTTTTGAGCGCCGGTTGTCTTTAAAAGAAGAAGCGCTTGAGAAACGTGTACAAAGTTTAGATAAGCAGGAACAGGAATTTGTATCAAGAGAAGAACAAATTGCTAAAAAAGAGGCTTTGCTTATTGGAGAAGAGGAACGTTATCGGCAGGAATTAGAAAGAATTTCAGGTTTAACAGCTGAAGAAGCAAAAAAACTGATTATTCAGAATTTGGAGAATGAAGCACGCCATGATGCACAGGCTCTTCTAAATAAAATTGAACAAGAAGCCCAACTTGCATCTGAAAAAAAAGCCCGTGATATTCTTATTGCAACAATTCAACGCATTGCAACAGAAACAACTGGTGATATCACTGTTGCCACTGTATCTCTACCAAGTGATGAGATGAAAGGGCGGATCATTGGACGCGAAGGTCGTAATATCAGAACATTAGAGACATTGTCTGGTGTAGATATTATTATAGATGATACACCTGAGGCGGTTGTTATTTCCTGTTTTGACCCTGTGCGTAAGGAAATTGCAAAAGTTGCACTTGAACGTCTTATTACTGATGGTCGAATACATCCTGCTCGAATAGAAGAGGTTGTGCAGAAAGTAACCCGTGAAATTCAGCAGAAGATTTACGAAGAAGGTGAAAAAGTCCTTTTTGATCTTGGTATTCATAATATGAGCCAAGACGGAGTTCGTGCGCTTGGAAGACTATATTTTAGGACGAGTTACGGACAGAATGTTTTAAATCACTCGCGAGAAGTTGCACTGATTGCGGGTATGCTGGCTGCTGAAATAGGTGCGAATAGAGAGCTCGCGAAGCGTGCTGCGGTACTGCATGATATTGGTAAAGGGGCAGAAAGTGATTCTGACCAGAATCACGCAGAGCTTGGCATGGATATTGCCCGCAAAATGGGTGAAGATCCCCGTGTGGTAAATGCTGTCGGTTCACATCATAATGATATAGAACCGAATTGTATTGAGGCTATTATTGTGCAAATTGCGGATGCTATTTCTGCAGCTCGTCCTGGGGCGCGTCGTGAGACCATTGATAACTATGTAAAGCGCCTTGAGAATCTCGAAGCAATCGCAGAAAAATTCTCAGGTGTAGAAAAGGCATATGCGATTCAGGCTGGCCGTGAACTGCGTATTCTAGTAAATAATGAAAAAATATCCGATGGTGAAGTTAAGGAACTTGCCCGGAATATTGCAAAACAAATAGAGACAGATTTGCGTTATCCGGGACGTATAAAGCTGACGATGATTCGTGAAACGCGTATTATTGAATATGCTCGTTAAGTCATAATTGAAAGCTGCCTTTACGGGCAGCTTTTTTTGTTTTCTGGGAATGTCATACAGTTTATAAACTGTGTCTGAAAATACTTATCCTGTGCAAGTTGTATTGTCTGTGCGTTTGCTGCTAGTTGTTCTGCTTTGTTTTTCAGGTCGGGTCGCAGCAGAAGCAATGCTGCTCCAGAAGCTGCTTCATTTCCACATGAAATAATATTACTTTTTGCATTAGTAAATAAACCGATACGCTGCGCATCAATTGGGTGTAATCGAGTTCCGAATCCTCCACAGAGAAATATGTCTCCATGAAAGTCAGGGTGATTAGCGTGTTTAAGAAGTGTTTGTATGCCTGCGGCTACTGCTGCTGCAGCAGTCTGAAGATTATTGATATCTTTTTGTGTTATGCATAATGGCTGTCCTTGCATTGTCCGATTGAGCATAACAGAAAGCTCTCCCGTTTTAGTATACCGCAGATGTGCTGCATATTTTCGACAGCCTTTTCTTATAATTCCTTGTGGTGATATTAACTCTGCGTCAAGAAAAGAAGCTACGGCGCTAACAAACCCTGTTCCGCACAATCCACGCGGAGAGGTTCCACCAATAACTTTTATTTTAATATCTCCATTTTCACAGCGAACATCAGCAATTGCTCCTGGCAAAGCCGGCATACCACAGTTCATTCCGCCGCCTTCAAACGCAGGACCTGCCGCTACCGCTGTACAGAAAACCTGTTCTTTCTCTGAATCATAAAATGCTATTTCACAATTTGTGCCAATATCCAGAAGTAAAAAATTTTTCTGCTGCTGACGTACTGTGAGAACAGATAACACCGCACATAGGATATCAGCTCCATCAAATGCCGATAGACATGGGGGAATATACACCGTATCAGGGAATAGATCATGTATGTTCTGTTTTTGTATTTTAAGCAAAGAAACTGGCAAATCTATTCCAAAAAGACTTTCAGGTATAAAAGGGGCTTGCATCATTCCTGTTGTACCGTATCCTGCAAATAAATGCAGCATCACAGTATTTCCGGTTATCACAGCCTTGTCTGGTTGTGTTGGAATATTACATTTGGTAATGACCTCATCAATACTATATATAACAGCATAGTGCAGTGCTTGAGTTCCCATTTGCGACTGTGCATATTGGATACGAGAGATAACATCCGGTGCATATTGTGTTTGCTTGTTTACTGTTCCAGACTGTGAAATTATCTGCCCTGTGCTCAAATCATAACATGCCGCATATACGGTTGTTGTTCCTATATCAACAATAATTCCGCAACCGGAGTATGATGTTTTAGTTGGTTGTGTGGTGTTGATGATACCTGCAACTTCAATATCAGCTGCGGCATCAGTACAGAGACCGCAGTTTGTACAAATCGGACAAATCTTCATATATATATTCTGTGAATTTACCAGTTATAAATAAGATAGTTTGATTGAGATAGTCAAATAATGATCAGCACCTTGTGTGCCTCGAGGCATTCGTCGCCAATTTGCACAAATCGCTGGTGCAAGTCCCTGTCTCCCATTATGAAAGTCATATTCCAAGAGGAGTCTAAAACCGTTTCCCCATGGTGTTTGTATTTGATAGGTACGATTTCCTCCACCAAAAAAATCAGTCCGTTGGCCTATCGCATAATCAATGCCCAAATTAAAACCTTTGAGAAGCGGAAATATTCTGAAGCCCCCATAAATAGCGTAATCAATATAATTCGCATATTTCCCGTCTGTAAATAAATAATCTTGGGTAGTAACAACACCTGCTGCAAAGCGAATATATTTACTGAGTAACAAACTGATGCTTGTATCGGCAGTCAATATAATACGATTTTGTTTTGTACCCGCCATATAATCGCTGCGTGTCTGTTGTGCTGTGGCTGTATAAAATGGAATACCCGAACCAAGTGAAAACTGATATTCAAGTAGATTTCCTGCGAAACTGTGTAATGATAGACAGATACCGAGCACAAACAGCAGACAACACAGATGCTTTTTTTTCATACTGATACTATCGGTTCAAAATTAACAGAAACTGATAAGCAGTTGGTTGTACAATTTTCATGTTTACGAGGACAACATTTAAAATCTTGTCGCTGCCTGAAATTTTCAGACTATAGCAACAGAATCAAAGGTGGAATGGAGTGACAAAAACTGTTATAACAGATATATATGAATGCACTTCAACTACAAAATATTCCAATTCGAATTAAAATTATTATTTTTAATGTATTAATTCTGCTGTTTGGGTTTTGTATTGGTATTTCGAGTATTTATTATTGCTTTTATCAAAACACGGAAAAAGATGTTGGAGATGCTGGTAAGCAACTTGTATCAGCTCAAGCGACAATTCTTGATATGATATGGGATCATATTACACAATTTTCAAATATTGTGTATTTTGACTCAGCTGTTCAGAATACTTTAAAACACATAGATCGCAGCGAAATTCAGGCCGAAGATCTGCAAACAGTTCAGAACAGTTTGGCAAGCATGATTCTTTCAAGTAAATATATTTATGGTGCTGTCTTGATAAATAATTATTATAGTTCATATAAATCAGTCCGGCAAAATAATCTGGTAATTGATACTGCTGCGATAAAAAAAGCGACTGGTATATACAGTTGCAAACTTCACAAGGTGATGGTTTTTTTACACATCGAAGTGATGGCGTAATTAATTTTCCCGGATACCCTGATCAGAATTATATTACTTATATAAGAACAATTCCTGATATGAGTACTTATGATGAACTGGCAATCTTAATGTTGATTATTGATGAACGAACTATTCAAAATTTGTTATATAATTTTAATATGAATCCGTCATACGTGTTTTATATAGCAGATACAAACGGCAATTTCATCATACCTCCGAAACAAAAAATGGAAGACGCCGTACCTATAATTCAGAAAACAGATAATATTGTGTACCGTTCAATCTCATATAATGGACGTCCTGCAGTTTGTATTCAAAAGCCGCTGGGGATTCAAGATTGGTATATTGTTGGGCTTCTGAATATTCGCGCCCGTGAAGAACTCCAAAGTACATATGTAGCTGTAATTGGCGTGTTTGTATTGGTAAATACTTTGATAACGGGGATCATTTCTCTGTTGCTGAAATATTATGTGTTTTCACCGCTCCTTCGGCTGCAAGAACATATGCAGGAAATTGAACGTGGTAATTTTGTGCCAATGCAAATTTCTGAAAAAGGGCATAATGAGATACTAACACTGCAAAGGGTAAATAATCATATGATTTTTTCTATCAAAGATTTAATTGAAAAAATCAAAATAGAGGAAAAAATTATTGCAAAAAATGAACTCGATATTATTGTCGCACAACTTGATCCTCATTTTTTGTATAATACACTTGATGCGGCATGTGCATTGTGTTTAATGGAAGATCATATACATTGTTTTAAATTGCTTCAATCACTTGGCAGTTTTTATCGTAATAGTCTAAACAGCGGAAAAGATCTGGTTACAGTTGCTGATGAAATAGATTGCATAAAAAACTATATTACAATCTTGAATATTCGCTACGACAATCGTATTCAGGTACATTATGATATTCCTGATACTATGAGACCGCTGCTTATGCTGAAACTGTTATTACAGCCGCTTGTTGAAAATGCAGTGTATCACGGAATAAAGGAAAGAGCTGGAATAGGTAATATCCTGATACAGGGTGTTTTAAATGATAAAGATATGTATTTTACAATTCGAGATGATGGAATTGGAATGGATGAAAAGCACATTCAAATGATAATGGATGGCAAAATCGGTGAAAAACGGACTGGGTTTGGAATGTATAGCCTTGTGCAGCGGATAAGTTTGTACTATGGAATTGAAAAACCATTGACCATAGAAAGTGAAATTGGATTAGGAACTTCAATAACAGTGCATGTCAAAGTACTTGATGAGGGATAACAGTGAGGACTCTATCTGTTTTATTTGTTGATGATGAAAAACTTGAGAGAATTCTGCTGATTAAGGGATATGATTGGAACGGTAAAGGATTTGAAATTGTAGGAGATGTTTCTTCTGGTATTGAAGCTCTAGAATTAATGCGGACTATGGAACCGGATATTGTATTTACTGATATTAATATGGCTCAGATGGATGGCCTTGAATTTGTCAGTCTTGCAAAAGAACGTTTCAAACAATATCAAACAAAATATATTATTATTACTGGATTCCGTGATTTTGAATATGCCCGGCAGGCAGTAAAACTTGGAGTTGAGGAATTCCTCTTAAAGCCCATAAACTTTGATGAGCTTGATGAAATTTTGAATAAAATGCGCAGACAAATCTGTGAAGAACAGTATGAACGCGAACATATCAGTACACTGAAACGGTCGCTCGCAGAAAAAACAGATGCTTTAAAAGAAATTCTATTCCTTCGGCTTGCTGAAAAAACAATAGTGGAATCAGATGCGATGCAACAGCTTTCTCAGTTGGGATGCGGTGATTTACTGAAAAAGCATATCTGTTGTCTCGTCCTGCATCGGCAGACGCTATTTACCACTGTTGACTCTGAACTGCTTGCCGGGAACGAACAGATTGCAGAAATCCTCGCATTGTGGAACTGTATCTGTATGATTCTTCATCATTCCGGAGATATTATTATTTATTGTGCTGAACCTGATGAACACAAGGTATTATCTCAGGCTAAAGTATTTGTATCTCTTGTTGAAAATACTATTGGAAGTCCTTTATATCTTGGTATCAGTTTTGTACAGGCAGGGTTTGAGAGTTTTTATCACGGATTCAAAGAAGCACAACGGCCACGGACTTTATGTTCTTTTTCTTTTAATACGGTATGTATTGTATCTCGTGATTTTGAGACCATCATAAACCGAATTCCTGATAATCAATTTGATTGGAATGATCTTGTGTTTGCGTTGCAGAACAATCTTCAGACAAAAATCAAACAGTTTTTACAGCGATATATATCTGCGATAGGTACAAGTTGTTGTGATACCCATCAGTTTTGTCAAATTGCGGCAGCCCATTTGCTTGAAAAAGCAGAGAGCGCACTGCTTTCGTGGGGAATTTCTTTTTCAAATATTGAGCTGTTTCCGCAGTATATTTGCAGGCTTGATGAGTGCGACTGTATCGATAAGCTATATCTGATTTTATATGAATTGTTATGTTCTGTAAGTGATTATTATCAACGTATACGGCCAAAAGCGGGAAAACAGATAATAGAACGGGCCATTGCAGTGATTAATGAAAATTTAGACAACCCAGAACTGGGACTTCAGTATATCGCCTCGCAAGTTTTGGTCAATGAGTGTTATCTTAGCCGTGTTTTTAAACAGCAGATGAAAGAATCTCTGTCCAATTATATTGTACGAAGACGAGTTGAAGATGGAAATCTGATGCCCAAAATAACAAAAGATGATATGGACTTGATCAGTTCTCCAATAGATTTTTTTGGTCAGAATATTTATAACGCTGTACAGATTCGTGCCGGAGAAAACGGACAGATTGAACGTGTTGCCCGATATGAAGGTGCGCCTAAAACAGCCCTCAACTGGCCTATCACACCGGAGTGCCTGTATTGGGGACCCAAGTTCCTCTATGAACGGTATAAAAAGCCTGTATTAATAACAGAAAATGGTCTTGCCTGTCATGATACAATATCTATGGATGGACAAGTCCATGATCCTAATCGTATTGATTTTCTACAGCGGTATTTGCATTGTCTTAAACGTGCCGTTGAGGATGGTGTCGATATCCGCGGATATTTCCACTGGTCTCTGCTTGATAATTTTGAATGGCACAGCGGATATGCAGAACGGTTTGGTTTAGTCTTTATCGATTATGCTTCTCAGAAAAGAATCCCCAAAGATTCCGCATACTGGTATAAAAAGGTAATTGAAACAAACGGCTGTGAATTGTGATGAAAAAGCCGCTCGGTATTTTACTGTGCGGCTTTATTCTCGTGACGCATATCGCGGGTTCGCTTCTCTGATATTTGTTCCATATATTGTTTTTAGATATTCAAAGGCATTCTGAACATCAGCTGGTATGTCTACATGCGCGATAAAATTTTTCCCCAATGGCCCATAGCCCTGACTGTTATCTGTCAGTCTGGGGATTTCTCCCGTCAGCAGAGTAATGTATCTGTTTATATCCCACATACCAGATATAGGTGTTACATAATTCAGTTTGTTGTTACACATAGAAACTTCTGCTGCATATGTGGCATAGTTGATTATCAGAATATTATCAGAAATATACTTACGCAGCCCCGCCTCCATGCGGCGTTGCATTGTGGCATCCTGACACAAAATAATACTTGTAAATGAGATAGAATGTTTTTTCAGCAAGTCTAGTACATAGGTAATATTATTACCGCAATTAGTAGATTGTGTCTCCAGATAATCAGCGTGCAGGTTGTATACCGTCTTCAGATAGGTGTTGAATATTTCTGCTTCCGATAAATCACTGGTGTCAATCGATGGATATGCGGTATGAACTGTCTGGCGCAATGTTTCCGTGGTATGTCCGATACCGCCTGCGATGACGTAGTGTTTTGCAATATTATTTTTTATCGCATATGCGAGAATATCTCCGCCGCATATGATACTGCCTCCGAATAGAACCATAACATCGGCCTGTGTTATTCCGTATGTGCGCTGGAGGGCAGCAGCAGAAAGATCCTGAATATCTCTTTTGCCGCAGAATCTGCTGAGGATGTTTATACTATCTGCTATTCGATTATCCATGATTTGTTTTCCTTATAAAATAATATTAACATTTGTTATATTTATGTTCTAAACTTTTCAGAATATATTTTTGTTGTTTATATTATTATTGTTGCTGTTTCATCAAGTATTTCTTGCATCGTATAATACCTTTAGTTTTATTATTATATTTTAAACCACAGCTTTGAAAAATAGGTATTTACATATTGAATCCATGTTGCTAAAATATCGTTATGGCAGATTTATTGACAGATGCTGATTTTAAGCTTTTCAGCAAAGTTATTTATGACGAGAGCGGTATTACCTTTTCTGATACAAATAGGTCGATTCTGGACAGCCGTCTCAAGGAGCGTCTAAGGGAAAAAAATCTCGCTTCTGTGCAGGAATATTACCGCCTGATTATGTCGAGCCGGGAAGAAATGAAATTCCTCCTTGACTCTGTCACCACGAACCTGACGCGCTTTTTTAGAAATCAGCCGCAGTTTGATGCACTTGAGCATTATGTAATTCCCCATCTTATAGAAGCGAAAAAATCGAAATTCGATACAAAAATTCGTATCTGGAGTGCTGGTTGTTCAACGGGTGAAGAACCGTATACGATTGCCATGCTGCTTGAAGATATTCTACCTCCTCCATATACATACCAGATTGTGGCATCTGATATTTCGCTTAAATCTCTGATGGTTGGACAGTCAGGTTTTTATCCAGAAAGCAGAATTACCGGTATACCAGATAAATATCTTAAACGTTTTTTTACAAAAAAAGACAGCGGATACCAGGTTTCTGATGTTTTGATGAAGAAAATTAAATTTGACTATCACAATCTAAAATTTGATTCTGGTGTGCGCAATCTGGATGTTATATTCTGCCGTAATGTTCTGATTTATTTTGATGATGCAGCACAAAAAACTGTTATTGATCATTTTTGGGAGGATATGTCTCCTATGTCCTACCTGTTTATCGGGCATTCAGAGTCTCTGTTTGGAATGAACACAAAATTTGAATTCCTTAAAACAGACTGGGCATGTCTGTATCAAAAAAACGTTAAGTAGCAGGTAGTTACATGGATGAGATTTCTGTTCTGATTATTGATGATTCTGCGCTGATGCGGAATCTTATTTCCCGTATTATCTCTGAAGTGGAAGGCCTTACTGTTGTCGGTAAAGCGATGAACGGTGCTTTTGGTCTTGAAAAAATACCTCAATGTCAGCCTGATGTTATTGTGCTTGATATTGAAATGCCGGTTATGACCGGTATCGAATTTTTGAAAGAACGGCGCAAACGTGGCATTAACATTCCTGTTATTATGATGTCAAGTTTGACTACTGAAGGCGCTGCCATAACGATGGAATGTTTGAATTTAGGGGCCAGTGATTTTATTACAAAGCCTGCGGCGAAAAGCACTGGTGATCTGAATTCTGTTGCGTCCCGATTGATAGAAATGTTGTTTTCCTACGGTGGCCAATACGCGCGCCGTCAAGGAAAAAAGATTCCGTTTGTCAGACAGGATCTCAATCTTGCAGCACTTCGTAAAAAAGCCGAAGAAGCCGCTGCTGCCGCGCCAAAAGATGGCGGTATGTCCCGTTCGGGGCAGAATGCGGTAAAAACTGAGACTCCGATTCGAATAAAGCCGCAATTTTCTACTTCTACTGATCGATCTGCGCCTGTTAAAATTACCCCCTTGAGAGAGGGCGGCAAAATAGAAGTGATTGCTCTTGGTATTTCTACGGGTGGTCCTAATGCGCTGCGAGAGGTGTTTAAAAATATTTCGCCTGATCTAAAACAGCCTATTCTGGTTGTTCAACATATGCCTGCTGGTTTTACTGCTGAATTTGCCCGCAGTCTTGATTCTATTTGTCCGCTTGAGGTAAAAGAGGCGCAGGATGGTGATTTACTGAAAAGCGGTCGAGTTCTCATTGCTCCAGGAAATTATCATCTGTATGTTGAGCATAAATCGCTTGCCAGTATTGCCCGTCTCTCCAGTGCTGATCCATGCAATGGACACCGTCCATCAGTTGATGTATTGTTTGAATCCATTGCAAAAATTTACGAAAACCGCGCCCTTGGTGTTATTATGACTGGTATGGGGCGTGATGGTGCTGCTGGTTTGGCACAGATGCGTAAGCAAGGTGCTCATACACTTGGGCAAGATGAAGAATCTTCTATAGTATACGGTATGCCAAAAGTTGCATATGAGCTGGGCGGAGTCGAACGTCAAGTATCGCTTTCCCAAATGGCTAATGCTATCAGCGAAGTCGCTAAACAGTTTGAATAGAACAGTAGTTGTTCTTTAAAAATTAAGAGCGGGTAGTCTGAGGGCATATTCTCGTGTTTATTGTTGAGAATATGGTTCAGGCTATTGTCTGGCTCTTTTTTTTATGATCTCCGCTATTTCTGGCTTTGAGAAATTCAGTTTACTTCTGTTTAACCAATAGACAATTGCTGAGGCACTAAAGAGTCCTATGAGAACTCCTGCTGCCTGTATCCCATCATGAACTGCTATTCCGATGTGTGCTGCAATAATTCCTGCAATTTGATAACCGCCCACCGCAGCGCATAGTGGAAAAAATAGGGCAGCGATGGCCTGTATTGCCTGATTGCGTGCCGATGCAGTGATACGGACAATATCTCCGTTTTGTACGGGAATATTCTGAGGGTTTGAAACGATGAATGCCTTACCTCGTTTTGCACATGATGAGTTGGTGCATCCAATACAGCTGTCTGTGATAAGCGGTTCTACCCAAATACCGTGCTCAGTTTCTACTATACAAGCGAATTCACGCATAATAGTTTCCTCCCTCTGCAGGCAGGTCCTTCATTTTGTTACGGCATTCTTCAACCCCTGCTGTATTTCCAAGCTGTTCATAGGTATCACGGAGATTATACAGCGCGTCATAGTAATGTGGATCAAGTGTTACTGCATGTTCAAATGCTTCACTGGCATCCTGATATTCTCCCTGGCTGAACAGCAGTACACCTGTTGAATTCCAGATATGCGGGTTTAAACTATTGATTTCAAGACCCGCGCTGCAATATTTCATTGCCTCATCCGGTTCACCCAGTGTGATATACAGATTTGCCAATGTTTCAATTACTTCTTCATCTTCATCATTGAGTTCATATGCCTGTTTTAGGGCGAATTGCGCATGATCAGTATCTCCGGCATCCCGATATGTAATACCGAGATTATACCACAGCAGATAATTATCCTTATCAAGGATGATAGCTTTTTTAAAACAGGCTATGGCTTCCGGATAATCTCCCTGGGATGCTAAATCTATAGCCTGTGCGTTTAAGGATTCAGAATTTTCCTGCATAAAAAACTCTCTTGGTATGTTTTTTTATTACTGCGGAATCATGGCTTCGAATAAATCAGTAATCGAACGGATTTGTTCCCCTGCGGCCGGAAAGAGACATGCAAACTCATTACAGGCGTGCTTAATCATAGTCTGTGCGCGTTGTTTTGCCTCGGTCAGAGCGCTGCCTGAGGTGATAAGAGAAATACAGTGCTCAACAGAAGGGGAACATATTCCCTCGCTGCGTGCATTTTGTAAATACGCCATTATCTGTTGCATATGTTCAGGATGCGACTGGATGTGCAAGAGGAGCGGCAGACTCTTCTTGCCCTCAACAATATCATCTCCCCGTTTTTTACCGGGATTGCCTGTGGTGAGATTAATAATATCATCGAGAATTTGAAAAGCGACACCGATATCTGCTGCCGCTTGACTCGCCCGTTCTGCCATATCTTTGCTTGCACTTCCTACAAGTGTACCTATTCCGGCTGCGAGAGCTGACAGTGTACCCGTTTTGAGTGTGACCATTGTAGTATACTCATCAACTGTGGGCAACTTGTCGTTGTTTTTATGCCATTCGATATCAAGCGCCTGTCCCAGGTGAAGCCTTCTGATTTGTGCTGTATATAGAGTATAGAGGGCTAATTTTAAGTCAGGGGACAATTGTGCGGTTTCTATACAAAAAGGGGCCTGAAAATATAACCATGAACCCGCATTAAGTGCTGTATCTATACCGTAGCGAATATGTATTGCAGGCTCGCCGCGTCTTTTATCGGCGGCGTCTTCTATATCATCATGGATAAGACTTGCTGTATGTGCAAATTCCACCAGAGGAGTAAGTGCATAAACCTGCTCAGTCAGTGTCCGGCCTGTTTGTACTGCGCCGGCTTCGGCGCACAGTACCAGAAGCAGCGGTCTCCATCGTTTGCCTCCGCGGCTGATTAGATCAGTACACGGGGGGATTAATCCTGCAAAAGACTGCGATGGCAAACTCTTTTGCAACAGAAAACACTGTTCCTGCCATGAGATATCCGGCATTTGCGGCAGAAAATGTTCCAAATATGATTCTATTTTTTTTAGCTTTTCAGTATAATCTGTTTGCATAGGCATAGTATACCAGATACTTCATGATATGAACACTGCTTTTTTGAGCAGTAAAAATTGTATAGCTGGTGAATATTGCAGGGTGTGCCGAAAATTTATATGGTTATTTGTTGGTAATAGATAATGGCATCAAGCAGTGAATATGAAAAACCTGACTACTGGTCGCGCAAAGCTTTCTCAGAAGGGTATCCTGCCCGTTCAGTATATAAACTGCAGGAAATTGATGCAAAATTTGGTATGATACGGAAGAACAGCCGTGTTCTTGATTTAGGGGCTGCTCCAGGCAGCTGGACGGTGTTTTTGTTGCGGACACTTAATGGTGCCGGGCATGTTACGGCGATAGATCTTAAACCTCTTGCGAAAAGTGTGAAAGGTGATAATCTGCTCTTTATTCAGGGCGATCTATATGACAGTTCAATTCGAGAACAGGCGTTAGCTGCTGGTCCTTATGATCTTGTTGTGTGCGATGCCGCGCCGCCGACAACAGGAAACCGCGTGATTGATACAGCCCGTTCAAGCGGACTTGTTGAGCTGGCGATTTATTATGCACAGACCATGCTTTCTCCGGGCGGTAATTTTGCTGTGAAAATTTTTCAGGGCGGCGATCAGCAATCGTTTCTAAAGACGATGAGGTCTGTTTTTACATCGGCAAAAGGTTTTAAACCTGAAGCCTGCCGGTCAGGGTCATTTGAGACATACCTGATCGGAATCGGAAAAAAATAACGATTGGCAGTATGCTGATATTCAGAGACGGCATACTGTATTACATAGGGGTACTATCTATGATTAAAAGGCCTGTATTGTGGAGGCATTTTATTCGCTCTGCAGTGACTGTATGCAGCTGCAGTATATTGTGTCTGATGTCATGTTCAAATGAAAAACAGACCGTGATTGTCAATCCAGCGGCACAGGGCGGTGTTGAGCTTCCTTCTATGCCGCTGTATGCGGAAGAAATTCCGCTTCAGGTACCGGAAAATCTTGAAGAGCCTGATGTTGAATATCCTACACTGTCTTATCATTCCTATAGAGTTAAGCAGGGTGATATGATTGGTGCTATTGCTGAACAATATGGCCTCACACAGGATACGATCATCAGTGTAAACAATATAAAACAGTCTCGTCTTATCCAGATAGGGCAATATTTAAAACTTCCGTCAATGCCGGGTATTTTGTATACGGTCAGGGATGGCGAAGAAACTATTGAGACAATTGCAGAAAAATATGAAGTTTCTGCTGATAAATGTTCTGCGGTAAATCATATATCTTTGACTGAGCCGCTTTCTGCAGGAACAACCCTTTTTGTTCCTGATGCAGAACTTGATTGGGTTACAAGGCAGGAGATTAACGGCGATTTGTTTATAAAGCCGCTGCGGGTAAAATATTATTATTCTTCATACTACGGTTGGCGGGCGAGTCCGTTCACCGGTGTCCGGTCTTTTCACAGCGGAATTGATATGGCGACGTATCAGGGAGCGCCGATATATGCCGCGCTTGCCGGTACAGTAATATCAGCGAAATATGATAATGTGTATGGAAACTGTGTTCAGGTGCGGCATCACTCAGGATATGTGACTTTGTATGCACACATGAGTCAAATACTTGTAAAAGAGGGACAGTATGTGACAACTGAGACTGTGCTTGGCAAAGTTGGCAGCACGGGTATGAGTACCGGACCGCATTTGCATTTTACCGTCTTTAAGAACTGGAAAACGGTGAATCCAATAAATTTGTGGAACTAAGTTAATAAGCTGTAAAAGCCCTGTTTTGTGTAAACGAACAGGGCTTTTTTATATACAGCATAAATATTATTGCTGATTCTTATGCGCTGAACGAAGGCTTCAGCGTCTCGATTTTTTTTACAAAGAAATCTAAATTACTGCCGATAAAAAGCGCACAGTATACAGTAACGATTCCGCCAAACAACAGATAAAAAGCGATGAGCAGTCTTGGATCTGTATCTGCTGTTGTGCTTAAGCCAAACGCGAGCATTGCCGCTATCATTGCGATGCCTGAGAAAATCCATTTACGCATAGTAATAGGCTGTATATCCTTAAGTTCCTGACTGTGCTCGATGCGGTATAATATTCCCTGTACGAGATCATGGCCTTGTGGCAGCGGCTGCTTGAGTGAATCAGCGCAGACTTGTTCTGCAAGAGTGCACAGACGTACCTGCGTTCTGCATTTTCTGCATACTAACAGATGCGCCGTTGCCCACAGCGGCAGTCTCTCATTTTTATCAAGCGCAAAAAATGTATTCATGACTTTTGTGCATACGTCTGTACTCATCTGCAATTCTCCTATGTTATATACTGGAAGGCCCATATAATTCAGCAAGTTTATCCCGCAGGATTTTTTTTGCACGGAAAATATGGGATTTGACTGTATTAATCGGCAGCTCAGTTATCTCGCTGATTTCGTGATATGCCAGATCATAAAAAAAATACATATCAAGACATATAGCGTACCGTTCCGGCAATTCTGTTATTGCCTCTCTGACGGCAAGCGCTGTTATTTTACGCATCTGATGTTCTTCAGGGAGCATACGGGTATCAGGGAGCAATGACTCGTCTGATATAGGTTCGTACTGTCTGCGGCGTTTTACCGAATTTATTGCTGTGGTATAGGCAATTCTGGTCAGCCAGGTAGAAAACGCGGCATCTCCCCGAAACGTGTGCAGGTTTGTGTATATTTTCAGAAAAACGTCCTGAACAAAATCTTCTGTGTCACTCTCGTTTTTAAAAAAACTCCTGCCCATTGCGAGTACCCGTCCGCTGTATAAACGAACAAGTTCCGCAAAAGCTTGTGAGTCTCCCTGCCGCGCCTGCTGTATAAGCAGTTCTGTATGATCGTATTCAGCAGTTTCTTTTTTTCCTTTCCGTTTAGTAAATTTAGGTATCTGCACCGTCTTCTTCCGGATAGACGCGGTAGAAAATGAGCAGACAGATACCAAGAGCAAGCGGAACAAGGCCGCCGAGCACTGTATAAGAAACACCATTGAGCAGAATGAACAGTGCTGTTAGAACAGTACCGATACCTGTAAGCAGCAGACCGGTAAGCAGCGCGTAAAGCTTGAGATTAAGGCGCTGCGGCATATAACAGCCTGTTTTTATCTGTAAGGTTATTTCACGGTGGCGCCACAAAAGGTAGAAGAAAACAATAATACCTCCGATAACAATGCCGACTATTGGAATAATCGCCAGGATAACCTGAGCCGCAGGCGAAGCCGCTGTTGTGTTCATAAAATGCTCCATAATGTTTCGTGTCCTGTTACATTAGACACGATACGGAATGAAAGGTTGCATTATTCAAAAAAAATAAGCGTATCAAAGTATATTGCATCAATACTGCCGAGTACTAAGGTTTGATTGATGCGAGCCAGTAATTCCTGTTTTATCTGCTGTTCACTAAGTGAACGGAATTCATCATAAGTAAGCGAAGAAAAATATCCGGCAACAGCTGCCGCAATCGGACGTTTCTTTGTTATTATTTCTTCATACAGTTCCGTATCCTGCGCCTGATATGAAAGCCACGGATTTACCACAAGAGGTATACCCTGTGTAATAGTGTTATCCGCATTCTGTTCAGGCAGCGTTATCGCGCGTATATTGCCCAGTTCAACATAACCGCTGCCATTTTCTGCCTGCGGCGGCAGCCTGAATTCCTGCGGTACACTGCTGTATTGGTATCCGCTGTGCCGCCTGTTTGCCCCGGAAGTAAAAAAAACTGCCGTGCCTCCAATAATAATAAGCAGAATTACGATACAGCAGCCAGTGAGAAAGGCGTTTAAAGAAAATTTCATGCGTCAGTGTACCAGATAGGATTTTATCTGAGCAAGTATCTGACTGGGTACTCGTGCTGTGAGCTGCACAGAATCACTAGCCCATTCCTGCTGATAGATAATACCTGTTCGTCTGATCTCTGTGATAAGCGCGTTTGAACTGAGCGGCAGAGAGATGGTTCGTATGGGGCCAAACACCCGCGCGCAAATAGCTTCTGTGAGTGCGGCAAGCCCGCTGCCGGTTTTTGCGCTGACACTGATTTGCTGTTCGCCATGTGTCGTGATTGCCGGTATCGCTGCGTGTTCCAGACAATCTATTTTATTAAACACCAGTATCCGTTCCTGACTGAGAGCCCCGATTTCATCCAGTACAGAAATAACAGTCTGATATTGTTTATCAGCGGCAGGATCACTGCTGTCCAGTACAACAAGCAAAAGATCTGCGGTGCACGCTTCTTCAAGAGTTGACTTAAATGCCTCTATTAGGGTATGAGGCAGATTATGAATAAACCCGACTGTATCAGTAAGAAGAATGCCGCCGCCGTTTCCAAGATGTAATCTGCGTGTAGACGGGTCGAGCGTCGCGAATAATTTATCTTCTGCCAGTACTGATGAGCCGGTAAGCGCGTTCAAAAGACTTGATTTACCCGCATTAGTGTATCCAACAAGTGCACAGGAGGCGAGGGGAATACGGTTTCGTTTTTTCCGCTGGGTGAGACGATCTTTTTCTACCTGAGCGAGTTCTTTACGTACCTGTGCGATACGTTCTTTTACTGACCGGCGGTCAAGTTCAAGCTGTGTTTCACCGCTTCCTTTTGAACCGTAATTTCCGCCGCGCTGACGGGCCATGTCGCCGTACATATGTGCGAGGCGTGGCAGCGAATATGAGAGTTTTGCCAGTTCTACTTGCAATACGGCTTCTTTTGTTTGCGCTCTGCCGGCAAAAATACGCAGAATAACTTCGTGCCGATCAAAGACCGGAATACCTGCGAGCCGTTCCCAGTTGCGCTGATGTGTCGGAGTGAGCGGAAAATCAAAAATAATACAGTCAGCGCCAGCATCTTGAGCTGTCTGTACGATTTCGGCGGCTTTTCCTGTGCCAAGTCCGTACTGTGCTCCTGCGGGATGTGTGGTAAGATGTATACTTGCGGCATGTGTTATGCCGAGTGTGTCTGTAAGTCCCTGCAGTTCATTGCCGTCAGTTCCAGGTGCGTACACAAGCAGCGCCGCAGGCGGCTGTTCCTGTGTCTGAATAGGAATCATATTGTTCTTGTATCATGCCGTACAGATTGTGTCCAGTACACGTACACATAGCCGGTTAATAGAGGTAATAACATCGCAAACTATCTATTTTTTTTTCTGCCTCTATGTTATTATAACGCAGCAAGACAGAGAAAACAGAGATTAGTAATATAGTGAGATATGCGGAGGATATGTGACAACTGGGCAGAAAATATCTGTGAGCTTGCTCTGTGCGGTGTGCGCAACATGTTTGTTTGCGATTGCGGCATATTCGCAGCTTTTTTCATTTATTGAACTTCGTTTTTACCAGCCGGCAGTAATGCAGGGGGTAGAAAACAGAGTTGAGAAGATTTCAGTTCAGCTTGATAAATATATAGAGACTGTAACAGAGCGTTTCCAGTCTTTTCTTGCTTCGCCGGCTGTTATATCTGTTTTTGCGCGGGAACAGACTGCTTCTGATATTGCCAGCCGTGAACAACTTGTCCAGGCGCTGCTGAGTGAGACAGATGGTTTTCGGGGTGTACGCATTGTAAGTGAGGATGGCAGACGTATCCATTTCAGTTCTTTTAAAAGTGATATACGCACTTCTTCTGGAACATCAGTAGTTTATAAAAATTATGGAGAATTGGACGCGACTTTTTTTGGCTTAGTAGCTGTGCGCCGCGGAGGCGGTATGCGTGTTATCGCCGATACAAAGCGCGACTATCTTATTTTCGCATTCCCTGTGTATGATACAATGGAGGCATTCCGCGGTACTGCTCTGTTTATACTGGATGCGAGAGGTTTTTTCAGATTTGCTGTGAGACAGGGCCTTATCAGCATCGCTGAGCATTATGTTCTTGTATCTGTGCCGCAGAAAGACGGTCATGGTGTCAGCTTTGGTTTTCTGTTTGGAGTGCCAGTACTGAATAATGAATCATTTGTGTCGGCTGCGGTCGAAAGATGGCGGCAGCATATTTTTTATAGCGAGCGTATTGGTGTATCGCAGGAAAGTGTGTGGATGCTGTTTTCTTCAGCGAGTGACTGGGGCTGTATTGGGTGGCTGCATCCTGAGTCATTATTTCTTATTCCGGCCGGACTGAGATTTGTGTGTGTGCTGAGTGTTTTTATCACTTTATTTTTGCTGTTTTTTCTTATTTCTACACTGCGCCGTGACAAACTGCTTGTTATCCGTGACCATATTAAACGTTTTGAAGTAAGCTTTATTGCGGATTGTGTGTCTCAAAAAGAGGCCGCTGACTGGCAGTCAGTATGCGGAGAGCTGAAAGCACGGCGCTGTGAAGTGATTTCTACATTGCGGAAAAGTTTTGGCCGGTTAACAGCTGAACAGTCTAAAATAGCTGATGAACTGCTTGATAAAAGTTTTGAAGAAATACTGCGCGTATTATCTGCTCATGAACAGGTTCAGATTCCGGCTGACAAACTGCAGAAACTGGTCGAAAAAATTATTTCAGAGGAGCCTGAGAATACAGCGCGTTCTTCTGCGGATATTGAGATGGAACCGTATATTGAAGAGCTTGATGAGTTTGAAGCAGTTGATGACGATGAAGAACTTGAGGAGCTTGAAGCGGTCGATGATGCTGAAGAACTTGAGGAACTTGAAGCAGTCGATGACACTGAAGAGCCTAAAGCAGTGACGGAACAAGCCTCCAATATCAGCAGTAGTCAGGATTTAACAGAAGAACTGTGTTTTGGCGATCCGGTATCTTATGTTTCTCATCTATCTGCCGATACATTAGAAGATTTTACGGCGTCTGCTCCTGATTATTCCAGTGCGGATAAAAAATCTGCGGAAGCGGAACCGGTAAGTAATGGAGGCATTTCTTTGTTTTATGGGTTTTCAAACGGCGATATTGGGTATAAACTGCTTGTGGAACTTCCTTTTATTGAACGTCTTTGCCGTATAAGAAAGACTCATGCAGATGCTATTGTTGAACATGACGGCATTTTTTCTATTGCGCAGAACATTGATTATTCTGTCGTAGAACAGGATCCGTTGTTCAAACAGCTTGTTGACTCTGTATTGTGAGCAATCTGCTGTTGTTTCCTTAATTTATGAGCCAAAAGAAAAAAAAACTATCTGGCACTGTTGTTCTTATTTTTGCCGCTGCGGCGGCTTTTTGTATATTTGCGTTCTTTTTTATATTGCTTATGGAGCCCGTTTCCCGGTCTGATTCTGGTGTATCTGATGATACGCCGGTTTCATCAGATTCGCTTGATACGCAATCCGGGATAACACAGGATAATCAGTCAGATTCGGATGAGAGCGAAGCTGCGTTCCCTCCGGACGTAATTACGATAGATCCGCATGATCCGTATATCAGTGATGAGTCTGCCGCAAAAACTGATGACGGAGGTATTCCTCAGGCGGTTAACGGAGCGGCGCTCTGTATTATATTTGATGATGGCGGGCAGCGTCTTGAGCAGGTTTTGCCGTTTATTCAGCTGCCGTTTCCGGTGACTGTCGCTGTTCTGCCCGGTCTTCCTGACTCAGCGGCAGTGGCGCAGGCGGTGCGGGAGAGCGGCAACGAAGTACTGCTGCATCAGCCCATGCAGGCGCAGAATCTTGCTGTAAACCCCGGTCCCGGCGCGATAATGCCTGAAATGCAGGTTGCAGAAGCGGCTGAAACAGTGCGCAGAAACCTGGCGGAAGTCTGGCCTGTCGCAGGCATAAATAATCACGAAGGGTCTCTGATAACGGAGATTTTGCCGCTGTGCGGGGCGGTGCTTGATGTGTGCGGACAGAAAGAGATTTTTTTTCTTGATTCACGGACAACCGCCTCAAGCGTTGTCAGACAGGCTGCGGCGGAACGGAACATGAAAGTGCTTGAGCGGGATGTCTTTCTTGACAATACACAGGCAAAAGAGGATATTTTAAAAGAATTTATGCGCGGGCTTTCTGTTGCTAACCGCAGCGGATATGCTATTATGATAGGGCATGTCTGGTCTTCCGGGCTGCCTGACCTGCTTAACGAGCTCTATCCGGCGCTGAACGCGGCAGGATACCGGTTTGTAAAACCCTCTGAGCTGTATATAGATGTAAATATAAAATAAAGGACTTCGGTGTATGAAAGTATTGGGTATAGAATCATCATGTGACGAGACAGCCGCCGCCGTAGTAGAAGACGGACGGACAATATTGAGTAATGTGATCGCGACTCAGATCCCGTTTCACCGTGAGTTCAGCGGGGTAGTACCCGAAATCGCGAGCAGAAAGCATATTGAATGGATTTTGCCGGTCGTAAAAAAAGCGCTTGATGACGCGGGGCTTACCGCTCAGGATATAGACGCTGTCGCCGCGACAAACCGTCCGGGGCTGATGGGATCGCTTTTAGTAGGACTTACGTTTGGCAAAACACTGGCATGGTCATTGCAGAAACCGTTTATCGCGGTAAATCATATGCTCGGCCATCTGTACGCGGCGCATCTTGCCGAAGATATCGCCTATCCCTATATCGGGCTGCTTGTCTCAGGCGGACACAGCATCATATGCAAAGTTGCTGATTTTGACGATATCGAAGTCCTGGGGACGACAATCGACGACGCTGTCGGCGAAGCCTTTGATAAAGTGGCAAAATTTTATGGCTTTGGATATCCCGGCGGCGTGATTATCGATAAACTTGCGAAAGAAGGCAATCCAAACGCGGCGCACTTTCCAATTCCGTCCCTGCATAAGGGCGAGCACCGATATGATGTTTCATATTCCGGTCTCAAGACAGCCGCGATTAATCAGATTGATCAGTTTTGGGATCCGGCTTTTGAAAAAACACCAGAAAATATCGCGGCGGCGTTTCAGGAGACGGCAGTGCGTATTCTGATAAGCAGGCTGCTGCGCGCTGTTGAGGATACCGGACTTACAACAGTCGTCGCCGGCGGCGGTGTCGCGGCAAATTCCCGATTGCGGGCAATGCTCGCGGAACATAGTGAGCTGCGCTGCATATTTCCGCCGCTCAAGCTGTGTACGGACAACGGCGCGATGATTGCGGGTGTCGGTTATCAGTTCCTGAAACGGGGAGACCGCAGCGGCTGGGATGTTACCGCGAGCGCCCGTGTGCCCGCTTTTAAGCGCGGGCTGCGCAACAGAATGTAGAAACTTTCTGTTACTGTTTTTTGCAGGCAAGACGGTAAATTGCCTCACAGGCGTCACGGTTCAGGCGGACAAAATTGCCTTCGTCATGCTGACTGACGCCAAGTGTGTCCAGCAGCGCGGGAATATCATGTTCATCCGCGCCAAGCTCTTCAAATGAAAGCGGCATACCCGCTTCTTTCCAGAAAGCGCGCAGCGCCCGTATACCGGCGCGCGCAGTTTCTTTTGGGTTATCAAAATCCATGTGACAGCCGAACACCCGCACGGCGAACTGAGCGAGACGGGCGGGGCTGTGATGTTCCAGAACATATTCCATCCATGCCGGAAAAATAACGGCGAGACCGGCGCCGTGAGCGCAGTCATAGCGGGCTGACAGTTCATGTTCCAGATGATGACTTGCCCAGTCCTGTACACGTCCGACACCGCAGCTGTTGTTATGCGCCATCATGCCTGCCCACATGAGATTGGCGCGCGCGCCGTAATCGAACGGATCGCGCAGTACTTTGGGCAGCTGAGTGACGACTGTCTGCATCACCGCTTCGCAGAGGCGGTCAGTGATTTCAGTTTCTTCTGTGTTTGAAAAATACCGTTCCATCACATGCGCCATGATATCAACGGCGCCTGAGGCTGTCTGATACGCGGGGAGTGTAAAAGTAAGTTCTGGGTTCATCACGGCAAATCTTGGCCTGATGGCTTCTCCGCCTGCTCCCCGTTTAACCATACCGTTTTCGTTCGTGATAACGCATCTTTCGGAGCCTTCGCTTCCGGCGGCGGCGATAGTAAGCACCGCGCCGACAGGGAGCGCCTGTGTCAGCGCCGCTTTGCCGGTAAAAAAATCCCAGAAATCACCGTCATACGGCGTGCCCATGGCGATAGCTTTTGCCGAGTCGATAGTGCTTCCGCCGCCGGCAGCCAGAATAAAATCTATATGTTCTCTGCGGCACAGCTCTATTCCCTTATATACAAGCGAGCTGCGGGGATTTGGCTGAACGCCTCCCAGTTCCGTAAAAAACAATCCCTGAGCGGCGATACTGCTTCGCAGACGGCTGAGCAGTCCGCTGCGTTCCGCAGAGCCTCCGCCGTAATGAATAAGCACCCGTGTGCCGCCTGCCTGTTTAATGTATGAGCCGGTATCAGC
This sequence comes from uncultured Spirochaetota bacterium, assembly GCA_944389415.1. Taxonomy (GTDB): domain Bacteria; phylum Spirochaetota; class Spirochaetia; order Treponematales; family Treponemataceae; genus Treponema_G. Next base: position 22,975 of record CALXMF010000006.1, on the reverse strand, counting down.
TTCTGTATCCCTGCCGAATATAAAGCGGGTGGGACTGTAAAAAACAAAATTATCCATGATATGCGATACTCCTTTGCGGCTGTATCATACCATGATGTTTTTTTTACTGCAAAGAGTTTATCCTGTGTGTCTATGTGTATCCGCTGTGAATGTTCCGATAATAGCGGTATGAGAGAATATATCAGAACAGCAGTATGTATCATGGCGGGAGCTGTCCTTGCTGCGGCCGCTCCGGCAGAAGAAAAACGTGTTTCTATCACTTATTCAGGAGACCGTTCATATACGCTTATTGAGCGCACCGATATCCGCCGGTATGACAGCGGACGGTATACCGGTCTGCTCTCCCGTGAGACACGGGCGTTTATCTCACCGGAGCACAGTTCTGGGGGCGGCAGTTCTTACAGCGGTAATTTTTTTGTTCTTGAACAGACTAAATCAGGCGGCAAAAAGACAGCGAAAGGCATAGACGCCGTTGTTCCGGTCTCGTTTACCATTGACGAATCCGGCGTGATGACTGTCAGCTCAGACAGCCAGTATCCGGAATACCGCAGTTTTCCTTCTTTTCCGGATAAGCCGGTACAGGAGGGCGATTCATGGACAGGAAAAGCGGAACGCTGCGTTGACCCGCGCGGGACAGGACAGTTTACCCGTATCCCGATTCTGATTGAGTACCGGTATGTGGGAGAAGAAGAATATAAAGGCGAGCGGGTATACCATATCAAAGCGAAGTGGGCGACACGGTACGGAAATGTGGTTGGCGGTTCTTATGACCCTGCCGGAGATCCGGACTTGAGCCGTGCTATGGGCACGCATGATGCCGATATCATGGTGCGAAAAGAAACAGGCGAGACGATTGTTATCCGTGATATGCTGGATGAGACGTTTGTGTACAGCGACGGGCAGACAGTCGCCTTTAAGGGGTCGGCTCTGTTCTTTACGGAATTCCCTCCGGCGATAAACAGGGGAGCTATTATGCCGGCGCTGCAAAAAATCGCGACGATAAAAGAAACAAAAGGCGAATCAAAACCTGAAGGCATGGGAATCTCCGACGCTGCCGGAGAGAGCGCGCCCGGCGGTTATACCGATGCCGGCGAGAGAGAGACAGCGCCGGGAGGATTTACCGACAGAAAGTCGCTTGAATCAGCGCTTGCCGCTGACAGCGGCGGACAGTCATCTGATAAACCAAAAAATGATATAGTGGTAGAAGAAACAGACGCCGGTCTGCGGCTGTCTGTGCAGAATATCCGTTTTCAGCCGGACAGCGACCAGATTCTGCCTCAGGAGCGGGGGCGCCTTGATGATATTGCCCGTGTGCTTAAGATGGCGGGAAACGCGCAGTTTCTTATCGAAGGCCATACCGCCGCTGTCGGAAAGCCGTCCGGCGAACAGCAGCTTTCTGTGGAACGAGCGCGCGCGATAGCCCGTGAGCTTGCCGCGCGGGGCATAGATGCCGAACGCATGATGTGCACCGGATACGGCGGCACCCGTCCGATAGGCGACAACAGCACAAATGAAGGGCGCGCGCAGAACAGACGTGTAGAGATAACGATTCTGGAAAACAAGTGACGTATCATACCGGAGCGCCGCGCGGAGTGTGTATAAAAAGAAAATGCTGAAAAAGCGTTTTTGGGTATTGACACTTAGAGCGGTTTCTGGTATGGTAGTGACCGTAACACATTCCCCGATTGTGTAATGGTAGCACCGCAGATTCTGGTTCTGCTTGTGGGGGTTCGAATCCTCCTTGGGGAACAAAGGCTGGTTCGGGTTCCGGATCAGCCTTTTTAGATTACGCCGCTGGTTCCTTCGTCTATCGGCTAGGACACAAGATTCTCAATCTTGGAAGACGGGTTCGATTCCCGTAGGAACCGTAGAGTACAGCAGATTTCCGTGTATGGAAATCTGCTTTTTTTATGCCCGGCTGATTCCGCCTGTATACATTATAACCGCCGGAACATCTCCTGTACGCTTGAGCGCAATACTGTAAAGCACTCTATTTTTAATTTATTTTTGATCCAATATTAGTGTATCTTTAGACTGTTTTTAAATTATTTTTAATCCAAAGATAGTGTAATATCAGGCCGTTTTTAATCTTTTTTTGATTAAAAGATAATTTAAAAACGGATCAAAAAAAGATTAAAAATGAATAAAAGAAAGTCTATTTTTTTTATGCGCGGCACATTATATCGCGCGGCACATAAAAGCGCGTGAGTACGCTTTGCGGCACCTGAAAACATACATATATTATGATATACTGAGTATGTGAGAGGTGTGCGGGAGCACTTGTTTTATAAATACATCCCCGCAAAAAAGGAGAAAATACACGATGATTGATACAAAAAAAGAACAGGAACGTGATGAAGTACATCGTACAATATGGGCAATCGCCGATGAACTGCGGGGAGCCGTAGATGGCTGGGACTTTAAAAACTATGTACTGGGTACGATGTTTTATCGTTACATCTCCGAGAATCTCACAAACTATATCAATACCGGCGAATGGGAAGCCGGAAACAAAGATTTTGATTATGCCAAAATGGGAGACGCAGAAGCAGAAGAAGCCCGTAAGGGATTAGTAGAAGAAAAGGGCTTTTTTATTCTGCCGTCAGAGTTATTTGTTAATGTTAACGCCGGAGCTGATAAAGACGAAAACCTTAACGAAACTTTGGAGCACGTGTTCAAAGATATTGAAGGGTCAGCCAAGGGCTCTTCTTCTGAAAGCAGCTTTGCCGGTTTGTTTGATGATTTTGATGTAAACAGCAATAAACTGGGCGCCACTGTGGCAAAACGGAATGAACGCCTGGCAAAACTTTTGCATGGTGTGGCAAGCATGAATCTGGGAGATGTAAAAGACCATGATATAGATGCCTTTGGTGATGCGTATGAATATCTGATGACCATGTACGCCTCTGGGGCAGGAAAATCAGGCGGCGAGTTTTTTACCCCTGCTGATGTTTCTGAGCTGCTGACAAGGCTTGGCACGGTGGGCAAGACAGAAATAAATAAAGTGTATGACCCCGCGTGCGGTTCCGGCTCTCTGCTTTTAAAGGCAGAAAAAGTGCTGGGCAGAGAAGCAGTCCGCAACGGTTTTTACGGGCAAGAAATCAACATTACCACATACAACCTGTGCCGCATCAATATGTTTTTGCACGATATCGGATTTGATAAGTTTGATATCGCCTGTGAGGATACTCTGACCGCGCCGCAGCATTGGGATGATGAACCTTTTGAACTCATTGTTTCTAATCCTCCGTATTCCATTAAATGGGCAGGCGATGATAATCCTTTGCTGATTAACGATCCCCGTTTTTCTCCTGCCGGTGTGCTGGCTCCCAAGTCAAAAGCCGATCTCGCGTTTATTATGCACAGCCTGTCATGGCTCGCGGCAAACGGCACCGCGGCAATCGTTTGTTTTCCTGGTATTATGTACCGGGGCGGCGCGGAACAGAAAATCCGCGCATATCTGATAGACAATAATTTTATTGACTGCGTGATTCAGCTGCCCAGTAATCTGTTTTTTGGTACATCAATTGCCACTTGTATTATGGTGCTGAAAAAAGGCAAGAGCGACAACAAAACACTGTTTATTGACGCGATGGGCGAGTGTATTAAAGTTACCAATAACAACAAACTGACACAGGCAAATATAGACAGAATTGTGGAGACCTTTGCCCGGCGCAAAGAAGAGGCACATTTTTCTTATCTGGCAGACTATGAAGAAATCAAGGCAAATGATTATAACCTGTCGGTTTCTACCTATGTGGAAGCGGAGGACAGCAGAGAAAAAATCGATATTGTAAAGCTCAATGAGGAGATTGCTCAAATCGTCGCACGTGAAGAAGTGCTGCGGGCGGAAATTGATAAAATCATCGCTGAAATAGAGGGGTGATATGGGCAGAAAGAAAAATGAAGTATCGATGATTCGTTCCTCCGCGGCAGAATATTTAACCTTTGTAGCCTCTGCCGGCAATGATGAAAAAAGCATTGAAATGCGTTATGAGGATGAAAATATTTGGCTGACTCAAAAGATGATGGCTGTGTTGTATGATGTGTCTGTTCCGACTGTGAGCGAACATATCAAAAAAATATATGAAGACGGAGAACTTGCGGAACAGGCAACTGTTCGGAAATTCCGAACAGTTCAAACAGAAGGAGCAAGGCAGGTATCCCGTGAACTGACCCACTATAATCTGCAAATGATTATTTCGGTGGGGTTTAAAGTAAATAACGAGTGTGCGGTACAGTTCAGAAAATGGGCAAATCAAATTGTAAAAGATTATACCATTCAGGGCTGGGTCATGGATGATGAACGCTTAAAAAACGGCGGAACGGTTTTAACAAAGGAATACTTTGAAAAACAACTGGAAAAAATCCGTGAAATTCGTCTGTCGGAGCGAAAATTCTATCAAAAGATAACAGACATTTATGCCACGGCTTTGGACTATGACCCATCGGCAGCGGCAACAAAACGCTTTTTTTCTGCCGTCCAAAATAAATTGCATTACAGTGTCCACGGACAAACGGCGGCTGAGGTGATTTATAATCGTGGGGACGTAGAAAAAGAACACATGGGGCTTACCTCGTGGGATGGCTGTCCGAACAGTAAAATCCACGCCTATGATGTTGTTGTGGCAAAGAATTATTTGACCGATAAAGAACTTTCACAGCTGGAGCGTATTGTTTCGGCATACCTTGATTTGGCAGAAGCACAGGCAGAGCGTGAAATTCCCATGACTATGGCAGATTGGGAAGAGCGATTGAACGGTTTTCTTAGAGTGTGGGACAGAGATGTATTGCAGGATGCGGGAAAAATTTCCGCGGAGCTTGCAAAGAGCCATGCCTTAAGTGAATTTGAAAAATACCGTGTGATTCAAGACAGACTGTATCAGAGCGACTTTGACCGTATGATGTTGGAAACAGAGGTTTTTGAATGACAGTAGAAGAAGCTGACAAATATTTGAATACTGCAATACAATGTTTTAGAAATAATGATATTAAAAAAACAAAAGAATATTCTACAAAAGCCATAGAAAGTTATTCAAAAGCAATAGAATCAGGTGTAAATGATCAAGATATTTATAGAAATCGCGGAATTGCTTATGTGTATAAATGGGTTTATCCAGAAGCAATAAACGATTTTAAAGAAGCTATCAAATTAAATAAAAGTGGTAACGAAAAAAATAAAAATACAGATGATGACGGTTATATATTAAACAAAATAAAATTAACAGGTAATATATTTAATTTAATAACTGACATTTTAGAAAAAAATGAATCAAAAGTTTTGCCGGATGATGAAACTCTTAATTTAATAAAACTTGTCTATTACTGTTATGATTTGATGGATGAAATAAAAATAAATCCATCTGTCGTGAAGGAAGAAAAAATTGTTCACTATACAAAAGCGAGTACATTGCGGTATTTACTGCAAAAAGACCATACGGCAAAATTAAGGCTGAACAATGCCGTTTATATGAACGACCCGGAAGAAGGGGAGATATTAAAGAAGGTACTTTGTCAATTAGATAAAAACAAAGAGCTGGAAAATTTATTAAAAGATGAGGATGTGAAAAACTATACGTATCTGACTTGTTTCTCTCTATATAGCAAAAAAAATGAATTGCCTATGTGGGTACATTACGGCGATGGCGGAAAAGGTGTGGGATTAGTTTTTAGTAACAGTTTTTTTGATGAAGCTGATTTGTATAGAGTACAATATATGGATGTTAAAAATCCTGATATCACAAATTTAAATCAAAATGTTCAAAAGAAAATAACAGCAATATTAAACCTCTTGGAAAAAGATAAAATTAAAAACACCGACAACAAAGAAGTTAAAAACTATGTAAACATCATTTTGAATTATGTATCTTATCTTTTTAAGGATAAGGCGTATGAATATGAGAATGAAGTAAGAATACTGAATTACAGAGATTATAACAGTCAGGATATCAAAACAGCGGTTTACGAAAGCGGTATTCCAAAATTATACATAGATTATAAGCAATGTATTAGTAATGAAAATTGTGTGGAGGTTATAGCGGGACCAAAAGCAAACTATACGGAAATCGCAGCTTACGCAAAGTTTGTGGGAATCTCAAAAGTGAGTAAATCAGAGATAAAATACAGGTAGCAGGGGTTACAACGTGAGTCGGTTACAGGATTTGATACAAGAACTATGTCCGGACGGGGTGGAATATAAAACACTTGGGGAAATAGCCGTTGATATTTTCCGGGGTAGTGGTATTAAGAGGGAACAGATAACAGAAACAGGAACCCCTTGTGTGCGATATGGTGAAATTTATACAACATATGGAGTATGGTTCGATACTTGTGTATCGCACACTGATGAATTAACAATTACAAGCAAGAAATATTTTGAGTATGGAGATATTCTCTTTGCTATTACAGGTGAAAGTGTCGAAGATATTGCAAAGTGTACGGCATACATTGGAAAAGAACGTTGTTTAGCCGGCGGGGATATTGTTGTGTTGCGTCACAATCAAGACCCTAAATATTTAAGTTATGCATTATCTACTACAGACGCTCAAAAACAGAAAAGCAAGGGGAAAGTTAAGAGCAAGGTGGTTCATTCTGGTATTCCGGCAATTAAAGAACTTGTTATCCCTATTCCCCCGCTGCCTGTTCAGCGTGAAATTGTCCGGATTCTGGATAATTTTACAGAGCTTACCGCAAAGCTGCAAGAAAAACTTGCCGCAGAGCTTACGGCTCGAAAGAAACAGTATGAGTATTATCGAGAAAAACTACTCACTCCAAGTTCTAAGATGAAAATTGTACCACTAGCTGATATAGCAGATATTAGTACAGGAAGCAGTAATACCAATGAAGGAGTAGAAGAAGGCTTATATCCATTCTTTGTTCGCTCTCAGGAGCCATTAAGAAAAAACGAATATGAATACGATGAAATAGCTATCATTACAGCAGGTGATGGCGTTGGTGTTGGAAAAGTGTATCACTATATCGAAGGAAAATATGCTCTACATCAAAGAGCTTATCGGATTCATATAAATACGCCGGAAGTTTTGCCAAGATACTATTTTCATTATATGCGATCTGCCTTTCTTTCATATATATATAAAACAATGTTTCAAGGATCTGTTGCTTCCATTCGTAGACCAATGTTAAACGCTTTTCCTGTTCCAATACCGAATATGGAAACCCAGCAGCACATCGTCCAAGTGTTGGATAACTTTGAAGCAATCTGTTCCGACCTTACCAGTGGTTTACCCGCGGAAATTGCAGCACGGCAAAAACAATACGAGTACTATCGGGACAAGCTGTTACAATTCAAAATTAAGAATGCATAATTCATAATTATGCATTATAAATTATGAATTGAGCTTTGGAGTGTTGAATGTGAAAACGGACAATGTTATCGTAAATAAGAGTAAAGCCTTTGCTATCCGAATTGTAAGACTGTATCAATATTTGTGCGGGGAAAAACGGGAATTTGTTCTTTCAAAGCAGTTACTTCGAAGTGGTACAAGTATTGGCGCAAATGTGAAAGAAGCTGTACGGGGACAAAGTAAAGCTGACTTCATTTCCAAAATGAGCATAGCATTGAAAGAATCGTCCGAAACGGAATATTGGCTTGAACTGTTGTATGAAACTGATTTTTTGGATAGAACTCAATTTGACAGTATTTATGCTGATAACCAAGAATTGCTGAAAATACTGACAAGCATTATAAAATCATCAAAGGAAGGGAGAACATAATGCAATTATGAATTGAGAATGCATAATTCATAATTATAAATTTTTAATTATGAATCCTGTATCCTGTATTGTAAATTCAGCATTATGCATTGTGAATTATACATTATGAATTACAACATCATTGCCGAAACAAACGAAAGTACCGTAGTCGCCGAATATGTGCCCAAAAGCATACGTTCCGATTCTTTTCAGAGTGAAGCCTCTTTAGAAAAAGAATTTATCCGCCTGCTGACGGAACAGGGATACGAATATCTTGCCGTGCGCAGCGAAGGGGAATTGATTCAAAACCTGAGGCGGCAGCTGGAGCTGCTGAACAGTTATACCTTTAGCGATGATGAATGGAAGCGATTCTTTAACGGGACTCTTGCCAACGCCAACGAGGGCATTGTAGAAAAAAGCCGTACTATACAGACCGACCATATAAAGGTACTGCGCCGGGATGATGGAACATCTAAAAACATTCAGCTCATTGATAAAAAGAACATCCATAACAACCGCCTGCAAGTTATCAACCAGTATGAGGAGAACAAGGGCAGCCATGATACCCGCTATGATGTCACTATTCTAGTAAATGGACTGCCTCTTGTTCATGCGGAATTGAAACGCCGGGGCGTTGCCATCCGTGAAGCATTTAACCAGATTAAACGCTATCAGCGAGACAGCTTTTGGGCAGCCTGTGGGTTATATGAGTATGTTCAGATCTTTATCATCTCCAATGGCACCCATACCAAGTATTATTCCAACACTACCCGCAGCAGCCATATCAGAGAAATGGGAGCGGCGGCAAAGCGAAAATCAAAGAAAACAAGCAACAGTTTTGAGTTTACTTCTTTCTGGGCAGACGGCAACAACAAGGTAATTGCTGATTTAATCGACTTTACTAAAACATTCCTTACTAAACACACTATTTTGAATGTGCTGACCCGGTATTGTGTGTTTACTGCCGAAGAAATTCTGATGGTTATGCGTCCCTATCAGATTGCAGCTACTGAGCGGATTTTGAATCGTATCGAAATTGCCACTAACTATAAAAAAACCGGTACTATTGATGCCGGCGGTTTTATCTGGCATACAACGGGGAGCGGAAAAACGCTGACTTCTTTTAAAACGGCGCAGCTGGCATCAGCGCTTCCTTATGTGGACAAGGTTTTGTTTGTGGTAGACAGAAAAGATTTGGACTATCAGACTATGAAGGAATACGACCGTTTTGAAAAAGGGGCTGCCAATAGCAACGCATCCACCAAAATCCTACAACGGCAGCTGGAAGACAAAGATGAAAAAGGCCGTTTCCACCAGTATAAAATCATTATCACCACTATACAAAAGCTGGATAACTTTGTCTCCAGAAATAAAGGCCATGAGGTATTTACCAAACATTGTGTTATCATTTTTGATGAGTGCCACCGCAGCCAGTTTGGAGATATGCACGCCAAGATAGTTAAGGCGTTTAAAAACTATCACCTGTTTGGATTTACCGGTACGCCGATTTTTGCCGCAAACGCCGGTAAAGGCAAACACATGGGGCTGCTGACCACACCGCAAACTTTTGGTGACCAGCTGCACTCGTATACTATTGTGGATGCCATCAATGACGGCAATGTGCTGCCGTTCCGCATTGACTATGTGAACACGATAAAGGAAAAAGAAAATATTGAGGATAAGAGCGTTTCTGCCATTGATATTGAAAAAGCCATGGGAGCGCCGGAGCGGATTCGGGAAATTGTCCGGTATATATTGGAACATTTTGACCAGAAAACAAAGCGCAACAGTTTTTATTCTCTAAAAGGCAAACGGGTGGCGGGATTTAATGCCATGTTCGCGGTGAGTTCTATTCCCGCAGCGATGAAGTATTACACTGAGCTGAAACGCCAGATTAAAGAATCCCAGCGGCAGCTGACTGTTGCCACGATTTTCAGTTATGCGGCAAATGAGGATGATCCCGAAGATGTGTTGCAGGAGGAAGGCTTTGACACCGACGCTCTTGATAAGACCTCCCGTGACTTTCTGGAAAGCGCCATTCAAGACTATAACGAAACATTCGCTACCAACTACAACACCTCCTCTAAGGAATTTGAGAATTACTATAAAGATTTGTCCCTGCGGGTAAAACACAGAGAAGTGGATTTGCTAGTGGTGGTCAATATGTTCTTAACGGGTTTTGACGCCACAACGCTCAATACTTTGTGGGTGGATAAAAACTTAAAAATGCACGGGCTGATTCAGGCCTATTCCCGAACTAACCGCATTCTAAACTCGGTAAAAACGTTTGGCAATATCGTCTGTTTTAGGGATTTGCAGAAAGCTACCGATGACGCAATCGCCCTGTTTGGTGATAAAAATGCCAGCGGAATTGTGCTTTTGAAAAGTTTTAACGATTACTGGAATGGCTATGAGGATAATAGCGGAAAATATCATCCCGGCTATATCGAGTTGTTAGAAAAACTGGAAAGTACCTATCCGCTTGGCGAACCGATTATCGGAGAGCAGGCGGAAAAAGATTTTATCAGACTGTTTGGTACTATTCTGTCTATGCGCAATATTCTTTCGGCTTTTGATCAATTTGCGGAGGCGGATAGTATCGCGGCGAGAGATTGGCAGGATTATCAAAGTATATACCTTGACCTGTATGATAAATACCGCAGAAAAGATGATGCAGAAAAAGAGGATATTACAGATGATATTGAGTTTGAGATTGAACTTATCAAACAGGTAGAAATCAATATCGACTATATCCTGATGCTGGTTGAGAAATATCATGAGGGTAACTGCGAGGATAAGGAGATTCTCACTTCTATCCGCAAGGCAGTGGACGCCAGTATGCAGCTTCGCAGCAAAAAGGAACTGATAGAGGCATTTGTTAATCGTGTTAACGCTGATACGTATGTTACAACCGATTGGCGCAGGTTTGTCCTTGAGCAGGAAGAACATGACCTTACAGGAATTATTAACTCGGAAAACCTGAAACCAGAAGAAACGAGAAAGTTTATAGCTAACTCATTCCGTGACGGTGTACTGAAAACAACCGGAACAGAGATTGATAAACTGATGCCTCCAGTGTCCCGCTTTGGCGGCGGCAACAGAGCAAAGAAAAAGCAAGGCGCTATCGAAAAGCTGAAAGTATTTTTTGAAAAATACTTTGGCCTTGGTATTACGGAAATGCAGGCAGATGAAAAGGAACAGTCAGTCGTTTATGAAATTGAGCAGAATCATCAGATGGTAGCTGATGACTTGGTGGACTACGAAAAAGAAAATTGAAGCGTTGCCGATGGTGGGGAGAGGGGAAGTATACGCCCCGGCTCCCAGCCCGTCCTCTTTTGGTTTAGTTCAGTAAACAGGAAGAATTACAAGCTGTAGTGAATCATTTCTGATTTGAAAGCATGCCATGAAAGGAAATTTTCTTTTTGTAGCCTACCGATAACGATACAGGGTAATACTTCCTGTTTTTTGGCAAAATCTTGGATTGCGAATAACGAAAAATCCTTCTGTTGTATAAAGTTTTTGTAATCATCTTTGTTTAGTAGTATGTTTTGAGCAAAAGTATCGGCTTTCTTTTCTGAAGAATTCTTTTCTTCTGATTGTTGAAAATCAAAATCAATTCGCTGTTTTTCATCTTCTTGAATAAGATGTCCTATTTCATGGAAGAGGGTAAACCAAAAAATATCTACTCGTTTTTGCCTCAATGTCATGGCCAGAAAAGGCCCTTTTTGCGGAATGTATTTAATGAATCCTTGGACAGGGACATTTTTAAAGTGTGGAGTGATGACAAAACATATTCCACATTGAGCAAATAAGTTTTGCAGATTTTTGAATGTTTGATTTTGTGGTAAAAACATTGATTTTTTTATTTCCGATAGATTTTGTAAAAGCAGTTCTTTTTGTAAGGGCTTTTCGATAAAAGAAAATTCTTGGCTTTGTGCCAAAGTTTCTGAAAGCTTCTGCCATGCAAAGAGTTTGTAAATATCCACATTGGATGTATTTTGTACCCTGAAAGCACCGGTAAATGCGAGAGCCGGAATATTCATCAAACTGCTGATATTCAAAAATTTTCGTAATTCTATCACTCGTAGACTTGGTTCTTTTGTTTTTTCAATAAAACCATGCTTTTCAAGAAAATCATAAATCAGAGAAAGGTTTTTAGCTATTTTAAGTTCTTTTTCGTCTATTAAATTGTGTTCTTCAAACTCATAAATCTCTTTTTCGTATTCTGACTGTAATCGAATCCAAAAATCGGCATCTATGGAGAGTGCATATTCCAGTTTTTTTGCAAAGGAAACAGATATACCTTTTTCTCCGCTGAGAACTGTACTGATATGTTTTCCGCTCATACCGGTTCTTTTTGCTAATTCTTGCTGAGACATGTTCTTTTCTTCCAAAACTTCTCTTAAAGTTTCCCCAGGATGGATAATCATTTCACGGGACAAGCCACTCATTTTTTTCTCCATGATAATCTACAATTCCGATAATTTTTACTGTATCACACAATTTCAAAGCTTGGGGAGACCTATCATCGGGAACAGGCTGAATGACAAGTCTGAAATTAGCACTTAATGATACTCCGTAATAACCTTCAAAGTTTCCGGTAAGACTGTGGGGCTTTCCTATGCCGTATTGAAGATATTTATGAAAATTATCAGCTGCCATCAGGTGATTCAACTTCATTTTTGCTTGCCGGGCAATGGGTAATCCGATTCGTTTTTGCAAAAGATTTTTGGAACCGGAAACATTCAACAAATCGAGAAAGAGCTCTTTTATAGTTTCATCGGCATATTCAATTTCCATTAACTTACCTATTAGGTAATATATTTTGTAAAATACTTTTTGTCAATTGTTTTACCTAAACGGTAAATTTTTTAGAAGTTTTATGAGTGATTATATTTACATGGGCTGATGGATTTTTCCGATATAATGATAGTTTAAAGAGAAATATACTCGCCGAAATTGGAATCAGCAAGTAATAACGTAACTTGCTGTTTCCGTTATTACCAGCCGTCGTTAAGACTGATGAACCAACACAAGGAATCTGTTCCAAAATCTTGGCCTAAACCGGCGGTAAGTCTTAAAGTGGTAAGTAAAACCGTAGTGGTAATAAAAGCGGTGAATATGGATGGTCAGCAGGAAATCCTGGCAGTAGAACCTATGAAGAATGAAAGTGAACAGATGTATTCGGCATTATTCCGGAAGTTACAGGAACGAGGAGTAGAAAAAGTGTGGTTATGCGTTTCAGATGCTCACAAAGGGCTGGAAGCAGCAATACGCCACACGTTACCCGGAACGATATGGCAAAGGTGTTATGGAAACAGTTATCCCAAAGCGGTAGAATGTCTTGAAGAAGGGTTTGAAGATTCTATAGGGTTTGATGCCTTTGAGGAACTGGACAGCCGAAAAATTTCGAGTACACATATCTTGGAGCTGCTTAACATTGACAGGGCCATATCGCGCGGCACATAAAAGCGCGTGAGCACGCTTTACGGCACCTGAAAACATACGTATATTATGATATACTGAATATGTGAGAGGTGTGCGGGAGTACTTGTGTATATATAAAGAGAATATGCTGTTTGATATTCTATTGATGTATGGGAAGATTATATGAAGGACGAGAAAGAAATTGAATTGAGTTTTATTGAAAAACTCAAAGAATTAAAATACACATATAGAGAAGATATTAAGGATAAAACTTCTTTAGAGGCAAATTTTAGAAGTCATTTTCAGGAACTCAATAGAGTTAGATTGAGTGATTCCGAATTCGCAAGATTAAAAGAAAGTATCATTACGTCGGATGTGTTTTCAGCAGCAAAAATTCTGCGGGAAACAAACACATTCAAAAGAGATGATGACACCCCTTTACAGTATACTCTTGTAAATACAAATGACTGGTGCAAGAATGAGTATGAAGTAATTCATCAGCCCCGGATTAACACGGATAATAGTTATCACAGATATGATGTTATTATTCTTATCAATGGTATCCCCGTTGTACAAATTGAATTAAAATCGCTGCAAATTACCCCCAAAAAAGCAATGGAACAGATTGTGGAGTATAAAAATGACCCGGGAAATGGATATACCAATTCTCTGCTTTGCTTTATACAGCTTTTTATCGTCAGCAATGAAACTAATACCTATTATTTTGCAAATAATAACAAAGAGCATTTTGCTTTTGATGCTGAAGAACGTTTTTTACCGGTATATCAATTTGCTGATAAGGACAATAAGAAGATTACCCATCTGCATAATTTTGCCGAGACAGTACTGCGTAAATGCGCTTTGGGCGAACTGATCAGCAAATATATGGTCTTGGTGGCGAGCGAACAGAAAATGATGATTATGAGACCATATCAAATTTACGCTGTGAAAGCCATTATGGATTGCATCGAACAAAACAGAGGCAACGGCTATATTTGGCATACAACCGGCAGTGGTAAAACTCTCACCTCCTTTAAGGCGTCTACTTTGTTAAAGGATAATCACGATATAGCAAAATGCCTTTTTGTGGTGGACAGAAAGGATCTTGACCGACAGACCAGAGAGGAATTTAATAAGTTTCAAGAGGGATGTGTAGAAGAAAATACTAATACCGAAACTTTGGTGAAACGGCTTGTTTCGGAAGACTATAAGGATAAGGTTATAGTAACAACTATTCAAAAATTGGGACTGGCGCTTGATGACGACTGTAAACGAAGCAAAGAGAAAAAGAAAAAGGGCGAACTCACATACAAAGAGCGCTTAGCTCCGCTTAAAGACAAAAGAATCGCGATTATCTTTGATGAATGTCACCGTTCACAGTTTGGGGATAATCATAAAGCAATCAAAAACTTTTTCCCCAAGGCACAGTTATTTGGTTTTACTGGCACGCCTATTTTTGAAGAAAATTCAACGTACAAACAGATTGACGGGACTATCGGTTCTTATACCACCACAAAAGATATTTTTCAAAATGAACTGCACGCATATACGATTACCCATGCTATTGATGATGGAAATGTATTGCGATTCCACATTGACTATTTGGGCATAAATGGTGATGAGCAAGCGTTAAAAATGAATGAGACACAGCGCAAAAAGGCAGTAATCCAACAGATTTTGTCAAAACATGACGCTGTAACAAATAACAGAAGATACAACGCTATTTTGGCAACAGCGTCTATCAATGACGCCATTGAGTATTACAATTTATTGAAAGAAGCCAAGCAAGAGCATATTGATGCTGCTGACAGTGAGTTTGTGCCATTAAATATTGCCTGTGTTTTTTCTCCGCCGGCGGAGGGGAATAAGGATGTTCAGCAGATTCAGGAAGATCTTCCTCAGGAGAAAGAAGATAACAAAAAGGAACCTGATAAAAAGAAAGAGGCGTTGACATGTATTATCAATGATTATAACAAACAGTATGGAACGAATCATGATATCAATAACTTTGACGGATATTATCAAGATGTTCAGCAAAGAATAAAATATCAGAAGTATAGTAACGCGGATTATCCCCATAAAAATAAAATAGATATAACTATTGTTGTGGATATGCTGCTGACCGGTTTTGATTCTAAGCATCTGAACACATTATATGTAGATAAAAACTTAAAATATCATGGGCTGATTCAGGCGTTTTCCAGAACGAACCGGGTTTTGAACGATACAAAGCCCTACGGCAATATTCTTGATTTTAGAAATCAGGCGGATGAAGTAGACAAAGCGATTGCCCTGTTTTCTGGTGAGGATAATACCAGCCGGGCAAAAGAAATCTGGCTTGTTGACCCTGCTCCCAAAGTTGTAGAAAAGCTGAATAAGGCAGTAAGTGAACTGGAACAGTTTATGGAATCCCAGGGCTTAGAATGTAAGCCAGAAGAAGTAAATAATCTGAAAGGCGATACTGCAAGGTGTGAGTTTATCACTAAATTCAAAGAAATACAGCGGTTAAAAACGCAGCTGGAACAGTACACGGAAATTGAAAAAGAAGACGCGGAAAAAATTGAGAAACAGATGCCGGAAGATACCCTGCGCGCGTTCCGCGGCGTTTATATCGATGTGGCGCAAAGATTGAAAACCGAACAGGGGAAAAAGACTGAGAGTAAAATTTCTGAGGTGGATCAGCTTGATTTTGAGTTTGTTTTGTTTTCGTCTGCCATTATTGATTACGACTACATCATGGCTTTAATTGCACGGTACACGCAATCTCATTCTGAGCCGAGAAAACAGAAGATGAGCAAAGAACAGCTGGTCAGTATGCTTTGCGCTACTTCCAATTTGCTTGATGAAAGAGAAGATATTATTGAGTATATTGACTCGCTTCAAGTCGGTGTGGCTTTGGATGAAAAGGAAATCAAAGCGGGATACCAGAAGTTTAAAGAACAGAAAAAAAATCGGGAAGTCGGTATTATCGCCCAAAAATACCGTATTGAAACCAAAAGATTGCAGGAGTTTATTGAAGAAATTATTGACCGGATGATTTTTGATGGGGAAAAACTCGGCGACCTTTTAGCGCCTCTTGACCTGAGCTGGAGGGAGAGAACACAAAAAGAGCTGGAGCTGATGGCCGACCTTATCCCATTGTTAAAAAAACTTGCAAACGGCCGTGAAATTGCGGGGTTGAATGCGTATGAGTAAGCAGAAAGAAATAGTGCCAAAATTAAGGTTTCCAGAATTTGTGAATGAAGATGAATGGAAAAACAAGAGAATTGAACAATTGCTAACTATAGGAAATGGCTGTGACTATAAACATTTATCGAAAGGAGACATACCTGTTTATGGTTCTGGAGGATATATGTGTTCTGTCGATGATTTCCTTTATGATGGTGATAGTGTATGTATAGGAAGAAAAGGAACCATTGATAAACCAATTTTTCTTAGAGGAAAGTTTTGGACAGTAGACACTCTTTTTTATACTCATTCATATAAAAATTGTATTCCAAAATTTATATATAATATTTTCCAAAGAATTAATTGGTTAAAATATAATGAAGCTGGAGGAGTACCAAGCTTATCAAAAACTACTATCAATAAAATCAATATATATATTCCTAAAATTCCAGAACAACAAAAGATTGCTGATTGTTTATCCTCTATTGATGAACTGATTGACGCAGAAAGCAGAAAACTGAAAGCGTTAGAAAAATACAAAAGAGGCTTGATGCAGAAGCTGTTCCCTGCGGAGGGGAAAACTCTGCCTGAATGGAGATTTCCTGAGTTTCAAGGATGTAGAGAGTGGCAGAAATCCACTATTTCTGCAGTAACATCATATGTTGATTATCGAGGAAAAACACCAGTTAAGTCTAAGGACGGAGTTTTTTTAATAACTGCCAAGAACATTAAAATGGGGTATATCGACTACAATGCTTCTAAAGAGTATATTCCCAAAGATCAGTATTCGGCTGTAATGTCTCGTGGAATACCGCAATTAGGAGATGTATTGATTACTACTGAGGCGCCATGTGGTAATGTTGCTCAAATTGATAAAGTAGATGTAGCCTTGGCGCAAAGAGTTATAAAATATAGAGGTGATAAGAATAAAATAAACAATACATTTTTGAAATATGTATTGTTATCACCTGTATTTCAGAGTAAATTAAAAAAGAATAGTACTGGTGGAACAGTTGGTGGGATAAAGGGTAGTGTTTTGCACCAGATGTCAATCAAATATCCTGATGATATAACTGAACAACAAAAAATTGCAGGCTGCTTATCAGATGTCGATACCATGATTACAGAGCAGTCCAATAAAATCGAGCAGTTAAAAGTTCATAAAAAAGGATTGATGCAGGGATTGTTTCCTTCTCTTGAGGAGGCAGATGCATGAGTATAACTATACCGGAAAAGCTGTCTAAACAGAAATATGATGAGCTTCTCAATAGGTTGAAAAAATTCGACTTAACAAAATATACCAACCTAATTAAAGAAAATTATAAAAAGCCAAAAGAAGAAACAGAGTATTTTTTAGCGGATGATATTGAAGATTCCGTTCGTATAAAATTAGATTATGTATTTAAACGGATGTCAGATAAGCAAGCATTCGACAACCTACAAGAAATTGCCCAATATTTAAGGTGGCTGCTGGAAGATAAAAAATATGTTTTACTATTTGCCTATAATGGTACCGGTAAAACAAGGTTGTCCGCCGAATTTAAAACATTAGGTCAGACACTGAATGAAGAAACCGGAGAAAAGGAAGCGGACACGCTATATTACAATGCTTTTACTGAGGATCTGTTCCGTTGGAATAATGATTTGAAGAACGATGCAGATAGAGTTTTAGAATTGAATAGGGAGTCTAGTTTTTTTCCTGAGATAGAAGACGTGGAAATGGAAAGCAGAATTAGGCCTTTTTTGCATCGATATGCTGACTTCGATTTTAGAATTGATTATGATGAATATAAAATCAGCTTTTATAGGAATGTTGTGATCGACGGAGTCAGTCAACGAGTTGACAATATTAAAGTTTCCCGCGGCGAAGAGAATATCTTTATTTGGTGTTTTTTCTTGGCTATTATGCAGCTAGTCGTTGATAAAGGAGAAACTTATAAAAGGCTCAAGTATATTTATATTGACGATCCAATTTCGTCTCTTGATGATAACAATGCGATTGCGGTGGCAAGCCATTTAGCAACTTTAATGAGTGGCGCGGATATAAAGGTAGTCGTATCGACACATCATGCGTTATTTTATAATGTTTTGTGCAATGAAATTGCAAAGGCAGAGAGACTGTTTTTTCAAAAACTATCAGGAACTAGTTATGTATTAAAGGATACAAGTAAGACTCCTTTTTTTCATCATGTTGCTTTGCTCAAGGAATTAAAGAAGGCTGCCGATTCGGGAGAACTCTATACTTATCATTTCAATATTCTTCGGAACATTTTGGAAAAGACGGCATCTTTCCACGGATATAAGGATTTTTCATCGTGTTTAAGAAAAGAAGATGATGATTCCGTCGTGTATAGAAGAATAATAAATCTGTTAAGCCATGGAAATTATTCTATCTTTGATCCAAAAGAAATGGTTGAAGAGAATAAGGAATATTTCAAAAGAATACTGAATGACTTTTTAGAAGATTATAAATTTAATCAGAAAATATTTGACAACGAGTAAGTCCAGAGGATAACTAATGAATAATACCCAGCAAGAACAGTTAGGCTCAACATTATGGGCGATTGCAGATACATTACGCGGTGCGATGAACGCAGATGATTTTAGAGATTATATGCTGTCTTTTCTCTTTTTGCGTTATCTGTCTGATAATTACGAAGAAGCGATAAAAAAAGAATTGGGCAGAGACTATAATGAAAGTGAAAATGAAATCAAACAGAATGAGAAAAATCTTGCTGCGTATATTGACGGGCTTAAAGCCGATATCATCACATACAGTAAAACGCTTTCTCCGGTAAAATTGGGTTTACAGGAGGATGAAAAGGATAAAGAAAAAATAAAAAAAGCAAGACAGGATTTTGTGGATGATAATAATAAAATGCTTTATAGCCATAATGTAATCCCTCTTGCAGTTTGGTACATTCATAATTTGGATCAGGTTGATATGCTTGAGAAACAAATGCGCCGTAAAATTCATTATGTGATAAAGCCGGCATATTTGTGGAGTAATATATATGAATTGGCAAAAACTCAAAATGACCAGTTATTAAAAACTGTACAAAGCGGTTTTAAGTATATTGAGAACGAATCTTTTGAAAGCAGCTTCCGGGGATTGTTTTCGGAAGTAAATCTTGATTCCGATAAACTGGGTAAAAATTACAGCGAACGGAATACATTGTTATGTTCAATTATCACAAAAATTGCGGGGGGACTTTCTCAATTCTCAAATGATACTGATTTGTTGGGAGACGCTTACGAGTATTTGATTGGACAGTTCGCTGCCGGTTCCGGAAAAAAAGCCGGTGAGTTCTATACGCCTCAGCAGGTTTCAACTATCCTTTCCCGAATCGTTTCACTAGACAGCCAGGATCCCAGCACCGGGAAAAAGAGTAAGCTGAAAAATGTTCTGGATTTTGCCTGCGGTTCAGGTTCTCTGTTAATCAATGTGCGGAAACAATTTGGCGCAAACGGTATTGGGCAGATATATGGGCAGGAAAAAAATATTACTACCTACAACCTTGCCCGTATGAATATGCTGCTTCATGGTGTAAAGGATTCTGAATTTCAGATTTATCATGGGGATTCTTTGAAAAATGAGTGGAATATCTTAAATGAAATGAATCCGGCTAAAAAAATGCAGTTTGATGCGGTTGTAGCCAATCCGCCCTTCAGTTATAGATGGGAACCAACAGAAGAGATGGCAGAGGATTTTAGATTTAAAGACTATGGTGTCGCGCCAAAGTCCGCGGCGGATTTTGCCTTTCTGTTACATGGATTCCATTTTTTAAGTGATGATGGGACTATGGCGATTATTCTACCTCATGGGGTGTTGTTCCGTGGCGGTGTAGAAGAAAAAATCAGAATAAAACTTCTCAAAGATGGCAATATTGATACTGTTATTGGGTTACCGGCGAATCTGTTTTTTTCTACAGGTATTCCGGTCTGTGTTTTAGTTCTAAAAAAATGCAAAAAATTTGATGATGTGCTGATTATCAATGCCAGTGAATATTTTGAAAAAGGAAAACGTCAAAATGTCCTATTGCCGGAACATATTGATAAAATCATTGAAACATATCAATACCGGAAAGAAGATGACAAAAGATATTCCCGCCGTGTTTCAATGGAAGAAATTGAAAGAAACGAATATAACTTGAATATTTCCCGATATGTCAGTACCGCACCTGAAGAAGAAATAATTGATTTAATTCAAGTCAATAAGGAAATTGCGGAAATACAGAAGAAGATAGACGCTGCCCGGAATAAACATAATGAATTCTTAAAAGAGTTAGGTTTACCGGAACTACAGTGATTGGGATGAAAGCCGGAAATATTCGGCTGGGAGATAAGAATATTTAGAAAATGGGATAAAGGTTGTTTGGTGTAGAGCAGAAACTTTTTTTTGTTTTGTGTTTGGAAAAACTTAAATCCTATTTTTACCATAGGAGTATTACATGCATATTATTGGTATTGAATTAATTGACGGTGAAAAAGATGTTATAAAAAATTTATGTAAAAAAGATAACAATACTGAAGGCTGGTTCCCTTTCGTTGAGTATAGAAACAAAGAAAATCCTCCTGAGCCCGGAAGTACAATAGCTTTTTCTGTCGATTCATCGTTCTATAGATTGGATGATAAATCAGATATTGATATAACTATAAGTTGTATAGTGGGAAAAAATGGATCGGGAAAGTCAACGCTTCTGGACTTACTCTACCGCATTTTAAATAATGTTGCTTATTATTATCAAGCTGAAACAGGTTATGAAGGTTGTAAAATTGAATATGCATGTGGCTTTAATGCCAATTTATATTTTGAAGTTGATAACCAAGTTAATGTAATAAAAATCAATGCAATGGAAGAGGATTCTCAAAAAGATACAATATTCTATGATGGAAGTGGAATAAGTATATCAGATTTTATAAAAAAGAAGGGGTTAAGTAGTTTGTCTCAATTCTTTTATACAGTAGTAACAAACTATAGTGCTTATTCATTTAACCCGGAAGATTATGTGATTAATGGGAAAGATAATTATTATCTTAATGGTATTTTTCATAAAAACGATGGTTATATTACACCAATTGTATTGTTACCGTTTAGGGATTGGCGAGGTATCATTGATATAGAAAATGAAAGAACATTGGCAAAACAGAGAATCATATCTTTGATAATCTATCTTTATAATGTAAAAGGAACATTACTTGTTGAAAATAGAAAGCCAACAAGTATTGTCTATAAATTAAAAGGAGATATAAAAGATCTGACGAAAGAATATAGAGATAAGATAGAAAACATATCTGATAATGTAATTTCATTTCTTAATAATGCATGGGAAGAGTATCTTGATTTAAATGGACAAAATTTGATTAATGATATCAAACAGCTGACTTTATCATATTTGGTATATAAAACCATAAAAATTTGTAAGAATTATAAATTGTTTACTGAAGAACTTTCAGACATTACGTCAAAAGAAAAAGCCATTGAAATTATTGAGAAAATAAGAAACGATAAATCTCATATGACACTTAAAATACGGCAATGTATAGAATTTATTAAATCACCACTTGACCAAGAGGGTATCATAAATATTTCTGAAGTTTTGCCAGATGAAGAGAAATCTCTGGATGCCCTGTTTTTAGAATTGCCGCCTTCGTTTTATAATTGTGACTTGCAGTTTTATAGCAATGACAATCAATCTGAAACATTCCTTCTTTCCAAAATGAGCAGCGGAGAGTTACAACTGTTAAATAGTTTTAGTTATGTTTTATATCATTTAAATAATCTTGACAGTGATAAGCAGAATATAAATAAAAATTCAAATATAAACTATCCTTCCTATAATAATGTTACAATTGTATTTGATGAAGCTGAATTATATTTACATCCTGAATATCAAAGAATATATGTATACAGATTTTTGGAAGCAATAAAAGCCTGTGTTTTTGAGAATGTAAAAAAAATTCATGTTATTATTGCTACTCATTCACCATACTTACTAAGTGATATTGTTTCTGATAATGTACTCCACCTGGATAATGGTTCAGCTGTAAAAACGCAGTGTGAAGAGACTTTTTGTGCAAATATATATGATATTCTGGAACACCAGTTTTTTCTTGAATCCGCGGTTGGAAAATTTGCAGAAGAAAAAATAAGAAATCTTTTGGAACAATCAGAATCATCCTCAGAAAAACCTCTGAGTAACGACGAATACGAGTATTATCAGAAATTTATAAATAAAATCGGTGATAAGTATTTAAAAAAGTCTTTAGAATGTATCTTGAAAAAGATGAGGTAAGTAATGATTCGGATATATCCTGATGATTTTGATTATGCAGATTTTGAAAAAAAATACAGGGAAATATTTTCAGAATCATATCAGACTAAAAAAGTACTTAATTATAAATTAAGCTGTTTAAGCATGCTTTTTCCTAGATATAACATACCGAGTTGTTTTGATGATTTCATTATAATGAAACCAGACCAGATTGTTGGATTGTACTTATGGTATGTGAATAATAAATGGTTTAATATATACATAAAATATTGTTTCTCGTTGGACACTTGTATACAGTATATCTCTCACAGAAAGAAAATAGATTGTGTCAAATTTAGTTCGCAATTTTGATTCTGAAAAAAGCCACATATCCATCATGCTACGTTAAATAA
>CALXMF010000005.1 GCA_944389415.1 uncultured Spirochaetota bacterium | reverse complement strand
CTCCTGCGCCGATGATACTGCTTCTTGTGGGAAAGTAGGTCGCTGCCAGGCTTTTTCTTTTCCCTCTCCCTACTCCTTTTGCGTATAGTTATGAAGACAATAAAATTGACTGATTCTTTTTCTTGTTTCTTGCGTGATGATGAAATATTTCATAAATAAAAAAAACGCCTGCTTTATGATTTCGCAGGCGCCTTATGTATGATTACTATTGGATATTTAATTTTTCTATTTGTTCAGAGAGTAAAGGTATAAGTTGCTTTTTTCGTGAAACGATATCTTTCAAGATGTATATGGAATCTTCTTGTCGTGGAAAACTGATAACCTGTAAAAATTCTTTATCCGCGCATACTAACAGAAGGCTGGTAAGTCTGGTAATATCTGTAACCATAAGTGCACAGAAAAGAGTTTTACGTGTACTGCGTTCCTGATTAAGTTCATTGAGAAATTCTTCTTTTCGGTGTAAGACTTCATCGGTGCTGTTGACTTCGATTTGACTGACAGTGAAACTGTGCCCTCCTTCATTATATTCTTTCATATCCTGATGAACAAGTTCAGCTGCATTTCTGTTACCGATGTGGCTTGACGCAGTTAGAATTTCCTGTCCTAATGTTTCAATATCCAAGTCTGTAATGTTTGAAAGATATCTTGCGGTTTCTCTATCTTCATCTGTCGTTGTAGCTGATTTTAAAACAAGGGTATCTGAGAGAATTCCGCATAGCAATATGCTTGCAATTGCTTTTGGAATTGCGACACGATTTTGGCGGTATATATTGGTGACGATTGTAGAAGTTGCGCCTACTGGTTTATTTATAAAAGTAATTGGATACCGCGTTCCGAAACTTCCTAAACGGTGATGATCGAGTACTTCACGTATCTTATAATTTTCCGCCCCCTCTATAGCCTGACTCATTTCATTGTGATCAACCATAATAATTTCAATATTTGCATCATGAAGTAAATCACTTTCTGAAATAATTCCTAACAGGGTGTTTGTATCATCAACAACCGGCAGACACCTTCCTGGAGAATTTTGCAGCAGCGCTTTTACTTTTCTTAGTGTATCTGTAGCTTTTACTGGCATGACGGTATTATCTGCTACGGAAGACACAGGGGCTGAATATAATACCAACGTGGTTGTTCCTGTTGTATCAAACGGGCTTACAAGAATAGAAACCCCTTTTTCTTCTGCCCGAGTACGCAGTTCTTTGTCTGGAGTATTTCCTGAGGTAATAATCAGTACTCGTACTCCAGTTTCTACACAATGTTTTTGGATATCAATTCGGTCTCCGGTAACAACGACAATATTTTCAGGAGGATATATTGATAGCATTTTCTTGAATGATTCAAATTCAGCAGCCGCAGATAATACTGCACATTTAAATATTTTTTTACTATCATGAACTACAACAGGCTGCGCAGAGAGTGTATCTGTAAGAAGATCAATATTTGTCAAAGTGGCTGTCTGCTTTTCCGGATCAAGTACTTCGATAATGTTTTTAGCAAATCCGCTGTAATGCAGCAACGATAGATATTTTCCTTTTGCATCTACAACAGGGAGAACTTTTGTATAATTTTGTTCCATTTTTGTTGTAGCACGCCAAAGAGAGGAATTTTCTTCAACTGTTTCACATCCTTCATGCATATAATAGCCTACCTTAGGAATGAGATCAGGTAGGTATTCAGGAATTGGGACTGAAAAGCGATTGAAAATATATTCTGTTTGTGGGTTTGCTTTACCTGCCCGTGCTGCCTGGTGTTCAGAAAAACCCTGGAGTTGTTTAAATCGGGCATACGCAGCTGCGGACACAATAGAATCTGTATCAGGATTACGGTGTCCAATCACATATACTGTCTTATTATACTGTGTTTCTGTGTGCGACCGTGTTATAGTATCCATAATTTATATCCTCTCAATTAGTGTACTATTAAAATTCTCCTTTTACAAGCAGAAAAATAAGTTTGTATCTTCTTGCATAAATTTTGTATATCATATAATATATGAACAAATGTTCATGTATTATACGATAACGAAGGAGGATATAGAATAGATGGACACTGATGCAGCAAATGTTCAACCTGATAATGAGACGGTTAAACGATTTTCCGTAATTTCTGAAAAGATGCCAGATGAAGAAACTTTATTTGATTTGGCAGAATTGTTTAAGATTTTTGGTGATTCCACACGCATAAAGATATTGTTTGCACTTTTGGAGTCTGAACTATGTGTTAGTGATATTGCGGTTCTCTTGCAGATGACACAGTCTGCGATTTCCCATCAGCTTAGGGTTCTTAAAGCGAATGGATTGGTAAAATATCGCCGGGAGGGAAAAGTTCTTATTTATTCCCTTTCAGATGATCATATAACTTCAATACTCAGTCAGGGTATGGAACATATAGAGGAGTAAATAAATTTTATATGTGTATTTTAAATAACAATAAAGAAGAAAAACATGATTTCTGTTCCTGTGAGGGCTGTTCTTGCAAGAATAATGATGTCTCTGCTTTTGTAGAAAAAAAATATATATTGTTTCGCATCGTATGCGGCAGTCTATTATTTGCAGCTGGTATAATACTGAAAATGATATATTCAGCACACGTACGTGATATTCCTGAATATCTGCTGATGGTGTGTTTCAGTTTATCATTTATTATAGCTGGCTATGATGTAGTAATACAGGCCGTACGCAATATCCTGCATGGTAGAATTTTTGATGAACATTTTTTGATGACCGCAGCAAGTATCGGTGCGTTTGCAATTGGCGAGGTTCCTGAAGCGGCAGCTGTAATGCTTTTTTATCAGATTGGTGAAATATTTCAAGATTACGCAGTGGAACGCTCTCGTAATTCTATTGCGGCGTTATCCAATCTTCGCCCTGATCATGCAGTAGTATTTCGTGAGGGTCGGTTTGAAACTGTTTCCCCGCATGATGTAAGAGTTGGCGAAATAATACGCATATCTGCAGGAGAGCGGGTCCCGCTTGACGGTATTGTGACTGAAGGAAAATGTTTTATCGATACTGCTGTTTTAACTGGCGAATCAGTTCCCCGCCGGAGTGAAATTGGCGCTGAAGTACTTGCTGGTAGCATCTGTATGGATGGAGTTCTTGAACTGCGTGTTCTGCGTGAATATCACCAGTCCGCGGTTGCAAGGATTCTTGAGCTGACAGAGCGTTCTTCAGAACGAAAAACAAAAACAGAACGGTTTATTACACGTTTTGCACGTATATATACACCAGCAGTTACTACAGCTGCTGTATTGCTTGCGTTATGCCCGCCATTAATCCTGGGTGATGGAAGTTGGAATATATGGCTGGAACGTGCTCTGACTTTTCTTGTTGTATCATGTCCATGCGCGCTTGTTGTTTCAGTACCGCTCGGATTTTTTGCTGGTATTGGAGCCGCATCCCGTCAGGGTATCCTGATAAAAGGTAGTAGTACACTTGAACTATTGGCTCATACTAAAGTTGCAGTGTTTGATAAAACAGGTACATTAACAAAAGGGATTTTTGCAGTGCAGGCTGTGCATCCGGTACCTGAGGGTGGAATGACAGCCGCGGAACTTGCAGCTCTTACTGCTCATGCTGAAAAGTATTCTAGTCATCCTGTGTCTATATCTTTAAAAGCATATCATAAAGATACCTGCTGCGGGTTAGTTCAGGTAGAACAGTATCGTGAAATTCCAGGAAAGGGAATTTATGCTGTAGTTGATGGAAAACAAGTTATTGCCGGAACGCAGCGTTTTCTTGAAAGTGAGGGGATTACAGGGATTGATGCCGATTGTGCGAATCGGGACGGAGGAACGGTTATTCATGTTGCCTCAAATGGAAAATATGCCGGTCACATCAGTATTTCAGATATGATAAAGCCTGATTCAGTTGATGCAGTTTCTCTATTGCATGATTGTGGTATTCCCCGTATTGTCATGCTTACCGGTGACAGTAGTGCTGCTGCTGAGTATATCGCAAATGAATTGAAACTTGATGAGGTATATAGCGGCCTGCTCCCGGAAGATAAAGTGCTGCACATAGAAAGAATTCTTGAAGAGATCCATTCTCAAAATAAACATAAAACAGTGATTTTTGCAGGAGACGGAATTAATGATGCTCCCGTTCTTGCCAGAGCTGATGTCGGTATTGCAATGGGAGCGCTTGGCTCAGATGCTGCTGTAGAGGCTGCTGATGCGGTTATAATGAACGATGCCCCTTCTCGTATTGCTGATGCGGTTAGGATTGCAAAATACACAAAACGTATTGTAACTGAAAATATTGTTTTTGCATTAGGTGTGAAAGCGATAGTGCTTCTGCTTGGGGCCTGTGGTATAGCATCATTGTGGGCAGCTGTTTTTGCCGATGTTGGAGTTACAGTTCTTGCTGTGTTAAACAGTTTGAGAATCATGTATATACGATTTTCTCGTAATAGCCGTTTATAATATGAGTATTTTGTTATTCTTCTATTTACAAAAGGTGCTAAATCCTATATAACTTATGCACAGGCTAAATGGATTTATAAATCTTAATTGTTTTTTTTTTTTTTTTTTGAGATTTGCTTTGGTTGTTTGTAAATATCTAACAATAAGGTAAATTCCAGCCGTACAGCTTTTGAGAACAACAGAAATTCTCAAACCGGACCCATTTTATAAAAGCTGTGCGGCTGTTTTTATTTTAAAATGTTAATCTTTTGATTATAAAACCTGAATTTGTTATAATAATTATATGATTTCGCTTGTTGCGTTTTTAGGTAATTACGGAAAAGAATATAAAGATACCCGGCACAACGCTGCCTGGATTTTTGCTGAGCAACTGCCGTTTGCCTCTGTACTATCGTGGCAGAGTAAGTTTAAAGGCGAATATACAGCTCTTGATTCAGCGTTTCTCATTTCGCAAGCGCAGCGATATGAGATGTCTATTCCGCCGCAGGCGGAAACGGGTAACAGACGTATATATTTTGTAAAA
Organism: uncultured Spirochaetota bacterium; assembly: GCA_944389415.1. Taxonomy (GTDB): domain Bacteria; phylum Spirochaetota; class Spirochaetia; order Treponematales; family Treponemataceae; genus Treponema_G. The sequence continues at coordinate 134,323 of CALXMF010000005.1, read as the reverse complement.
CCAATGACGTATATGAATCTGTCCGGAGAGAGTATTGGTGAAATAGCTCGTTTCTATAAAATTCAGCCTGCTGAAATACTTATTGTTCATGATGAATTAGAACTTGCTCCAGGAACAGTCAGTCTTAAGTGGAGCGGCGGACTTGGCGGACATAATGGGCTTCGATCTGCAAAGACTGTATTGGGGACTGCCGATTTTTGGAGATTGCGTTTGGGAATTGGACGGCCTGACCATAAAGATGTCGCCGGCTATGTTTTATCCTCTTTTACATCGGATGAACAAATTCTTCTTTCACGTACTTTTCCTGCGGTATCTCAACTATTGTTTAATATATTGCTGACACCGCCTGAACAATATTTGAAACAATGGTCAAAGCGGGCAGTCGTTTAACTGTCCGCTGGTGCACCATAAAGATTATATTCTTGCGACACCGCTGTCACGCGCTGCTTTCGCTACAGCTGCGGCAACGGCTGGTCCTACTCGTGTATCAAACGCAGCTGGTATGATGTAATCAGCTGTAAGTTCACTGTCTTGTATCAGACCTGCTATTGCCTGTGCTGCGGCAAGTTTCATTGCGTCATTGATATCTCTTGCCCGCACATCAAATGCTCCGCGAAAAATGCCGGGAAATGCAAGAACGTTGTTTATTTGATTGGGATAATCACTTCTGCCTGTTGCTGTCACTCGTGCACCTGCTGCGATAGCATCTTCCGGATAAATCTCGGGGGTTGGATTTGCACAGGCAAAGATGATAGGGGCACGATTCATTTTACGAACCATATCTTGTGTCAGGGCATTTGGTGCGCTGACACCAATAAATACATCAGCATTTTCTATAATATCAGAGAGAGCTCCCTTTTTTTTACTGCTATTTGTTATTTTTGCTATTTCTTCTTTTATTGGATTCATATTGTTCGGTCGTCCTTCGTAGATTGCGCCTGCGCGATCGCACAATACGATATTGGTAAAACCGTATGTCATAAGCAGCCTTGTGATTGCGATAGCAGCGGCCCCCGCACCGTTTACCACAATTTGAACAGCGCTTTTATTACGTCCGGTGAGTTTGACCGCATTGATGAGACCTGCAAGAGTGACCACAGCTGTACCATGCTGATCATCATGAAAAATTGGAATATCACATTTTTCTTTTAATTTTTGTTCAATTTCAAAGCAGCGGGGTGCTGCGATATCTTCAAGATTAACACCGCCAAATGATCCTGAAATAAGATAAATTGTATTTACAATTTCATCAACATCTTTACTTTTAATGCATAACGGAAAAGCATCAACATTACCGAATGCTTTAAATAACACACATTTTCCTTCCATAACAGGCATGCCTGCTTCAGGTCCAATGTCTCCAAGTCCAAGAACTGCCGTTCCGTCTGTAACAACAAGGCACATATTCCATCGTCTAGTCAGTTCATAGGATTGGGTAATATCTTTCTGTATTACCAGACAAGGTTCTGCAACGCCCGGTGTATACGCGAGCGATAAATCGTCACGTGTCTGAACAGGTACTGTTGGTACAATTTCTATTTTCCCCCGTTTCTGATAGTGAAGTGCGAGGCTTTCTTCTGCGTAATTTCGTTTTTCACCCATAAAATACAAACTCCTGTCTTTATTATATAGAAATGATACAGGAAAAAGTACTTTTGCGCAAATGGTATATGAGGCTCTCTTGGAAGGTTTTAGATTACAGGATATAATCACCAACGGTGTTCTGCTTTTGTTATTTATACTAGAGATGGATGAAGGGGCAGAGATATGAGCAATCTTGCGTCTGGAGCTTGCTTTGAGAATATATTATACAAATGGGAGGCAGTGATATGACTTATAAAGAAGAATTTATTCAATTCATGAGCAGCAGCGGAGTACTTACTTTTGGGGACTTTACACTGAAAAGTGGTCGAAAAGCTCCGTATTTTATTAATACAGGAAACTATAAAACTGGTGCTCATCTTGCGCGCTTAGGTTCTTTTTATGCGCAATGTATTCGGGAACATGATATAGCCGGGGATATTCTGTTTGGACCGGCTTATAAGGGAATTCCTCTTGCTGTAAGTACATCTGTTGCTTTATATACTAAATATGGTATTGATATGCCATACTGTTTTGATAGAAAAGAAGTAAAAGATCACGGAGAAGGTGGTATGTTTGTTGGAACACAGCCGTCGGATGGAAGCCGTGTTATTATTATTGAAGATGTAATGACGAGCGGCAAAGCCCTTCGTGAAGTTCTGCCGAAATTGCGCGAAGCCGCGCCGAAATCAACTGTTTCAGCAATGGTTATTACCGTAGACCGAATGGAAAAAGGTCTTGCGGGTGATTTATCTGCTGTTCAGGAAGCATATCGGGATTTTGGAATTCAGGTATTCTCAATTGTTACTATAAACGATATTATTCAGGCTATTGAAAATGGCATTATCGCGGGTGCTGAGCATCTTGAGGCAATGAAAATGTATCGGGAACAGTATGGTGCCGGCGCATAAAAGATTCTGATTTGACTTTTTTGCCGTGCTCATATATAACGGAACATATGCGTGCGGCAAAAACTGATATTACAGAAGGAGTAATTTGGAAACAGCTCCTTATTTTTTTCTTTCCAATCTTATTAGGAACTTTTTTTCAGCAGTTATATAATACCGTTGATGCGGTTGTTGTCGGACGGTTTTTGGGCAAGGAATCTCTTGCAGCTGTCGGCGGCGGAACGGGGACTATAATTAATCTTCTTGTCGGATTTTTTGTTGGTGTATCGTCAGGTGCTGCGATTGTAATTGCTCAATTCTATGGTGCAAAACAGCGTCGTGAAATTCATCGAGCTGTACATACTGCTATTGCTCTCTCTATTGTTGGTGGCGCGCTTATTATGATTCTGGGGCTGGTGTTTTCTCCAGTGATTCTGCGTCAAATGGGAACGCCTGAAGCGATTCTGGGAAAAGCACTGATATATATACGTATTTTTTTTGCTGGAATGATACCCAATTTAGTATATAATATGGGAGCGGGGATTCTTAGGGCTGTTGGTGATTCCCGCAGGCCATTTTATTATCTGATTGCCGGGTGTCTTTGTAATATTATTCTTGATCTGGTATTTATTGCTGTTCTAGGAATGGGAGTAGAAGGAGCAGCATTTGCTACAATAATATCACAACTGTTAAGTGCGGTATTGGTACTTCATTGTCTCAGTCATAGTGAAGATATATACCGTCTCAATTATAGAATTATTCATTTTGCCCCAGGTATGTTTAAAAATATGATTCGCATCGGGCTACCTGCTGGTCTCCAGTCTGTTATGTATTCTCTGTCTAATATTATTATCCAGACAAGCGTGAATCAATTTGGTACCGATATGATTGCGGCATATACCGCATATAGTAAAATTGATAGTTTGTTCTGGATGACAATTAATGCTTTTGGTATCGCTATTACGACATTCGCCGGACAGAATTTTGGAGCCGGTAAATTTGACCGGATACGAAGCGGGATGAAGCAGTGTCTGCTTATAGCTGGCGTTGTGACTGTTATTATAAGCACTTTGTTTTATTTTTTTGGAGAGTATATTTATCTTTTATTTACTACTGATGAGGCAGTTATTGCGGATGGTATGATTATTTTGCGCTTTTTAGTGCCTGTCTTTATTACTTATATTTGCATAGAGATTATTTCTGGAACAGTCCGCGGTACTGGAGATGTATTTATACCGACTGTATTAACGACTGTTGGTGTATGTGTATTGCGTATTGTCTGGATCGCTGTTGCAGTGCCTTACTACACGTCCATAATAACCGTTATGGCAAGTTATCCGATCACTTGGACAACAACTTCTATTCTATTTATTATTTATTACAATAAGGGTAGTCTGCTGAGCCGCAAGCTCAGGCAGACCTCCTGAATTGGGCAGTGTGTATGTTCAGGATAAAACGCCGTTTCCTCTGCCCATAGCAGTCAATCCAGTTCGAACAAGTTCCATAATACCGAACGGCTGGAGCAGACGGATGAGACTTTCGATTTTATCCTCACTTCCTGTTACCTCAATGATAACAGAATCAAGACCGACATCGACAATATGTGCACGGAATATATTTGCTGTTTCAATAACGCCAACTCGTGCTGTTCCTGATGCACAGACCTTAATTAACGCCATTTCACGTACAACGGTATTTGCTGGCTCACAGTGTTCAATAGAAATGACTTCTACCAGTTTAGCAAGCTGTTTTTTTATCTGTTCAAGAATATAATTATCGCCTTGTACGACGATAGTCATGCGAGAACGATTACTGTCATATGTTTCTCCAACAGTAAGACTGTCAATATTGTATCCCCTGCGGCTGAACAGCCCTGATACCCGGCTAAGAACACCGGCATGATTCTCAACTAAAACCGATAAAACATAACGTTCCATAATATATATGCTCCTTTTATCCTACAGTCCGTTCCTGATAGATACCAAGCAGGCGGACATCTTCTGCGCTGGTCTTGAGAGCTGTAATCGCAGTTTCAATAGTTTTAATGCGTTCCTGTACAGATATATCTTCCGGCAGCAGGACATCCGCATAGAACATATACCTCCATGGCTGCCCCTGAATAGGTCTGGATTCAAGACGTGTCATATTTAAATTCTGTTTTTGCAGTACGCCAAGTGAATTATACAATGCGCCCGGTTCATTCTTTGTGGTAAACACAATAGATGCTTTATTAATTTTGGTATCAGCTTCGGGTATCGGCATTCCGTGATTTGCCTCGATAACAACAAAGCGAGTATAATTTCTGGGATTTGACTCAATACCCTGTACCAGAACAGAGAGTTTATTATACTGCGCGGTAACACCGGAAGCAATAGCGGCATTTTCTGGGCTGCCTTTAGCTGCTACAATTTCTGCTGCTGTCGCTGTTGATACGGCATCTATGTGATTCCAGTTTGGATGCTGCTCAAGAAATTGTGAGCACTGCGGAAATCCGTGCGGATGTGAATATACATTCGTTATCGTATCAAGTGTCGCGCCGGGAACAGCAAGCAGAGAATGTTCGATGCGAAGTGTTACTGCGCCGGTAATGGCGATATCCTCAAAACGAAGCAGATTATCATAGTTATCGTATACAGAGCCTGCTAAACTATTTTCAATAGGCACCATTCCGTAATCGGCTCTGCCATCCGCAACAGCCTGAAATATTTCACGAAATGAGGTAAGCGGCAGTTCTTCTGCATCTCCATCAAAGTACTGCATAATCGCCTGTTCTGCGTAAGCGCCGCGTCCTCCTGAATATGCGCAGACTATTTTATCTTTTTTTACCTCTATATTTTTACCCGTTCCAGAATTAGGTCTGGCTGTTTTGCGTATGCGGGAAAGTTCTCTGCCGACAACTGGTGCAAGGACATCAATATCTCGTACTAGTTTTTCAAACTGTTCCGGATATAGAGACTGCGCGCCATCGGACATTGCCTTATCAGGATTGCAGTGTACTTCAACGATAATACCGTCTGCGCCTGCTGCAATAGCTGCAAGGCCCATCGGCGGTACTTTATCCCTGATACCAACAGCATGACTGGGATCAACAATTATCGGCAAGTGTGTAAGAGAGCGGAGTACAGGGATTGCAGAAAGATCAAGAGTATTTCTGGTCATCTTTTCATAAGTACGAATACCTCGTTCGCAGAGAATAACGTTGTCTGTACCTGATGAAAGCAGGTATTCCGCTGCCATAAGCCATTCTTCTATGGTTGCTGATAGACCTCGTTTAAGAATAACCGGTTTGCCAAGCTCTCCGACCCGTTTCAGCAGCTCAAAATTTTGCATATTACGCGCGCCTATCTGATAGACATCAACATAATCTTTCATAACCGGAATATGATCGGCGGAGACAATTTCCGTCACTATAGGCAAACCGTATGCGTCACCTGCTTCTTTGAGTATTTTAACACCTTCTGCGCCAAGTCCCTGGAATGCATACGGGCTGGTACGAGGTTTAAACGCGCCGCCGCGAAGCATAACTGCGCCTGCGGCTGAAACTCGCTGTGCGACAGCCATCATCTGTTCTCTGCTTTCAACAGCACAGGGACCTGCAATAGCGACAATTCTTTTACCGCCTATTTTGATAATCTGTCCCTGGTTATTTGGCACACAGACAACTGTATTATCTTTTTTATATTCACGGCTTGCCATTTTATATGGCTTTGAAATAGGTATAACGCGTTCTACTCCGGGTAATATTTCTACTTCGCGGGGATCGATGCCAAGTTTACCCACAGCGCCAAATATAGTTTCTTCCTCTCCTGTTATCTCATTTACATGAAAATGATTTTTCTCAAGGAAATTTCTGAGATTCTCCTTTTCCTGCTGCGGAATTCCTTTCTTTAATACGATGACCATTGTGTTATGCCTCCGGATTCCATGATACTGTTCTTAGGATATCGCCGAATACCCCCGCTGCGGTGACTCCTGCTCCCGCTCCATACCCACGTACTGATAATGGAATAGGATTATATCGGCGAGTCGTAAATACAAACGCATTTTCACCGCCGCGCACTGCATACAGCGGATGATCAGGTCCGACTTCTATTATACCGACACGGCACTTACCCTCTTCAATAGATGCCGCCATGCGGAGTACTTTGCCTTCTTGTTTTAACTCTGCCATCTTTTTCTCAAAATAGGCATCAACTTGCGGCAGTCGTTCCATAAATTCCTCAACACTTCCGCTATCATCAAATGACTGCGGAAAAACTTTGCTGATGGTGACATCCTGTAATTCAAGAGACATTCCGGCTTCGCGGGCAATGATAAGCGCTTTTCGGGCAACGTCAAGTCCTCCAAGATCATCTCTTGGATCTGGTTCGGTAAATTTGTTGTTTCTTGCCTCTATAACAGCCTCGCTGAATGTTGCCCCTTCATCAAGGCGTCCAAATATGTAGGAGAGTGAACCCGACATGATACCTGAAAAGCCGGTCAGCTGATCGCCGCTTTTAAATAAATTCTGCAAGGTATCAATGATGGGCAGTCCGGCACCAACATTTGTCTCATATAAAAAGCGTCTGTGCATACGATTTGCTACGCTGCGCAGTTCATGATAGAATTTCATAGACATGGAATTGGCCCGTTTATTTGGAGTTGCGATATGCATACCCGCATTCAGAATATCCAGATACCGTTCCGGTAAATCATATGATGCCGTACAGTCGACAAAAACAGGATTAAGCGGCTTTGCTGTTCGGACAAAATCAAGAATATCATCAACTGATGTCGCGCGTGGTGAGCTGCGTACTGCTGTTCGCCAGTCTGTTAAATCAAGTCCGTTTTCATCGATAATCATTGTTTTAAGCGTCGCGATTGCCACAACTTTAATTTCAATGTTCTGAGCGGCAAGACTTTTCTGCTGATTATGTATCTGATCAAGCAGCCGTCCGCCGATGCTTCCCGCTCCAAACGCAAAAATCTCGATTGTTTGTGCTGTATTGAAAAAGAAACGGTGCGCAATACGCACTGCGGTATCTCCGTTAGCACCATCAATGACAACACTGATTGAGCGTTCTGATGATCCCTGTGCGATTGCAAGAATATTTATGTCCTGTGAAGCAAGTGACTCAAAGAAGGTTCCCGCAACGCCGCGTTTTGCTTTCATACCGTCACCGACAATAGATACAATAGCACAATCTTCCTGTACTTCTATTCTGTTGAGCAGTTTTTCTCTTATTTCCAGTTCAAATTCTGCTGCTAGTGCGTCTTTTACTGCCTTAATAAAATTTTGCCTGATACAGAAACTTATTGTATATTCAGAACTGGACTGTGTGATAAGCAACATTGATGCACCGGCACGGCTTACCGCATTAAAAATACGCGCCGCCATACCGCTGCGGCCCTTCATGCCGGTACCTGAAACACTGATCATGGCGGTTTTTTTCAGGCAGGAAATTCCCCGAACTGGCCCAGCATCGGTACTGTTTTCAAAAGGACCTTTACCGATACGTGTCCCGCGTGAAGCAGGATTGTGACTGTTAAGACTCCACGCTTCTATTCCTTTTGCCGCCAGCGGAGCAAGTGTTTTTGGGTGCAAAACCTTTGAACCGAAAAAGGACAGCTCCATTGCTTCTTCATAAGTCATATCATCAACAAGAATTGCATCAGAAACAATACGCGGATCGGCTGTAAATATACCGTCAACATCAGTCCAGAATTCTACTTTTTTTGCACCCAAGCATGAACCGATGATAGCTGCCGAAAAATCAGAACCGTTTCGGCCCAGAAGTCCCATAGCACCGTTCTGCCAAGTGCAGATAAATCCAGGGAAGAGCAGTATTCGCGGCTGATTTACAGAAGTATCCCGAAACGGGGAAAGTGCGTCTGCCGTTCGTGCGTAGTCGGGATCTCCCTCTGTTTGACTGCCGGTAGTAAAAACGTACTTTCGGGAATCGAGGAGCATAACATTTTGCCCTTTCGCGCGCAGTACAGCCTCAACAATTGGCGCGCACAGCAACTCACCAAGTCCCATAATGCGGCAATGAACTGAAACAGGGCATTCTCCAAATGCGGCCACCGCGGTAAGCAGCCGTTCATATGTTTCAAAAATCGGCGCCAGCTTTGTAATCACTGTATCTGATGAAAAACCAGGCAGCAATGCTGTCAGCTCTGTACATATTTCGGTATGTTTGAGACGAATTGCCTCTATATAACGAACCGGGTTTCCTCCTGCGATACAGCCGTCAATACTGTCCTGCAAACTATTTGAAACACCGGCAACTGCGGAAACAATTACGCTGATATGATCCTGTTCTGCCCGTGTCAGCATGATCTGCACAGAATCAAGAATCCTCCGTGCGCTTCCCATAGATGTTCCGCCGAATTTAAGTGTGATCATATTATCCTCTGTGTGCCCACTGCCTGCGGGCTGCCTTTATTATATGTAAAGTCGCTGTATTCTAGCAAAAATACAGGAGAATTTCCAGTGGATGACCTGCTGGGCAGGATTCCTCGGCACTGGATAAAAACAGCGGTGTTTCCGATGTGCGATTGGATTATTATAAAGAACTATGTATGATTTTTAATTTAATTTTGATTCAAAGATAGATTAAAAACAAATCAAAATAAGTGTATCTTTTGTTCAAAAATAGATTAAAAATGAATCAAAATAAGTCTATCTTTGATTTAAAAAAAGTGTATTTTTGTTTCAAAAAAAGATTAAAAACGGATTGAAAATAATGTATTATTTTTTTGTTTGCAGACTGTCTTGCTGACAGATTCCAGAATGGATGAAGTCAGCCAGTAATGGAGACATTACCAAATGCCGTTTTCAATTTTTCTGAGACTTAGGTGACGGTGTCTATCAGTCCAGAATATACCATTTTCGTATTCTTGGGAATGTGTGTCTGGTTTATTAGTTGGGATTTTATAGATTAAAGCTTCTTCATTTCGTCTTCTTCCTAGGCCTTTAATGGTGAATTCGTTTTCTGATTGTGGTTTAGGAATAATGGTTCCTGGAGGAAAAGATTTGATCTTTTCAATCAATTCTTCATAGGTTAATAGTGTTTCTTTATTCATAATTTTTCACCTCGCTGGAGATATTTCTATGTATATCAAATAACATCTGTTTTAGAAACATTTCCCTTTCCTAATAAGTCTATTTCTAAATTGCTTGGAAGTCAATCTGTTTATTTTCTGTTACAGTGTTTGGTATTTAATAAACGTATCTGAAAATGTTTTTATAATTCTTTTATCATTTATTCATTGTTGCTTAACATAACTGCGGTATATAGTGCGGCACAAGGAGCCGATGTATGAAATTGACAATTTATCAGCGGATTATCAGCAGCTTTTTGTTTCTGTTAACTATGCTGCTTGTTTTGATTGTTATTGGTATTGTGAAAGTTGAGACAATCAGCAGAAATCTGACTTTGATAAATGATGTAACTGCGTTTAAAGAACGGTATGCGCTTGAAATGCGTTCTGCTGTAAGTACAATGTCTGGGAAAGTAAGAGATTATATTCTATATACAGATATGTCTAAAAAGCAGTCCTTAAAAGAAGAAATTGTGTCTGGATATGATCAATACCGGCAAACATATCAGAAGCTGTGTGATTTGCTTGGACAGTCTAATATTTCGGAACAGGAACAGCTGTATTTGTCTCAGATAATAGAATATGCGGACGCGGCTCATACTGCCAGTGAAAAAATTGTTTCTCTGGTTGATGCCGGCAAAATATCTCAGGCGCGTACAGTTGATATAAATGAAAACAGAGGGGCATTTACACAGTGGCAGATATCGCTCTCATCTTTTATTTTATATCAAGAGGAAACATCGGTTATTTTGACCGAGCAGACACGCCGGGATGCTGCATCTTATAAAATCTTAATGATCATTGCCGGGTCTTTTTCACTGTGTGTGAGTTGCCTGTTTGTAATATGGACAATGCGCGCTGTACGCCCGCTTGGCAGAATCGCAGGTGTTCTGCATGATATCGCCGCAGGAGGCGGTAATTTGTCGGTTTCGCTTCCTGTTCATACAAATGATGAAATAGGCCGTGTTGCGCTGGGATTTAATGGGTTTGTTGAAGTTCTGCGCAATATGTTTGGTGTAGTCAGAAAATCGGTAGATGCGCTGAATGGAACGGGAGATAGACTTGTTGAAAGTATGGCTGCGGTTGAGTGCAGTATCAGCGGAATTGATAGTGACATTGGGTTAGTGTGTTCTCAAATGCAGTCTCAATCACGTATGATTTCTGATGTATCATCAACAATGCAGCAGATTTCAGGGAATATAGATGAACTGCATCAGCTTATCGGCAAACAGATTCAAAGTGTTGATTCAAGTATTAAGACGGTTGATGAAATGCTGAATAATGTTGAGAAAATATCACATATTCTTGATGATGAAGCGAACAGTTTTGATTACCTGCATCGGATATCGCAGGAGGGGATTGGCAGTATACAGGATGTGCAGGAAAAAATTTCTGTAATTTCTGTATATTCCCAGACGATGTCTGAGGCAAACAACATTATAACTAGTATCGCAGCGCAAACTAATCTGCTTGCGATGAACGCGGCAATAGAGGCCGCTCATGCGGGAGCTCACGGTAAGGGATTTTCTGTGGTTGCCGATGAAATACGCAGGTTAGCTGAAACATCTGCCCTGCAGTCAAAGAATATTTCCCGATCGCTTGGGACGCTGCTGGTATTGATAAAAGAAGTAGTTGACTGTTCCTGTGCCGCAGGATCTGTATTTGAACGTGTGTATCAGGCTATTAACGATGTCTCGGCACAAGTGGCACAGATACGTACATTTATCGCGGATCATTCATCCTGCAACAGTGAAGTTCAGAAATCGTTTAGTCTTATGCGTTTGCTCAATCAGGATGTATTGCGGGGCGCTGCGGAGATGTTGTCTGGAAGTAAATCTGTGAGCGGAAAAAGTCTGAATCTGGTACAGATAACGGCAGAAATTAACAGTTCCATGTCGCGTATGGAAAATGGAACGGAACGTATTCGATATGCAGTTCAGACTGTAAATGAATGTGCTGCAATGACTGAAAATGGTATCCGTACCGTCAATTCCTGCATCGGCCGTTTTACTTTATAAGCTCTGCATCGTCTGTCATAATTGAAATTTCGCCGTAAGATTATTCAAAGTATCTGCTGCGCTGATACTTTGTTCGGTGTCGGTAGTAAGCTGTGTAATTGCGGTATTAATACCGTCTGCGGCCTTGGTGATTGATTCTGAATTATGTGCTACCTGAAGGGTTATATCAGCAAGTCTGTTCATTTCATCTAGAATAACAGATGTTCCCTGATTCATTTCAATAGAGCCATGTCTAATCTGTTGAGTTATCTGCTGCATATTGTTCAGGGTGTTCAATACATCCTGACTGCTGGCGTTTTGTTTCTGCATAGCCGCTGATATTTGCGTGACCAGTTCATCTGCATTTGAGATTGCCTGTGCGACATCTTCAAACGCAATATCAATTTCTGCAGTCGCTTTCAAGACAGCCTGAATATCGGTAACAATATGAGAAATTCCCGCTGCAATATTTTTTGATTGAGAAGTGGAATCTTCTGCAAGTTTACGTATTTCATCTGCGACAACGGAAAATCCTGCGCCTGCATCACCAGCATGAGCTGCCTCTATCGCCGCATTCATAGCAAGCAGATTTGTCTGTTCAGCGATTGCGTCGATTACCGCATTCATCTCTATCAGATTATTTGACTGTGTTGTTACATTTGTGACAAGTGTCTGAGTTGCTGAAATACTGTCTTTTCCTTTTATAACAGCGGTTCGTAACTGAACAAACAGTTCCGATGCTTTGTTGAGGTTTGATGCGATTACTCCAATATTGGATACCATTTGTTCGATAGAGTCTGATGACTCTGTTACCTGAGCAGCTTGAGTTTCAATTTGGTGTGTGAGGCGGTCGATGTTTTCGGATATTTCCTGAATTGTTGCTGAAGTTTCTGTTGTTGAAGAGGACTGTGTTTCGATTTGCGCATGCAGTTCGTTTATATTGTTCGTGATAAGATTGATATCTGCTTTGATTGCGGATGTTCCTGTTGTCAGATTTTCAGCGATTTCATGTATGGCATTTGCTTCTGATTTGATTTGTGAGATGAGATCATGCAGACTGTCTACGAATTTATTAAAAAACTTGGATACTTCTGCAAGTTCGTTGTTGCCCCGGACTGGCAGATGTGTCGCAAGATCGCCGCTGCCTTCTGAAATATCACGCATTGTTTTCATTGCTCTTGTGAGCGGAGAAACGGTTTGCTGACCTATAAGGAGAGACATGACTAATACAACTATCGCTATTACGGCACCGATGATACATGTTGTGTCTCTGATCATATAAGCAGTTTGGAATAGTGCTTTATCTGGCACAGCGATGTAGATTGTATATTGTGTATCACCGATAGGGCTCCGCAGCATATAGTACGGCATATTCTTGTACGTAAAAGGGAGCAGATTAGATGTGGAGGAGTGCATTTCTCTGAAAATTTCCTGAATCTGTTCATCAAGAGAATAACAACTCAGTAATTTAGGATTTGTCATTGCAGTATCTGTAAATTGTTTTGTTTCCTGGTTGTATTCATAGTGCGTCAGCAGCAGATTTGATCCTGATGTAACAAAAAGTTCTGCCTGTGTACTGAATGTGTTGCCGAAATCGCTGAGCAGGGGCAGATAAATAGCTGCAAGTTGATCGGCACCAACAGAAACGCCGATATAGCCAGTGATTTCTCCGTTTTCTACTGCGGTTGAAATAACACTGAATTGCTTTCTGCCTGTAGAAGAAGAGAGGGCGACATCTGATATACTGACACTATCCTTGTGATTTACATTTTTAGTGATAAGTCGATTGAACGTAGGATCTGCATCTGTAATAAGTCTTGGCTGGGCAGAGGGGTTTGAATCATTTTGTGTTATGCGGTATCCTTGATATGGATTTCCAGTAACTGAACTATTCCAGTGACTGCCTTCCGTGTCAACCATAAATACTTCCAAAATTTCCGGGTTCTGTGTGAGTATGCCGTTAACAGCAGGTTGAAGGATAGACCAGTTGTGCTGCTGTGCTGCTGGAAAACGGGAAGCAGTTGCTGCTATACCTTCCAGTTTACTGAAAAGACCTTGTATGCCGTTTGTCAGTGTTGCAGAATATTTCTCTATCATAGTAATGCGGCTTTGTTTTATATTGTGTGTAGCACGCCAAGTAAGCAGCGCCATGCCGAGAATATATGGAATCAGTGCGATTGAGATGAATGCGATACTTAGTTTTTTTTTCAGTTTCATTTTTTAATCTCCACGACATTTCTTTGGATAGCAGGTGTAATTTACAGTATAAACGTTATTGATAAGTTTGCAACTAAATTTATCTGTTATTTTTATATTTTGTGTGTTTTTATGGGTTCAGTACATATGTTTGTTTTGTTACATCGATGACTGGAGGAATCGGCAGTTTCCTTGACTTATATACAAAAAAAAACTATTCTTTTGTTCCATATTATATAGTATATTATATTGAGATCTGCGTGTGCAGCGTGGATTTAATCTATGGAGTATGTATGATAGCAGTAAGTGATGTCAGTCTTAAATTTGGTGAGAGACAGCTTTTTAAAGATGTGAATCTGAAATTTACCCCAGGAAACTGTTATGGTATAATTGGTGCGAATGGTGCAGGAAAATCTACATTTCTGAAAATTTTGTCCGGAGATTTGGAACATGATACAGGTCAGATCTCGATAACACCAGGTGAACGTCTGGCTGTTTTGAAGCAGGATCACTTTGCGTATGATGCCTATTCAGTAAAAGATACGGTATTGATGGGATTTCCCAAGTTATACGAATGCCAAAAAGAACGTGAAGCGATATATGCAAAAGAAGATTTCTCCGAAGAAGATGGTATCCGTGCAAGCGAGCTGGAAGGGGAATTTGCCGAACTAGGCGGTTGGGAAGCAGAAAATCAGATAGAACAGATGCTTTCTGGTCTTGGTCTGGAAGAAGAATTTCACGATAGTATGATGAATGATCTTGATGAAAGCCGTAAAGTTCGAGTTTTGATTGCGCAGGCGCTGTTTGGGACTCCTGATATTCTTCTGCTTGATGAACCGACAAATGGTCTTGATCTGGAATCAATTGCATGGCTTGAGGATTTCTTGATTGATTTTCCAAATACGGTGATAGTGGTTAGTCATGACCGCCATTTCTTAAATGCGGTTTGTACCTGTATCTGTGATATTGACTATGGTAAAATAAGTCTGTTCAGTGGCAATTATGATTTCTGGTACCAGATGAGCCAAATCATGCAGCGACAGGCTAAAGATCAGGCAAAGAAACGCGAAGAAAAAATGAAAGATCTGCGTGAATTTATCCAGCGTTTCGCGTCAAATGCGGCAAAGAGTCGTCAGGCAACGAGTCGAAAAAAGATTTATGATAAATTGGCTCTTGAAGAATTACCAGTGACAAGCCGTAAGTTTCCGTATGTTAATTTTAAGCCTAACCGCGATATCGGAAATAATGTGTTGCGTGTTGAAAAGCTAAATTATAGTAAAGAAGACGTTAAACTTCTTTCTGATTTTTCTCTGACTGTAAATAGAACAGATAAGATTGCCTTTGTTGGGATTGAACATAAATCAAAATCCGCATTCTTTGATATCATTGCTGGTGTGGTGAAACCTGATAGCGGTGATATATATTGGGGGCAGACAACTTCATATGCCTATATGGGGCTTGATAATAATGCGTATTTTGAGACGGATGCGAATATCACTGACTGGCTGCGTCAATATTCTCCAGATCAGGATGATGCCTATGTACGCGGTTTTTTGGGGCGGATGCTTTTTTCAGGAGATGAATCTTTAAAACCGGTAAAAGTTCTTTCCGGTGGTGAAAAAGTTCGCTGTATGCTGTCAAAATTGATGCTTTCAGGTGCTAATATACTGATACTCGACGAACCAACAAATCATCTTGATCTTGAAGCTATTACCAGTTTGAATGAGGCTCTTATCAATTTTCCTGGGGTTGTATTATTTAACAGCCATGACCATGAGTTTATTTCTTCTATAGCGAATCGTATTATAGAAATAACCCCTAGGGGGGTTATTGACCGTATGATGGCGTTTGATGATTACCTGAAAGATGATTCTGTAAAAGAGCTTCGCAACTCTTATTATGCTGATTCTGGAAAGAAAATCAGGTTTTAGCTTGCTAGTAATTTTATACAGTATGATTGCATAAACATGCAGAAAAATTTATATTATGACGAGTTCTCAGTATAGAGACGGAGGTACTATGGCAAAACTACGCGGAGCTTTTACCGCACTTATAACACCTATGACTGCAGATGGCGCAGTTGACTATGACGGATTCCGCTCTTTGATCAGATTTCAGCTGGATGCGGGTATTACAGGTCTGCTTCCGCTTGGAACGACGGGTGAAACGCCTACGCTTACAGAAGCAGAAGAAGATGCGTTGGCAGAAATCGCTGTCAGTGAGTGTCATAACTATACAAAACGTATGGTTCCTGTTATTCTTGGCGCCGGTAGTAATTGTACGAGGGATGCAGTTCGGTATGTATCTCGGGCGAAAGAACTTGGTGCTGATTATGCGCTGGTAGTTACACCGTATTATAATAAACCGTCCGATGAAGGTATCTTTCGGCATTTTGAAGCTGTTTCTCAGGTAGGAATTCCAATTCTTGTATATAACATCGCCGGCAGGACAGGAAAAAATATTTCGACTGAGCTGCTGTCCCGTATCGCAGAGCTTCCAAATATTGCAGGTGTGAAAGAGGCGAGTGGAAATGTTTCACAAATGATGGAAGTAATCGATAAAATAGGACGGAAAAAAAATGACTTTTCTGTTTTGTCTGGAGATGATTCATTAACACTTGCACTGGCTGGAGTTGGTGGTGATGGTGTTATTTCTGTGGTATCAAATCTCGCGCCTGCAGAAGTTACTGAGATGACTATGGCCGCGCTGAATGGTGATATGAAAAAGGCGCAGGATCTGCACTATCGATTGCTTCCATTTATGAAAGCAGCATTTGTTGAAACAAATCCATGTCCAATCAAATATGCCATGTCTGTAAAAGGTTTGCCGTCTGGCGGGCTGCGTCTGCCGCTGGTTCCTGTATTGCCTGCAAGTGAAAAGATTATTACTGCCGCATTGAAAGAAAGCGGCTTGCTGTAATGAATTGAGAGGAGATAATGAGATGAATAATAGAATTCCTGTTGGTGTTCTTGGTGCTACTGGGATGGTTGGTCAACGGTATATTTATTTGCTTGCGAATCATCCTTGGTTTGAAGTGACATTTGTTGCAGCCAGCCCTAGGTCTGCGGGAAAGACTTACCAAGAAGCTGTTCAGAACCGTTGGCTGATTGGTTGTGATATTCCCTCTGGGGTGGCTGATCTTATTGTGTCAGACGCGAATATAGTTTCTGAGGCTGCTGGAAAATGCAAGTTTGTTTTCAGTGCTCTTGAAATGGATAAGGAAACAATTAAATCGCTTGAGGCTGCATATGCGGAAGCAGGTATACCTGTTGTATCAAATGCTTCTGCGAACCGTTGGACGGAAGATGTTCCAATGCTGATCCCTGAAATTAATCCCGAACATCTTGCTGTTATTGACGAACAGAAAAAACACCATGGATGGGATAAAGGTTTTATTGCTGTGAAGCCAAACTGTTCTCTGCAGTCTTATATGATGCCTATCTTTGCATTACAGCAGGCCGGTTATCCGGTAAGGCGTATGATTGTGACTACACTGCAAGCTGTTTCCGGGGCGGGTTATCCTGGGGTGCCAAGTTTTGATATGATTGATAATATTGTACCGTATATTGGTGGTGAGGAAGAAAAAACAGAAAGAGAAGTATTAAAAATCCTTGGGACTGTAAAAGATGGTAAGATAGAAAATGCTTCAGGTCCGCTTGTAGCTGCACACTGTAACCGTGTGCCGGTTATTGATGGTCATACTGCTTGTGTCAGTCTTGAATTTGATTTGCCTAATGATAAAAAACCTTCTTTGTTTGAAATTGAACGTGTCTGGACAGAGTTTCGTGCGCTGCCTCAGAAACTTGCGCTTCCTTCTGCGCCTTTGCAGCCGATTATTGTTCGGCATGAAGAAAATCGTCCGCAGCCGAGGCGTGATCGTGATGCTGATAAGGGAATGGCAGTTTCTGTAGGCCGACTTCGAACATGCCCGGTGTTTGATATTCGTTTTGTTGCGCTTTCTCATAATACAAAGCGTGGTGCAGCGCTCGGCGGTATTTTGAATGCGGAGCTGCTTAAAGCCAAAGGTTTTTTTGATAATTTATAATGGATCGTGCTATGACCAGAAAAACATTTCCGCTTGATAAAAAAGCACTTGAAAATATTGCGGAACAGTATGGTACACCGTTTTATATATATGATGAGGCGGCGATTCGTAACAATATCCGCCGTTTTACGGCTGCGTTTTCGTTATTTCCGTCATTTCGTGAATATTTTGCGGTAAAGGCGTGTCCCAACCCGTATATTTTAAAAATTCTTGCAGCTGAAGGATGTGGTGCTGATTGTTCGAGTCTGCCTGAGTTAATACTTGCTGAAAAATCTGGTATGACTGGTGAGTTTGTGATGTTTACATCTAATGAAACTCCGGCTCAGGAATACATCTATGCAAATATGATGGGGGCAATCCTGAATCTTGATGATATTACCCATATTGATTTTGTAGAAAAGACGTTAGGAGCGTTACCTGAGCTTATCTGCTTTCGTTATAATCCAGGGCCTCTTAAGGAAGGAAATGCGATTATTGGTAAACCAGAAGAAGCAAAATATGGTCTTACATATGATCAGATTATTTCTGCATATGCTGATTGTAAAAAGAGAGGTGTACGGCGTTTTGGCCTGCATACAATGGTTGCTTCTAATGAACTTAATCCTGATTATTTTATAGATACAGCCGAGATGCTTTTTAAACTGGCAGTGGACTTACAGGAAAAGGCTGATGTTCGTATTGAATTTGTTGATCTGGGAGGTGGTATTGGTATTCCTTATCGTCCTGATCAAAACGCTGTCGATTACGAATATGTTGCGCAGGGAATTCGAGCTGTGTATGATAAAATCATTGTTCCTTCAGGCCTTGATCCTCTTTCAATTCGCTGGGAATGTGGGCGCCCTATTACTGGTCCTTATGGTTGGTTAGTGACGCGTGCAATTCATGAGAAACATATATATCGGGAATATATTGGTGTTGATGCCAGTATGGCAGATTTAATGCGGCCTGGAATGTATGGAGCTTATCATGAAGTAACGGTTGCCGGAAAAGAGTGGAAACCGTATGATCATATATATGATGTTGTCGGGTCTCTGTGTGAGAATTGTGATAAATTTGCTGTGCAGCGCAGTTTGCCAAAGATTGATCTTGGTGATCTGATTATTATTCATGATGCCGGTGCTCACGGTCGGGCTATGGGATTTAACTATAATGCGAAGCTTCGTTGCGGAGAGTTGCTGTTGCGTGAAAATGGCTCTGTGGTTCAGATTCGTCGTCGTGAAACAATTGATGATTATTTCGCAACGCTTGATTTTACCGGGTTGGGAAGTTTTAGTGTGTAATTGAAAAAACAAAAAGCTGCTTTATCGGCAGCTTTTTGTTTTTATTAGAATTCTGTAATCAATCGATATGCAAGAGAACCAGGTTTCGGAATTGGTGGTAAATTTTCTTTATCAAACCATTCCGCTTCTTGAATTTCCTCTTGCTGCGGTGTAATTTCACCTTGTTTCCAGTCAGCACTGAATCCAAGCATCAACTGATCGGGAAATGGCCAACTTTGGCTCAGTTGGTAGGTAATATTAGTCACTTCTATCCCTGTTTCTTCTTTTATTTCCCTATATACACATTGTTCGATTGTTTCGCCGATTTCTACATATCCAGCCAGACATGTATATACATCGGTGTTACGGTGTTTATGCCGTGCCAGCAGGATTTTATTATCTTTATGCACGATAACGATGATGGCTGGTTCCAGTATCGGAAATTGCTCGTGTCCGCATTTAATACATAGACGTGCTGTTATATCAGAAGAATCGTGTAATGGTGTTCCGCAGCGTGGACAATATCTATATGTATGGCGCCAGTTCAGGAGACCGTGTGCCCGTGCTGCTAATGTTGAAAGCTGGCTATCTTGGTGTTGTGCGAAAAACTGACGCAGTGGTATCCATGTGCTTTCTTTTATTGGAGGTGGCGTTCTATCTTCCAGCATGAGGGCCGTATATTGGTTGTCAGTATCAGTAAACCAGTCTGTTGCAACTTGAAATTCCATGCATTTTTTACTTATTCCTATTGATGGTAATTCCATAGTGTTATTGACTAAACTTATAAGAATATTATTTCCGCAAAAAATGAATTGAGGAATGTTGTTTTCAGCTAGAATAGTTGATAAGGGCATGATCATAGTGTATCACACTTTTTTTGAAAAAGAAAATTAATATTTACTATAAATTACTTAACTTTCTGAAATAAAAAAGGCTGTCTTTAACAGACAGCCTATAATAAGCAGCAACTATATCAGTTAGGTTTTACTTGTTCACAGATGTTCTTTTCTGTTTCTTTATCAAAGAACTTGCCTTTTTCCATGCTCGGAATAAAACAAACATCCTGTCCAATTTTAAATGTGTTGGAAGGTTCTGTCCGGGCAACAATCTGCTGTGTGCGTGTTGCCAAGTACAGATGTGTTTCAGCTCCCAAGGGTTCAATAATGGAGACTTTCATCTGCATATTATTTTCTGCTGCTGGAGCAGGGGCATATGTTAGATCTTCTGGGCGGATTCCAAAGTATACTTCTTTACCAATATAACTCTTTAGAGCCTGTGATTGTTCTGCGGTAGGATATATTTCAAAAGAACCTTCATCAGCAACAATGCGTCCATTCTTTTCTGCAATTTTTACTGAAATAAAGTTCATGGGCGGAGAACCAATAAAACCGGCAACAAATTTATTAATAGGATGGTTATATAAATAAAGCGGAGATCCGATTTGCTGAATTTTTCCGTCTTTCATGACAACGATTTTATCACCCATTGTCAGTGCTTCAACCTGATCATGTGTAACGTAAATCATGGTTGCTTCCAATCTGTGATGCAGACCTGAAATCTCAGCGCGCATCTGAACACGAAGCTTTGCATCCAAGTTGGACAAAGGCTCGTCAAAAAGGAAGACTTTCGGATTACGGACAATGGCACGACCTACTGCGACACGCTGCCGCTGACCACCTGAAAGAGCTTTTGGTTTCCGTTCAAGGAATTTTTCAATGTCAAGGATGCGGGCAGCTTCTTTTACACGGCGGTCAATTTCTGCTTTATCAACCTTTCTTATCTTTAAACCAAAAGCCATATTATCGTATACCGTCATATGGGGATACAAGGCGTAGTTCTGGAAAACCATTGCGATATTACGATCCTTCGGAGGAACATCATTCATCAATTCGCCGTCGATGTATAATTCTCCTTCAGAAATATCTTCAAGACCGGCAACCATGCGGAGTGTCGTAGATTTACCACATCCGGAAGGACCTACAAGGATTACAAACTCCTTGTCTTCAATTGTGATATTGGCATTCTCTACAGCACGGACTCCGCCATCGTAAATTTTACCAATACCTTTCAGTTCTACTTTAGCCATTACGGCCTCCTTAGAATTATATTATGATATGATAATACTATTTTGCGTACAACTTGTCAAATGATTTTTAGATAAATTGTTTTTAATTTATGTCATTCATATAAATTAATTGTATTAGTCACTTTTAAATCTGCTGGAAAGTGACTGTTAATTCTGGGATATGAATATTTCCTGCCTTTACTTGAATTGTTTCATTTAATTTGATATCGGTCTTTGCAGTTAGAACAGTTTCATACGCTATGGATGGAATAAGAAAAACAGTTTGTTTCCCTTTTTTTTCAACAGCGATTGCTTCTCCTGTCCAATCGGGATTCTGCAACAGATATATCAATGTCCAGTGCAATCTGCTTTTGCGTTCTGCTTTAACTGCTGCGCCTGCAGCTGCATCTCCAGCGGCAATATGCTCTAACATGGTATCGCTATTCAGTATTTGTCTTTTATCTAAAAAAGAACGTAATTGCTGATGAGCGGCAAGGTCTCCATATCTGCGTAGTGGGCTAGTTACTTGACTATACATACCAAGACCAAGACCTGCGTGGCTGGATGGTATTATTCCAACATTCCTGCTTCTCATACAGCGTCTGAGACGGTACTGACCGGCCAAACCTGACGGCATATCTGTTGGAATATCTGGTGATTCCTGACTAACAAATGGAAATGGGATGTTGTTTTTAAAAGCAAACTTTGCAGCTGCTTCTCCTGCAAGCAACATTGCTTCTCTGACAACTTCACTCGATTTTGTTGCTTGTGGGATGTCTATGGAGACGATACCATCATTCACGGAAAGATGTATTTCAGGAAGTGTGATAGAAACAGCGCCTGCTTTTTCTCGACGAGCTATATTTTGTTCTGCAATTCTAAACAACGGCCGAAGTTCTGGTGTGTCGCATTGTTCATCTGCTTGCTGATAAGTCAATCTTTTTACCGATATCAAAGTTTTCATAATAGCGCAATCATCAATTGCACCGTTCTCATCAAGACGGATACGGAATGATAATGCGCGGGAAACAGGAGTCAGTCCGAGTGCGTAATCTTCAAGCGCGTTTTCTGCGAGCATACGCGCAGCGCCTTCGGGCAAATATAATGTTGCTCCCCTGTGCCGGGCGGCAATATCTATGCTTGAGTCAGGGGTGACTGTTGCAGCAGGATCAGCAACATGTATCCAGAGAAATTCGCCATCAAATGCAATTGCATCATCTGGATCATTGCTCCATTCATTATCAATTGCATATGCGGTACCTGGAATACGTATTCGTTCTTCATCGGGTGGGGTTGCAAGTCCTTCGGTGGCAGATCGGGTAGAGAGACCCCAGCGTACTGGGTATGGGTTGCGTGTGATATCCCAAAGTCCTGTGTCTAAGAGAAGCTGATGCGCTTTTTCAGGTGTTTCAGGGATACCCGCCTCTTTCATGACTTTTGAGTGCTCGGTTTGTCCAAGGGCAACAGCTTCTACTTCCTGCATGAGACGTGCATCTTCTGGTAGCTTTAGTTTACGTGTTTTTACTCTTTTAATAAAAGAAGTTCGTTCTTCTGCTTCTTGTTTCTTTTGTGCGGCTTTTGCTGCAAAAGAAGCGGCTTCTTCTGGAGATCTCAGAAGAAAAGATGCAATTTCTATATCATGGTCGCAGGATACAGATGATTCGGCAAAGCGGGAATCTTGTGTCAACGCGATGTATAGTGCCCATGCTTCATAACCGGAATAATGAGTGCATAATTCAGCGATTTCGGAGATTTTGACAGGTTTTGTCGCGGTTTGTTCGTCAGACGATAATAGTTCATATATATCGTCAAGTTGTAACTGGAATTGTGGAATTAAAGACTGTGCTGTTTCGGTAATCTGAGTTACAGACATTGTATTTGTGTCTGAAAGTAATTTGATATCTTTAGATCGTACTTTTTGCTCTGTTTTTTTTCCAGCTTTTGTGGATGGAACCAGATATTCAATAGTGTATTTATCAGCAATAGCAGTGATTACTGCCGGGGTATTTTTATATAACACAAGCGCATTTTTATGTAGCATAGCCGTTTTATAATAATAAAAAAAAAATTCTACTGCAAGAGTATAAAATGTATAGTGGTATATAACTGGTTATGTATTAAGTGAATGAGATATAGTCGTATAGATTGTCATTTGAAATGATATTGATATCCTATACTGACGCAGATGTTTTTTCTTTCAGTGATGGGAAGCAGTTCCTGCGGTATGCGTGATATTTGTGTGATCGGTAAATCTTTATTATAACGCATATCAAAAACCAGATTCCCTGTAACCATTCTGATAGTACATCGTAGCCCTGTTGTTATTCCACCGGTCAGATAGTAAAGTTGCAATGATCTAATATCGAAGCCTTTTTCTATGACACCGTACAACGGTATAGACAAGTACGGACCTTTAAATAAAGAAATTGTCACATAGGGCAAAGTAAGATCTCCTCCAAATAAAAGTGGAATATCTATGACAGCTCCAGAAAACTTTGAGTTAAAAGAAGTTTGCATACTGATCATCCCGTTTTTAAAACCGATACCAGGTTGCGTATTTATACCGTTATTTAGTGTTATAATTATTTCTGGCTGCAGCATAAATCGTATAAGACGGGAACCAAATGAAAAATGACCGTATACAGATAAACCTATATCTCTATTTTTTGAGGGTGTAAAAAGATTAGCAGATGATCCTCCTGTTCCTTGTACTGGACACAAACGTTCTGCGTCATATGAGAGGACTTTAAGTGTTCCAATACTAATATTGGCATATGCGGAGACTGAGGCAATGACCGCGTACAGCAGAATGCTAATCAGTCTGTGAAAGATACATCTTATTCGCATTCTGATACGAAAAACATTTTCTGTGTATATGAGTAACGCATTATTTTGATTTTTATTGTATATGGGCATAAAAAATTATATAAAGTATTGCTTCTTGAATAATAATTATTTTACTCAAATATAGCAAGGGCTCTATCATTAGAAAATTGATATATGGAACGAGTCATATCATTGTTTTTATTTGTGCTGCTTGTGAAGAAAAAGTATTGCGTTCCCAGAATACACCTCCAGTATATCCCTGTATAGTGTGGTCCGTTTCTGCGCATGCAAGCCGTTTTTCTGTCCATAAACAATACTCCTCATTTTGTTCAATGGCGACGAAACTACGTCCCAGTTTTGTCGCAGTTACGGCAGTACTACCTGAGCCCGAAAAAGGATCAAAAACAATCCCCTTTTCAGGCGAACTGGCAAGGATAAGTTTTGCAAGCAGTTTTTCGCTTTTCTGGGTGGGATGATCGGTATTTTCTGGCATCGACCAATATGGAACTGTAATATCGTCCCATAGATTGCTGGGATATGTTAGACGGAATTTGCCATTCTCTGTTGCTTCCCAATCCTTGGGGTGTCCGTTCTGTTTGTATGGTGCTATGACACGGCGCTTCTGTTTTACAGCATCGGCATTGAAATAGTATGTGTTGCTTTTTGTTCCAAACCAGATATCTTCACTGCTGTTTTTCCAGTTTTTACGAGAACCGCGGCCTTTTTCTCTTTGCCAGGTTATTCTGTTTCTTAATATAGTATACTTAGTCATGATGGCATATAAACAGCCACTGTTTTGCCAATCACCACACAAATAAATCGATCCATTGGGTTTAAGACAGCGGAGTATTACGGGAAACCAGCGTTCCAAATATTGCATATAATCAGCATCACTTATACGGGTGAATGTGTTACCGTGAAAATTCTTATTTAAATTATATGGCGGATCGAGGATAAGAAGATCTGCAAATGTGTCTGGAAGATCATTAAGAATACAGAAAAGATCGGTACAGATAACGTTATTTAATATTTTTTCAATAGAAAGCGGTGTACCTTGTCTGTGAAATAAAATTTTGGAACGATATAGGTCTCGTTCTTCATCCGTCATAGTCAGTGTTCTATTATTGCGTGCCCGTTTGTTATCACCAGATAAAAAAGTGTTGTTCTGTAATTTTTCTTGTATCATAGTTTAGAGCTGCGAGAAAAGTTCCTTGCAGAATGCTTCCGGTACCCCTGCACCTGGAACAGAAACTACTGCTGCTGCAATTTTATTTGCATTTTCAACAGCAACTGGTAGCTGCAAGCCTTTTTTTAGAGAAGCGATAATAGCTCCAATATGAGCGTCTCCCGCACCTATTGTGTCTACAACTGGCGCTGGAACAGAAGGAATCGTGTATGCCCTGTTTTGACCACACCGTGCTGTCTGTTCTCCGAACAATGGCTTTGCTGCTTCATATATGTAGGCGCCATCTTTGCCAAGTGTGATGATTACACTGTTATTTGTACGACGATATATAGCTTTTGCTGCATCTGCAGGACGGGAGCAGCCTGTAAACTGTGAAGCTTCATCTTGGTTTAAATGTATGATTGGATGCAGTGCATAAATTCTTTTCAGTTTATTTTCATCTAAACGACAGACAAGCGGTCCTGGAGCAAAAAACACTGTTGTTTCACGGCGTTCTTCTGCAAAGGCTATGATTTGTTCCCCTGTTGATTCTTCAATTTCAATTCCACAAAAATATATACTGTCTGTTGTATAGGCAGGAATATGTTTAAGCCATTCTTTTTTGAATTTGTATTCGGCTCCATGATATGACAGAAAGGTACGTTCTCCATCTGCGTCTACCAGACAGTAGCAGCAACCGTTTGGCATATCTGAAACTTGTATAAAAGGCTTGATATCCCGTTTGTTTAATTCTTTCTTAACAAACTCCCCGTAAATACCAGTACCAACTGGTGAACACAACGTATAGGGAATATTTGCTATACGCAGAATTTCAGAGGTATTGAATGCACAACCGCCAATACGCATTTCCTGAGATGTTATATCAGCCTCGCGACCGGTTTCAGGAATATGTTTAACGGACAGAATAACATCAGTGACTGTGGAACCGATTACAAGTATCTGTTTCATAAGATTGTATTTAGTATAATTATTGATGTGGGCTCTTTCAAGGAGAATTATTATAGAATAATAAAAAAAAAGATATGAAAGTGTACTAAAAGTATTGATTTTCGTCTAAGAGTATTAAGTGTACTTTTCTGATGGAAGTTTTTCTACGAGTTTGCTGCTTGAAGTATGGAATCTTATAATGTGTTTACTTCAAGAATGGATACGGTAAATGTGAAATGCCTATGTCCAGACTGTACATGCTAAAGATTTTATTATCTAATGCCAGTACCCAGCTTGCGGTATACGGTAAAATACATTGTTAAAAAACTTGCCAGGCCGCCGATAAAGTTTGATATAGGTTCTGCCAAATAGACACCATTAACACCAAGATGCGCAATATATGGCAGTGTAAGCGTAAGAGGAACGACAATAATTGCTTTTCTAAGCAGAGAAAAGAAAATTGCCTGTCGGGAAAATCCAAGAGCAGTGAATGTGGTTTGTCCGGAAAATTGCAGACTCATCATAAAGAAACCGAAGAAATATATACGTAGAGCTGGGACTCCTGCTTCAAGTAGTTCTGAATGACTGTTAAAAATATGCAGAAATGGTGTTGGAAAAAGCATAGTAAGCAGCCAGAGTGTTGTTGTATAGATTACGGCGCTCAGTGTGAGAAACCGAATGCCTTTTTTTACTCTGTGGTATTTTTTTGCACCGAAATTAAAACCAAGTACTGGCTGTGCTCCCTGCGACAATCCTTGCACGGTTATCCATGTAATATCTCTAATAGAACTGATCACCGTCATTACTGCAATTGAAAGATCTCCTCCGAATTTTTTAAGCATAGAATTAGAAGTAATCTGGGTTAATGCATTTGTTGCCGACATGATAAAATTGGCTAAGCCGAGGCTGATTATTTGGGTAACTGTTTTAATTTTCAATTTGAAATTAGTTGGCCGGAGTTTATATATTGTTTTGTTGCTGGTTAGAAAATGTAAAACAAAGAATGCAGAAATCCCCTGTGAAATAACAGTTGCAAGTGCTGCGCCTTGTACGCCCATATGAAAAATAAAGATAAACAGAGGATCCAGTATAATATTTGCTGCTGCACCAATGATAATCGTGGTCATTCCTTTTCTGCCAAATCCTTGAGCGTTAATAAATGTATTCATTCCTAAACCTGTCATTGAAAAAAATGTACCGCACAAGTATATTTGCAGATATTGGCGTGCATATGGATATGTTTGTTCTCCGGCACCAAACGCATATAATATTGGCCGCATGGTTATCATAAATATAATAAACAGAAAAACTGCAGTCGAAATCAGGAGGATGAATGTATTTCCCATAATTTGTTCGGCCTTGAGATGATCTCCTTCACCACGTGCGATTGAACATAAAGGTGCTCCTCCCATACCGTATAAATTGGTAAAACCGGTTATGATTGTTATGATAGGAAATGCTAAACCAATCGCAGTAAGGGGAATAGTTGAACCGCCGGGAAGGTGACCGATATATACACGGTCTACTATATTATATAACAGCTGTATTACTTGAGCGATCATCATAGGAATAGCCATTGATAAGATATTTTTCCAGACGGCTCCCTGTGAGAAATCATTTTGAGATTGAGGGTGTTCCTGCGTTGTGTGATTCATGATATATGTAGCTATTTAAATTTAGCGGTTTCTGCTGTTGCAAGGCTGTCGCACCATTCATTGTATTTGTTTCCTGCGTGTCCTTTTACCCATTTCCATTGGATGTTAAGCGATGTATTGAGTTCATCAAGACGGCACCATAAGTCTTTATTTTTTACAGGTGTCTTATTTGCTGTTTTCCATCCATTTTTTTTCCACGAAGATATCCATGTATTAATGCCATTTTTAACATATTGGCTATCGATATGTACTATTATATGCTGTTCTTTTAATTCCTTTCGTTCTGAGACAGCTGTAAGTGCTGCTATTGCGGCGGATAATTCCATCCTGTTATTTGTAGTTTCAGGTTCTCCTCCTGATAATGCATATTGATTTGTACCATGAAGTATAATGCAGGCCCAGCCTCCAGGACCTGGATTTTTTGAACAACTTCCATCTGTATAAATAATTACGGGATCAGTGTTATCAGTAGACATGATTAGCTCCTTTATACTTGGCTTTCTTGTTCACCGAGTAGATTTTTTGCACAGTTTACTTGCCGATTTTAAAAAGTTTTTGTATCTTTACTGTATAAAAGAAATATACCACAATACACTAGTTAGTAAAACTATATTATGGTAAATCTTAAGGAGATTTATAGAAGATGGCTAAACAATTACTTTTTAATGAAGACGCTCGTAAGAAGATGCTTTCCGGTGTTGAACAGATTTCTCAGGCTGTAAAAGTGACACTTGGACCTAAGGGTCGGAATGTTCTGCTGGATAAAAAATTTGGTGCTCCTACGGTTACCAAAGATGGTGTTTCTGTTGCAAAAGAAGTTGAATTGGAAGATCCTTTTGAGAACATGGGTGCACAGTTGCTGAAGGAAGTTGCGACGAAAACAAATGATGTTGCGGGTGATGGTACAACTACTGCAACAGTGCTTGCGTATTCAATGGTTCGTGAAGGACTTAAAGCTGTTGCGGCAGGTATGACTCCTATCGAGCTGAAGCGTGGTATGGATCTTGCCGTTAAGCAGGCTGTTGAAGAAATAAAAAAGAATTCAAAGGAAATTCGTGGTTCTGATGAAGTTTCTCATGTCGCTTCTGTTTCAGCAAATAATGATACAGAAATTGGCGATATTCTGGCAAGTGCTATTGAAAAAGTTGGAAAAGATGGTGTTATCACTGTCGAAGAGTCAAAAACGATGGATACGACCACAGATTTTGTTGAAGGTATGCAGTTTGATCGTGGTTATATTTCTCCATATTTCGTAACAGATCGGGATCGGATGGAAACCGTTTTCAATGATCCGTATATTTTGATTCATGATAAGAAAATTTCAAGTATGAAGGATTTGTTGCCGCTGCTTGAAAAAATTGCTCAGACAGGTAAACCTCTTGTAATTATCGCTGAAGATATGGATGGCGAAGCTCTTGCTACATTGATTGTTAATAATATTCGCGGTACCCTGAAAACATGTGCTGTTAAGGCTCCTGGTTTTGGTGACCGGCGTAAGGCTATGCTTGAGGATATTGCTATTCTGACTGGTGGCCAGGTGATAACAGAAGACTTGGGTTTGAAATTGGAAAATACAGATATTTCTCAACTCGGTCAGGCCAAAAGTGTTAAGATTGATAAAGATAATACTACTATTGTTGATGGTGCAGGTAATAACCAGGAAATCAAAGAGCGTGTAAGTCAAATTAAAGCTCAGATTGAAGAATCTACCAGTGACTATGACAAGGAAAAATTGAAGGAACGTCTGGCAAAGCTTTCTGGCGGTGTTGCTGTCATTAATATTGGAGCTGTCACAGAAGTCGAGATGAAAGAGAAGAAGCATCGTGTCGAAGATGCTCTGTCTGCTACACGCGCTGCTCTTGAAGAGGGTATCGTTGCCGGTGGTGGTGTAGCGCTGATTCAGGCTGTTTCTGTTCTTGAGAAAGCCGATGTTTCAGCTTTAACAGATGATGAGAAGATTGGCTTCAAGATTGTTAAACGTGCTCTGGAAGAACCTATCCGCCAGATTGCAGAAAATGCTGGACTTGATGGTGCTGTTATTGCTGACCGTGCAAAGAATGAAAAGAAAGGCATTGGTTTTGATGCTGCCAAGATGGAATGGAAAGATATGCTTGCTGCAGGTATTATCGATCCTGCCAAGGTTACTCGTTCAGCGTTGCAGAATGCGGCATCGGTTGCAGGTCTGTTGCTGACAACGGAATGTGCTATTACAGATATTCCCGAAAAAGCCCCTCCTGCTCCTGCTGGTGGTCCTGGAATGGGTGATATGGGTGGTATGTATTAATATCGCATACTGTCGGTACTATTCGATAGACAGTAAAAAAGAGGCTATTAAGCCTCTTTTTTTATAACTTTATTGTGATAGTGAAGTAAGTTTTATTCCTGAAACAGAGGTGTTGAATAATATCTATCTGCACTGTCAGGGAGTAGCGCAACGATGGTTTTCCCAATAAAATCAGACTGTTGTGCTAGTGTTATTGCTGCGTGGAGTGCTGCGCCTGAGGAGATTCCTGCTAAAACGCCTTCCTCTGTAGCAAGTAATTTTGCGGCAGAGATAGCATCATCATCAGATACCGGTATAATTTTATCGTAAATGTGTCTATCGAGAATACGCGGAATGAAATTTGCACCAATACCCTGTATACTATGTGTTCCTGCTTTTCCTGTTGATAATAACGGTGATCGTTCCGGTTCAACAGCGATAATTTTGATATCGTTTTTTTGTTTTTTTAAAAAACGTCCGGTACCAGTAAGTGTACCTCCTGTTCCGACACCTGCAACAAAAACGTCTATACAGCCGTCCGTATCTCGCCATATTTCAGGACCAGTTGTTTCTATATGCGCCTGTACATTTGCCGGATTGTCAAATTGACCTGCAATGATGCTGCCTGAAATATTTTTATTGAGTTCTTCTGCTTTTTCTACGGCACCTGCCATGCCGTCTTTTCCCGGTGTTAAAACAATTTCTGCTCCATATGCTTTTAAAATATTTCGGCGTTCAATACTCATAGTTTCTGGCATTGTTAAGATTAATCGATACCCTTTTGCTGCTGCAATTGCAGCAAGGCCAATACCTGTATTTCCAGATGTTGGTTCTATAATAGTACTGCCTTTTGAAAGTTTTCCTTCTTGCTCAGCCGCGTCTATAATATATTTTGCTGCGCGGTCTTTGACACTACCTGTCGGATTCAAATATTCAAGTTTAACAAGAATCCTGCTGCGAAGATTCATTTTCTGTTTAATATTTTGTACTTCAAGTAAGGGGGTATTCCCAATTAGTTCGTAAGCTTTTAATGCAATATTCATAAGTTTTTTCCTTTTATTTATTTTCTTGCAACTATGACCATAGTTCGAGCCCTGTGATTATAAGGCGAGAAATCAAAATCTCCATATATTTCCGCTTGCGTAAAACCATTTGTAAGTAATATTTTCTTGATTTCCACCGCCGAGTATAGTCGCTGTACAAATGTATGCTCACATCTGTTGCCCTCTGCATCAATTAGAATCCAGCGAGAAAGAAGTCCTTCCCACGCTCCGACAACTGAAAATTCTGTTAGGACTGTCTTATTTGCCCGTTCGAACCATTCTCCTTCAGTAAAATCACGTACCGCAATTTCACGACTGAGACATTCCATAATAAAATAACCGCCTTTCTTTATTGCTGCTGCAATGTTTTTTAGTATAGAGATATCATCTTCAACTGTCTCACAGTAACCAAAAGATGTATATAGATTAATAGCAGCATCAAAAGGTTGTTGTGATACAAACGTTCGTAAATCTGATTGTATGAGAGTGATTGGGACATGCTCATCATCTGCTGATTCTTGTGCTGCTTCTAAAAACGGTTTAATAAGATCAATTCCTGTCACATTAAGTCCTCGTATGGCAAGTTCAACACTGATACGTCCTGGTCCGCACCCTGCGTCAAGAATTCGGTTACCATTTCCTAGGCCAGCAATGGCACAGATGTGTTCTGCAATTGTTGGGGCTTCAGCCCATCGCTGACTGTCAAACATTATAGGACCGTAATTTAGCCAGAAATCTTCATTTTCAAACCATTCTTTTTTTTCCATGTTGCTGCTCCTTCTATTTTATGGCAGGTTATTAAATAAACAACAATTCTTTGTTAAATGATACATAAGGTGCATATCAGTTAACAAAACTAATCTGTACTTAAGAATTGTAAATCTTGATTTTTTTTGGAGAAATCTAGTATAATTATTTTTGTTCTCATTAGACAGTATGTTCAATAATTATTTCGTGTGTTAAGAGGTATGCTTTTATGAAAACAAAAACGGATGCAACTCTGTTTGTACTTAGTTTTCTTTCTGTCTGGGTTTCGGTTTGTGTATTTTTTTGTATATTGGCTTTCTTGCGGCCTTTTTCTTTAGCGGAATTTACTGTTGTATTTCTAAATCCCGTAACAATTGCTTGTTTTTTGCTCTTGATTATTGGACCAGTTATTATGAATTGGGCTCTGTTGTGCACTGGTAAATTATCATTGGATTCGGATTCACCGTCAGCGGTAATGGAGCTTAATAAACGTCTTAATTATATAACTGTTATTGTCTTAACGGAACCCTTTTTGTTTTCTTTACCATTGTGTTTATCGGTGTTTTTTCTTGTTCTAAGAAATGGTTTTGTTGCACACCCCAGCTTTATTATTCTTGCCTTTGGGGGTTCTGTTTTTCTGTTTGGCCAATTTATATTTACATTATTCATTCAGCATCTTGAACGACAGTCGAGTGAAGTACCTATTCTTGAAGAATATGTGACTTTCCCATTTTTTCGACGTGCTATGATCAATATGTGTTTAAGTGTTATTGGTCTTGTTCTTTTGTCTATTTCCCCATTCTATATTTTTTCAGATTTTTCTGATGCTGTAATTATTGTGTGTAATTATTTTCTTCCAATTGAAATAGTAAGTTTTATTGTTGTGATATTTAATTTAGCGCTCGTATTGTTGACTATGCACCGCCAGATCCGCCAGATTCGTGTACAGCGTGAAGAAAATGTAAGTGGTGACTATACTTCTAATCGGATGTCCATAACGACACGTGATGATGTGGGTCTTTTGATCCAAGCATCTAATATTGCTGCTGTTGGTATGTGTGATTTGCTTAAGAATTTTAAAAACCATGTTGTTGCTTCTGATGATGATGCGCGTGGTCTTGCGGCAGCAATGGAAGAAACAAGTTCGGCGATAGAGACAATCACTGAAAACATTGTTGCAGTGAAAGGTACTGTTATGGAGCAGTCAGCAGGTGTTGAAGAAGCTCAGTCAATTTTTGGCCAGATTGTAAAACGCATTGATGTACTTGATGAAAGTATTACTAAGCAGGTTACGGCTCTGTCTTCATCATCTGCAGCTGTTGAGCAGATGGTAGCAAATATTAAGTCTGTTTCTGATATTATGGCACAGAATTCTCAAACTGCTAATACACTTGAGCAGGCTTCGAATGAAGGTCAAAAGCGGGTTGCAGTTTCAGTAGAAACCTCGAAACGAATTCTTGATGAATCATCGTCTCTGATTGAAGCAAGTAAGATTATTCAAAATATTGCAAGTCAAACTAACTTGCTTGCAATGAATGCGGCAATTGAAGCAGCCCATGCAGGAGAAAGTGGCAGAGGATTTTCTGTTGTTGCTGATGAGATCCGTAAACTTGCAGAAGAATCAAATACCCAGGGTAAAAAAATTGCTACACAGCTTAAACAATTTGAAAGTTCTATTGGAGAAGTTGCTGAGCATACTCAGAATGTTCAGAAAGAATTTGATTCTATTCAGAAACTGACGCAGGCTGTACGTGATCAGGGTGAAATGGTGAAACATGCGATGCAGGAACAAACGGAAGGTAGTACTCAAGTTTTATCTGCGATGCAGGAGATAAATGAACTGTCAAACGATGTTCGAAATGGTTCTTCAGAAATGAAAACAGGTGGTGCTGAGATCCTTGCAGAAATTAGTAAATTGGCAGAAATTACCCAAGATTTGTACAATGCAATGAATAATATAACTTCTTCATCTGATGAAATAAAGATAGCAGTAGCAGATATTTCAGACAGAACGGTGAAGAATAAAATTAATTTGGATAATCTTCAAACAATTATAGACAAGTATAAGATGTAAGGTTCCTGTGCGGCTTTACTTTTGCCGCACAAATTCTAGAATACTGGCCAGTATTGCTGTAGCAGTATAAGCTCAGGACGATATTCAAAATGCATATTATCCCAGATTCCCCATTTGCCGCCCCAGATAAATCCTTCTGATTCAAAGATATCAATAATACATAGAGGAGGAATCCAGCGGTCTTTTAGGGGAATCAACATCCATTCGGCGTTGCCTTTATTTTTTTCCCAATTCCAGTATACGATTTTGCGCCCCCATCCAACGGGTAGCACATCAATAGCAAGTGCATAACTGTGGAAGGATCGGCTGCCTGTATCTCGTATTTCACGCCACAAATATCCGTCTGTCCTCAATAGGGTATCTATAAACTCTTTTGCTAGTGGATCTGTTTCTGCCTGTTTCAGAATTTTATTTTCTACTCTTTTAAGAGGTTCAACAATTTTTTCATGAATAGTGACATACTTTCCAAGAAACTGGACAGTACGGATATGTTTTTCTATAGATGCCTGTGAGGCACTGTCATATATCGTATCAAGAAATCCTGAGTACTGTTCCGGTGCATTCCGACGAATCTCAGTATCACCACTGCGTTTGAATCGTTCAATATCTGCTTGAGTAAACATTTTGGGATCAGGAATTTCTTTTGGATAGAGATAGATTAAGGCTCTATAATTATCTTCTGTGTCGAGCAGTTCTTCTGGAAGTAGTTTCCCTCCTGCCCAATAAAATAAAACTGTGGAATCATTTTTCGGAACCTGTATTACCCAGTCCTTTTTTTCAGAATCATAACCAGCCTGTAAGTGTTCATCAGGATATGCATCTATCACTGCACGAATTGCAGGAGGAATTGGAATCCAACGCTGTGGTGTAATACTTAAAATAGAAAATATAAGGTGTATGATGTAGAAAAGAGGCTTATGGATAAAATTAGCTTTTTTTATAAATAGTGACATATCAAATAGTATACTTGAGAAAAAGGCAAAGTCAAGTCATTTCATATGGTTTGTTTGTTATTTTGTACAGAGTATTTTTTACAAAGAAAACAGTATTTATTTAAATTTCTGTATAGTCACAATATTGATGTCGAAAATATTGAGTGTATTAGTATATATTTCTCTTATTGAGATTTTTTCCTAGAGTGTTTTTGAAATCTTACTTGACCGTAGTGCAATTGTGTGTTTATGTTGAAGATATCTTTATAAAATAATTAGGATTCTAATGGAGGTTCCTTATGGTAAATATAATTATTGGATTTGGTGCTGCGGCCATTGTGATTATTGCTGTTCTTAGAGGTATTGTTCACTTGAAATATAACGGTGGTGCAAAAGGATGTTGTTGTGGCTGTGACAAGTGCAACCATAACTGTTCCCATAATTTAATAGAATCCCCCCCGTTTGATCATAAATCAAACTAATCTATTTGTTGTCTATAGATTCTTTCTCAATTAGTATATATAATCGTATTATGTACGAATCTGGCGAAAACTATCTTGAAACTATTTATCGGTTGCATCAATCAAAAGGATTTGTCCGTTCTATCGATGTAGCCAGAAAATTGAATGTATCTAAACCAAGTGTAAGTCGTGCAATGGGAATTCTTAGACAGGAAGGATTTATTAATTTTGCAGAAGGTGGTGAAATAGTTCTGACTGAAACCGGAGAACAAAAAGCTGCTGATATATATTCCCGACATGTGCTTTTAACTGATTTTCTGATTCGTGTTGCGGGAGTCTCTGCTGAGGTAGCAGAACATAACGCCTGTCGGATAGAACATATCATAGATGAGGATGTTGTGCAGGGAATTCGCCGGTTTATGGAGCAATGAGCTGATGTGGCAGCTGTTTGTAAAACTAGTGTTGACAATTCTTCTTGTAATTGATCCCATTGGTATTATTCCTCAATATATGAGTGTTACATCGAATATGAGTGAGGATACAAAGCGTACTGTTATAAAAAAAGCTGTTTGCATCGCAGCACTTGTGCTATTAGTTTTTATTCTTTTCGGGAGAGTATTGTTACAGTTTTTTGGTATTACGCCCGGTGCTTTCTATATTGCTGGTGGTATTCTGTTTTTTCTTATCGCGTTTGAAATGATTTATAGTCGGCCAAGAAGCCGGAGTACTCCTGCAGATGGGACTGCTTCTCAAGCTGGAGACAATATGGTTGCTCTTTTCCCATTAGGAATTCCTCTTATTGCAGGTCCCGGATTGATTACGACTATTATGATTTATGTCAATACACCTTCTGTTTCGTGGTTTGTTGCTTCCGCGATGCTGCTCGGCGCGGTAGCACTTGGACTTTGTGCGGTATATATTGCATTATGTGCAGCAGATATACTTCTTCGTTTAATTGGATTTACAGGTATGTTTGTACTTGAGAAGATTATGGGATTGATTCTTTCCGGTTTATCTGTACAGCTGATATATAATGGATTAGTGAAACTTAATATTATAGGTGGTATATAATGGCTGAAAAGGGTGCTATAGAAGGTGGAAATCATGCAGCGTTGTGGCATGGCCGGTTTACTGAAGGACCTAATGCGGCAGCCGTGGAGTTTGAAACTTCTATTCATGTTGATGAACGGATGGTTTTTGATGATATTGTTGGTAGTCAGGCACATGTCCGCATGCTTGGACGGACTGGTATTATTGCACAACATGAGGCTGAAGCAATTATTCTAGAATTAGATCAGATATCGTCTGATCTAAAAGAAGGCAGACTGCGTATTGATTTTTCTGCAGAAGATATCCATTCTTTTCTAGAAAGTGTATTGACCGATCGTCTTGGTGAGATTGGTAAGAAAGTTCATACTGGTAGAAGTCGTAACGATCAGATCGCGCTTGATGAACGGTTGTATCTGCGACATGCAGTTCCTGATCTACAAAATAGAATTCTTTCACTAATAGAAGTGCTTACTGATATTGCTACACATCATCGTGATACGTTGATATCTGGATATACACATTTACAGCGTGCGCAACCTGTTACTCTAGCGCATCATCTATGCGCATGGGCATGGATGCTTCAGCGGGATTATGAACGTTTGGCTGATTCGCTTAAACGAATCTCGTTCTGTCCGCTGGGAGCGGGTGCACTTGCAACGAGCGGGCTACCGCTGGATCGGTATATGGTTGCGACAGACTTGGAATTTTGTGCCCCAACTGCTAATTCTCTTGATACTGTCGCGGATCGTGATTATTGTATTGAAATCACAGCCGCTCTTGCGTTACTTATGACTCATCTTTCACGTTTCTGTGAGGAAGTTATTATTTGGTCAACGGAAGAATTTAAATATATAGAACTTTCAGAAAAATGGTCGACCGGTTCAAGTATTATGCCGCAGAAAAAAAATCCTGATTTTGCGGAGCTTATTCGCGGACGAGCTGGACTTGTGTATGGTAATCTGATGGCGTTGCTGACTATGATGAAAGGTTTGCCTCTTTCTTATAATCGTGATATGCAGGAAGATAAAAACAGTCTGTTTTCTGCTTATGATACAGCACTGTCCTGTGTAATAGTATTTACTGAGATGATTGGCAGTGCACGTTGGAATACTGACCGCATGGCTTTATCCTGTTCTGGCGGATATGCGAATGCGACAGATGTTGCGGACTATCTGGTACGTAAGGGTATATCATTCAGAACTGCCCATGGAGTTGCTGCTGCTATTGTACGAAAATGTATTGAAAAAGGTTACCCTGATATAGAAAAGATGCCGCTTGCAGAACTGAGGAATTGTTCTCCGCTGATCGAAGCGGATTTGCTTGAGTTGCTGACTCCTTCTGCCTGTGTAGAAAACCGGAACCATCCGGGAGGCCCCGCATATGATCGTACTTTGATACAAATTAATGAACTAAAAGCATTCTGCGGTGCTGCACGTAAATGTATCGAAAAATATTTGTAATATTACTGAAGTCCATTTACTAAAATGCAAGTTTCGTGTACAGTAAATAGGAATGTTATCTTAAGGAGAAAAAAATGAGAAAGACCATTGCTGTTGCGCTTGTGTTTGCTGTAACGATGTGCGTTTTTGCTGGAGGAAAAAAGGATAGTGGTGCTGATATGTCTTTGGAGAATATTCAGCAGAAAGGTATTTTTGTTCTTGGATTGGATACTTCTCTTCCGCCTCTTGGTTTTATTGATGAATCGAATGAAATTGTCGGTTTTGATATTGACCTGGCACGTGAAGTTTGTTCCCGTCTTGGTGTTGAATTGAAATGTCAGCCAATAAACTGGGCTGCAAAAGAGCAGGAACTAAACACTGGTAATATTGACTGTATCTGGAATGGATTTACCATTACGCCTGAACGGGCAGACGCGATGGCATTTACAGAGCCGTATCTGGATAACGCACAGGTAATAATTGTACGCGGTGATTCAGGCTATAAGACGTTAGCTGATCTTGCTGGTAAAACAATTGGCTTGCAGGCAGGATCAAGTGCTGCGGAAGCTGTTGCAGCAAATCCTGAATTTAAGTCATCATTAAAAAATATTGTCGAGTTCAAGGAAAATCTCACCGCACTTATGGATCTGGAGATTGGTGGAGTTGATGGTGTGGTGATGGATCTGGTAGTTGGTAATTATAGCATAAAGACAACCGGTAAAAACTTTGTTGTGCTTGATGAACATCTTTCATCAGAGCAGTATGGAATTGGTTTTAGAAAGAATGATATTGCGTTACGCAATGCTGTTCAGAAAACTTTGGAAGAGATGGCTGGCGATGGTACTGTCAGGGAGATTTCTACTAAGTGGTTTGGATCGGATATAACTGTTATCGCTAGATAATAGGGAAATTCGTATCTTTGTTAGTAATGTTGCCGGCGGCCTTGTGTGTTGCCGGTGTTTGTTTTTCAGGATAATTTATGGAAAAGCTGCTGACCGCGTTGCTTGAAGGCACGGGAACAACTTTACTTGTTTTTTTTCTTACGTTAGTCATCTCATTACCGCTTGGTTTGCCGATTGCGGCAGCAAGAATGTCGGGGAAATGGTATTTGCGAGTACCAGCGAAAGTATTTATTTTGATTATTCGTGGAACTCCGCTTATTCTGCAGCTTATTTTTGTGTATTTTGCGCCTTATTATATTTTTCATACATCATATGACCGTTTTACTGCAGCCATTATTGCAATGTCGTTGAATTATGCGGCTTATTTTGCAGAAATTTATCGTGGGGGTATTGAATCAATTTCCAGAGGGCAGTATGAGGCGGCAAAAGTATTAGGGTTTACTCGAAAGCAGACTTTTTTTATTATTATATTGCCACAGGTGATTAAACGGATATTGCCTGCTGCAGGTAATGAAGTAATTACTTTGGTAAAAGATACAGCTCTGGTGCAAACAATCGGAGTCAGTGAACTTTTTCTGGCTGCACAGAATGTTGCGAGCCGTCAGTTTTCAACAGTTCCAATTTTTATTGCAGGTGTATTTTATTTTATTATGAATTGGATTGTATCCTTTGTATTTGCCCGTCTTGAAAAAAAACTCGATTACTACCGTTAGGAGTCTTCTGTGATAGAAATTATCAAAGTTGCACATCTACAAAAATCGTTTGGGACATTTGATGTTATTAAAGATATTTCATTCTCAGTTCATAAAGGTGAGGTACTTGGTATAATTGGTCCGTCTGGTTCGGGAAAATCAACAATGCTTCGTTGCATTAATCAGCTTGAAACTGTTTCCTCTGGTACTATAGAAATATGCGGTGATGTACTTGTTCACAATGGTATATATGCTGATAAAAAAACGTTGCGCCGTATTGGGTTACGGTCTGGTATGGTTTTCCAGAATTTTAATCTATTTCCTCATTTTACTGTGTTGCGTAATATTACAGAGGCTCAGATTCGTGTGCTTGGTATCGATAAAAAAGAAGCAGTTGATACAGCGCGGGCATTACTTGATAGAATGGGGCTCACCGATAAAAAAGACTCATATCCATACGAATTGTCAGGAGGTCAGCAGCAACGGGTTTCTATTGCTCGCGCACTTGCTCTCAAACCGGAAGTTTTGTGTTTTGATGAGCCCACAAGTGCACTAGATCCTGAACTTACTGGGGAAATCCTAAAAGTCATTAAATCACTTGCAGAAGAGAGAATGACGATGATTGTTGTTACTCATGAAATGGCATTTGCCCGTGATCTTGCTGATCGTATTATTTTTATGGATAGTGGGGTTATTATGGAACAGGGAAGTGCGTACGATATTATTACTAATCCTCAAAACGAACGGACAAAGGCGTTTTTACGCCGTTTTTCCAATGGATAATACACAATGTCCTTTGAAGAGTACTTTAGAGGGCTCTAAGGTATGTGCACCAAAAGATGTGTTCGCCGAATAATTTGTACAGTAAGTATATTTTGTGTTTTGCTTTTATGTGTTCCATGTCCAGCTGTGACTAATGAAATTCCTGAAAGTCTCATCTCATTTGACACGCAGTTTTTCTGGGGGGGACTTCGTAATCTTGGAATTGGCGGTGGTCTTGAATATGAAAAGGCGTTATCTCCTGAATTTGCATTTCGTTTATGGTCAGGTGCTGTGTTCTGTCTTACCGAAGAAACGGAAATATACAATTTCTCAGCGCATTTTTCAGGTTTCTTACAACTATATCCGTTTCGGATGGGGCTTGATCGTTGGTATCTGGGGGTCGGTAGCGGTATAGATTTTTTTAATTTCTTTGGTAACGGTCTTTCTTCTGGTTATGACTGGGATTTGCTAGTCAGTGTGATTCCTATCACGGGATATAAACTTTATTTTGAACATATAATGTTTGATTTTTCGCTCAGTTACCGTGCTATAATATGGGAATTAGAACAACTTGAGTATATTAGATATCATGGAGCTGGCTTAAGACTTAGTGTTAGTTTTTCTTTTGACTGGGCATGGCTGTTTAGTTTAATCCAATAGTAGGCAGGCAGCGGGTGAGTACGCCGCCTATTCTATCCTATTATTTATGTTGTCAGAGTAGAAGCTGCTCAAGTTGAGTTACAATACCTGCAAATTTGTCCAATGCTGCCTGGACTGGAGTGCTTTCTTCCATATTGACACCGGCGATTTTGAGTGATTCTATTGGATATCGGGAACCGCCGGAGCGCAGG
Organism: uncultured Spirochaetota bacterium; assembly: GCA_944389415.1. Taxonomy (GTDB): domain Bacteria; phylum Spirochaetota; class Spirochaetia; order Treponematales; family Treponemataceae; genus Treponema_G. The sequence goes on along the minus strand of CALXMF010000005.1, from coordinate 93,400 downwards.
AACGTAAAGTATGCATCACGTTCATCTTTGCCTCCTTTTATTACACGGTCAGCAAGTGCGAGTGCTGCCGAAATACCAGTCGCGTATTTATAGACATAAAATGCAGAATAGAAATGTGGAATGCGTAGTCCTTCTAGATCACTGGTATCCTCGAATACCATCTCAGGACCGAAATACTGCTCCAGTAGTTTTCGATATATAGAGCGCAGTTCATCAACAGTTAGAGGTATACCGTTTTCTGCTAGGCGGTGTGTTTCTTTTTCATATTCAGCAAACATTGTCTGGCGGTGCAATGTAGCAAGAATATCAGATGCTCGCATGCTAAGCAAATAGGCCTTCATGCTTTCATCACCCTGTTCATACAGATAATTGAATACAAGTTCTTCGTTAAAGGTTGATGCTACTTCTGCCTCAAAAATAGTATAATTATACTGCATAAACGGATTAGAATGTGCTGAATACCATGAATGCATAGAATGTCCACCTTCATGTGCCATTGTGAACACATCGCGAATAACATCTTCTTTATAATTTAGCAGAATGTAGGGATAACCTGTATATCCGCCAGAAGAAAACGCTCCTGAGCGTTTCCCTTTGTTTTCGTATCGATCAACCCATCCTCCTGTTAAACCACTGCAGAGGGTGTCCGTATATTCACTGCCGAGTGGCGCAAGGGCTTGACGGATAATCTCAACGGCTTCATTATACGGTGTTTTGCGGGATACTCCGCTAACTAATGGTACATATACATCATAATGACGCAGATTTTCTAATTTTAGTACTTTTTTACGCAGACTGTAATAACGGTGAAGCATGGGTAGGTTTGTATGCACTGTATCTATCAGATTATCATATACCATCTCGCTGACATTATCAGGAAAAAGCGCTGCCTGTCGTGCAGATGTGTATCCGCGGCTTCTTGCCTCAAAGATATCTTGATTTACGCTGCCGGCGTAAAGCGCAGCGATGGTATTTTTATGTGCATCAAAAATAGAATAAAATTGTTGATATGTGTGCTGTCTGACTGTACGATCTGGATTCTCCATAAGTAGTGACCATGTTGTCTGGCTGAGTTGAACTGTGCCTTGTGCTGTTTCTATTATACCAAAATCTAGATCAACATTTGTTAGCATAGAAAATGCTTTGTATGCTGTCTGTGCGCTTTCGGTCTGTAATGCAAGCAGTTTTTCTTCTTTTTCAGATAGTACGTGCGGTTTCATGCGCAGCAGTTTAGTGATCCAGACACGATAATCGTCAAAACAGGTATTTGTAACCCACTTCTCAATAATGCTGTTATCTATTGCCTGAATTTCAGGTACTATGAAACTCAGTTTTGCTTCTGCGGCGGTTGCTGCCATTAAATAACGGCCGTATTTATTCTGATTTGCGCTATCTCCACCGTCTCCTGCTGTAAGTAAGTGAGCATAAATACCAACAGCTTCTGCCGTTTGTTCAAATTTACAGAGCGCCTGTATGGCAGCGAGAAGTGTTTCGCTGCTATCTGCCAAATGCCCTTTATATGATGCGGCCGCATCAGCAAGTGTCGGTAGCTGTGAGAGGGAAATTTCCCAGTCATCAACTGATGGAAATAACGATGATAAATCCCATGTATCCTGTTCAGCAACAGCTGAACGTTCAGGTATTGTATGTGTATTCATAGACTTATTATATCCTAGAATACTGGCGATTGTAAGTCTTTTAACGATCAGTATATAGAGTTCTGTCTCTCATCTTAAAATTTATCTATTGTGTTTGTATCTAAAACAGTTGGAAGATTATCTAAACTGCCTTTCGGAAGTATCCATCTTACGTTTGGACCATAACTAACAAGATTAACAGTGATATATTTTCTAGTATCTTTATTTTTTCATAAGTAATAAAACAAATCCCGCTTTTTTTCCTGCTTCAACATCTTTGTTTCAATTAATAATAGTTTTTATATCGCTTACTTACTTCTTATATTTATAATATAAAATAAAAATTAATAATTGATATTTTTTTGAATAAGATTTAATTCAAAATTTATTTCCGAAGTAGCTTTTATTATAGTATTTATACCTGTAGATTTAATATGCAGGATAATAGATCAATTGTAGTGAAACAAATGTATAATAGTTTTATTTGCTTTGAATAGGTTTGTGGGAATTTGTTGAATATGTTGATTTTTTTGCCCGATCCCCGTATGCTTGAACTATGAGTATGTTTCCCCGAATTTTTTTGAACAGGCATGAAGAAGAAGAAATCAGACACGGGTTTCCGTGGGTGTATGATAATGAGATTGCTTTTATAAAATATACGGATTCGCAGGGTTTGGTACAAAAGTCCTTTTCTGAATGTACAGTACCTGATGGCAGTGCCGTAGAAGTATATACAAAAGGCGGTATGTTGCTTGGAACAGGTATTGTGAATAAGAAATCAAAAATTGCAATCAGGTTGCTGTGTGCTTCTAAGGCTGATACATTGTTTGATTCGTCTACTGATCTTCATACACCACGGGCAGCTGCTTTTTTTAGAAAGTTGATTGAAGATGCCTATGCAGCTCGTTTTTTGTATTTTGCAAAAAGTGATTCATATCGGCTTATATTTGCAGAGGCTGATTTAATCCCAGGGTTTATTGCCGACCGTTACTGTAATGAACAGGGCCAAATATATATTGTAGTGCAATTTCTCAGTCTGTCTTGTGAAGTGTTCCGTGAAGAATTGATTCAGGCGATTCGTGATGTATGTCATCCTTACGGTATATATGAACGTAGTGATGTATCTGTGCGTTCCCTTGAAGGTCTTGAGGAACGTTCTGGCTGGATATGGGGTAGTAGAGATGAATTACTCGTGATAAAGGAAAATGGTATTTATCTTGAAGTTGATATTGCGCACGGTCAGAAGACAGGCTATTTTCTTGATCAGAAATTCAACCGCGCTACTGCGACATCACTCGCTTCCGGTAGACGGGTTCTTGATACATTTTCTCATACAGGGAGTTTCGGACTGCACGCTGTACACGGCGGAGCAAAACAGGTTATTGCTGCCGATATTTCTCAGGAAGCAGTAGCGATGATTCAGCGTAACATTGAGCGGAATAAAGCTGGAAGACTGATGAGTGCTGTATGTGCTGATGTATTTGAATTGTTACGTACATACGAAGCTGCAGGAGAACGATTTGATATGATTATTCTTGATCCGCCGGCGTTTACTAAAAGTAGTAGAAATACCGACCGTGCATATGGCGGATATAAAGAAATTAATCTACGCGCGATGAAACTTCTTTTGTCAGGAGGGATTTTGATAAGTTGTTCCTGTTCACATTTTTTTGATGCTGAACATTTTTATGGTATGTTGAATAATGCTGCTGGTGATGCAAAGCGCCGGATTCAGTTTCTAGAAAAACGAGGTGCGGGGCCTGACCATCCGGTCCTTTCAGGTTATGAACGTTCCGAATATCTTAAATGTGCTGTCATGCGAGTGTTGTGATGATTCAATATGATTCTGTTGTGGTTCTTGGCCCTACAGCATGTGGAAAAACAACGCTAGGTGTGCAGTTAGCTCGCATACTTGGTGGGGAAGTTCTTTCAGCGGATTGTCGCCAAGTATACCGAGGTCTTGATATTGGTTCTGGTAAAGATCTTGATGAGTTTGTTCTGTCTGAGAATGGTTTTGTTTATCGTGTGCCGTATCATTTAATAGATATAGTTGATTTAAATACCGAATACAATCTATTTCAGTTTCAAAAGGATTTTTATCGTGTTTTTACTGATGTTGTATCTCGTGGTAAGCTGCCTATTATTGTTGGTGGAACAGGTATGTACCTTGATGCGGTGATACGCGGTTATGACATGGATGAAGTACCCATCGATGAAGAGTTGCGTGCAGAACTTGCGACATTGTCGATGGAGAAGTTGGTGGAGCGTTTTCATTCACTTAAAAGGGGACTCCATAACACAACTGATATTTTGGAACGTACACGTCTGGTACGTGCTATTGAGATTGCAGAATATAAAAGACGTCGATTATCAGTCAGTTTGCCTGCAGAAAATAAAACAAATGCAGCACGTGCGGTACATCCTGTAATTTTGGGAATTACTTTTCCTCGTTCTGAATTACGGAACCGCATAGCAACACGGCTAAAAGTACGCATGAAACAAGGCTTGATTGCTGAGGTGCAGCATCTGCATGAACACGGAGCTGCCTGGGAGCGCCTAGAACGGCTTGGACTGGAATACCGTTTTATAGCTGAGTATCTGCAAGGAAAAATCTCATCCGAAGACGAATTGTTTTTTCTGCTGAACCGTGCGATAGGACAGTTCGCGAAACGACAGGAAACATGGTTTCGTGGAATGGAGCGTAAGGGGGTTACAATTATCTGGCTTTGTCCTCATACAGAGCAGAGCTTAAGAGAGCAATCTCTTGCAGTTCTTGACAGACTGGCTCCGGAACTGCTGCTAAAAAAAGATTAAGAGTTTGCAGCCAGTTTTTCAGGTTGATCAATTTTTCGTATATATCCTGTTCGTAGACAGCTTTCAAAGAGAAGTTTTGTCATAAAGTCAGTAGTAACCTCTTCATATCCGTCTCTGTCGCGCACAATGCGCACGATAAAACCATCTTCCATTTCTTTTACGATTGCCATATAGTCAGATGCGTTGAAACTTTTCATTGCATAAAAATCCATAGATACTCCTTAACTTTTTATCTTGATAAACCATTGGATTTCATATACATTTCCCTTAAATGATATACCTGCTTTTATTTTCGGATAAAACAACTGTGTGATTAGGAGTATTTTATGGCTTCTATTCCGATATTTTGTGATGCTCATCTTCATCCTGCCCAGCTTTCGTCTTGGCAACCTTTTCGTGATTCTCCTATATGTGCAAGTTGTCATTCTGAGTCTGATATCAATATCTGTATGAATTTACGGCATATGTATCCAGGATATATCCTAATTGGATTTGGGATACATCCACAAAATCCAGATTTATCTTTATTGCCGTATCTGGAATTGCTTACCGAATCTCATGCAATCAATTGTATCGGAGAAGCGGGATTTGATTTTTTTACTCCGGAATATTGTAAAAAAGAGCAAGCGCAATCTCTCGTTTGGCGTGCACAGCTTGCTCTTGCTATTAAGCGTGGTCTTCCGCTTGTGGTACATTGCCGAAAAGCGCTTGATCGTATATTTGCAGATAGTAAATATTTGGCAAAACTGCCAGCGGTGATTTTTCATTCATTTCCCGGTACTCCTGCTGAGGCACAATCTTTGCGGCGTCGGGGAATACGAGCTTTTTTCTCTTTTGGCAAACAGCTTCTTAACGGACGTCGTCAATCAGTAAGATGTGCCGCTGAATTAGAAATTGATTGGCTTCTTGCTGAGACAGATGCTCCTTATCAGACTTTAAAAGATGAGAAAATAACTCTGCCCGATGATATTTTATATGTCTATATGAAAATCGCCGAAATGAAAAAACTGTCACTCGCGGAATGTTGTGACGCACTATCTACCAATTATTTCAGCGCATTCTGTTTATGAATTAAGATATTCCTGCACGGCTTTTCTGGTTGCTGCGAATTCTTGTTCAATCAACGGAATCAGCTCTCTTATATTGCCATGTTCTTTACCTCGCAGTATTCGTTCTGCAATGTATGCTGTCTCAAAGAGCTGTTCAGCTCCGATTTGCCCTGATGCCCCTTTTATTCTATGGATATAATTGGCAGCAGCTTCTGTTTTACCACTATTTATTAAATTGCAGATGGTATTTTGATCAAATACCGTATCCGACAAATAAATTCCCAGTAGATCTTTATAAAGTTCTTTGTCGTTTTCAACAAGATCAAGCCCTGTGTTTATGTTTAAAATGAGTTTCATAGATGCTGTCCTTGTATTTTGATGTTCGTCAATTCTAGTCTATTTCATGTTTTTTTGCTATACTTTATTTCATGAAGAAGTTTATCATTTTTCTGTATATATCACTTGCATCATCTATTGTTTTCAGCTTCGCTAATCTTTCATTTCATGCTGATATTTCTCTGGTTGCGTTTCCGCTGGGGATTATATTCAGTGGTGTATGTGTTTATTTTGGGTATTTTAAAGTTATATGCAGGGATAAACTTTCCTGTGTACCTGTCTTTCGCAGGCTTTGTCAATATCAGCCCTTTGTGCATCTTATTGTATTTGTTCTGCGCAGAGCTGGACAGACTGGTACTGGATATGTATTTGATGTGATGTCTGTTCTTTTATGGATCATAGCCGCTGTTTCTGCTTTTATTGTTTGCTGTTTTTTAAATCCAAAACGTGTTAGTCGATTGATTCCTGAATGGAAAGGGCGTTATATGGATAGCGCTGCTGTCATTGCAGCTTCAAAACAACGCCCGTTAGGTATTCGGGTGCTGTTTGAGGCATTTGAGTGGATAGATGCTTTTATTCAGGCTGCTTTTACTGTTCTATTGATAAATATTTTTATTCTACAGCTATATGAGATTCCATCAGAGTCAATGGTACCGGAATTCCTAGTACGTGACCGTGTTGCTGTGTTTAAAACAGCTTCGGGACCTCATTTCCCTCTTGCTGCTGTTGGTATTCCCCGGATCAAACAATATCATCGCGGCGATATTATCGTATTCCGGAACCCGCATTATGCTCGCGATCGCCAGTCGGAAGTACGTAATTTTGTATCTCAGATGGTATATATGCTCACATTCACTGGTATTAATTTAAATACCACTGATGACGGGGAACTAAAAGCAGATCCCCTTGTTAAACGTATCACAGGACTGCCTGGTGAACAGCTTATGATGCAGGATGGTGTTTTGTATGTAAGGACAAAAGATAATCCTGTGTTTTATGCGGTGGAGGCAGATTCTTGTTGGGCAGAATGGAATGTTGGCGGCCTTCCCGGGGATATTTTGCAGCATGTGCAGGATGTTCCTCTACAAAAGAATATGTATGAGTCTATGTTGCAATGTGAGAAGGAGCGTAATAGTCTTGTATATAGTAAAGCAAAAGAACAGGCTGAATCACTGGTGAACCGATTTGCAGCTGTGGCTTCATCTTCTGCAGATGTTTCTGGAGCAGAGTTGTTTGGTGGAAATGATTTGTTTATTTTTAATCTGTATTCGCATCTTGATTCTATGACTTTAAAGTTGCTTTCTGCGGATGGGGGAATTAATTGGTTTCAATCGTATATGACAGATTGGATTTCTTTTGTACCGGAACAATGTTTTTCTGATTCATATAAACCTTCTGCTGCTGATGAAGTGCATCTTGTCGGTGGAAATCTTTATGATGATGCGAATTTCAGATTGAACCTTATGATAAAACTCGCCGTTGGTACACTGATTGTACGTAATGCAGAACTTATGAATGCTCGAATTTCTGCCACTCTCTGGTCTCAGGATAAAGAACGTCAGGAAGCAGCTCAAATGGCTTCTATGATATATGATTATCTGTTTCTGCTGGATAGGCGGAATATGCCGGTGTTCCCAGCGAATACCACTTCTGGACAACCAACGTATATTCCTTCAAATGAATACTTTATGATGGGCGATAACCGTTTTAATTCTCTTGATATGCGTCATTCTTATGATATGCGTGTAGTACCATTGACTCCATATGACCGGTATTCTGTATTGTACCAATCAAACATTGCTCCACAGTCAGTTCCTGCTGCTGATATCTTAGGTACTGCGGTTTTGCGTATATGGCCATTCAGTCGTTTTGGTATTCCGGGTGTGACTGGTTCTCGTTGAGTATCTATAATGCTTTCCATAGCATTTGATTTTGAGAGATAGTGTAAGTAATGCGTTTTTCATGATATAAAGATGATAGGTATGAACGCATCGTGCTGCTGATAAGAACGAATTGACCGCTTTTCATACTCATGCTGTTTAAGTCAGCGATTTCTTTTACCAGTTCTTCAGCAGTATGAGGAGTTTTCAGGATATTGATAATAGCCATTTCTGTTTCAAGAACGGCAATCATATTCAGTTCAACTCTGCTTGATATTTCACTTGAAATCTCTCCATGGCTAGGAACATAGTAATCAGCTTGTATTTGATCAATCCGCCTGAGAGATTCTTTAAAGTCACTTACATTGAGTAGATACGGGATCCAATATTTTTTTATATATTCTCGTCCAAAAATTCCGTCACCCAAAAATGCGATGCGTTTCCCGTCTGTATCTGTATAAATGTATCCAAGCATATCAAGAAAATGTCCTGGTAGAGGAATTGTTTCAAGAAGACATGTTCCTATTTGTATCCTTTCATTGTGGTATAGATCTCGGGAAACTTTAGCACGTTGTGGGGTGAATATAGGAACAACCATTTCAGGCAGGGGAAATCCTCCCCATTCAATAATCGTTTCCAGATTATTGTTTTCCATTGGGCCCCGTTCTCCTTCCGGCATCCATATTTCACAGCCTGTTTCACGTGTTAGATAGGCATTGCCTCCAATGTGGTCTGCATGTGAATGAGTATTTATGATCGCTTTAATTTGAGAATGCTGATGATATGTTTGTCTAATCTCTTTAAGTATCTGTATACCAGAATGTTGTCCTGTACCTGTATCTATAAGATATAGATTTTGTTGATCTTGAATAAGTCCGATATTTGTTTTACCGATAAAAACAGATACGTTTTCAGAGAGTTTACGTTTATGATACAGCTGTGTATTCATGTTGCTTGATTTATAACACAAGCGATACATTTTGTCATTCAGATGTTTTATTATAAAAACAGTATTTTTTATGAGTATATATTATATATACTAGTATGCATTATGTGTGTATGTTTATCTGGCGCTGCTGTTTTAGGCTAACTGGATGGCTGCGTTTTGCGGCTTCGCTTGTGGCTGGTGCACAGCCGTGTCTTCGTTGTGGTTGTCCTGTATATAAGATACCTGTGTGTAACAGATGCCGCAATGAAAATCTGCATCCCGTGATTCCTTTATCTGGTCGTTGTTGTAAATGTGGCAGAGAACTACTTACAGAACATGAGCTGTGCATGGAATGCCGCCGCAGTCCAGTATTATGTTTTGTGGAAAAGGCTTTTTCTCTTTTTCCGTATGTATTCTGGTATCGAGAACTGCTATATGAATGGAAGACAGCTGGAGACCGTCGTTTAAGTGTAGTATTTGCAGATGAATTGTATCGTTTGATATCTGGTACAGAACAGTTGTGTTCTGGTGGTATTGTTCTGCCGATTGTACCAGTCCCTCCGCGTCCAGGTAAAATACAAATGCGGGGTTGGGATCAGGTACGTGATATTGCGGTAATTCTTCATTTACGATACAACATACCTGTACTGAATTTACTTCGATGTGTACGGACTGTAGAACAAAAACACCGATCTCGTACTGAACGTTTGAAAGGTCTTGCCGGAACGTATGTTTTTGATTCAAAAAGTCTGCGGAAGCCTCTTCCTTCATCAGTGATTCTGCTTGATGATATTATGACAACTGGAGCAACATTGGAAGCATGTGCAACACAATTGCGTGCTTTGGGTATATTACATATATATGCGGTTACGATTGCGTCTGTACAGTAGTTGTGTTTTTAAAATCATCTATAAATATGCCAAGCGGTTTAAGCGAACGGGTAAGAATACCATGCATATGAGCAATTGCAGTACCATAATTAGTCATTGGGATTCCTGTTGCCGCTGCACTTCTTTGTCGGTATTGCATTTCTTTTGCATTAAGCATACAGCCTCCGCAGTGGATAATGAGTCTAAATTGGGAAAGCATCTCAGGAAATTCTGTTCCGGAACAGAAATCAAAATAGAGCTGCTTGCTGCTGTACTCTTGTATCCATGTTGGCAGTTTTACTGTCCCAATATCTTCACATTGCCGATGATGGGTACAACCTTCAGCAATAAGGATATGATCGCCGTCACGCAGATCGTCTAATATATATGCTCCCGATACAAGGTTATGAAGTACTCCTTTATATCTGGCAAGCAGAATGGAAAAAGACGTAAGAGGAATTGCTTCTGGTACAACTTTTGCAACGGTCTGGAATATCTGGCTATCGGTTATTACTATATTTGGAATAGTATGAGTAAGGACGGCTGCCAGCTCTGTATCACGTACAACAGTAGAGATGCATCCGTGATCAAGTAGATCTCTAATTGTCTGCTGCTGCGGCAGAATCAATCGTCCTTTAGGTGCAGCTTTATCTATTGGTACGACAAGTACTGCTGTTCCGCCTGCTGGAAGTAGGTCTGAAACAATGGGAAGTTTTTGGATTTGGGATTCAAGATGGCGAATAATTTCCTTTTTCAGTTGTTCAATTCCCTTTTCCTGTAGTGCACTTACCATAATAGGATTGTCTACGCTGCCGTCTGCATCTGTATTTTTATTATTTTTATCGATGAGATCCGTTTTATTGTATACAATAAGACAGAGAATTCCTTGTGCCTGTATCTGTTTGTAAAATGATATATCATGTTGATTCATGCCAGTAGAAGCATCGCAAACAAGCAACACGAGATCACATCGCCGTAGTATTCGATATGCCTGGTAAACTCGTTTGGTACCAAGCTCGCCGCTATCATCATCAAGTCCAGGAGTATCTATCAATGTTACCGGACCAAGGGGCGGAATTTCCATGCTTTTATTTACCGGATCTGTGGTGGTTCCTTTGATATTTGAGACGACTGCAAGTTGTTGTGATGCAACTGCATTAAAGAGGCTTGATTTGCCAGCGTTTCGGCAACCAAAAAAACCAATTTGCAGCCGTTCGCTACTTGGTGTCTCATTCATATAATACTCCTGTTATCAATTATGTATAAAATTGGGTTAGAAACGGAAATCTCGTTCGCCTTGTGCAATGCGTTTAATACGGTCCGTGGCAATTTCTCTTGTTTTATCCCGAGGAATTTTCTGTAGTTCTTTTGTGATAAGTGCTTCTCCAATAGCTTTTGTTTGTTCTGACGCATAATCTTCTAAATATTCTTTCAGTGTCATAAGCGCATTGGGATGACAACAATTTAGTATCTGTCCGCTTTTGCATAAACTCATAAACCTGTCTCCTGTGCGTCCTTCTCGGTAACAGGCAGTGCAAAAACTGGGAATATAACCAAGTTTCATAAGCCAGCATACTACTTCATCGAGTGTGCGGGTATCACTTACTTCAAACTGTGCTGAATCTTGATCTTCTGGTTTATTATCTGCATATCCACCAACACTGGTGCGTGAACCTCCGCTTATTTGAGAAATACCGAGGTGTAGAACTCGTTCGCGGCACGATTGAGATTCGCGTGTAGAAATGATCATCCCTGTGTAGGGAACAGCAATACGAATAACAGCAACGATTTTTGCAAAAGTATTATCATCTATACCGTTTTCAAACACATCTGGGTCAATATCATCAGCTCTGCGGATACGTGGCACGCTAATGGTATGTGGTCCAACTCCATGCACTGCTTCCAGATGTTCTGCATGCATGAGGAGTCCTACAAGTTCATAACGGTATGTTTCCAATCCGAAAAGTACTCCCAAACCTACATCATCTATACCACCTTCCATGGCACGATCCATTGCCTCTGTATGATAAGCATAATTATGCTTAGGGCCAGTTGGATGCAGTTTTTCATAACTTTCCTTATGATATGTTTCTTGGAACAGTATATAAGTGCCAATCCCGGCCTCTTTTAATTTACGATAGTTTTCTACAGTTGTTGCTGCGATATTAACATTCACACGCCGTATTGATCCATTTTTATGCTTTATGGAATAAATTGTCCGAATACTTTCAAGAATATATTCTATTGGATTCATAGTCGGATCTTCACCAGATTCAATAGCAAGTCGTTTGTGTCCCATATCTTGTAATGCGATGACTTCCCGTTGTATTTCATCTTGTGTTAACTTTTTACGGGCAATATGTTTATTTTTTGCATGATATGGGCAATATACGCATCCGTTTACGCAGTAATTTGATAGATATAAAGGCGCAAACATAACAATTCGATTTCCATAAAAATCTTTTTTTATCTGTTCTGCAAGTGTATAGATTTCATTGATTTTTTCAGGTATTGTACAATCTAACAATACGGCTGCTTCTCGATGTGAAAGCCCTTTTCTCTGTTTTGCTTTTTCTATGATCGCATCAATAAGCTCTATGTTTTCGGCGTGTTTGTGAGCGTATTGAAGTGTTTCCAGTATTTCTTCATGATTAATGAATTCTTCGGCCCGTAATGATTTTGAATTGTAACTCATTTATTCCTCCTGATGTATTGTTTTATCCATTGAAATATGATCGCCGCGTGAAACAGGGGTTGTATAACCATGCTGTGCAAGTTGTGTACGTAATTGCAAGAGACTATCAACATTTTCAAGTCCTGTTCGTAACTTACCGTTATATAATTCATAATTCTTTCCTATTTCGGGTGTTAGATTTGGCATGATGACATTTGCACCTGCTTCAAGAGCTCGTATTCTGCCGTTTTTGCTCGCTGTAGCAACAGCCGTTGTTGCCGGTAATAATGAATCGGGTAAAAGTAGCCTGACTAATGAGAGTATAAATAGCGTCTGTTCTATATTCCCCGGTGGTTCTGTTGCAAAGGGTGTTGCATGGTGTGGCAGAAAAGGACCGATCCCTACCATATGAGGTTTAAATGTACCAAGAAATTCTAAATCTTGCGCGAGTGAATCAGATGTCTGTCCGGGGCTCCCAATCATCATTCCAGCTCCTGTCTGGTATCCTAGTTTTTTTAGTTCTTCCAGACAGTGCATTCTATGAGCATAGGTTTGTTCTATTGGATGTAGTTTTACATAGTGGATTGGATCTGCTGTTTCATGGCGAAGTAAATATCGGTCTGCACCTGCTTCTTTCAGCTTTCGATATGAATCAGTGTTACGCTCTCCCAGAGAGAGTGTAACAGCACAATCTGGAAATGTATCTCGTATAATTGTAATAATATGACAGAGTCGTTCATCAGTGAAAAAAACATCTTCACCGCCCTGCAATACAAAGGTTCTTAAACCAAGTCTATATCCATGAACGCAGCAGTTGAGAATTTGGTCTTCTGTAAGCCGATATCGAGGCAGATGTGAATTACTGCGGCGAATACCACAGTAAAAGCAATTACACCTACAATAGTTTGTAAATTCTATTAAGCCTCTCAGATAGATTCTTTTTCCATACCATTTATTTCTGACATCTTGAGCGAGCTCTGCCGCCAAAACTCGATGGTTTGTATGAGATTGTTCAATCAATATACGATACTGTTCGCGGGTAAGCGGGATGCCCTGTGCGAGCGTGTAGATAAAAGAGGTACAGAGATCAGTATTCGTTGTCATTGATGCTTTTAGAACGTGAATAAATGGTTTTTGAAGTAATTCCTTTTAGTGACCTATTTTTCCAGAAAGCGCACTGATAGTGTCCTGCGGTGCATCTATAACAATACTAATAATATTTATTCCGCGTTTATGATGAGGTACACCCATCCTGCCTATGATAAAGCTACCGTATTGATGCAGTATCTCATTGAGAGATGCTGCGGAGGTGATTTCTTCTACAATAATGCCTATGATGGCAATTCTGTTTGAATCTGTTTCTTTCACGGCGGAACTCCCTTTGTGTCAGATACCAGAGGTATGATCATACAGCACAATGATCTGATAGATATTTTTAATATACGCTTTGCTATGAACAAAATCAAGTAGAGAATCATAGGGACAGCGCTCGGAAAACTTCTTGTAACGAGTTTTTTTTTAGGTTATGATATTGTCTGTGTACCAAGGGGGTTGTATGATTAAAGAATTTCTACCGTATGATACAGTTCGCAACGATGCTTTGAAACTTGCGCACAGAATTCATAAAGATGGATTTATGCCTGATGTTATATATGTGTCACTCCGAGGTGGTGCATATATGGCAAATGTTATTAGTGAATATTTTAAAATTGCAAGGACTGATGTGCATCCTGTTCTGTATGCGGCTGTAGTTGCGCGGTCTTATACTGATATTCGACAGCGTTCCCGTGTTATGATTGACGGCTGGACATATTCGCCGGAACATCTTCGGCCAGGTGATAAGATATTACTGGTTGATGATATTTTTGACAGCGGTAAAACTATTAATTACCTGGTTGAGGTACTGCTTGAAAAAGGTATTCCTCGTAAAGATATTAAAGTTGCTGTTCATGATTATAAGTATTTTACGTATAATGAAGAACAGCTTCCTATTCAACCTGATTACTGGTGCCGAAAATTTACCATAGAAAATCCATCTGATGATCGCTGGATTCATTATATGAGTCATGAGCTTATAGGCCTTTCCAAAGAGGAGTTAGAAGAATACTATTTTAGCCAGGATCCTGAGTTGCGGGAAGTCTTTGCAGAGCTGAAATAAAATAGGGGATTTCATGCATTGCATGTTTTTAGAAAATATGGGACTGGAAACGGTCAAAAAAATTTATGCGGTTCCAATGCGGAGGCGATACTATACAGGTATTATACAGCTGTTGTTGTCTGTTATTATCTGGATAAATATATATAGTTATGCTTCTGCTCAGGTGATATCTGGTGATGTTCCTGCTGCAAAAATTTTGAGTCCTCTTCCGGGATGTTGGGGAAACAAACAAGCTCTCATTTTAGATGTTCCTGACGGCTGTGATGTGTATTATTCTGTGGCAGGAACAAATCCTCTTGAGTCAGGTTTTGCATATGATGGTCCTGTCTTTCTTGATGTGGTGGGAGATGTTTATTTATCTCTTGTGACAGTTAGTAGTAATGGTGCCGTCTCTGATTCTGTTGAGTTTTCTGTAGAGGAGCAACCTATTCCTGATGTGCTTGCTGATTTTTTTGAAAATCCGTTATATGAATTTACTCCTGGTAAAACAGTTAATCTTCCTCCTAATATGCGTATTTCACTGGGAGAGAACCTTTCCGCTGATGAGGCATATCTTTCTGCGGGACGGTTTGCACTTGATGCATCAAATGCGCTAGAGAGATTTGTTCCTTGTAATATCTATACAGAAGATACGGCTTATCATTTTGTAATTCATGTGACTGCTGCTTCAGGTGTCCCTCTTGCAAAAACAGATGTTCCTATTCGTATTGAGGACTGGGAAAAGATATATCTGACAAATCAACGGTATATTTATTCTGTGGATGGTGGTGAATGGTTTGCTGCTTCTGATGAGCCTGTAGAAGTTGATAGGAGTATTTCTCATATAATTCAATGGCAAAGTATTGTTTTTGATTCTGAAAATCCTGTATATCGTTATGAACTTCCGCCTAAACCACAATTAGAAATTTCTCCAAAATCTGGCGATTCTGTTCATAATGGAGCTGTGTTTATTAGTGTGCTGCAGTCGCCTGGTGTATCTGGCAATTATATGTTCAGTTTCGAAGATTCTGCCACACCTGTAAATGGTGTGTATTCGGTAATTTGTGCGGATATATTGTGGGGAGAGGAATTGTCAGAGACTATTCCTGTTTCAGTCTATCAGAATAGCTTATATCAGGGAAAACTGTTTGTTTCTCTTTTGATTGATAAAAAACCTCCTCGTCCCCCTGTAATTACAGCACTTGATGATGCTCCTCTGTATTCACGATCAGCGATTCATCTTAATTTTACGACACAGGAAAAAAATTCTATATACTATGATGTACAATCTGTTGAACAGATTGAAGGATTTGATAGTCTGGGTATTAATTCAGCTCCGTTAGTAAAAAAAACATCTGAGAGATATGATCTGCTTCGAAAGCAGACTATTGAACTACCGGGGGATATATCACAGGCGGTTCTATATACGGTATTTGCATATGCAGCTGATGCTGCCGGCAATAAAAGCGAGCCTGCTATATTTACTGCTATTGTTGACCGATGCAATTATTATATTAATCCCAATGCGGAATATGATGAGAATGATTCACATCCCGCAGATGGCAGTCTCTCATATCCGTTTACTACTTTTGCTGAGGTAATTCCCATTATAAATGCGCAGGAATTTACGCGAGTATATGTAAGCGGAATTATTCCATTAGTTTCTAAAACGGCTATTTCTTCTGACTGTGAGATTATTAGTAGAGATCGGACAGTTTTTTCGTTTTCTGCGGAAGATCCGATTATAGTTCGCAATGCCAATGTACGAATCAAAAATTGTGCATTTGAATATAAGGTGAATTCAGAAAGCAGTTACAGCCAGAATATGTTTTCACTGAAAAAAGCAAATGTGTATTTTGATACGTGTAATTTTGCTACTGTTTTTGGTTCAAATGGTGTATTGTTTGATTGCGCAGATTCTGATGTCCTGCTTGAAAGTTGTTCTGCCTCTGTTCAGGCACGGATATATGTTTCATTGATTTCAGGAAAAAACTGTAATATAACGATGCGTGATTCTGACGTTTCTTTAATAGGTTCTACAACTGTTTGCTTTTCTTTGAATGGCGGCTCTTTTTCTTTATATGATACATCTGCAAAATTGATTACAAGGCTTGGCCGTATTGCCGAACTAAGTACCGTTGAAACCCGCCTTGTTCGTAACTCTTTTGCAATTGAATTTCAGGATGCTGTGCCGCGAGGTTTTCGTTCCGCTGCTATCTGGAAAAATCGCATGACAGATATACTTGAAGAAAAAGAGAATTCGATACATGGATTTCAGAATTTTCAGGATACGTTGTGATGAAAATAACAGCAGTTTTTGCAGTAGCGTTGCTTCTTTCGATGTTTTCTTTTGGGGAAGAGCAGATTTCTGTATCTGTTGTGGACGCGAATCAAAATCCGATAGAAAATAATACTATTGATGATCAGCTTGTTATAACGACTGATGACTGGTTGATTCTTGATGCATTGCTGCAGGGTAAAACGGGAACAAATGTAGAAAGTCGTTTATCTCAATTTAATCTCTCCTTTTCATCTGATAATGAACAAAATGAACAGTTGTATTGCAAATACCTCGAAACTCTTATTGACGAAAGGTATGCATTTGAAACAAGCGCATATGAGCTTGTTTATGCAGAATGTCTCTGGTATATGTGTTTTATGCGCCCGTATTTTTACCAGGGAATTCCTTTCCCGGAAGTGGATAATGCCATACAGAAGTTTCTCAGCGGAGCTGCTGTCCGGATGCAGGGAGGGGTATCTGCGTACAATCTCTTTATATGTTTGACTGAATATCTATCTAAATATAATATTTGTGAATCTGTGCCGGATGAAGTAAAAAAACGTTTTACAGCGCTAAATACTCGATCATCTGTCTCGACAGAGTGGCTGACTCCAAGATTTGTTCAGGCTGCTTCACGAGCAGAAACTCTTCGGCTTTACCTTTTACAAGCAGATAATAATAAGTCTGTTATAAAGGATCTTTTAACTGATATGTTTCGTGATCCAGAGCTTTTGTATGTGTTAAAAACACAAGAACCCTATAGAGAAGTAAAAGAATTTTTAGCTGATTATATTCAACAGCAGAACGTGCTAGTACCATCTGAACTTACAATGTATGAACAGGTATCAGCATTAATTACAGAAGCAAATATCATTAGTGCTGAATATGGAATTCCGATAAGCAGTATCTTGTCTGGACAGTCTAATGACGTCTTTACGCAGGTAATGGAAAATACTTTTGCAGTTGTGGCGCTTGACCGTGAAAGTCTTACTAAATTGATTACAGAACTGGAATTTTTTAATACTGCTGTGCCAATATATGTAAGCCGCTGTCTTGAAAAACTCCGGAGGTACTAAATACTATGGGGAATACTTCTAAAAAAAAACATATTTTTATTATTCTAATATGTTGTATCATTCTTGTACTCTGTGTCACAGGTGCTGCATTGCTGCTTTATTATACCGAAAGAATACCTAGTTTTAATTCTGCTGTTGATACTATTCTTCCTGCTCCTATTGTAGAAAATGAAGTTGATTTGATTCCTTCTTTGCCAGAAGGAGCCTGTTTGCGTGATTTGTCGCCTCGTTTTATAGGTGTTTCAGAAAATATAATTTCATTGGAGCCATTTAGTTTCCCGCGTACTGCTGGTGCATACAGTTGTATATTGGAAGATGATGGATATGTATTAGAGTGTCTGGTAACGACAGCGGAACGCTATGTAGAACAGAATATATTGCAGAAATTCTTACGAATGAAAACAGAAATAATTCCTGCAGAACAAAGTCAGTTATGGTCATATACATGTCAGTTTCCCATAGTTTCCACTCCGTGTTTCTCTGCTGATTCTGTTATTTTTATTACTGCAGAACCACGTTTAATCGTGCTTGATCTGGAAACAGGAGAAATCAGAATGTCTGTTGAATGTCCTGTTTATCCTGATTCCGATGCACTGTTGAAGGATTCGATCTATTATTTTAATGGACGAAACGGTGAACGGTACGCCTTTGATTTTATTGCCGATGTGTCCTCTGCTGCTTTGGAGGAATATAGAATAGCTTCAGAACCCGCCGCGGATATATCTTTACAGCGGGTTGTTTCGCCAAATGCAATTTTCACCGAGAATTTACTTTCACAACTTTCTCAATGGTTGCCTGAAAAACAATCTTTATCACCCTCTGATATTGATCCTGTGCTGATACCATCTTCTGGTGGTCCAGCTGCTATTCGTTATCCTGATTATGATGTTGCTGTTTTTTCTCCTGAGGAGCAGGGACTATATACGGTGGGAGTCGGTGATAGTGCAGGACTCTGGCTGCAAATGAATGCTGTTGCAGCTGTTTTTACGTTAGATGGTGAAATGGTTCAGACGAGTCTTGATTATGTCTCAGACAGACCTCAGATAACACTGCATCTCTCTGATACTGAGGTATATTATTTAGTTGTTGCGGTGCTCAATAAGGATACGGTTTTAAATAATAACTGTTTCTTCTGGATAAAGGGTATGGCTCGTGACTGAATTGATATGTGGACTTGATGAAGCGGGTAGGGGACCTCTTGCTGGCCCTGTTGTTGCAGGAGCCGTTATCCTTCCTGAAAATTTTCCATTGGATATTCTTGCAGATTCAAAAAAATTATCAGAAAAACGTCGGTTCTCAGCAGAACTTGTTATTAAGGAACTGTCATGTTGGGGAATCGGTATCGTCGATTGTGAAATAATAGATAAGATAAATATTTTACAAGCAAGCCTTCTTGCTATGCGCCAGGCTGCTGAGTCCCTTTTTAAAAAGATTCCTGCTTTTCTAGCACGGTGCTCAATTGCCTCCTCAGATATTCAAATCATTGCTGTTGCTGATGGCAGGCATACAGCTGAAATTGTAAGCAATGTGTATGCTGTGTACAATAGAGCAGTGATAAAAGCTGACGATAAAATTCCAGCCGTTATGGCAGCTTCTATTCTGGCTAAAAATGAACGGGATCGGATTATGACTGAATATGGAGCGCAGTATCCGGAATATGGTTATGAACGCCATAAGGGGTATCCCACAGCAGAACACCGCGCTATATGTAGAAAGAAAGGACCTTCTCCGATTCAGAGGTTGACATTTAAATATTAATCTTCTGTGGGCCTTTTTGAAACAATATGTATTTTTCCGGTTCGTTTAATCCCTTCGCGTTTATGTTCCGGTTCTGTTTTTTTTCTGTATACTTTTTTATTTACAGCAGCTTTTTTACGTTCTTCTGCTTTTTTTGCACGTTCTTTCCTGTCTTTTTCGATAAATTGCAGTGAATCATCAAGTCCCTTAAAGAATTTTGGCATATCATCTGCAAAAATAACGATAGCGTGCCTGTCGAAGTCTTCTCCATTTTTACTTTTGCTTTCCACTACCTGCAAAAAAACGTCCCCTGTTCTATTTTCTTTTACATTAAAAAAATAGGAACGATTATCTAATGTAACTTGTGTAGTAAAAAGCTCTCCGCGTACACCCATGTGTTTTTTCCTTTTAATTCAGATTCAATACATTTGTAACATACATTTTCTTTTTTTTCAAGCAATTGCAGAGAAACTATATACGCTTTCTCTCTGAGACAACCTGCTGTATCCGTTCAATAAACGCTTCTCGTGAAAATTGTTGGACATGATTTGTAAATTGCTGTCTATCTGCGAATGTATCAGGTGGTAATGATTCAAAACGATCAAGCGCATCTATAAGAGACTCGGGAGTCTGCTGGTCAAAAAAGATTCCAGTTATATTTTCTTTAACGGTATCAAGCGCTCCGCCTCGTCTAAATGCAATAACAGGGCATCCTGCTGCGTTTGCCTCTATGGGGATAAGCCCGAGATCTTCAATTCCGGGAAAAAGAAGTGCTTTGGCCTGCGAAAACAGTTTTTTGATATCATCATCACTGACTCGACCTAGAAAGGTAATGAGCGGATTATTTTTATATTTTTGTTTTATTTGGGACGATGCACCATCGCCTGCCAGAATCAGTTTTCTATTCGATTTTAAACATGCGTTTATTGCTATATCTGCCCGTTTATATCCGACCAGCTGCCCAAAAAACAGATAAAAATCCTGTGGGTCTCGCGATATATTGATATATTGTTCAATTGCTGCAGGGCCGTACACAACTAGAGCATCCCGGTTATAGTAGCGCCTTATGCGCTGTGCTACGTAGTGTGAATTTGTGATAAATCTATCAACCATATTTGCAGAAGTGATATCCCAAATTCGCAACGACGGCACCAGTTTTTTCATAAAGAATTTTGTTAGAAAACCTGCTTTCTGAAAATATGTATGATACATATCCCAAATATATCTCATTGGTGAATGACAGTAACAGATATGAAAAGCCTCTGGTGCAGGAACAACACCTTTAGCTGGTCCGGCCTCAGAAGAAATAATGAGATCATAATTTTGTAAATTGAGTTCTTTTAACGCATTAGGCATTAAAGGCATATATTTTTGATATAGTTTTCTGGCAAAGGGCAGTGAATTAATATAGGTCGTATAGATATGGTGTTGTTTGATTTTATCAGATATTTTTTCTGGTGCATATACATGAGTATAAATGTCTGCTTCAGGAAAAATATCCAGAAGAGCTTCAAGCATTTTTTCGCCACCACGCATATTGACTAACCAATAATGAACAATTGCAACTTTCATATTATGTATCTGCCTTATTCCGGTAAAATATGTTGTATACATTCCAGTAAGGAATTGAAAACAGGAAAATCAGTATCCTTTTCTCTTAAGAGTGTTTCTCCCACGCCGGCACTCTGACACCCTGCATTTTTTCCACATTTAATGTCTGTCAGACTGTCTCCAATCATCCATGATGATTGAATATCAATATTAAAATGTTGAACAGCCTCTAAAATCAGTCCAGGCTTCGGCTTTCTGCAGTTGCATTCTATCTTATATTCAGGACGCTCTCCAGGAAACCCCTTCTCAGGATGATGCGGACAATAGTAAATCCCATCAAGATAAGCACCTTCTTTTCCAAGCATGGTTTCTAGTTTTTGGTGAATAATATTTAATTCTTCAATAGTACAATCACCGCGGGCAATAACAGGTTGGTTGGTGATTACAATTGCCAGATAACCGCTTTCATTTATCTTTCTGATCGCTTCTGCGGCACCTGGCAGCAGTGTCAATTGCTCGGGTGCTGTTAAAAATCCAGTGTAGGTATTAATCGTTCCATCTCGATCCAGAAAAATAGCTTTCTGTTTGTTATGAAGGTTTTTAGCATGTACTCTGCCGCTTTTAATATCCTCTATTACACTGTAAAACCGATCTGGGGTACCCATGTCTTTTACATATTCAGGTGAGTCATAGCAATATAATTGATGTTCGGAGATTAATGGCTTTAATATATCTCTATCTAAATCTTTTTTGATTGGGGTCGTAAAATTACTGAGTAAATTCGGTGAAATAATATGGATACCGGCATTGACGCGATTTTTATACCATGTCCGTGCATCTTCTTTGTGCAGCCAATTGTGAACGCAGCCTTTTTCATCAGCAATAATAATTCCGCTGTCATACGGATGACTATTGGGATGAGTAAATATTGTTGCGTATGCTCCATGCTGTTTATGAAATGTATAGAAACGTTCAATATCTATATCAAAAATAATATCTCCGCATAGCAGCAAAAAATCATCTGTAAGGCTGTTTTTAAGGTAATACAGAGCGCCTGCAGTACCAAGCGGTTCATTTTCTTCTATATAGCTAATATTAACTCCAAATGGCCTGCTGGTGCAGGGCGATATGCGTGTGCCATCTCCAAAATAATTCTGAATCACCTGTTTAAGGTGTCCGACAACTAGAATTATATCAGTAATCCCCTGTGCCTTCAGGTTTTCAAGTTGATATTCAAGAATTGGTTTACCAAGAATCTGGATCATCGGTTTAGGTACTTCCGCATTTACAGAAGCGATTCGAGTACCTTTACCACCGGCCATAATAACAGCTTTCATTCTTATTCACTCCCTGCTTTCATCCGGCTGATAAATCTCCGGGGTATAATGGATAACTTGAGTACCTGCATCTTCAAATGCAAATGGAACATATAGCAATTTTTTCAATGCTTCCTGTACAGCGGCTTTCTTATCTATTGGTACATAGAAAAGTAAAAAACCACCGCCTCCAGCGCCAAGAAGTTTGCCCCCAATAGCTCCGGCAGCAATTCCAGTCTGATATAATATATCAATTGTATCTGAAGATATTTTATTGGTAAGCCCTCGTTTCAGTTTCCATGTATAATCAAGTAATTTGCCAAATTCATCAAGATCGGTATGTGATGTTAAGATTTTTTCTGCGTCATCTACAAGAGATAACATTTCTTTGAGTAAGTTATCTTTATCTTTTTGTTGAAGAGCCTGTTCTGTTGCTGTTTGAATTTCTGATGAAAACCGTGCAAATCCGGTAAAGAAGAGCATAAGACTGTTATTAAGTTGTTCTTTTCGTTCTGGAGAAATAATAATAGGATGAACTGTATATCCACTCGAAGAAAAATTGATACGGTTGAATCCACCAAAACTTGCAGCAATTTGATCCTGAATACCACCTTTCTCATTACAGAGAGTCCGTTCAAGATAAATGGCATCGTCAGCCAGCTTCCTTTTATCAACATATTTTCCCTTCATCGCATAGAAGGCATGGAGCATACCAACTGCAAATGAACTTGATGTGCCAAGCCCGGATCTTGCCGGAAGATCTGCCTCATATGAGAGTCTAAGTTCATGCATATGCAAATATTCCATTGCGTTGCGTATTGCCGGGTGTTGTATGTCTTTTATAGAGGTTACTCGCTCAATTTTTGCATAACATAACTCAGTAGTATAATCAAAAAATCTTGGCAGATGTCTGACATTTACATAACAGTATTTATCAAATGTGGTTGAAATGACTGAACCGCCATATTGGTGATAAAAACCGGGAAAATCTGTGCCCCCGCCAAAAAAAGACATTCTGAAAGGTGTTTGTGTTATAATCATTTTTTCCCTTCCGAAAATATATTGAGAATGTGTTGTGCTTTATCTGAAAAAGAATACTTCTGTTTTTGTTGGTCAGTGAGAGAAATTCGCTTGGGGTATATATTACTGAAAAAATTATACATTTTTTCATATAAATCTGAGATATTGCCGCACTGAAAATAGTCTACCGGATAGGATGCATATATTTCTTTAAATACAGGGATATCAGAAATAATTGCCGGTGTTCCGCAATACATTGCTTCAAGAGGCGGCAACCCAAAGCCCTCGTAAAATGATGGCTGCACAAGAACTGCTGAATCTGTATATAGTTTTCTTAATTCGGTATCATTAATGTATCCGGTAAAATGTATTCCATCAGTTTCTGCTGTGTGCTGGAGATCGAGAATTGCAGAATCATGACTTCTGAAATTTTCAGCACTGCCAACAATGACTAGTTTTATATCAGGGAATTGTTTTCTCAGCTGTCTAAAAGCGGGAATAAGAATAGCCAGTCCTTTATGCTTTTTGATATTCCCGACAAAGAGAATCTGTTTTTGTATGTTTGCCTCTTCTGTATACTCATCCAGATATGATGCAACCGCGCTGTAGACAACATAGATTGGTTTCTGAGTGCCCAGATGTACTTTTATGCGTTCTTCAGAAAAATGAGAAACAGTTAAAATACCTTGTGCTTTTTTATATGCCCGTCTGTAAAACCACATCCGTATTAATAACCCCAATCTAGATGTCAGTTCAGGTATATCAGGAAAAATAATATCATGAATGGTTATATAAATGGGTATTTGGATTCCGTTTGGAACATTAAAAAAGGGAGTATAGTAGATATCACACCTGTTAATTTGTTCGCAAATGGCAGACGGAAACATGAAAGTTTCCTGCACAGAGAACGGTTTACATGAACATTCAATGATATAAGTGTTTGTCGTTTGAGAGAGTTCTGGTATATTTTTGTATATAACCTGCTGAGAACCTATGAGAATAAAAGTATTGCTGCTTTTTACAAGATATCGTAGTGTTTCTCGTAAAAAAACTCCAATACCACTTGATTCTATCATTCTGCAATCTATTGCTATTTTCATTGTTTGTATCTTGAGATTATTTTATATTTAATTCTGATTAACAATTTCTTTATATTTTTTTACTAGAAAATCAACTGCGTTTTTGCTGCCTTCTCCCTGATATTGCCATGCCTCATTCTTTGCCTGCCTTCTTGCTTTTCTTAAATTTTCGTTATCAGCTGTTACTTCGATAATTTTTTTTATTGAAGGAAAATCTTTTTCTTTTAGTTCAATTCCTATTTTCTTTAATGTTTCAAATTGCCATATTTCGTGGTGCAAATCATCTGCGTCATATGGTCGCAAATCAAAGTCTTGGGTTACATATATTACAGGTTTATCATATAGAAATATATAATCAAAAATAATACCAGAAAAATCAGAAATCATAATATCAGATTTTTGCATTGAAAGGATATTGTCATTATTAAAATCCCACTCTATATTATTGTTGTTTTCATATCTCTTTGTTAGTCGATCCAAGATTTGCACTTCTGATTTTTTTGACTGGGGATGTGGTCTTATAATAATTCTCCATCCACTACTGGCAAGAGGATCAAGTAGTTTTTCTCCATACTTAGCTAAAATTGCAGAACTTCCCCATGAAGGGGATACTAATACAGTAAATAAATGTGTATTTTCAACAGAAAGTTCTTGTATTTTTTGAACAAGAACATCAAGGTAAGGACAACCTATTGTGATAAGCTCTTTTTCAGGAATATTTCGTTGATGTTCGAGTTGTCTGATATCCTTTTTTTGGTATTCTCCTGTCAATAGTATAGAATCAAAATAGTCTATACCGAAAAGTTTATACATAGTTGCATCACTGGTTGCGTGTAGAATATGAGCATAGTGTTTTACTTTTTTTGATCTTTTTAATTGATATACCTGCAGACCTGGTGTTGTCATAAGTACAATATCTGCTTCTAACAGATTCAGACGCGCAAACGCAGCATTTCCGCTTCCAATAAATTCAGCTTTAATATACTGAGTTTGTTTATTCAATAAGGGGTCATCCTCAGCAGAGGTATAATACATAACAGGTATCTGTCGTTTTTCAAATTCAGTTACAATTGGCGTAAACAAATTCCAGTATTGTTTGCCTTCACAGTAGATAACGTACGAGTAAGTGGTTTGGGGAATTCTTCCAATATCTTTCCCTGTTAACATAAATTTAATTTTTATAACTACAGCTTTCAGTAGGAAATATAGGGTTGCAATAGCTCCTATCAGAATTGAAAAGAGCATACTACCTGTTCCTGGGTCTATATATAAGAAAAGTGTTATCATATTATGTCCTGTTTATTTTTATTGAAACGGTTTTGTCGTTAAAGTAAGATATGTCTCTGTTATGGATGCTCTTGTTTCCAATTATCTGATTGCAGAATATTATCTTTGACCGAATACCATTGTTCTGGTTTTATATTAAATATATTTTCCATATGTGCATCTGGTGTCCATTTAACTCCATGTACAACATACAGTTTATCTTGTTTTATTTCACTCGTCAATTGTTTGCCTGTAAAAGGATTGAGGGGATTCTTTATCACTTGTTGAACAGCTAGTATTGGTACATCTGCATTTGTCATTAATGTATAATCCGTATTCAGTACATTGAATTCTGATGAGTGCTGATTAAAATCTTTTACTAACAATAATGGATTGTGTGTTTCTGGATTAAACGGAAATTGTTGGTAAGAAAATTGCTTTGATGTAATATTAGCACCATGGTCTGATGTTATTATTATACGGGTATTATCATATACATTATTTTCTTTTAAAAATTTTAACCATTTACCAATCAATTTTAATGCAGCCGCATTAACAGGATAGTGTGGTTCATCTGAAAAGGGTGTATTACCGGTTTGTGTTATTGGTACATGCGGAATATAATCCGGTGCTTGTAGAGGCATAGGTTCATGTGTTAGATCATTGACCATAAATGTAAAAGTATTATTTTGGGTATTAGTATTTATCTCTGTTAATTTGGGAAGATAATCTAGTACAGAATAGCTATTTATTAATAATTCAATATCATCAATTTGAGAATCTGAATTCCAGTAAGCGCCATCATCATAAATAATATCCCGTATGAATAAAGGTGAAATTTTCAATAGACCGAAAAATAAAAAATTTCTTTCTAAAATAGAACTTCTGATTTGCATGTTTCCTATATCATGTTCTTTCAGCCATATATCTGTGTATGTACGATTAGTAATATAAGGTTTAATAGATGGATATGGTTTATAAATTGATACATCAGGTACAAGACTATAATTACTCCATGGAGGATCTGTGATTACAGTATCAAATCCTGCTTCTGAAAAGATTCGGGGAAGAACTAGAAGTGACTCATTATGTTTTTCTTTCAATTTCTCGCTACTTCGTTTATTTATTTCCTGTGGAGTATATTCATATCCTCCAAATAAAGGCGGTGCCCCAATAAGGGTGTAATCATTGAAAGAAAGTGTATTTGGATAGTATATAAAACCATCATATTGAGAATATAATTCCGGATTTTCATTAAATATAGTTGGTACATATCCATTAGCCGCTCTGTCGAGCATAATAATAAAAACATTTTTTCCTGTTTTTGAAAGACTGAAAATAGGAGAGACTGTTTTTACTTGATTGACATCTTTTTTGATTTCTACTAGGTTTGTATATCCTTTTTGTATAGCGATGATATTAATGAATGATGTAATGAATATTGCAATAAAAGTGATTGTCATAATAAAAGTAATTAAATTACTTTTGTATTTATAAAAACAATAAATACAGATGCTAATTATCAAACAAATACATATTATATTTAATACTGCTTCTTGACTTGTCGGTTTTAAAACACGTGTTTGTGTAAATGTTAACATTGTTGAGAGAATTCCATAATTCCCAGAGAATGCGAATGTATTGATTACTGCTGCAATAGCTGTGAAAACCATGCAGATTGTTATCAATACTTTTATTTTAGGAGAAAAAAGACTATAAAATATAGAGGGCCAAACAACAAATAAGCCAAATGCTTGTAAACTGGTTACATAAATAAAATATAGGGGAGAAGAGTGTTTGTCTACAAAAGAAAATTCTTGAGGGGATGATGCAATAATGGATGTAGGGATATTAAGGCCAATGAGTATAAATATAAGCGTAGAAGCAAGTGTAAAAAGGATAAACCGTTTTTGGGAAAAACTAATTATTTCTGTGAATATAGTTTTCAGTGAATATGTATATAATTTTGATATAATTGGAAAAAGGGGAATCATGCATAAAATCAATGCTAATATGATTCTATCATAAAGGTCCTTATTTAAAATAAATAAATCAAAAATAATTAAAAGAACGCTCAGTATTGTACAGAGTATATAGAGGACTTGTTTTGGATTTCTGAGTTTATAAAAAATGTTTTTAACAAGTGATATCACATTATTCATTGTCCAATATATAACTAATCCTGATGGGGAATTATATAATAAAATTAGAAATATGAATGCCATTCCATAAAGTTGAATTTTGTCTTTCAAGGAAAGACCTTTTGTATAAATGGCGCTGGCCAAACAATTAATTGCAGTCATAATGATTGGTAGTATATTGATAGAATAATTTTTTATTGATATGAGTGCATCAGGCTTTGCTAAATCTGCGATTGCAAAAAAAGATTCCCCCTGTAACGGTGTGTAATTTGATAAGAACGTATACGCTGCGATGAAAAACGGTATCTGAATTAATAATCCAAGGGAATTTCTAAACGCATAAAAGGGATGATAATGATTTTGTTTATAGAATGTAGCTAATATCATGTACTGCTCATCACCTTTAAATACTTCTTTTATTTTATCTACTTTAGGTTTAAGTTTTGCAATTTGAGCCCTTTCTTTTTGCTGCCACCGTTCAGCAATGATATATAATGGCAAACAAAACAGTGATACAGCAGTACTTACACCTAAAATTGCTATAACAGTATTATTAAAAAGTTTTTCACCAAATTGGAGAATGATTTCTATAAGGAGTGTAATTGGATAAATAATTATTGAATATAAAATATGTGCCATAGTGTCATCATCGAATATATTATGTTGAATAGAATCTTTTATAAGATTGAGAAAAAATAGTTCTCCATTATTCGTGTAAATGCTTCCATCTCAGCAGGCTGTATATCACCAATATTTGCAATACGGAATGTGTTCGCAGCGGCTAGCTTCCCGGGATATATCGTAAAGCCATTCTTTTTTGCAATATCATGAAATGCATTAAAGTTATATTTAGGTGTTTTTGGTTCAATAATTGTTGTTATTAAATGAGATTGGAGCCTTTCTGGAACTAACATTTTGAGTCCAATTTTTTTTATAGATTTTTGTAGAATATTCCAGCATTTAGTGTATCTAATATATCTTTGAGATATTGTTTCCTGTTTTGTTTCTAGAATAGCTTGGCGTAGTGCATATAAAGTTTGAACAGGTGGTGTAAAACGTGTTTGATTTGTTTTTTTGAAATAACTGTATTGATCATACAGATTTAGATAATAATTACGCATTGGATAATCTTTTATTTTATCTAATGCTTTTTGTCTACAAAATACAAAGCATACACCAGCCATACCTTGTATATTTTTATTTGATGTTGATGCCATAAAATCAATGTGGTCTCTTTCCATATTAATATCTATTGCTGCAAAGGCACTGACAGCATCTACTATTGTAGTGATATTATGTGCATGACAAAAATTACAAATACGGGGAACGTCATTTAATAAGCCTGTTGTTGTTTCATGATAAACTACTGCTAAGTGTGAAAAATTGCCCGTTAATAATTTTTGAAATATTGCTTCAAAATTTAATTCTTCATAACTATTTGCAGTAAAGGTCTCATAATTTAATTGATAAATAGATGCAATTTTAGTAAATCGTGCACCGTATGCTCCATTATCGATTATGAGTAATTTTCCATTTGGTGGAATACAAGACGAAATCATGACTTCATCAGCAGCAGTTCCTGATCCACCAAATAAGACTGTTTCAATTTGTTCTGGTGTTCCAACCATCGATGATAATTCTCTGGAAATCCAAGACATAAGCTCTCCAAACTCTGGTTCCCTAGGACAAATGTCAGGACATACTTGAGCATATTTTACACTATCTGTAGTTGTTGCGGGACCTGGATTTAAAAGAATTTCTCTTTTGATTTCTCTTGTAGATTCATTTTCTTTGATTTGAGGAAAAATTATTTCACTAGCCGTTTTTAAATGTGATTCATTATCAATTTCTCTCCAAACGAAATTTTCTATTTTTTTTATATATATTTGATTTTCATCGGATTGTTCGTTCGCAACTGCAACAAGAGCATTTTCATATTCCATTTTGGGTATATCATTCAGATGTTCTTTCATATAAGTATCCATCTTTTTTAGAACAGAAACTGTTAATTTTGAGATACCTACCAGTTCTCCTGAGATTTTGGTCAATCTTGTTTTATCTTTTGATAAATTCTGTAATTTTCCAGTTTCGTCTGCTTGTAGGTATACTTCATCTCCTGATGAAGTCTTTCCCGAAGCAAGTATAAGATTTTCTTTTAAATCATTTTTCAAAATCTCCAATCCAATACTATCATAGATGAGGTCTGATTCAAGAAGAAACACAGATTCTGTGATATATGGAATACAGCAAGATAATGTTCCCATACTGCCAGTATTTTTATAATTATCATTTTTGATTGTTTTTATGCAAGGATACTTTTCTGCAAGTTTATCAAACCATTCACTGCAATGCCCTGTTCCTATAATTATATTGGAAACACCTGCTGCAATAAGATTGTGAATAGACCGTTCTATAAGAGTGACTCCATCTATAGTTATAAATCCTTTTGGCATATGTTCTGTTCTATCTTTAAGTCTTGAACCAAGCCCACCTGCCATTATTATTGCCTGTTTAATCATTTAATGCCTCCATAAATAGTTGTAAATTTTCTTGGGGAGTGTTTTGGGGGCGTCCTAAGTCTTTCCGCGCACCTTTTGCCACTTTAATTTCAAGAAATGCAGGTTTGTGCATTTGTGTTGTTTCTATTTGTCTTAAAACTCTGATTAAGGATTCCTGTGTTTCTACAGTTGTTACAAATTCATAGCCACAACTTGAAGCTATTGAACAGAGATTTATTTTTTGTGCAACTGTTGGCTGCCCTCCTACAGAATCATGTGCCCCATTATTAATAACAATATGAATTAGATTTCCTGTACCGTAATTTCCTGTTATTGCCATATTTCCCATATGCATCAGTACAGCGCCATCCCCGTCTATGCAGTAAATTTTTTTTTCTTGCTTTTGTATAGCAATTCCTAGTGCTATTTGTGATGCATACCCCATTGATCCGACGGTGAGAAAATCTTTTTTATGATCTTGATGCCTTTTTTCACGTAATTCATATAATTCTCTTGATGCCATCCCTGTTGTTGATACGCAAAATGCATTTTGAGGTATATTTTCAATAATACATGAAATAGCTTGTTCTCGTGTTAACTCATATTTACTGGGGATTGCGGAAGAAAGTGAATACGACTGGAAAGTATCTTTATGTATGATTATTGCATGAGGACGTTTAAGTTGTGTAGCAGAACTTATGATCTCCTCTATTTGATTTTTTGCAATATTTTCCGCAGTACTAAGTTGGCAGTAGGGGATATTAAGTGTTTCAAGTAACGTACACGTTACTTTTCCCTGTTTTACATGTTGAGGTTCGTCTTGAATACCTGGTTCTCCCCGCCATCCAATCAGCATGATAAGTGGAATTGCGTACACTTCTGGATCTGCGAGTGACAGTAATGGATTAATAGCATTGCCTTCTCCTGAATTCTGCATATATACAACAGCGGGATTACCAGTTGCTATATAATGTCCACAGGCAAGTGCAATTGCTTCTCCCTCATTTGCAGTGATAATATGATTTCTATCTGTATGGTCAGTTATATATGCACACAAGTTTTTAAGAAGTGAGTCAGGAACGCCGCAGTAAAATGTGATGTTATTATTTTTAAAAGTATCAAAAATTAAAGAAGGTGCTATCATTATTTTCCTCCTGGAATTAACTCTAGAATTTGTTTGATAGGCATACACAATAAATCTGTCTCTGCAGCTCTCTCGTTTTCCAATATTAAGCGGGCAACCTTTAACATTGCTGGATATGATGCTCTCAACATATGGTTCGCATAGATAATAATATTTGCACCCCATGATGCAAGCTCTGTTTCTGTAAATTGATTATATGTTGTTGGAACTAAAATAATTGGTATGTCTGGAAATGTTTTTCTGAATGTGGTACAGAATGTCCTAATATCATCGCCATGTTTTTCCTTACTATGAATCATAATTCCATCTGCTCCTGCTTTGACATATGCATCCGCTCTTTGTAATGCGTCATCAACAGAATATCCTGCAATAAGTGATTCCAATCGAGCAAAAATCATGAAATCTTTTGTTACTTGAGCCTTTTTGCCTTCACTAATTTTATGGCAGAAATCTGGTATCGGAGCTAAATGTTGTTCAACCTCAGTTCCAAATAAAGAATTTTTTTTCAAACCTATTTTATCTTCTATAATTATAGCTGATATTCCATTCCTTTCCAATGTTCTAACAGTAAATACAAAATGCTCTGTTTTTCCACCAGTATCACCATCGAATATAATTGGTTTGGTTGTACATTCTAAAATATTGGTCAGGTCCTGCAGGCGAGTAGTCAAATCTACTGCTTCTATATCTGGTTTCCCTTTTGAAACTGAGTCTGTAAGACTTGATGACCAAATTCCATCAAAAGCATGAAGTCCATCTGATTTTTCTATAGCTAATTTCTCAATGATTAAACCTGATAAACCGGAGTGAGCTTCCATAATACGTATGATCTTTTTTGTATTAAGCAATCGACGGAGCGTTTTCATTCTTATCTCAGGAGTTGTTCCGATACTATTCATTTCATCATGCAGTGCTGATGATGAAATTCCGGTTGTATAGGGAATCTCGACAACTTCTCCACCTATTTCTTTCATAACTTGAAAAACTTCTTTTCGAATAAGACTGAGTGGGCCAATTTGCCAATCATCTCCATGAATGATAATATCTGGTTTGTACTTACGAAGATTCGGTACATAACTCCACTCGTCTTGCGGAACAACTCTTTTTACACCTTTTATATGTTCAATTACTGTTCTACGTTGATCATATGTAAGATATGGTAATCGTTTATGCGGAGCAATTGCAGAATCAGTTAATAATCCTATCATTACATCTCCCAGTTTTGCTGCTTCTGATATGATATTAATTAATCCTGGATGAATAATATCTCCTGTCATTCCTAAATAAACTATTTTATTCATATCTATTCCTCCTGCTTTGATATGATTTTTGATAAAAATTTCTATCCTTTATATCCGGTAATTATATTACGTATTTTTCGAATTCCTAAGTATATGTATAGATGATATTTAATAAAGCCTGAGCAGATTTTTTCCATGAATACTTAGTTAAAACAATTTCTGCTGTTTCGACAGGTTCTTCCAACAGTTTATTTAAATCTGTATTTGTGATATAGGGGTCAATATAATGCACACTATGTCCAAAGATTTCTGGTAAACACGCTGCAGTAGAACAAATCACTGGTGCTCCCATGGCCAATGCTTCAAGAGGTGGAATTCCAAAACCTTCATACAAAGATGGAAAAATGAATGCTTTACAGTGCTTTAAAAGTAATTTTATATCATCATCAGATATATAACCAATATGAATAACATTGTGGATACTTCCTATATGTTCTCCAAGTCTTTTCTTATCCATCTTTCCTGCGATAACATATATATTGTCAGGATACAATTTTGCGGATTCAATGATCCATTTAAAATTTTTGTTTTTCGCAAATGTTGCTAAACTGAAAAAATATTCTCGGTCTGTAAGAAAAGGATATTTCTGTAATGTAAGATCTGAGGAAATCTCGGGAGAGAAATGCTGCCATCCGTTGTAAATTACTGAAATACGAGACTCTGAAATATGATAAGTTTCAATAATCTGTTTTTTTGAATATTCAGAAACGGTTATAAGGTGTAATGCATTTTTGATTGCGATTCTATATTGTATAAGATGCCATATTCTGGCAAGTATGAGGAATTTTGTTGAAATAAATTGTATATTTATTTTATATGTTATATCATGAATGCATGTGATACCACGTGGAACAAGTAATGGAACTGTATTGCATAAGTGTATCCCTATTGCTTTGTTTTGTTTTATATAACGGGCAAGCGATATTTGTTCCCAGAGGAATTTATTTTTTAATCCATATTTAATGATTTGAATATGATGTAGTTCTGGTACTGTAATATCATGAGGGGGGATAAGCAGATGAATCTTCACCTGCTTATCTGTGATAAGGTTATCTAGTTGTTTGATTATTTCAAGCGCATATCTTTGAACGCCTGTTATTTGCTGTGTTAAAAATTTTCCGTTGATTACATAAAGCATATTGGCTGACCATCCTGAAACTAATGGCAAAATAGTTTAACAAAAAATCGGAGTGTATATTCTGAACACTGAAATAAGATGCGTGTAAATAAGTTTTTGTTTCTGCATTGAAATAGACGTTCTGTACAGCGAAAAATATGAGATTCAAAAAAAGTTGTAGGTGGAAAAATAAAAGCTGTTTCTAATAAAGATTTTTCAGGTTCTAAAATAAGCTGCTTTACTGCTTCTGGAATTTCTCCTTCAGTTTTTATGGTTTTTAGTAAATTTATATCACAGAATTTACAGGAATACTTGTTTTCATAATTTGGTAAGAATCCGCTTGAAAAATAATGCAATATTTTCATTTTGCGGATATATCTAGTAGTATAAAGGATTTGTGTATTATATGTGTCAGGCAGATTGTGTATAATATTCGGATACATTTCCCGAACCAATTCTAACGATGGTTGGTCCTGTGTCATCACTGCAATATGTTTAAGATATTGTTGATTCCATTCTGTAAAAAAAGTATATGATTCGGGTGTGTCTTTGACTAAAAGAACTCCACTATTATAATATCCTTTTGATAAATCAGGTTGTGCTTGTACAGCACGAAGTCCATTGAGTACATCATTTTTTTTTGGGTGATTATTTAAAGGTACATGTAAATCATATACGCCTGAAATCGAATTCTGTGTTGATACCAAATCTGATAAATCATCACATATGATAGTATCAGAATCTATATATAAAAAATCTCCTTCAACATAGTGCCTCATATTGGTTTTTAATAACCGGGATCTTATTTTTGATGTGTATTTTGGGTCTAGGGGAATACAAATATATTCATCTGTATATTTCAAAATATTTTTTCTGTTCCCTATCAAAGTTTTATCAGTCAAGTCATCAGTAAGTAGAGTGATTTTTGCATGTGGCATATAAAATTTTGCAGAAAACATTGATAAATATGCTTGCTCTAAATAGGTGTCACTTTCAGATGAAACAACAACATATAATAATTTGAAATTCATCTTAATCTTTTCCCCACAAATCACGTGTGTATATTTTTGTTTTGAATTTTTGTATTTCTGGTGTGAGCCGATTGCAGACGATGATATCAGATGCATTTGCAAAGGCTTCGAGATCTTTTATTACCCGTGAATTTAAGAATGTATCTGCTTCTAATGTTGGTTCATACACGATAACTTCTATACCAGAACTTTTCAGCCGCTTCATAATCCCCTGAATTGCGGAGGCTCTGAAATTATCACTGTTGGTTTTCATGGTGAGCCGATAAATCCCGACACAATGGGGATTTTTTTGCTCTATCATATGAGCAATATGATCTTTCCGGGTTGTGTTTGATGCTACTATTGCGCTGATGAGATTTTCCGGGATGTTCTGATAATTTGCTTTTAGTTGTTTTGTATCTTTGGGTAAGCAATAACCGCCATATCCAAATGATGGATTATTGTATCCATCTCCAATACGGGGGTCCAGACAGACACCCTGTATGATGGCTTGTGTATCCAATCCTCGTATTTCTGCATATGTATCCAATTCATTAAAATATGAGATACGCAGCGCAAGATATGTATTAGAAAAAAGCTTGACGGCTTCTGCTTCTGTGGAATGCATAAATAGAACCGGAATATCCGATTTTATAGCGCCCTGCTGCAATAGAGATGCAAACTGCCGTATTTTTTCTCCCTGCCCGCCAAGGATGATACGAGAAGGGTAGAGATTATCATATAAGGCTTTTCCTTCACGCAGAAACTCAGGAGAGAAAGCAAGCGTAAGATTAGGATATTTCTTTTGCATTGCTTCTGTAAAACCGACAGGAATAGTTGATTTTATAATAATGGCAGCATGGGGGGCGAGCAGGGCACAGTCGTTTATTACAGATTCAACCGCAGTGGTATTAAAAAAGTTTTTTTCTGTATCATAATCTGTGGGTGTTGCTATAATTACATAGTCGGGATTTGCATATGCACAATTTTTATCTGTTGTTGCTTTTAGGTGCAATTCTTTTTCTTTTAAATACAGTTCTATTTCTTTATCTGCAATTGGTGATGTTTTGTTATTTATTAAATTAATTTTTGCAGGGTTTATATCGAACGCGATAACCTGATTATGTTGTGCAAGGAGAATAGCGTTCGCAAGACCTACGTATCCAACTCCGATAACTGTTATGTTCATAAAAGATCCTTTTTATTGAATGGTATCAGCAATAGTCAGCCAGGTTAATATGATATTCATTCTGAAGTATTTGTATATAGCGATCATTAGAATCGTGTAAAACATTTTCAATATTAAGTCCATGGTTTTGTTGCTGTTTGATTTCTATTGGGAGAATATGTGACGATTTTACCCAAACTACGGGAGTTTTTTGTCGTAGCTCCATGAATTTTAACCAAATATCATCTGCTTTGAGGCATAATGCTTTTATTTGGGAAATATTAAATACTTCTGTGTCGAGTGAATGAGGAGGATATAAAATCCCTCCGATACCTGTTGCGCAAAGAGCAAAACTTGGCTGTGTACAATGAGAAAACTCAAAAAACCATTTTGTATACTTATCAATCATGTTTTTTTCTGTTTTGCGCATTTTATGGACTCTCATCGCGGAGATTGCATTTGGATATTTAGTATAAGATAAGAACAACTGTTTAATCAAATTCCTGCGATAAATTACATCATCATCTATTGTTATGATTATTGCATCAGGATACTCCTGCATCGTAAAGAGATATTTTTTATGCGGTTTTAAATCGTGTGGAACAAATTTAATTGTCAAACCATATTTTTGCAGACTTTGTACTTCTTCCGGAATTTCATTGATAGATACATAATCATCTATATTCAATATTATGGCATCTGGTTTGAGAGTTTGATTTAAAATACTTTTTAAACAGAGGTGTAGTGTTGAAAACCTCGCTGGATAGCTTGCCAAGGATACTATAATCTTTTTTTGCCGAGGGTGTGTATTGATGCCTGAGAGTTTATGAGGCATCAGTTTTTCATAGTATTTACAGTAGAACGGCTCTACAAGATTGTTATATTGTTTCTCAAATTTTGAGCGTATCTTCTGAGGTATTATTATAAGTGCAGGGTATCTATCAAACATTTTAGTTGCTCTGAAAACGAAGATTTAAGGAACTGTCTGCTTTGTATTTGGGCATTTTGAGATAGTGTTTGTAGCTTTTGGCTGTTTTGCGCAGCATCTTCGGTGTATCTGATAAGCTGCTCTAGCGTATCCCAAGTATATCCAACATTTTCGGTTACAATTTCTTTTTGACCGCCTTTATTAATGACTACGGGGATACAACCGGCGCTCATTGCTTCAACAGTGGTAATCCCAAAATGTTCCATTTGATATGGATTTTCAGATTCTTCAATGCCAAATCCTTTTGCATGCCAGAAAAAGGTTGCGGCAATATATAATTGCTGAATAACTGCTCTATCCGGATTAAATATAAATTGTACGCAGTCAGGCTGGTTCTTTATACTGTCAATATAGGCTGAATCCTCTTGTTGTGTAGAACCTGCTATTATGAGAGTAAAGTGTGTTGAAAGGTAGTGCGAATTCAGAAATGCCTGTATGAGATATTCTATTCTTTTTGATTGTTCTATACGGCTGCATATGAGTATTGTTTTTTCCTTTATAGTATGAGCAGGAACGGGTATTGGCGTTACCGGAGGATATACTATTTTTATTTTATCATCTGGAATATTCCACCACTTTTTGAGCCAGTATGCGGTAAAGTGCGAATTAGGTAAAAAAAGGTCATATGTTTGCAGATATGAACGATCTGTTTTGTAAGCAAACCACCTGAGAAGCGGATAGTTTTTTGAGAAAGATTTTTTTTCTTTAGGTTCTGTGGGAAAGTGAATCACCGCGATATTTTTTTTTGCACAACTACTATATAAGCCTCGTGAGCAGTATATAAACAAATCAACATGCTTTGTTATAGAACGAATTTTATGATAAAAATACAGATACTGCCACCGGTTTTTATGATCAGGTGCACAGATATATTTGATACATATATTTTCACTTGCGATATGCAAACCATATATAGAATTTAATTTACTGGCAAGATCAGCCTCGTTTAATCCCTGTGTATGCGGGTAACGCTCTGTGATTATCATATATCTGTATTCCGGGTGTATTTTTTGCAGTACTTCAAGCATATTGGCAGTATATGATTCTGTACCACCAACTCGATATATGATATTACTGATGTAGAATGCAATTGTTTTCATATTTTCCATAAAATTTTAAGATATTTCTTTGTATGCGGAAACAAGCTTGGCATACACCACAATAGTGTTGTACAACATTTGAGAATGAAAATATATACATACGGGCTTTTATTTTTTTTAAAAAAGATAACCTTAGAAATAGAATTATAAATATTAGAAAAAGATTTATATTTCTTTACTTCGTCTATTTCTTTGATTGAAGATCCTCCTTCTAAATGGATGATCTGAGGGCCATCAATTAAATACCTATTAAGGTTATGTTTATATAATTGATACGATAAATCAACGTCTTCGCAGTACATAAAATATCTTTCGTCAAAACGGGCAAAAGGTGTATTTTTTATAAAAAGATCAGCCCCGGTTATATAATCAACAAGACCGATATATTTAGAATGTACTGAATTTGATGGAGTATTTGATAATTTTGCTGGTATAAATCGAGATAGAAAATTTATTTTAAGTACTCTGTAAACAGCATGTAATTTGTTCTTGATTTCTGTTTTAATTTGAGGAAATTGAGCATATGAGTGGATAATTTCCTGTCTTTGATTTAAAAGGTTTGCTCCTAACGCACCTATATCTAATTCTGGTGATGCATTTTCCCAATAGTCATAAAAGAGTTTTATTGCATTGTTTAACAAAATTGTATCACTGTTCAAATAGAAAATATATTTACCTGTTGCATAAGATAAAGCACGATTATTTGCTGCTCCAAACCCAAGATTCTCATTGTTTTTAATTAAATGGATAGGAAAAGGGTATTGAGATAACATCTCGATACTTCCGTCTGTAGAGCCGTTGTCTGAGACCAGTATTTCATAATCAATATCTGTAGTATGAGTAATAATGGAATCTAAACATTGTTTTAATAAATCTTTTGTGTTATAGCTGATGATAATTACTGAAACATGCATAGGTATGTTGTTTATTTATAAAAGAGAATATTTGCTTTGTGCGCATCTCTTTTTTCGATTGATGGTAAATCCATATAATTTGCTCCAAATAACGTCTCCAGGTAATATGTGGTATTTCTGGGAGCAGGAATTGTATGTCCTTCAAACTGGATTGTGCCTAACGGGAAAATTTCGTCTTTTTTAAAGGATGTGTACCATTTGGCAGTGTAAGTATGAGAGATATCATTTTTATTGATTTTAAACAGACTTATAAATTTAAAAATTGGTATAACTAATAAATTATTAATAGCGAAAAGGAATTCCGCTGCTTTCAAATGTTGTTTTTCGATCATTTTGTTAGATAGTTTTACTATTTGGTAGCTTATCTTTTTTAAGATAGGAATAATTTTATCAGAGTAAATAAAAATATCAACTTGTAATCCTTTATATTTTCTTGCTTTATGTATTTGTGAATCCTGTATGTATTCACTGTATCGATCTCTTAACACATACCAGAATTGTTTATAATTATGATCTGTTTGATGGCATTGTAATACATATGGTGTATCTTTATATTGGGTTAGTAGGATTTTTTTTAGGCGTTTGGCGTCTTTCTCCATAATAATAATGTCCATATCATCATCCCATGGAATAAAACCTCCATGCCTGACTGCACCAAGCAGATTTCCATCTGATAAAAAGTATTGAATGTCATTTTCTTTACAGATTTTGTCTAAAAATAATAACATATCCAACATGCGTAATTGTGCTTTTCTCAGTGTGCTTCCATCGGGATTATATGTTTGCCTTAACGTTTCTGATGTTTCTCCTGTATTAAAGGTCATATATTTATACTCTCCTTATTAACTGTTTACCCATTCTTTGAAACAGGGGTGTTGAACGATATCCTGTATCATGAAATGTTTATTTATGAAATCGCTTTGCTTCTTTTGAATCATGTGTAAATTTATGTTTCCATCGATAATCTGTTGTACCTGTTTTGTTATTTGTTCTTGTATGAGCTGTTCATTTTGATTATATGCTTCACTATAATTACAAAGATATCCTAATGTTCCATTATTTGTTATATCATAGGCGGCTCCAACATTTGTTGCTATTATATAACATCCTGCACCTGCGGCTTCCAATAACGCAATGCTAAAAGCTTCATAACGCGATGTGGAGATAAATATAGAAGCTGATTCATATTCCTTCTGTAGTGTTGTTGGATCAGTGATAGCTCCTGAAAATATAACATTTTGTTTTAAATGGGGATGCTCTGCAAAAAAAGTATCAATGTATTTTTGAAAGTTATATTCTGCTGTTTCGATTGGACCAATTAATTTAATTATCCAATCTTTAATGTTTAGTTTTGTAATAGCATCTAGGAACAATTCTGTATTTTTTTGATATGTTCCTAATCGACCAACCGTAATAATAGTTTTTGTTTTGTTTTTTAAACTCAATGATCTCCAGTTATTATCAAGTCCATTAGGAATAAGATGCAGATTCCTATTATGAAAAAACGGATTATCATATAGAGCTTGATATGCAGAAAATGCTTCGATAGTGAATAAGTCGATACTGTCATACATCTTTTTTTTGATGTACTGTTTAATTGTAGACGGATTTTTAAAATGTGGGTATTGTGTAGTGGATTTTGCTGAAGTATCACATTTTACATATGTTTTTATCTTAGGAAAGAAAAATTTAAGCAAAAAGGAAAAATATAAACTGAATCTATTTATGTGAAACATCATTATATGTGTAACATCACGATGTGTGCATATGTACCATAAACTTTTAAAAATACATTTATACTCATAAAAAAGGCTGATCTTGCAATCAGGTTGGTATAATTTAGGATAAATAAAAAGATTTGATACATTGATTCCTTGAAAAAGATAATCCTCTTGTTTTCTATCCCCGATTTTTAATATTTGAGCAGAATTAAAATAACTTTTTTGTAAGTAGAGTGGAAAAAGACCGACATCTTTTTGTAAATGAACTGGATAAAAAGGATTGTTTAAAAAAAATAGCACTAGTTTAGCCATGGTATTGCCTTAAGAATTACTTATAATTTTATTGAAAATTCTCATTACATTAACTTCTGAAAATTGTAAAAAATTTTTACTTATCTTTTGTTTTGAAATGTGGTTCTTATTAAACTTGGTAAGAATCTTAACTAACTCTTTACTATTACTATATGTGATTGCGTTTTTACCTAAATTCATTAAATGTGCTGTTTGATAAAATTCGCGCTTATGCATAATCCACTTTAATAGTTTGATGGGCATATACCACAACGGTTTTTTATACGTAATAATTGGTTTGTTTTTTGTTGCAAATTCAGCAACTGCAAGTCCAAAGGTCTCACCATCTGTTCTTGCGTGAAGCATCGCGTCACACGTATTAATAAATTTTTCTTTGTATAAATTATCTGTATTACCTGGCAAAAAGATAATATTACGTAATTTAGTCTGTTCTGTTATTGTAAAATCCCTAAAATTCATGAAAAGAAAATAGCAATTGGGATTCGTTTTGGCAACAGCAATAACAGCGGCATGGACAAAAGGTATATCAAAACTATCTTTCCCTCCATAACCTCCGAAAACAGTCGCTGTAGTTGGTATTGAGAATTCTCTACGCAAGTCGGCTGTAGTATTGTTAAAAGGTTTAACAATATGTGGTAAAACCGGGTAGTGGGTATGATAAGCTTTGTTTAGATAGTTGGAGATAGGGCAATAAAAATCTCCATGTTTTCGCTTTGTTGAAAAGACAGCATGAACAAATGTTTTATAAGGTCTCTTCTCTGGCAGAAGATCGACTGTATCGGGATACGCTTCTCCATCTTCTATGATATATAATAGATCGGCTTTATTAGCAACTAAGAAATCATGCAGATCTTTTTTCTCTTGGTATTCTATCGTTTGAAATCTTGATTTTATATAATCGTACCTTTCTTTATTTAGTATTTTATATGAAGGAAATGAGATGATGGATATATTGTTTAGAATTTGTTCATTTGCAAGGGCATAATCTATTATGGCA
Organism: uncultured Spirochaetota bacterium; assembly: GCA_944389415.1. Classification (GTDB taxonomy): domain Bacteria; phylum Spirochaetota; class Spirochaetia; order Treponematales; family Treponemataceae; genus Treponema_G. The sequence continues at coordinate 51,339 of CALXMF010000005.1, read as the reverse complement.
GTTTCTGTTCCTCTTTCTGCAATTTGATTGGAATGAAAAACAATCACCATATTAATTAAACTCCTTATGTGTCATATTGGTATACCGATGAAAGAGTGTTTTGACGACTGATATAATAATATCATAGAATCTATGTATACAGGAAGGTGTACGAAAAAGAGTTGTAAATTCATTCCCCAATTTTTTTGTGACAAACATATATGCTTTCTTTTTTGCTTTTGTTTTGGGGAAATTAGCGTGAATATATGAGACTTTTTTGTAGATTAATCTGTAGTAATCATGTGTACGGAGAAAGGAATCGACTCGTTTTTCAAACAATTCTCCTCCATATTGTGGGTAACGTTCCGAATATGGGTGCTTCTCGTTATATATTTTTTGCTGAAATATCTTTACAGGAATCAGATAGCATTGGTCTGAAAAACCTTGTGCTAGATAAAAATTCCCTGTCGTCCCATATGATTCTGCTTTTGCTGATAAATACAGATGATTCCAACATGGGGTTGCAACGATGAAAGTATTGTTGTTTTTCATTTGTTCTATCGCTTCTGAAATCCATGTTGATTTTTTTGCCGTTTTTGTTAAATAGGCGTCGCTTGAAAAATGCAGTAAGAAATCTGTTTTACATTTATAAATACCGGTAAACTCTGATATAGAATACACAAAACCTTTTCCTAAGGACTCCTTTGTGAGCTTAAAAAAATTTAAAACTTCTTCTTCTGTATCTTCTGTAAAATAATATACATCTATTACACCTTCAGCTACTTTTCGTTTTGCGTAAGATTCTACAAGTTCTCTGTTTTTTATGTTGTTTATGATGAGCTGCCGTACAGTAAACTGTATCCCGCATCTATCGATCATTTTTTTTAGGTATGAACCTTTTAATATATATTCCCAATCATTTTCATAACATTTTGTTTCAAATGTGATTGTGGTTTCTAAAGGAATTGTTTTTTTTGTTATCATTGTAATGTCTCTTTATAACAAATAAAATTTTCTTTATAGTTCTGCTGAACTATAAAACAGCATACGAAAAATAAGGAAGAAATTTTTTTTATGAAAAAAGTAAAGATGTATCCCTGTATCAAGAAAAATGGCAATGCTATATTGTAAAAATGGCTTTGTATCGAGCATTTATCATGTTCTATAAGGTGTATTTTATTCCTATTGATAATGATATGTTATGTTGTAAGTACTCGTCAGCATTAACTGTTCCATCATATAATGGGTTTATGATCATATCATATACAAAACTCCCGTTTATACTTAATGAGCTTAAAAGATAATACTGTTGCTTAATCCCAATTATAAAATTCGTTTTATAACGATATTGATCTAAATGATTCCATCCCCAATATGCATAATCATTATCAACATTATATCTATGAAAAAATAAAGAAGTTTGACCTTGAGGATAAATAACTGAAATACTACAATACTGAGAATTTCCTCCGGTTCCAATACCTGCAGCTAACCATTGTCCTCTATTTGTATATCCCTGTGTAATTTGATGATGAAAATAGTATGTATAATTACTTCCTGAGCGGTGTGTATTTTTTTCTAGGAAATTTGATTCAAAATTGATTAGTGCATAAATTTTTTTTGAATCATTTATTGCGAAAGACTTTTCAAATCCTAAGGTATAGACCATCGTGTCAAAAGGATATCTGATAAATCCTAAGGTGTTTGAAGGTGTGAAATCATCAATACCTAATTCTGCATATATTTCAAACCCCACTTGTGGGAAAAGCCAAGAAAAACCAAATGACATTTTCTGATCTTCCCCGGCTCCCTGTTCTCCTATATGGGTATTTGCTAGTGCAGGCCAGATATATTTCAGGTTTGCCCAGTCCCATTTTACCAAACATGTTCTATTTGCAAAAAGAGTTAATCCTGGCAGGAATGAGGGCGAGTACGCAAAACTTAATCCGTGAATCATGTTATGATCATTGCTGCTGTCATTATCAAAGTATTCAGATTCACTGAGGTAACCTGTCCATAATCGGAATTCAATATCTCCCAGATACCAGCCGAGTTTTGGTATAACAATTCGTTGTTTTCGTAATCCGATGTCAAATTTAGGATATGTGGCTGCGTTATTTGAGTGCAGTATGGGATTCAGGTATGCCGGACCAAGCCAGATTGATTGCGTCCCAAAACCCACTGTAAATGTATGCCAGCTCCAGCGGATTTCCGTGTCGCCCCAGTCATAGGTAAAGAACGGCTTATTACCGAAACGCTGTGGAGCGTCTACGCCGACATTCTTACTGTATCCCCAGAAATAACCGTATTCACTGTCGTAGGCGGAAGGCATAATATCAAACGCCATGTTCTGGCTAAAGCTGAGCTGCGGTTTAAATGTCGCCTCAAAACCGTATGCCTCAAAGCGGATACCGCCGGTAAGACTTGTATTATAACCGCGTCCCTGCCAGAGCGCGCCGTCATTCTGACCGTAAGGGGCAGCGGTATTAAAGCTGTTAAACCATTCAGGGCCGTATACTTTCATAGTAATGCTCTGGTCTATGCCCCGTACAAACCAGTTATCCGCCGGATTTGCCGCCTGCCACAGGATAAAACGGGTTCCCAGATTATTATCCGCCCACACATGATTGCCATCTTCTGCCTCTCCAGTCAGTTTCCATTCAGAGTCAGATAGTGTGCGGTAATTCAGGGTCGGACGTTCCGCGAGTCCCTGAATAGACAGAAAATCGTAATATTCCTCTTCTGTAGATTTTAACGCTTCCTGCGCGAACGCAGCAGACAGCAGACAACAGCCGATAGTAAATTTAGTAAAAGTATGTTTTATATTAAAAATATTCATAAAAATTAAGTCCTGATCTTTCCGTGATGTATTTCAATCCGTCTGTCGCATAATTCTATCGTTGACAGCCGGTGGGCAATAATGATGAGTGTTTTATCCTGACTCAGCTGATATATCTCTTCCATAATTTGGGCTTCTGTTTCTGTATCAAGCGCTGATGTAGCCTCATCCAGCACCAGGATATCCGGGTTAGTATAAATAGCACGGGCTATGCCAATTCGCTGTTTTTGTCCTCCGCTCAGTTGTACTCCGCCGTCTCCGACACGGGTATGCAGGCCTTCTCGTTCTTGCAGCATATCCCACAGGCATACCTTTTTTAAGACTTCTTCAATTCGTTTCTCGTCATACGGACTGCCAAAAGATATATTTTCTGCTACAGTTCCATCAAAGAGATAGATTGTTTGGGGAATATATCCGATGTGCCTGCGCCAGTCTCTGATGTTGTCGTTTGTGATTTCTGTTTCATCAACGTACAAAGCACCTTCATCGGGACGATGCAGTCCAATGAGCAGATCAACGAGTGTTGACTTGCCTCCGCCGCTTTCGCCGACTATAGCAAGTTTTTCACCTTTATGAATAGTAAGTCCGATTTTATGCAAAATCTTTTTATTTTCTACATAGCTGAATGAGATATTTTCTGCCCGTATAGTGTGATTAAAAGATACTGGTGCCATTCCTTCTTGCCGTACCGGCAGTGATAAGTCTGCATGCACAATATCCATAGATTTCTGGTTATAAACAAGCGTACTGATACATCCCATAGATCTGTTCAAAGCCGGCAAAATGCGGTACATGGATAAGGCGTACAGCGAAACTGTTGGTATGACTGTTTCTGCTGATTGATATTTCCATACTATATACACAATAACTGCTATTAATATAATAAAACCGAAGCTTTCCATGATGCAGCGAGGAAGTGTCTGAAGCATTGTGCTGATGATCTGCGACCGGGATTTTTTTGTATTTATTGTATTAAAGCGAGTGAGCAAATCGGCATCATTACCGCGCAGAGTTATAAATTTAAAATTACCAAAGGCCTCTCCAAGAGTCTTGTATAATTTATCGTTTGCGGCGGAACGGATTGAGCCTTGTTTTCTGTTGATTTTGGTGATTACTCTGATTATGATTGCGACTGAAATAGCTAAGACGGTGGTCAGTATCAGTGTCATACTGGTATTTGCGATAAGCATAATGATGTATAACAATGTGACAGTAAATGCCTCGGGAAAAATTTGCAAAAAACTGAGAAGGTAAGTACTGGTCATATTTGCTTCGCCCATAATATGATTTGTGAGGGTAGAAGCGTTTTGTTGCAGAAACGAGGTATACGGTTGTTTTAGATAAACAGCGAATAACCGGCTGCTCAAATGCATAAATACACTATTTGAATATTTGGCTAGAAAATAGGTGTATAAGACATTGTACAGAGCTCTGAAAAAATAGAACACCATAATACCTATGCCAAGAAAGATAATAAATGAATTGCGTGTCTTGAAATTTAAAAAGGTGTATACAGTGTGATATATTTTATTTTGGTTAACTAGATCCGGATTTGATGCGATAGAAATAAATGGCATGATAGCAGAAATCCCAACTGTTTCTACTACAGATAACAGGATTGCCATAAAAATAAGAATAATAAAACCGATTTTCTGGCGGTGAGTAAGCAATGGTAAAAATTTTTGTATAACTGAAGATTCTTTTTTATGCATTGTAGTAGTCCAAACGAAATGATAGAGAGAATTTAAATAAAGACACCTTTCCCATGAAATCCCATGTTGGTGTAAAGTGTGTTTAATTAAATTCCTATAGATTTTTGCGCTGCCGAAACATGCTGCAAAGATCGGTATAAACATGCTCAGTATACCATGTTAATTTTACAGGCGCAATATTTCTGTGCGGAAGGTATTATGTGCTTTATCAGCATGATAATAATCATATTTGTAGCAGGAGAATCAATTATAGATTTCTTTGCGCTGCCCGATTGTTAGCGCCAGGATTATAAGTTTCAGATCCTGTATTTCACATATTATACGGTAATCACCGATTCTGTACCGCCAGCATCCAGATAAGTTTCCGGTGAGACCTTTGCCATGTTCTCTTGGATTGACACAGTGCTCAAGATTTTTTGTAATCCAGGCCTTGATCATTTTTTGAGTATATCTGTCAAGTTTTTTGAATTGTTTGTCGAATTGTGCGGTTGTTTCAACACTGAAATTCATATTCCCAGTTCTTCCCACAATTCACTGATTGGGCGGCTTTTTCTTCCGTTCTGTACATATTCGGTGTAGGATTCTTCATAGACTTTTAGGTCATATTCATCTTCAATTTTTTCAAATAGAGCCTTTTTAAAGGCTTCTCCCAGCGAGATGGAATGTAATTTTGCATAACTTTCGGCAAGCATTTTTTCCTGTTTTGAAAGCCTTATTGAAAAAGACATAGGTTTACCTCCTTGTGTGTAGGATATTGTACTACATACAGAGAAAATTTTCAAACGTCTTTTCATTTGATAAACTCTCATACAGTGTCGTAGGCTTATGTAAAAGGTGTGAAGATACAAAAATGGCTGTGGGTTAATAACAATACTATATCATATAGAAAAAGATAATCTTTTTTTTCTTCATTTATACACTTATTTTTAAACGAAAATAGTCTTTTTTCTATCTGTTTTTAATCTTTTTTTAAAACAAAAATAATCTTTCTTTGACCCGTTTTTAGTCTTTTTTTGAAACAAAGATAATTTAAAAATAATCTGAATTTACACTATTATTGAATCAAAATTAACTTAAAAACAGCGCGGTTTGCAGTATTGAGATATTATGCAGGGTGAGATTAAAAAAGAAACGCTGTATCTATTTCGCTTCCGGCTTTATAAAAAATGACTGAAGGTCCTTTGCGCGCATGGTGGCAAGAATTCCATCCAGATGGTCATATTCATGCTGGAGCAGTTCAGCAAGATCATCTTCCGCATCGATATAAGCGTCTTTCCAATTTCTGTCGGTGTAGTTGAGTCTGCAGCATTTATAGCGGAGCACCCGGACAAGCAGATTGGGAAAAGACATACAGTCATCCATAATTTCGATTTGTGCGGGGCTGTGAAAGAGCAGACTGGGGTTGATGATCAGGATCGGTTTATCAATATGCAAATAGATAATGCGTTTTCTGATACCGATTTGCGGCGCGGAAATAGCCCGGCCGGCTTTATGTACACGCCGGTATTCCATGAGCGTGTCATGCAGATCCTGTTCTATCTGAGAAAGCTGCGGTCGGTCTGCCTGTGTTACCTGCATTGAACGTTGGTAGAGAGCGGGGTTGCCAAGCAGCAGAATTTCACGAATCATACGCTGTACTATAGTGGGAATATCGAAAATATGCAATATGGTAATCTGTGAATCTGTATTGCGTTTCTTTGAAAAAAAAGTGTAGTATATATCCATTACTATTATTTATGGGGGTATAAATGAAACGCTTTGGATATGCCGCGGCGGCGGTCTGTATATTATTGTTCGCGGCAGGGTGTAAATCAACTGAACAGGAAGCCCGTGACCTTGAAGGTGTAACTAAGACTGAAGTCCTTGAGCATAAAGGCTCCAGTCTGGGTATTAATAAACTGCCTGTATGGGTGGAAACATATATTGAAAGCGGTATCACTGGTTTGGAGAAACTTTCTGATTATAATGGCAATTACTGTTTTGTCGGTGAGATGACAGGTACAAATCTTGAAGCGGTGCGCAGCTGGGCTGATTCTTTTGATGTGCCGCGTGAGATTGCAGGAACAGTTTCTTCCCGCGTGGAAAGTCTTTTTACCGGAGCTGCGAATGGTTCTCCTGATGGAGTGTATGGAACGTATTTTGAAGATGTGGTGAAGGCCTCCGCGTCAGCGACCTATTCCGGAGCCCGTAAAATCAATGACTGGTGGCTTCGGACACGGACATATGATGTGGATGATGAAAAATCATATACCGATCTGTATCGTGCGTTTGTGCTGTATGTGATTCCAAAAGATACGCTTGATGAGCAGGTAAGTATGATGCTTGAAAAAATCGCCAATGAAGATGCTGCTGATATGACTGCTGATCAGCAGGCTGCTGCTGCGAACGTCCGCTCAATTATGCAGAATTCTGGTTTTTAACTGGTAAAAAACAATAAAAAAGCTGCACGGAAAATCCGGTGCAGCTTTTTTTATGCGCTGATGAATTACTGCCAGTTTCGCTGAATATAACTTGTATTCGGCAGCAGAATGATTTCTACGCGGCGGTTGCGGGCGCGTCCTTCGTCAGTGCTGTTGTCGCCAATCGGTTTTGTACCGCCGTATCCCTGATAATTAAATAACTCGCGGGGGATACCTCTATCAACCAGCGCCTGTATAATTGCCTGAGCGCGTTCGATAGACAGATTCATTTCTCCGTTTGGTTTGCCGACGCTCGCGGTATGGCCTTCGACGGTGATTGTGTATTCATTCGTTTTGAGCGCTTCGTTTATCATCTTTGCTATATCATCCAGACGGGTTTGTTCCTGCGGAAGCAGTTCTGCAAGATCTGCTTTAAAATTCAGATTCTCCATCAGAATTTTCAGCCCTGTCGCGCTGTCAGCTATTGCAATATCGGGAACCTTGTTTTCATAGGTGTATTGTTTGAGGCTGCGGTACGTCAGATAATAGTTATCGTCTTTTATCGGTACTTTTGCCCGGTAGGCAATACGGTCTTCATCAAGAAGGATGACGATTTTACCCTCTGTGAGCAGTTGGCGGTTTTCAGGTACAGATAAAATTTTAAGCGCGTCGTTTCGGGATATTACCGGATCGGTGCGGTTAATACCGTAAATTTCCCGCGCGATAATGCGCAGCGGATCTGTACCGATGCGGTCGCTGTACCTGCTGATATCATCTATATAGTCATAATAAACAATACCCTGTGTTTTAGCTATGGATGGTTCTATTGTATTTTTATCATACAGGCGATCCATATTTTCATCCCAGATAGTGGGAAAAAAACAGGGAATTCCGTTTGCTGCCACGTATTCACCATGAACAGGCAGCGCTCCACGGGCATCAATAATAATGCCGGAATAGGGACGGGATGAAACTTGTTCAATAGGTTCTTTTGTCGGATTTGATACCGAATGTTTTACAAGCGCAGCCCCTATCGAATGCAGATCAAGTGTATGTGTTGTATGTACTGACGTTCCTGGCTGGTCAAATACTATTGGTTTGATACCGGTTCCTTCAATAATCTCGGTTATATGGGCGAGGGTAATGCTGCCATTTCGTACCATATCTTCGATAGTGTTTGATGAATCAACAGGCAGTGCCAGAAGAGGATCTTTTATCAAAATCGGCAGCTGCACGCTTATTCTGTTTGATATAACCCGTTTGCCTGAGGGGATCGGAATACCCGCCTGCTGAATATCATATTGTACATCAGAAGTAAAGAGCTGGCTGCTCCAGTCAACGAGACTTTGTGATTCCATTACCCCTGTTTGCGCATACAGCTGCGCGGCTGTATAGAAACAGGCAGCCGCAATGGTCGTCTGTAAGATTTTTTTTCTGTATTTTCTAAAAAAATTAGTTACACACATAATAGTTAATTAATTATCGGCACTACGATAGTACGTCCGATAGATAAAATTCCCTTTTCATTAAGATTGTTTGCCATGCACAGGTCATTTACTGTGATGCCATATCTGCGGGAGATGCCCCAGAGCGTGTCGCCTTTTTGAACAGTATATACATCATTATAGATAGAAATATTTTGTTCTTTCAGCGTTGTTTCGATAGCTGTTCGTGTACCTGCCGGTATACGCAGACGGTACGCGTTGCCTGGCGGTGTAATACCAGTGAGGACGGCCGGATTTAGAAACATAATTGCTTTTCCGCCTGTTTCCTCTTTTTGTGCGAGTAAATGCAGATTGACGCTGCCGTTTAAAACTATTTCTTCAAAATCAGGAGTCTGCGCTTCATCAATTTCTGGTAAATCAATACCGTACCAGTCTTTGTTTATAATGATATCTGCTATTACAAGCAGTTTTGGTACATAATTCATTGATTCATTTTTTATCAGATTGTTTTCAGATAAATACCAGAATGTTTTTATTTCCGCATTTTTGAGCGCTCTGGATAATGCTCCGGCTCCGCAGTTGTATGCTGCGATAGCGAGCGGCCAGTCTTGAAACATGCGGTAATTGTCTTTCAGCTTTCGCAGTGCCGCGTCTGTTGATTTCCAGGGATCGTAACGTTCATCAATCCATTGATTTTTGCTGAGAAACGGATACATGCTGTTTTCCATAAACTGCCACATGCCGGTCGCGCCTGATTTGGAAACAGCGGTAATTTTATAATTGGACTCTACAATAGGCAGATATTCCAATTCAGGCGGGAGCCCCATTTTCTTTATCTGATCCCGGATATACGCACGGTACGGGGTTCCTGCCTCCAGCACTTCTTTCAGCCATTTCTGTCCATAGGATGACAGATATTCCTGTTTGTATTTTTTTATAAGCGGATCATCTGCGGGGTAGGGGATTGTCAGTTCTCTGTATAAAACGCTTGAGTCCTGCACTGCTGACTGTTGGAGTTCCTGCTCATCCGCAGAAACAGTTTCTTCTGCTTTTGAGGCGGCAATTTGTGATACCGTATCTGTTGACGCAAGCTGCGTTTCGCTGGTATTTGGAGCTACGTCTTCAAGAGGTGTAAGTTGTATTTCTCCATCCGCCGAAATAGCAATTACAGCCGGTTCTTCATCATCCGGCCGCAGTAATTCCGCATATTCATTTGTTGCAGCGGCGGGAATTGCTGCCGCAAGAAGCCCTGCTGCCAGTACTGTTTTAGCGGTACCGAATATAAACGGCATCACAGTTTTTCTCCAAAATAAATACCTGCCCATTCCCATCGTCCGTGAATTTCCGGATCTGCTGGAAAGTTGACTTTTCTGAAATACAGATACCATACAGAAATATAATTACTCCATCCCCAAGTCCGCAGATATGCTTCATTGGGATTTGATGATTCATCGAGTTCTGCGTTATACCGGATGCGGTTGCCGCGCATAAAGCTGCTCATGGAAAAATCTTCCTGACTGTTTGTATCTGTCGCATCCTGTTTCCAAGACATGGCAAAAAAGTTAACTTTCGATTTATATTTATCCAGATCGCGGTAGTTGTATCTGGTTATTGCTGTTTTTATGGCTTCTTCGAGAGCCTCAAGACTTTCAAATGTCCAGTCTTTGGGAGAATTATTAAAGTCTATGAGCATGCGTGCATAATTGTATGCCTCTGGGCTGCCGGCAATTTGTATGGAAGAGGCATCGCTCTGATCAAGAAATAATTCATATGATTTGATCGCCGAATCCCATTCTCCTTCTTTTTCATATTCCTGTGCGAGCCGGTAATATAATTCAGTTGTGTTTACATTATTAGGAAAACGGTTGATCAGCTGCTGAAAATAGTATATCCGATCCTGCGGAGTATTACTGATTCTGATAAGATTCTGTAGGCATAAGAAGTGAATAGAATTATTTTGTAACATCAAGTCAGGATACTGTTTTAAAATGCGGTCAAAGTAATATTCTGCAAATGGTTTGCCATCTGTCTGCATATATACATGCGCTACCATGAGCAGCCAGTATGCGTTATACTGATCCTGCGGATGTTTTTCAACATAGTCGGTAAGAAACAGAATTAACTGATTGTATTGCTCTGCCGCAAGCAGATTTTTGGCTATCTGATTAACTGCTGCGTACCGTGTCTCAGCTTTCAGATCCGTGTTTTCCAGAAGCAGACTGATTTGACGCTGTGTTTCATCAAATGTATCGTATAGCTTATCATTTACAGCAGGCGCGCAGGCGGTATATATCATGCTGGTTATGCAGAGAATAACCGGAATGATTGGGTATAACATATTTTGATTGTAACATTCGGCTTTGTTATTGGCAAGAGCGCCATTGTAGTGTATTGTATAGGTTAACAGGTTAAAAAGCATGAAAGATTTTGTACCTCGGAATAATACTCCATATCCGTCTGTGATTAATATATTGCTGGCGGCGGGACTTGTTTTTATTGTGCTGGGAATATTACTGCTCATTTATTTCTTTACAGATACAAATCCCGGGCTTGAATTTTGGCTGCCGGCGGCATTTTTTTGTATGGGAACAGTCCTTCTTTACCGCGGATTTACCCGTCATGTTAAGTCTGGTGTTGTATTTACCGGTTTCTTTTTGAGTATCGGTTCTATTTTAATTTTATTAAGTAATTCTTCAATACTTCCGTTTTCGTTGGTGCAGCTCTGGCCGCTTTTTTCTGTTGTGTTTGCGGTTTCTCTGATTTGCAGCGGATTGTATAAATATCGCGGATTGCGTCCCCGGTATTTTGTGCCTGCAATAATGATGCTGTTCTTAGGTGGCGTATTATCGCTTTTTTCTTTTGATATCATAAAGCTTTCTTTTTCTGCATTTGCTGGTAAGTTCTGGCCTGTTATTCTCATTTTAGCAGGTGTTGGGCTGCTTGTGCTTTTTGTTTATCAAAAGAAATTACAGTCATTTCATTTTGGTGTAGATGAAATCGATTTATTTGAGGATGACGGAGAGGATTTTTGATGCCTCTGTCTAAAGATTCTCTGTGTTTTATTTTCTGCATGTGCGTTATATTTTCTCTTTCAGGATGTATATCAACGGAAAACGTGAGTGAATTGAATACAGAAGGATCTTCAGAACAGCCAGCGGCGGATACTGCTGTTGTGAAACTTGCTGTTCCTGAGAATATTTCGCATTCTTTCTTTTCGTATTCTGACCCATCAATTCTTGCTGATCTTGAGACTGGTTCTCCTTCATCTTTACGCAGTGCAGCCGCGAAAATTCGCAAATCGAATATTGAGTATACTGAAACTGATAAAGTGCTGCTTGCTGTTGCCGGCGCTGTAATGCAGATTGTGTGGCCTGACGCCCAAATTACCTGGGATCTTCCTGTAGTTGCTGATACGAATCCCTATACAGGAGCTGTCGCTTCTGCCCGTATGGGAGTATATGATGTTAATACTGGGCGAACTGATTTTTTAACACTGGTATTGCCGTCGCTGGTGCTTTTGACATCCCCGTCCAGAGATGATTTTTTTGCTGAAGCAGAGAATGACCTTCAGAATGCCTTAGCGCTGAATTCACAGTCAGTGCTGGCCCGTTACTTGTTGGGGCTCCTTTATTACAGGCAGCAACGCTATTCTATGGCTTTAGAACAGTTTTCTGCAGCTGAGCAGTTGGATGCATCTTGTCTGAGAGTCCGTTATATGAAAGCAATGACTTGTCTTGCTGTTGGAAATTCCCGTGAAGCATATAACATCGGTTTGGAATTACAAAAACAATATCCTCAAAATATTGATATACTGAAACTATGTGCTGAATCGTCTTTTATATTGGAAGACTATGATCGGGCGGAGGCGTTTGTTGCGCAGGTTCTCCAGAAAGAACCTGAAAACAGTTATTATGTTTTGTTTCGGGTACGTATTCTTGTTAAAAAAGAGGATTTTATACGTGCTGCGTCTTTGCTTGATGTGTACGGCCGGACAGATAAGACGTCTCGTGATTATCTGCTTTTGCGTTCGCAGATACAGCAGCAGTGGAATAAAAATTCAGCTGCCGCCGCTGCAACTATAGAAGAGGCTCTTGTTCGTTATCCGGAAGATACTGCTGTTATTCTGGCTGCCGCAGAACTGGCTGATGAAACAGGCAGATTACTTGCCGGTAAAAGTGCCGGAGAACTTGCGGCGCAGATTTTAGTTTCTGATGTAGATAATATTGATGCGCTGAGTGTTTCAGTAAATGCGGCTATAAAAGAACAGCAGTGGAAACTGGCATATGATACAAATGCGCATTTGATGTCTCTGCTAGCGCCGGAGATTCCTCTTGCGGTATCGCTGAAACATATTGATATCTGTATTATGCTGGATTATCTTTCCGAGGCATATCGACTTGCGCAGGCTTTGTACTCGGCTGATTCAGAAAATGAAGATATCTGTACCTCATATCTTAAAGTGCTGTTTGCGCAGGGACGGACTGGTGAGGTCTTACAAATCATCAACAATCGTCTGCCAAAGGCGACGCAGACTTTTAAAAGTTTTCTGTACTATCAGCGGGGGATATTGCAAAAAAATAATAGTGACCGTCTTGCAGATTTACGTTTAAGTCTTACTTCAAATCCAAGAAATGCAGATGCGCTTTTTCAGCTGTATCGCTATTATTTTGAACAGCAGGATTTCAGAAAAGCGCAGTATTATCTCAGGCAGGCTGTTGCGCTTAATCCTGATGATCAGAAATTATTGGAGTTGACTGCGGAATTGGATAGCCTGATTGGCCGGTGATATCACAGCATGGTGTTTTTAGCAGGATTGATTGCTGATTGTATAATGTAATTGATGGATTTTTTATTGTAGTTCTGTTATACTGTAGTCACAGCTGGAAAGCTGCAGAAAATTATAAGGAGGCCGTATTATGCAGAAATATGTCTGTACAGCATGCGGATATGTATATGATCCGGCAGTTGGAGATCCTGATGGTGGAATTGCTCCCGGAACCGCGTTCGAAGACATTCCGGATAGCTGGGTTTGCCCGGTTTGTGGTGTAGGTAAAGATATGTTCCAGCCTGAGTAAAGATCGGGTGGAATAATACGGGGCCGTCCTTGTGGACGGCCTTTATATTTGCTGGATGTGTGTTGAATTTTATATCCCGTTGACAGTTTCTTTCCGAACATGGTATGTTGTCTAGCAAATATTGTTACATATCGAAAGGATGGATAATAAAATGAATTTTATCCCGTTTCTTCAGACAGCCGCTACGGCTGGTTCTGGTTCTTTACTGATGACTGTTCTTCCATTTGGTCTGATTATTCTGATTTTTTATTTCTTTATTATCAGACCGCAGAATAAGAAACAGAAGGAAACTGAAAAAATGATTGCGGCCCTGAAAAAGGGTGATAGGGTTATTACTATCGGTGGTATTCATGGGGTCGTTTCTTCTACCCGTGAGCAGACTGTTATTGTAAAAGTTGATGAGAATGTAAAGATTGAATTTAACCGTTCTGCTATTGCACAGGTTGTCGTTGATAAAACAGAAAAAGTAAAAGATGATAAGGCAAAAGATAAGCCTTCAGAACAAGCAGAATCCTCCGTTGCCGAGGAGAGCGAAAAAAAAGATTAATTTTGTGTTGTAGTGGAGATATAATTCATGATGAGTAAACGGAACCGTTTCCTTCTCATTCTTGTTGTACTGGCTATCTGTTTTGCCTTTTTGTGGCCGTCTTTGAGCTGGTATGTACGGACACCTAAAGAAGTTCAGGCTCTTGCGCTGGGATCACTTGAGAAGATAAAAGATTATTCTATTGAAATGGCTGTTCAGGATGTCGATGTCCTGAAAAAGCAGGCGCTTGCAGATCCTTCTGCTCTATTGCCTGCGCAATATAAATGGCTGGAAAAGAACGCTGTCAGAAATTATAAAGACATGGATAAGGCGGTACCCTCGCCAATGACCGTTCGGGACGCGCTGACTTCTTTTGCAACTGAGCAGGAACTGCGAGATGCTGTTGAAACACGGTATCGTGATGAGATCCTTAAAGCAAAAAATCTTTATACCAATTCGGTAAAACTTGGTCTGGATTTGTCCGGCGGTATGAATGTTATTGTAAAAGCTGACCTTGATGCGGCGCTTGCTGCTCGTGACCCTGCTGATTCGACCAGTGAGGCTGAATTTAAAAAAGAAGCTATGAATCAGGCGCTTGAAACGCTGCAGAGCCGTATTGACCGTTTTGGGCTTTCTGAACCGGTTATTCGTTTGCAGGGTGAGGATAGAATTTATATTGAACTTCCTGGCGCAGCCGAAACGGATCGTATTAATTCAATTATTATGGGTAAGGGGATTCTGAATTTCCGGTTGGTTGATATGGATGCGACTAATGCGTTTATGTCCGCATACAGTATGAATCCCTCTGGTATGTTTGATGCAGAAGGTAATTTAATCAACTCTGAAGTTATACCTGCTGATTGTGAAGTGCTTGGGCTGTATACAAAAGATGCTTACGGACTTGATGAGCGTATCAGCTATTTAGTGGTAAAAAAAGAGATTGCCATGGATGGCCAGCATATTAAGTCTGCGCAGGTCGGAAGTGATAATTTAACGGGAAAACCGCAGGTTAATTTTATTCTTGATTCAGAAGGCGCACAGATTTTTGGTGATTTTACTTCTGCTCATGTTGGTGACAGTCTTGCAATTGTTTCTGATGATAAGATCAAATCATATGCCCGCATAAATGAAGCGATAACGGGTGGTGAAGTTGCTCTTTCAGGTTTTGGGCTGGAAGAAGCGCAGAATATTCAGAAGGTTCTGCAGACTGCATGGCTGAATGTGCCTCTTTCAGTGGAAAGCCAGCAGGTGATTGGTGCGACACTGGGGGATGAGGCAATTAGTCAGGGGGTTAAAGCGGTAATCGTCGGATTGCTTGGTGTTATGTTGTTTATGCTCATCTTATATAAGGGAGCTGGTATTAATGCGATTGTAGCTCAGATACTGAATTTGTATATCATGTTCAGTATTCTCTCTGCGTTTAATTTGACTCTGACATTGCCATCTATTGCCGGTATGATTTTAACGATTGGTATGGCTGTTGATGCAAATGTTATTATTTTTGAGCGTATTAAAGAGGAACGCCGTTTAGGCAAGAGCAGAGCATCTTCTATTGCCGCCGGTTTTGACAGCGCTTTCTGGGCGATTATGGATTCAAATATCACGACTTTTATAGCGGCTATTTTCCTATCGCAGCTTGGTACAGGTTCTATCCAAGGATTTGCGGTAAGTCTTGCGATCGGTGTTGTTTCTTCTGTATTCACGGCGCTTGTTGTTTCCCGGCTGATGTTTGATTTTGGTACCGATGTGATGAAAAAGCAGAATATCAGTATCAGCTGGAGGGTAAAATAATGAAAAAGATTTATAATTTCAGCAAAATGTTTTTGCCGTTTGCTGTCCTTAGTATCGTGCTGATTATAAGTGGTGTTATTGCTGTAGTAGTACGCGGTATCAATTTTGGTCTTGATTTTGAGCCTGGTCTGCTGCAGGAAATACGTATTGCGCCAACCGCATTCAGTATATCATATACTGGTACTGCCCGTGTTACTGCTGAGCTTTCTCCCTCCGCGTTGAGTCTGGTTGTAACGGGCGCGGGTGCTGACAATACTACGAAAACATATCCTTTTGCGCAGTATACAACCGTGACAGATCTTGTTGCAGCGATCAATGGGACTGAATCTGTTTCTGGTGTCACTGCCGTTGCTGTGGCGCAGGAAGCTGTTTCTGCGGCAGAACTTTTTGTAAACTCTGCTGTTTCAACAGTTCTCACTGATTCTCCTTATCGTTTTTATTATGCAGACGCACAGTCTCACTATACTGCGGATGAGGTTCGTAACGCTCTATCCGGCATTGACGGTGTTGCGGTGAAAGAAATCGGACAGGATTCGGATGATGCCTATCAAATTCGTATCTCCGCTACCGGTACTGAAGGTGAGAGTAAAATGATTCAGGACAAAGTTTCCGCTGCACTTTTATCAGCATTTGGTGCAGAAAATGTAGCTGTAATTAAAACAGATTTTATTGGCGCTCAGTTTTCGCAGTCGCTTGTTTGGCAGGCTTCTTTACTAGTGATTGCAACGCTTGTTTTGATCTGGATTTACGCTGCGATACGCTTTTCTTGGGATTTTGCACTTGGGGCAGTTCTTGCGGTAATTCATGATGCTTTAATTATGGTTACGTTCATTGCGTGGACCCAGATGGAGTTTTCTACAACAACACTGGCTGCTATTTTGACAATAGTAGGATATTCTATCAATGCGACAGTTGTTATTCTTGACCGTGTCCGCTCTAATATGAGAACATTAAATGTATCTCACTTCACTGATATATTAAATGTTTCTTTGTCTGAAACACTCAGCCGTACCATTTATACAACACTTACTACATTAGTTGCTGTATTGTCGTTGTATATTTTTACTACTGGTTCTATGAAAGATTTTGCTCTTGCCTTGATTGTGGGAATGATTTCTGGTGCCTATTCATCTATTTATATTTCCAGCGCCATTATTGCGCTGATACGCCGGAATTGGAAACCATCCGATGAAGTAAAAGCTGTGCCAGTATATCAGCGAAATTCTTTTGATACAGAATTTTCTGAATAAGACGGCGTTTTATCATGTCTAATAAAAAAGCTGCTCCTGTATTATTACTGAGCAGCTTTTTTTATGCAGAGCATATACGATAGTATCATGATATATCTATTGATTGACTTTTTCCAGATTTTTGTATACTATAACAATTCATACTGTATTTTGCAGTAATTGTGAACATTCTATGGAGGGCTAAATGGTTAAAATCAGACTTAAGAGGTTTGGATCAAAAAAACGGCCGTATTACCGCATTGTGGTGCAGGATTCACGCAAGCCACGTGACGGTACTACTATTGAAGAAATCGGTATTTATCATCCTATTGAGGCAGAAGAGAAGCAAATTGCCTTTAAAGAGGATCGTGCCCGCTATTGGCTCAGTGTTGGTGCACAGCCTACCGATACAGTCCGCAAGATTTTTAATAAGAAAAACTTTACCCTTTAAATCACGGGAGTATTGCATACGATGGAAAAAGACCTGATTGAATATATTGCAAAATCACTGGTCGATGATTCCAATGCGGTTTCTGTATCAGAAACTGAAGGTGAACGCGGTGCTGTGTTGCAGCTTCGTGTCGCAGAAGGTGATATCGGTAAGGTAATCGGAAAATACGGACGTATCGCGAAAGCTTTACGTACGGTATTAAGTGCATCTGCCAGTAAGAACGGAAAACGATATAGTTTGGAAATACTGGACTGATGGATCAGTTTGTTGTTGGTATTATCCGAGGGTCGTATGGACTCGAAGGTATGTTTAAAATAGAGAGTACTTCAGGTGAATATGATCATTTTCATGATATGCGTGAAGTTACTTTGAGGAAAGGCGAAACAGAACGACATGCAGTTGTGGAGTTTGTCTCTGTAAAAGCTGGAACTCTTTTAATGAAGTGCGCTGGTATTGATACGCCCGAAGATGCAAAAAAGCTCAGTGGGTGGAAAATCGTTGTACCGCGTGAAAATGCCTGCCCTTTGCATGAGGGTGAGTATTATATTTCAGATTTGATTGGGTGTTCTCTGATATATGAGGATACTCGCAACGGACTGGCAGCAGGGTCTGCGCCAGTTATTGGTACAGTCACAGACGTATTGGAAGGCGGGGCTGGCGACCTGCTTGAGGTTTCCCTCTCCGAGAGCCGTTTCCTGCGTGATGCTGGTATTGAGAGTGAGGAACATGGTGTTCCTCGTAAAGTGTTAATTCCTTTTAAGGAAGAATTTATTGGACCAGTTGATCTGCAGGGTAAAATAATTCGGCTGATGCACCTCTGGATTCTGGAGTGATTCATGAAGTTTCATGTGCTGACCTTATTTCCTGAAATACCGCGTGCTTTTTTTGAAAGCTCAATCATGGCAAAAGCGGTTGATCGGGGAATTATTGCCTACGATTTGGTGAATATCAGGGATTTTGCCTTTGATAAACACAAAACATGTGACGACAGTCCTTATGGAGGAGGCGCCGGTATGTTAATGTTGCCGGAACCTCTGGATAGAGCGCTTGTTTCAGTTCAGGCTTATAAGAAGCGTGTTATTTATGTAACACCTTCGGGAAAGCCGTTTACACAGAAAAAAGCGCTCGAATTGAGTCAGGAAGATGAACTTGTTTTTATCTGCGGACGATATGAAGGTATCGATCAGCGGATAATAGATTCTTGGGTTGATGATGAGATTTCAATAGGGGATTATGTCCTTTCATCGGGCGAGATTGCCGCTGCAGTTATAATAGACGCGGTGTATCGGCTTGTTGAGGGAGTGATTTCCAGTGAATCTCTGGAAGAAGAAAGTTTTTCTGACGGCCTTCTTGAATATCCTCAATATACGAGGCCTGAAATTTATAAGGGGGCGGCTGTTCCCGAAGTATTGCTTTCAGGTCATCATGAGAATATCAGGAAGTGGCGGCTGCAGAAACGGCTTGCCAAGACTTTTGCAAACAGGCCTGAATTAATTGCGGAGTGCCGCAGAAATGGCTCTCTGTCTGCAGAAGCAGAACGCATGATTGAGGAAATAACAGGGCAGGTAAGAAAGCCTGCGCGCAGACGCCGGAAGGTTTCTGTGAATACAGGAGATGAAAATGGATTTGATTAAAACTATTGAGGAATCACAGAAGAAAGATGATATCGGTACTTTTAAGGTTGGTGATACTGTAAAAGTGCATTTTAAGATTATTGAGGGTAAAACCGAACGTATTCAGATTTACGAGGGCTTGGTTATCTGTATGAAAAATTCAGGTGTTCGTAGAACTTTTACAGTTCGCAAAAACTCATATGGTGTTGGTGTTGAACGTGTATTCCCTCTGCATTCGCCCCGTATCGCGAAAATAGAGCGGGTACGTCCCGGTAAAGTGCGCCGCGCTAAGTTGTATTATATTCGCGGAAAGATTGGAAAAGCAGCGAAAATTAAGGAACTTATTATTAAGAAGTCTAACCAGACAGCTGCTGCTAAATAACAATTTGATAAAAACCGCTTCCAAAATAGGAAGCGGTTTTTTATTGATGCTTTCTTATGAAGAATTTTAGTGCTGCATCTGCTTTTGCACGCGGTAAAGATGGTGAGGATCGTGCTGCTGCCTACTTTACTGATCATGGATATACTGTATTAGCGCGTAATTGGCGTGTTCGCTCTGGTGAAATTGATATCATCGCTTTGCAGGAAGATGTGCTTGTTTTTGCAGAAATTAAGACTTTCCCGCATGGATGTCTGTATACTCTTGAACAAGTTCTTGGTCAAATAAAACAGCAAAAAATCATTAAAACCGCTAAATGTTTTCTTTCTAAATATCGAAAATATAATAGTCTGTATGTGAGATTTGATGTATGTATACTGGATATGCCGGGCATGCCTCAAATTTGGCATATTGAGAATGCGTTTTCGGAGCTAACATAGTGGCTGTTTCCAAAAAGACTATAAAAAAACAAGAGTCGGCAAAACGAGTTGCAGAACTTCAAAAAAAAATTTATGATAAAAAATATATTGATAGTGCAGTACAGCGTATTGCATTTGTTCTAAGCAGAAGTTTAGCTTCTTCTGATACATCGAATTAATGTATTTTTAAAGTATTTTCTACATAATAAGGATTTCATTATGGAGCGCTCTGATATTCATCGTTCGCGCAGACGAAATTGGAATAAAAATAATCATAAAGCTGATGGACGCCGCGGCGGCGGAGAGCGAAGTACTGGAAAGAAACAGCGTTTGCCTCCTAAAGTACAACAAGAGCTTTATGAGGCACAGGCTGCTATACAGGAGTTTAAGCAGAAACAAATCATCTGTGCACGTTGCGGAGAGCCGATTTCTGATGTAATTTCTGCTCTTGCGGACCGTGAAACTGGCAATCCTGTGCATTTTGATTGTGTTCTTGATTACCTGCGTGAAACAGAACACATCAAAGAAAATGAATCGATCACCTATATAGGACAAGGGCGTTTTGCTGTGGTTGTTTTTGAAAATCCTCACGATTTACGGTATTTTACTATTGTGCGGGTTATTGAATGGGAACCGCGTGATAAGCAATATGAATGGAGAACTCAGATTGCTGGTTTATATAGTCAGATTCATTAATTAAGCGTACTAACAGCCATATGAGGCTGTTTTGGTACGCTTAAATATCGTTTTGTCTGTCTAGCTAGTCTAGAGTTGTGCGGCTTCTAACGCTTCATTAAGAGAACCGCAGATATTTTCTTTACCTATGTTCTTGAATAAGCGGCAAACTGATTTGCGGAAGCTGCGGCGCGGGAAGTACAGTTGGAATAGTTCCGTATCGGCTTGCAATTGTTTCGATTGGAAGATGCAGAACCTGACAAATAATTGTCATAAGAATGATAACGATAAGGGAGCCTGGAATTTTATTACTGATTACGGGTATTTTGGGCCACAGCAGAACGATACATAAAGAAATAATTGCTATGCTGACTGCATATGGATTGATTGTAGGTGCGGCCTTTATATACGCAATCAGTTTTCCGATAAAATCACCTGGTACATTGGTTGGTTTTAGTCCAAAAAAGTCTCCGATTTGAGAAGTAAAAATAGTAAGTGCGATTCCTGCTGTAAAACCGACAACTATTGTATACGGGATAAATTTAATCAGACCGCCAAGTTTAAATGCGCCAAGCAGAATAAGCATAATTCCAGCCATCATGGTCGCGGTCATCAGACCGGTCATGCCATGCTGAGCGATTACTCCGTATACTATAACAGCAAATGCGCCTGTAGGTCCTCCGATTTGCACTTTGCTGCCGCCGAGCAGAGAAATAATAAAGCCGGCTACAATGGCGGTAAATAGCCCTTGAGCAGGTTCCACTCAGCTGGCGATGGCGAATGCTATTGCCAGCGGCAGGGCTACAATACCAACAATGATGCCGGCAGAGAGATCCGCAGCAAAAGCTTTTGGAGTATACCCCTTTATAGATTTGAATAATTCTGGTCTCATCATACAACAACCCCACACATATACTAAAGGACTCCTTTTCCTTTTGATGATAAAAAAAGTGCACCCCAAATACAGACGCAATTATTATATATGCTCTCTATATTTGGGGTGCACTTTTGAGTACACCTCTTGCCGGGAACCGGACTTGAACCGGCACAGCTGCAATAGCCGAGGGATTTTAAGTCCCTTGTGTCTACCAATTCCACCATCCCGGCGTAATAGTATTCTTAACGTATTAAGTATATCTGAAAATGCAGTTAATTGCAAGTTCTTTAGCAGCTGTCTTTTCATGTTTCTGCAGTTTTGTATATCAGAACTGAACAACTGCATCTTGCCTGTTCTTATATTGCTGATTATTATAGTAGAATGTTTTCGGATACTCATTTTCATCTTAAATATATGGCAGAACGCGGAATTGATTGCAGCTCTTTACTCGCGGCGCTTGCTGAACGGGACACATTCTTTGCGCTTGATATCGGAACGTATTGTGATGATCTCATCTCCCGTATGCGTATTGCAGAAACAGGATGTAGTGCGATTGATAATCTTACCGCAGCACAAAAAGCCCGTCGGATGCTGTATTTTGCGGCAGGCATATGGCCTGCTCCTGAAGCAATTTCTGCCCGGATGGAACAAGTTGATACATTAAGAGCTATTATCTATGATGCGCAAAAAGCAGGTACCCGGCTTGTAGCTCTTGGGGAATGCGGAATGGACCATCATTGGAACACAGAAAATGCAGAAGGCGGAAAAGTGTTATTGGATGGAGAAGAGGAATTATTTTCTCTGCAATTGGAATTAGCACGCGACTGCTCTCTTCCGGTTATCGTACATTCCCGTGAGGCCTTTGACAGTACAATCAGTTGTATCAGGAATATTGGTTATGACCGCGGTATTATACATTGTTATTCTTATGGAGTTGACGAAGCCCGTGCGTTTCTTGATAGAGGCTGGTATATATCTTTTTCCGGTTCTGTAACGTATACAAAAAAAAGCTGTCTGGATGAAATACAAGCGTTGCTGCAATATGTTCCTCGTGATAGACTTTTGATAGAAACAGACGCGCCCTATCTTACTCCTGTTCCTTACCGTGGAAAAACAAATACGCCTGTTTTTATTTGTCATACATATGAATATGTAGCGAGCTGTATTGGGATTACAAGTACGGAGTTATCAGTTGTGGTTGATGAGAATATTAAGCAACTCTTTAATCTTGGGGAAAACGTTTCTCGTGAGATATCTCCTGTTCCCATTCAGCGATGAAATGTTCATATGCGGAAACCGTTGCAGCACTTATAATATCACCAACAGGTCCCCGGTCAAGGTTTTGACCGTCAAGTATATAGAGATCCTGGAGTAATGTGCGTATTTCACTGATATGCAGGGTAGGGTCATGTGCACGCCGCCGTTCAAGCCCGCGCAGTTCTTCTTCAAAGACGCGTTCGTACGTTTCATCCTGCCAGTCTGTTGATTCACCCATATTGAAAAAATATACTGTTTTTTTATTGCGAAAGCAAGTATAGTATATATATGCCAAAGAGTGATACTAATCAAAACGATTCCGAAATTATTGAACGTGATGAAAAGGCTCTTTCTGAAATTTATCATGTTCTTGCCGGTATGCATGATGAAGTTTTTATAAAAGATTTTTTCGGCTGCCTTTTTACTCCTGTTGAGTTGCATGATGTAGCGAAACGCTGGCTTTTGGTAAAAGAAATTGACCGGGGCACGCCGCAGCGTGAGATTGCCAGAATGTTTAATATGAGTTTATGTAAAATAACAAGGGGTTCTCGTGAACTGAAGAAAAAAGACAGTGCATTTAGAAAGGTTCTTGATACTGTTTCCAAAGAGCAGGAGAAATAACGATTTCTCCTGCTGTGAGTTTTTATTATTTAAGTAGCTCTGCTATATCTGTACGTTTCCAACGGATGGCGACATCATACGGACGTTCTCCTGATATACTTTTGATGGTTTTATCAAGTCCCATTGAAAGCAGTGTGTTTACTGTTGCTTGATCTGCAATGCGTGCGGCATAATGCAGAATACCTTCTCCGCTGATATCCCGCTTTGTGCCAGCGTATTTTACAATGTCTTCTAGCAGTAATTTATTACCGTTACGCAAAGCGAATGATACAGCGCATTCCCCTTTATTATCGGTAATATAGGGGTCAGCTCCGTTTTCAAGAAGTACACGCAGCAAGTCTGCTTGTCCGAGGTTCGCAGCTTCTGCGAGAGCTGTCAGACCATTACTGTTTCTTCTATTAATTGGATATCCCATAGAAACGAGCAGCCGCAATTTTTCAGGCGGTACTTTCTGAGTTACCGCAATATGAATCGGGGTATTACCGTCAGAATCAGAGATATCTTTGTTTGAGCCAAGGACAGCCTGAATGATATCATCAGTACTGTTTAGAACCAGCGTCAGCGGAGTTCTGCCATTTTTATCACGTGCCATCGCATTGCCGCCTGCTTCACGGATAATAGTGATCATTTCGATATCGCCGCTTTCCGCTGCAAAATGGTATGCATTTCGGCCATACATTTCCTGAACCTGAACAGAAGCTCCTCGTTCAAGCAGTGTACGCACCGTTTCAGGTTTTCCGCTCTGGATTGCATCAATAAGAACAGTTTTACCAGTTGCGTCACTTGCGTTGATATTTGCTCCATTGTTAAGCAGCAATGTGATCATTTGCATTTTTCCGCTGTAAGCGGCTTCAGCAAGAGGTGTTTTTCCTGCAAGATTTTGCGGATCAATATCAACACCGCTGGCAATCAGTGTTCTGGCTGCGTTGAATGTGTCCCATCTGATACTTGTATGCAGCGGTGTATTGCCTAAATAGTCACGTGCGTTTTTCTGAGCTCCATTTCTGATAAGAAGAGCTATACCATCAGGACTATCTGCATGGACAGCGCTAAATAGAGGGGTCTGACCGTTCGCGTTCTGCGCATTCACAGAAGAACCTTTTTCCACAAGAGCGGTAATAGCGTTGTTCAGTTTCCATTCCGCAGCGTAATGCATGGGTGTATTGCCGCTTCCATCTGTTGAATTAATAACTTCAGATGTCAGCAGCCATTCCTGCCGTTCTCCTCCCGCTGACAGCGCAAGACGTAATGGTGAGTAGTTATCTGTATTTGTTACAAAAATATCAGCTCCCGCGGCAAGCAGTACTTCTCCTGCTTGCCGTTTGTTTTTCTGTACAGCGAGAGAAAGCGGTGTATCGCCGCTTCTGTTGCGGGCATTGATATCGGCTCCTAGGCTAAGCAGATATTTTATGCTCTGTGCGGCAAGCGAATATTTACGATCCGGATTTAATGACCCGTCTGTACCAGTACTTGGAATATCTGTTGTTACTGCTATATGAAGAGGTGTGTTGCCAAAGGAATCTCGGGATATTACATTATCTGTGTTTACCAATACAGAAAGCAATTCTTTATTTGCTTTAAGGGCCCGGGTTAGAGGTGTTTTTCCTTCTAGGTCTTCTGCGTGAATATCTCCATTATGTGTAGTAAAAAATTGTACGAGATCTTTTCGTTGATAATCAACAGCGAGCGCAAGCGGAGTGACACCTTCTTTATTACGCTCATTTATATCTGCGCCGGCATTTATCAGCAGTTCAAGTGCATCAATGTCGCTGCCTGCGATTGTGGCTATGTGCAGAGGGGCGTCACCATACATATCTTTTACATTTACATCCGCATGATACTTGATGAGCAGCTGATAAATTACTGACTGTGTTTCTTTTGGCACGAGCAGAAGGAGAGGTGTTTTTCCTAAACTGTCTTTTGCATTCGGGTTTGCGCCGTTTTGCAATAGTATTTGCACAATATCTGTTCGGCCATATCTGACTGCTTCATGCAGCGGTGTCGATCCGGCCGTATTCTGAGCAGAACATGAGGCATTTTGTGTAAGCAGGTAATGCACAATACCTGTTTGTCCCTGGATTGTGGCGATATGCAGCGGTGTCTGACCTTCTTCAAAACGCATTGAAGGATTACGCTTCATAATCGCAGTTTCAAAATATTCATAATTGCCTCCCTGCGGGACAGCGCCTGCTTCAAGCAGGTCAACGGCAATTTCAATACTTTTCAGGGTATTTTGCCGGTAAGCGATTCCAAGCGGTGTCATTCCGCTGTTGTCCTGTCGGGAAATAGGAATCTGCTTACTAATGCTGTAAAGTATGGCGTTCCGATCATTCATACGCACAAAGTAATGGATAATAGATAATCCCTGCGCATCCTGTTTCTCACCAGTTGCTGTTGTTATCATTGCATCGTAGAATTGTTTGCCTTTAGCGATACCTAGCTCAAGAGCTGTTTTACCGTTTGTGTCTCGGGAAAATATATCGCTGTTTACCGCAGCAAGTACACGAGCTGCATCTACACTATCATATTTTATTGCCACATGCAGAGGGGTATCCCCCTGTGCGTTTTTTAATTCAGTTTCCGCGCCTTTATAAATAAGAAATGTGATAAGATCTGCATTATTGACTTGTGCCGCCGCGTGCAGAGGTGTGTTACCGTTTTCGTCAGCCATGTTGATGTTTGTTTGAGATTCAAACATCGCTTTTGCGTCATCGTATTTACCAGTTAGAATAAGCTGTTGAATGGTTTCTGTCTGTTCTTTTTTTTCTACTTCTGTCTGATCCACTGGTTCTTCTGAAACCTCTGTGGAAAGACAGGACAGTAACAGTATGGTACAAAGTAATCCGGCCAGAAATACCGGTACTGCCGCTTTTTGCATATATATCTCCTACCCAAAATTTCCTTGTGGTCAAAATTGCATTTATGCGCTCTGAACACAAAGATACATATTATTATCGAAAAAAGAGAGATATGAATTAAGCCTTTTTCGGATAGGACTCGACAGCGCAGTTGCCGCACCGTCCCCAAAAATATGTTTGTATTTTTTCTGAAAGAAATCCGTCCGGAAGCAGGCTGTTGCAGTAATTATGAAAACGTGATAATTCTGTTCGGGCAGTATTGTTCGTAGCCGCATCAAATACTTTCCCGCAGCAGTGACATTTAAAATGCAGATGTTCCTCTGTATCCGCGTCGTACCGCATTTCATCATCTTCTATTAATAATGTCTGTACCAGCTGTTTTTCAGCAAAAAGTTTCAGAGTGTTATATACGGTAGTCCGGGAAAGAGTTGGAATAGAAGATGCCAGCTGTGCATACACCATTTCTGCGGTGGGATGTTCACCGCTTGCGCATAGATTCTGATATATTTGTATCCGCTGAATTGAAAGGCGGATGCCGTGATCTGTAAGAATTTGTGCTGCCTGTATGTCTGTTACTGGAATTGTCATAATGAAATATATAAATATATATAAAAAGCTGCCTAGTGGCAGCTTTTTGATAATTACCTACCTAATTAGCCAAAATAGCGGGCCAGAAGTCCCTTGAATCCTGCGCCATGGCGGGCTTCATCTTTACACATTTCATGTACTGTATCATGAATAGCATCGTAATTAAGTGTTTTCGCTTTTTTAGCAAGCATCAATTTGCCTTCACAAGCACCTGTCTCTGCGGCAGCGCGCAATTCAAGATTTTTCTTGGTAGAGGGAGTAACAACCTCACCCAGCAATTCAGCGAAACGTGCCGCATGATCAGCTTCTTCAAATGCATAGCGTTTAAATGCTTCTGCGATTTCAGGATAACCTTCACGATCAGCCTGGCGGCTCATTGCGAGATACATACCGACTTCGCAGCATTCACCATTAAAGTTATCACGCAGGCCCTGTACAACTTCAGCATCCAATCCCTGTGCGATACCGATTTTGTGTTCATCAGCGAAACCTGTTGTTTCTACTTTTTCTGCGAACTTATCTTTTGTTGCACCGCACTGAGGACATTTTTCAGGTGCATTGTCTCCAGTATGAACATATCCGCATACTTTACAAACCCACTGTTTCATAAAATTACTCCTTAACATTGCTTTGTAATGATTTTTATTTTGTAATCATTACAAAGCAATGTTAATATAATATTCTTATGGTGTCAATACTTTGACCTTTTCTTTTATGTTTGTAGATAACGAATTATAGATTGCTAACTCGTATAATTGCTGCAGATAGATCTGCCGCAACAGTATAGATATACAAAACAGTGTATTTTTGAGTTAATGATAAATTAAATTTACGCCAGAGATAAATTAAAGATGAATTAAAAAAAGACTTTTTTTGTTTTGAAAATAACTTAAAAATGAATGAAAAAAAGATTATATTTTTCTTTGTTTTATAGATTGTATATCGTGCTGTGGCCTGTATCAGTGATAACTTGCTTTCACAAATGTTTTTTACTATACTAGTATAATTGCTATACTGATAGTGAATACAGCATTATTTTGTTTGTAAGGAGGCTGCAGTGGAAGTTCGTGTCCGCTACGCACCGTCGCCGACGGGTATGCAGCATATTGGCGGTGTGCGTACCGCGTTATTTAATTACCTGTTTGCGCGCGCAAACGGCGGAAAGTTTATTCTGCGTTTGGAAGATACAGACCGTACCCGATACGGTGAAGAATATGTACAAAACCTGTTTGATACACTTGCCTGGCTTGGAATTGAATGGGACGAAGGCCCTGATAAGGGTGGTCCTTATGGGCCATATGTGCAGTCAGAACGATTTGAGCTTTATAAAAAATACGCAGAAGAGTTAGTCGCTCAGGGACAGGCTTATTATTGTTTTTGTGATGCTGAACGTCTTGAACGTATCCGCACGATACAGACAATGAATAAAATGCCGCCCGGTTACGACCGTAATTGCCGTCATTTGACAAATGATGAAATTAAGGCGAATCTTGATGCGGGTAAGCCATATGTTATTAGGCTTAAAGTGCCTCTTGAAGGGGTTACCAAATTTAAAGATGCGCTGCTCGGTGATATTGAATGGAAAAATGAGGATATTAATCCTGATCCTGTTCTATTGAAGAGTGATGGATTTCCGACATATCATCTGGCGAATATCATCGATGATCACTTTATGAAAATTACGCATGTGATGCGCGCTCAGGAATGGATTCCTTCCACACCACTGCATGTGCTTATGTATCAGGCGTTTGGGTGGGAGCCGCCGGTATTCTGTCATCTGCCAATGGTAATGGGGCAAGATGGACAGAAACTGTCAAAGCGTCATGGAGCAACAAGTGTAAATGAATTTCGTGCGCGCGGTTATCTGCCGGAAGCGTTGATCAATTATGTTGCTATGCTTGGCTGTTCATATGAAGATGGGCGTGATATGTTCTGTCTGCATGAATTTGAACAGCTTTTTAAAATGGAACATCTGAATAAGGCGCCAGCGGTATTTGATTATAAAAAACTTGAATGGTTTAATGGGCAGTATATGCGTTTGTATACAGATGAACAGCTTATGGAAAAAATTCTTCCATTCCTGACTGGAACAGGTGATGCTGCTCTTCCGATAAACGTTTCTGAGCAGTTCCCGGCGCCAAAGGTCGGTTCCGCTGTTTCTGGCATAGCTATTTCTGCGGACGGAAAATTATCAGCGGAAGGGCTTGACGATGCCGCTGTTCGTGCGAAACTGATTGAGGTCATGCCGCTTATTAAAGAACGTTTGCATTTTCTCTGCGATGCGCCGGAAATGATTGCCTTCCTCTTTAAGGAACCCGCTGTGCCTCCGGTGGAGCAGATTATTCCAAAGAAACTGGATGCTGAGCGCACGAAAGCAGTTCTTATCGCAGCAAAAGATTTTGTTTCCCGCTTGGATGGGATGTCTCACGACGATTCGGAAGAGCTTGCCCGCAGTGAAGCTGAAAAACTGGGCGTAAAGCTTGGTGATTTTATGATGCCTATCCGTATGGCGCTAACCGGCAGCAGAATCAGTCCGCCGCTTATTGGTTCCATTCAGATTCTTGGTTGCGAAAAAGCTGCTGCCCGCATTGAACGGACATTGGCTGCGTTTTAAGTGAGAGAAATAATTTCGCCGCAGATACAGGCTGATATTCGTACTTTTTCATCTGTCACCGCATGGAATGAAAATGATCAGAGTCGGCTGCTTGACTTGCTCTCTGCGGCGGCTGATGAGAAATATCGAAAGTTTCATTCGGGACTGCTTCCTGGTGTGCATAATTTGCTTGGAGTGCGGATGCCTGTATTGCGCAGAATAGGAAAGGAAATCGCGCGGGGAGATCCGCAAGGCTTTCTTTCCTGCTGCCGCAGAACTTTATATGAAGAAACAATGCTTGAGGGGATTGTTACCGGTTTGATTACCGGCAGCAGCGAGGAATGTGTTGTCGCGGCTGAACGTTTTCTTGATGGTATAACGAACTGGGCGCTTTGTGATTGTTTTGCCGGCGGTCTTACACAGATAAAAAAATATCCAGATATTTTTTTTGAACATGCAGGCAAGTGGTGTCTTTCTTCAAACTGGTGGCATGTACGGGCGGGACTGGTTGTGATGCTATCATGGTTTTGTGATGACAGTCATATTACTTCTGTATTTGAGAGATGCAGCAGTGTCGCCGCCAGGCTTCCTGAATATGATGGTATGTATACTGATACATATTATGTGCGAATGGCTCTTGCGTGGATCACCGCGGAGGCGTGGGTAAAATGCCGTTCTGCGGCATATAAGTATGTAACGGGCACTTCTTGTCCATTTGACGCGTGGACTTATAATAAAACAATACAGAAAATCCGTGAGTCATTCAGGGTGAGTACAGAAGACAAAAAACTGCTTTTATTATATAAAAAAACTTGAATAATCTCTGAAAACACATACGATAGTATAATATGGTTTCAATTACTCCAGTAGATAGGCAGAATGAGTCTGCTTTCAGCAGTAATATAGCTGTGTTTGCAGAGCATAAGCGTTCATTGACCAGCCAGGAGATAGATACGCTGATACAGCAGGGTAATACAAACTCTGATTCTTCATGGCAGAATATATTTGTTCCGAAAGAAGATGGACTGTTTGATGTTTCTTTGATACGGGACTGCGAATTCAGCGGTTTTGTTGTTCTGGGACGTCTTACCAGATCTGTGTTAAAATATCACGATCTGGAATTATGTACCGGTTTATATCATTCCTACATTACAGATGTTGTTCTTGGAGATGATGTCTGTATCCGAAATGTTCAGTATTTAGTAAACTATCATATCGGCAGCCGGGTTATATTATTCAATATTCAGGAAATGAGCTGCACTCATCATTCTAAATTTGGAGCTGGTATTCTTAAAGAGGGCGAGCCGGAATCAAATCGTGTCTGGATTGGGATCAGCAACGAGAATGATGCGAGGGCTGTGCTGCCGTTTGAGAAAATGCTGCCTGCAGATGCGTTTATCTGGTCCCGCAGGAGGGATGATAATGAGCTGCTTGCCGCATTTGTGCGCATGACAGAACAGGAAAACGATCGGAAAAACAACACATTCGGTATTATAGCTGATGATGTCGTAATAAAAAACACATTATTACTTAAAGATGTGAAGGTTGGTTCAGGGGCGTATATAAAAGGTGCATGCAAGCTTAAAAATATAACGGTGTGTTCTTCTGAAGAAGAACCATCTCAGATTGGTGAAGGCGTAGAGCTTGTAAATGGTATTATGGGCTACGGCAGTAAGGTTTTTTATCAGGCTATCGCGGTTCGTTTTGTAATAGGCCGTAATTGTCAGCTTAAATATGGAGCGCGTCTGCTTAATTCGGTGCTCGGCGATAATTCTACTGTTTCCTGCTGCGAATTGCTTAATAATTTAATATTTCCGTTTCATGAACAGCATCATAATACGTCTTTTCTTATTGCGTCTACTGTCCTTGGACAGTCAAATATCGCTGCCGGGGCAACGATTGGCTCAAATCATAATTCGCGCAGTCCGGACGGAGAAATATTTGCCGGCCGTGGTTTCTGGCCGGGATTATGTTCTGATTTTAAACATAACAGCCGTTTTGCCTCATTTACTCTTGTATCGAAAGGATCTTATCAGAACGAATTGAATATTATGTATCCTTTTTCACTTGTGTCGATTGACAGTACGGAACAGGCTGTTCATATTATTCCGGCGTACTGGTTCCTCTATAACATGTTCGCAATCTCCCGTAATAAATCGAAATTCCGCGCACGGGATCGGAGGGTTATTAAAGCGCAGCATATTGAGACTGATCCGCTTGCGCCTGATACTGTTCAGGAGATTATGTATGCTCTCGACCGGCTTATTGTGCTGACTGCCCGTTATCTGAAAAAGACAGATCCGTTGTATGCTGATATTCGACATGATATTTCACAGCAGGCAAAAGATTTTCTGCATCAGAATCCTGATACGGATATAGAATTATATGATCCTCAGTGTCAGAAACGCTATGGCGCCCGTATTCTGAAAGTGGCGCAGGGGTATCGGGAATACCGGCGTGTTGCTAAATATTTCGCTGTCTCGGCTTTGATGGAGTATTGCGGAAAACAGAATATAAACGTGTTTTCTCCTGAAGTTTTTGCCAGTATAAAAGAGATTCCACTCTATACGGATTGGGAAAATGTTGGCGGACAGATTATCCCCCGAATTCGTATCGAATTTTTATATGAACAAATAAAAAACGGCAGAATACAGACATGGGATGCTGTTCATGCTTTTTATGAAGATTGTCAGGTCGAATATTTGCGATATAAAACGCGGTATGCGCTTCATATCCTAGAATCCCTGTATGAACGGGCTATCTCACAGTTTGATGCAACTGTCTATACAGATATATATACTGATGTAGCATATGTGGCTAATTATATGTATGAATCGGCGGTAGAATCCCGAAAGAAAGATTATACAGATTACTTTAGAACAATTACGTTCCGCAATGCAGAAGAAATGACTGCTGTGTTAGGGACACTTGATGCAAATGAATTTCTTAATGAATTGAAAGCTGATACCACAGAATTCTGCAGTCGTCTTAACAGATTCTTTTCGGCTCTGAAAAAATAAAATTTTTGTTTGCAGTATTTTAAATCTAAGGATATACTTATGGTATGCTGCCTGAATATTCAGGTAATAAAAAAACAAGGAGTTTAATATGAAAAAAATGTTTGAAAACGTACTGGCCGGTATGCTAGCTGCTGGACTGCTGTTCTCTATTATTTCCTGTGCCAGTTCTGAAGGGCTCTCACAGGAAGAGTTTAATGAGGATTTTGCAGAAGTATATAGTGAATATGAGGCGAGTCTTATTCTTGATGGCGCGCAGGCGTATACGGTAAAAACAGGAGATACGCTTTCTTCTATAGCGAAAACTTTTTACGGAGAAGAAAGAGGCTATTATTTTCCCATCATTATGCTGGCTTCTTCAGATGTGATTCTTGATCCGGATCTGATTACTCCCGGTATGAATTTAATAGTTCCTGATCTTGATAGAAATCTGGCAAATCCAGAGACCAGAAAGCAGATGAAGTTTTTCTTTAAGGATATTGCTGATATTTATGAAGAAAAAACAACGACAAATGCTCCCAAGACTCGCAGGGAATTGCTCAAGATTACAGAGGAGTTATAAGTATGAGGGTCGGGAAATATTGTTATCAATTTTTCTGACTTGACTAATAAGCAATATTCTGTAATAATACTAAATATGAAATACGCAGAGTGCCTACTAGAAAGAAATATATTCTCTGTATGCCGTAAGGTTTAGGCGCTGTGTGTTTTCTTTAGCTTTAACACGCCCGCTGCTTTTCGGCAGCGGGCTTTTTTTATGGTAACAAGGAGATTATGATGGCAAAATATGTACCATTTGGAAAAATTCCCGTACAGAACAGACGGTGGCCGGATAATGAAATTACACATGCGCCTATTTGGTGTTCCGTTGATCTTCGCGATGGTAACCAGGCGCTTGCGGTTCCAATGACAGTGGAACAAAAGCTTGCTTTTTTTGATTTACTTGTTAAAGTTGGATTTAAAGAAATAGAAGTGGGGTTTCCAAGTGCATCGCAGACAGAATATGACTTTTTACGGCGGTTAATTGACGAAAAACGTATTCCAGATGATGTTACAATTCAGGTATTGTGCCAGGCCCGTGAACATTTGATAAAAAAGACTTTTGAGTCCCTAAAGGGGGCAAAAGCAGCTATTTTCCATATATATAATTCTACTTCGCCTGCACAGCGAAAGTATACTTTTAATATGACAAAGGAGCAGATTATTCAGATTGCGGTTGACGGTGTGCAATGTGTGCAGAAATATCGTGAAATGGTTCCTGAAACACGAATTCAGCTTGAATATTCGCCTGAGAGTTTTTCAAATACGGAAATAGATTTTTCTGTTGAAATCTGCGAAGCTGTTAAAGCCCAATGGGGAGCATCGCCAGAAGATAAGATTATTTTAAATTTGCCGACAACGGTTGAATGTGCAACTCCAAACGTTCATGCTGATCAGATAGAATATTTTGCGGCGCATATCAGTAATCGGGATTCTGTGATTATCAGTCTTCATAATCATAATGATCGCGGTACCGGTGTTGCCTCCTGTGAATTAGGATTACTCGCTGGTGCAGACCGTGTAGAAGGTACTCTGTTTGGTAATGGAGAACGTACCGGGAATCTTGATATTGTAACAGTTGCGCTTAATATGTATACACAAGGGGTTGATCCTGGTCTCGATTTTTCTCATATCAGTGATATCAGTAATGAATATATGCGCTTTACCAATATGCCGATACACCCTCGTCATCCTTATGCCGGTGAATTGGTCTTTACCGCGTTTTCAGGCTCACATCAGGATGCGATTAGAAAAGGAATGGCTGCCCGTTCTGTGCTTGGTCCTGATGCGGTGTGGGATGTTCCGTATCTGCCAATTGATCCGCATGATGTTGGTCGGGAATACGAAGAAATTATTCGTATAAACAGTCAAAGTGGAAAGGGTGGGGCAGCGTGGATTCTTGAGCAGGACTATGGTATTTATCTGCCGAAAGCTATGCATCCGGCATTAGGTGCTGCTATTACAGAAACGGCTGATAAGGCGCAGAAAGAGCTTTCTCCATCAGAAATATATGCTGTTTTTGCGGAACGTTGGCTTAATCGTCGTGAGCCACTGTGTATTCTTGATATTGCGGAAACTCATCTTGATACACCGGTTACATCTTCTGTGCCTGTTGCGTCTGTGATGTGCCGTGTTTCTATTCGTTGGCGAGGTGATACATATACAATTGGCGATACTGGAAACGGACCTCTTGATGCATTCGTTTCAGCGCTTCGGAAAACTCCCATCCCTCGGTTTACTATCAGTGCTTTTCATGAACATAGTATTGGTACTGGAAATGATACTGATGCGCTTGCTTATATAGAAATTACAACTGAGAGCGGGGATAAATTCTGGGGCTGCGGTAAAAGTTCCAATATTGGACGAGCCGGTATTGATGCCATTGTCAGTGCAATAAATCAAATTTAAATAATACTTGCAATACATTAATACAAAAGACCGCTGGTAAAAACTTTACCAGCGGTCCAAAAGGAGAGGAGGATGCAGAAAATCAGAAAGATTCTTTGTGCTTGGTACTCTTTCTAAAAAAACTGCGGTGTGTTGTTGCTCTTGCAATCTATTATAATAACCGGTCATAGTGCAAAAGGTTACATGATATTGATTTATATTTTAATTTCTGTAATTGTAATTATTGTGCAGATGTGATATGTATTTTTTTCGCAGTAGAGTAAAAGGTGTGTGTATGCGAAATATTTTAAGTTCTGTTTTCCATTTCTTGAAGAAAGAAACCGTATTAAGTGTTGCTTCTGTTCTTGCTGTTATTTCTGCGTTTATGATTCATCCAGATAAAGAGTATCTTTCTTATATAGATGTCCGTGTTCTGGCTGTGCTTTTCTGTTTGATGATTGTGATGCAGTGCTACCAAGAAGCAGGTGTTTTTTCATGGCTTGCTGAAAAATTGCTGGCGCGCTGCCATACTTCCAGACAGCTTGAAGCTGTTCTCGTTTTTTTGTGTTTTTTTTCGTCAATGCTGATTACTAATGATGTCGCGTTGATAACTTTTGTTCCATTTGCCATATTAACTCTTTCAATGTCGTCTCTGCGCAATAGAATTATACCTGTTGTAGTTTTGCAGACTGTCGCTGCAAACTTAGGCAGTATGCTTACTCCAATTGGAAATCCGCAAAATTTATATTTATTTTCATTATCAGGGATGAATATAGGCGCTTTTACAATCATTCTTCTTCCATGGACAATACTTGCTTTTATTCTGCTTTCATGCTGGCTGTGCCTTAGCCGCAGTATGCCTGTTGTATTGCCTGCTACATCCTGCCATCAGGGATTTCAGAGGAATATGACTGTTGTGTGTTCTGTATTATTTGCTATTTCCGTATTGTCTGTTTTCCGTATTCTGCATTATGGTATTGCTTTCGTAGTTGTTTTTATAAGTATACTGCTGTATGCGAGAAGATTGCTGCGGCAGGTAAATTATGCTTTGTTATGTACGTTTGTGGCGTTTTTTGTTTTTATTGGTAATATGGGGCGCATCCCTCAAATTCGTTCTTTTTTGGAATCAGTAATATCTGGTCATGAATTTGTTGTTTCTGTGATTGCCAGTCAGGTGGTGAGTAATGTGCCTGCTGCATTGTTATTATCTGGATTTACGGATAGGTATATTCCAATCCTGCTTGGAGTAAATATTGGCGGGCTTGGTACATTGATTGCATCGCTTGCGAGTTTAATTTCGTATCAGTATGCGGCAAAAGCATTACCCGAAAAAAAAGGTGCGTATCTTGTGTATTTTACTGCGGTGAATATGGTCTTCCTTGTTTTATTGGTATGCGGAGTACTTGTATTGAATATGTTTGTTACTATTGTGTAAAGTCTAATAAAATATATAAAATTTTCATAAAAAAGTCCCATTCTGGCTATATCCCTCTTGACTAATAGAATGTGATGCATTATAAATAATAGCCATTTGTAAAAAAAATAGATTTCTCATTGACTAAAGAGTATATTTTTGTATAATTATAATAACCATGAATACCCAGACAGATCAAGAACTATTGCTTCAGGCTTATAATTATTTGCAGATTGGAAATCCTGAGCAGGCGAAACTTGTTCTGGAGGATGCACTTGCAGATGATCTTGATAATCAGGAAATAATGTTTACTCTGCGTTGTGTCAATTTCTGGATGGAACGTATTGCTGGTCTGTCAAGGATTGACTCTCCTTTTGAACGTGGTGATTCCCTTGTGCAGCAATGGAAACTGTTTCTTACTTTTCTGCTTGAGAATGGATCCTTGGGCGAGGAACGGTATCCTCGCAGTATGTATGCTGTACAGAAAGGTATATTCTCGCTGGCTTTGTCAAACTATGAGCAGTTGTTTAATGAGCATGGTAATGAGTTACGGGCTGAGGTGTTTAGAAAGGCTGCGCTCTGTTATAAAAAATTAGGTGAGTATGAAACAGCGCTGAAATGTCTTGGAGTAGTTAATGAACTGATACCGGCTACTGCTTCTGTTTACGCAGAAATGGCCGATTGTTATTCTCTCTGTGGGGATGACAGACGCGGAAAAGTCCTATTCAGAGAAGCATTTTTTATGAACGCACAGGAAATCGATATTGTTTTTTTAGATTCGGAATTGATTCGCAATCTGATTGAACGTGTCGCAGCAAAAGGTTTTTCTGGAAAGGTATTACAGGAGTGGATTCCTGTCTATGGCGTTTTATTTGGTGTTTTTAATGTGAAGAGAGAACTGCGGGCTGCTGAAGTTGGGCGTTTAGGTCAGGTTATTTACGCTATAGAAAATGAGTGTCGGGATGTGTCGTGTGACCGACAGATTCTTGTTCCAAAGCTTATTAATCACTATTTTTGGATGATAGATCATTATCTGATGATTAAAGCGGACAGGAATAAAATTAATGCAGTGCTTTTAAAAATAAAACTGTTGGATGATGATGTATACAAGCAGTATACTATGTGACAGTCTGCAAAGGCAATGTTAAGGAGATACTATGTCTGAACAACTTATTACAAAAATCAGGGATATGCTTAATGAGGAAAAATGGACTCGTGCGCTTATCTCAAGCTATTCAAAAAATAATTTTCTAGAACTGTCATCCCTCATTGAACAGGTTAGGAATGAGAACTGTATTGATGACGTGAAAAGTATTTGTGATGAACATCTTGCGCATGCGAAAAACAGTATTATCGCACTATATTTGTCAGGCATGATCGCGCTCCAGAAAGGTACCCTTGATAATTCTGCTATGGTAAATCTGATTGATATTTTTCAGGAGAACCATAAAGGAAATATCATTGAATATTTGTGTGAAACAATTCTTGCTGAAGATCCTGCTAATCGGTTTGCGTTGCGTAAATTAGCAGAGTGTTACCGTGAGAATAATGATGAACGTATTTGGAACATATATGAACGGATAGTCAAAGTCGACTATGAGGAAGCTGATATCGCAAAACTTCTCGCTGAACATTACGAAAAACTTGGCGATATGGAAACAGCCATTGATTATTATAAGAAGGCTCTGCATCGTTTTGTAAAAAATAAAGTTGAAGGACAGATTAAGGAAATCTGGTCAAAACTGGTGTCCTTGATTCCTGATGAAATTGACTTTTTCTATCTGGTTGAACGCAAAATAGCGAAGACAATCAGTAAAGATAAGAGCGCTATTCTCCTTCAGGAATTATATACGTATTATAAGAATAAGTGTGATTGGGATACTTCTATTGGAATTCTGAAGCGCATTCTCGAAATAGATGAGAAAGATAATTGGGCGCGCAAAGAACTTGTTGAGTGTTTCCGCGGTAAATATGCCGGTCACAGTCACCTTGAAGATTATATTCGGATTTCCAGTTTAGGCCCCAGTTTCCGTAATGTAAACGAAGCAATTTCTGATTTTGAAAAGCATATCGCATTTGATGCGCGGAATTTTGTTTTTCATCGGACATGGGGTGTCGGCATCATAAGAAGTGTGGAAAATGATAATTTGACCATAAATTTTGGAAAGAAGAATGGAGTACGGGAAATTTCTTTGAAAATGGCTGTAAATGCTTTGCAGCCTTTAGCACCTGATCATATCTGGGTATTAAAAGCAACAAAATCACAGGCTGTACTGTCAAAGATGGTTAAAGATGATAAAGTATGGGCATTAAAAACTATTATAAAAAGTTTCAATAATAGATGTGATCTCAAGCGTATAAAGGCTGAATTAACTCCGAGTATTTTAACTGCATCAGAATGGACAAGTTGGAATTCAGCGGCCCGTAAAATTCTGGATACGGATGCTGCTTTTGGTATTGATCCGAATGATATTACTTTGTATATGGTTCGTGACCGTGCTATTTCTCAGGAAGAGAAATTATCCAATGAGTTCAAAGCTCAGAAGCAGTTTTTTGCCCGTATTGATATTCTGATGAAATTTAATGAAGAGGCTGATACAGAATCTGAACTGTTCTCTGATATGTTTTCATATTTTGTTGGATACCTTAAATCCTTCAAAGTTGTAAATGAACAGGTAATTGCTTCTTTTCTTGTGGTGCGCCGTATTGTTAGCGAGCATCCTCATCTTAATCCGAATATTCCGTATACTTTCGCTCAGTTGTTTGCGGAGATAGAAAATCCGCAGGAGATGTATTTGTTGCTTAAAGATACAAAGAATACATCCTTGCGGGAGGATTTTTTATCATGTATCAGAAAATTGCTTGCAAATTGGGTTGATGTGTATATTAAATTATTCCCAACTGTTTTGCAGGATGATATGTTGACCAATCTTTTAAATGATGGTCAGGTTGGCAGAGTCACCCAGCTTGTATCTGACTGTTTTGATAATTATAGAGATTATCGTGAAGCAGTGGTATATTTTATCAGTAAATGTAAAGATAGAGATTGGTTTCAGAATGCCGGTGTCTCGTATGAAAAGCAATTGATTACATTGATTCATATTCTTGATCTTGCCTATCGTGAGATAGAAAATCATGTAAATACAGTCGAGAATAAGAAGATTGAAAAACAGATTATTAAAATGCTTTTTTCAGATGATACGCTGCTGCATTATATGCTTGAACATGATGTTGATACTATTACGCGATTGTACACACTTGTTGATGATGTCAAAGATCTTGACCCGGTAATAAAAATTACTATGCGTAATCATATTCAGGATAAATATCCTGATTTCAAATTCTTTGGAATCGAAGAAAAAACTGTTGCTCCGCAGGGCTTAATTGTAACTGCCCGCATGATGGAGATTAAAAAGCAGGAACTGGAAAACTATCTTACTGTTGAAATTCCTGCAAACTCCAAAGAAATTGGCGAGGCCTTGGCTCTGGGGGATTTGAGTGAAAATGCTGAATATAAAGCGGCAAAAGAAAGGCAGAGTTTCTTAAATTCTACAGTTTCAAAATTACAGGATCAGATTAACAAGGCTCAGATTTTTGATCCGGCAACCATTACAACATCTCGAATCTCATTTGGAACAACAGTTACATTACGGGATAATAAAACAGGTGAGACTAAAGTATATACCATACTTGGTCCATGGGAATCTGATCCCGATAATAACATCATTTCGTATAAATCGCCTCTTGGCGGAAAACTGCTTGATGCTAAAGAAGGCGAGTCGAGAAAATTTACTGCTAATGATCATAAGTATGATATTTCTGTTATATCGATAAAAGCTGCTGAAATTTAACGGTGGCTTGTATATGCAGAATCCGGACTGTACTTGCTGCAGTCCGGTTTTTTTTGCCATATATAATCTGTGAAATACTATGTATTTTGTTTTAGGGATATTATTAAGGAGGATAATCAGTGAAAACAAAGCAGACAAGAGAAACTTTAGGCAGCCGCCTTGGATTTATTCTGCTTTCTGCCGGATGTGCTATAGGTCTTGGCAATGTCTGGCGCTTTCCTTATATTGTAGGAAAATATGGCGGCGCTGCGTTTGTCATATTGTATCTGGTGTTTTTGGTTATTATTGGATTGCCGGTGATGGTAATGGAATTTTCGATTGGACGTGCTTCCAGAACGAATATTAGCGGTGCTCTGCGCCGTCTTGAACCACAAAATACCCGATGGCATTTCTTTGGTCCGATAGCAATTGCCGGGAATTATTTGCTTATGATGTTTTATACGGTAATTACCGGTTGGATACTCGCGTACCTATTTGGGATGGCAGGTGGAGCTTTTCAGGGGTGTGATGTTATCCAGGTTGAAATGTATTTTTCTAAACTGCAGGCTAATCCTGTTAAACAGATTTTCTGGATGGCGTGTTCTGTGATTCTTGGCTTTATTATTTGCGCAGGTGGTCTGCAAAAAGGCGTTGAAAAAATTACGAAAATCATCATGTTGTTTTTGCTTGCGGTGATGCTTATTCTTGCGATAAATTCTCTATTGCTTCCGGAAGCGGAAAAAGGTCTTTCTTTTTATTTGCTGCCTGATTTTTCAAAAATGGCAGCGTCAGGACTTTGGGAAGTTGTATTTGCTGCTATGAGTCAGGCATTTTTTACGTTGAGTATCGGTATGGGCGGAATGGCTATTTTGGGTTCCTATATTGGTAAAGATCAATCTTTAACTGGAGAATCTATTCGAGTTATCGCGCTTGATACCTTTGTAGCTCTAATGAGTGGTCTGATTATTTTCCCTGCATGTTTTTCTTATGGTGTTAATCCTGGATCTGGTCCTGGTTTAATTTTTGTTACGTTGCCAAATATTTTTAATCAGATGCCCGGCGGACGTCTGTGGGGTACTTTGTTTTTTATATTTATGGCATTTGCGGCGCTTACGACGTTGATTGCAGTGTTTGAGAATATTATTTCATACTGGATTGATCTCCATTGTTGGAGCCGCCGTTGGGCATGTGTAGTTAACTGTATCGCAATTATTGTATTAGCTGTTCCCTGTGTGCTTGGTTTTAACGCGTTTTCTGATTTTCAGCCGCTTGGACAGGGAACAGCCATTCTTGATCTAGAGGATTTCCTTGTGAGCAGCACAATTATGCCTTTGGGATCATTACTCTTTATTCTGTTTTGTTCACATCGGTACGGATGGGGATGGAATAAATTCCTTGCCGAAGCAGATACCGGCAGCGGATTAAAGTTTCCGCAGGGGTTGAGGTTGTATATTACTTGGATTTTACCGGTTATTGTGTTAGGTATTTTTATTAAAGGATATTGGGATATATTCAGTAAATTGTAACTGGTATATCCTATATATAAATTTATCAGAGTGTTTGTTACGATACGAGGTAGGTGTATGAAAAATCAAACAGAGCGGGAGACGCTTGCTAGCCGTCTTGGTTTTATTTTGTTGTCTGCGGGTTGTGCAATTGGATTAGGAAATGTATGGAGATTTCCTTATATTACCGGATTATATGGAGGCGCAGCATTTGTACTGATTTATCTGTTGTTCCTTATTATTTTAGGACTTCCGATTATGGTTATGGAATTTTCTATTGGCCGTGCTGCGAGGCAGAATATTGGTATTGCGCTGCGTACTTTGGAACCGCCAAAAACGAAATGGCATGTATATGGCCCGTTAGCGATTGTCGGAAATTATTTCCTGATGATGTTTTATACTACAGTTACTGGTTGGCTTTTTGCATATTTTGTATATTCGATCCGCGGTGATTTTGTTGGGCTTGATACTGCAGGTGTTGGTCAGGCTTTTAATAATGTATTAGCTAATCCTGTGTCTCAGGGATTATGGATGATTTGTGCGGTATGTATTGGTTTCCTTATTGTAGGACGTGGTTTGCGCAGCGGAGTTGAAAAAATAACTAAGTGGATGATGCTGTGTTTATTCCTAATTATGATGATTCTTGCTGTTCATTCTATTTTATTGCCAGGTGCTCATGCGGGGCTTAAATTTTATTTACTTCCTGATTTTGGTAAAATAGTTGATGCAGGATTGGGTGAAGTTATTTTTGCTGCAATGGGACAGGCCTTTTTTACTTTAAGTCTTGGAATTGGCGCAATGGCTATTTTTGGTTCTTATATTGATAAAAAGCAATCTCTGACTGGCGAATCTATTCAGATCATTATCCTTGATACAGCTGTAGCTGTAATGAGCGGTCTTATTATTTTTCCAGCCTGTTT
This sequence comes from uncultured Spirochaetota bacterium, assembly GCA_944389415.1. GTDB lineage: Bacteria > Spirochaetota > Spirochaetia > Treponematales > Treponemataceae > Treponema_G. Next base: position 8,900 of record CALXMF010000005.1, on the reverse strand, counting down.
TGCTTACGGTGTAAATCCGGGGGCTGGTCCCAGTTTATTGTTTGTAACAATGCCGAATATATTTAATCAGATGGCCGGTGGCAGAATTTGGGGCGGCTTATTTTTTGTTTTTATGAGCTTTGCTGCGCTGACAACCCTTGTCGCTGTTTTTGAAAATATCACAAGCTATTGGATGGATGTTCACGGCTGGAGCCGCAGAAAGACTTGTATTATAAATACTGTGGCGATTATTATTTTATCTATTCCCTGTGTTTTAGGTTTTAATGTATGGTCTGCGTTTCAACCTCTTGGTGCGGGAACAGGTGTACTTGATCTGGAAGATTTTATCGTCAGTACAACGTTGCTGCCTTTGGGATCTCTGATATTTTTATTTTTCTGTTCTCAAAAGAAAGGGTGGGGGTGGAATAATTTTCTTGCAGAGGCTGATACAGGGGATGGTTTAAAGTATCCAGCCTGGGCACGTTTTTATATAACATGGATTCTTCCGGTGATTGTTCTGGTTATTTTTGTAAAAGGATATATCGACATTTTCAGTAAACTTTTATAAAGACGAATGACAGGATTGCGTATGCGCAATCCTGTCTTTATTACTATATTTTGTGGAAGGATGAAAACATGCGTGTTTTTCATTTTTTACTGTATATATCTGTATTTGCCGCAATCATAGCGTTTGTTGGTACAAAGGTTGGTTGCTTCCATAAAAGTATTGCGATTACGGTATTGATTGTTGCTGTATGTTTGGCAACTGTAAATTTGATTCTCAGACTGAAAACGTATAAGAAGAACTATACAATAAAAAATAAAATAGAGAATAAATAAAATAATCGGATAAGGTAGAATAAGTTTCGCAAAAAGAAAAAGAGACATGGCTTGCAGAACTCTGGTAGAATGAAGTTGTGACACACCATTCTGAAAGGAGACAACAAACCATGTCAGAGAAGATTGTACAGCTAAACGAGGAAGTAATAAAGGGGCAGCTGAAGGAGTTAGTACGAGATAGCGTGGAGGAGACGCTCAATGAACTGCTGGAGGCCGAGGCTCAAAAACTGGCCCCAGGCGGCCCGATACGAGCGTAATGAGCAACGTCAGGGCTACCGCAGCGGCCACTATAGCCGAAATCTCACCACCACTTCCGGGGATGTCACCCTGAGGGTGCCAAAACTCAAAGGAATCTCTTTTGAGACCGCCATCATTGAGCGGTACCGCCGCCGGGAAAGCAGTGTAGAAGAAGCTCTCATTGAGATGTACCTGGCAGGTGTATCCGTCCGGCGTGTGGAGGATATCACCGAGGCCCTGTGGGGTAGCAAGGTGTCGCCGTCCACCATCAGTGAGCTGAATAAGAAAGCATATGTCCACATTGAGGATTGGCGAAACCGTCCTTTGCAAGGTGGGCGGTATCCGTATGTCTATGTGGATGGAATCTACCTGCGCCGCAACTGGGGCGGAGAGTTTGAAAATGTAGCCATTCTGGTAGCCATTGCTGTCAATGAGGACGGATACCGTGAGGTTTTAGGTGCTGCTGAGGGCATGAAAGAGGACAAGACTAGCTGGGTCAGTTTCTTCCAATGGCTCCGCAGCCGTGGTCTGGATGGCGTGAAACTCATTGTGGGAGACAAAAGCCTCGGTATGCTGGAGGCCGTGGGGGGAAGTGTTCCCCGAAGCCACATACCAGCGGTGTACCGTCCACTTTTACCGCATTGTTTTCTCGGTAACGCCCCGCTCCAAGGTAAAGATTGTGGCCAAGATGCTCAAAGCGATCCACGCCCAAGAGAGCAAGAAAGCAGCCCGGCAGAAGGCCAAAGCTGTGGCGGAGGAACTGCGTGCTATGAAGCTGAAAGAGGCCGCAAAGAAGGTAGAAGATGGCATTGAGGAGACTCTGGCCTACTGCGATTTCCCCAGTGAACACTGGAGCCGTATCCGCACCAACAATGTCATTGAGAGGCTGAACCGGGAGATTCGCCGCCGCACCCGTGTGGTGGGCAGTTTCCCGGATGGTAACTCTGCCCTGATGCTGGTCTGTGCAAGGCTGCGCCATGTGGCAGGCACCCAGTGGGGCAACAAAAAGTATATGAATATGAAGCACCTGGAGGATGCCCTTGAGGACGCCTCCATTGCCGGCTGACTTCATTTATACCAGGATCTGCAAACCATTTTGCGCAAAATTCTTGACACTACCGTATCTCTCTCAAAATATTATAAAACTTTTGTAAAGCCATTATAATGTTGAGTAAAATACCAGGCTTCAGTACGTCTCCTTTTCTGGTTGTTGTATCTTTTCTGAAATTATATTTTAATTCTAGCTTAATTTATATCTGTGGCAAAAGAATATTTTATTATATCTGTAAAATATGAATGAATACTTTCTCCAAATGCGGTTATAGTAGCTTTTTCATAATTAAATTTTAAATCATATCTTTCTGACTTTCTTTCAAAAAATTTCATTTTGATAGTTACATTAGATATTTTACATTGTTTATAGTTAAAATTTACCTGATAATTTAATCCAATAAAATTTTCATCAGAACAGTTGCAATTAATACTAATATTTCCATTTTCATCATATTTATATTGTACGATATGTGTTAATCTTAAATTAGAATCAGGACTTTGAATCGATAAATGACCTTCTAAAATCATATACTCATAATTATAAAAATAAAAAGGCAAATTTTGCAAATTAGGATCAATAAAGAAATAATGACAAAACGATAGAAATTGAAATATTGAAATTATGCTTCTATTTGATAGTAAATCATTATATAGTTTTAAATAACTGTCATCTTTTAATAAATAAACATCTGTATTGTTAATTAATACTTTATTTTCTGGTTTGAATGTTATTGTATATAATTTTTCAATAGAATTATCTTTTATATAATTTAATGTAAAAGTATTTTTTTCATTTTTAATTTGAAAGGTTGAAACAAAATCATTGTTATCGATTATTTCATGTTTTATCATAGAATCTTTTTTAATTGAAAATGAAAATTTTTGAGTGCGAACTTCAATATCTTTTTCTTTTGGTTCTACCTGTTGTATTGAAAAAGATTTATTTACAGTAAATTGATTTTTACAAAAAACAGGAATAACTACAAAACAAAAGAAAATAAGACAAAATAATTTTTTTTTCTTCATAATTTTACCTTTTACAAAGTTTTTGTTTTAGACAACTTCCAGAAAATACTTTCTCCGGCAGAAAGTGTTGCTGTTAGTCCATAAGTGGTTGATACATCAGTATCATATTGAAAATCACCAACTGTTGTTAAATTGTTCTTAAATACCTCAGCTGGTATATTATAATGAATTTTTCCATCTTTATGGGTATGTGTTTCTGCTGGAGTATGGGTCATATCACTTGTATGACCATCTTCACCATATCTTATGCTAGAGGAATAGTTATTTTTATATGAATTATATATACTTGATGAAATTTCGATAAATTTATATTGCCTAAATTTAGCATGTTTTTTTACACCTTGAGGAGTTGTTTCCAATCCCCAAGCTATAAAATCTGTTCCATCCCAAAATTCTGCTCCATCAGTAATATCATCATCTCCTTCTAATACATAAATAACTGCTCGTCTTGCTAAATTTGCAGCAGCAGTTTTTGTCGAATCTAATAAATTGGTTTTATCTTTAACAGAAGAATATCCAGAAGCCATAAGTGATTTCCATGCAGTTTTTGTAGCATCTGAATGATTTTTACTTGTAAAAGCAACAGCTTTGTATTCATCCAAATTAGTAGTAGTACATTCTTTCATTACTACATAACATATATATCTAAAATCGTCATATTCACAATTTAAATCTATACAATCATTTGTAGTATATGAACTTTTGAATTCTTCAACTGAATATACTTTTTTTGAAGTTTCGTTATAAGTTTTGTTTTTGGAATCTGCTTGACCTGTAGATCTCTTGTAAAAATACCCTTCAACCACAGTTTCATTTACCACAGGCTGAGCAGGAGCTTGTAAAGTATTCTCTTTTTTTGTTTGAGTTTTATCTTCGGAATCAAATGCAACAAAATGTTCTGAAATAGCACATTGTAATGCAGGTATAAAAAATTCAACTGTATCTGTAGTACAATCTTGAGGCTTCTTACCAAAACGAAGAATAAAAAGTTTTTCAACTAATTCAGCATATTCTGGAATTGTCAGAACATCAGATAATGTAACTTCTTTCCTGGCAACTTTGGTCATAAACGAATAACTTGTCTGAGGAGTTCCTTTCCACAAGTATCCAGGAATAGCAATAACACAAACGTCACCTTGCTGAAGTAAATCACTATATATATCTTTCCAATTCGAAATAGCCTTTTCTGATAAATGTAAACTATTGTCAGATAATTGATTGATATAACTTGATTCGATATTAAAAACCTTATCTAATTTATCATCTGCTAATTCCTTCAGTTTTTTTGTAAAATATTGTGCGACTGAATAAACTCCAAATGTTTTTTTCCCTAAATTATTATAATACTCTTTCCATTTAGGATTATTTTCATCTAGATAAAACACAAATCCGTTGTAATATTCCATATATCTTTTTCCTTTATTTTATCAACATACAGGCTGAACCAATAAAAATATCTCTTATCTTTAGCTCTTCGCTGTCGATAGGTATCTCTTTGCTGCTTCCATCTTTCCAGACAAGTTTTAACGTTTTTCCTTTGAGTTCATCAAAGTTTTTTACGGTTAGAACAATTTCGTCTTTTATATCCAACTGGCCAGACTCTTCACTTTCAACGCCGTCACACTCAACTGTGAAAGCGTACTCAGGTAATGTGTAACCTTTTTCTTCTTTTTCCTGCTGGCTGTTAGAGTCGTCGTCATCTTCTGTATAAATAACTTTCCACTTAGTTTTGATTTTACTATCCTGTACTTTACCAGATACAGAATCTATATCATCATTATTACCGTCATCGTCTTTTTCAATGATTTTGATTGTAGCAGTAGCACCATCGTCAATATCTGTAACATCAGCACAAAGGTAGACTTCATCGCCAACAAGAGCTTTTGTAATTGTATTGCCGTTTGTATCTTCCCAGTGTGGATTTGAAATTGCAGGATTCTTTTCTTTATCATTAGTTTCTTCTGCATTATTCTGTTCATCTGTCTGGTTTCCGCTACCAGTAGAAATTACATTTGATTCAGTGCCAGCAGTTTGATTATCTGCTCGTTCTTTGTCTATTTCACTTATAGTTCCAGATTTATTACTTATTTCACAAAAGTTTCTTTTTAAATGGCATGTTGTAAAATAGCCATCAAGAACATTAAAGGTATGTTCTACAGATGAAACTAAGTATTCACCATCGCTTTCTTTTCCAAGGTATTTTATAGTAATTCTGTTTCCAGGTCTTATATGATAGTTTCCTTCAGTCTTTGCTTCACAGGTTTGAAATTGCAAGGATCTTTTTAAGATAACTGCCTTGGCGATTTCCATGGCTTCAGCTTCATCTGTAAAATCCGCTGAATTGATCTGCGTAACTTTATGTGGGGTCATATCCTCTTGCATTATCTTCCCAGCAATATTCACCGCCAATTTTCAGAGGCACATCTTTCATTGTTGCTGTTGCTGTAAAGCCTTCACATTTCATTACATCCCAGCCAGTTGCTGTTACAGCAGAAAGTTGATTCCTTATGCCTCATTTTTTGGGAAGTGAATTACATTCAATTAATTTCCAATCATCTTTAATTGTTTTAAAGTATGTTTTTTCATATTCATTATAAATTATATTCAATTTTTTTACTCCAAGGATATTTTTTTATATAACTGTTAATAATTTGACCAGAATCATCAAGAGAAAATTCAATTCTGTGAAAATAAAGTAAATCGGCATTTATATAAATACGGTGAAAACTTGTATTTTCATTATCATACATATAATACATGATTATAAAATTCTTACTTCCTTTTTTATCATATATAATTGGGTAGTTAAATAAGATATACTTTTTCGGATTGAGTTGTTTTTTTTTTGTCGAATTTTTTAATTTATCAACATACCAAAGTGATACATCACCATCATAATATTTGTCATAAAAATCCATTACAACTTGAACTTTTGCCTTAATATTAGGAGCTCCATAAATTACAATTTTAGGACAAATCGATTCAACTATTAATGAGAAAAAAACAAGAATGGAAAAAGTAATTAGTATTTTTTTTATTTTCATACTGGGTGAAATCTATCTCCATTTAAATCAAAACAATAATGAATCAGCCTTGATTCTCCAATATATTTTAAATTTTCAAGCTCATCTAGTATTACTTGATAAGTTAATTTAGAAATATTGTCTTTGTATTTAGAATATAAATCCATCCCTAGCTGCATTGTAATTTTATCAGCAGGATCATCACCGCCTTTAAAATTAAAATGTTTAATGTTTGTAATTAATTGTTGAATATCTGACCCTGTTAATAAAGTGTCTTCAGAAAATCCACAATATCGACCTACAAAACCATAATGTATATTAGACCAAACATCTAAATAATAATCATGATAATTATATTTATGATAATAAGATTCTGAAGGGGTTCCAGATTTTAGGGGTCTATGTACTGCACAATAATGAAATTGTTTTTTTATTTTTAGTTTATGATCCCAAGGTTTGTTAGTATCAACCATTTCAATCCATTTTAAGACAGCACCTCCAAATGCTTCTTGAGGAGAATATGGTGGAATAAAAGAAGAAGTAATAATTCCTCGTTTTTTAATTTCTGCTTCATAGTTATAATGTATTAAAGCAGATATTTGTTTTGCAGCTTCACTATTTATATTTGTTTTTATTTCTTGAACTATATATTTAGCAACATCAATAGCACCATCTACTTCATGTTCACATTCAATTAAATCAAAATATTCCGTACAAGTTTGATTTAATTTTAATTCTTTACAAAATATTTGAAGAATCTCAATTTTCGAAGCGGGAATTTTTACAATAGAATTTCTTTGTATAAAATCACTTTTTACAACAGATGCATTTTTATCTTTTAACCAACACATCAAAACATATTGATTTCCACCTGTATTTTTAATTCCATTTTTTTTTAATATATCTGCTGCTAAATACCAAACACCAGTTTTATCTTTTATTTTCTCTTCTTTAACTTTTATACCGCTCATATTTTATTCTCCAAAGTTTATGAAATATTTACCGGGCTTCAAATCTTTTTCATCAACAAAACCATCAGAGTTCGTGATACCTTTTTTTGTTGAACCATCCAATAAATAGATTGTATATTTATGATTTGAGATTGGTTTTCCACTCTTTTTATCCTTAAATTGGGTTTTAATCCATCCCATAACATCCAGCTGCCCAGACTCTTCACTTTCAACGCCGTCACACTCAACTGTGAAAGCGTACTCAGGTAATGTGTAACCTTTTTCTTCTTTTTCCTGCTGGCTGTTAGAGTCGTCGTCATCTTCTGTATAAATAACTTTCCACTTAGTTTTGATTTTACTATCCTGTACTTTACCAGATACAGAATCTATATCATCATTATTACCGTCATCGTCTTTTTCAATGATTTTGATTGTAGCAGTAGCACCATCGTCAATATCTGTAACATCAGCACAAAGGTAGACTTCATCGCCAACAAGAGCTTTTGTAATTGTATTGCCGTTTGTATCTTCCCAGTGTGGATTTGAAATTGCAGGATTCTTTTCTTTATCATTAGTTTCTTCTGCATTATTCTGTTCATCTGTCTGGTTTCCGCTACCAGTAGAAATTACATTTGATTCAGTGCCAGCAGTTTGATTATCTGCTCGTTCTTTGTCTATTTCACTTATAGTTCCAGATTTATTACTTATTTCACAAAAGTTTCTTTTTAAATGGCATGTTGTAAAATAGCCATCAAGAACATTAAAGGTATGTTCTACAGATGAAACTAAGTATTCACCATCGCTTTCTTTTCCAAGGTATTTTATAGTAATTCTGTTTCCAGGTCTTATATGATAGTTTCCTTCAGTCTTTGCTTCACAGGTTTGAAATTGCAAGGATCTTTTTAAGATAACTGCCTTGGCGATTTCCATGGCTTCAGCTTCATCTGTAAAATCCGCTGAATTGATCTGCGTAACTTTATGTGGGGTCATATCCTCTTGCATTATCTTCCCAGCAATATTCACCGCCAATTTTCAGAGGCACATCTTTCATTGTTGCTGTTGCTGTAAAGCCTTCACATTTCATTACATCCCAGCCAGTTGCTGTTACAGCAGAAAGTTGATTCCTTAAATTTATCTCTGTTCTAGCACTGATTAATGTTTTTCCCCATTCAAGAACAACATCATCATTTGTTGGTGATATTTCGGTTTTTACATATACGGTATTATTGTAACAATAAATAAATTTTCCATATTTATCTGCAAGATAAGTTATATAATCATAGTCTGTGAGATTATACTGTTCGGTATAAATATTTTCTGGCCCAAAATCTTCTACATCAGGTGTTAAATCATATTTTGAAACAATATCTTTAATGATACTTGCTGGTGTTTTGTTTTCAAATGATTTACATTTATGACCTTTTTTTAATTCATTAAGTTTTGTTTGTATTTTAACTTCCATGGAAGGAGCGTTATATTCTTCAAAGCGGGGGGCAAATTCTGTAACTTCACCAACAAATACTTCTTCAACATCATCTTTATATCCAAGATGAATTGAGACTTCACTACCTAAAACAAAAATATCATCATTATCAAAATCTACGGCTGAAATATCAAACAGTAAGCTTGCAGTACCGATAAAATCTAATCTGTCATTTATATATATTTTTCTTAAAGCACCTTCGTAATCGGTAGAGAGACGTTTGCCGTCTACATAGGCTATCCAGACTGGGGTAAGATTTTTGTTTTCATCGGCCATTTTTGTAATACCTTTTTTTTGTCTTTTAATATA